>NZ_FOFF01000005.1 GCF_900110755.1 Streptomyces sp. yr375
GTCCGCACCGTCCAGACCCTGCCCGCGCACCTGCGCGGCTCCCTCACCTGGGACCAGGGCAGCGAGATGGCACGTCACAAGCAGTTCACCATGGCCACCGACATGCCCGTCTACTTCTGCGACCCCGCCTCGCCCTGGCAACGCGGCTCGAACGAGAACACGAACGGGCTGCTGCGGCAGTACTTCCCGAAAGGCACCGATCTGAGCCTGCACAGTCCCGAAGACCTCGAACACGTCGCCCAGGAACTCAACGGCCGCCCACGCAAGACGCTCGACTGGGATACCCCAGCCGAGCGTCTACGTGATCTACTCACCACCTGAAACCAGGTGGTGTTGCGACGACCCCTTGAACCCAAGCCCGACAGGGGCCCCTCCAGTACGCCTGAGGTATCACTCCAGCAGGTCTGAGGTATCGCATCCAGCAAACCCAAGGTGTCGCATCCAGCGCGCCTGGGGTGTCGCTTCCAGCAGGCCTGGTGTGTCACTTCGCGCAGGCCCGAGGTGTCGCATCCAGCAAGCCTGAGGGGTCACTTCCCGCAGGCCCGATGAATCTGATCCAGCAGGCCCGAGGTGTCACTCCGGCTGTGCCGCCGGAGGCTAGTGCGCTGCCGACTCCCAGTCCGAGCCGTCGCCGACCGAGACGCCGAGGGGGACGTTGAGCTGGACGGCGGCGGCCATCTCGCGGCGGACCAGTTCCTCGGCCGCCGCGCGCTCGCCGGGGGCGATCTCCAGGACGATTTCGTCGTGGACCTGGAGCAGCATGCGGGACTTGAGGTCCGCCGCGCGCAGTGCGTCGTCCACCTTCAGCATGGCGATCTTGACGATGTCGGCCGCCGTGCCCTGGATCGGCGCGTTCAGGGCCATCCGCTCGGCCGCCTCACGGCGTTGACGGTTGTCGCTGTTGAGGTCGGGCAGGTGGCGGCGGCGGCCGAACAGCGTCGCCGTGTAGCCCGTCGCCCGCGCCTCGTCGACCGCGCGGCGCAGGTAGTCCCGGACGCCGCCGAAGCGTTCGAAGTAGGCGTCCATCAGGGCGCGGGCCTCGCCCGCGTCGATGTTGAGCTGCGCGGAGAGGCCGAACGCCGACAGGCCGTACGCCAGGCCGTAGGACATGGCCTTGATCTTGCGGCGCATCTCCGCGTCCACCGCGGTCGGTTCGACGCCGAACACCTGGGAGGCGGCCGTGGTGTGCAGGTCCTCGCCGGAGGTGAACGCCTCGATGAGGCCCGCGTCCTCCGACAGGTGGGCCATGACGCGCAGTTCGATCTGGCTGTAGTCGGCCGTCATCAGGGACTCGAAGCCCTCGCCGACGACGAAGCCGCGGCGGATCGCCCGGCCCTCGTCCGTACGGACCGGGATGTTCTGGAGGTTCGGGTCCGTGGACGAGAGGCGGCCGGTGGCGGCGACCGTCTGGTTGAAGGTGGTGTGGATCCGGCCGTCCGCGGCGATCGTCTTGATCAGGCCCTCGACGGTGACGCGGAGCTTCGCCTGCTCGCGGTGGCGGAGCATGACGACCGGCAGTTCGTTGTCGGTCTGGCCGGCGAGCCAGGCCAGGGCGTCGGCGTCGGTGGTGTAGCCGGTCTTGGTCTTCTTCGTCTTCGGCAGGCCCAGTTCGCCGAAGAGGACCTCCTGGAGCTGCTTGGGCGAGCCCAGGTTGAACTCGTGCCCGGCCGCCGCGTGCGCCTCCTTCACGGCCTGCTGGACGGCGCCCGCGAACATCTGCTCCATGGCCTCCAGGTGGGCGCGGTCGGCGGCGATGCCGTGCCGCTCCATGCGGGCCAGGAGGGCGGAGGTGGGCAGCTCCATGTCGCGCAGCAGGTCGGCCGCGCCGACCTCCTCCAGCCGGTCCCGGAAGGCCTCGCCGAGGTCGACGATCGTGCGGGCCTGCACCATGAGGGCCTCGGCCTCGGCGCCGTCGTCCGCGCCGAAGGCGAGCTGGCCGTCGGCCGCGGCGGCCGGGGCCAGTTCCCGGCCGAGGTACTCCAGGGACAGCGCGTCCAGGTCGAAGGAGCGGCGGCCCGGCTTGACCAGGTAGGCGGCGAGCGCCGTGTCCATGGTGATGCCGGCGACGGACCAGCCGTGCTCGGCGAAGACACGCATGGCGCCCTTGGCGTTGTGCAGGACCTTGGGGCGGTCCTCGGCGGCGAGCCAGGCCGCCCACGCGTTCTCGTCGGACTCGTCCAGCTCCGCCGGGTCGAACCAGGCGGCCGGTCCCTCGGCGGCGGCGAGCGCGACCTCGGCGACCGAACCGGCGCCCAGCGCCCAGGTGTCGACGGTGGCGACGCCGAGGGTGCCGGCGGCGTGCCCGGCGAGCCAGCCGGCCAGCTCGCCGGTGCCCAGCACCGTGCCGTCCACGTCCACGCCGCCGGTGGCCACCGGGGTCTGCTCGGCCTCCTCTGCGCCCGGGTCGACGGCGAGGAGCCGCTCGCGCAGGGAGGGGTTGCGGATCTCCAGGGTGTCCAGGACCAGCGCGACGGCCGTGCGGTCGTACGGGGCGCGCTCCAGGTCGGTGACCGCCTTGGGCAGCTCGACGTCCTTGACCATCTCGGTGAGGCGGCGGTTGAGCTTGACGGCCTCCAGGTGGTCGCGCAGGTTCTGCCCGGCCTTGCCCTTGACCTCCTCGACGCGCTCGACGAGGTCCGCGAACGAACCGAACTGGTTGATCCACTTCGCGGCCGTCTTCTCGCCGACGCCGGGGATGCCCGGGAGGTTGTCGGACGGGTCGCCGCGCAGGGCCGCGAAGTCGGGGTACTGGGCGGGCGTCAACCCGTACTTCTCGACGACCTTCTCCGGGGTGAACCGGGTCAGCTCGGAGACGCCCTTCGTCGGATACAGCACCGTGGTGTGGTCGCTGACCAGTTGGAAGGAGTCGCGGTCGCCGGTGACGATCAGCACGTCGAAACCGGCGGCCTCGGCCTGGGTGGCGAGCGTGGCGATGACGTCGTCGGCCTCGAAGCCGTCGACCGCGAACCGGGAGACGTGCATCGCGTCGAGCAGCTCGCCGATCAGCTCGACCTGCCCCTTGAACTCGTCGGGCGTCTTGGAGCGGTTCGCCTTGTACTCGGTGAACTCCTCGGAGCGCCAGGTCTTGCGGGAGACGTCGAAGGCGACCGCGAAGTGCGTGGGCGCTTCGTCACGCAAAGTGTTGGCCAGCATCGACGCGAAGCCGTAGATCGCGTTGGTCGGCTGGCCGGTCGCGGTGGTGAAGTTCTCCGCGGGCAGCGCGAAGAACGCGCGGTAGGCCAGCGAGTGCCCGTCCATGAGCATCAGGCGCGGGCGGCTCTCGCCGGAGCCGGAGGGGGTGTCGGTCTTCTTCGCTGCTGTCTCTGCCACGCCCCCGATCCTGCCACGCCCCACTGACACTCGGTCCCGGCCGCGGCCCGGCCGGCCGGGGGCCGGGGACCGTACGGGTCCGTTGTCAGTGGCTCGTGCGAGGATCTGGGGGATGTGACACAGCCGAGCTGATGCAGAAGGAGAGCGTGCGATGGCAACGAAGCCGCCCAAAGCCGATCCGGTCCAGGACGCGCCGCAGGTCGCCGAGCCGAAGCACGCGGCGGCGGGCCTGCCGGCCGTCGGGCACTCCCTGCGCATCGCCCAGCAGCAGATGGGCGTGAAGCGCACCGCGCTGACGCTGCTGCGGGTGAACCAGAAGAACGGCTTCGACTGCCCGGGCTGCGCCTGGCCGGAGCCGGAGCACCGGCACGCCGCCGAGTTCTGTGAGAACGGCGCGAAGGCGGTCGCCGAGGAGGCGACGCTGCGCCGGGTCACCCCGGAGTTCTTCGCCGCGCACCCCGTCGCCGACCTCGCCGGCCGCAGCGGCTACTGGCTGGGGCAGCAGGGGCGGCTCACGCACCCCATGTACCTGCCCGAGGGCGGCGAGCGCTACGAGCCGGTCACCTGGGAGCGCGCCTTCGACATCATCGCCGAGGAGACGGCCGCCCTCGCCTCCCCCGACGAGGCGGTCTTCTACACCTCGGGCCGCACCAGTAACGAGGCGGCGTTCCTCTACCAGCTCTTCGCGCGCGAGCTGGGCACCAACAACCTGCCGGACTGCTCCAACATGTGCCACGAGTCGTCCGGCTCGGCCCTGTCGGAGACCATCGGCATCGGCAAGGGCAGCGTCCTGCTGGAGGACCTCTACCGGGCCGACCTGATCATCGTCGCCGGGCAGAACCCGGGCACCAACCACCCCCGGATGCTGTCCGCCCTGGAGAAGGCCAAGGCGGGCGGCGCGAAGATCATCAGCGTCAACCCGCTGCCCGAGGCGGGCCTGGAGAAGTTCAAGAACCCGCAGACCCCGCAGGGCATGTTCAAGGGCGCCGCCCTCACCGACCTGTTCCTGCAGATCCGCATCGGCGGCGACCAGGCCCTCTTCCGGCTCCTCAACAAGCTCATCCTGGAGACGGAGGGCGCGCTCGACGAGGCGTTCATCGGCGAGCACACCCACGGCTTCGAGGAGTTCGCCGAGGCCGCCCGCGCGGCCGACTGGGAGGAGACGCTCACCGCGACCGGCCTCTCGCGCGCGGAGATCGAGGAGACCCTGCGCATGGTGCTCGCCTCGGAGCGCACCATCGTCTGCTGGGCGATGGGTCTCACCCAGCACAAGCACTCCGTGCCGACCATCCGCGAGGTCGTCAACTTCCTGCTGCTGCGCGGCAACATCGGCCGCCCGGGCGCGGGCGTCTGCCCGGTCCGCGGCCACAGCAATGTGCAGGGCGACCGCACCATGGGCATCTTCGAGCGCCCCGCCCCGGCCTTCCTGGACGCCCTGGAGAAGGAGTTCGGCTTCGCGCCGCCGCGCGAGCACGGCTTCGACGTCGTCCGCGCCATCCGCGCGCTGCGCGACGGCGAGGCGAAGCTGTTCTTCGCCATGGGCGGCAACTTCGTGTCCGCCTCCCCCGACACCGACGTCACCGAGGCGGCCATGCGGCGCGCCCGGCTCACGGTGCACGTGTCGACGAAGCTCAACCGCTCGCACGTCGTCACGGGCGCGCGCGCCCTGATCCTGCCGACCCTCGGCCGCACCGAGCGCGATCTGCAGGCCGGCCCGGACGGGAAAAGCACCGAGCAGTTCGTGACCGTCGAGGACTCCATGGGCATGGTGCACGCCTCCCGCGGCCGCCTCGCGCCCGCGAGCGCGCACCTGATGTCCGAGACGGCCATCGTCTGCCGCCTCGCCCGCCGTGTCCTCGGCGAAGACAGCAAGGTGCCCTGGGAGGAGTTCGGACAGGACTACGCGACGATCCGGGACCGCATCGCGCGCGTGATCCCCGGCTTCGAGGACTTCAACGCGCGCGTGGCCCGCCCGGAGGGCTTCACGCTCCCGCACGCCCCGCGCGACGAGCGCCGCTTCCCCACCGCCACCGGCAAGGCCAACTTCACCGCCGCCCCGGTCGAGTACCCGAAGCTGCCCGAGGGCCGCCTGCTGCTGCAGACGCTGCGCTCCCACGACCAGTACAACACCACGATCTACGGCCTCGACGACCGCTACCGGGGCATCAAGAACGGCCGCCGGGTCGTCCTGGTCAACGCCGAGGACGCGCGCGCGTTCGACCTCGCGGAGGGGTCGTACGTGGACCTGGTAAGCGAGTGGAAGGACGGCGTGGAGCGGCGGGCGCCCGGCTTCCGGGTCGTGCTCTACCCGACGCCCCGGGGCTGCGCCGCCGCCTACTACCCGGAGACCAACGTCCTCATACCGCTGGACGCCACCGCCGACACCAGCAACACCCCGGCCAGCAAGTCCGTCGTCGTCCGTCTGGAACAATCGTCGACCGACTGAGCGTTTGCTCAGCGACGCTGGACTGTGATCGACGAACGGAGCCGGACCCCATGGGCGAGCAGCAGCACGTGAAGTTCCCGCAAGAAGTCATCGACGAGTACGCCGCGCTCGGCATCGACATCGTGGCCCTGTTCTCCGCCGGGCACCTCGGCGCGCGCATGGGCGTGGAGATCGTCGAGGCCTCCGCGGACCGGGTCGTCGGCATCATGCCGGTCGAGGGCAACACCCAGCCCTACGGACTGCTGCACGGCGGCGCTTCCGCGGTCCTCGCCGAGACCCTCGGCTCGGTCGGCTCCATGCTGCACGCCGGCAGCTCCAAGCTGGCCGTCGGCGTCGACCTGAACTGCACCCACCACCGAGGCGTGAGCTCCGGCCTGGTCACCGGCGTGGCCACGCCCGTGCACCGGGGGCGCTCCACGGCGACGTACGAGATCGTGATCAGTGACGCGGAGGGGCGGCGGGTGTGCACCGCGCGGCTGACCTGTCTGCTGCGCGACGCCCCCGCGGCCGGCTGACGGTCCTCGCGAACACCCCGCGCGGGCGCACCCGTTGCCGCCCGGCACTGCGGCGGCCTAGCGTCGGAGCATGGCAACGGCAGGCGCCCCAGGGGCGAGGACCACGGCGCGGCTGCTCGGACCGGCCCTGCTGGCGGGGGTGCTGACGGCCGCCTGCGGCGAAGCCCGCCCCCACACCTCCGCAGCCCCGCCCACGTCCCCCGCCCCACCTGCATCCGCATCCGCATCCGCCACCCCGACCGCGTCCCCGTCCGCCGTCGCCCCCGAGGACCTGTGCACGCGGATCGTCGCCCACTGGGCGCGCGAGACGCTGGACGGCGACACCTACGGCGACTACCAGTCGATGGGGCTGTCCGACGGGCAGTACGCGATCCTGCGGACCGTCGTGGACGCCGCGCGGGCCGCGAAGAAGGGCCAAGGGGCCGACGCGGCAACCGAGTTGATCGACCGGCGGGCCCGCGACGGCTGCGTCGCGTGGTACCGCTCCGGCGGCCCCGGCGAAGGCCCCTGGCGATGAGCGGCATCGGCCCGGTGGAACCCGGCGAGGGCACACAGCCCGGCACCTGGGAGGCCCCCGCACCCGCCGACCGACCGGGCCGGCGGCCCGACTCCCGCCCGCTCGCCCGCCGTTACGCCGCCCACCGGCGGCCCGTGCTCGCCGCCCTCGCCGCCGCGCTGCTCCTCGCGGGCGGCGGCTACCTGTACGCGACCCGGCCCCACAGCGCCCAACCGGCCCCGCCCGTACGGCCGTTCCCGTCCCTGCCGCCGTTCCCGTCGCAGGTGGTGGACGTCAGCTACCTCGGCGAGGTCGCCGCAGCGCCCGGCACCGGGCCGCGCAGCTTCGCCTTCGAGATACTGCTCGGCGTGACAGCCGGGCCGCCGGTCACCGTGACCCGGGTGAGCCAGCCGTACGCCGGACTCACCCTCACCACGGCCCCGGCCGCACCCTTCGGGACCCCAGCGGGTTCCGCCCGCACGATCATGATCACCATGCATGTGACGGAATGCGGGAAAGTGCCGGGGAACGCCGGACTGCCTTTCCTGGACGTAACTCTACGTAATACGCGTGCAATAAGGGTCCACAGCTTCATCCTGGGAACACGCTATGCACAGGACCTCGCCACCGCCCTAAAGGTCGCCTGCAGCAACAATTTCCGTAATCACCAAAACGTCTGAGACGCCTGAACCCATCCTGGTTCATCCTGCGCGTTCTCACTATGCGGACAGGGCGAATCGGCCAGAATTCCACCGATCCACCCACCCCGTACCGCTCTGCATTACCTCGTGTCATAACAAGAACGTCACAGCCTTGGTCAGACCCTCCTCCCCGATACCCCACCCGCTTAGAGTCACGCCCAGTCACCGCGCGGCTGGAATACCCCCTTCGGCTCAGCGCAGGACTCGGCCTCTTCCAGGGGGGAGGGCCGCCCAGGGAAAGGACTGGAACGTGCGTCAACGTTCGCTCATCGCCATCACCGCCGCGCTGTCCGCCGGAGCACTCACCCTCACCGCCTGCGGCTCGCGCGACAGCGGCGACAAGGGCTCGGACAGCAGTGGCACCACCGTCACCATCGGTGTCGACGCCCCGCTGACCGGCGACCTCTCCGCCATGGGCCTCGGCATCAAGAACTCGGTCGACCTCGCGGTCAAGAACGCCAACAAGCAGAAGTACGTCGACGGCGTCACCTTCAAGATCGAGGCCAAGGACGACCAGGCCCAGCCCTCCGCCGGCCAGCAGAACGCCGCGGCCCTCGTCGCCGACAAGAGCGTCCTCGGCGTCGTCGGCCCGCTGAACTCCTCCGTCGCCGAGTCGATGCAGAAGGTCTTCGACGACGCCAAGCTCGTCGAGATATCCCCCGCCAACACCGGCCCCTCCCTCACCCAGGGCGCCGACTGGCAGACCAAGAAGGTCCGCGGCTACAAGTCGTACTTCCGCACCGCGACCACGGACGCCATCCAGGGCCCGTTCGCCGCGCAGTACGTCTTCAACGACGCCAAGAAGAAGAAGGTCTTCGTCATCGACGACAAGAAGACCTACGGCGCGGGCCTCGCCGGCACCTTCACCGACGAGTTCAAGAAGCTCGGCGGCACCGTCGTCGGCACCCAGCACATCAACCCGGACACCAAGGACTTCTCCGCGGTCGCCACCGAGGTCAAGAACTCCGGCGCCGACGTCGTCTACTACGGCGGCGAGTACCCGCAGGCCGGCCCCCTCAGCAAGCAGATCAAGGCCGCCGGCGCGAAGATCCCGCTGGTCGGCGGCGACGGCATCAACTCCGCCGACTACATCCCGCTGGCCGGCGCCAGCGCCACCGGCGACCTCTCCACCTCCGTCGGCGCCCCCGTCGAGGAGCTCGCCTCCGCCAAGACGTTCGTCGCCGACTACGCGGCAGCCGGCTACAAGGACGCGTACTCCGCCTACGGCGGCTACGCCTACGACTCCGCCTGGGCCATCATCGAGGCCGTCAAGAAGGTCGTCACCGACAACAGCGGCAAGCTGCCCGACGACGCCCGCGCCAAGATCACCGCCGCGGTCCAGAACGTCTCCTTCGACGGAGTGACCGGCAAGGTCGCCTTCGACGAGTACGGCGACGCCACCAACAAGCAGCTCACCGTCTACGCCGTCGAGAACGGTGCCTGGAAGGCCGTCAAGTCCGGCACCTTCGCCGGCTGACCCACCCCCGCACCACACCTGAGCCGCGCGGGGCGCTGTTCCACAAGCGCCCCGCGCGGACTCGCATCCGGCCCCCCGTCGAAACATCCGAACCGTCTCGGAGGACATGCGGTGAACGAACTGCCGCAGCAGCTGGTCAACGGCCTGCTACTGGGATCCATGTACGGGCTGGTCGCCATCGGCTACACAATGGTCTATGGCATTGTCCAGCTCATCAACTTCGCCCACGGCGAGATCTTCATGACCGGAGCGTTCGGCGCTCTCACGGTCTACCTCTACATCCTGCCCGACGGCACATCCATGGCGATCGCCCTGCCCCTGATGCTCGTCGGAGCGGTCATGGTCTCCGTCACCATCGCCGTGGGAGCGGAACGTTTCGCCTACCGCCCCCTCCGCAGCGCACCACGCCTCGCCCCGCTCATCACCGCCATCGGCCTCTCCCTCGCCCTCCAGCAGGCCGTCTGGGCCTGGTACCCCGAAGCGAAGTCCGCACGCGTCTTCCCCCAGATCGACGGCGGCCCCTTCACCATCGGCAACGTCACCATCCAGACCGGTGACATCTTCCTGCTGATCGCCGCCCCCGTCAGCATGGGCATCCTCGCCTACTTCGTCATGAAGACCCGCACCGGACGCGGCATGCAGGCCACCGCCCAGGACCCCGACACCGCCAAACTCATGGGTGTCAACACCGACCGCATCATCGTGATCGCCTTCGCCCTCGGCGCCACCTTCGCCGCCGTCGGAGCCGTCGCCTACGGCCTCAAGTACGGCCAGATCTCCTTCACGATGGGCTTCATCCTCGGCCTCAAGGCCTTCACCGCGGCCGTCCTCGGAGGCATCGGCAACATCTACGGGGCCATGATCGGCGGCGTCGTCCTCGGCATCGCCGAGACCATCGCCACCGCCTACATCGCCGACATCCCCGGCATGGACAAGTTCGGCAGCCAGTCCTGGGCCGACGTCTGGGCCTTCGTACTCCTCATCCTCGTGCTCCTGCTGCGCCCCCAGGGCCTGCTCGGCGAGCGCGTCGCTGACAGGGCGTGACACCGATGACGACACAGACCACCACCCCCGAAGCGCACACCAAGACCGCTTCCACCCACGCCGGCCTCATCGGCATCCCCGAGAACACCGGCCGCGCCCTCGCCACCGGCGGCGGCATCCTCACCATCATCTCCGCCTTCCTCGCCTGGACGTGGACCTCCGCCTTCCCCGGCGACCTCACCGTCTACGGCTACCCCGGCGGCCTCCAGGTCCTCGTCCTCATCGGCGGCGCCCTCACCACCCTCTTCGCCCTCGCCTCCTACGGCATCAAGGGCCTCGGCTGGCTCGTCCCCGCCGGCGCCGACGGCGCCCTCAAGTTCGCCGCCCTCGCCACCTTCGCCACCGCCTGGTACACGGTCATCTCCATCAGCACCGAACTCGGCGGCGTCGTCAACCTCGAAGTCGGCGGCTTCCTCGTCGCCATAGCCAGCCTCGCCGCCCTCCTCGGCGCCCTCGCCCTGCCCTTCGAGCACCCCGAGCCCGACCCGATCGACCCCGACGACACGTCGTGGGAGCACTCCAAGCACAAGGCCGGCCACCAGTGGGCCACCGTCAAGGCCGCCTTCGGCTCCGGCACCGCCCGCCCCGTCGGCAAGCTCCCCGCCTACGCCGAGATCCTCATCATCGTCGCCGTCCTCGGCCTCGGCCTCACCGTCTTCACCTACGGCATCGGCACCGAGTACGACGAACTCTTCGTCGGCTTCCTCATCACCACCGGCCTCGGCTTCGCCGCACTCGCCAAGTCCGGCCTCGTCGCCCAGGCCAGCCAGATCACGGCCCGACACCAGAACATCACCATCTGCGGCGCCTTCGTCACCGCCGCCCTCTTCCCCTTCACCCAGACCGACGACCAGTACGCGACCCTCGGCGTCTACATCCTCATCTTCGCCACCGTCGCCCTCGGCCTCAACATCGTCGTCGGCCTCGCCGGCCTCCTCGACCTCGGCTACGTCGCCTTCCTCGGCGTCGGCGCCTACGCCGCCTCCATGGTCTCCGGCGCCCCCAGCTCCCCCTTCGACGTGCACTTCCCCTTCTGGGCAGCCGCACTCGTCGGCGCCGCCGCCTCCCTCGTCTTCGGCGTCCTCATCGGCGCCCCGACCCTGCGACTGCGCGGCGACTACCTCGCCATCGTCACCCTCGGCTTCGGCGAGATCTTCCGCATCACCGCCAACAACCTCGACGGCACCTCAGGCCCCGACATCACCAACGGCTCCAACGGCATCTCCTCCATCCCCAACCTCGACGTCCTCGGCTTCGACTTCGGAGCCATCCACGACATCGCGGGCTTCAGCATCGGGCGCTTCGCCAACTACTTCTTCCTGATGCTGATCATCACCGCCGTCGTCGTCCTCGTCTTCCGACGCAGCGGCGACTCCCGCATCGGCCGCGCCTGGGTCGCCATCCGCGAGGACGAGACCGCCGCCCTCGCCATGGGCATCAACGGCTTCCGCGTCAAACTCATCGCCTTCGCCGTCGGCGCCTCCCTCGCCGGCCTCGCCGGCACCGTCCAGGCCCACGTGACCTACACCGTCACCCCCGAGCAGTACCTCTTCGCCGGACCCATCCCGCCCAACTCCGCCTTCCTCCTCGCCGCAGTCGTCCTCGGCGGCATGGGCACCATCGGCGGCCCCCTCATCGGCGCCTCACTGCTCTTCCTCATCCCCAACAAACTCCAGTTCCTCGGCGACTACCAGCTCTTCGCCTTCGGCCTCGCACTCATCCTGCTGATGCGCTTCCGCCCCGAAGGGCTCATCCCCAACCGACGCCGCCAGCTCGAGTTCCACGAGGACGCGGAAGCACCCACCGTCCTCACGAAGGCAGGGGCCTGACCACCATGACCACCGACACCACCACCAAGACCGCCCCCGCCCCCGTCGGCGAAACGGTGCTCGACGCCCGCGGCGTCACCATGCGCTTCGGCGGCCTCACCGCCGTCCGCAACGTCGACCTCACCGTCAACAGCGGCGAGATCGTCGGCCTCATCGGCCCCAACGGCGCCGGCAAGACCACCTTCTTCAACTGCCTCACCGGCCTCTACATCCCCACCGAAGGCGAAGTCCGCTTCAAGGGCAACGTCCTGCCCCCCAAGTCCTTCAAGGTCACCGCCGCCGGCATCGCCCGCACCTTCCAGAACATCCGCCTCTTCGCCAACATGACGGTCCTGGAAAACGTCCTCGTCGGCCGCCACACCCGCACCAAAGAAGGCTTCTGGTCGGCCGTCCTGCGCCTGCCCGCCTTCCACAAGGCCGAAGCCGCCTCCCGCGAACGCGCCATGGAACTCCTCGAGTTCGTCGGCCTCGCCAAGAAGGCCGACCACCTCGCCCGCAACCTGCCCTACGGCGAACAGCGCAAGCTCGAGATCGCCCGAGCACTCGCGAGCGAACCCGGCCTGCTCCTCCTCGACGAGCCGACCGCCGGCATGAACCCCCAGGAGACCCGCGCGACGGAGGAGCTCGTCTTCGCCATCCGCGACCAGGGCATCGCCGTCCTCGTAATCGAGCACGACATGCGCTTCATCTTCAACCTCTGCGACCGCGTCGCCGTCCTCGTCCAGGGCGAAAAGCTCATCGAAGGCGACAGCGCCACCGTCCAGGGCGACGAACGCGTCGTCGCCGCCTACCTCGGCGAACCCTTCGAAAACGCCCCCGGCGACGAAGAGATCGCCGAAGTAGAGGCCGCCGAAGCGAACGCCGAGAGCGCCGACACCCAGGCGGACGCCGAGCCCGGCAAGGAGAACGACCGATGACCGCACTGCTCGAAGTCGAGGACCTCCGCGTCGCCTACGGCAAGATCGAAGCCGTCAAAGGCATCTCGTTCAAGGTCGAGGCCGGCGAAGTCGTCACCCTCGTCGGCACCAACGGCGCCGGCAAGACGACCACCCTGCGCACCCTCTCCGGGCTCCTCAAGCCCGTCGGCGGCCAGATCAAGTTCAACGGCAAATCGCTGAAGAAGACCCCCGCCCACGACATCGTCGCCCTCGGACTCGCCCACTCCCCCGAGGGGCGGCACATCTTCCCCCGCATGACCATCGAGGACAACCTCCGCCTCGGCGCCTTCCTCCGCAGCGACAAGGCAGGCATCGAGAAGGACATCCAGCGCGCCTACGACCTCTTCGCCATCCTCGGCGAACGCCGCAAGCAGGCCGCGGGCACCCTCTCGGGCGGCGAGCAGCAGATGCTGGCCATGGGCCGCGCGCTCATGTCCCAGCCGAAACTGCTCATGCTCGACGAGCCCTCCATGGGCCTGTCGCCCATCATGATGCAGAAGATCATGGCCACCATCGCCGAGCTCAAGTCCCAGGGCATGACGATCCTGCTCATCGAGCAGAACGCCCAGGCGGCCCTGTCGCTCGCCGACCAGGGCCACGTCATGGAGGTCGGCAAGATCGTGCTCTCCGGCACGGGCCAGGACCTGCTCCACGACGAGTCCGTCCGCAAGGCGTACCTCGGCGAGGACTGAACACCGAGTCCCAGCCCCGCTACGACGACGAGGCCCGCACCCCTTCCCGGGGTGCGGGCCTCGTCGTACGCGTACGGCTCAGGGGCCCGGCTATCCCTTGTTGGCCTTCTTCTCGTCGGCGTCCTGGATGACGGCCTCGGCGACCTGCTGCATGGACATACGGCGGTCCATCGACGTCTTCTGGATCCACCGGAACGCGGCCGGCTCCGTCAGCCCGTACTCCGTCTGGAGGATCGACTTCGCCCGGTCGACCAGCTTGCGGGTCTCCAGGCGCAGCGTGAGGTCCGCGACCTCGTTCTCCAGCTCCTTGAGCTCGGTGAAGCGGGAGACGGCCATCTCGATCGCCGGGACGACGTCACTCTTGCTGAACGGCTTCACGAGGTAGGCCATGGCCCCGGCGTCGCGGGCGCGCTCGACGAGGTCGCGCTGCGAGAAGGCGGTGAGCATGAGGACGGGGGCGATCCGCTCCTCGGCGATCTTCTCGGCCGCCGAGATGCCGTCCAGCACGGGCATCTTCACGTCGAGGATCACGAGGTCCGGCTTGTGCTCGCGGGCCAGCTCGACCGCCGTCTGACC
Organism: Streptomyces sp. yr375; assembly: GCF_900110755.1. GTDB lineage: Bacteria > Actinomycetota > Actinomycetes > Streptomycetales > Streptomycetaceae > Streptomyces. Next base: position 14,045 of record NZ_FOFF01000005.1, read on the forward strand.
GTCACCGGCCTCGCCTACGACGGAGTAGCCCTCCTCCTCCAGCATCTCTTTGAGGTCGAGCCGGATCAGGGCCTCGTCCTCGGCGATGACGACACGGGTCGTCAGCGGAGGCACGTGCGACTTGTCGTCATCGGGCGCGTCCACGGGCTGGGGCGACTCGGGGGCGGTCACGGGGGCTCCTCGTTCAGGGCAGGGGTACTGCTGACAAGAGCCTACCTATCTCCTGTATGTTTGAGGCACCGAGGGGCTACACTAACCTTCGGTTTGAAGACGCTCCGGTAGTCCAATCGGCAGAGACGATACCCTCAAAAGGTATTCAGTGTGGGTTCGAGTCCCACCCGGGGCACTTAACCTTCAATTCGAAGGTCGCCAACCAAAAGCGGATGTTCCCGTTCTCGTGAACATCCGCTTTTTGCTGCATGTCGCCGCGATCACTCTCACAGAGTGTCCATATGTACGACGTCAGCACACGCAAGCGAGCACTGGCGCTGGTTTCGCAGGGCCGCAGTCTGAACTCGGTAAGTCGGGAGACCGGCATCTCACGGGCCGCAATTAGCTTTTGGCGGGCCCGACTTGAGCCTTTGCCCCGCATGGTGGCCCCGCCGCCGGGGCCACCGGCCGACGAAGTCTCGTACTCCTACCTCCCCGGCCTCTACCTCGGCGACGGCTGTATCAGCGGCCACCCGCGCAGCAACGGCTATTACCTCCGTATCGCATGCGCAGACGCGTGGCCGGGGCTGATCAACGCCTGCGAAGCCGCCATGCGCGCGATCAACCCCTCACACAACGCCTGCCGGGTGCAGGCCCAGGGCTATGTGTCCGTGGTCGGCGACTTCGCCCACTGGCCCTACCTCTTCCCTCAGCACGGCCCCGGCAAGAAGCACGAGCGCCGGATCGTCCTCGCACCCTGGCAGCAGGCCATCGTCGACACACACCCCTGGGAGTTCATCCGCGGCCTCATCCACTCGGACGGCTGCCGGATCACCAACTGGACCGAGAAGACGATCAACGGTGAGCGCAAGCGCTACGAATATCCCCGGTACTTCTTCACCAACGTCTCCGACGACATCCGGCGGCTCTTCACCGACACCTGCGACAAGCTGGGCGTCGAGTGGACGTACTGCGCCCGGAACGGGAACCCGTTCAACATCTCCGTCGCCAAGAAGGCCTCCGTGGCTCTCATGGACGCCCACGTAGGGCCCAAGTACTGATCCCCGCCCCCTACTTGGGACCGTCGTCCTCTCCGATGTGGTGGACGCGGACCATGTTGGTCGAGCCTGCGACTCCTGGAGGGGAGCCGGCCGTGATGACGACCACGTCGCCCTTTTGGCAGCGGCCGTGTTTCAAGAGGAGTTCGTCCACCTGGTCGACCATCGCGTCCGTGGAGTCCGCCTGCGGGCCGAGGAAGGTTTCGACGCCCCAGGTCAGGTTCAGTTGGGAGCGGGTGGCCGGTTCCGGGGTGAAGGCGAGGAGGGGGATCGGGGAGCGGTAGCGGGACAGGCGGCGTACGGTGTCGCCCGTCTGGGTGAAGGCGACCAGGAACTTCGCGTCGAGGAAGTCGCCGATCTCGGCGGCGACCCGGGCGACCGCGCCGCCGTGGGTGCGGGGCTTGTTGCTTTCCGTCAGTTCGGGCAGGCCTGCGGCGAGCATGTCCTCTTCGGCCGCTTCGACGATCTTGGCCATCGTGCGGACGGTCTGGATCGCGTACTTGCCCACGCTGGTCTCGCCGGACAGCATGACCGCGTCGGTGCCGTCGATGACGGCGTTGGCGACGTCCGATGCCTCGGCCCTGGTCGGGCGGGAGTTCTCGATCATGGAGTCGAGCATCTGGGTGGCGACGATGACCGGTTTGGCGTTGCGTTTGGCCAGTTTTACGGCGCGTTTCTGGACGATGGGGACTTGTTCGAGTGGCATTTCGACGCCGAGGTCGCCGCGGGCGACCATGATGCCGTCGAAGGCGGCGACGATGCCGTCGATCGCCTCGACCGCTTGCGGTTTCTCGATCTTGGCGATGACCGGCAGTCGGCGGCCCTCTTCGTCCATGATGCGGTGGACGTCCTCGATGTCCTTGCCGCTGCGGACGAAGGACAGGGCGATGACGTCGCAGCCGGTGCGCAGGGCCCAGCGCAGGTCGGCTTCGTCCTTGTCGGAGAGCGCCGGGACGGAGACGGCGACGCCGGGGAGGTTGAGGCCTTTGTGGTCGGAGACGACGCCGCCTTCGACGACGCGGGTGTGGACGCGGAGGCCGTCGACGGCGGTGACTTCGAGGCAGACCTTGCCGTCGTCGACGAGGATGCGTTCGCCGGGGGTGACGTCGTGGGCCAGGCCGGCGTAGGTGGTGCCGCACTGGCGGCGGTCGCCTTCGGCGCCTTCCTCGACGGTGATGGTGAAGGTGTCGTCGCGTTCAAGGAGTACGGGGCCTTCGGCGAAGTGGCCGAGGCGGATCTTCGGGCCTTGAAGGTCGGCGAGGATGCCGACGCTGTGGCCGGTCTCGTCGGAGGCCTTGCGTACGCGGTGGTAGCGCTCCTCGTGTTCGGCGTGGCTGCCGTGGCTGAGGTTGAGGCGGGCGACGTCCATTCCGGCGTCGACCAGTGCTTTGATCTGGTCGTACGAGTCGGTGGCGGGGCCCAGAGTGCAGACGATTTTCGCTCGGCGCATAGGTCGAGCCTAGGGCTTACCGATGGGTAGGGAATTGGTGGCACATGGCTGCTCAACAACCTTTGAGTGAAGGGTTGTTGACAACCAATGAATGTGCGGCCTGCCGCTCTGATGAGCATTTTCCCTGATGGGTCAATGCGCGGAATTCAGAGGCGGGGCGGATTCATCGTGAACTGTGCGCTGACCTCGGCACGGATCTGAATGCGTTGCGGTTCGAGGTCGAGGGGTTCGGGGGCGGTGGATTCCGTTTCGGCGGCGGCCAGGGAGAAGCGGACGGCGCGGCGGTCGACGCCGGCGCGGGGGCGGCCGCCGGGTGTGGCGGTGTCGGCGAGTTCGAGGAGGGCGGCGACGGTGGTGTCGAGTGCTTCGGCGTATTCCTTGGCGCGTTGTACGGCGTCGCGTACGGCTTGCTGGCGGGCTCGGCGGTGGACGGGTGAGGTGGGGCGCAGTTCCCACCAGGGGCCGTCGATGCGGGTGAGGTCGAGGTCGGCGAGGCGGGTGGTGAGTTCGCCGAGGGCGGTGAAGTCGGTGAGTTGGGCGGTGAGGTGGACGGTGCCGTGGTAGGTGCGGACGCGTTCACCGCGGCCGCGTCCGGTGAGTTCGGGGGTGAGGGAGAGGGCGCCGGTGGAGACGTCTTCGACGGCGTCGCCGTAGGACTTGACGAGGTCGATGGCGGTGGTGTTGCGGCGGGTGAGGTCGTCGAGGGTGGTGCGGCGGTCTTTGCCGCGGGCGGTGACGGTGATGGCGATGCGGGCGATCTCGGGGTCGACTTCGAGTTCGGCTTCGCCGCGGACGGTGAGGAGGGGGGCGTCGGGGGTGCCGTACGGGGGATTGTGCGGGGTGGTCATGCGTCCCACCTTGTCATGCGTCCGACTTGTCATGGTTTTCGCTGTTCAGGGGCTGGGGTAGACCTTGGTGGTCACCAGATCGAAACCTCCTGGCCCTGTTGCCGTCGGTCGTGGGCGGGTCAGAATCTACGCGCGTCGTTGACCATTCCCCAAGGAGCACGAGACATGCCTTTGAACCGCCGGAAGTTCCTGAAGAAGTCCGCCGTGACCGGGGCGGGGGTGGCGATCGCGGGTGCGGCCGCGGCTCCGTCGGCGCAGGCCGCGGAGGCGGGGAAGCCGGCCGGGAAGCCGGTCCGGCAGCCGAAGCGGTACGCGCTGACCGTGCTGGGGACGACGGACCTGCACGGTCACGTCTTCAACTGGGACTACTTCAAGGACGCGGAGTACAAGGACGCGGCGGGCAACGCGCAGGGGCTGGCACGGATCTCGACGCTGGTGAACCAGATCCGCAAGGAGAAGGGACGCGAGAACACGCTGCTGCTGGACGCGGGCGACACGATCCAGGGCACGCCGCTGACGTACTACTACGCGAAGGTGGATCCGATCACCGCCAAGGGCGGCCCGGTGCATCCGATGGCGCAGGCGATGAACGCGATCGGGTACGACGCGGCGGCGCTGGGCAACCACGAGTTCAACTACGGCATCGAGACGCTGCGGAAGTTCGAGTCGCAGTTGCGTTTCCCGCTGCTGGGGGCGAACGCGGTGGACGCGAAGACGCTGAAGCCGGCGTTTCAGCCGTACGTCATGAAGACGTTCTGTGTGAAGGGCGCGCCGCCGGTGAAGGTGGCGGTGCTGGGGCTGACGAATCCCGGTATCGCGATCTGGGACAAGGCGTATGTGCAGGGCAAGCTGGCGTTCCCGGGGCTGGAGGAGCAGGCGGCGAAGTGGGTGCCGAAGCTGAAGTCGCTGGGTGCGGATGTGGTGATCGTGTCGGCGCACTCGGGTTCGTCGGGTACGTCGTCGTACGGTGACCAGTTGCCGTACGTGGAGAATTCGGCGGCGCTGGTGGCGCAGCAGGTGCCGGACATCGACGCGATTCTGGTGGGGCACGCGCATGTGGAGATTCCCGAGCTGAGGGTGACGAACGCGAAGACCGGGCGGACGGTCGTGCTGTCGGAGCCGTTGGCGTATGCGGAGCGGCTGTCGGTGTTCGATGTGGAGCTGGTGTTCGAGAAGGGGAAGTGGGTCGTCGAGTCCGTTTCCTCGAAGGTGTTGAACTCCAACTCGGTGGCGGACGACCCGAAGATCACGAAGCTGCTGGGTGACGAGCACGCGAAGGTCGTGGCGTACGTCAACCAGGTGGTGGGTACGGCGACGGAGACGTTGACGACGGTGGAGGCGCGGTACAAGGACGCCGCGATCATCGACCTGATCACGAAGGTGCAGGAGGACGTCGTCAAGGCGGCGCTGGCGGGTGGGTCGTATGCGTCGCTGCCGGTGATCGCGCAGGCTTCGCCGTTCTCGCGGACGTCGGAGATCCCGGCGGGGGATGTGACTATCCGGGATCTGTCGAGTCTGTACGTGTACGACAACACGCTGGTCGCGAAGTTGCTGACGGGTGCGCAGTTGCGGGCGTACCTGGAGTTCTCGGCGCAGTATTTCGTGCAGACGGCGGCGGACGCGGTCGTCGACCCGGAGAAGCTGACGAACGCGGGTGGCCGGCCGGACTACAACTATGACTATGTGTCGGGGCTGTCGTACGAGATCGATGTCGCGCAGGCGGCGGGTTCGCGGATCAAGAACGTGACGTACGGCGGTGTGGCGTTGGACGACGCGCAGCAGTTCGTGTTGGCGGTGAACAACTACCGGGCCAATGGCGGTGGTGCGTTCCCGCATGTGGCGGCGGCGCAGGAGCTGTGGGCGGAGTCGACGGAGATCCGGACGCGGATCGCGGAGTGGGTGACGGCGAAGGGTGTGCTGGATCCGAAGGACTTCGCGTCGGTGGACTGGAAGCTGACGCGCGACGGTACGCCGGTGTTCTAGCGCAGGACGGTCCGCTCCCACAGGGTCGTCGCTTCGTGGGCGGCCTGTGGTGCGGTGAGGAGCAGCGGGGTGTTGTAGGGCGGGAGTCGTGGGACGGCCACGGCTCCCGCCTCTGTTGCGATGAGCAGGGGTGGCAGGGCGTCGACGGGGTGGAATTCGCCGATGGCGGCGGCGGTGGCGCGGCCTGCGGCGACCTGGACGAGGGACAGGGCTGTGGAGCCCATGATCCGTACGGTGCAGTGGCGGGTGGCGAGTTCGCGCAGGAGGTCGTCCATGCCGGGCCAGTGGGCGTGGGCGGCCCATTCGGTGAGGAAGACGTGGCCGGTGAGGGTGGTGTGGGCGGCGGCGTGGATGGGGTGGCCGTTGAGGTGGGCGCCGCCGCCCCGGGTCGCGGTGAAGATCTCGTGTCGCCAGGGGTCGGCGACGACGCCGAGCAGTGGTTCGCCCGGTGGGGTGGCCAGGCCCAGGGAGAAGGAGCACCAGCCGATGCCGTGGGCGTAGTTGGTGGTGCCGTCCACGGGGTCGATGAGCCAGTGCGGGGCGCCGGGGGTGCCTTCGTGGACGCCGTGTTCCTCGCCCTCGATGCCGTATTCGGGGAATTCGCGGCGTAGGACGGCGCGGACGTGTGTCTCGACCGCTTCGTCGGTGGCGGTGACGATGTCGGCGGGGCCGTCCTTCTCGCGTACGTCGCTCGTGTCGTGTGGGGCGCGGGGGCGGCGGATGCGTTGTGCGGCCCACTCGGCGAGTTCCGTCGCGATCGTCAGTTCCCGGTCCATCTGTTGGCCACCGCCGCTGTCGCTGTCGCTGTCGCTGTCGCTGTCGCTGCCTCTGTCCTACCGTCCCGTCCTGGTCATCGTACGGGTCTGTGCTCTCTGTGCTCTCTGTGCTCTCAGTCCCTGAGGCGTACGAAGGTGCCGCGTTGGGTGCCGATGGTGGGGGTGCCGGGCTGGCGGGGGACGGTGGGTTGGAGGCCGAAGGTGGTGAAGGCGGTGCGGGTGGGGAGGGGGTAGGTCTCTTTGGCGGTGAGGGTGTTGAGGATGGTGGCGCTGCGCCAGGCGGCGAGGCCGAGGTCGGGGGCGCCTACGCCGTGGGTGTGGCGTTCGGCGTTCTGGAGGTAGACGTGGCAGCCGGTGGCGGTGACGGAGGGGTCGAGGACGAGGCGGAAGTGTTCGTCGATGCGGGGGCGTTCGCTGTGGTCGCGGCGGATGTAGGGGTCGAGGCCGGCGAGGAGGGGTTCGAGGGGGCGTTCGCGGTGGCCGGTGGCGAGGACGACGGCGTCGGTGGTGAGGCGGCTGCGGGTGTTCTGCTGGATGTGTTCGAGGTGGAGTTCGATTTTGGTGGTGGCGATGCGGCCCGCGGTGCGGACGCGGACGCCGGGGGTGAGGACGGCGTCGGGCCAACTGCCGTGCAGGGTGCGGCGGTAGAGCTCGTCGTGGATGGCGGCGAGGGTGCCGGCGTCGATGCCTTTGTGGAGTTGCCATTGGGCGCCGACGACGCGGTCGCGGGTGGTTTCGGGGAGGGCGTGGAAGTAGCGGGTGTAGTCGGGGGTGAAGTGTTCGAGGCCGAGTTTGGAGTACTCCATGGGGGCGAAGGCCTCGGTGCGGCCGATCCAGTGGAGTTGTTCGCGGCCGGTGGGGCGGTGGCGCAGGAGGTCGAGGAAGACTTCGGCGCCGGACTGTCCGGAGCCGACGACGGTGACGTGGCCGGCGGTGCGGAGGGTGTCGCGGTGGGCGAGGTAGTCGGTGGCGTGGACGACGGGGACGCCGGGGGCGTCGACGAGGGGGCGCAGGGCGTCGGGGACGTGGGGTTCGGTGCCGATGCCGAGGACGATGTTCCTGGTGTAGGTGCGGCCTAGGGCTTCGGCTTCGCCGTCGGTGTCGAGTTGGGTGAAGTCGACTTCGAAGACGTCGCGTTCGGGGTTCCAGCGGACGGCGTCGGCGTGGTGGCGGAAGTGGAGGCCGGGGAGGTTGTCGGCGACCCAGCGGCAGTAGGTGTCGTATTCGGCGCGTTGGGCGTGGAAGCGCTCGGCGAAGTAGAAGGGGTAGAGGCGTTCGTGGGTCTTGAGGTAGTTGAGGAAGGTCCAGGGGCTGGTGGGGTCGGCGAGGGTGACGAGGTCGGCGAGGAAGGGGACCTGGATGCGGGCGCCGTCGAGGAGGAGGCCGGGGTGCCAGTCGAAGCGGGGGCGTTGTTCGTAGAAGACGGTGTCGAGTTCGGTGAGGGGGTGGGCGAGGGCGGCGAGGGAGAGGTTGCAGGGGCCGATGCCGATACCGACGAGGTCGCGGGGGGTGTCGGGGTCGCGGGGGGTGGTGTCGGGGGTGGGGTTCGGGTGCGGGTGCTGGGGCGTGTTGGGGTGCCGAGGAGTGTTGGGGTGCGGGGGCGTGGTCATGCGGGGGTGTTTCCTTCCACCAGTTCCAGGAGGGCGGCCAGGTCGTCGGGCCGGGTGTGGGGGTTGAGGAGGGTGGTCTTGAGCCAGAGCCGGCCGTCGGCGCGGGCGCGGCCGAGGACGGCGCGGCCGTCGGTGAGCAGGCGGCGGCGTATCTCGGCGACGGCGGCGTCGGTGGCGCCCGTGGGGCGGAAGAGGACGGTGCTGATGGTGGGCGGGGCGTGGAGTTCGAGGCCGGGGTGTGCGGTGACGAGGTCGGCGAACGCGTGGGCGTGGGCGCAGACCTGGTCGACGAGGGTGCCGAGGCCGGTGCGGCCGAGGGTTTTGAGGGTGACGGCGATCTTGAGGGCGTCGGGGCGGCGGGTGGTGCGCAGGGAGCGGCCGAGGAGGTCGGGGAGGCCGGCTTCGGTGTCGTCGTCGGCGTTGAGGTAGTCGGCGTGGTGGTGGAGGGCGGTGAGGTCGCGGTCGTCGCGGACGGCGATGAGTCCGGCGGCGACCGGCTGCCAGCCGAGTTTGTGCAGGTCGAGGGTGACGGTGTGGGCGGCGTCGAGGCCGGTGAGGCGGGCGCGGTGGCGGTCGCTGAACAGCAGGCCGCCTCCGTAGGCGGCGTCGATGTGGAGGCGGGCGCCGTGGTGCGCGCAGCGTGCGGCGATCTCGGGGAGGGGGTCGATGAGTCCGGCGTCGGTGGTGCCCGCGGTGGCGGCGGCGAGGAGGGGGCCGGGGTGGGCGGTGAGGGCCTCGTCGAGGGCGGCGGGGTCGAGGGTGCCGGTGGGGGTGGGCAGGACGAGGGGCGCGGGGAGGCCGAGGAGCCAGGCGGCGCGGGGCAGGGAGTGGTGGGCGTTGGCTCCGCAGACGAGGCGGAGGGTGGGGCCGTGGGTTTCGCGGGCGAGGAGGAGCGCGAGGTGGTTGGCTTCGGTGCCGCCCGTGGTGACGAGGGCGTCGGGGGTGGGGTGGGGGTAGGCGTGGGGGGCGGTCGGCCTGGTGCGGTGGCCGTAGACCTCGGTGGCCAGTGCCCGGGTGAGGAGTGCTTCCAGTGTGGAGGCGGCGGGGGCCTGGTCCCAGGAGTCGAGGGACGGGTTGAGGGCGGAGGCGGCGAGGTCGGCGGCGGTGGCGACGGCGAGGGGTGGGCAGTGCAGGTGGGCCGCGCAGAGGGCGTCGGCGGGGTCGGCGGCGCCTTCGGCGAGTGCGCGGACGAGGGTGGGCAGGGCGTGGGGGTCGCCGTGGTCGGGGAGGACGTCTCCCACGGCGGCCCGTACGCGGGCGGCGACCGCCTGCGGGCCGCCCGCGGGCAGGGGGCCGCCGCGGGCTCGGGCGCCGGCGTCGAGCGCGTCGAGGACGGCTGCGAGCAACGGCCTCAGGGCGTCGGGGCCTTCGGGGCCTGAGGCGAGGGGCGGCATGCTCACGGGGCCTCCTCCGGGGCGCGGGGCGGGTGCCCGCAGCGGGGAGTGCAAGCTTGTCGGGGAAAGTGGCGGCGCGCCCGAAAAGCCGAACGATCAGAACCCGAAAGGGGGATGCGCGGGTGCCCCTATGGTGGGCGTGGCCGGGGGCTGCCGCCCCCAGACCCCCGCTGTCGGCCCTTAAGGGGCCTCGTCCTCAAACGCCGGACGGGCTGAATTTCGCGGACCGGCGTTCAAGGGATATCGCCGCTACGCCTCCCTCACCCTCAACGCTCGTGCCAGGTCGTCCAGTTGGTCGATCAGTTTGCGGCGTAGGGAGGGGGTGGGGGCGGTTGTTGTGAGGCATTGGTTGCCCAGGTGGAGGGTGTGGGGGGTGACTGCGTGGGCGGGGAAGGCCCAGCGGCCGGCGGCGTCGGCGATGGCGGGGCCTCGGCGGGCGGCGACGGCGACGGCGTCCTCGTAGAAGCGGGGGACGTACTCGGCGACCAGGTCGGCCTGTTCGGGTTGCCAGAAGCCCTGGGCGGTGGCGGTGAAGAGGTAGTTGGAGAGGTCGTCGCTCTCGAACATGGCCGCCCAGGCGGTGCGCTTGGCGTCCGCGTCGGGGAGGGCGGCGCGGCAGCGGGCCGCGCCTTCCTGGCCGGTGGCGGAGGGGTCGCGGGCGAGTTCGGCGGCGATGGCGGCCTCGTCGGTGGCGCCGAGGACGGCGAGCCGGGCGAGGACGCGCCAGCGCAGGTCGGGGTCGAGTTCGGGGCCGCCGGGGACGGTGCCCTCGGTGAGCCAGGCGTCGATGGTGTCGGGGTGGGCGGCGACGCCGATGAAGTGGCGTACGGCGATGAGGCGCAGGTCGGGGTGGTCGCCGTCCTCGGTGCGGCGGATGAGGTCGCGGCACAGGGCGGAGAGGGTGGCGAGGGCGGCGGGGCGCTGCTCGGGGGTGAGGTAGCGGTCGGCGATCTGGCCGGCGGCGAAGGCGAGGACGCCTTGGACGAGGGCGAGGTCGGTCTCCTGCGGGAGGTGGGCGCGGGCGGCGTCGAGGTAGGCGGTGGGGGCGAGTTCGCCGTCGCGTACGGCGTCGCGCAGGGCGTTCCAGACGACGGCTCGGGTGAGCGGGTCGGGGAGGCCGGAGAGGCCGGTGCGGACGGTTTCGAAGGAGGCGGGGTCGAAGCGGACCTTGGTGTAGGTGAGGTCGCCGTCGTTGAGGAGGAGCAGGGCGGGGCGCTTGCCGAGGGGCTGGGGTGCTTGCTGCGGGATGTCGACGTCGAGGCGTTCGCGCAGGGTGAGGTGGCGGCCCTCGTCGGCGAGGTCGAGGTCGTAGAGGCCGACGGCGATGCGGTGCGGGCGGCTGCCGTGGTGGGTGACGGTGAGGGTGTGGTCGCCGTTGGAGCCGCTGAGGGTGGGGGTGAGGGTGTCGACGCCGGTGGTGCGCAGCCAGGCGTCGGCCCAGGCGTGGACGTCGCGTTCGGTGTGGGCGGCGAGGGAGTCGATGAAGTCGGCGAGGGTGGCGTTGGCGAACTTGTGGCGGGCGAAGTGGGTGTTGATGCCGGCGAGGAAGTCCTTCTCGCCGAGCCAGGTCACGAGTTGCCGTAGGGCGGAGGCGCCCTTGGCGTAGGAGATGCCGTCGAAGTTGAGGAGGGCGGCGGCGGTGTCGTCGACGTTCTCGGGGGCGACGGGGTGGGTGGAGGGGCGCTGGTCGGCGTCGTAGCCCCAGGCCTTGCGGACGACGCCGAAGTCGGTCCAGGTGTCGGTGAAGCGGGTGGCTTCGGTGAGGGTCTGGTAGCCCATGTACTCGGCGAAGGACTCGTTCAGCCAGATGTCGTCCCACCACTGGAGGGTGACGAGGTCTCCGAACCACATGTGGGCCATCTCGTGGGCGATGACCATGGCGCGGGTCTGGCGTTCGGTGTCGGTGACGGCGGAGCGGTAGACGAACTCGTCGCGGAAGGTGACGAGGCCCGGGTTCTCCATGGCGCCGGCGTTGAACTCGGGGACGAACGCCTGGTCGTAGGAGTCGAAGGGGTAGGGCTCGGTGAACTTCTCGTGGTAGCGGTCGTAGCACTGCCGGGTGATCTCGAGCAGTTCGTCGGTGTCGGCGTCGAGGTGGGGGGCGAGCGAGCGGCGGCAGTGCAGGCCGAAGGGCAGGCCTCGGTGTTCGGTACGGACGGAGTGCCAGGGTCCGGCGGCGACGGCGACGAGGTAGGTGGAGATCAGGGGGGTGGGGGCGGCCTGCCAGCGGCCGTCGCCGAGGTGTTCGGTGGTGCCGTTGGCGAGGACGGTCCAGTTCTCGGGGGCTTTGACGGTGAGGTCGAAGACGGCCTTGAGGTCGGGCTGGTCGAAGGCGGCGAAGACGCGCTGGACGTCGTCCATGAAGAGCTGGGTGTAGACGTACGTCTCGCCGTCGGTGGGGTCGGTGAAGCGGTGCATGCCCTCGCCGGTGCGGGAGTAGCGCATGCTGGCCCGGACGCGCAGTTCGTGTTCGCCGGCGGTGAGGTCGGTCAGGGGGAGCCGGTTGTCGTCCAGGGTCTGCGGGTCGAGGGGCTCGCCGTCGAGGGTGACGGAGTGCAGTGCGGCCGGCCTGACCTCGACGAAGGTGTCCCCGTTGGCGCGCGCCGCGAACCGGATGACGGTGACGGAGTCGAAGGTCTCGTCACCGGTCGTCAGGTCGAGCTCGATGGTGTAGCTGTGGACGTCGAGGAATTTGGCACGGCTTTGCGCTGCGTCGCGCGTCAGTACGGACATGGACGACATGCTGCCTGATACCGCAGGCCAGGCACAGGGGCGGATCGGTACGTACCCTATGTCCGTTGTCCCTTCTCACGCCGGGCACTTCAGCGCTTCACTCACGGTGTGCCCGGCGCGCGCCGCCTCGTGGGTCAGGTTGAGGCGGCGGTGTCCTCGGCGATGCGCTCGTGGTGGCGGATCACCTCGGCGATGATGAAGTTGAGGAACTTCTCGGCGAACGCCGGGTCGAGTTTGGCGTTCTCGGCGAGGGTGCGCAGCCGGGCGATCTGGCGGGCCTCGCGGGCCTGGTCGGCGGGCGGCAGTTGGTGGCGGGCCTTGAGGTGGCCGACCTGCTGGGTGGCCTTGAAGCGTTCGGCGAGCATGTGGACGACGGCCGCGTCGATGTTGTCGATGCTGTCGCGCAGCCGGGCGAGCTCCTCGCGGACGGCGGGGTCGACGTCACCGGTTCCGGCGCCAGGGGTGTTGCTGGTGGTCATGGGCGTCCACCCTAGTGGGCCGGGTCCTCGTACAGTGGAACCGGGTGTACCGGACGTACCGGGTGCACGGCGTCCTGGTGTCTTGGGGGTGCGGGCGTGGCGAACGGCGGACCGGTCGAGCACGGCTATCGGCATCTGGAGACGGTGCGGGCCGCCGTCACGGCGTTGTACCGGCGGTTGTCGTACGACACCATCCACCAGTTCGCCACCAGCGTGGCCCCGGCCGACGTGGCGTTCTGCGACACCGACGAGCTGTATCTCGGCGTGCAGCGGGTGGCGCGTGAGCTGGTGCGGCACTACCGGTTGCCGGACGCCCGGATGATCGTCGCCTTCCGGGAGATGGAGCACGCGGCGAACGTCGAACTCACGGCGGGCCCCGAGTACTTCGTCGAGCTGAACGACCGGTTCCGTACGCATCGGCGGGACATCGGGGCGGCTCTGGCGCACGAGATCATGCACGTGTATCTGCATCGCGTGGGGCTGTCCTTCCCGGGCACACGGGACAACGAGATCCTGACGGACACGGCGACGACGTATCTGGGGGCGGGCTGGCTGCTCCTGGACGCCTACCGGGAGGACGGGGCGTCCTCGCAGAAGCTGGGGTATCTGACGCCGGAGGAGTTCGGGTACGTGCTGGCGAAGCGGTCGCTGGTGTTCGGCGAGGATCCGTCGGTGTGGTTCACCAGTGCGCAGGCGTACACGGCGTACGAGCGGGGCATGGAGCGGGCCCGGCACGACGAGCGGCAGCCGCCGCTGACGGCCGCCGGCTGGGCGGGCCGCCGCCGCTACGCCCGCGACCGGCGGCACGCCCAGGCCCACCGCCCGGCCGCGCCGGCCCCGGGCTCCCTGGATTCCCCGGATTCCCCGGATTCCCCGGACTCCGCGTACGCCTTCGTCCCGGCTCCGGATCCGCCGGGCGCGCTGCGGGTGACGTTCCCGTGCCCGACCTGCCATCAGCGGATCAGGGTGCCGGTACGGGGCCGGGTCCGGGCGCGGTGCGGGTTGTGCCGGACGGTGCTGGAGTGCGACACCTGAGACCGGGCTGCGGCCACGTCTACGCCCCGTACACCTCCCCCGGTGGTTCGGACTCGGTGAGCAGTTTGCGTACGGCCTCTCCCGCCTCCGCCGGGTGCCAGCGGGCGCCCTTGTCGGCGGTGGGGCCCGGTCGCCAGCCGTCCATGACGGTGATCCGGCCGGCCTCCGCCTCGAAGACGCGGCCGGTGACGCCCTCGCTGCGCGCGGAGCCGAGCCAGACGACGAGCGGGGAGACGTTCTCGGGGGCCATGGCGTCGAAGCCGGTGTCCGGGGCCGCCATGGTCTCGGCGAAGGCGCGTTCCGTCATGCGGGTGCGGGCGGCCGGTGCGAGGGCGTTGACCTGGACGCCGTAGCGGGCGAGTTCGGCGGCCGCGACCAGGGTGAGGGCGACGATGCCGGCCTTCGCCGCGCTGTAGTTGCCCTGTCCGACCGAGCCCAGCAGCCCCGCCCCGCTGCTGGTGTTGACGATCCGGGCGACCGGCCTGCGACCCGCCTTGGTCTCGGCCCGCCAGTGCGCGGCGGCGTGTTTCAGGGTGAGGAAGTGCCCCTTGAGGTGGACGCGCAGGACGGCGTCCCAGTCGTCCTCGTCGAGGTTGACGAGCATCCGGTCGCGCAGGAAGCCTGCGTTGTTGACGAGGGTGTCGAGCCGGCCGTACGTCTCCAGGGCGGTCGCCACCAGGGACGCGGCGCCGTCAGGGGTGGCGATGTCGCCGCCGTGGGCGACGGCCTCGCCGCCCGCCGCGCGGATCTCGGCCACGACCTGCCCGGCCGGGCTGTCGGGTCCCGGTGCGCCGTCCAGGCCCACCCCCAGGTCGTTGACGACGACGCGTGCCCCCTCCGCCGCGAACGCGAGCGCGTGCGCGCGCCCGAGGCCGCGTCCGGCGCCGGTGACGACGACCACGCGGCCGTCGCAGATTCCTGTCGTCCCGTGTGTCGCCCCACCTGTCGTCGCATGTGTCATCCCATGCCTCCTGTCACATCTCCTTGTTGGCGGTCGCGGCGTCGAGGAACGCGGGCCGCTCCCCTCCCCCGTGCACGAGCAGGCTCGCTCCGCTGATGTACGCGGCGGCGTCGGAGGCGAGGAAGACGGCCGCCGCGCCGACGTCGGCGGGCCGGGCGAGCCGGCCGAGCGGGACGGTGCGGGCGACGGCGTCGACGCCGTCCTCGCCGCCGTAGTGCAGGTGGGCCAGCTCGGTGTGGACCATGCCGACGACCAGGGTGTTCACCCGCACCTGCGGGGCCCACTCCACGGCCATGGACCGGGCGAGGCTCTCCAGTCCCGCCTTGGCCGCGCCGTACGCGGCCGAGCCGGGCGAGGGGCGGCTGCCGCTGACGCTGCCGATCATGACGACCGAGCCGCCGGCGCGCCTGAGGTGGTCGTAGGCGGCGAGGGAGACCGTCAGCGGGGCGAGGAGGTTGAGCTCGATCACGCGCGCGTGGCGCTCGGGTTCCGCGTCGGCGAGTCTGCGGTAGGGCGCGCCGCCCGCGTTGTTGACGAGCACGTCGAGCCGGGGCAGCCCGGCGAAGAACTCCCGTACGGCGTCGGCGTCCCGCACGTCCAGCGGCACGAACTCGGTCTGCGGGACCAGGGTTTCGGGCGGCCGGCGGGCACAGAGCACGACCTCGGCGCCCGCGCGCACGAGGGAGCGCGCGATCCCGGCGCCCACGCCCCGAGTGCCACCGGTGACGACGGCGACCTTCCCGTCCAGCTCCATTCGCTGCTACCTTTCCACCTAACAAACGTTTGGTGGAAAGGTAGCTGATGCTTCCATGGGTGTCTCCACCTCGTCCCCGGAAAAGGGGACGGAAAAGGGCTCGGGAGAGGGAATCTCGGTCGTCACGGTTGACGTTCCGCCGGTCAACGCGCTGCCGGTGAGCGACTGGTTCGCGCTGGCCGACGCGATGCGCGCGGCGGGCCGGGACCCGGAGACCCGGTGCGTGGTGCTGGCCGCCGAGGGCCGGGGGTTCAACGCGGGCGTGGACATCAAGGAGTTGCAGACGCGCGGCCGAAGCGCGCTGGTCGGCGCCAACCGGGGCTGTTTCGAGGCGTTCGCGGCGGTGTACGAGTGCGAGGTGCCCGTGGTCGCGGCGGTGCACGGCTTCTGTCTGGGCGGCGGCATCGGCCTGGTGGGCAACGCGGACGTGATCGTGGCGAGCGAGGACGCCGTGTTCGGGCTGCCCGAGCTGGACCGGGGCGCGCTGGGCGCGGCCACCCACCTCGCCCGGCTGGTCCCCCAGCACCTGATGCGCGCCCTGTACTACACCTCGCGCACGGTCACGGCGGCCGAGCTGCACGCGCACGGCTCGGTGTGGCGGGTGGTGCCGCGCGGCGAACTGCACGCCGCCGCACTGGAGTTGGCCGGCGAGATCGCCGCGAAGGACGGTGAGCTGCTCCGGCTCGCCAAGGCGGCCCTCAACGGCATCGACCCGGTCGACGTGCGCCGCAGCTACCGCTTCGAGCAGGGCTTCACCTTCGAGGCGAGCGTCGCCGGGGTCGCCGACCGGGTCCGCGACACCTTCGGCAAGGACAGAAGCGACGGAAACGACAGGAACAACGGAAGTGACGGGAACGACGGGAGCGAGGGGGCTTAGGTGGGCGACAAGACGATGACCGCCGAGGAGGTCGTCTCCCGGCTGCGCAGCGGGATGACCCTCGGCATCGGCGGCTGGGGCTCGCGCCGTAAACCGATGGCCCTGGTCAGGGCGCTGCTGCGGTCGCAGGTCACGGACCTAACCGTCGTGTCGTACGGCGGTCCTGACGTCGGGATGCTGGCGGCGGCGGGGCGGATCCGCAAGCTGGTGGCCGCCTTCGTCACCCTCGACTCGATCCCCCTCGAACCGCACTACCGCGCGGCCCGCGAGCGCGGTGCCTTCGAGCTGACGGAGATCGACGAGGCGATGTTCATGTGGGGGCTGCGGGCCGCCGCGCACCGGTTGCCCTTCCTGCCGGTGCGGGCGGGGCTCGGTTCGGACGTGATGCGGGTCAACCCCGGTCTGCGTACGGTGACTTCGCCGTACGACGACCAGGAGACGTTCGTCGCGATGCCCGCGCTGCGGCTCGACGCGGCCCTGGTGCACGTCAACCGGGCCGACCGGCTGGGCAACGGGCAGTATCTGGGCCCGGATCCGTACTTCGACGACCTGTTCTGCGAGGCGGCCGACGAGGCGTACCTGTCGTGCGAACGGGTCGTCGACACGGCCGAGTTGACGAAGGAGGCTGCGCCGCAGTCGCTGCTGGTCAAGCGGCACACGGTGACGGGGGTCGTGGAGGCTCCGAACGGCGCGCACTTCACGTCCTGCGCCCCCGACTACGGCCGGGACGAGGCGTTCCAGAAGCGGTACGCGACCACGCCCTGGCCTGAGTTCGCGGCGCGCTACCTGGCCGGGGACGAGCAGGCGTACCGGTCGGCGGCCGGGGAGGAAGCGTGAAAGACGACATGCCCGAGGTCACCCGTGCCGAGTACTGCGTGATCGCGTGCGCCGAGGCGTGGCGCGGCGGGGGCGAGATCCTGGCGAGCCCGATGGGGGTGATCCCGTCCGTGGGCGCCCGGCTCGCCCGGCACACGTTCGCGCCGGACCTGCTGCTGACCGACGGCGAGGCGCTCCTCGTCGGCGCGGACGGCACCGTGGAGGGCTGGTTGCCGTACCGGCAGCATCTGGCCCTGGTGACCGGGGGGCGGCGGCACGTGATGATGGGCGCGAGCCAGATCGACCGGTTCGGCAACCAGAACATCTCCTGCATCGGCGACTGGGCGAAGCCGAGGCGGCAACTGCTCGGGGTGCGCGGCGCACCGGTCAACACCCTCAACAATCCGACGAGTTACTGGATCCCGAGGCATTCGCGGCGGGTCTTCGTCGAACGGGTCGACATGGTGTGCGGGGTGGGGTACGACCGTGCGGCCGAGGTCGGGGCCCGTCATCACCGCATTCCCCGGGTCGTCTCCGACCTCGGTGTCTTCGACTTCGCGACGCCCGACCACGCGATGCGGCTGGCGTCGGTGCATCCGGGGGTGAGCGTGGACGAGGTCCGGGAGGCGACGGGGTTCGACCTCGTGATCCCGGACGAGGTGGCCCGTACCCGTGAACCGACGGCGGGGGAGCTCCGGTTGATCCGCGAGGTGCTCGATCCGGGTGCCGCCCGCGCGCGGGAGGTCGCCGTCTGATGGACACGGCGCTAACCCGGCTGGTCGGGGTCCGTCACCCGATCGTGCAGACCGGGATGGGGTGGGTGGCGGGGCCGCGCCTGGTGTCGGCGGCGGCGAACGCGGGCGCGCTGGGCGTCCTGGGCTCGGCGACGATGACCGTCGACGGGCTGCGGGAGGCCGTACGGGAGGTGAAGTCCCGTACGGACGCGCCGTTCGGGGTCAATCTCCGGGCGGACGCGGCGGACGCGGGCGACCGGGTGCGGATCATCCTCGACGAGGGGGTGCGGGTCGCGTCCTTCGCGCTGGCCCCCTCCCGTGAGCTGATCGCCGAGCTGAAGGAGGCGGGGGTGATCGTCGTCCCGTCGGTCGGTGCGCGCCGGCACGCCGAGAAGGTCGCGGCGTGGGGGGCGGACGCGGTGGTCGTGCAGGGCGGCGAGGGCGGCGGACACACCGGCGAGGTGGCGACGACGGTGCTGCTGCCGCAGGTGGTGGACGCCGTGGACATCCCGGTGGTGGCGGCGGGCGGCTTCTTCGACGGGCGGGGGCTGGTGGCGGCGCTGGCGTACGGGGCGGCGGGCGTGGCCATGGGGACGCGGTTCCTGCTGACGTCGGACTCGACGGTGCCGGACGCGGTGAAGGCGCGGTACCTGGCGGCGACGGTCCGGGACGTGACGGTGACACGGGCGGTCGACGGTCTGCCGCACCGCATGCTGCGTACGGACCTGGTGGCCGCGCTGGAGAACTCCGGCCGGGCCCGGCGACTGCTGCACGCGGTCCGCCGTGCGGCGGGCTTCCGGCGGCTCTCCGGCCTCACCTGGCCGCAACTGGTCCGCGACGGGCTCGCGATGCGCCACGGCAAGGACCTGACCTGGAGCCAGGTACTGCTCGCGGCCAACACCCCGATGCTGCTGAGATCGGCGATGGTGGACGGCCGTACGGACCTCGGCGTGATGGCCTCCGGACAGGTCGCCGGCGTGATCGACGACCTGCCGTCCTGCGCGGAACTGGTGGAACGGATCATGAAGGAGGCGGAAGCAGTCAGGGAGCGACTCACGGCCGCTCCCTGATCACCGTCCCGGCCGCCCGATGACCTTCACGGCAGCTCGACGACCTTCACGGCCGTCACGGCCGCCCGGTGACCGTCACAGCCGCTGGACGGCCTCCCTCACAGCCGCTCGATGATCGTCACGTTCGCCTGGCCGCCGCCCTCGCACATCGTCTGTAGGCCGAAGCGGCCGCCGGTGCGTTCCAGTTCGTGCAGGAGGGTTGTCATCAGTTTGACGCCGGTCGCGCCGAGGGGGTGGCCCAGGGCGATCGCGCCGCCGTTGACGTTGACCTTCTCCGGGTCCGCGCCGGTCTCCTTCAGCCAGGCCAGGACGACGGGTGCGAACGCCTCGTTGATCTCGACTAGGTCGATGTCGTCGATGGTCAGGCCGGTCTTCTTGAGGGCGTGCGCGGTGGCCGGGATCGGGGCCGTCAGCATGCGGATGGGGTCCTCGCCGCGCACGGAGAGGTGGTGCACGCGCGCGCGGGGCGTCAGCCCGTGCTCGCGGACCGCCCGCTCCGAGGCCAGCAGCATGGCCGCCGCGCCGTCGGAGACCTGCGAGGAGCAGGCGGCGGTGACGGTGCCGCCGGGGATGACGGGCTTCAGCCCGGCCATCTTCTCCAGGGAGGTGTCCCGGCGCGGCCCCTCGTCGGCGGTGACGTCCCCGTAGGCGACGGTCTCGCGTGCGAAGCGGCCCTCGTCGATCGCGCGCACCGCCCGCCGGTGCGAGCGCAGCGCGAACTCCTCCTGGTCGGCCCGGCTGACGCCCCACTTGGCGGCGATCATCTCGGCGCCGGCGAACTGGTTCACGGCCCGGTCCCCGTACCGCGCGCGCCAGCCCTCGCTGCCGGCGAAGGGGCCCTGGGTGAAGCCGAGAGGTTCGGCGGCCTGCCGGGTGGCGAAGGCGATCGGGATCTGCGACATGTTCTGCACGCCGCCCGCGACCACCAGGTCCTGTGTCCCGGACAGCACGCCCTGCGCGGCGAAGTGCACGGCCTGCTGCGAGGAGCCGCACTGCCGGTCCACGGTCACGCCCGGCACCTCCTCGGGCAGCCCGGCGGCCAGCCAGCAGGTCCGCGCGATGTCCCCGGCCTGCGGCCCGACCGCGTCCAGGCATCCGAAGACGACGTCCTCCACGGCCGCCGGGTCGATGCCCGAGCGCGCGACGAGTTCCTTGAGCACATGCGCGCCGAGGTCGGCCGGGTGCACCCCGGACAGCCCTCCCGCGCGCCGCCCCACGGGCGTACGGACCGCTTCGACGATGTAGGCCTCGGCCATGACGACTCCCTGAAATCAGCGGTTATTCACGTACGGCGATCCCGTCGAGGACCATCGACAGGTACTGCCGGGCGATCTCCTCCGGGCTGTGCTGTCCGCCGGGCCGGTACCAGGACGCGGCGACCCACACCGTGTCGCGGACGAACCGGTAGGCGAGCCGGACGTCGAGGTCGGCGCGGAAGACCTGCTCGGCGACCCCGCGCTCCAGCGTGGCCAGCCACGCCTGCTCGAACCGGCGCTGCGAGTCGGCGAGGAACGCGAACCGGTCCTGCGCGACGAGCTGTCTGCTCTCCTTCTGGTAGATCGCGACGGCGGCGCGGTGCCGGTCGATCTCCCGGAACGACTCGGTGACCAGGGCTTCGAGGGTCTCGCGGGGGCCGAGGCCGGCGGCGAGCACGGTGTCGTAGCCGCCCCACAGCTCGTCGAGGAAGGTGCGCAGGATCTCTTCGAGCATCGACTCCTTGGAGTCGAAGTGGTAGTAGAGGCTGCCCGCGAGCATGCCCGCGTGGTCCGCGATCTTGCGCACGGTGGTGGCGTTGTAACCCTGCTCGGCGAAGACCTCGGCGGCGGTGTCGAGGAGTTCGGCGCGGCGCGCGGGCGCGGCGGTCACCTGGGGCTTCTTCTTCGTAGGAGGCACGGATCCATTGTCGTCCTAGGCGTGCTGGCTGCTGACGGAGACGATCTCGCCGGTGAGGTACGAGGAGTAGCCGGAGGCGAGGAACACGATCACGTTGGCCACCTCCCAGGGCTCGGCGTAGCGCCCGAAGGCCTCGCGCGCGGTGAGTTCCGCCAGCAGTTCGGGGGTGGTGACCTTCACCAGGTGGGGGTGCATGGCGAGGCTCGGCGAGACGGCGTTGACCCGTACCCCGTACGCGGCGGCCTCGATCGCCGCGCACCGGGTCAACGCCATCACGCCGGCCTTCGCGGCGGCGTAGTGCGCCTGCCCGGCCTGGGCGCGCCAGCCGACGACGGAGGCGTTGTTGACGATGACACCCCCGCTGCCCCCGCCGGTCCCACTACCGCCGCTGCCCCCGTTGCTTCCGCCGGTCCCGCGCATCAGCCGCAGGGCCGCCCGGGTGCACCGGAACGTGCCGTTCAGCGTGACGTCGAGCACCCGGGACCACTGGTCGTCGGTCATGTCGACGAGGTCCGAAGTGCCGCCCAGACCGGCGTTGTTCACGACGATGTCGAGGCGGCCGTGCAGCCGTACGGCGGTGTCGAACAGGGCTTGTACCTGGGTGTCGTCGGTGACGTCGCACGGGATGCCCGCCACCGCGCCGGGGAACTCGGCGGCCAGCTCGGTCTCGTGCTCCTTGAGGCGGCGCGCGTGGGCGTCGCTGATCAGGACCTGCGCGCCCTCCTCCAGGAAGCGGCGCGCGGTGGCCCCGCCGATGCCCGCTCCCGCCGCCGCGGTGATGACGGCGGTGCGCCCCCGCAGCAGCCCGTGCCCGGGTTCGTAGACCGGGCTCTCGACTCCTGTCATAGCCTCACGCTAACCTACCAAACACTTGTTAGGGAAGGAGTGCCGCCGATGGACCTCGACTTCACGCCCGCCGAGGAGGCGTTCCGCGCCGAGGCCCGCGCCTGGCTGCACGCGCACGTGCCGCCGGTCCCCCTGCCGTCGCTGGAGACCGCGGCGGGCTTCGCGGCGCACCGCGCGTGGGAGGCCGAACTCGCCGCGGACCGCTGGTCGGTGGTGCACTGGCCAGCGCGGTACGGCGGGCGGGACGCCGGGCTGATCCGCTGGCTGGTGTTCGAGGAGGAGTACTACGCGGCGCGGGCGCCGGGCCGGGTCGGGCAGAACGGCGTGAGTCTGCTCGCGCCGACCCTCTTCGACCACGGCACGCAGGAGCAACGCGCACGTGTGCTGCCGTCGATGGCGACCGGCGAGGTGGTCTGGGCGCAGGCGTGGTCGGAGCCGGAGGCGGGCTCCGACCTGGCCTCGCTGCGCTCCCGGGCGATCCGCGCGGCCGGCGGCTGGCGCCTCAGCGGCCAGAAGACGTGGTCGTCGCGGGCGGCCTTCGCCGACCGCGCGTTCGGCCTGTTCCGCAGCGACCCGGGCGCGCCCCGTCCCCACCAGGGCCTGACGTACCTGATGTTCGACCTGCGCGCGCCGGGCGTCACGGTCCGTCCGATCGGCCGCCTCGACGGGAAACCGGCGTTCGCCGAACTCTTCCTGGACGACGTCTTCGTACCGGACGAGGACGTGATCGGCGAGGTCGGCCAGGGCTGGCGGGTGGCCATGTCCACGGCGGGCAACGAACGGGGGCTGACGCTCCGTTCGCCCGGCCGCTTCCTCGCCGCCGCGGACCGCCTGCACCGCCTGTGGCGCGACAAGGGCCGCCCCGCGTGGGCCCGCGACCGGGTCGCCGACGCGCTGTCCGGCGCCCGCGCCTACCAGCTCTTCGCCTACGCGGCGGCCTCCCGCTTCCTCGACGGCGAGTCGATCGGGCCGGAGTCCAGCATGAACAAGGTCTTCTGGTCGGAGTTCGACATCGCGCTGCACGAGACGGCCCTCGACCTGCTGGGCGAGGAGGGCGAGTCGGCGGACTCCGGCTGGGCCGAGGCGTACGTGTTCGCCCTCGCCGGCCCGGTCTACGCGGGGGCGAACGAGATCCAGCGCGACATCATCGCCGAGCGCCTGCTCGGCCTGCCGAAGGGCCGCCGCTGATGCGTTTCCTCCTGGACACCGAGCAGCGGGCGTTCGCCGCCTCGCTGGACGCGATGCTGACCGCCGCCGACACCCCGCGCGCGGTGCGGGACTGGAGCCGGGGCGAGCACGCGCGCGGGCGGGCCCTGTGGTCGCGGATCGCCGAGGCGGGCGTCTTCGCGCTGGCGGTCCCGGAGGCGTACGAGGGGCTGGGGCCCCGGCCGGTCGAACTGGCCGTCGCCTTCGTGGAGTTGGGGCGGCACGCGGTGCCGGGCCCGCTGGTGGAGACGGTCGCGGCGGCGGCCCTGCTGCTCGATCCGGGCCCGGCGAAGCGGTTCCTGCCGGCGCTGGCCTCGGGCGAGTCGATGGCGACGGTGGCATGCGGGGGGTCGTACGCGGTGGACGGCGATGTGGCGACGGTACGGCTGGCGCAGGCCGCCGGCGGTCTGTGGCTCGTCCCGGGGCGCGGCCCGGTCCGGCCGTCCCTCGACCCCGCCCGCCGGCTCACCCGGCTGCTGCCGGGCGGCGAACTCCTCGCGCCGGACCCGCCCGTGGCCCGCGCCCTGCTCTGGGCCCGCCTCGCCACCGCCGCCCAGGCGCTGGGCGTGGGCCTTACGCTGCTGGAGCGGACCGTGGCGTATGTCGGGCAGCGCGTGCAGTTCGGGGTGCCGATCGGCTCGTTCCAGGCGGTCAAGCACCGGCTGGCGGACGCGAAGACCGCGTTGGAGTTCGCCCGGCCGCTGGTCCTGGGCGCGGCCGTCACGATGGCCCCGGCGGACGTCGCCGCCGCGAAGCTGAGCGCCTGCGAGGCGGCGTACGCGACGGCGCGCGCCGCGCTTCAACTGCACGGCGCGATCGGCTACACGGCGGAGTACGACCTGTCGCTCTGGCTCACCAAGGCCCGCGCCCTGCGCACGGCCTGGGGCACGCCGGACGACTGCCGGGCGGAGATAGTCAGCTCGTGACCTTGGCGATGAAGGCGGCGAGGTTGGTCACGGTCCGCCGGATCTTCTCCTCCAGGCTGATCGTCTCGGGCAGCCGCGCCCCGATGCCCGCGTCGCGCTTGCCGCGCACGTACAGCGAGCAGGCGAGGTCGCTGCAGATGTAGGCCCCCACCGAGTTGCCCTGCTGGCCGGCCTTGCCCGCCTTCGGCGCGACCATCAGGGAGACGCCGCCGGAGTGCGTGGTCAGGCACATCGTGCACATGCTGCGCCGCGACTGCCCGGAGCCGGTGGCGGCTGAGCGCAGCGCGAGCGCCTTCGGCCGCCCGTCCAGCTCCACGACGAGGTAGGCCCGGTCGGGGGCCTGGGGGTCGCGCCAGCCCAGGTAGTCGAGGTCCTCCCAGGGCTGTTCGGCCAGGTCGCGCGGCACGGACAGGCGCTTGGTCTCGCCCTTGGTGCAGTTCACGAAGGCGGCACGGATCTCTTGCTCGGTCAGCGGCTTCATAAGGGTGAGGCTAATTTGCCTAAATCTTTTAGGCAAACGCATAATCGCCGAAGGCCGCGAGGGTAGGGCGGGGGGAGCTACGGCCGTACGATCCCCGCCGCGCGCGCGGCCGTCAGCCACTTCGGGAACTCCCCCACCAGGCGGTCGTACAGCTCCGCGTCCGCCACCTTCGCCGGGTCCGAACCGGCGTGGAAGAAACCGGCGTTGTCGACCACCCGCTTGCCCGGCACGGGCAGTTCGTCGAGCTTGCGCAGGAAGTCGAACTGCTTGCTGCCCCGGTCGCCGAAGCCGACGAACTGCCAGAACATCGGCAGCCTCGACGCCTTGCACAGGTAGCGCTCCGCGGCCAGCTTGTTGATCGGGCCGCCGTCGGTCTGGAACACGACGAGCGCCGGGTCCGTCGAGCCGCCGTCCAGGTAGTGGTCGATCACGGCGTCCATGGCGAGGTGGTAGCTGGTCTTTCCCATGTGGCCGAGCCCGGCCACGATGCGGTCCACCCGCCCCCGGTGGTCGGCGAGGGCGATGTCGGTGACGGCGTCGACGTCCGTGGAGAAGAAGACGACCGGCACCCGGCCGTCGTCGTCGAGGTGCGCGGACAGCCCCAGCACCCGGTCGGCGAGCGCCTGCACACTGCCGTCCCGGTAGTACGGCTTCATCGACCCCGAGTAGTCGACGACGAGGTAGACGGCGGCCCGCTGCCCGTCGAGACCGTGCTTCGCGAGCGAGACGCCGGCGCTCTTGTACAGGTCGACCAGCGCGGGCGCGGTCTCCTGGACCTTGGTGAGACTGATCGCGACCATGGCGCACAGCCTTCCACACCCCCCGCGCACCCCACCCTCATCCTTTTTGTTCGCCCCGTTGCTCGTCCATTTGCTCGTCCATTTGTTCGTTCGGCGACTAATTAGTATGGAATGACAAGGAAGATCACATTCCGGCCTTAAAGTGTGCGGCATGAAACGTGCCGCCGCCCTGGTCTGCGCCGCCGTCGCGTCGACGGCGTACCTGCTCACCCCCGCCCAGCCCGCCCAGCCGACCACCGGCGTCCGGGCGACCCCGCCGGGCCTCGCCGCCCCGGCGCAGAAGGAACTGGCCCAACAGATCGTGGCGAGCGCCGAGAACGGCACCCTGAACTGGCGCAGCGCGTACGGCTACGTCGAGGACATCGGCGACGGCCAGGGCTACACGGCGGGCCTGATCGGCTTCTGCACCGGCACCCACGATCTGCTCACCCTCGTCGAGCAGTACACCCGTGCCCATCCCGGCAACGCCCTCGCCCCCTACCTGCCGGCCCTGCGCCGGGTCGACGGCACCGCCTCGCACGCCGGTCTGGACCCGGGTTTCCCGGCCGCCTGGCGGGCCGAGTCGAGCGTGCCCGCGTTCCGGGCGGCCCAGGACGCCGAGCGCGACCGCGTCTACTTCAACCCGGCGGTGCGCCGCGGCCGGGCCGACGGTCTGGGCGCGCTGGGCCAGTTCATCTACTACGACGCCCTGGTCTTCCACGGCCCCGGCACCGGCCCGACCAGCTTCGACGGCATCCGCGCCCGCGCGACGCAGCAGGCCCGCACCCCCGCGCAGGGCGGCGACGAGGCCGCCTACCTCGAAGCGTTCCTCGACGCCCGCCGCCACGCCATGCTGACCCGGCACCCCGGCATCGACACCTCCCGCGTCGACACGACCCAGCGCCGCTTCCTGCACGACGGCAACCTCGACCTGCTCCCGCCGCTCCAGTGGCAGGTGTACGGGGAGACGTACCGGGTGCCGTAGCCGCAGGCCATGGTCGTACAGCCTTGCGGACCGGTGTCCGGACATGCGGCGGCGCCTGCCCGGTCGTCCGGTCGGGGACTGTTGGGCAGGCGCTGCCTGTGTTCCGCACGCCTTTGTGCGGGACGTTCTGTGGGTGCCGTCAGACCATCAGCGAGCGGTCCGTCGGGCGGATCGGGGCCGGCAGTTCGCTGGCTCCGGTCAGGAACCGGTCGACGCCGCGGGCGGCCGAGCGGCCCTCCGCGATCGCCCACACGATGAGCGACTGGCCGCGGCCCGCGTCACCGGCGACGTACACACCCGGGACGCTGGTCTGGAAGTCGGCGTCGCGGGCGATGTTACCGCGCTCGTCGAGGTCCAGGCCGAACTGCGCGACCAGGCCGTTGTCCTGGTCGGTGCCGGTGAAGCCCATGGCGAGGGTGACCAGTTGGGCGGGGATCTTGCGCTCCGTGCCCGGCTTCGGGGTCAGGCGGCCGTCGACGAACTCGACCTCGGTGAGGTGCAGCCACTGGACGTTGCCGTCCTCGTCGCCCTCGAAGTGGGTCGTCGAGACGGAGTAGACCCGCTCGCCGCCCTCCTCGTGCGCGCTGGTGACCTTGTAGAGCATCGGGAAGGTCGGCCACGGCTGACCCGGGTTCCGCTCCTCGCCGGGCTTCGGCATGATCTCCAACTGCGTGACGGAGGCCGCGCCCTGGCGGTGGGCGGTGCCCACGCAGTCCGCGCCGGTGTCGCCGCCGCCGATGACCACGACGTGCTTGCCCTCGGCCGAGACCGGAGAGGTGACGTAGTCGCCCTCCTGGACCTTGTTCGACAGGGGCAGGTACTCCATCGCCTGGTACACGCCCTTCAACTCCCGCCCGGGGACGGGGAGATCACGGGCGGTGGTGGCGCCGGCGGCGATGACGACCGCGTCGTAGCGCTTCTTCAGGTCGGTCGCCTTGAGGTCGCGGCCGATCTCGATGCCGGTACGGAAGCGGGTGCCCTCCGCGCGCATCTGCTCGATACGCCGGTTGATGTGCCGCTTCTCCATCTTGAACTCGGGGATGCCGTACCGCAGGAGGCCGCCGATGCGGTCCGCGCGCTCGTAGACGGCGACGGTGTGGCCGGCCCGGGTGAGCTGCTGGGCGGCGGCCAGGCCCGCCGGGCCCGAGCCGATCACCGCGACGGTCTTGCCGGACAGCCGCTCGGGGGCCTGCGGGGCGACGTCACCGGTCTCCCACGCCTTGTCGATGATCGAGACCTCGACGTTCTTGATGGTGACGGCCGGCTGGTTGATGCCCAGCACACACGCCGACTCGCACGGAGCGGGGCACAGCCGGCCCGTGAACTCCGGGAAGTTGTTCGTGGCGTGCAGGCGCTCGGAGGCCGCCGACCAGTTCTCGCGGTAGGCGAAGTCGTTCCACTCGGGGATCAGGTTCCCCAGCGGACAGCCGTTGTGGCAGAACGGGATGCCGCAGTCCATGCACCGGCCGGCCTGCTTGCCGATGATCGGCAGCAGCGAGCCCGGGACGTAGACCTCGTTCCAGTCCTTCAGCCGCACGTCGACGGGACGGGACTGGGCGACCTCACGGCCGTGGTTCAAAAAGCCCTTCGGGTCAGCCATTGGTCGCCGCCTCCATCATCTTCTCGGTGATCTCCGACTCAGAAAGTCAAGCCTGCTCGGCGGCGTCCTTGGCGGCGAGCACTGCCTTGTACGTGCGGGGGATGATCTTGCTGAAGCGCTCCACGGCGGCGTCCCAGTCGGCGAGCAGCTTCCCGGCGACCGTCGAGGCGGTCTCCTCGGCGTGCCGGCGCACCACGTCGTGCAGCCACTGCTTGTCGGTGTCGTCGAGCGCCTCGACGGCGTCCAGGTTGCCGGAGTTGACGTTGTCGCGGTTCAGGTCGATCACGTAGGCGACGCCGCCGGACATGCCGGCCGCGAAGTTACGGCCCGTCTCGCCGAGGACCACCGCGCGGCCACCGGTCATGTACTCGCAGCCGTGGTCGCCCACGCCCTCCGAGACGACCGTCGCACCCGAGTTGCGGACGCAGAACCGCTCACCGGTCCGCCCGCGCAGGAACAGCTCGCCGCCGGTCGCGCCGTAGGCGATGGTGTTGCCCGCGATGGTGGAGAACTCGGCGAGGTGGTCGGCGCCGCGGTCCGGGCGGACGACGACCCGGCCGCCGGAGAGGCCCTTGCCGACGTAGTCGTTGGCGTCGCCCTCCAGGCGCAGCGTGACACCGCGCGGCAGGAACGCGCCGAAGGACTGGCCCGCGGAGCCGGTGAAGGTGATGTCGATGGTGTCGTCGGGCAGGCCCGCACCGCCGAACTTCTTCGTCACCTCGTGGCCGAGCATGGTGCCGACCGTGCGGTTGATGTTGCGGATGGCGACCTGGGCGCGCACCGGCTGGGCGTCGGCCTGGGAGTCCGCGGCCAGGGCGTCGGCGGCGAGCTTGATCAGCTCGTTGTCGAGCGCCTTCTCCAGGCCGTGGTCCTGCTCGATGACCTGGTGCAGGGCCGCGCCCTCGGGCAGTTCGGGCACGTGGAAGAGGGGGGCCAGGTTGAGGCCCTGCGCCTTCCAGTGGTCGACGGCGCGCTCGACGTCGAGGACCTCGGCGTGGCCGACGGCCTCCTCGATCGAGCGGAAGCCCAGCTCGGCCAGCAGCTCGCGGACCTCTTCGGCGATGAACTTGAAGAAGTTCACGACGTACTCGGCCTTGCCGGCGAACCGGTCGCGCAGCACCGGGTTCTGGGTGGCGATGCCGACGGGGCAGGTGTCCAGGTGGCAGACGCGCATCATGACGCAGCCGGAGACGACGAGCGGCGCGGTCGCGAAACCGAACTCCTCGGCGCCCAGCAACGCGGCGATGACCACGTCGCGGCCGGTCTTGAGCTGGCCGTCGGTCTGCACGACGATGCGGTCGCGCAGGCCGTTGAGCAGCAGCGTCTGCTGGGTCTCGGCGAGACCGAGCTCCCAGGGGCCGCCCGCGTGCTTCAGGCTCGTGAGCGGGGACGCGCCGGTGCCGCCGTCGTGGCCGGAGATGAGCACGACGTCCGCGTGCGCCTTCGACACGCCCGCGGCGACCGTGCCGACGCCGACCTCCGAGACCAGCTTCACGTGGATCCGCGCCTGCGGGTTCGCGTTCTTCAGGTCGTGGATGAGCTGGGCGAGGTCCTCGATGGAGTAGATGTCGTGGTGCGGCGGCGGGGAGATGAGGCCCACGCCCGGGGTGGAGTGCCGGGTCTTGGCGACCCACGGGTACACCTTGTGGCCGGGCAGTTGGCCGCCCTCGCCGGGCTTGGCGCCCTGGGCCATCTTGATCTGGATGTCGTCCGCGTTGACCAGGTACTCGGACGTGACGCCGAAGCGGCCGGAGGCGACCTGCTTGATGGCGCTGCGCCGGGCCGGGTCGTACAGCCGGTCCGCGTCCTCGCCGCCCTCACCGGTGTTGGACTTGCCGCCCAACTGGTTCATGGCGATGGCGAGGGTCTCGTGCGCCTCCAGGGAGATGGAGCCGTACGACATGGCGCCGGTGGAGAAGCGCTTGACGATCTCGGAGACCGGCTCGACCTCGTCGATGGAGATCGACGCGCGGCCGGAGTCGAAGCCGAACAGGCCGCGCAGCGTCATGAGGCGCTCGGACTGCTCGTTCACGCGGTCCGTGTACTTCTTGAAGATGTCGTAGCGGGCCGTGCGCGTCGAGTGCTGGAGGCGGAAGACGGTCTCCGGGTCGAACAGGTGCGGCTCGCCCTCGCGGCGCCACTGGTACTCGCCGCCTATCTCCAGGGCGCGGTGCGCGGGCGCGATGCCGCTGGCCGGGTACGCCTTGGCGTGGCGGGCGGCGACCTCCTTGGCGATGACGTCGATGCCGACGCCGCCGATCTTGGTGGCGGTGCCGTTGAAGTACTTCTCGACGAAGGCGTCGTCGAGGCCGACGGCCTCGAAGACCTGGGCGCCGCGGTAGGAGGCGACCGTGGAGATGCCCATCTTGGACATGACCTTCAGGACGCCCTTGCCGAGCGCGTAGATCAGGTTGCGGATCGCCTGCTCGGGCTCCAGGCCGCTGATGAAGGTGCCCGCGCGCAGCAGGTCCTCCGCCGACTCCATCGCCAGGTACGGGTTGACGGCGGCGGCGCCGAAGCCGATCAGCAGGGCCACGTGGTGGACCTCGCGGACGTCGCCGGCCTCGACCAGCAGGCCCACCTCGGTGCGCTGCTTGGTGCGGATGAGGTGGTGGTGGACGGCCGCGGTGAGCAGCAGCGACGGGATCGGCGCGTGCTCGGCGTCGGAGTGCCGGTCGGACAGGACGATGAGCCGGGCGCCGTTGTCGATGGCGGCGTCGGTCTCGGCGCAGATCTCCTCGAGGCGCGCGGCGAGGGCCTCGCCGCCGCCGTGCACCCGGTAGAGACCGGAGAGCGTCGCGGCCTTGAAGCCGGGCATGTCGCCGTCGGCGTTGATGTGGATGAGCTTGGCCAGCTCGTCGTTGTCGATGACCGGGAACGGCAGGGTGACCGTCCGGCAGGACGAGGCGCTCGGCTCGAGCAGGTTGCCCTGCGGGCCGAGGGAGGAGCGCAGGGAGGTGACCAGCTCCTCGCGGATCGCGTCCAGCGGCGGGTTGGTGACCTGCGCGAACAGTTGGGTGAAGTAGTCGAAGAGCAGCCGGGGGCGCGCGGAGAGCGCGGCGATCGGCGAGTCGGTGCCCATCGAACCGATCGGCTCGGCGGCCGACTTGGCCATCGGCGCGAGCAGGACGCGCAGCTCTTCCTCGGTGTAGCCGAAGGTCTGCTGGCGGCGGGTGACCGAGGCGTGGGTGTGCACGATGTGCTCGCGCTCGGGCAGGTCGACGAGTTCGATCTCGCCGGCCTCGAGCCACTCGGCGTAGGGCTTCTCGGCGGCGAGGGCCGCCTTGATCTCGTCGTCCTCGATGATGCGGTGCTCGGCGGTGTCGACGAGGAACATCTTGCCGGGCTGCAGGCGGCCCTTGCGGACGACCTTCGCGGGGTCGATGTCCAGGACGCCGACCTCGGAGCCGAGGACGACGAGGCCGTCGTCGGTGACCCAGTAGCGGCCGGGGCGCAGGCCGTTGCGGTCGAGCACGGCGCCGACCTGGACGCCGTCGGTGAAGGTGACGCAGGCCGGGCCGTCCCAGGGCTCCATCATCGTGGAGTGGAACTCGTAGAAGGCGCGGCGGGCCGGGTCCATGGAGTCGTGGTTCTCCCACGCCTCCGGGATCATCATCAGCACGGAGTGCGGCAGCGAACGGCCGCCGAGGTGCAGCAGTTCGAGCACCTCGTCGAAGGACGCGGAGTCGGAGGCGTCCGGCGTGCACACCGGGAAGATCCGCTCGATGCCCTTCTCGCCGGAGCCGAACAGGTCGGAGACGAGCTGCGACTCGCGGGCGCGCATCCAGTTGCGGTTGCCCTTGACGGTGTTGATCTCACCGTTGTGGGCGACGAAGCGGTACGGGTGGGCGAGCGGCCACGACGGGAAGGTGTTCGTCGAGAAGCGCGAGTGGACGAGCGACACGGCCGAGGCGAAGCGGCGGTCGGACAGGTCCGGGAAGAAGGGTTCGAGCTGGCCGGTGGTCAGCATGCCCTTGTAGACGATCGTCCGCGCGGACAGCGACGGGAAGTAGACGCCGGCCTCGCGCTCGGCGCGCTTGCGCAGCACGAACGCCTTGCGGTCGAGGTCGATGCCGGTGCTGGCGTGGTCCGTCACGAAGATCTGGCGGAAGGCCGGCATCGTGGAGCGGGCGGTGGCGCCGAGCAGGCCGGGGGCGACCGGGACCTCGCGCCAGCCGAGGACGGTGAGGCCCTCGTCGGCGGCGATCGTCTCGATCTGTGAGACGGCGTCCCGCATGCCGTCCTCGGGGAGGAAGGCGATGCCGGCGGCGTAACCGCCGGCCTCGGGCAGCTCGAAACCGGTCACCTCGCGGAAGAAGGCGTCGGGGACCTGGGTGAGGATGCCCGCGCCGTCGCCGGAGTCCGGCTCGGAGCCGGTGGCGCCACGGTGTTCGAGGTTGCGCAGAACGGTGAGCGCCTGCTCGACCAGCGTGTGGCTCGCCTCACCGGTGAGGTTGGCCACGAAGCCGACGCCACAGGCGTCGTGCTCGTTGCGGGGGTCGTACATACCCTGCGCAGCAGGGCGAGCATCCATGAAAGACCAGTTCTGGCCATTCGCGGAATGCTGGGACGGCTGGCGCGGCGTACGCATCGGCTCTCCCGTCGTCGTCTCTAGTGGCAAATGCTTGCGTGCGAAGGGACGACGTTGGCCCTCTGCGTGACTGCAAAATTTCGTGCAGGTTACATGATGGAACGGTTCTCGGGAACCGGATGCTCCGTTCCAACATGCGGACGCCACGGCTGGCGACACAGGTGTCCCGCACGTGGCTGAAAGTATGTGGGGACCGGACGGAACGAGATCGATCAGATCGGTGTCCGGCGGTCCGGAAGGCGGGAAGAGCGGCGTCGTTCACCCCGCGAGTGCGCCGCAGGCTTCATTGCCCACAGCGCTTACGGCTCATGCCCACTGGTCGAGGATCCGAAACCAGTCGGAAACGGCTACCTATACGGCCCAACGCATAAGTAGCATCCGATCTATCCTACGGCCGTCCCGAACAAACCGCCCAGGGCGTACGTCACACCCGCCGCCGCGGCCCCCAGCGCGAGCTGCCGCAGCCCGCTGAACCACCATGTCCGCGCGGTCACCCGGGCCACCACCGCACCGCAGCCGAACAGCCCGCACAGCGCCAGCAGCACGGCCGGCCACAGCGAGGTGGCGCCCAGCAGATACGGCAGGACGGGCAGCAGCGCGCCCAGCGCGAACGCCCCGAAGCTCGACACGGCGGCGACCAGTGGCGAGGGCAGGTCCGACGGATCGATGCCCAGCTCCTCACGGGCGTGTATCTCCAGCGCCTGTTCGGGATCGCGCGAGAGCTGCTGCGCGACCTGCCGGGCCAGCGCGGGCTCGACCCCCCGCGACACGTACAGCGCGGCCAGCTCGGCCTCCTCGTCCTGCGGATGCCTGCGCAGCTCCCCGCGCTCGACATCGAGCTCGGCCTCGACGAGTTCGCGCTGCGAGGCGACGGAGGTGTACTCACCGGCGGCCATGGAGAAGGCCCCGGCGGCGAGACCGGCGAGCCCGGTGACGACGATGACCTGCGTCCCGACCGCCCCGCCGGCCACCCCGGTCATCAGGGCGAGGTTGGAGACCAGGCCGTCCATCGCCCCGAACACGGCGGGCCGCAGCCAGCCTCCGTTGACGTCCCGGTGCGTGTGGTTGTCACGGTGCGCCTCGTGCAGCGCGGCTTCGGTCTCGATGATGGCCATGCGGGTCCCCCCGGGGAGCTTCAGATAGCTGAGGCAAAGCTAAGTTTGGACTGATTCCACTTTTCGACAACCCTGAACATACGCCGGAGAATCCCCTCCCGCCAGAAAGGAAAGGCTGCGCTAACCTGCGGCTTTCCCTTAACCCGCTCATCCGATCGATGCTCTGCACAGATGTCGACCGGGTGACATGGAGAGGTTTGAGGCTGAGGTCAACCGCCGATGGTGGGACACATCCGCAAAGGGTTCCGCGCCGGTGCGGACCCCCGAAGGAGAGGCCGTGCATGGCATCGATCCGTGAACGGGCCCGCGGCGCCCTGCTCGGCCTCGCCGTGGGCGACGCGCTCGGCGCACCCGCCGAGAACATGAAGCCGTCCGAGATCCGCGCCCGCTGGGGCCGCATCACGGGCTACGTCAGCGAGACACCGGCCGGTACGGACGACACGGAGTACGCGATCTTCTCCGGCCTGCTCCTCGCCCGCCACGGCTCCGCGCTCACCCCGGCCCACGTGGAGGCGGCCTGGCACCAGTGGATCGCCGACCTCGACGAGGGCCCGTTCCGCGGCGCCGGTTTCAGCGAGCGCGGCACCCTGGAGAACCTCCGCCGGGGCCTGGCGGCGCCGATCTCGGCCCAGCACCGGCACGCCTGGAGCGACGGTCTGGCGATGCGCGCGGCCCCCTTCGGCGTCTTCGCCGCGGGCCGCCCGGCGGAAGCGGCCCGGCTGGTCGCCATCGACGGCGCGGTCAGCCACGACGGCGAGGGCATCTACGGCGGCCAGGCGGTCGCGGCGGGCGTGGCGGCGGCGATGGCGGGCGCGCCGGCGATCGCGGTGGTGGCCTCGGCGCTGGCGGTGATCCCCGAGGACTCCTGGACGGCACGCTCCCTGCGCCGGGCGGTGACGGTGGCCCACCGGGGCGAACGGGCGGTGCGCTCCGCCGTCGTCATCGGCGGCTACCCCTGGACCGACCTGGCCCCCGAAGCGGTCGCCCTCGCCTTCGGCGCCTACGCGGCGGCCGACGGCGACTTCCGCGAGGCCGTCCTCACCGCCGTGAACATGGGCCGCGACGCGGACACGACGGCGGCGGTGGCGGGCGCCCTGGCCGGCGCGACCCGGGGCGTCACTGCGATCCCACCGGAGTGGTCGTCCGCGATCGGCCCGGCCCGCGGCACCTGCCTCCCCTCGATGGCCGGCCACCACGTCCTGGACGTGGCCGAACTCCTGGTCCCCGAGGAGGGCGGCAAATGGGGCGAGGACATGGTCGCGGACGAACTGATCCCGACCTCGATGCGCCCGGCCCTGACGACGACCACCGAAAAGGCGGAGGCACGACGGTGAACCCCCCGAGCCCCTGGGCAGAGGACCCGACCGGAGCAGCAACGGCAACGGCAACCCTGAACGCAACCGACACCACCCCCCGCACCACCGACCACCCACCCGCAGCCGCAGCCGCCGACGGCGGGCGCCCCCCACAGGGGCCACCCGCACCCGACGACGAAAGCCGCACGGGTGGTGCCGGTGGGAACAAAACGGCCGAGGGCGAAGCCGAGGCCGCTGTCGGCAACGCCCCGCACCTACAGGGCACCCGAGTGGAAGGACTGCTGCTGGGCCTGGCCGCAGGCGACGCCGCCGGCTGGCCCGCAGCCCGCCACCGCGCCGCCCGCATGCCCGAGTGGACCCGCCGCCTCACCCGAGAACTCGACACCTTCGCCGAACACAACGCCACCACCACCCTCCCCGTCCCCATCGCCCTCAACCAACCCCCCCAACCCCTCCGCCTCGGCCCCTCCGACGACGCCGAGTGGGCGGCCTTCGCCGCCGAGGCGGTGCTGCGGGCCGGCGACGACAGCGCCCTCGGCGACCTCAGCAGGGCCCGCCGGATGCGCGCCGCGATCGACCTCACCTGGAACGCGATCGCCAGCGAGGTCGCGGCGGCAGCCGACCGCGCCCCCGAGGTCGAGTCCGCCGTCCTCCCCCTCCGTGCCCGCATCTCCGTCCGCGCCGGCCTCGGCAACCTCGCCGCCGGTCTGCGGCCCCCCGCCACCGGCCACGACAACCCCCACTACTTCGACGACGCGGCCTGCGTACGCGCCTGCGTCCTCGCCGTCGCCCACCCCGGCGACCCCCGACTCGCCGCCGACCTCGCCGAGTTCGACGCCCGCTACTCCCAGGACGGCGACGGCGTGCACGGCGCCCGCGCGATGGCGGCGGCCGTCTCGCTGGCCCTGGTCGGCGCGGACCCCGAGACCTGCGTGGCGGCGGCGCTCGCCGAACTCCCCGAGCACACGGAGATCGGCCGCAACGCCCGCCACGCGCTCGAGCTGGCCCACGACGCCGACAGCGCCTTCGCGCTCGTTCCCCTCCTGGAACACCAGATCGTCGACCACGTCTACAGCTACGGCATCGCGGCGGCGGAGACGGTCCCGGTGGCCCTGGCCCTGGTGACGGCGTCCGGCGGCCGGATCGCCGAAGCGGTACCGGCGGCGGCCTGCCTCTCCCGGGTCGCGGACTCGGCCCCGGCCCTCGCGGGCGCGCTGACGGGCGCGTTGGGCGGCGGCGCGGCGATCCCCGCCGCGTGGCGCGACAGTTGCCGCACCCTCTCCGGCTGCGTACTCCCCCGTCTCACCGGCACCGACCTGGTGGAACTCGCCGAACTCCTGGAAGCCACACAACCGGCCCCACCAGGAGGATGATTCGGGCCATGACGCCCGAAGCACGAAAAAGCAGCACAGCACAGGAAAGAAACCAGCAAACCCTAGAAGAACGCATCACCGGCGCCCTCGTGGGAGCTGCCGTGGGCGACGCCCTCGGCGGCCCCGTCGAGGGCTACTCCCCCGACCGGATCCTCGAACGCCACGGCGGCCGGGTGCACGGCATCGTCGGCCCCTGGAACGGCGACGACTGGCGCACCGCCCGCCCCATCGCCCCGTACCACAAGGGCGACGGCCACATCACCGACGACACCTTGATGACGCACGCGCTGATCAGGGTCTACGCCACGGTCCGCGACCACCTGGACGCATACGCGATCACCGACCACCTGGTCCCGGACCTGATGACGACCCCCCGCTGGATCCCGGAGCTGGAGGCCGAGGCCCTCCCCCTGCAGCGGATCTTCCTGGCGGAGAAATGGCTGGTGACGAGACTCCACTACGGCCATGCCGACCCGCGCGAGGCCGGCGTCGGCAACATCGTCAACTGCGGTGCGGCGATGTACATGGCCCCGGTGGGCCTGGTCAACGCGGCCGACCCGGCGGGCGCGTACGCCGAGGCGCTGGACATCGCGGGCGCCCACCAGTCGTCGTACGGCCGGGAGGCGGCCGGGGTCTTCGCGGCGGCGGTCGCGGCGGCCTGCGCGCCGGAGGCGACCCCGGAGTCGGTGGTGGCGACCTGTCTGTCCCTGGCGAAGGACGGCACGCGCGAGGCGATCGAGAAGGTCTGCGAAGAGGCCGTCCGGCACACCGACTTCGAGTCCGCGCTGACCCCGCTGCGGGAGGCGGTGACGCCGTACGACACGGTGGGCCCCGACTACCGTCGGCCGTCCCTGGCCGCCCGCCGCCCCTCGCGCCTGCACGCGATCGAGGAACTCCCGGTCGCGCTGGGCATGTTGCTGGTGGCGGGCGGCGACTACCGGCAGGCGGTCCTGGGCTCCGTCAACTACGGCCGTGACTGCGACTCGATCGCGACGATGGCGGGCGCGGTGGCCGGCGCCCTGGGCTCGCCGGTCCCGGACGACTGGTCGAAGCGGGTCGCCGAGGCCAGCCGCCTCGATCTCTGGCAGCCGGCGACGGCACTCGCCGAGGTCACCCGGGAGATCTTCGACCGCGACGTGCGCCGCCGCCGTACCCACGAGCGGGCGTTCGCCGCCCTCGGAGGCCCGCGATGCTCCGACTGACCTGGGTCCAGCCGGAGGACCTCCTCGGCCACGAACTGCGCCAGGCCGCGCAGGACGGCCGGGAGCCGTGGGCGATCGCCGCCCGCTGGAAGGCGGCGGGCGGCTGCGAGGCCCCGCCCATGGCAGGCGCCTCCCCCGGGCCCGCCTCCCGCTACCTGCGTCTGCTCGCGGACGACCTCCTGGACGAACTGGCGGACCTGCCCAGCGCGTTGGCGGACGACGAGCCGACGGACCTGGACCGGATCAGGTCCCGCTGCCCCCACTGGCCGACCCCACCGACCGGCACCGACGCCCCCGCCCCCGCCCCCGCCCAGGAGACCTCCCCGGCCCGTCTGGAAGCGGCCTGGCTGGGCCGGGCCGTCGGCTGCCTCCTCGGCAAGCCCGTCGAGAAACTTGCCCTGGACGCCATCCGCGCCCTCGCCCAAGCCGCCGGAAACTGGCCCCTGACCGACTACTTCACCGCCCGAGGCGTCCCCGAGGCGCTCCTCGCGGCCCACCCCTGGAACCGCCGCTCGGCCACCACCTCCCTCGCCGAGAACATCGACGGCATGCCCGAGGACGACGACCTCAACTACCCCCTCCTCAACCTCCTCCTGCTCCAGCGTCACGGCAGGAACTTCACCACCTCGGACGTCGCCCGGCTCTGGCTGGACGAACTCCCGGCGGGCCGCACCTTCACCGCCGAACGCGTCGCCCTGCGCAACCTCCTCACCGGCCTCGAACCCCCGCACACCGCCCGCCACCGCAACCCCTTCCGCGAGTGGATCGGCGCCCTCATCCGCGCCGACGTCCACGGCTGGACCCACCCCGGCGACCCGGCGGCGGCGGCCGAACAGGCCCACCGCGACGCCACCCTCACCCACACCGCCAACGGCGTCTACGCGGCGATGTTCACGGCGGCCACCATCGCCGCGGCCACGACCGGCACCCACGACGTCCACGCCTGCCTGCGCATCGGTCTGACCGTGATCCCACCCCGCTCACGCCTCTCGAAGGCCGTCACCCACGCGGTCCAACTGGCCCTGGAACACGCCGACTTCGACACGGTCGTGGACGAACTCCACGCCATCCACCGGGCTTACCACTGGGTCCACGCGATCCCCAACACCGCCCTGATCGCCGCCGCCCTCACCCACGCCGACGGCGACTTCACCGGCTCCGTCTGCCGTGCCGTGTCCGGCGGCTGGGACACCGACTCCAACGGCGCCACGGCGGGCAGCGTCGCCGGCCTCCTCGCCGGCGACCCGGCCGCCCTCCCCGACCGCTGGACGGCCCCCCTCAAGAACCGCCTGGCCACCTCCGTCGCCGACCTGAACGGCGTCGGCTTCGACACCCTCGCCCACCTGACCTGGTCCCTCACCCACCGGGAGGCTTCCCGCCCATGACCGACATCGTCGTGCTCGGCAGCACGAACATGGACCTCGTCGCCTACGTAGAGAAACCCCCGCAGCGCGGGGAGACCGTGACGGGACGGGAGTTCCGTACGATCCCCGGCGGCAAGGGCGCCAACCAGGCGACCGCCGCCGCCCACGCGGGCGCCACCGTCTCGCTGATCGGCGCGGTCGGCAACGACGCCTTCGGCTCCCACCTGCGCTCCACCCTCGAACACTCCGGCGTGAACACCGACCACCTGCGCACCGTCGAGTTCCCCTCCGGCACCGCGCACATCGTCGTCGACGACGAGGGCGGCAACGCGATCGTCGTCGTCCCCGGCGCGAACGGCACCGTCGACCACCTCGTCCCCGGCGACGAAGTCCTCATCGGCTCCGCCGACGTCCTCCTGCTCCAGCTCGAAGTCCCCCTGGCGGCGGTCGTCGCCGGCGCCCGGGCGGCCCGCGCCCACGGCGTCCGGACGATCCTCACCCCGGCCCCCGCCCAGCCCCTCCCGCCCGAACTCCTCGCCGCTGTCGACCTGTTGGTGCCCAACGAGCACGAGGCCACCGCCCTCACCGGCCGCACCGACCCGCGCGAGGCGGCCACCGCCCTGCTGGCGAGCGTCCCGCAGGTGATCGTCACGCTGGGCGCGGCCGGCAGCCTCTACGCGGCCCGCGGCGCCGAACCCGTCATCGTCCCCGCCCCGCAGGTCACCGCCGTCGACTCGACCGGCGCGGGCGACACCTTCGTCGGCGCTCTCGCCGTGGCCCTCGGCGAGGACCGCCCGGTACCCGAGGCCCTGGCCTGGGCCGCCGCGGCAGCCGCCCTCTCGGTGCAGCGGCCGGGCGCTTCCGCGTCGATGCCGTACCGCTCCGAGATCGACAAGCAGCACGCCTCATGACCGAGCGGACCAGCCCCCTGCACGGCGTGCGGGTCCTCGACCTGGCCACCCTCTTCGCCGGTCCGCTCGCCGCGACCATGCTCGGCGACTTCGGCGCGGAGGTCGTCAAGGTCGAGCACCCCGCCCAGCCCGACCCGTCCCGGGGCCACGGCCCGTCCAAGGACGGCGTGGGCCTGTGGTGGAAGCTCCTCGGCCGCAACAAGCGCACCATCACCCTGAACCTCTCCAAGCCCGGCGGGCGCGCCACCCTCCTGCGTCTCGCCGCCACCGCCGACGTGATCATCGAGAACTTCCGGCCCGGCACCCTGGAGAAATGGGATCTCGGCTGGGAGGACCTGTCGGCGGCCAACCCGCGCCTGGTCCTCGCCCGGGTCACCGCGTTCGGCCAGTTCGGCCCCTACGCGCACCGCCCCGGCTTCGGCACCCTCGCCGAGGCGATGAGCGGTTTCGCCGCGATCACCGGCGAACCGGACGCCTCCCCGACCCTCCCGCCCTTCGGCCTCGCCGACTCCATCGCGGGCCTGGCCACCGCCTACGCCGTCATGACCGCGCTCGCCGCCCGCGACCGCACCGGCGAGGGCCAGGTCGTCGACATGGCGATCATCGAGCCCATCCTCACCGTCCTCGGCCCCCAGCCCCTCTGGTACGACCAGCTCGGCTACGTCCAGGCCCGTACCGGCAACCGGTCCGCCAACAACGCCCCGCGCAACACCTACCGCACCGCCGACGGCACCTGGGTCGCCGTCTCGACCTCCGCGCAGTCGGTCGCGGAGCGCGTGCTGCGCCTGGTCGGCCGCCCCGACCTGATCGACGAGCCCTGGTTCGCGACGGGCGCCGACCGGGCCGCCCACGCCGACGTCCTCGACGCGGCGGTCGGCACCTGGATCGCCGCCCGCACCCGCGCCGACGTGCTGGCCGCCTTCGAGAAGGCGGAGGCGGCGATCGCCCCCGTCCAGGACGTCCGGGACGTGATGACCGACCCCCAGTACCAGGCCCTCGACACGATCACCGCGGTCGACGACCCGGAACTGGGCCGGATCCGCATGCAGAACGTCCTCTTCCGGCTCTCCTCGACCCCCGGCGCGATCCGCTGGAGCGGCCGCCCGCACGGCGCCGACACCGACACGGTCCTGACGGAACTCGGTCTGACCCCGGCCGAGCTGACGTCCCTCCGCGAAGAGGGCGCCCTATGACGACACCGGCGACGACACCCCCGCTGACCTGGCTGTACGCCCCCGGCGACCGCCCGCAGACCGTCACCAAGGCGCTCGCCTGCGGCGCCGACGTCGTCATCATCGACCTGGAGGACGCGGTCGCCCCGGACCGCAAGGAGTACGCCCGCACGGCCACCGCCGAACGCCTCTGCGAACCCCAGCCGGTGCCCGTCCACGTCCGGGTGAACGCCCTGGACAGCCCCTTCGCCGCGGCGGACCTGCGCGCCATGGCCGCCCTCCCCGGCGTCTGCGGCCTGCGCCTGCCGAAGGTGACGTCCCCGCACCAGATCACCCGGGTCGCCGAGACCGTGCCCCCGACCGACCGTGGAGCCACCCCCCTCCACGCCCTCCTGGAAACCGCCCTCGGCATCGAGCACGCCTACGCCATCGCCTGCGCCCACCCCTCCCTGCGCGGCATCGCCCTCGGCGAGGCGGACCTGCGCGCCGACCTGGGCCTGCGCGACGACGCGGGCCTCGACTGGTCCCGCTCCCGGGTCGTCGTCGCCGCCCGGGCCGCGGGCCTCGCGCCGCCGCCGCAGTCGGTGCACCCCGACATCCGCGACCTGGCGGGCCTGGCCACCACCTGCGCCCACGGCCGCACCCTCGGCTTCCTGGGCCGCGCCGCCATCCACCCCCGCCAGCTCCCGATCATCGAACGGGCCTACCTGCCCACCGAACAGGAACTGGAAGAGGCCGAGACGATCGTCAAGGCCGCGGCGAGGGACCAGGGCGCCCAGGCCCTCCCGGACGGCCGCTTCATCGACGCGGCGGTGGTGGCGACAGCCCAACGCACCCTGTCCCTGGCACCCCGCAGGGCCTGACTCCCCCACACGACGGAGGGCGCCCGGCAAACCCGGGCGCCCTCCGTCGTCGTACAGCCGACCGTCAGCTCTTCTTACCCGCCGACTCAGCCTCACCCTTGACCTCGGCCTTGACTTCGGTCTCGGCTTCGTCGCCGGCGTCGCCCTTGGCGTCCGAGGCCTTCGCCTCACCCGCGGACTCGTCCTTGGCCGCGTCCTTCTTCTCGTCCTTGGACTCGACATCCTTGGACTCGACATCCTTGGACTCGGCGTCCTTGGACTCGGCGTCCTTGGACTCGACATCCTTGGACTCGTCCTTCGACTTGCCCTCACCGTCGGCCTCGGCACCGGCCTCGGCCGCACCGCCGGAGGCATCCTCGGGGACGACCGGCTCCACGATCTCCTCAC
Organism: Streptomyces sp. yr375; assembly: GCF_900110755.1. Classification (GTDB taxonomy): domain Bacteria; phylum Actinomycetota; class Actinomycetes; order Streptomycetales; family Streptomycetaceae; genus Streptomyces. Next base: position 55,783 of record NZ_FOFF01000005.1, read on the forward strand.
GCCCCGGCCGCTTGATCGCCGAGATCACGATGTACGTCACCGCGAGCACGAACACGATCAGCGCGGTCCAGACGTTCAGACGCAGGCCCAGGATGTGGTGGGCGTCGTCGACGCGCATGTTCTCGATCCACGCGCGGCCCGCGCAGTACGCGGCGACGTACAGCGCGAACGCCCGGCCGTGACCCAGCTTGAAGCGGCGGTCGGCCCACATGACGAGGAGCGCGACGCCGATGCACCACAGCGACTCGTACAGGAACGTCGGGTGGTAGTAGCCGGGCACCCGGCCGTCCACCGAGGACGTGATGTGCAGGGCCCAGGGGACGTCGGTCTCCCTGCCGTACAGCTCCTGGTTGAACCAGTTGCCCCAGCGGCCGATGGCCTGGGCGAGGGCGATGCCCGGCGCGATGGCGTCGGCGTACGCGGGCAGGGCGATGCCCCGGCGGCGACAGCCGATCCACGCGCCCACCGCGCCGAGCGCGATCGCGCCCCAGATGCCGAGGCCGCCCTGCCAGACCTTGAAGGCGTCCACCCAGTCACGGCCCTCGCTGAAGTACAGCTCGTAGTCCGTGATCACGTGGTAGAGCCGACCGCCGACCAGCCCGAAGGGCACCGCCCAGACGGCGATGTCGGCGACCGTGCCGGCCCGCCCGCCCCGGGCGACCCAGCGCCGGTTGCCGAGCCAGACCCCGACGAAGACGCCGATGATGATGCAGAACGCGTAGCCGCGCAGCGGAACGGGGCCGAGATACAGCACTCCGTGCGACGGGCTGGGGATGTAGGCAAGTTCCATAGCAGGTTCGACGCTACCCTGCCGGACCGGGCGGACGGCGGGCAGCCCGGCTACGGCTCCATAACGGGAAGGTGTGAAAGGGAATCACCCTTTGTCACCCTTTGTCGGCCTCCTCGATCATCTGCTTAAGCTTCGCCGGGGTCATCGACTGGTCCGCGTAGATGTTCTTGCCGTTGAACAGCACGGTCGGGGTGCCGCCGAAGTGGCCGTTCTGGAAGGCCTGGTTGGACTTCTCGACCCAGCCGTTGTGCGTGCCCTCCTCCACGCAGATGCGGAACATGGAGGTGACCAGGCCGTCGACCTTGCCCGCCAGCTCCATGAGTTTGGCGCTCTTGGCGTACGCGTCGTCCGTCTCCACCGGCTGGTTCTCGTACAGCACGTCGTGGTAGGCGCGGAACAGTCCGGCGTCCTGGGCGCAGGCCGCCGCGTTCGCCGCGTTGCGGGAGCCGGTGCCGCCCATGTTGCCGTCGATGAGGGTGGCCAGGTGGTATTCGACCTTGAGCTTTCCGGCGTCCGTCAGCTCCTGGATCGTGGGGCGGTACGCCGACTCGAAGGCCTTGCAGGCCGGGCAGCGGAAGTCCTCCCACACGGTGAGCGTGGACTTGGCGCTCTCCTTGCCGACGGGGATGGCCAGCGTGTCCTTGCCGTTCGCCCCGAAAGGCGGCACGACCGGGCCCGCCTTGTCACTGCTGCCGTCGTCCTTGCCGGAGTTCGCGGCGACGACGCCGATCACCGCCGCCAGGCCCAGGACGCAGACGACGCTCGACACCACGATCAGCTTCCGGCGCCGCCGCTCGGCGGCCTTCTGCTTGTCGCGCTCCGCCGCCAGCCGCTCCCGGGCGGTGCGCTTTCCGTCACGATTCTTGTCGCTCACACCCCCAGAACGAACCGGGGAGGCGCATTGCGCCTCCCCGGTCCCAGGTCCACCCGTTCGAGTGAGCGGCCCTCCCGTCACGCCTGTCGGCGCACGCCCTTCGCCAGGTCGGCCGCGAGCGCGCGCACGGCCTCGACGCCGGCCGCGTCGTCCGGCGCGTCCAGCATCCGCTTGACGAAGGCCGAGCCGACGATCACGCCGTCGGCGAAGCCGGCCACCTCGGCGGCCTGCGTGGCGTCGGAGACGCCGAGGCCGACGCAGACGGGCAGGCCGGTGCCGGTGGCCCGGGTCCGCTCGACCAGGTCCTGCGCCTGCGCGCCGACCGACGCACGGGTGCCGGTGACCCCCATCAGCGAGGCGGCGTAGACGAAGCCGCTGCCCGCCTCGGTGATCTGGGCGAGCCGCGCGTCCTTGCTGCTCGGCGCCACGACGAAGACCGTCGCCAGACCGTGCTTGTCGGCGTGCTCACGCCACAGCGCCGACTCCTGCACCGGCAGGTCGGGCAGGATGCAGCCCGCCCCGCCCGCCTCGGCCAGTTCGGCGGTGAAGCGCTCGACGCCGTAGCGGTCGATCGGGTTCCAGTACGTCATGACGAGGATCGGCTTCCCGGTGGCCTCGTAGGCCTCGCGGACCGTGCGCATGACGTCCGCGATGCGCACCCCGCCGCGCAGGGCGATGTCGTCGGCGGTCTGGATGACCGGGCCGTCGAGGACCGGGTCGCTGTGCGGCAGACCGACCTCGACCACGTCCGCGCCGCCGTCCAGGACGGCCTTGATCGCCTCGATGCCGCCGGCCACGGTCGGGAACCCGGCCGGGAGGTAGGCGATGAGCGCGGAGCGGTCCTCGGCCTTGGCGGCGGCGAGGGTGTCGGCCAGCAGCCGGATGTTCCCGCTCACTTCGCGTCCCCCTCGATCTCGGCGGTGTCGGCCGCGTTGGCGGCGACCTCGGCGTCGGTGTCGTACAGCCCGAAGTAGCGGGCGGCGGTGTCCATGTCCTTGTCGCCGCGGCCGGACAGGTTGACGATGATCAGCCCGTCCTTGCCGAGTTCCTTGCCGACCTCCAGGGCGCCGGCCAGCGCGTGCGCGCTCTCGATGGCCGGGATGATGCCCTCGCTGCGCGACAGCAGGCGCAGCGCCTGCATGGCCGCGTCGTCGGTGACCGCGCGGTACTCGGCGCGGCCGGTGTCCTTGAGATAGGAGTGCTCGGGGCCGATGCCCGGGTAGTCCAGTCCCGCCGAGATGGAGTACGGCTCGGTGATCTGGCCCTCGTCGTCCTGGAGGACGTAGGAGCGGGAGCCGTGCAGGATGCCGGGCTCGCCCGCGGTCAGGGTCGCCGCGTGTTCGCCGGTCTCGACGCCGTGCCCGGCCGGCTCGCAGCCGATCAGGCGCACGTCGGCGTCCGGGATGAAGGCGTGGAAGAGGCCGATGGCGTTGGAGCCGCCGCCGACGCAGGCGACGGCCGCGTCGGGCAGCCGCCCGGCGCGCTCCAGGATCTGGCGCCGGGCCTCGACGCCGATGACGCGGTGGAAGTCGCGGACCATCGCCGGGAAGGGGTGCGGTCCGGCGACCGTGCCGAAGAGGTAGTGGGTGCGGTCGACGTTGGCGACCCAGTCGCGGAAGGCCTCGTTGATGGCGTCCTTCAGCGTGCGGCTGCCGGACTTCACGGCCACGACCTCGGCGCCCAGCATGCGCATCCGGGCCACGTTCAGGGCCTGGCGCTGGGTGTCGATCTCGCCCATGTAGATCGTGCACTCGAGCCCGAAGAGGGCGCAGGCGGTGGCCGTGGCCACGCCGTGCTGGCCGGCGCCGGTCTCGGCGATCACGCGCGTCTTGCCCATGCGCTTGGTGAGCAGCGCTTGGCCGAGCACGTTGTTGATCTTGTGGGAGCCGGTGTGGTTGAGGTCCTCGCGCTTGAGGAAGACGCGTGCGCCGCCGGCGTGTTCGGCGAACCGGGGCACCTCGGTGAGGGAGCTGGGGCGGCCGGTGTAGTGGACGAGCAGGTCGTCCAGTTCGCGGGCGAACTCGGGGTCGTGCTTGGCCTTGTCGTACTCGACGGCCACCTCGTCCACGGCGGCGACGAGGGCCTCCGGGATGAACTTGCCGCCGAACGCGCCGAAGTAGCCCTCGGCGGTGGGGACTTGACCCTCGGGGTCGGGGATGAAGAACTCGCTGGGCATGCGGAAACCTCACGGTGAGTTGTGGAAAAACACTAATCGCCGTGGGGGCAGGGCTTGTCGGACGACCTCAGGCCGTACGTGGCCGGTCGCGCCCGCGCGGCTAGTAGCCGCGCGTCAGAAAGAGCCCCGCGCCCCTAGAAGAAGGGGCGTTGCCATCGCTGTCCGTTGACCTGGCCCGGCTCGTCTCCGATGACGTACCGAACCCTGCGGCCGTGCACCCGGCGGGCGGGCGCGCGGCAGCCACGGGGGCGGCAGCCGCGCGCGAGGCGGGCGTACCGGTCCGTGATCGGCGCAGGGGTCGTCGGAGTCATCGGGGTCAGCCTAGCGGCCGGTCAGCCGCGGCCGTGGCGCAGGGCCGGGTGTTCGCCGGCCGCGACCAGGTCGGCGACCGCCGTCTTGGGGTCGCGGCCCGTCACCAGGGACTCGCCGACCAGGACGGCGTCGGCGCCGGCGTTGGCGTACGCGATGAGGTCGTGCGGGCCTCGGACGCCGGACTCGGCGATCTTGACGATGTCGGCCGGGATCTCGGGGGCGACGCGCTCGAAGGTGCCGCGGTCGACCTCGAGGGTCTTCAGGTTGCGCGCGTTGACGCCGATCACCCTGGCGCCCGCGGCCACGGCGCGCTCGACCTCGTCCTCGTCGTGGACCTCGACCAGCGGGGTGAGGCCGATGGAAACGGCCCGCTCGATGAGGGACTCCAGGGCCGACTGCTCGAGGGCCGCCACGATCAGCAGCGCGAGGTCGGCGCCGTACGCGCGGGCCTCCCACAGTTGGTACGAGGTGACGATGAAGTCCTTGCGCAGTACGGGGATGTCGACCCGCGCGCGGACCGCTTCGAGGTCGGCCAGGGAGCCGCCGAAGCGGCGCTGTTCGGTGAGGACGGAGATGACGGCCGCGCCGCCCGCCTCGTAGTCGGCGGCCAGGCCGGCCGGGTCGGCGATGGCGGCCAGCGCGCCCTTGGACGGGCTGGAGCGCTTGACCTCGCAGATGACCTTGACGCCGTCACCGCGCAGGGCGGCCACGCCGTCCTTGGCCGCGGGAGTCTTCGCCGCGCGCTCCTTGAGCTCCTCGAGGCTGACGCGCGCCTGCCGCTCCGCGAGGTCGGCACGGACTCCGTCGATGATCTCGTCGAGCACACTCACGCGAGCGGCCCCCTTCCGGCAACCGGTGGAAAAACGATGGTCACTCCGATGGTATCCGCAGGAAGGCGATGGCCTCACATCCAGTCGGCGGCGGTCCCACCACCTGGACGTTTCGCCGGTTGATCAAGGATGCAGCCAGCCGCCGAACGGCAGGTTCCGGACGACCGTGAAGACCAGCAGCGACGCGCCCAGCGCCCAGAGCTGGACCGAGGTGAGGTCGACGCGCACGGGACGGCCGCGGGCCGCGCGGACCACCCAGACGGTCCACAGCACCGCGAATGCCAGATAGGCGGCGACGGCCGGAGCGTTGTCCTGGAGGGCGGTCCGGAAGTCGCCGTGCACGAACGCGTGCGCGCTGCGCAGGCCGCCGCAGCCGGGGCAGTACAGGCCCGTGTAGCGCAGCAGCGGGCAGGCGGGGTAGTGGCCGGGCTCGTTGGGGTCGACGGCCCCGACGTAGGCGAAGGCGCCGACGACGGCCGCGAGGATCCCGGCGGGCACGGCGAGTCGTCCCAGGGTCGTTGACGTCGCGCTCCGGCTGTCGGCGTTCACGCCTCGCATTGTGCCCCGGCGGGGTGGCACGCGCGCGTGAAGGGGCGGCCGGTCGTGCACCGGCCGCCCCTCTTCACGCACGCGCGCGTGCGTGAACGCCTCGCAGTGGGCTCAGCCCTCGACGGGGGCCGCCTCGCGGGTCGCCGGCGCGGTCTTGTGCACCGGGCGGGCGTCCTTCGGCATGCCCAGGCCCGCCGCGCTCATCGCGGCGCCGACCACACCGGAGAGGAGCACGATCGCCATGCCGGCCCAGAACCCGAGCGGCTCGTCCATCACCATGAACACGCCCGCGACGATGAACCCGATGGTGCAGATGGTGACGCCGGTCCAGGCGGCCGGGGTGTGTCCGTGGCTGCTGCCCGCCATGACTTGCTCCTCATTGCTGTCTCTGTGTCCGTCCGAGCCGGACGCTCGTCGCCCATTGTCCCGTACGCACGCGCGTACCGGACGCGGGGGTGGTATCCGTTCGCGTCTGATTCACCACATCGGGAACCGCGGGCCGCGAGGCGGTCAGGCCGGGTCCGTGCCCGTCGGGTCCTCGCCGCGGTCCAGGGCCTTCCACATGTCCTCGGGCCGGTCGGGGTCGACGGGCTTGGGGGCGCGCCGGGGTCGCGGGGTGCCGTCGCGTTCGTAGCGGCCGGACATGGCGGGCCACTGGCGGCCGTAGCGCAGGGCGAGGAGGCCGGCCAGGAGGATCAGGGCGCCGCCCGCCGCCGCCGCGTAGGGCCATGCGGTGTGGGTGAAGGAGGCCACGGTGGCCGAGGTGTCGCCGGAGGCCTTCGCGGCCTGTTCGTCGAGCGCGCTGCCGTCGGTGGCGCCGAGCAGGGCGGCGGCGATGATCCCGGCGCCGGAGAGCGTGAGCAGGGCGGAGACCGCGAAGCGGCCGGCCCGGCGGACGGCGAAGACGGCGACGAGCGCGGCGAGGCCCACTATGGCGAGCGCCGCGGGCAGGCCCGTGACGTCGCTGCCCCTGGCGGTCAGGGGGAAGTCGCCGCCGGCCACCGTCGCCGTGCCCGCCGACCAGCGCTGCCGGGTGGCCAGCAGGGCCACGGCCGCGCCCAGCGCGCCGCACAGCAGGGCGAGGGCGAGGCTCCGGCGGCCGGACCGGGCGGCGGTGTCGGATGCGGATCGGGGGTGCGGAACAGCAGTCACGTACCCCACTATCGCCTGAACCCCGGGCGAACCGTCACCCGGGGTTCATATGACCCTCGTCCTACGGCCCGGGCCTGTTACGTGCCGAGCCGGTTGGCCGTGTGGACGGCGCGCAGGACCGCCGCCGCCTTGTTGCGGCACTCCTGGTCCTCGGCGACCGGGTCGGAGTCGGCGACGATGCCGGCGCCTGCCTGGACGTAGGCCGTGCCGTCGCGCAGCAGGGCGGTGCGGATGGCGATGGCGGTGTCGGAGTCGCCCGCGAAGTCCAGGTAGCCCACGCAGCCGCCGTACAGGCCGCGTCGGGACGGTTCCAGTTCGTCGATGATCTGCATGGCGCGGGGCTTGGGGGCGCCGGAGAGGGTGCCGGCGGGGAAGCAGGCGGTGAGGACGTCGAAGGCGGTGCGGCCGGCGGCGACCTTGCCGGTGACCGTCGAGACGATGTGCATGACGTGCGAGTACCGCTCGACGGACATGAAGTCGACGACCTCGACCGAGCCCGGTTCGCAGACCCGGCCCAGGTCGTTGCGGCCCAGGTCGACCAGCATGAGGTGCTCGGCGCGCTCCTTGGGGTCGGCGAGCAGTTCGTCGGCGAGGGCCTGGTCCTCCTGCGGGGTGGCCCCGCGGTGCCGGGTGCCGGCGATGGGGTGGACCATCGCGTGGCCGTCCTCGACCTTGACGAGCGCCTCGGGGGACGAGCCGACGACGTCGAAGCCGTCGAGGCGGAACAGGTACATGTACGGCGACGGGTTGGTCGCCCTGAGGACCCGGTAGACGTCCAGCGCGCTGGCCGTGCACGGTGTTTCGAAGCGCTGGGAGGGGACGACCTGGAAGGCCTCGCCCGCGCGGATGCGCTCCTTGATGTCCTCGACGGCCGTCCGGAAGTCGGGGCCGCCCCACAGGGCGGTGTACTCGGGCAGCTCGGAGGGCGGCAGGACGGCCGGGGGCTGGGCGACCGCGCGCGTGAGGTCGGCCTCCATGGCGTCGAGGCGGGCGATCGCGTCCGTGTACGCCTCGTCGACGCCGGTCTCGAGGTCGTTGTGGTTGATCGCGTTGGCGATCAGCAGGACGGAGCCCTCCCAGTGGTCCATGACGGCGAGGTCGCTGGTCAGGAGCATGGTCAGCTCGGGCAGGCGCAGGTCGTCCCGCTCGCCGGGGCCGATCTTCTCCAGGCGGCGCACGATGTCGTAGCCGAGGTAGCCGACCATGCCGCCGGTGAAGGGCGGCATGCCCTCCTGGTGGGGGGTGTGCAGGGTCTCGATGGTGGCGCGCAGGGCGGCGAGCGGGTCGCCGTCCGTGGGGACGCCGACGGGCGGGGTGCCGAGCCAGTGGGTTTGGCCGTCGAGCGCGGTGAGGGTGGCGGCGGAGCGGACGCCGACGAAGGAGTACCGGGACCAGGAGCGGCCGTTCTCCGCGGACTCCAGCAGGAAGGTGCCGGTGCGCTCGGCCGCGAGTTTGCGGTAGAGCGCGACCGGGGTGTCGCCGTCGGCGAGGAGCTTGCGGGTGACCGGGATGACACGGCGGTCGCCGGCCAGCTTGCGGAACGTCTCGAGGTCCATGGCGGCTGACCTTACTGATCTACGGCGGCGGTGTCGGAACCGGTGTCGTCCTTCAGCAGGACGTCGGCGTCGAAGCAGGTGCGCGCGCCGGTGTGGCAGGCGGCGCCGACCTGGTCGACCTTGACGAGGACGGTGTCGGCGTCGCAGTCCAGGGCGACGGACTTGACCCACTGGAAGTGGCCGGAGGTGTCGCCCTTGACCCAGTACTCCCGGCGGCTGCGCGACCAGTAGGTGCAGCGGCCGGTGGTGAGCGTGCGGTGCAGCGCCTCGTCGTCCATCCAGCCGAGCATGAGCACCTCACCGGTGTCGTACTGCTGGGCGATGGCGGGGACGAGGCCGTCGGCGGCGCGCTTGAGGCGCGCGGCGATCTCGGGGTCGAGGCTGCTGGGCGGGGGCGTGCTGGTCATGGTGCCATTCTGCCGCGCGGCACTGACAGTGACGGCACGGTGTCCACTGTGCGGACCCGCGGCACGGCCGTAGGCTGACTGCATGTCGACTTTCGCCAAGCGTGAACGGCTTCTGCTCGCCGATCTATTGGAGACCGCGGGTCCCGATGCGCCGACCCTCTGCGAGGGCTGGCAGACCCGGGATCTGGCCGCGCACGTGGTGGTGCGCGAGCGCCGCCCGGACGCCGCGGGCGGTCTGCTGGTCCCGCAGCTCGCGGCCCGGCTGGACAAGGTGATGGAGGAGTTCGCGGCCAAGCCGTACGAGGAGCTGATCCAGCTCATCCGGACCGGCCCGCCGCGCTTCTCGCCCTTCCAGCTCAAGCAGGTCGACGAGGCGTCGAACACGATCGAGTTCTACGTCCACACCGAGGACGTCCGGCGCGCCGGGCCGGAGTGGACGCCGCGCGAGCTCGACCCGGTCTTCCAGGACGCCCTGTGGTCCCGGCTGGAGCGCGCCGCCCGGCTGATGGGCCGCTCCACGCCGACGGGCCTGGTGCTGCGCCGCGCGGACGGCCGTACGGCGGTCGCCAACCGGGGCACTCCGGTGGTGACGGCGACCGGGGAGCCGTCGGAGCTGCTGCTGTTCCTGTACGGCCGGCAGAGCGCCGCCAAGGTGGAGCTGGAGGGCGAGAAGGACGCGATCGCCACCCTGTACGGCGGCAAGCAGCTCGGCCTCTGAGAGGAACCGTTCATGATCAAGGTCGCGATGACCAGCGTGTACGTCGACGACGTCGCGAAGGCGCACGCCTTCTACACGGACGTCCTGGGCTTCGAGACGCGCCTGCACATGGATCTCGGCGGCGGCTCGCTGCTGGTCACCGTGGGCGCGCCGGAAGGGGCCCAGCCGGATCTCCAGTTGCTGTTGGAGCCCGGCCAGGGTCCCATCGCGGAGCCGTACCGGGCGGCGCTGCGCGAGGCGGGTCTGCCGTGCATCGTGTTCTCCGTCGACGACATCGCCGCGGAGTACGAGCGCCTGCGGTCCCTGGGGGTGCGTTTCACCCACAAGCCGCAGGAACAGGGCCCGGTCATCGCCGCCGTCCTGGACGACACCGTGGGCAACCTGATCCAACTGGCTCAGCCGAAGGAACGAGACGGCACGGACTGAGGCGGCAAGGACTGCGGCGGCCATGAGTAAGCCCCGGCCACCAGGTGGTCGGGGCTTACCGCACCTCACCTCACGCCCATAGGCGTCAGCGCACGGGGTGTCCCGCTTCGCGCAGGGCGGTCTTGACCTCGCCGATGCGCAGGTCGCCGAAGTGGAACACCGATGCGGCCAGGACCGCGTTCGCGCCCGCTTCGACGGCCGGGGGGAAGTCGGTGAGGGTGCCCGCGCCGCCGGAGGCGATCAGGGGGATCGACACGTGCTTGCGGACGGCGGTGATCATCTCCAGGTCGTAGCCGTCCTTGGTGCCGTCGGCGTCCATCGAGTTGAGCAGGATCTCGCCCGCGCCCAGCTCGGCCGCCCGGTGCGCCCACTCGATGGCGTCGATGCCGGTGCCCTTGCGGCCGCCGTGGGTCGTCACCTCGAAGGAGCCGGACGCGGTGCGCCTGGCGTCCACCGAGAGGACCAGTACCTGGCTGCCGAAGCGCTCCGCGATCTCCTTGATCAGCTCGGGGCGGGCGATCGCGGCCGTGTTCACGCCCACCTTGTCCGCGCCGGCCCGCAGCAGCTTGTCGACGTCCTCGGGGGTGCGTACGCCGCCGCCGACGGTGAGCGGGATGAACACCTGCTCGGCGGTGCGGCGCACCACGTCGTAGGTCGTCTCGCGGTTGCCGGAGGAGGCGGTGATGTCCAGGAACGTCAGCTCGTCGGCGCCCTCGGCGTCGTACACCTTGGCCATCTCGACGGGGTCGCCCGCGTCGCGCAGGTTCTGGAAGTTGACGCCCTTGACGACGCGGCCGTTGTCGACGTCCAGGCAGGGGATGACGCGGATCGCAAGGGTCATGACGGCACTCCTCGGAACGCCTCGACCTCGACCTCGACGACCAGGCTGGGGTCCACGAGGCCGGCGACGATGATCATGGATGCGGCGGGCCGGACGGCGTCGAACAGCTCCTTGTGGGCGCGTCCGACGTCGTCCACGTCCCGCGCGTGGGTGACGTACATGCGCGTCCGCACGACGTCGCCCGGGCCGAGACCCAGTTGCTCCAGCGCCGCGAACGCGACGTTGAAGGCGTTGACCGTCTGCTCGTAGGGGCCGCCGCCGGCGATCTGGCCGTCCACGATCGACGTGCAGCCGGCGACCAGCACCAGTCCGTTGGGCAGTTCCACCGCGCGGGAGTAGCCGAAGGCGTCCTCCCAGGGCGCGCCGGTCGTGACGCGTCGCACCTCGCTCACCGGGCCACCGCCTCCAGGGCCTCTTCCAGGGTGAACGCCTTCGCGTAGAGGGCCTTGCCGACGATGGAGCCCTCGACGCCGAGGGGGACCAGCTCGGCGATGGCCCGCAGGTCGGCCAGGGACGACACTCCGCCCGACGCCACGACCGGCCGGTCCGTCACCGCGCACACGTTCTTCAGGAGCTCCAGGTTCGGGCCCTGGAGCGTGCCGTCCTTGGCGATGTCGGTGACGACGTACCGCGCGCAGCCCTCCTGGTCGAGGCGGGCCAGCGTCTCGTAGAGGTCGCCGCCGTCGCGGGTCCAGCCACGGCCGCGCAGCGTCGTGCCGCGTACGTCGAGGCCGACGGCGATCTTGTCGCCGTGCTCGGCGATGACCTTGGCGACCCACTCGGGCGTCTCCAGGGCGGCCGTGCCCAGGTTCACCCGGGTGCAGCCGGTGGCGAGGGCGGCGGCGAGGGTGTCGTCGTCGCGGATGCCGCCGGACAGCTCCACCTTGATGTCCATGGCCTTCGCGACCTCGGCGATCAGGGCGCGGTTGTCGCCGGTGCCGAACGCGGCGTCCAGGTCGACCAGGTGCAGCCACTCGGCGCCCGAGCGCTGCCAGGCGAGGGCGGCGTCGAGGGGCGAACCGTAAGAAGTCTCCGTGCCCGACTCGCCGTGCACGAGACGGACGGCCTGGCCGTCGCGGACGTCGACGGCGGGGAGGAGTTCGAGCTTGCTCACAGGGTTCCGATCCAGTTGGTGAGGAGCTGGGCGCCGGCGTCGCCGGACTTCTCGGGGTGGAACTGCGTGGCCCACAGGGCGCCGTTCTCCACGGCGGCCACGAAGGGCTTGCCGTGCGTCGACCAGGTGACCAGAGGCGCCCTGATGGCCGCGTTCGTGGTCTCCAGGGTCCACTCCTGGACGGCGTAGGAGTGCACGAAGTAGAAGCGCGCGTCCGCGTCCAGGCCGGCGAACAGCTCCGAGCCGGCCGGGGCGTCGACGGTGTTCCAGCCCATGTGGGGCACGATCTCGGCCTGGAGCGGCTCGACCGCGCCGGGCCATTCGTCCAGGCCCTCGGTCTGCACACCGTGCTCGATGCCGCGCGCGAAGAGGATCTGCATGCCGACGCAGATGCCCAGCACGGGCCGCCCGCCGGACAGCCGGCGGCCGACGATCCAGTCGCCGCGCGCCTCGCGCAGGCCCTTCATGCAGGCGGCGAACGCGCCGACGCCCGGCACCAGCAGCCCGTCGGCGTTCATGGCCGTGTCGAAGTCACGCGTGATCTCCACGTCGGCCCCCGCGCGCGCGAGGGCGCGCTCGGCGGAGCGGACGTTGCCGAAGCCGTAGTCGAAGACGACCACCTTCTTCGCGCCGGTCGTCCCGGTGGCGGTCAATTCCACACCTCCAGCCGCATCACGCCCGCGACGAGACACATCGTGGCGCCGATCGAGAGCAGCACGATCAGGCTCTTCGGCATCTGCTGTTTGACGAACGAGTAGATGCCGCCGGCCAGGAAGAGGCCGACGACGATCAGAAGGGTCGAGAGTCCCGTCATGGTTCTACAGCGCGCCCTTCGTGGAGGGGAGGATGCCGGCCGCGCGCGGGTCGCGCTCGGAGGCGTAGCGCAGGGCGCGGGCGAGGGCCTTGAACTGGCACTCCACGATGTGGTGCGCGTTGCGCCCGTAGGGCACGTGCACGTGCAGCGCGATCTGGGCCTGGGCGACGAAGGACTCCAGGATGTGCCGGGTCATCGTGGTGTCGTACTCGCCGATCATCGGCGCCATCTTCTCGGGCTCGGTGTGCACGAGGTAGGGGCGGCCGGACAGGTCGACGGTGACCTGGGCGAGCGACTCGTCCAGCGGGACCGTGCAGTTGCCGAAGCGGTAGATGCCCACCTTGTCGCCGAGCGCCTGCTTGAAGGCGGCGCCCAGCGCGAGGGCGGTGTCCTCGATGGTGTGGTGGGAGTCGATGTGCAGGTCGCCGTCGGTCTTCACGGTCAGGTCGAACAGACCGTGCCGGCCGAGCTGGTCGAGCATGTGGTCGTAGAAGCCGACGCCGGTCGACACATCGACCTTGCCGGTGCCGTCGAGGTTGATCTCGACGAGGACCGAGGTCTCCTTCGTCGTCCGCTCCACACGTCCTACGCGGTTCATGCGCTCTGCTCCTTCTTCAGTTTTCGGACCGCGTCGAGGAACGCGTCGTTCTCTTCGGGGGTTCCGGCGGAGACCCGCAGCCACCCCGGGATGCCGTTGTCCCGGACCAGGACGCCCTGGTCGAGGATCTTCTGCCAGGCGGCGCGGGAGTCCGCGAACCGGCCGAACTGCACGAAGTTCGCGTCGGACTCGACGACTTCGCAGCCGAGGGCCCGCAACTCGCCCACCAGCCGGTCCCGTTCGCCCTTCAACTGCTCCACGTACCCGAGCAGCGTGTCGGTGTGCTCCAGGGCGGCCAGCGCGGTCGCCTGGGTGACGGCCGACAGGTGGTAGGGCAGCCGGACGAGTTGGACGGCGTCGACGACGGCGGGGTGCGCGGCGAGATAGCCGAGCCGCAGCCCGGCCGCGCCGAAGGCCTTCGACATCGTGCGCGAGACGACGAGATTCGGCCGACCTTCGAGCAGCGGCAGCAGCGAGTCGCCGTGGCTGAACTCGACGTACGCCTCGTCGACGATCACCATCGACGGCTTGGCGGTCTGTGCGGCGTCGTACAGCGCGAGGACCGTCTCGGGCGAAACGGCGTTGCCCGTGGGGTTGTTGGGGGTCGTGACGAACACGACGTCGGGCTTGTTCTCCGCGATCCACCGCTCGGCGGCGGCGAGGTCGATCGAGAAGTCCTCGTTGCGCGGGCCGGAGATCCAGCCGGTCCCGGTGCCGCGCGCGATGAGCGCGTGCATCGAGTATGACGGCTCGAAGCCGATCGCGGTACGGCCCGGTCCGCCGAAGGTCTGGAGCAGTTGCTGGATGACCTCGTTGGAGCCGTTGGCCGCCCACACGTTCTCGACGCCGACCCGGTGGCCCCCGGTCTTCGTCAGGTAGTCGGCCAGCCCGGTGCGCAGCTCGATCGCGTCCCGGTCGGGGTAGCGGTTGAGGTCGCGGGCGGCCTCGCGGACGCGCTCGGCGATCCGCTCGACCAGCGCCTCGGGCAGCGGGTAGGGGTTCTCGTTGGTGTTCAGCCGTACGGGGACGTCCAACTGGGGCGCGCCGTAAGGGGACTTGCCGCGCAGCTCGTCGCGTACGGGAAGATCGTCGATGCCGGTCACTTGCTCGTCGGTACCTTCCATCCGAACCTTGCCTTGACCGCCGCGCCGTGCGCGGGCAGGTCCTCCGCCTCCGCCAGCGTCACCACGTGATGCGCGACGTCGGCCAGCGCGTCGCGGGTGTAGTCGACGATGTGGACGCCCCTCAGGAAGGACTGCACGGACAGCCCGGAGGAGTGGCAGGCGCAGCCGCCGGTGGGCAGCACGTGGTTGGATCCGGCCGCGTAGTCGCCGAGGGACACCGGCGACCAGGGCCCGACGAAGATCGCGCCCGCGTTCCTGACCCGGTCGGCCACGGCGGCGGCGTCGGCCGTCTGGATCTCCAGGTGCTCGGCGCCGTACGCGTCGACGACGCGCAGGCCCTCGTCGATGCCGTCGACGAGGACGATCGCCGACTGGCGGCCGGCGAGCGCCGGGACGATCCGGTCGTCGATGTGCTTGGTGGCGGCGATCTGCGGCTGGAGCTCCTTCTCGACCGCGTCCGCCAGTGCGACGGAGTCGGTGACGAGGACGGCGGCGGCCAGCGGGTCGTGCTCGGCCTGGCTGATCAGGTCGGCGGCGACGTGCACCGGGTCGGCGCTGTCGTCGGCGAGGACGGCGATCTCGGTGGGGCCGGCCTCGGCGTCGATGCCGATCTTGCCGGTGAAGTAGCGCTTGGCGGCGGCGACCCAGATGTTGCCGGGGCCGGTGACCATGTTGGCGGGCGGGCAGGACTCGGTGCCGTACGCGAACATCGCGACGGCGGTGGCGCCGCCTGCCGCGTACACCTCGTCGACGCCGAGCAGGGCGCACGCGGCGAGGATCGTCGGGTGCGGGAGGCCGCCGAACTCGGCCTGCGCCGGGGAGGCGAGCGCGATGGACTCGACGCCGGCCTCCTGGGCGGGCACCACGTTCATGATCACGGACGACGGGTAGACCGACCGGCCGCCCGGCGCGTACAGCCCGACCCGCTCGACCGGCACCCACTTCTCGGTCACGGATCCGCCGGGCACGACCTGCGTCGTGTGGGTCGTGCGGCGCTGCGCGCGGTGCACGAGGCGGGCGCGGCGGATGGACTCCTCCAGGGCCGCGCGCACGGCGGGGTCGAGCTGCTCCAGCGCGTCGGCGACGGCCTGCGCCGGGACCCTCACGGAGGTCAGCCGCACGCCGTCGAACCGCTCGGCGAAGTCGATCAGCGCCGCGTCGCCCCGATGATGCACGGCCTCGCAGATCGGGCGCACCTTCTCCAGGGCGGCCGAGACGTCGAATTCGGCTCGGGGCAGCAGGTCGCGCAGGGCGGGGCCCTCGGGAAGGGGGTCGCCGCGCAGATCGATTCGGGCCAGCGAGAAATGTTGCAGCACGAGGTCAATTCTCTCAGACCGGGATCGGACGTCGTTCGCGCGTATCAATGGCTGATACAGAACGTGGCCGGACGGCCGCCGGAACCCGGAAGATCACCTTCACGTCTAGCGGGGAGGGTGACCGAAGGGGTGACGGGTGTGACGGAGGGGGCCGGCGGGCACGCCGGGGAGCTGCCGGACGATCTGACCGCCGCCGAGGCCGGCATGTGGCAGGCCTTCCGCGACGGCACCGTGTACGACCTGAGCAGCGGGGACACGGTCGTCGACGATCCGCACGGCGGTCATCCGTGGGGCGCGGGGCGGACCGTGCGGGCGCGGATCGTCGCCTGGCTGCTGCTGGCCGGGCCGCCCGCGCTGGCCGGCCGGGTCGCCTCGTTGAAACTGGCCGGCGTGCAGATCAGCGGCTCCCTGGACCTCGCGGGCGGCACGGTGGTGCCGTATCTGGAGATGCGGCGCTGCCGGTTCGAGCAGGAGGTGCTGATGCCGGAGGCGCGGTTCACGACGATGCGGATGGTGGACTGCTCGGTGCCGCGGCTCGAGGCGGCCCGGGTGCACACCGAGGGCGATCTGCACCTGCCGCGCTGCCGCTTCCACAACGGCGTCCGGCTCACCGACGCGCACATCGGCACGGACCTGCTGCTCAACCAGGCGATCGTGTACCGCGACCGGTCCGGCCGTTCGATCGCCGCCGACGGCATGACGGTCGGCCAGGACCTCCAGGCGGAGCTGCTGGAGTCGCATGGCGAGCTGAGTCTGCGCAGCGCCACGATCGGCGTGTCGCTGAGTCTGCGCGGGGCGCGGCTGGCCAACCCGTACACCCGGCTCGCGCTGAACGCGCCGCAGCTCACGGTGGGGCGCTCGCTGTATCTGACCCCGGCCGGCGTCGGCGGCCAGGCGCTGAGCGGCACGACTCCCGCGCGCGGGACGCGCATCCAGCGTTTCGACTGCCGGGGCGGGGTGCGTCTGGACGACGGGCGGTTCGGTGACGCCGTGGACCTGGAGCGGGCCCGGTTCGTCTTCACGGAGGACCAGGAGCTGTCGCTGCGCCGGGTGCAGACGCCCGAGCTGCGCTTCCTCGGGGAGCCTCCCGCGCGCGGGAAGGTGGTGCTGTCGGGCGCCCGGGTGATCAACCTCGTCGACCGGGCGAGCGCCTGGCCGGGCCCTGGCCGACTGCACATGGGCGGCTTCGCGTACGAGAACCTGGTGCCGCAGGGCCCGTTCCCGCTGGCCGAGCGGCTGCGCTGGGTGGCGGCGGCGACCGCCGAGTACGCCCCGGAGCCGTACGAGCGGCTGGCGACCGTGCTGCGGGGCGGCGGGGAGGACGAGGACGCGCGCGAGGTGCTGCTCGCCAAGCAGCGCCGCCGCCGCGAGACGCTGCCGCCCGCGGCGAAGCTCGTGGGCTACGCCCAGGACTGGACGGTCGCCTACGGGTACCGGCCGGGCCGCGCGGCGGTGTGGATGGCGGTGCTGTGGGCGGCGAGTTCGCTGGCCTTCGCGCACGCCGCGCATCCGCCCGTCAACCGCGACGGGCATCCGCCCTGGAACCCGGCCCTGTTCACCCTCGACCTGCTGCTGCCCGTCATCGATCTGGGGCAGGTCGGCCAGTGGCAGTTGCGCGGCGGCTGGCAGTGGCTGGCGACGGCGCTGATCCTGCTCGGCTGGGTCCTGGCGACGACGGTGGCGGCGGGGGCGACGCGCCTGCTGCGCCGGAGCTGACCGTGCCGTACGCACAGTCGTTGAACGGTCACCTTTTTACCGGCCCTTGACTCTGCGCCGTACAACTTTCCACAGGTTGCCCGAACCCTCTGGCGCATTCTGAAGCTGCGGCTTTTCAATGGTCGGCACCATGGCTCTGCTGCCCCCCTTCATCCGCGCCTCCCGGGCCTCCCGGGCACCGCGGAACGCCGCCCCCCACAGCGCCGCCGGGCTCCCCACCGACGACGAGGTGCTCCTCGACGTACCGGACGACCGGCTCGGACCCGCGCTGGTCGCCGCCGCCCTGGGCGCCTACGCGCCCGCCGCCGAGCTGCTGGCCCGCACCCGGGAACGCGCCGAGTGGGAGTACCACGACCGGTACGTGACCCGGCTGGCGTCCTTCGCGCACGCCCGCCCCGACTGGTTCGCGGACTGGCGGGCCGCCGCCCCGCGCGACCCCGACGTGCTGATCGTCTCCGCGCAGCTCGCGGTGGACCGGGCCTGGCGGTCGCCGGCCCGCGCCGAGCTGCTGCGCGAGGTGAGCCCGCTGATCACGGCCGCCGCGCAGAGCGACGTCCGCGACCCGGTGCCGTGGCGCATCGCCCTGGACCACGCGCGGGGCACCCGGGCCGGGCACAAGTACTTCGGCGAGCTGTGGGCGGCCGCGGTGCGCCGCGCCCCGCACCACTACGGCTGCCATGTGGCCGCCAAGCGCTACCTCGCCGAGTCGTGGCACGGCTCCCACCGCGAGTGCTTCGACTTCGCCGACCGCGCCGCGCAGGACGCCCCGGCCGGCTCGCTCGTCCAGGCGCTGCCCGTGCGGGCCGCGTTCACGTACCTGACCGACGGCTGCGGCCCCGAGGTGCCGCGCGAGCGGCTGGACGCCGCCGCCGACCGCGCCGTCGCGCTCTCCGCGCGCTTCCCTGGCCTCGACCCGTGGCCGGCCGAGATCCGCAACCTCCTGACGTACGTCCTGGTCCGCCTCGGCCGCCGCGACGACGCCCTCGTGCAACTGCGCCTGATCGGCCCGTACGCCACGTCCTTCCCCTGGGGCCGGCTGTCGGACGACCCGCTCGGCCACTTCCTCGCGGTGCGCGAGGAGGTCCGCTCGGGCCCCGGGAACGGGCACGGCCAACGCGCCCGCCCCGTGGACCACTAGGCTTCTGCGTCGTGACCACCGTCCGCCTGCCGCTCTTCCCGCTGAACTCGGTGTTGTTCCCGGGACTCGTGCTCCCTCTCAACGTCTTCGAGGAGCGCTATCGCGCCATGATGCGCGATCTGCTGAAGACCCCCGAGGACGAAACGCGCCGGTTCGCCGTCGTCGCCATCCGCGACGGCCACGAGGTGGCGCCCAGTGCCTCGGGGCTGCCCGACCGGACGGCGCGGCCCGAGCGCGGCCCCGCGGCCGGGTTCGGCGACGACCCCCTGAAGGCGTTCCACGGCGTCGGCTGCGTGGCCGACGCGGCGACGATCCGCGAGCGGGCCGACGGCACGTTCGAGGTGCTGGCGACGGGCACGACGCGGGTGAAGCTGCTGTCGGTGGACGCGTCGGGCCCGTTCCTGACGGCCGAGCTCCAGGAGCTGCCGGAGGACCCGGGCGACGAGGCGGGCGCGCTCGCGCAGGGCGTGCTGCGGGCCTTCCGCCAGTACCAGAAGCGGCTGGCGGGCGCCCGCGAACGCTCCCTGACCACCGGCGCGGACCTGCCCGACGAGCCCTCGGTCGTGTCGTACCTGGTGGCGGCCGCGATGATGCTGGACACCCCCACCAAACAGCGCTTCCTCCAGGCCCCCGACACGGCCTCCCGGCTCCGGGACGAACTGAAACTCCTGCGCGCGGAGACGGCGATCATCCGCAACCTGCCGTCGCTCCCCGCATCGGACCTCACCCGAGCCCCGACGAGTCTCAACTGACGCAACTGACTCAACCGACACAGACGAAGGCCCGCATGCCGAAGAAGGCGAAGAAGCAGCAGCCCGCCGGCGGCACCCCCGCGACGGTGGCCCTGACGGCGGCGGGCGTGGACTTCACGCTTCACGCCTACGACCACGACCCCGGCCACCCGTCCTACGGCGAGGAGGCGGCCGAGGCGATGGGCGTCTCCCCCGACCGGGTCTTCAAGACCCTGGTGGCGGACGTGGACGGCACCCTGACGGTCGCGGTGGTCCCGGTGGCGGGCTCCCTGGACCTCAAGGCCCTGGCAGCGGCGGCAGGCGGCAAACGAGCGGCGATGGCCGACCCGACCCTGGCGGAACGCACCACGGGCTACGTCAGAGGCGGCATCTCCCCCCTGGGCCAACGCAAAAAACTCCCCACCGTCCTGGACGCCTCGGCGACAACTCACGCCACGATCTGCGTCTCGGCGGGCAGAAGGGGCCTGGAGCTGGAACTGTCCCCCACGACCCTGGCCGATCTGACGGAAGCGGTACTGGCCCCGATCGCCAGAGCCTGACCCCTGGCAGCCCGGCCGACCGCGTCCAGCCCGTCCGGCGCCCCCGTACAGAAATACGCCGTCGCCCGGCTCTGCACCCGTGCCGGAACTCCCGCGACCGCCTCCGAATGGCACACATACCTCCCCGACGTGCCCCACCGGAACCTCTGCGCGCATTCCGGTATAGCCATGGATACCGGTCCTGAAAACCGGTCCTGGTCCCGCCGTCCGGACCGCTTCCCAGGAATACGACGCACCCGGAACGCGGCTGGACCTCCACCCCGCGCAAGGGAAATCAGATCGCCGCTCATGTGCGATTTACTACATCTGTGAGCCTATGGACTAATTGACCATCCATGTCACCATTTTGAACTCGCCCTCGAGTTGTTTACCTCTTCGAACCGGCTTGATAAACAACTCTGCCCCCACGAAAGTTTTCCCACGACCTCCGTCGACCCTCCCTGCCTCGAGCGCCGACGAAGCATGGTCACCCATGATGCGCGGGTGCTCGAACACGAAGCGCCGCCAGAATTTCGGGAGCATTGGGACCGAATTCAGGCGGCGTCATTTGGCGTTCCCTGAAATACGCATCCCGATGGTGAACCGGAATCCAGCGTCCCGAATTAACAATTTCGTTATTGACGTTTCAAGATCTTTACCCCGATAGTGGTGTGGGTCCGACGGGTCGTCCGTCGACGCCCATACCCCACTGTGGAGTAACCGATGGAATTCGCTCTTCGCAAGAACGGCTCCACCAAGCGCTTCGCCCGGACAGCCGGCGCTGTCGCGGCTCTCACTCTGGGCGCCTCGCTGATGGCAGCCCCTCAGTCGGCGTTCGCCGCCGACAGCCCCACCACCAAGGAGCTCCTGGACGCCTGCGGCTGGGCTGACTTCTGCCAGTTCCACCCGCAGAGCTACTGGACCTACACCGGCCCGAACCACCAGGTCGGCAGCACCGCGTTCAACTGCGCGAGCCAGACCAACGACCACCGCGTCGACTGGCAGGACACGACCGGCTCCACCAACTCGGTCGGCGTCTCGATCACCGCGACCGCCTCGTTCTGGAAGACCTACGAGGTCTCCGTCCAGGCCAGTTACGGCCACTCCTGGGAGGTCTCACACACCGACACCGAGAGCAACACGATCCACATCCCGGCCGGATACAAGGGCTGGATCGAGCGCGGCACCTCCAAGCAGCAGGCCAAGGGCTGGTACGAGCTGCACTTCGGCAAGCGCTACTACGGCCACTACATCTGGTACATCAACAACTACCAGTCGTCCGGCTACAACACGGACAAGCCCAACGGCGGCTACGTGAACTTCAAGGACGCGAAGATGTCGCAGACCGAGCGCAACCAGCACTGCTGAGCCGCCCCACCCCCACCGCACAGCAAGCGGCTCCGCCCGGCCCCGGCCGGGCGGAGCCGCCCGCCCCATCGCGAAGTGTGATGCTCTGTGACTCCAGGAACTCGTCTCCGGCTGCGTATCGCCGCCGCGACGGTCTGCTCCCTGCTGCTCCTCACCGGCTGCGCGGCCGGTGCCGGCGACAACCCGGACACTGGGTACGCGGACCGCGAGGGACCGACCGTGATCGGTACCGACGGCTCCGCGGAGAGCCGCGTCACCGCGGCGCTCTACGGCGAACTCCTCACCGCCGCAGGGACGAAGGTGCGGATCGCGACCACCCGTTACGCGACGCCCGCCGACACCGCCAAGGCCGTGGTGGAGGGCGAGATCGGCCTGGCGCCCTCGTACGAGAGCACCCTGTTGCGTGCGCTGCCCGGCGGCCAGACCATGCCCGGCAACATGGCGGCGACGCTGAGCATGGCCCTGCCCCCCGGGATCGTCGCGCTGCCCCCGGCCGCCGCGCAGCGCGGGCTCGTCCTCGCGGTCACCCGGGCCACCTCCCGACGACTCGGCGGACCGCGCAGCTTCGCCGACCTGAAGAAGTCCGGCGACCGCCTCACCCTGGGCGGCTCCGCCTCCGGTGCCGCGGACGCTCCGTCCGTCTCGGCGCTGGCGCAGGCCTACGGCCTCACCCTCGCCGCGGCCCCCGCGTCAAGCGCCCCCGATGTGCTGGTGCTGCGCAGTACCGACCCCGCGATCACCCGGGGCGGCCTGGTCGTACTGGCCGACCCCAAGGAAGTCGCACCGCCCGAGCACGTCTTTCCGCTCGCCGGCGCCCCCTATGCGGACCTGACCGCCAGAAACGCCCTGGCGCGCGTCAACCCCTTGCTGACCACGGAGCAACTGGCGGTACTGGCCGCGTCCGTCAGCAGTGGTGAGGCCCCCGCCAAGGTGGCCACGGCCTGGCTGCGGTCCAAAGGCCTGCTCGGCTGACCCGCCCCACACCCCCCACGGCATGCCGCCCCGACATGCCAGAAAACGAAAGAACGGTGCCAGTCCCATGAACAACCTTCGACGCAAAGTAACCACAGCCGCCCTTACCGCGAGCGCCGTCCTCGGCGGTCTGGCGCTCCCCGCGACGGCCAGCGCCGAAGGGCAGCCGGCTGTGCAGGTCATGGTCTGCAACGACACCTCCGCCCGCATGGACTTCTGGGTCAAGGGCTACAACCAGTTCGGCGACTGGGACGACTCGCCGGTGTGGACGGCCAACTCCGCCACCTGCGCCACGGGCTGGGGCTTCTGGTGGAAGAAGAACGCGTCGGTCGAGCTCCACTACAAGGTCGGCAACGGCGCGTGGACCTGGAAGGCCGTGTACATCCCGCGGACGAACGACTCGCGGACGTTGATCCGCGTGCCGTAGGACGCCGTAAGACGCCGTAGGCCGGGTCGGTGCCGGTCCGTGGCGGCAGATCCCAACAGGGTGCCCGCACGGGCGTGAGGCGGTGGCCGAGGGCGATGACGCTCCTCGGCCACCGCCTCATGCGATACGGCGGGGCAGCGCGGCGCGGGCGCCGCGGGCGGAGAAAACCGCCCTACACCACAGGCGCCCCATACCCGTCCACAGGCCCGCCCCCCTGGGGCAGATACGGGTCAGGATCCCGAGGCCCGAACAGCGCCGTAAGCCCCAGATGCACCACCAACGCGGCCAGCGACCACGCCAGCAACGCCCCCTTCGCCCCCAGCTTCAACGGCGCCGAGAACGTCACCCCCTTGCCCACACTCCGCGCATGCGCGATCACATCGGAAGCGGGCCCGAGCCACACCCCCAGCCGCCAGGCCAGCAACGACCCGAGCACCCCACCCACCGCGAGCGCGACGACCAGCGGCACACCCCCACGCCGCCGCCAGGCGAACACCGCCCCCGCACTCACCGCACCGACCGCCAGCGCCAACAGGGTGAACGTCCCGTCCACCCCGATCGCCTGCTCCCCCTCGGTGTCCTTGAAGTAGACGACCCAGTTGCCCTCCACCACATCCCCCACCAGCGGCACCTTCGGCGCGAGCCACACCCACAGCAGCCCCAGCAGCACCCCGAAGACCGCGACCACCACCGTGATCACGGCGGCTTCGCGCAGTTCGGTCTTCATCCCGGGCCCGTCCTGTCCGTAGGACACCTCGTAGGGCGCGCCGTACCCCCCACCGGCCGGAGGCCAAGCCTCGTACGGAGCCGAAGAGGAAGCCGAAGCCGAAGAAGGTGAAGGAGCCGAAGCCGAAGGCGGCTCGTGCGAAGAGGGTTCGTGCGGCGGCGGAGGCGGAGTCAGCGGTGCGGTCACTCCGCCATCGTGCCAGGCCCGCCCGCGCGGCGCGTCACCGGACGGCGGCCCGACGGTACGCCCAGGTGGCGACGGCGAGCGACACGACGCCCACCCCCGCGCACACGGCGAGATCCCCGAGCACGAACGCCCAGTCGGGATCGGCCCGGAAGGTCCGGGCGAACGCCTCGACGCCGTACGTCGACGGCAGCAGATCGCGGGCGAAGCGCACCGCTTCCGGCATCCGGTCCGGCGGCAGCACGCCCAGCAGCAGCGCGGCCGACATGCCGAGCTGCCCCAGCACGGTGGCCAGCTCCGGCCGCGACGCGAGCAGCCCGAAGGCCGCCCCGAGCCCGGACAGCGCCGCGCCCGCCAGCGGAATCACCAGGGCGAGCACCCACAGATGCGTCAGCGGCAGCCCGAACAGCACGCTCCCGAAGACAGCCGTCACCAGAGTCCCCGGCACGGTGAACGAGGCGTACGCCCCCGCCGCCCCCAGCACCACGGCCGCCGGCGGCACCGGCAGCGTCGCGTAGTGGTCGAGCCCCCCGCTGGCCCGCAACTGCCCGAAGTACTGCGCCAGCAGATTCAGCGCGACGAACGCGACGACCAGCACCGCCGACCCCGCGACCACGGCCTCCGCCTCGTGCCCGCCGTCCACGACGCCCCGCATCATGATCAGGATGCCGACCGACTGGAAGGTCGCCACGAACAGCAGCGGGATGCGCGCCACCCGCGCCCGGGACAACTGCGCCCGGTACACGGCCACGAGCGACGGCCACAGCCGGGCGCGCGGCGCCAGCTCGGCCGCGGCGGCCCGGGCGGGCTCCGGCACGGTCCGGGTGCTGCCCGGCAGAACCTCGGCGGGTACGACACTCACGTGGCGCTGCTCCTCTTCCCTACGGTTCGCACACCGTCCCATACGGAGACGACGCCCCTCGCACTCACACCCGCACCGGCGCTCACGCCCGCACCAGCCCCTGCCGGGCGGCCCCGCCCAGCGCCAGGTAGACGTCCTCCAGGCTCGGCGTGGCCAGGGTGAAGTCGTCCAGGGCGGCGAAGGCGGCCCCGCCGGTGACGGTGGCGACGACCGCGCGGGCCTCGTCGGGCGCGAGCCGCAGCGTCCAGCGGCGGCCGGACTCCACGGCCCGCTCGCGCAGCGCGGCGACCTCGGGCACGTCCAGCGGCGCCCGCTCCCGCCACACCAGCTCGACCCGCACCTCCCCGGCGACCTGCTCCTTGAGCCCGGACGGGGTGTCGCAGGCGATGACCCGGCCCTGGTCGAGGACGGCGACCCGGTCGAGGACGGTCTCCGCCTCGATGACGTTGTGGGTGACGAGCAGCACGGTCGTGCCGCGTTCGGCGCGCCGCCGGTCCACGGCGGCCCACACGGCCCGCCGCGCGACCGGGTCCATCCCGGTGGTCGGCTCGTCCAGCACCAGCAGCGGCCGCTCCCCCACCAGCACGGCGGCGAAGCAGGCCAGCCGCCGCTGCCCGCCGGACAGCTTGCGCAGCGGCCGGCCGGCGATCGGCGTGAGGCCCAGCTCGTCGAGGACGGCGTCGCGCTCCCGGCGGGCCGCGCGCACGTCGAGGCCGCGCAGCCGTCCGGTGGTCTCGGCGGCGAGGGAGACGGTGAGTTCGTCGAGGGCGGTGGACTCCTGCCCGAGGTAGGCGAGGAGCCGCGCGGCGCGCTCGGGGTGGCGTACGACGTCGTGGCCGAGGATCTCCACGCGGCCCGTGTCCGGCCGCATGAGCCCGGTCATCTGCCGGACGAGGGTGGACTTGCCGGCCCCGTTCGGCCCGAGCAGCCCGAAGATCTCACCGCGCCGGATGTCCAGGTGCACGTCGTCGGTGGCCCGGACCTCGGGGGTGGCGGGAGTGCCGCGCCGGCCGCGGACCGCCGGATACGTCTTGGTCAGCCCGCGCACGGCACACACGACCTCGCCCCCCTGCCGGACTGCCGATGCCGCGCGCGTACTCACAAGGGACGAGGGTACGGGGTCGGGGACCTCCGCCCGCCGTCGGGGGCGTACCGGCCGCCCGGTTCAGTCGCCCGCCGGAGCGGGCTCGGCCGTCGTCCGTACGTCGATCTCGCGCCAGAAGCCCGCCCGGATGGCGTACCGGTCGTGTTCGTCGATCTGGTCGTCCTTGTGGGCGAGCAGGCCGAAGCGGGCCGCGTACCGCAGCAGCTCGCCGTCGATGCGGTGCGGGATGCGCGGGTACATGCCCGACAGCTTCTGCAGATGGCCCTGGTCGCCGAGGCGTCCCATCCACCGGCGGGCGAAGACCTGCCCCACCTCGTAGGGGTCGCCGCCGACGGTGGTGATGTCCTCCTCGCGGTCCGCCCACCGCTGCTCCGCCGTGGTGACCTGCGCGAGCGTCGGCATCGAGGCGACCTCGGAGGGTTCGGCCACGCCGCCGGGGCGGTCGACCCAGCCCTTGTCGGAGGACCAGCGCAGGGTCGCGGTGGTGGGGTGCTGGACGGTCTGGGCGCCGGGTGCGCGCAGCGCGGCCAGGTCCTTGGGGGTCGGGACGCCCTTGGGGGCGGGGACGCGCTCCTGCGCGCCGTTCTCGGAGGCGACGGTGGACGGGTGCTCGGAGGGGTGCTCGGGCTCCTCGGCGGTCCGCTCGGCGGCGCGGGCGAGGCCGGAGTCGGGCAGCGGCGCGGAGAGGATCGCGGCGATCTCGGGCCGGGGCACGGGCGGCGGCGCGCAGATCCCGCCCAGCTCCTTGGCGCGGACGGCCTTGGTGATCCACGTACGGTCCAGGACGCGCCGTTCGTCGGCCTCGGCGACGAGGTCCTCGGACTGGTTGTAGTCGCCGTCGGCGGCCTGGACGGCCCACAGGTGGACGGCGACGCCGTGCTCCTTGGCGGCCATCATGCCGGGCAGCAGGTCGCCGTCGCCGGTGACGAGGACGACGTCGGAGCAGGCGCGGTTGCGGGCCAGCTCGGTCAGCTCGGCGTGCATGGCCGCGTCGACGCCCTTCTGCGCCCAGCGGCCGTCGCTGCGGGTCAGCGCGCCGAGCCGGACCGTGACCCGGGGCATCACCCGCAGCCTGCGGTGTTCGGGCTGCGGGACGCGGTCCGGGGCGCCGTCGAACCAGTAGATGCGCAGCAGTGGCCGCTCGGTCTCGGACTCGGCCTGTTCGCGCAGGCCCTGGACGAGGGCGGAGTGATCCACGGTGATCCGGGATCTCGACGGCTCCCCGGCGAGGAGACTGGCGGCGGCCCCCAGCAGATACCCGGCGTCCACCAGGACGATGCAGCGGTCCACACGACTCACCCTCTTTACGGGAGGTTTGCTTTGGGCTTCCTTCGAGTCTGCCCGACCTGACGGGGGTTAACGGCCCGAACTCGATCTTCGGCGTGGCGTTTCGGGCACTTCCGCTCCGACACCCCCTCTTACAGACGGTAATTATCCGAAATGCGCCATAAGTCAGCCTATGTGAGTCTGGTCCCGTCTCTGGCCCTCAGATCTCCCCAGGAGGCAGACGCCATGGCCAAGCACAAGAAGCAGGATCGTAAACAGCCGCAGTCCGAGCGTGGTCAGCAGCAGGCCCAGCAGTCCTCGATGCAGGACCAGGCCGAGCAGCGCATCTCTCAGGTGACGCCGTCCGACGTCGCCCGCAAGGGCCGTCAGAAGCGCTTCGGCCACAACTGACGTCCGCAGGGCGGGCTGTTGCAGCCCAGGCACACCGAGGGGCGCATCCGAAACCGGATGCGCCCCTCACGCTTCACTCCCGTCAACCGCAGCCGGTCGGCCGGTCAGCCCGCCAGGCAGGACGGGCCGAGCAGCACCTTCAGGTCGCCGAACAGGGCGGGATCGGGCTTGACCCGGTGCCGGTCCAGACGCAGCACGGTCGTCTTCGTCGGGCCCTGGAGCCTGATCCGGACCTCGCTGTCGCCCCGGTGGTGGGTGAGGATCTCGCCGAGGCGGTTGATCATCGGCGGGGTGACCCGGGTGGCCGGGATGGTGAGGATCACGGGCGCGTTGGTGCCCGCGTTCGACAGGTCCGGGACCTGGAGCTCCATGGCGACCAGGCGCGGCACGTCCTCGCGCTTGTCGAGGCGGCCCTTGACGAACACGACGGCGTCCTCGACGAGTTGGGTCGACACGAGCTGGTAGGTCGCGGGGAAGAACATGCACTCGATGGAGCCGGCGAGGTCCTCGACGGTGGCGATCGCCCAGGCGTTGCCCTGCTTGGTCATCTTGCGCTGGAGGCCCGAGATGATGCCGCCGATGGTGACGACCGCGCCGTCCGTGTGCTCGCCTCCGGTGAGTTGGGCGATGCCCGCGTCCGCCTTGTCGGACAGCACGTGCTCCAGGCCGAAGAGCGGGTGGTCGGAGACGTACAGGCCGAGCATCTCCCGCTCCTGGGCGAGCAGATACGTCTTCTCCCACTCGTCGGTGGTGAACTCGACGTCGAGGCCGAAGCCGGGCTCGCTGGTCTCCTCCTCGCCCATCCCGCCGAACAGGTCGAACTGCCCCTCGGCCTCCTTGCGCTTGACCGCGACCACGTTGTCGATCATCGGCTCGAAGTGCGCGGTGAGGCCCTTGCGGGTGTGCCCCATCGTGTCGAAGGCGCCCGCCTTGATCAGCGACTCCGTGGTGCGCTTGTTGCAGGCGACCGCCTCGACCTTGTCGAGGTAGTCGGGGAAGGAGGCGTACTTCCCCTTGGCCTTGCGGCTGCGGATGATCGACTCGACCACGTTCGTACCGACGTTGCGGACGGCTTCCAGGCCGAAGAGGATGACGTCGTCACCCTGGGCGGCGAAGTTGTGCACCGACTCGTTGACGTTCGGCGGCAGCACCTTGATGCGCATGCGCCGGCACTCGTTCAGATAGATCGCGGACTTGTCCTTGTCGTCCTTGACCGAGGTGAGCAGCGCGGCCATGTACTCGGCCGGGTAGTTCGCCTTGAGGTAGGCGGTCCAGTACGAGACCAGTCCGTAGGCGGCCGAGTGGGCCTTGTTGAAGGCGTAGCCGGCGAACGGGACCAGGACGTCCCACAGGCCCTGGATGGCCTCGTCGCTGTAGCCGTTCTTCTTGGCGCCGGCCTGGAAGATGGTGAAGTTCTTGGCCAGTTCGTCGGGCTTCTTCTTGCCCATCACGCGGCGCAGGATGTCGGCCTCGCCGAGCGAGTAACCGGCGATGATCTGGGCGGCCTTCTGCACCTGCTCCTGGTAGACGATCAGGCCGTAGGTGACCGCGAGCACCTCTTCGAGGGGCTCCTCCAGCTCCTTGTGGATCGGGGTGATCTCCTGGAGCTTGTTCTTGCGCAGCGCGTAGTTGGTGTGCGAGTCCATGCCCATCGGGCCCGGACGGTAGAGCGCGGAGACGGCGGAGATGTCTTCGAAGTTGTCGGGCTTCATCAGGCGCAGCAGCGAGCGCATCGGGCCGCCGTCGAACTGGAAGACGCCGAGGGTGTCGCCGCGCTGGAGGAGTTCGAAGGTCGTCGGGTCGTCGAGCGGCAGGGCCAGCAGGTCGAGGTCGACGCCCTTGTTGGACTTCACCATCTTGACGGCGTCGTCCATGATCGTGAGGTTGCGCAGGCCCAGGAAGTCCATCTTCAGCAGGCCGAGCGACTCGCACTGCGGGTAGTCCCACTGGGTGATGGTCACGCCGTCGGTGTGCCGCACCCAGATCGGCGCGTGGTCGACGATCGGCTCGCTGGACATGATCACGCCGGCCGCGTGCACGCCCATCTGCCGGACCAGGCCCTCGACGCCCTTGGCGGTGTCGATGACCTTCTTGACGTCCGCCTCGTTCTCGTACATCGCGCGGATCTCGCCGGCCTCGCTGTAGCGCGGGTGCGAGGGGTCGGTGATGCCGTTGAGGTCGATGCCCTTGCCGAGGACGTCGGCGGGCATCGCCTTGGTGAGCCGGTCGCCCATGGCGTACGGGTAGCCCAGCACGCGCGCGGAGTCCTTGATCGCGTTCTTGGCCTTGATCTTGCCGTAGGTGCCGATCATGGCGACCTTGTCGGCGCCGTACTTCTCCGTCACGTACCGGATCACCTCGACGCGCCTGCGCTCGTCGAAGTCGATGTCGACATCCGGCATGGAGACGCGCTCGGGGTTGAGGAACCGCTCGAAGATCAGGCCGTGCGGGATCGGGTCGAGGTCGGTGATGCCCATGGCGTAGGCGACGATCGAGCCGGCCGCGGAGCCTCGGCCGGGGCCGACCGCGATGCCCTGCTTCTTGGCCCACATGATGAAGTCGGCGACGACGAGGAAGTAACCCGGGAACCCCATCTGGATGATGACGTCCATCTCGTACTCGACCTGCTTCTGCCGGTCGTCGGGGACGCCGCCGGGGAAGCGGCGGTCCATCCCGAGGCGGACCTCCTCCTTGAACCAGGTGACCTCGGTGAAGCCCTCGGGGATGTCGAACTTCGGCATGAGGTTCTTCGCCTCGAACATGCCGGAGGTGTCGATCTGCTCGGCCACCAGGAGGGTGTTGGCGCAGCCCTCCTGCCAGGCGTCCGAGGAGTCGATGGCGTACATCTCGTCCGTGGACTTCAGGTAGTAGCCGGTGCCGTCGAAGCGGAAGCGGTCGGGGTCGGAGAGGTTCTTGCCGGTCTGGATGCACAGCAGGGCGTCGTGCGCGGTCGCCTCGTGCGCGTACGTGTAGTGCGAGTCGTTCGTCACCAGCGGCGGGATGCCGAGCTTCTTGCCGATGTCGAGGAGGCCGTCGCGGACCCGGCGCTCGATCTCGATGCCGTGGTCCATCAGCTCCAGGAAGTAGCGGTCCTTGCCGAAGATGTCCTGGTACTCGGAGGCCGCCTTCAGCGCCTCGTCGTACTGGCCGAGGCGCAGCCGGGTCTGGAGCTCGCCGGAGGGGCAGCCGGTGGAGGCGATGAGCCCCTCGGACCACTGGGAGATGGTCTCCTTGTCCATCCGGGGCCACTTCTGCAGCCAGCCCTCGGCGTACGCGTCCGAGGAGAGCCGGAAGAGGTTGTGCAGGCCCGTCGCGTTGGCCGCCCAGATCGTCTTGTGGGTGTAGCCGCCGGAACCGGAGACGTCGTCGCGCTTCTGGTGCGGCTGGCCCCACTGGATCTTCCGCTTGTTGCGCCGCGACTCGGGGGCGACGTACGCCTCGATGCCGATGATCGGGGTGACGCCGGCCTTCTTGGCGGTGTGGAAGAAGTCGTACGCCCCGTGCAGGTTGCCGTGGTCGGACATGGCGATGTGGGTCATGCCCATCTCGTTGCACGCGTTGAACATGTCCTTGAGCCGCGCGGCACCGTCCAGCAGCGAGTACTGGGTGTGGACGTGCAGGTGCGTGAACGGCGGCTTTGACACGGCGTGGCCTCCATGGAAAACACTGGGCGACAGGCTGGCGGACAGTCTGGGGGGACAGCGTCGAAGTCTAAGCCTCGCCACTGACAATCACCGGGCACTCCCGCGTACCGTCGTGCGTTGGACGGCAGAGACGCTGTCGTCCGAAGCACTGCACCAGGAGGCACCCAGCGATGTCGGTTCCGCAGCTCAACGACGAGCACCGCGGCGAGGAGATCCTCGCCGTCTTCGACACCGCGTTCGGCGAGCTCCTGGCCGCCGACCCGGCCGCGTTCCGCGTGAAGTTCCGGAAGATGGCGGCCTCGGCCTTCGCGTTCTACCGGGGCACGGCGGGCCTCTTCTACCACGACCTGGACGCCGAGAAACGGGGCGGCCCGTATCTCGACGAGCGCACCTCGCGCGTGTGGATCCACGGCGACCTGCACGCGGAGAACTTCGGCACGTACATGGACGCCACGGGCCGGCTGATCTTCAACGTCAACGACTTCGACGAGGCGTACGTCGGCCCCTTCACCTGGGACCTCAAGCGCCTGTCCGCCTCCCTCGCCCTCATCGGCTACGCCAAGGCGCTCAGTGACGAGCAGATCAGCGAACTGGTGGAGGTGTACGCGGGCGCGTACCGCGAGCGCGTGCACGCCCTGGCGACCGGCGCCAAGCGCGACGAGGTGCCGCCGTTCACCCTGGACACGGCGCAGGGCCCGCTGCTGGACGCGCTGCGTGACGCCCGCTCCCTGACCCGCTTCGGGCTGCTCGACTCCATGACGGAGATCCGTGACTTCGAGCGCCGCTTCGCGCCCGGCGGCGGCTCCATCGAGCTGGACGCGGCGACCCGCTACAAGGTCCTGGCGGCCTTCGACGGCTATCTGGAGACGCTGCCGGAGACGTCGCTGACCCGCCCGGACTCCTACCGGGTGAAGGACGTCGTGGGCCGCCGGGGCATCGGCATCGGCTCGGCCGGGCTGCCGTCGTACAACATCCTCCTGGAGGGCCACAGCGACGCCCTGGAGAACGACGTCGTGATCTACATCAAGCAGGCCCAGACCCCGGCGGTCTCCCGGCACATCACCGACCCGGCGATCCGCGGCTACTTCCAGCACGAGGGGCACCGCACGGTGATCTCCCAGCGCGCCCTCCAGGCGCACGCCGACCCGTGGCTGGGCTGGACCGAGCTGGACGGCGCGGGGCAGTTGGTCGCCGAGGTCTCGCCGTACGCGGTCGACCTGGACTGGGGCGACATCGACGACCCGGAGGAGATCGCGGCCGTCGTCGCCGACCTGGGCCGGGCCACGGCCACGATGCACGCGGCGGCGGACGACACCTCCGGCGAGTCCCTGGTGCCCTTCTCCACGGAGCGGGCCATCGACGCGGCGATCGCGGCCGACGAGGAGGGCTTCGCGCCCCTCCTGGTCGACTTCGCGCACACGTACGGCGCACGCGCGCGTGCCGACCACCAGATCTTCGTCGACCTGTTCCGCAACGGCCGGATTCCAGGTCTCTAACGGTCCGCAGCTCAGAGGGGTCCTTTAGGGGTCTCTTACAGGAGCACGTGACACACTCTCCTCCGCTATGGACATATCCGGGACCCGCCTCAGAGCCGTACGCGCGGCGCTGTTCACGGCCTTCGTCGTGACGCTCAGCACCGCGTCGCACGTGCTGCTGTCGCGGGCCCCCCTGCCGCTCAACACGGTGGCCGCCGTCGCGGCCGCCGTGTTCGCGTGCGCGTACGCCCTGGCGGGCCGCGAGCGCGGCTTCGGGCGGATCGCCGCCCTGCTGATCCCGCTGGAGCTGGCCGCCGACACCGTCCTCACCACCGGCCAGCACGTCTGCTACGGCCGGGCAGGCGGCCCGGTCGCCGGCCCGCTGGCCTCGGTCGGCTGGGACGTGCTGTGCGGCGACGGCACCCCCGTCGGCAGCCCGCTGGCCCAGGTCACCGGCACCGACGCCGGCAAGCTCGGCGGACTGCTGGCGCACGCCGACCCGGGCACCGCGTGGCTGCTGCTCGGCGCGCACGTCTGCGTCGGCCTGCTCGCGGCCGCCTGGCTGCGCCGGGGCGAGCGGGCGCTGGCCCGGCTGCTGGGGGCGGCGACCGCGACGACCTTCCGGCCGCTGCTGCTGGCCGTCGCCGCCGTGACCGTACGACGCGCCCCGGCGGCCCGCCGCCTGCCGCGGCCCACGCGCCGTACGACCACCGTCCGCGAGCGGATCCTCGTGCATTCCCTGGGACGGCGTGGACCGCCGTGCTCGGCCGCCGCGGTCTGAACGGACCGGCGTACCCGAACACCCACCAGTCCCACCCGTCCCCACACGAACTTCCGCGTACCCACCCGTACGCGTCCCCTTTGGAGAACACCATGAGCAAGCGGAACAGCGCGGCGGCGAAGACGGCGGCCCGGGAGCGGCTGCGCGCCGAGCGTGAGCGCGAGGCCAAGCGGGCCAAGGTCAGGCGGCAGGTCATCGTCGCCACCTCGGCGGTCGCCGTGCTGGCCGCGGCCGGCGGCATAGGTTACGCCGTCGTCCAGGCCAACAAGCCCAGCCACTGGGAGGCCGTGAAGAGCGAGAAGGTCGTCGCCCCCGCCAACACGACGGGCACCGACGGCACCACCGTCGTCATCGGCAAGAGCACCGCGAAAAAGACCCTCAAGGTCTACGAGGACCCGCGCTGCCCCGTGTGCGCGCAGTTCGAGCAGACCGTCGGCTCGACCCTGAAGAAGGACGTCGACTCCGGCAAGTACAAGTTCCAGTACGTCGGCGCCACGTTCATCGACAACAAGGACAACGGCGAGGGCTCCAAGAACGCGCTGAGCGCCCTGGGCGCCGCGCTGAACGTCAGCGACGAGGCGTTCCTCGAGTACAAGACCGCGCTGTACTCGGCGAAGTGGCACCCGGACGAGACGACCGACGAGTTCAAGGACGACGCCTACCTCATCAAGGTGGCGAACACCGTCACCGCGCTGAAGAACAACACGAAGTTCCAGGACGCGGTCAAGAAGGGCACCTACGACGCCTGGGCGATGGCCATGTCGAAAACCTTCGACAGCAACAAGGAGGGCGTGACCGGCACTCCGGGCTTCGTCATGGACGGCAAGCAGCTCAACAACGGCAGCCCGCTGCTGACCGTGGCCGACTTCGAGAGGGTCGTGGGCGAGGCCCTCAAGGGCTGACGGACGGGGAATCCCAGACTCCGGGTGAAGAGCGGGCGAACTTTTCGAGTTCGCCCGCTCTGCTGTCGTACCGGTCAGTAATCTCATCGCCCGTGACCAGTCGACACAGATCGTCCGAGAGCGCCGGCATCCCGTCGGAGCGCCCCAACTCCCTTTCCCCGCGCCGCCGTACGGCCCTCAAGGCCGCGGCGGCCACCGCTGTCCTGGCCGGCCCGCTCGTGGCCGCGCTACCCGCCCGGGCCGCCGAGGCGCCCGCCTTCCTGCACGGCCTCGCCTCCGGCGACCCGCTGCCCGACGGCGTGCTGCTGTGGACCCGCGTGACGCCCACCGCCGCCGCGATACCGGGTTCCGGGCTCGGCCCGGACACCGAGGTGAGCTGGGTCGTCGCCAGGGACAAGGCGCTGACGGACGTCGTCGCCAAGGGCTCCACCACCGCCACGGCCGCGACCGACCACACGGTCAAGGCCGACATCCGGGGCCTCGCGCCCGCGACCGACTACTACTTCCGCTTCTCGGCCGGCGGCACCGACTCCCCGGTGGCGCGCACCCGCACCGCGCCGGCGGCGGACGCCGCCGTGCCGGGCCTGCGCTTCGGCGTGGTCTCCTGCGCCAACTGGGAGGCCGGCTACTTCTCCTCCTACCGCCACCTCGCGGCCCGCGGCGACCTGGACGCCTGGCTGCATCTCGGCGACTACATCTACGAGTACGGCACCGGCGCGTACGGCGCGCGCGGCACCGTCGTACGGGAGCACGCGCCCACGCACGAGATCCTCACGCTCGCCGACTACCGCACCCGGCACGGCAAGTACAAGACGGACCCCGACCTTCAGGCCCTGCACGCCAAGGCGCCGGTCGTCGCGATCTGGGACGACCACGAGTTCGCCAACGACAGCTGGTCGGGCGGCGCGGAGAACCACACGGAGGGCGCCGAGGGCGCCTGGTCGGTCCGTCAGGCCGCCGCCAAGCAGGCCTACTTCGAGTGGATGCCGGTCCGTCCGGCCATCGCCGGCACCACCTACCGGCGGCTGCGCTTCGGCAAGCTCGCCGATCTGTCCCTGCTGGACCTGCGCTCGTTCCGCTCGCAGCAGGTCGCCGTCGGCAAGGGCACCGTCGACGACCCGGACCGGACGATCACCGGGCGCGCCCAACTGGACTGGCTGAAGGCCGGGCTGAAGGCGTCCGACACCACCTGGCGGCTGGTCGGCAACTCGGTGATGATCTCGCCGTTCGTCATCGGCTCGCTCTCCGCCGACATATTCAAGCCGCTCGCCAAGCTGCTCGGGCTGCCGCAGGACGGCCTCGGCCTCAACACCGACCAGTGGGACGGCTACACCGACGACCGCCGCGAACTCCTCGCCCACCTGCGCTCCAACGCCATCCGCAACACCGTCTTCCTGACCGGCGACATCCACATGGCGTGGGCCAACGACGTGCCGGTGGACGCCGGCACCTACCCCCTGTCGGCCTCGGCGGCCACGGAGTTCGTGGTCACCTCGGTGACCTCCGACAACCTCGACGACATCGTGAAGGTCCCCGAGGGCACCCTCACCGCGGTCGCCGCGCCCCTCATCCAGGTCGCCAACCGGCATGTGCACTGGGTCGACACCGACCGGCACGGCTACGGCGTCCTGGACATCACCGCCGAGCGCGCGCAGATGGACTACTACGTCCTGTCCGACCGCACGAAGGCCGACGCGACCTCGGCCTGGGAGCGTTCGTACCGCACGCGCACCGGCACGCAGAAGGTCGAGCGCACATACGACCCCGTGTAGAAAATAATTCCGGGCGCGGCCGAAAAGATCTCGCTAGTGTCGC
Organism: Streptomyces sp. yr375; assembly: GCF_900110755.1. Taxonomy (GTDB): domain Bacteria; phylum Actinomycetota; class Actinomycetes; order Streptomycetales; family Streptomycetaceae; genus Streptomyces. Next base: position 91,442 of record NZ_FOFF01000005.1, read on the forward strand.
GGACGCATTGTCTGACCGTCACACCGGCGGTCCGACAGTTCCGTCCACGATTGGAGTCACATGGCCACCCCCCAAAGTGTCCTGACGAAGACTGCGGTGTTCGGCGCAGCCCTGGCCCTCGCCGGACTCACCGCCACATCCGCCGAAGCGCGGGAAGCCGCGCCGGCGGCGGCACCGGCGTACGTCAACCTGACGACGCTCGAAAGCGCGCCGATCTACTCCCAGCCCGTCTCCTCATCCACGAGGTACCGCACGGAGCCGCGGGGCACGACCCTGCGGATCCAGTGCTCGACCACCAAGACCCCTTCGGGGAACATGTGGTTCAGGCTCTACGACTCGCAGCCGACGTCCTGGGTGTGGTCCGGCCACTTCCAGTCGCTGGTGCACCCGCCGAAGGAGTGCTTCCCGGGCTAGGGCCTGCGACGCAGTACCGCTGCGACGGAACTCACGCGAGTCTCACAGCGATTCGAGGAAGCCGAGTGCCACCCGCCAGGTGGCCTCGGCGGCCTCCTCGTCGTAGTCGGGCAGCTCGGGGTCGGTGTACAGGTGCCCGGCGCCCGCGTACCGGTAGATCTCCACGTCGGCGCCGGCTCTGCGCATCTGGAGATACCAGGCGCTCAGCCAGTCGTCCGTCTCGAACAGGTCCGGCTCCGCTACGTGCAACTGCACCGGGAGGTCGGCCACCAAGACGTTCGGCGCGAGGTCCGAGGTGCCGTGCAGGAGCAGCAGGCCCCGCGCCTTGTCGTCGCCGAGGGCGAGGGTCTGCGCGATCGACGCGCCCAGCGAGAAACCGGCGTACACCAACCCGCGCTCCGAGTAGGGCGCGGCGGCCAGGACGGCTCGCTTCAGCAGCTCGTCCTTGCCGATCTCCTCCTTGTGCGCCATGCCCTCCTCGACCGTGTCGAACGTGCGCCCGCCGAAGAGGTCCGGCGTCCACACCTCGTGCCCGGCGGCGCGCAGCCGGTCCGCCGCCGCGCGCACTGCGGGCCGCGGGCCGTAGGACGAGTGAAAGAGCATGATGTTCATGCGTTCATGGTGCCAGCCCGCACTGACAACGCCGCACGTGCGCCGCTTCACACGACTTCACCCGACGTCGCATGTTCAAGCCCGGCGGACCCGGTTACGTTCGAAGGCATGGAGAACCTGCTCCGGCCCGTGATCGTGGTCGGCGGTTCGGTCGTGCTGACAGTCCTCATCGGCTGGGCCACCGACCGTCTGCTGTCCAAGGCCGACCGACGCCACACCGAGACCCCGCTGTGGGGCCTGCTGCGCCGTGGCCGCGTCCCCTACCAACTCGTGCTGTGCGCGGCGATGCTGCGAGGGTCCTACGACGCGGCGCGGTTGCTGGAGGACCACCGGACCGCCATCGGCCGGGCCCTGACGCTGGTGCTGATCGGCGCGGCGGCGTGGCTGGTGATCCGGATCACGGCGGCGGTCGTGGAGACGACGTACTCGCGCTACGCGCGCGTGCACCGCGATCCGGCCCGGATCCGGCGGGTGCGGACCCAGGTGTCGCTGATCATGCGGGTGGTCGCGGCCGTCGTCGGCGTGATGGCCGTGGCCGCGATGCTGCTGACGTTCCCCGCGATGCGCGCGGCGGGCGCCTCGCTGCTGGCCTCGGCCGGCATCCTCGGCATCGTCGCCGGTGTGGCCGCCCAGTCGACGCTGAGCAACCTGTTCGCGGGGCTGCAGATCGCCTTCGGCGACATGGTGCGCATCGGCGACACCGTGGTCGTGGACGGCGAGTGGGGCACCGTCGAGGAGATCACCCTGACCTTCCTGACCGTGCGCACCTGGGACGAGCGCCGGATCACCATGCCGGTGTCGTACTTCACGTCGAAGCCGTTCGAGAACTGGTCGCGCGGCACCCCGCAGATGACCGGCATCGTCTTCTTCCACGTCGACCACACGGCGCCGGTCGAGGCGATGCGCGAGAAGCTGCGCGACATCCTGCGCGAGTGCCCCGCGTGGGACGGCCGCGCCTGCGGCCTGGACGTCACGGACACCACCCCCAACACGATGCAGGTCCGGGCTCTGGCCACGGCGAAGGACGCCGACGACATCTGGACGGTCCGGGTCACGGTCCGCGAGCAGATGGTCCGCTGGCTGGCCCGGGAGCACCCGTACGCACTCCCGAGGGTCAACACGGCCGACGCGACCCCACCCCCGGGCGGCCGCCTGCCGAGCCCGTCCTCGTCCTCGTCCCGGGACGGAGCCGCCGCCCCGGACGGGGCCGCCCACCGCGCGTGAGGCCGACGCGTCCGCGCCGGGTCACCTGAGGCTGCGGACGTCCAGGTGTCGCAGTACCCGGTCGACGATCTCCGGGTCGGCGCCCGGCTCGCTGCGCGCGGCCACCACCTCGTGCCGGGCGGCGCTGAGCATCTCGCCCTGGATCCGCCGTACCCGCTTCAGCCTGCGCACCCGCGCCTCGTGCGCCTCGCGCCGCTCGTCCTCGCCCACGTCCGGGCTGATCCGCACCCCGATGTCGAAGGCCCGCCGCAGCATCTGCTCGGACAGCTCCTCCGGCAGGTCCTCCTCGGCCTCGATCTCCCGCAGCCGCCGCTTCGCCGCCTTCGCGGCCCGCACCGCGAGCTCCTTCTCGAACGCCTTCTCGCGGTCGGTGTCCGACCGCACGTCGAGCCGCTTCACCAGCCACGGCAGGGTCAGCCCCTGCAGCACCAGCGTCGCCATGATCACGCCGAACGCGATGAAGACGATCTCGTCCCGGTCGGGGAAGGGCCCGCCCGCCTCGGTCTTCAGCGGGACGGCCAGCGCCAGCGCCACCGAGGCCACCCCGCGCATCCCGGCCCACCACATGACGACGGTCTCCCGCCAGCTCGTCGGGATGTCCTCGTCGTGGTCCCGCCGGGCGTGCAGCCGCTTCGTCAGCCAGGTCGCCGGCAGCAGCCACAGCAGCCGTACGACGACCACCACGGCCACGATCACCGCCGCCCAGCCCAGCATCTCGCCCCACCGCCCGGACGCCGTCCGGATCGCGTTGTGCAGCTCCAGCCCGATCAGCCCGAACGCGACGCCCGTGACGAGGGTGTCGATGATCTCCCAGAAGGTGTGGCCGGCCAGCCGGGTCAGCACGTCGTCGGGGTCGGTGGCGTACTCGGCGAGGAACAGCGCGGTGGTCAGCACGGCCAGCACCCCGGACCCGTGGAACTCCTCCGCCAGCACGTACGAGGCGTACGGCACCAGGAGCGTCAGCCCGATCTGCAGCGTGGTGTCCCCGAGGACGTCCAGCAGCCGGTTGGCTCCCCACCCGAGCGCGACGCCCACCGCGACCGCCACCACCGCGGACAGCACGAGGTCGAGACCGGCCCGCCACGGCGAGAACGACCCGCTCACGGCCGCGGCGATCGCGACGTGGTAGAGCACGATGGCCGTCACGTCGTTGAACAGCCCCTCGCCCTCCAGGATGGACACCAGCCGGCGGGGCAGCCCGAGCTGTCCGGCCACGGCGGTGGCGGCGACCGGGTCGGGCGGCGCGACCAGCGCCCCGAGCGCGACGGCCGCGGCGATCGGCAGCCCCGGCACGATCGCGTGGGCCACCGCCGCCACGCACACCGTCGTGACGAACACCAGCGCCACGGCGAGCAGCAGGATGGGCCGCAGGTTCGCCGTGAACTGCCGCCAGGAGGTGCGCCGGACCGCCGCGTACAGCAGGGGCGGCAGCAGGAGGGGCAGGATGAGCTCGGGCGGGATCTCCACGTTCGGCACGAAGTCGAGGACCGCGAGGACGATCCCGAGCAGCGTCATGAGCACCGGCGCGGGCAGCCCCAGCCGGTCCCCGACCGGAACGCTCACCACGGCCCCGAGCAACAGGACGAACAGCAGGGCCAGTTGATCCACGGTCGGGCTCCGGAGCTAGACGATCAGGAAGATCCCAGGGCGCCGGCGTCGCACGACCGCCGGACGCTACAGCGAACGCCGCATGGACCGGTGCGCGATCCCCGCGTCCGGGAACTCCGGGCCGTACGCCACGTACCCCAGCCGCTCGTAGAAACCCAGCGCGTGGGTCTGCGCGTGCAGGTCCACGGCGGTGAGCCCCCGCGCGCGTGCCGCCTCCTCGACGGCCCGCACGAGCGCCGCCCCGACGCCCAGCCCGCGCGCCTCGCGCAGCACGGCGAGCCGCCCCAGCGAGCCCACCGCCGGGTCGCCGTCGGTCCTGGCCGCGGCCGCCTCGCCGGTCAGCAGCCGCCCGGTGCCGAGCGCCGGCCCGTCCGCCCCGAGCGCCAGCACGTGCACGGCGCCGGCGTCGAAGGCGTCGTACTCCAGGTCCTCGGGCACGCCCTGCTCGCCGACGAAGACCTCCTTGCGCACCGCGAAGCACGCCTCCCGGTCGGCCGGGTCCTCGACGACGCGCACCGTGTACGCGCGCGGGCCGCTCCCCCGCGGGCTCACCCGTAGGTCTCCTCGCGCACCTGGTCGAGGGCCCGCTGGAGGTCCTCGGGGTAGTCGCTGGCGAACTCCGCCCACTGCCCGTCCCCGGGGTGCTCGAAGCCCAGCCGGACGGCGTGCAGCCACTGCCGGGTCAGGCCCAGCCGCTTGGCGAGCGTCGGGTCCGCGCCGTAGGTGAGGTCGCCGACACAGGGGTGGCGGTGGGCGGCCATGTGGACGCGGATCTGGTGCGTGCGGCCCGTCTCCAGCTTGACGTCCAGCAGGGAGGCCGCGCGGAAGGCCTCGATGAGGTCGTAGTGCGTGACGGACGGCTTGCCCTCGGCCGTGACCGCCCACTTGTAGTCGTGCTGGGGGTGGCGGCCGATGGGCGCGTCGATGGTGCCGCTCGTCGGGTCCGGGTGGCCCTGGACGAGCGTCTGGTAGCGCTTGTCGACCGTGCGCTCCTTGAACTGGCGCTTCAGCGACGTGTACGCCCGCTCCGACTTGGCGACCACCATCAGGCCGGACGTGCCGACGTCGAGGCGGTGCACGATGCCCTGGCGCTCGGCGGCACCGGAGGTGGAGATGCGGTACCCGGCGGCGGCGAGGCCACCGATCACGGTCGTCCCGCTCCAGCCCGGCGACGGGTGCGCGGCCACGCCGACGGGCTTGACGATCACGACCACGTCGTCGTCGTCGTGCACGATCTCCATGCCCTCGACCGGCTCGGCGACTATCTGCACCGGCGCGGGCGCCTGCGGCATCTCGACCTCCAGCCAGGCCCCGCCGATCACCCGCTCGGATTTGCCGACCACCGAGCCGTCGACCGTGACCTTCCCCGCCGCGGCGAGCTCTGCGGCCTTGGTGCGGGAGAAGCCGAACATGCGGGAGATGGCGGCGTCGACGCGCTCGCCCTCCAGGCCGTCCGGCACGGGCAGGGTACGGATCTCGGGAATCGTGCTCACCCGTCGAGTATGCAGGACAGCGCCGACACCACCGTACGAAGCCTGTGGACAACCGCCGCGGGCCCCTGTGGAAAAGTTCGGTCCGGCCTGGACCGGGTCAGTCCTTGTGGACGGTCCCGTCCGGGTCCAGCCCCTTGAAGGACAGCAGCACGATCAGGATGCCGCCGCAGACGATCGCCGAGTCGGCGAGGTTGAAGACCGCGAAGTGCTTGGGCGCGATGAAGTCCACGACCGCGCCCTCGAAGACGCCAGGCGCGCGGAAGATCCGGTCGGTGAGGTTGCCCAGCGCACCGCCCAGCAGCAGGCCCAGCGCGATCGCCCAGGGCAGGCTGTAGAGCTTGCGGGCGAGCCGGGCGATCACCACGATCACGGCCGAGGCGATCACCGTGAAGATGATCGTGAAGGCCTCGCCGAAGCCGAAGGCCGCGCCCGCGTTGCGGATGGCCTCGAACTTCAGCCAGTCCCCGACGATCTCGATCGGCGCGTGGTGCTCCAGCTTGGCGACCACGATCATCTTGCTGACCAGGTCGAGCGCGTACGCGAACATGGCCACGGCGAAGAGCACGGCGATCCGGCGCCTGCCCCGGGGCCGCGCGGCCCCGGTGGCACCCGTGGCCCCGGTCACCTCGGCGCTCTCCTGACCGCCCGGGCCGGACGACTGCTCCGGCTCGGATCCCGCCTCTGGGGTGTCCGGCGTACCGATGACGCGCTCCGCCTCTGCCACGTGAGTCCCTCAACCTAGGTACCTGACTGAGGACGAGGGTACGGCACACCCCCCGACAGCCAGGCGATCAGTACCGGCGCTCCTGTTTCTGCTTGCACTCGACGCACAGCGTGGCCCGCGGGAAGGCCTGCATGCGGGCCTTGCCGATGGCGTTGCCACAGTTCTCGCACAGGCCGTAGGTGCCGGCGGCCAGCCGTTCCAGGGCGTGCTCGGTCTGGATCAGCATCTCGCGCGCGTTGGCGGCCAGCGCCAGTTCGTGTTCACGCGTGATGTTCTTCGTCCCGGTGTCCGCCTGGTCGTCGCCCGCGCCGTCACCCGAGTCCCGCATCAGCCCCACCAGGGCCGTCTCGGACGTGGCGAGCTCCGTGCGCAGCCGCTCCTGCTCGGACTCCAGCTCCGCGCGGGCGTCCTCGACCTCCTCAGGCGTCCACGGATCCTCGCCGGGGCGCACCGCGAGCTCGCCCGGCTCCGCCGCGGCGAGGCGTGCCTTGGGGACGGCGGTCTTCGCCGCCGTGGCCGTACCCGGAGTCTTCTTCGCAACCACTGTCGTGGCTCCCGTCTGCTCCGCGGCCGAGGCCGCGCCCACCTTCTTGGCCGTGCTCTTCCTGCCCGCACCCGTCGCGGTCACGCCCTTGGCGCCACCGGTCTTCTTGGCGGCCGCTCTCCCGCCGACGGCCTTCTTGGCGGCGCCCTTCCTGGCAGCGGCCTTCTTGACGGCGGTCTTCTTGGCAACGGTCTTCCCGGCAGCGGTCTTCCCCGCCACCGACTCCTCACCCGCCGGCTCCTCGACCACCGGCTCCTCGACGGCCGCCTGCTTCACCACCTCGTCCCTCACCATCGCGTCCATCGCCACCGCATCCTTCGCCACCGCATCCTTCGCCGCCGCGTCCTTCACCACCGCTTTCCTGGCCGTCGACTTCTTCGCCGCCGTCTTCCTGGCAGCCGGTTTCCGGGCCGCCGCCTTCTTCGTCCCCCCGGCGGCAGCCGACGGCACCGTTTCCGCACCCTCGACGGGCTGGGCGGTCTTCTTCGCCACCATGGCCGCGGCCCCTTCACATATTGTGATCTTGCACGCGAATCGTGCTGGGACGATAAATCGACTTGAGGCCCGCGGCAACGGGGCGCACCGCCCGAATCGCCCGCCTCGCGCACGCCGCGCGGCAAGCCTGCCTGCGTTGTGCCCAGCCCCCCGCCCGGTAATCCGCCGAGCCGGGCATCCCTGAACACCAACCCACACACCCCCTCATTTAGCCACCATTCGGGGCATTACGGCCCGTCTGCCCGTCGCGCCCGACGGCCCCGGAAACCGGTCGGCCGCTGTCGGTGGGGAGCCGTACACTGGGCGGAGCGAAAAGCGTGGATGGGGACGAGTAGCGGCGTACGCAGCCCAGAGCGACCCGGGGACGGTGGAAGCCCGGGGGCCTGCGCGACGTGAAGATCACCCCGGAGCCGCCGGAAGAAGGCCCGCAGCGGGTCGGTAGAACCGGCATCGCGACCCCAATGAGGGGGCTCGCCGGAGCGCAGGGCGCACCGGAGGGCCAAGGAGGGTGGTACCGCGGGAGCGCGCCGCACACGGCGTCCGCAGCAGCTACGGAGTAGCGGCTCAGGCTCTCGTCCCTCCGGACGGAAGGCAGAAAGTCCGCCGGAGGAAGCTCGCTGATGACAACGCCGACGTACCGCCAGGTGCCCGCCCAGGTCGACCTGCCCGCCCTCGAGCACGCGGTGCTCGACTTGTGGCGCGAGCAGAAGATCTTCGCCAAGAGCCTGGAGCAGTCCGAGGGCCGCCCCGAGTGGGTGTTCTACGAGGGCCCGCCCACCGCCAACGGCATGCCCGGCGCCCACCACATCGAGGCCCGCGTCTTCAAGGACGTGTTCCCCCGCTTCCGCACCATGCGCGGCTACCACGTGGCCCGCAAGGCCGGCTGGGACTGCCACGGCCTCCCGGTGGAGCTGGCGGTCGAGAAGGAGCTCGGCTTCTCCGGCAAGCAGGACATCGAGGCGTACGGCATCGCCGAATTCAACGCCAAGTGCCGCGAGTCCGTGACCCGGCACACCGACGCCTTCTCCGACCTGACGACCCGCATGGGCTACTGGGTCGACCTCGACGACGCCTACCGGACCATGGACCCGGAGTACGTCGAGTCCGTCTGGTGGTCGCTCAAGGAGATCTTCAACAAGGGCCTGCTGACCCAGGACCACCGCGTCGCCCCCTGGTGCCCCCGCTGCGGCACCGGCCTCTCCGACCACGAGCTGGCCCAGGGCTACGAGACGGTCGTCGACCCCTCCGTCTACGTCCGCTTCCCCCTCACCTCCGGTCCGCTCGCCGGCGAAGCCGCGCTCCTGGTCTGGACGACGACCCCCTGGACGCTCGTCTCCAACACGGCCATCGCCGCGCACCCCGACGTGACCTACGTCGTCGCGACCGACGGCGAGGAGCGGCTCGTCGTCGCCGAGCCGCTGCTCGCCAAGGCGCTCGGCGAGGGCTGGGAGGCCACCGGCCAGTCCTTCACCGGCGCCGAAATGGAGCGCTGGTCGTATCAACGTCCGTTCGAGTTGGTCGAGTTCCCGGCGGACGTCGAAACCCACTACGTGGTGAACGCCGAGTACGTCACGACCGAGGACGGCACCGGTCTGGTCCACCAGTCCCCCGCCTTCGGCGAGGACGACCTCAAGGTGTGCCGCGCCTACGGCCTGCCGGTGGTGAACCCGGTCCGCCCCGACGGCACCTTCGAGGAGTCCGTCCCCATGGTCGGCGGCGTCTTCTTCAAGAAGGCGGACGAACAGCTCACCGAGGACCTCCAGCAGCGCGGCCTCCTCTTCAAGCACATCCCGTACGAACACAGCTACCCGCACTGCTGGCGCTGCCACACCGCGCTCCTCTACTACGCGCAGCCGTCCTGGTACATCCGCACGACGGCCGTCAAGGACCGCCTCCTCCAGGAGAACGAGAAGACCAACTGGTTCCCGGACACGGTCAAGCACGGCCGCTTCGGCGACTGGCTGAACAACAACATCGACTGGGCGCTGTCCCGCAGCCGCTACTGGGGCACCCCGCTGCCGATCTGGCGCTGCGCGGAGGACCACCTCACGGTCGTCGGCTCCCGCGCGGAGCTCACCGAACTGACCGGCGCCGACCAGTCGGAGCTGGACCCACACCGCCCGTACATCGACGCGGTCACCTTCGCCTGCCCGCACGCCGACTGCGGACAGCGGGCCACGCGCGTGCCGGAGGTCATCGACGCCTGGTACGACTCGGGTTCGATGCCGTTCGCGCAGTGGGGCTACCCGTACAAGAACAAGGACCTGTTCGAGTCCCGCTACCCGGCGCAGTTCATCTCCGAGGCCATCGACCAGACCCGCGGCTGGTTCTACACGCTGATGGCGGTCGGCACCCTGGTCTTCGACAAGTCCTCGTACGAGAACGTCGTGTGCCTCGGCCACATCCTCGCCGAGGACGGCCGCAAGATGTCCAAGCACCTGGGCAACACCCTGGATCCGATCCCGCTGATGGACCGGCACGGCGCCGACGCCGTGCGCTGGTTCATGGCGGCCGGCGGCTCCCCGTGGGCGGCCCGCCGGGTGGGCCACGGCACCATCCAGGAGGTCGTCCGCAAGACGCTCCTGACGTACTGGAACACGGTCGCCTTCCAGGCCCTGTACGCCCGTACGTCCGACTGGGCGCCCAGCGAGGCCGACCCGGCCCCCGCCGACCGGCCCGTCCTGGACCGCTGGCTGCTGTCCGAGCTGCACGCCCTCACCGACCAGGTCACCCAGGCCCTGGAGGCCTACGACACCCAGCGCGCCGGCAAGCTCCTCTCGGCGTTCGTCGACGACCTGTCCAACTGGTACGTCCGGCGCTCCCGCCGCCGCTTCTGGCAGGGCGACAAGGCCGCGCTGCGCACCCTGCACGAGGTCGTCGAGACGGTCACGAAGCTGATGGCCCCGCTGACCCCGTTCATCACCGAGCGGGTCTGGCAGGACCTCGTGGTGCCCGTCACCCCGGGCGCACCGGCGTCCGTCCACCTCTCCTCCTGGCCGGCGGCGGACCTCTCCGCGATCGACCCGGAGCTGTCGAAGCAGATGGTCCTGGTCCGCCGCCTGGTGGAGCTGGGCCGCGCCACGCGCGCGGAGTCGGGTGTCAAGACCCGCCAGCCGCTGCGCCGCGCCCTGATCGCCGTCACCGGCTTCGACGCCCTCTCCCCCGAGCTGCACTCGCAGATCACGGAGGAGCTGAACGTCGAGTCCCTGGCCTCCCTCTCCGAGGTCGGCGGGTCACTGGTCGACACCACCGCCAAGGCCAACTTCCGGGCCCTGGGCAAGCGGTTCGGCAAGCGCGTCCAGGACGTCGCCAAGGCCGTCGCCAACGCCGACGCGGCCGCGCTGTCCCTCGCCCTGCGCGCGGGCACGGCGTCCGTGGAGGTCGACGGCGAGACCGTCGCCCTCGCCCCCGACGAGGTGATCATCACAGAGACCCCGCGCGAGGGCTGGTCGGTCGCCTCCGACTCCGGGGCCACGGTCGCCCTGGACCTGGAGATCACCGAGGAGCTGCGCCGCGCGGGCCTGGCCCGGGACGCGATCCGCCTGATCCAGGAGGCCCGCAAGAACAGCGGCCTCGACGTCGCCGACCGCATCGCGCTGCGCTGGAGTGCGACCGACCCGGCCACCGCCGACGCCCTGGCCGCTCACGCCGGCCTGATCGCCGACGAGGTCCTCGCCACGGACTTCGCCCAAGGTGTGGCCGACGACACGTACGGCACCCCGTTCACCGACGAGGGCCTGACCCTGACGTTCCGCCTCCGCAAGGCGTAAAGCGCAGGTCGCCAGGCATACGGCGAGGGCCCGGTTCCCCCTGATGGGGAGCCGGGCCCTCGCCGTATGCCCCGCCCGTCCCGGCCCGTCCCCGCCCGTTCCAGTGGGCGAACCCCGCCGTGATCGCCGTCAACACGCGTAAAAAGGGCGGGACCCCGGAGGAAATCCGGGGTCCCGCCCTTTGAACGCTGCCGACGCCTAAGGCGTACTACTGGCCGTCAGTTGTCGTCCTCGTCGATCAGGAAGCCGCGCATCGGCGAGGGAGCCTGGCCCATCGGGGAGGGACCCTGCGGACGTACCGGCGCCATCGGCTGAGTCATCGCCGGGGACATCTGCTGCTGCTGTCCGCCGTAGGACGGAGCGGCCGGGCTCGGCGCGCCCATGCCCGGGTTGCCGCCGTAGGACGGGGCGCTCGCGCCGGCCGGAGCCATCGAGGGCGCCGGGGACGGCGGCAGGGACGCTGCGGCCGGGGCACGCGGCGGAGCGAGGGAGTCGTCGGCCTGCGTCTCAAGCTGCCGCAACTGGGACTCGAGGTAGGACTTCAGGCGCGTACGGTACTCGCGCTCGAAGCCACGCAGGTCCTCGACCTTGCGCTCCAGCGTCGCGCGGGCGGACTCCAGGGAGCCCATGGCGACGCGGTGCTTCTCCTGCGCGTCCCGCTCCAGGGCGTCGGCCTTGGCACGGGCGTCACGCTCGAGACCCTCGGCACGCGAACGCGCCTCGCCGACGATCTTGTTGGCCTCGGAACGGGCCTCGGCGATCGCCTGGTCGGCGGTCTGCTGGGCCAGCGAGAGGACACGGGCGGCGCTGTCGCCACCGGGGCCCTGACCGGGGCCGCCCATCGGACCACCCATGGGGCCGCCCATCGGACCACCCATCTGCTGCTGCATGGGCGGCTGGCCGCCCATCGGACCCTGACCCATGGGGCCCTGGCCCATCGGACCCTGACCCATCGGGCCGGGACCCTGCGGACCGCCCTGGCCGCCGGGACCGGCGGGCAACTGCGGGGCACCGCTCGGCAACTGGGGCGGGCCGCCCATGGGGCCGCCCATCTGCTGCTGCGGCGGGCCCGATATGCCGGCGGGCACCGGGCCGCCCGGGCCTCGCATGCCCTGCTGCTGCATCCCCTGCCCAGGCATTCCCTGCTGGGGCATGCCCTGCTGCTGCATACCGCCCTGCTGCATACCGCCTTGCTGCATGCCACCCTGCTGGGGCATGCCCTGCTGCTGCATACCGCCCTGCTGCATACCGCCTTGCTGCATACCGCCCTGCTGCTGGTCCTGCTCAGGAGGCTTGCGCATGTTCTGCTGGTTCTGGGCAGCAGCACGGGTCGCCGCGGCCAGTTTGGCGCGCAGGTCCTCGTTCTCCCGGAGCAGGCGGGTCAGTTCGGCTTCGACCTCGTCGAGGAAGGCATCGACCTCGTCCTCGTCATAGCCTTCTCGGAGGCGGACGGTCGTGAACTGCTTGTTCCGCACGTCCTCGGGGGTCAACGGCATCTCTTCACCTCAACGTAGTCGTCGGCATCGGCAAGACGGTAGTTCACATCGCTCACAGCCGACTCACGATCGAGATCAGGATGTAGACGATGATCATCAGTACGAAGAAGGACAGGTCGAGCGCCACGCCCCCGAGACGCAACGGCGGGATGACCCGCCGTAGGAGCTTGAGCGGTGGATCGGTGACAGTGTAGGTGGCCTCCAGAACGACCACCATCGCCTTGCCGGGCTGCCATGAGCGGGCGAACTGGAAGACGTAGTCCATGACCAACCGGAAGATGAGCACCACCAGGAAGCACATCAGCACGAACTTGATGACATCCAAGAACACGCTCATGATCCGCGCTTCCCTCTCCCCTGATTCCGTGCCGCTCTGTACTGCTTCGTACTTCTTTGTACTGCCGTATCCGGTCTTGCGTCTCAGCTCTGGTTGAAGAACCCGCCCTCTGCGATGCGGGCCTTGTCCTCCGCCGTGACATCGACGTTAGCAGGCGACAACAGGAACACCTTCTGCGTCACCCGCTCGATGCTGCCGTGGAGACCAAACACCAAACCGGCCGCAAAGTCGACAAGTCGCTTCGCGTCCGTGTCATCCATCTCCGTCAGATTCATGATCACCGGGGTGCCCTCACGGAAGTGTTCCCCGATGGTACGGGCCTCGTTGTAGGTCCGGGGGTGAAGTGTGGTGATCCGGTACGGCTCTCGTTCCGACACGACCTTGGGCATGATCACCGGTGCGTTCTTCTCCAGGGACTGACGTTCTTGTGTGATGGATGCCACGGGCGCGATGCGCGCCGGACGTCCGGATTCCGCGCCGAGCGAAGAAGATCGGGCCGCCGGCTCACGCGGAGCGGGCGGCTGTACGATTCGTACCTCTTCGTCCCTTTGTGACTGATGTGCACCGTGGGACTGGTGAGCCGGCTCGTGCCGCCGGTGGTCCCGCTCGGGCTCAGGGTCGAGCTCGGGTTCGAAGTCGTCGTCGGGGTCGAATCCCCGGCCGTCGTACCCATCGTCCTCCACGAGGCCGAGGTAGACCGCCATCTTGCGCATCGCGCCGGCCATGCTCTGAGTCCTCCGCTCTGTGGTGGATCGACTTTCGACTGCCAAGTCCCGCGATCCACGTGGCCCTTCTACCCGCCATCGGCGGTAATGACCATATTTTCTGCTGTGGTCCGACTTCCTGGCGACGTTACCCGAGCCTGGGGCGGACTCCGAGTACCGAGGTGCCGACGCGTACATGTGTCGCTCCGGCCGCCACGGCCTCCTCGAGGTCCGCACTCATCCCTGCGGACACCATGTTCGCAGCCGGATGGACGCGGCGCAGGTCAGTCGACAAATCCATCAACCGCCCGAACGCCGCCCGTTGGCGCCCCGCGTATTCCCCGGTCAGGGGTGCGACGGTCATCAGTCCGGCAAGCCGCAGCCCCGGGGAGCCGGCGACCAGAGCGGCCAACTCCCCGATGCCGCCGGGGGCCACGCCGCCCCGCTCACCGCGCTCGCTCAGCCCGGCGTCGAGGGCCACCTGGATCAGGCAGCCCACCTCCCGCCCGGCCCGCACGGCCTCCTTCGACAGGGCCGTCACCAGCCTGGCCCGGTCGACCGACTGCACCACATCCGCGTAACCGACCACGGAGCGCACCTTGTTGGTCTGCAACTGGCCGACGAAGTGCCACTGGAGGGGCAGGTCGGAGCAGTCGGCCGCCTTGGGCGCCGCGTCCTGGTCCTTGTTCTCGGCGACCTGGCGCACGCCGAGCTCCGCCAGGATCCGCACATCGCTCGCCGGGTAGGTCTTGGTGACCACGATCAGGGTCACCTCCTCCCGCTTGCGACCGGCCGCCGCGCACGCGGCGGCGATGCGCTCCTCCACCTTCGCCAGATTCGCGGCGAGTTCGCCCCTACGGTCCGCCATGCCCGTCAAGTCCGTCATACCTGTCATGCCCGTCAGCCCAGCCAGACATATCCCGCGAGTCGCCCCGTGGAGCGGTCGCGGCGGTACGAGAAGTGGTCCTTCGACTCGCGGGTGCACACCGGCGACGCCTGGCGGTCGCGCACCCCGAGCCGGTCGAGCTGCGCGTGCACGCCGGCGGTCACGTCGACCGCGGGAGTGCCCCAGCTCGCCTCGGCGTGCGCGGCCGGCTCGACGGCGGCGACCTCGGCGCGCATCTCCTCCGGCACCTCGTAGCACCGGCCGCACACGGCGGGACCGGTGCGGGCGACGATCCGGGCGGGGTCGGCGCCGAGCGACTCCATCGCGTCGATCGCGGCGGGCACGATGCCCTTGAGCATGCCGGGGCGCCCGGCGTGGGCCGCGGCGACCACGCCGGCGACCGGGTCGGCGAGCAGCACCGGCACGCAGTCGGCGGTCAGCACGGCGAGCGCGAGTCCGCGGGTCGCGGTCACCAGACCGTCGACCGGCGGGGTGACCGGGGTGGTCCACGGCCCCTCGACCTCGGCGACGTCGGCGCCGTGCACCTGGTTCATCCAGACCACCCGGCCCGGGTCGAGCCCCAGCGACCCGGCGGCCAGCGCCCGGTTGGCGCGGACGGCCTCGGGGTCGTCGCCGACCGCTCCGCCGAGGTTGAGCTGCTCATACGGAGCGGCGCTCACCCCGCCCCACCGGTCGGTGAAGGCGAAGTGCGCGCCGCTCGCGCTCTCGCGCTGTCCTATCACTTCAGGAAGTCCGGCACGTCCAGCTCCTCGGCCGCACTGTCCGAGTAGGACCGCGACGGCGGCACCGGCGGCGAGACCGGGAGGTCGGCCACCGGCTCGGGGGCCGGCTCCGGGTCCTCCCTCGGGGTCACGCTGCCGAGCGAGCCGAAGGACGGGCGGCTCTCCGACTGCCGTACCGGAGTGGGCTCGTCACGGCGGGCCGAGGACGAGGAGGAGCCCATGACGGTCTCCCGGCGGGTCGGGGGCTGCCCCCCGTCGAAGCCCGCCGCGATGACGGTGACCCGGACCTCGTCGCCGAGCGCGTCGTCGATGACCGCGCCGAAGATGATGTTGGCCTCGGGGTGGGCGGCCTCGCTGACCAGTTGGGCGGCCTCGTTGATCTCGAACAGGCCGAGGTCGGAGCCGCCGGAGATGGAGAGCAGGACGCCCCGGGCGCCGTCGATGGAGGCCTCCAGGAGCGGCGAGGAGATCGCCATCTCGGCGGCGGCCACCGCGCGGTCGTCGCCGCGGGCCGAGCCGATGCCCATGAGGGCCGAACCGGCCTCGGACATGACCGACTTGACGTCGGCGAAGTCCAGGTTGATCAGACCGGGGGTGGTGATGAGATCGGTGATGCCCTGAACGCCGGAGAGCAGGACCTGGTCGGCCGACTTGAAGGCGTCGAGGACCGAGACCTGGCGGTCCGAGATGGACAGCAGCCGGTCGTTGGGGATGACGATGAGGGTGTCGACCTCTTCGCGGAGTTCGGCGATGCCGTCCTCCGCCTGGTTGGCCCGGCGCCGTCCCTCGAAGGTGAACGGGCGGGTGACCACGCCGATGGTGAGGGCGCCCAGGGAGCGGGCGATGTTGGCCACGACGGGCGCGCCGCCGGTGCCGGTGCCGCCTCCCTCGCCGGCCGTCACGAAGACCATGTCGGCCCCCTTGAGGACCTCCTCGATCTCCTCGCGGTGGTCCTCGGCGGCCTTGCGGCCGACGGCCGGGTTGGCGCCGGCGCCAAGGCCGCGGGTCAGTTCGCGGCCGACGTCGAGCTTGACGTCGGCGTCGCTCATCAACAGCGCCTGCGCGTCGGTGTTGATGGCGATGAACTCGACGCCCTTGAGACCGACCTCGATCATCCGGTTGATGGCATTGACACCACCGCCGCCGACACCGATGACTTTGATGACTGCGAGGTAGTTCTGCGGTGCTGCCACGTCGAAGGCCTCTCGCCTCGAGTTACGTGTCGTCGCCTCGCAGGTGATGCGATCCGACGACTGATGCCGAATGGGACGGTCCGTTTCCCGACCCGAACCCTAACGGTGAAGTTTAGGGTTACCAGTGTGTCTGTTCCTTGGAGTCTTCTGAACAGGACACTAAGTCGACAAGTGGCGCCCGTTCAACGAACACGCCGAACCTCCCGTTTTTCTTTTCACCCTATGTGATCAGCCGTGTCAGTGCCCAACCAGGGTGCTGGCCTGCGCGAATGTGCGTCAACTTCCTGATGACGCAGGGGCGGTGGGAGCACTCACGTCGAAGTGCCGCGCGGCCGGGGCGGCTTTCATGAGAGCGGTGAGTGCCCGGCCCTTCGCCGCGCCCTTCTCGGCACTGCCCCACGCGACCGTACGGCCGCCCCTCAACTCCAGCGAGATCCCGTCGTACGAGCGGACCTTGACCGTCCGGGTGTCCCGCGCGACGGCGGCCGGCAGGGAGCCGGCGGCCCGCACCGCCTCGCGCACCAGCCGTGCCTCGCCGAAGCGGCGCAGACTCGCGGCGGCCGAACGCGAGGAGGAAACGGCCATCTCCAGAAGCGGAACGCCTTTCGGGGCCTCGGAAACCGTGGCGAAACGGACTCCTTCGTCGTCCACTTCCACGAACTTCGCCCCTTTTCGGACCAGCAGAATCGGCGTGCGTTCGGTCACTTTCAGGCCGATTCCATGGGGCCAGGAACGAACCACGTCGACCTCGTCGATTCGGGGCAGTTCCGTACGCAACCGGTTCTCGATCGCGTCGATATCGACGGAAATCAACGGAGATCCGACCGGTACGGCGGCGGCTTCACGCACCTGTTGCGGGGTCAGCACACTCGTGCCCGAGACGGAGACCCGCTCCACCCGCAGCCACGTGGAGCCGTACAACACCCAGACAGCGCCCGCACCGAGGAGTACGACGACCAGCGCGAGGATGATGATCATACGAAGCCGTTGTGGCCCCAACCGCCGGACCAGGGGCGGGCCGGACGACTCCTGCTGGCGTGCCCCGCGCTCGGCGGTGGCGGATCCGGCCACGCTCCCTGCCCTTTCGTCACACGTGCCTATCGGTGTGCACGGGAGGCGGCGATCGCCTCGTACACCATGCCGACGAGCAGGTCGTCGGCGTCCCGGCGGCCGAACTCGCTGGCGGCGCGGGACATCTCGTACAGCCGGTGCGGGTCGGCGAGGACGGGCAGGACGGTCTCCCGGACCCACTCGGGGGTCAGTTCCGCGTCGTCGACCAGCAGTCCGCCGCCCGCCTTGACCACCGGCTGGGCGTTCAGCCGCTGTTCGCCGTTGCCGATCGGCAACGGGACGTAGGCGGCCGGGAGCCCGACGGCGGAGAGTTCGGCGACGGTCATCGCGCCCGCGCGGCAGAGCATCAGGTCGGCGGCGGCGTACGCGAGGTCCATCCGGTCCACGTACGGTACCGGGATGTAGGGGGGCATTCCCGGCATCTGCTGTACGTGCGGCAGTTCGTTCTTCGGGCCGACCGCGTGCAGGATCTGGATGCCGGCCTGCTGGAGGTAGGGCGCGACCTGCTGGACGACCTCGTTGAGGCGGCGGGCGCCCTGCGAGCCGCCGGAGACCAGCAGCGTGGGCAGGTTGGGGTCGAGCCCGAACATCGCGCGGGCCTCGGGGCGCACGGCGGCACGGTCCAGGGTGGCGATGGAGCGGCGCAGCGGGATGCCGATGTAGCGGGCGTCGCGCAGCTTGCTGTCGGGCGTGGAGACGGCCACCCGGGCCGCGTAGCGCGAGCCGATCTTGTTGGCCAGGCCGGGGCGGGCGTTGGCCTCGTGGACGACGATCGGGACGCCCAGGCGTTTGGCGGCGAGGTAGCCGGGCAGCGCCACGTAGCCGCCGAAGCCGACGACGCAGTCCGCCTTGGTGCGCTCCAGGATCTGCTCGGCGGCCTTGATCGTGCCGCGCAGCCGGCCCGGGACGGTGATCAGTTCGGGGGTGGGCTTGCGCGGCAGCGGCACGGCGGGGATCAGCGCGAGGTCGTAGCCCCGCTGCGGAACGAGCGTGGTCTCCAGGCCGCGTTCCGTGCCCAGAGCCGTGATCCCCACGGTGGGGTCCTGCCTGCGCAGGGCGTCCGCGAGGGCGAGCGCGGGCTCGATGTGGCCGGCGGTCCCCCCACCAGCGAGTACGACATGCACCGAAATTCACCGCTCTCCGGACGAGCGCGCCGCCGAGGCACGCCGTCGCATCGTGTTCCATCTCCGGGGGCTCCGGTCGAACGCGGGGCCCCCCGCCCCCCGTTTTCTACCAAAACGGGGATGCCGCATCGCAAGCGCCGCCCGCGCAGCGGGCTCGTCGCGTGCGAAGGCGATCAGCAACCCGATGGCGAACATGGTCGGCAGCAGGGCGGAACCCCCGTAGGAGAACAGCGGGAGCGGGACGCCGGCGATCGGCAGCAGGCCGAGCACCGCACCGATGTTGATCACCGCCTGCGCGGTGATCCAGGTGGTCACGCCTCCCGCGGCATACCTCACGAAGGGGTCCTCCGTGCGTCCGGCCACGCGGATACCCGCATAGCCTAGAGCCGCGAACAGGGCGAGTACCGACAGCGTCCCCGCGAGACCCAGTTCCTCACCGGTGACGGCGAAGATGAAGTCGGTGTGCGCTTCGGGGAGTTGACCCCATTTCTCCACACTCGCGCCGAGCCCGGAGCCGAAGATCCCGCCGGAGGCCAGGGCGTAGATCCCGTGCACGGCCTGCCAGCAGGCGTCGCCCGGACCGGGGTCGGTGGCGCCGATGCACTGGAGCCGGGCCATCCGGTTCGGGCTGGTCTTGATGAGGATCACACCGATCGTGGCGGCGATCGACAGCACCCCGACGAAGAGCCGGGTGGGCGCCCCCGCCAGCCACAACAGGCCGAACAGGATGGCCGTCAGGATGATCGCGGTGCCCATGTCGCCGCCGAGCATGATCAGCCCGAGCAGCAGGAACGCGACCGGCACCAGCGGCACCAGCATGTGCTTCCACTGGGCCAGCAGGTTCTTGTCCTGTTTGCGGGCGAGCAGGTCGGCGGCCCACAGCACCAGCGCGAGCTTGCCGAACTCGCTGGGCTGGATCTGGAAGGAGCCGCCGAGCGAGATCCAGTTCTGGTTGCCGTTGACCGACATCCCTATCCCCGGCACCTGCACCAGGGCCATCAGGAAGACGGCCCCGGCGAGGATCGGGTAGGCGAGCGCCCGGTGCAGCTTCACCGGCATCCGGGAGGCGGCCAGCAGCAGCACGGCCCCGATGGTGGCGGCCAGGAACTGTTTGCGGAAGAAGAACGAGCCGGGCAACGACATCTGAAGCGCGGTGATCTGGGACGCCGAGTAGACCATCACGAGGCCCAGCACGGTGATCAGCAGGCTGCCGCCGAAGATCAGGTAGTAGGCGGTCAGCGGCCGGTCCCAGGCCTTCTGGACCCGCGTGCGCAGCCTGCGCAGGGGGTTGTCGGGGCGCGGGCGGGCGGCGGCGGGTCTGCGGACGGTCCGCTGGACGGGCGGACGCCCGGTACGGCTACCGGGCATCCGCTGCTCCCCTGCCCGCGGCGCGAGCGCCGTACGTCGGCCGTGACGGTCCCACGCGTCCCTCCCAAGGTCGCCCGGCAGGCGGCCGGGTCAGGTGCCGAGTTCGCCGACGGCAGAAGCGAACGCGTCACCGCGCTGGTTGTAGTTGACGAACATGTCCATGGAGGCGCAGGCCGGGGCGAGGAGCACCGTGTCCCCTTCGGCGGCGAGGCGCCGGGCCTCCTGGACGGCCGCGAGCATCGCCCCAGTGTCGGTCCGGTCGAGGTCGACGACGGGTACTTCCGGGGCGTGTCGCGTCAGGGCTTCGTGGATCAGGGCGCGATCGGCGCCGATGAGCACGACGCCGCGAAGTCGCTTCGCGGACTGGGCGACCAACTCGTCGAAGGTCGCGCCCTTGGCGAGCCCGCCGGCGATCCAGACGATCGACTCGTAGGCCGCCAACGAGGCCTGCGCGGCATGGGTGTTGGTCGCCTTGGAGTCGTCGACGTACGCGACGCCGTCCACGTCCGCCACGTGGGCGATGCGGTGGGCGTCCGGGGTGAAGGCCCGCAGACCGTCCCGTACGGCCTTGGGAGGCACCCCGTAGGCCCGGGCGAGGGCCGCCGCGGCAAGGGCGTTGGCGATGTTGTGCGGGGCGGGCGGATCGACGTCCGCGACCTCGGCGAGTTCCTGGGCGTTCTTCTGCCGGTCCTCGACGAAGGCGCGGTCGACCAGGATGCCGTCCACGACGCCGAGTTGGGACGGCGCGGGCGCACCGAGCGTGAAGCCGATGGCCCGGCAGCCCTCCTCGACGTCCGCCTCGCGCACCAGGTCCTCGGTGGCCGGGTCGGCCACGTTGTAGACGCAGGCGACGCGATTGCCCTCGTAGACGCGGCCCTTGTCCTTGGCGTACGCCTCCATGGAGCCGTGCCAGTCGAGGTGGTCGGGGGCGAGGTTGAGGACGGCGGCGGAGTGGGCGCGCAGCGAGGGCGCCCAGTGCAGTTGGTAGCTGGAGAGTTCGACGGCGAGGACGTCGTAGCGCTCCTCGCCGAGGACGGCGTCCAGCAGCGAGACGCCGATGTTGCCGACGGCCGCCGTGCGCAGGCCGGCCGCCGTCAGGATGGAGGCCAGCATGCGCGTGGTGGTCGTCTTGCCGTTGGTGCCGGTGACGCACAGCCAGGGGGCTGCTTCTCGGCCGTCCAGTTCCCTGAGGCGCCAGGCCAGTTCGACGTCGCCCCAGATGGGCACGCCGGCTTCGCGGGCGGCCGTGAACAGGGGCTTGTCGGGCTTCCAGCCGGGTGCGGTGACGACGAGTTCGGTGCCCTCGGGCAGGGTCGCCCCGTCGCCCAGGCGCACGGTGACGCCCAGGGTCCGCAGCTCGGCGGCCTGCTCACGCGCGCGTGCGTCGTCGCCGTCGTTGACGACGGTGACCCTCGCGCCGAGCCCGTGCAGCACCTTGGCCGCCGGGATGCCGGAGACGCCGAGCCCGGCGACGGTGACGTGCGTGCCCTCCCAGGAGAGCCCCTGCCCATCGGTCACTTGTCTGCTGCCCATCCCGCGTAGAAGAGACCCAGTCCGACGATCACACAGATGCCCTGGATGATCCAGAAGCGGACCACCACCAGGACCTCGGACCAGCCCTTGAGTTCGAAGTGGTGCTGGAGTGGCGCCATCCGGAAGACCCGCTTGCCGGTGAGCTTGAAGGAGCCGACCTGGATGACCACCGACATGGTGATCAGGACGAACAGGCCGCCGAGCAGGGCGATCAGCAGCTCGGTGCGGGAGCAGATCGCGAGACCCGCCAGCACACCGCCGAGCGCCAGCGAACCGGTGTCGCCCATGAAGATCTTGGCCGGCGAGGTGTTCCACCACAGGAAGCCGAGGCAGGCGCCCATCAGCGCGGAGGCGATGACCGCGAGGTCGAGCGGATCGCGCACCTCGTAACAGGCGCTCGGGTTGGTCAGCGTCTCGCCGTTGGCGCACGACTCCTGGAACTGCCAGACGCCGATGAACGTGTACGCGCCGAAGACGAGGACGGAGGCGCCGGTGGCGAGGCCGTCCAGACCGTCCGTCAGGTTCACGCCGTTGGACATCGCGAGGATCATGAACAGCGCCCAGACCACGAACAGCACCGGGCCGATCGTCCAGCCGAAGTCCGTGATGAACGACAGCTTGGTGGAGGCCGGGGTGTTGCCGCGCGAGTCGGAGAACTGCAGCGAGAGCACCGCGAAGGCGATGCCGACGATCAACTGGCCGGCCATCTTCGCCTTGGCCCGCAGACCCAGCGAACGCCGCTTGACGATCTTGATGTAGTCGTCGAGGAACCCGACCAGGCCCATGCCGCACATCAGGCCCAGCACCAGCAGACCGGTGTAGGTCGGCGGCTTGCCGCTGATCAGCTTGGACAGGAAGTACGCGGCGACCGTCGCGAAGATGAACGCGATGCCGCCCATCGTCGGCGTACCGCGCTTGCTGGCGTGCTCGCGCGGGCCGTCGTCGCGGATGTACTGGCCGTAGCCCTTGCGCGCCAGCAGCTTGATCAGCAGCGGGGTGCCGACCAGCGTCAGGAAGAGGCCGATCACACCCGCGAACAGGATCTGATTCATCATCGGGCGGCGACCTCGCCCTCGGCCCCGGTCGCGAGCAGCGCCAGCGCGACGCTCTCGAGGCCGACCGAACGGGACGCCTTCACGAGTACGACGTCCCCCGGGCGCAACTCGCTGCGCAACAGGTCGACAGCCGCCTGTGCGTCGGACACGTGCACCGACTCCTCACCCCACGAACCCTCGTTATATGCGCCCAGTTGCAGCCAGGCGGCTTCCCTGCCCCCGACCGCGACGAGCTTGCCGACATTGAGCCGGACGGCTAGCCGTCCGACCGCGTCGTGCTCGGCGAGCGCCTCGTCCCCGAGCTCGGCCATCTTGCCGAGCACCGCCCAGGTCCGACCCCCCTTTGCCCGTGAGGCTTCGCCCATGGCTGCCAGCGCACGCAGAGCAGCTCTCATGGACTCAGGGTTCGCGTTGTAGGCGTCGTTGACGATCGTCACGCCGTCCGGGCGCTCGGTGACCTCCATCCGCCAGCGGGAGAGGGAGCCCGCCTCGGAGAGTGCGGTGGCGATCTCTTCCACGGACATGCCCAGCTCATGGGCGACGGCGGCCGCGGCGAGCGCGTTCGACACGTGGTGCTCACCGTACAGGCGCATGGTCACGTCGCTGCACCCGGAGGGTGTGCGAAGGCTGAAGGCGGGCTGTCCGCTGTCCGTGAGTCGTACGTTCTCGGCCCGTACGTCCGCTTCGCCGGACTCTCCGAAAAGGACCACCTTCGCGGTCGTACGGGAGGCCATGGCCCGTACCAATGGGTCGTCGGCGTTGAGGACCGCGACACCGCCCTCGCTCGCCGGCGGCAGCGACTCGACCAACTCGCCCTTTGCCTGTGCGATCTGTTCGCGGCCGCCGAACTCGCCGATGTGGGCGGTGCCGACGTTCAGGACGAGGCCCACCTTGGGGGGCGTCAGGTCGGTGAGGTAGCGGATGTGGCCGATGCCGCGGGCGCCCATCTCCAGTACCAGGAAGCGGGTTTCCTCGGTCGCGGAGAGCGCGGTCAGCGGCAGCCCGATCTCGTTGTTGAGCGAGCCGGGCGTGAAGACGGTCGGCGCCTTGCGGCGGAGCACCTGGGCGATGAGGTCCTTGGTGCTGGTCTTGCCGGCCGAGCCGGTGAGCGCGACGAGCGTCGTGCCCAGCCGCCGCACGACGTGCCGCGCGAGGGTGCCGAGCGCCGCCTGGACGTCGTCCACGACGATCGCGGGGACACCGACCGGGCGGGCGGCCAGGACGGCCACCGCACCCGCCTCGACGACCGCTGCCGCGTAGTCGTGGCCGTCCACGCGTTCGCCGGCGAAGGCGACGAAGAGGCTGCCGGGGGCCACCTCGCGGGAGTCCCGGACGACCGGTCCGGTGACCCGCACGGACGGATCCGGTATGTCGTACGTCTGCCCGCCGACGACTGCTGCGATCTCGGCGAGGGAGAGGGCGATCACAAGTTCATCCCTGGGTCTGCTGGATAGCTTCGCGTAGCACCTGGCGGTCGTCGAACGGACGGACGACGCCGGCGATGTCCTGGCCCTGCTCATGGCCCTTGCCCGCGACCAGCACGGTGTCCCCGGTGTGCGCGCGGGCCACCACCGCGGCGATCGCCGCGGCCCGGTCCTCGAACAGCAGCACCTCGCCGCGCTCGTGCGCGGGCACGGACGCCGCGCCCTCGAGCATGGTCGCGAGGATCGCGAGGGGGTCCTCGGAGCGGGGGTTGTCGGAGGTCAGTACGGCGGTGTCGGCGAGCCGCGCCATGGCGGCGCCCATCGGGGCGCGCTTGGTCCTGTCCCGGTCGCCGCCGCAGCCGAGGACGACGTGCAGCCGGCCCTTGGTGACCTTGCGCAGCGCCTTCAGGACCGACTCGACGGCGTCCGTCTTGTGGGCGTAGTCGACGACCGCGAGGTAGGACTGCCCGGCGTCCACCCGCTCCAGCCGGCCCGGCACGC
Organism: Streptomyces sp. yr375; assembly: GCF_900110755.1. Taxonomy (GTDB): domain Bacteria; phylum Actinomycetota; class Actinomycetes; order Streptomycetales; family Streptomycetaceae; genus Streptomyces. The sequence continues at coordinate 115,761 of NZ_FOFF01000005.1, forward strand.
CCGGCACGGCGGCGACGCCGTCGGCGGCGGTCTGCGGGTCGAGGCCGGCGGCGGCGAGGGAGACGATCGCGGCGAGGGTGTTCGCCACGTTGAAGGAGCCCGGCAGCGGCGACCTGGCGGCGAACCGGGCGCCGTCCGGGCCCACGACGGTGAACGCCGAGTCCATGGGGCCGATCTCGACGTCCACGGCGCGCCAGTCGGCGTCCGGGTGGCCCTCGGCGGAGAAGGTGACGACGGGGACCTCGGCCTCCGCCACCAGCCGACGGCCGTACGCGTCGTCGAAGTTGACCACGCCGAGTTTGCTGCGTTTCCGGGTGAACAGTTGTGCCTTGGCCCGGAAGTAGTCCTCCATGTCGGAGTGGAACTCCATGTGTTCCGGGCTGAGGTTGTTGAAGACCGCGACGTCGAAGACGCAGCCGTCGACCCGGCCGAGGACCAGCGCGTGGCTGGAGACCTCCATGGCGACCGCCTCGACGCCGCGCTCGCGCATGACGGCGAACAGGGCCTGGAGGTCGGTGGCTTCGGGGGTGGTGCGCTCGGACTTGATGCGCTCCTCGCCGATGCGCGTCTCCACCGTGCCGATGAGACCGGTGGACTTGACGGACTTCAGGCCGCCCTCGACGAGGTAGGCGGTGGTGGTCTTGCCGGAGGTGCCGGTGATGCCGATCTGGAGCAGACCACGGCCGGGGCGGCCGTAGATGGTGGCCGCGAGTTCGCCCATCCGCGCGCGCGGGTCGTCGACCACCAGGGCCGGCAGGCCGGTCGCGGCGGCGCGCTCGGCGCCGGCGGGGTCGGTCAGGACGGCGACCGCGCCGAGGCCGGCGGCCTGCGTGACGAAGTCGGCACCGTGCAGGCGGGCGCCCGGGAGGGCGGCGTACAGGTCGCCGGGGCGCACCGCGCGGGAGTCGTGGGTGATGCCCGTGACCTCGACGGCGGCGCTCCGCGGCGGTTCGGCACCCAGTTGGCCGGCGAGCTCCGCGAGGGGTGTGGCGGAGACCTGGACCGGCCTGGGCGGTCCGGGATATGTCACGGAAGCGCCCTTCTGAGCGGTTTGGTACTGATCAGCGTGTGGCACGGCGGTGAGCGTACCGGGCGCACCGGCCTGCGGGCCAAGCGAGGGCTCGACCGCCGCCGCGCGCGGTGCGGGGTTCCCGGGGTCGGGAGTGATCATGGTCACGGGCTGGTTCCTGGCTTGTTCGGCGCTGAACAGTGCGGTCGGGGTCGAAGGCGGGCGAGGCGGGCGAGGCGGGCAAGCGGGACGAGGTGGAGCGGTGCGGGGCGGTCAGGGGGTGAAGGAGACCGGGAGGTTCGCGGCCTTCGCGCCGGTCGGCGGGACCTGGAGGGTCTTCAGGGCGAACTCCATGACCTGTTTGAAGACGGGACCGCAGATCTGGCCGCCGAAGTAACTGCCCTTGGTGGCGTTCTGGATGGCGCAGTACACGGTGACCCGGGGGCTGTCGGCGGGCGCGAACCCGGCGAACGACGAGGTGTAGCCCTTGTAGGTGCCGGTGGCCGGATCCACTCGGTTGGCGGTACCGGTCTTACCCGCGACGCGGTATCCGGGGATGCGCGCCTTGGCGCCGGTGCCCTCCTCGTCGTCCACGACCGACTCCAGCATGTGGGCGAGGGTCTTCGCCGTCTTCTGGCTGACGACCCGGGACTGCGCGGGCGCCTGGGCGGGGGTGAAGCGTCCGTCCGGCCCCTTGGTGCCGCGCACCAGGGTGGGCGCGACGCGGACCCCGCCGTTGGCGATCGTCGAGTACACGGAGGCCGCCTGGAGCGCGCTCAGGGACATGCCCTGGCCGAAAGGAATCGTGTACTGCTGCGAGGTCGACCAGGCGGCGGGCCCGGCGAGGATGCCCTTGGTCTCGCCGGGGAAGCCGAGCCCGGTGGGGCCGCCGATGCCGAACTTGCGCAGGTAGGAGTAGAGGACCCGGTTGGCCTCGGGCTGGGTCTTGCCGAGCTGGCCGGTGGCCAGGATGGTGCCGATGTTGCTGGACTTGGCGAGCACGCCGTTGAGGGTGAGGTACCAGGTGGCGTGGTCGATGTCATCCTGGAAGAGCCGGTCGCCGCGGTGCAGCCGGTTGGGCACGGTGACGTGCGTCAGCGGCGTCGCGGCGTTCTCCTCCAGGACGGCGGCCATCGACATGACCTTGGCGGTGGAGCCGGGCTCGTAGGCGTCCTGGACGGCCGGGTTGCCCAGGTCGGCGGCTCGGGCCTTGGAGAGGTCGTTGGGGTCGAAGCCGGGCGAGTTGGCCATCGCGAGGATCTCGCCTGTGCGGGTGTCCTGGACGATGACGTAGCCCCGGTCCGCCGCGGACTCCTTCACCTGCTCGGTGATGGCGTTCTGCGCGGCCCACTGGATGTCGCGGTCGATCGTCAGCTCGACGTCGGATCCGGGCACCGCCGGGGTCTCGGTGGAGCCCGCGGTGGGCACCTGGCGGCCGCCGGACTGGGCGTAGCGGATCTTGCCGTCCTGGCCGGCCAGGGTGGTGTTCAACTGCTGCTCGACCCCGCCGCCGCCCTTGCCGTCGGCGTTGACCCAGCCCAGTATCCCGGCGGCCAGCTCGCCGTTGGGGTACACGCGCTTGGTGCTGGGCACGGCGAGGACGCCGGCGAGGACGTTGACCGTGGAGCGGTCCGACTCCGCCTTCGTGGCGAGCGCGGACTTCAGGTCCTTGATCTGCTTCCAGACCTGCGGGGTCTGGCGGCCGGCCAGCATCGTGTACCGCGCGGCCGGGTCCTTCGGCCGCAACTTCTTGACCAGCGCGGACTGCTCCTGGCCGAGGATCGGCGCGAGGAGCGCGGCGGCCTGCTCGGGGCCGTCGTCGACCTTGAGCTGCTTGCGGTTGAACATCGTGGGGTCGGCCGTGATGTCGTACGCGTCCTCGCTGGTCGCGAAGGCGATGCCGCCGCGGTCGGTGATCTCGCCGCGCTCGGCGGCCAGCACCCGGCCGATGTACCGGTTCTGCTCGGCCTTGGCGGTGTAGGTGCTCGCGTCGACGGCCTGCACCTGGAGGAGGCGGACCACGAAGGCGAGGAGCACCAGGGCGAGCGCGAGGCCGACCATGCGCAGCCGGGGGCGGGGGCTGCCCAGCCGGATCACGCGGGCGGGCGCGGGGCGGGGGGCGGGGGCGGTCGGACGGCGGGCCGGGCGGGCGCCGGGTCCCGGGCGCCGCTGGGCGGAGGCGGGGCGTACGGGCCGGGCGGGGCCGGGCACGCGCCGGCGCGGCGGTTCCCTGTCGGACACTTCCGTCACCTGCCGGGGGTCTCGGGGGTGGCTGCGGTCGGGTCGGGGCTCTGGACCGGGGGCTCGAGGGGCGCGGGCGCGGCGGGGGACGGCGAGGAGCCGGTCGCCGGGTCGAGCGAGAGGGCCTCCGGCGGTGGTACGAGGAGCGGGGCGTCCTGGACGGGCAGCCAGGCGGCGGGCGAGGGGACGCCCTTCACGGTGCCGTCGGGGTTCAGGAAGGCCGGGTCGCCGCCGGGGACCATGCCGAGTTCGCGGGCGCGGCGCTGGAGGGCGTCCGGGGCGGAGTAGGCGTCGATGTCGCGCTGGAGGGCCTGCTCCTCGTCGGTGAGGCTCTTGGTGTCCCGTTGGAGGTCGTCCATCTTGAACGAGCCCTCGCTGAGCGCGGAGTTCATGACGAGCAGTCCGATGAGACCGCCGCCGAGGAGGAGGACGACGAGGAGGACGAACGGCGTGCGGGCCGCCTGCCGCGGGCCGGCCGGGAAGAGCCGCGCGAACCGGGCGGCCCTCCCCTTCAGTTCGGGTTTCCTCTGCACGCGCCCACCCCCGGGTGGAGTTGCGGACCCTCGGCTCACGCCCGTCATTCGATGGACTCCCTGATTCGCTCGGCCCCGCGCAGTCGTGCCGGGGCGGCGCGCCGGTTCTCGGCGACCTCTTCCTCGCTGGGAAGTTCGGCACCACGGGTGAGCAGCTTGAGCCGTGGCTGGTAACGCTCGGGGACGACCGGCAGCCCGGGCGGCGCGGTGTTGGCGGCGCCGGCCGCGAACACCTGCTTGACCAGCCGGTCTTCGAGCGAGTGGTACGACAGGACGGCGATCCGCCCGCCGACGTCGATCGCCTGCACGGCGGCCGGGATCGCCCGCTCCAGGACGGACAGTTCGCCGTTGACCTCGATGCGCAGCGCCTGGAAGGTGCGCTTGGCGGGGTTGCCGCCGGTGCGCTTGGCGGCCTGCGGCAGCGCGTCGCGGATCAGCTCGACGAGGCGTGCGCTGTTGGTGAAAGGTTCCTGGACGCGCTCGCGCACGACCGCGGAGACGATCCGCTTGGCCTGCTTCTCCTCGCCGTACGCCCGCAGGATCCGCACGAGTTCGCCGGGCGGGTAGGTGTTGAGGACCTCGGCGGCGCTGACGCCGGTCGTCTGGTCCATTCGCATGTCGAGCGGCGCGTCCTGGGCGTAGGCGAAGCCCCGGTCGGCCTCGTCGAGTTGCATGGAGGAGACGCCGAGGTCGAACAGAACTCCCTGCACGCGCGCGAGGCCGAGCGTTTCCAGTACGTCCGGCAGCTCGTCGTAGACGGCGTGCACCAGGGTGGCGCGCTCGCCGAAGGGGGCGAGGCGCTCGCCGGACAGGCGCAGCGCCTCCTTGTCGCGGTCGAGGGCGACGAGCCGGACCTCGGGGAACTGCGTCAGCAGGGCCTCGCTGTGCCCGCCGAGACCGAGCGTGCAGTCGACGACGACCGCTCCGGGCCGCTCGATGGCGGGGGCCAACAGGTCCAGGCACCGCTGGAGCATCACCGGGACGTGTCGACTCTGTCCCACCCGTCGCCCGCCGCCACCCTTATTCGAATGCGCTTCGCGCCCTTCCACTTTGGGGCCCTCTCAGATTCCGGGATTCCGGCGGGTCGGTACGCGCCGCCGGGTCCACGCCCCCTCGTGAAGGGAAGGCCTGCCGGCGCCGCGGGGAGATCTCCGGCAACGGGGCCGGGGTCTCACGGGATTCAGTCCAGCAGGGAGATCGTCGCCTCCCGCTTCGCGTCACTTTAGTCCACGGTGTCTCGCGGTCAATCAACCGGCCTGTGCGGCGCGGCCCGTGCGGGGCGCCTCTCCCCCTACCCTTGTGGCTTACCTCACAAAGGGGACGTGATGACGCTCTTTTTCCCATCTCACAGGAGGACCGGAACGGGCGTGACCAGTACCGTCATGGTTATGACGACTTCTGCATCGGTTCCCGTAGGGCCCGAAGGCGCCATAACCGACGGCACCGTCACGGACCGCCTCGTCGAGGCGAACGAACGGTACGCCGCCGCGTTCTCCGACCCCGGGATGGACGCCCGTCCCGTCCTGCACGTCGCGATCGTGGCCTGCATGGACGCCCGGCTCGACCTGCACGCCGCGCTCGGGCTGGAACTGGGCGACTGCCACACCATCCGCAACGCGGGCGGGGTCGTCACCGACGACGTGATCCGCTCCCTCACCATCAGCCAGCGCGCGCTGGGCACCCGCAGCATCGTGCTCATCCACCACACCGGCTGCGGTCTGGAGACCCTCACCGAGGAGTTCCGGCACGAACTGGAGATGGAGGTCGGCCAGCGTCCGGCCTGGGCCGTGGAGGCGTTCCGGGACGTCGACCAGGACGTCAGGCAGTCGATGCAGCGGGTGCGCACCTCGCCGTTCCTGGTGCACACCGACGACGTACGCGGCTTCGTGTTCGACGTGAAGACCGGTCTGCTGCGCGAGATCGACCCCTCGTAATCCGCGACATCACTGTCGTTACGCTGTGGATATCCGCCCCTCGGACGCCCGAAAAGCCATAACACCGACATATCGCCAACAGTTGTCCACAGGCGAGTGACACGAATCGGTAACGGCAGCAAGAATGCGGGTGTGACGCCACGCTGAGCAGTTTGCGATCGGCGTCCGTGATTCGGGGTGGGCCGGTTTGCCGCACAGAGCGTCGGCCCGGAGAAAGTTTTGGGCCGAGGAGGGCCGGGTGACGACCTATGACGAGCGAGCGAGCCTCACAGATCTGACCGCCACTGTGGAGCGGGTCCGCAGTTCGGTGGAGGGAGTGATCGAGGGCAAGCCCGAGGTCGTACGGCTTTCGCTGACCGTGCTCCTCGCGGAGGGGCACCTGCTCATCGAGGACGTGCCGGGCGTCGGCAAGACGATGCTCGCCAAGGCGCTGGCGAAGTCCATCGACTGCTCGGTGCGCCGTATCCAGTTCACGCCCGACCTGCTGCCCTCGGACATCACCGGGGTGTCCATCTGGGACCAGCAGCGCCGGGAGTTCGAGTTCAAGCCGGGCGCGATCTTCTCGCAGATCGTGATCGGCGACGAGATCAACCGCGCCTCGCCCAAGACGCAGTCGGCGCTCCTGGAGTCGTTGGAGGAGCGCCAGGTCACCATCGACGGCACGACGTACGAGCTGCCCAGCCCTTTCATGGTGGTGGCCACCCAGAACCCGGTCGAGATGGAGGGCACCTACCCGCTGCCCGAGGCCCAGCGCGACCGCTTCATGGCCCGCGTCTCCATCGGCTACCCGAGCCCCGAGGCCGAGCTGCAGATGCTCGACGTGCACGGCGGGACCAGCCCGCTGGACGACCTCCAGCCGGTCGCGCACGCGCACGAGATCCTGAAGCTGATCGACGCCGTGCGCGGTGTGCACGTCGCCGAGTCGGTCCGCCGTTACGCGGTCGACCTGGTCTCCGCCACCCGCACCCACCCCGACCTCAGACTCGGCGCCTCCCCGCGCGCGACGCTGCATCTGGTGCGCGCGGCGAAGGCGACCGCCGCCCTCAGCGGCCGGGACTACGCGCTGCCGGACGACGTGCAGAACCTGGCCGTGGCCGTCCTCGCGCACCGTCTGCTGCCCACCGCGCAGGCCCAGCTCAACCGCCGCACGGCGGAGCAGGTCGTCGAGGAGATCATCCAGCGCACCCCGGTGCCCGCGGCCTCCCAGCAGCAGCACGGGTACGGGCTCGGCCACGGCACGCAGGCCTACGGCCAGCAGCAGCCGCGGAGGCTGTGATGACCGCCGGGGGGACCGGGCAGCCGTCCGCCGGCCGCGGCGGGGGCGAGAAGGGCGGCGTGCGGACGGCCCTGGCCGGGCTGACCACCCGGGGCCGCTCCTTCCTGGCCGCCGGCGTCGCGGCCGCCGTCTGCGCCTACGTGCTCGGCCAGCCCGACCTGCTGCGGGTCGGGCTGCTGCTGGCCGCCCTGCCGCTGATCTGCGCGGCCGTCGTCTACCGCACCCGCTACCGGGTGGCCGGCAGCCGCCGGCTGTCCCCCGCGCGCGTGCCCGCCGGCAGCGAGGCCCGCGTCCATCTGCGGATGGACAACGTCTCGCGGCTGCCCACCGGCCTGCTGATGCTCCAGGACCGGGTGCCGTACGTGCTCGGCCCGCGCCCCCGCTTCGTCCTGGACCGGATGGAGGCGGGCGGCCGCCGCGAGGTGTCCTACCGGGTCCGCTCCGACCTGCGCGGCCGCTACCCGCTGGGCCCGCTCCAACTCCGCCTGAACGACCCGTTCGGCATGTGCGAACTGACCCGCTCCTTCTCGACGTACGACACGCTGACGGTGATACCGCGCGTCGAGGCGCTGCCGCCGGTCCGGCTGACCGGCGAGGCCAAGGGGTACGGCGACGGACGGCAGCGCTCGCTGGCCCTGGCCGGCGAGGACGACGTGATCCCGCGCGGCTACCGCCACGGCGACGACCTGCGCCGCGTGCACTGGCGTCTGACCGCGCGCTACGGCGAGCTGATGGTGCGCCGCGAGGAACAGCCCCAGCGCTCCCGCTGCACGGTGCTGCTGGACACCCGGGGCCTGGCCTACGAGAACGCGGGCCCGGACTCGGCCTTCGAGTGGGCGGTCTCGGGCGCCGCGTCCGTGCTGGTCCACATGCTCGAACGGGGCTTCTCCGTACGGCTGCTGACGGACACCGGCACCTCGGTGCCCGGCGAGGGCGCCGACGGGTTCACCGGCGCGAACCAGGGGTCGGCGGACGCGGCCGGGCTGCTGATGGACACCCTCGCGGTGCTCGACCACTCCGACGGCACGGGCCTGTCCCGGGCCTACGACGTGCTGCGCGGCGGCAACGAAGGGCTGCTGGTGGCCTTCCTCGGCGATCTCGACGAGGAGCAGGCGGCGGTGGCGGCGAAGATGCGCCAGCGCAGCGGGGGCGCGGTCGCCTTCGTGCTGGACGGCGACGGCTGGATGCGTGAACCGAACGGCGGGCCCGATCCGATGAAGAGGCAGGAGGAGCGGCTGCGGTTGCTGCGCGAGGCGGGCTGGACGGCCGTGAGCGTGCCGCGGGGCGCTTCGGTGACCGAGCTGTGGCGGCAGGCGGACGGCGACCGGGCGGGCGTGCTGACGGCGGGCGGCGGGGAGGGAAGAGGATGAGCGGGCGGGCCCGACTGACACTGTGCTCGGCGGCGGCGACGCTGCTGGCCTCGTGCGCCCTGCTGCCCCTGGTGGAGCCGGCGACCTGGCTGCTCCAGGCGGTGTTCCTGCTGGCGATCCAGTCCGCGGTGGGCGCGGCGACCCGGCGGGTGCCGCTGGCCCGGCCGCTGACGGTGGCCGCCCAGAGCCTGGTCACACTGATGCTGCTGACCGTGGTCTTCGCCCGGCAGTACGCCGTCGCCGGCCTGGTCCCCGGCCCGGAGGCCTTCCGGCACTTCGGCGACCTGCTCCGGGCGGGCGCCGACGACGTGGGGCGGTACGCGATACCGGCCCCGCTGTCCGACGGCATCCAGTTGATGGTGCTCGGCGGGGTGCTGGTGATCGGCCTGGCGGTGGACACCCTCGCGGTGACGTTCCGCAACGCGGCCCCGGCCGGGCTGCCCCTGCTGGCGCTGTACTCGGTCGCCGCGGGCCTGTCCGACGGGGCGGCCGACTGGCTGTGGTTCCTGGCCGCCGCCGCCGGCTATCTGATGCTGCTGCTCGCCGAGGGCCGGGAGCGGCTGTCGCAGTGGGGCCGGGTCTTCGGCGGCACCCCGCGCGGCGCGGGCGGGCAGCCGGGCCCGGTGGCGCCGGTGCGCACCGGCCGCCGTATCGGCATGGCCGCGCTGGGCGTCGCCCTGGTGGTGCCGCTGCTGCCGCTGCCGGCGATACAGGGCGGCCTGCTGGGCGGCGCGGGCACCGGTGTGGGCGCGGGCAACGGCAGCGGGGGCACGATCTCCGCGGTCAACCCGCTGGTGTCGCTGCGCGACAGTCTGAACGTGAACGACGACCGCACGGTCCTGACCCTGCGCACCAACACCGCCAACACGTCCGACCTGTACCTGCGGATCGTGTCGCTGGACGACTTCGACGGCATCACGTGGAAGCCGGCGAAGCGCCACATCGTCACCGTGCCGGAGGAGTTCCCCACGCCCACCGGCCTGGGCCCCGCCGTCAAGCGCACGGAGATCACGACCCGGATCGCGGCCGCCGAGGACTACAGCCAGGACTGGCTGCCGATGCCGTACCCGCCCAGCGGCGTGCAGGTCAAGGGCAACTGGCGGTACGAGCCGGTCGGCATGACCCTCGTCGGCGACCACGGCCAGACCACCAGCGGCAAGACGTACCAGGTGACGAGCCTCGACGTGCAGCCGACGGCGGAGCAACTGGCCGCGGCCCCCAAGGCGCCCGGCTCGGTGCTCCGGGACTACACCAAGGTCCCCGACTCCCTGCCGACGGTGGTGGCGGAGCAGGCCCGTGGGATCACCAAGGGCGCCACGAGCGACTACGAGAAGGCGGTCGCGCTCCAGGACTACTTCGCGCTGACGGGCGGCTTCGAGTACGACACCCAGGTCGAGGTGGGCAGCGGGCCGGGCGCGATCGCCCGCTTCCTGCGGGACAAGCAGGGCTTCTGCGTGCACTTCTCGTTCGCGATGGCCGCGATGGCCCGCACGCTGGGCATACCGGCGCGGGTCGCGGTGGGCTTCGCGCCGGGTTCCCCGCAGGCGGACGGTTCGGTGGCGGTGACCCTGAAGGACGCGCACGCCTGGCCGGAGCTGTACTTCGAGGGCGTGGGCTGGACCCGTTTCGAGCCGACCCCGACCCGGGGCACGACGCCCACGTACACGCTGCCGGACACCTCGGGCGAAACGCTCCCCGAACTGCCGCAGGCCTCGCGTTCGGCGGACGCGGCGCCGTCGGCCCAGCCGTCGGCGAGCGCCAGTTGCTCGGCCCAGGACAAGAAGCTGGAGGGCTGCGCGGGCGCGCTGCCGGTGAACCAGGCGGGGCAGGGCGGCGGCGGTATCCCGTGGTATGAGATCGCCGGCTGGACCGTGCTGGGGGTCGCGGTGCTCGGCCTGCCGCTGCTGCCGATGCTGTGGCGGCTGCGGCGGCGGTCGGTGCGGCTGGCGGCCGCCCAGCACTCCGCGTCCGCGGCGGCCGGGTCGCCCCCGGGCCGGCGCAAGGGCGGCGGGGACGGCAGTGGCGGCGGGCAGCCGGACGACGCCGGTCCCGCGGTGCTGCTGGACGTGCCTGCGGGCGAGGCCGGTGAGGCGGCCGCCGGGCATGTCCTGGCGGTGTGGCGCGAGCTCACGGACACGGCGTGGGATTTCGGCATCGAGCCGGACGAGGCGCTGACCCCGCGCCGTGCGGCGGCGCGGATCGTCCGGATCGGCGAGCTGGACGACACGGTGGGCCGTGCGGTGCACCGGGTCGCGAGCGCCGTGGAGCAGGTGCTGTACGCCCCGGAGCCGAGGGCCGAGGCCGGGCTGGCCGACGAGGTCCGTACGGTCCGGGCGGCCCTGCGGGAGAAGGCCGGCTGGAGCACGCGCACGCGTGCCGTGGTCGCGCCGCGTTCGGCCGTCCGCGCGGTCTGGGCCCTCACCGACCGCTGGACGACCGCCAAGGCGTCCTGCGCGGCCCGTCTGACGGCACTGGTGCGGAGGCCGTCCGGCGAGCAGAGCGGCTGAGGCCTGAGAGCCGAGGACGGACAGCGTTGAGGGGGGCGACCACCCGGCCGGGTGGTCGCCCCCCTCAACGCTGTCCGTACGTGTACGTGTACGTATCCGTTGCGTATGCGTCTACGTGGGCGGTGTCAGTGGCCGCCCTGTTCGTCACGGCGGCGCTGCCAGCGCTGCTCGATCCGGTCCATCATGGAGCGCTTCTGCCGGCTCTGGCCTCGGGTGTGCGGGGCGCCCGGGGCGCCGGCCGCGGCTTGTTCGCCCGGCTTGGGTGCCTTGCGCCAGCCGGTCACGGCGAGCACGGCGCAGCCCAGCATGACGAGGAAGCCCACCACGCTCAGCCAGACCTGTTTGGCGACCATACCGGCCATGAGGAGCGCGATTCCCACGAGGAAGCCAGCGACCGCCTGGTAGACCCGCCGCCGGGTGTACGTACGCAGCCCGCTTCCCTCGAGCGCTGACGCGAACTTGGGATCTTCGGCGTACAGCGCTCGCTCCATCTGCTCGAGCATGCGCTGCTCGTGCTCCGAGAGCGGCACGGAGTCCTCCTCATCGTGCAGTCGCCGGGGCGACCCGGGGGGTCCCTTCAGGATAGGCAGGGAATCGCCCCCGTGAAACCCGCCCCTCTACGCCAATTGGCCAACCGGAGCCCGTCATGGACGTACCGGCTCGCTGAGGATTCCATTCCCCGGCGGCCGACCCGTCATGCCGGGCGGTCTCCTTAGATCATACGGCGCACCGCGCCCGAACGGGGGGCCTGTGGCGTACTCCATGCGCGGCCAAGGCCCTGATCAGGGGTACGCCCCGGGAGGCGCTCAGGTCGCTTCGGTCCCCCGCGTCTCGCCGAGCACGTGGAGCTGGGTGGCGACGGAGTGGAAGGCGGGGAGTTCGGCGGCGGCCTCCTCCAGCTTCAGGAGGGCCTCCAGGGCGCCGGGCTCGGTGTCCACGAGGACGCCGGGGACGAGGTCGGCGAAGACCCGCACGCCGTGTACGGAGCCGACCCTGAGGCCGGCGCCCTCGACGAGTTCGGTGAGCTGCTCGGCGGTGAAGCGGCGCGGCACGGGGTCGCCGGCGCCCCAGCGGCCGTCGGGGCCGGTGAGCGCCTGGCGGGCCTCCTTGAAGTGACCGGCGAGGGCCCGCGCGAGCACGGCTCCGCCGAGGCCGGCGGCGAGGAGGCTGAGGACGCCCTCGGGGCGCAGCGCGGCCACCACGTTGCGGACGCCGTCGGCCGGGTCGTCGACGTACTCCAGGACGCCGTGGCACAGGACGGCGTCGTAGCCGCCGCGGTCGACGACGTCGAAGAGGCCGTGGGCGTCGCCCTGGACGCCCGTCACGCGGTCGGCGACGCCGGCCTCGGCGGTGCGGCGCTCGAGGGCGAACAGCGCGTTGGGGCTGGGGTCGACGACGGTGACCCGGTGCCCGAGGAGAGCGACGGGCACCGCGAAGTTGCCGCTGCCGCCGCCGGTGTCGAGGACGTCGAGCGACGCACGACCGGTCGCCTTGACCCGGCGTTCGAGGGCGTCCTGGAGGACCTCCCAGACCACGGCGGTACGGAGTGAGGCGCGGGGCCGGGAGGGGGCGGAGCGCTGCGACGTCGATTGCGTGCTGGGGTGGGAGACGGGCGGGCGCATCGGGTCCGACACGGCAGTTGACTCCTCGGCGCGGCACCGCCTCTTGCGCGGCGGAGCGAACGGTCTGCCTCCCCGCTTCCGACCCGCCCCACGATGCGGGCGAACGGACGAGCCGGGGAAGACTTCAGGCATCCTCCACCCTATTGCCTCCACATCCTCCCCGACGCCCCACCGGATCACGGCAACGCGGCAACGCGCGGCGAGGCACGACACGGCGCGGCGCGGCGACAGGGCACGCTGGCCCGGGTCCGGCGGCGCGGCTCAGCCCGCGCCATCGTCTCCGGTGCCTCACCCGGTCACGGTGGCACGGCAGCGCACGGTACGGCGCGACACCGCACGGCGCGGCGGCAAGGCCCGCCGACCCGGGTCCGGCGGGCCGGCTCCAGCAGCCCAGGTCCGCTGGCGCGACTCAGCCCGCGCCGTCCTCTCCGGTGCCTCGCCCGGTCACGGTGACGCGGCATGCCGCAGCGCGGCGCGACACCGCGCGGCGAGGCGACAGAGCACGCCGACCCGGCTCCGGCAACCCGGGTCCGGTGGCGCGTCTCTGCCCGCGCCATCGCCTCCGGCTCCTCACCCGGTCACGGTGGCGCGGCAGCGCGCGGCGAGGTGGCAGGGCAGACCGGCCCAGCTCCGGCGGCCCGGTCCGACAGTCCCGGTCCGGCGGCCGGGGTCCGGCGGCGCGGAGCACCGCGCGGCGGCAGGGCACTCCGACCCGGGGCCGGCAGCCCGGCTCCGGCAACCCAGGTCCGGTAGTGGGCCTCAGCCCGCGTTCGGCAGGTCGCGCCCCGTCGCGGAGTCGCCTGGCTCACCCCCTTCTCGGCGGCCTTCTCGGTGCGCTTCTCGGCGGGTCTCCTGGGGTGGGTCCTGGCGTGGGTGCGGGAGGGTCGGGTGGAGGAGGAGCATGCGTTCCGCTAGGCGGAGGAACATTGCCACGTCGCGGATCAGGTCGTCGGCGTCGCGGCGGGTCGCCGCGCCCTCGATGCCGGCCTCGGCGCGGGCGCGGCGTGGGGCGCCGGAGGCGAACAGCGCGCTCCACTCGGTGAGTTCGGGCGCTGTCTCGGGGAGCACTTCCCAGGCGCTGCGGATGCGGGCCCGGCGCCGCGGGGAGGGGTCCGGGCGGCCCCGGGCGGCGAGGACGGCCGCAGCGGTGCGCAGGGCCGCGAGGTGGGCCGTGACGTAGCTCTCGTTGGGGGTTTCGAGGACTGCCGCCTCCTCCAGCCCGGCGCGGGCCTGGGCGAGCAGGTCGAGGGCGGCCGGCGGGGCCGTGGTGCGGCGCGGCACGGGGTGCACGTCGCTCGCCGGGCCGGTGAGTGAGGGGGCAGGGCCGGTGGCGCGGCGCCGGTGGGCGGCGGCTGCGGGGTGGTTGGCCATGACGAACCTCCGGTCGTCTGTGTGACGGCACGCCTTCATACGGGGGTGCCGTATGTGCCCATCGTGCGGTATGCCACTGACAATCCGTTCTGACCTGCGGTTTTGCTTCGATCGAGAGTTCGGGCTACTTTCCGCACTGACCAGTCAGTTCAATTCGGGATCCTTGGGGGACCTGTGGACGGAGTCGGTGTCACCGCCGACGGTTTCGGGCTCCGGGGCCCTCGCGGTTGGGCGTTCCGAGGCATCGGCGTCGACGCGGAGCCGGGCTCGCTGATCGCGATCGAGGGGCCCTCCGGCTCCGGCCGCACCAGCCTGCTGCTCGCCCTCACCGGGCGGATGAAGGCTACCGAGGGGACCGCGACGGTGGGCGGGGCGGGGCTGCCGAAGCGGCCTGCGGCCGTGCGGCGCGTCGCCGCGCTCGCGCACGTCACCGGCGTGACCGACCTCGACCCGGCCCTCACCGTCGGCGAGCACCTGCGCGAACGGGCGCTGCTGCAACGGCGGTTCGGCGGCTCCGTAAGGGAGTTGCTGCGCCCGCGCGCGGAGCGGGCGGCGGAGTCGGGGCTGCGGATCAGCGCCGCGCTCGACGCCGCCGGGCTCGACCGCGAGGCGCTGCCCAAGGGTTCGCGGACGGCCGTACGCGACCTGGAGCGGCTCGAAGCGCTGCGGCTGTCCGTGGCGCTGGCGCTCATCGGACGCCCCGGGCTGCTCGGCGTCGACGACGTCGACCTGAAGCTGTCGGGCGCCGAGCGGGAAGCGGCCTGGGCGCTGCTGCGGTCCCTCGCCGAGGCGGGGACGACCGTCCTCGCGGTGTGCGCCGAGGCCCCCGAGGACACCGTCGCGCTCTCCACGCGCGTGGACGCCGGCACGTCCGCCCAGGAGACCGGGAGCAAGACCGGCGATGCCGAGACCGAGCAGGAAACCGAGCGGGAAGAGGAGATGGCCGATGCGCTCGCCGCGACTGGCCGCGCTTGAGCTACGGCGGTTCGGGCGGGGCAAGCTCCCCCGGGCCGCGCTCGTCGCGCTCCTGCTGCTGCCCCTGCTGTACGGCGCGCTGTACCTGTGGTCCTTCTGGGACCCGTACGGCAGGCTCGACCGCATCCCCGTGGCGCTCGTGAACGACGACAAGGGCGCGACCGCCGACGGCACGAAGCTCAGCGCCGGCGACGAGATCACGAAGGGGCTGCGCGAGAGCCAGGTGTTCGACTGGCACGAGGTGAGTGCCGCCGAGGCACGCGCGGGCGTGGAGGACGGCAGGTACTACCTGTCGCTGACCATGCCGGCCGACTTCAGCCGGCGCATCGCCTCCAGCGCGGGGAACTCCCCCGAGACGAGCGCCCTTCAGGTCCGCACGAACGACGCGAACAACTACATCGTCGGGCAGATCTCGCGGACGGTCTTCGGCGAGGTGCGCACGGCCGCGTCCACGAAGGCCTCGCGGTCGTTCCTCGACAAGATCTTCGTGTCCTTCTCCGACATCCACGGCGCGACCGCGAAGGCCGCCGACGGGGCCGACGACCTCAAGGGCGGCATCGGGAAGGCCGAGGCGGGCTCCAAGGACCTCGCCGACGGGCTGAGCGACGCCAAGGACGGCAGCGGCAAGCTGGCGAAGGGCCTGACGAAGCTCGACAAGGGGGCCGACAACCTCCAGGACGGCTCCCAGAAGGTCGCGGACGGCACCCAGAAACTCGCCGACAAGGTCAACGGCGTCGCCGACGCGCTGGGGCCCTTCCTGAAGGACAACGAGAAGACCATCGGGGACACCGCCCGGCTGGTCGCCGACTCCGCCAAGGTGATCAGCGACAACCTGGAGACCCTGGTGAAGGCGGCCCCGACCGCCGCCGAGGGCGCCCACGCGGCCTCCGACACCCTGACCGCCGTCTACCAGGCGCGCTGTGAGACGCCGGTGCTGCCCGACCCCGCGTGCGCCGACCTGAAGAAGGCCAAGGACGCCGCCGCCGACGTGGCGAAGGTCGCCGACGACCTCAACACCCTGATCGCCGACCAGGACGGCGACCTGAAGACGCTCCGCACCAACCTCGCCGCCCTCCAGAAGCAGGCCACGTCGCTCGCCGACAGCGCCCCGCACCTCTCCGAAGACCTCGACGACGCCGTGTCCAAGGTCAACGCGCTCAACACCGGTGCCGCGAAGGTCGCCAAGGGCGCGAAGAAGCTCAACACCGGCCTGGGCACGGCCAAGACGGGCTCCGTCGACCTCGACGACGGCGTCGGCAAGCTGGAGACCGGCGCCGAGGACCTCAACGGCGGCATGTTCAAGCTCTCCGACGGCTCCGGGAAGCTCGCCGACGGTCTGCACGACGGCGTCGCGCAGATCCCCGACTACGACGCGCGGCAGCGCGACGCGCGCACCGCCGTCATGGCCGACCCGGTGCGGCTCGCCTCCCAGGATCTGCACAAGGCGCCCAACTACGGCACCGGTTTCGCCCCGTACTTCATCCCGCTGTCGCTGTGGGTGGGCGCGATGGTGGCGTACATGCTGATCGCGCCGATGAACCGGCGCGCGCTCGCCGCGGGGGCCTCGGCGTGGCGGATCGCGCTGGCGGGCTGGCTGCCGGTGGTCGCGATCGGGGTGCTCCAGACGACGGCCCTGATAGCCGTGCTGCACTGGGCGATCGGCCTGGAGATGGCGCGGGCGGGCGGCACGGTGGGCTTCCTGTTCCTGGTGACGGCGTGCTTCGCGGCCCTCATCCAGTGGCTCAACGCGCGCTTCGGAGCGGCCGGCCGGATTCTCGTACTCGCCCTGCTGATGCTGCAGTTGACGTCGGCGGGCGGCACGTACCCGGTGCAGACCAGCCCGGACTTCTTCAACGCGCTGCACCCCTTCCTGCCGATGAGCTACGTCGTCGAGGCCCTCAGGAGGCTCATCACGGGCGGCGAGCTCGGACCGGTGTGGCACGCGTGCGTGGTGCTCACCGCGTTCACCGCGGGCGCCCTCGCGCTGACCGCCCTGTCGGCGCACCGCCGTCAGGTGTGGACGCTGGACCGGCTGCACCCGGAGTTGAGTCTGTGAAGATCCGGCGTCCGGGAGGCGGGGTTCCTGTGACAATCGGCACCATGGAAAGCAGCAGCTCCCCGGGCGGCCGCACCCGCCGCGAGGCCACTCGGCAGAAGCTCTACGAGGCCGCCGTCACGCTCATCGCCGAACAGGGCTTCTCCGCGACCACGGTGGACGAGATCGCCGAACGGGCCGGCGTCGCGAAGGGCACGGTCTACTACAACTTCGCGAGCAAGTCGGTCCTGTTCGAGGAGTTGCTGAGGCACGGCGTGGGCCTCCTCACCGCCTCGCTGCGGGAGGCCGCCGAGCGCACCGCGCGGGAGGGCCGCGGCAAGGTCGACGCGCTGGACGCGATGGTCCTCGCGGGCCTCGTCTTCATCGAACGCTACCCGTCCTTCACGCAGCTCTACGTGGCCGAGCTGTGGCGCACCAACCGGGCCTGGCAGTCGACGCTCATGGTGGTCCGTCAGGAGGCGGTGGCCGTCGTGGAGGGCGTGCTGCGCGAGGGCATCGAGAACGGCGAGTTCAGCGACGAGATCGATGTGCCGCTGACGGCGTCCGCGCTGGTCGGCATGGTGCTGGTGGCCGCCCTGGACTGGCAGGCCTTCCAGTCGGAACGGTCCCTGGACGACGTCCACGCGGCGCTGTCGCGGCTGTTACAGGGGCGGGTGAGCGGCCGCCGCTGACCGAGCGGCACGCGCGCGTACGGCTACGACGGCCGCGTGCACACGAACACGAAAGCGCCGGTCCGTCGGTGGCCACGTCCCCCGTGAGCCGCCTCGAACCGGCGCTTCCGCATGCTCCCCCCGTTTTCCCCCGTTCCCCCGTTCCCGCCCCCGTTGTTCCCCCGTGCGGTCGTTCCCCCGGGGTACCCTCCGTGCCTCGCTCCCGCCGAACAGGCCGGCGGAAGGAGCGGATCGAGGGCGGCTCCGTTCCGGCGCCCCGTGTCGCCGGTGCCGGAGCCGTGCCCCTTCTCCGTGCCTCCACTCTCTCGTTCGCGCAGGTCGTCCCCCATCCGCGCGCGTACTCAACTCACGCCCTGAGTACGCGTACTCAGGGCTGCGCGCTCATCCCCAGGACGCGGCCCGGCCGACTGGTTACGATCGCGTCCGTGTCCGTACTCCCCTTGGTGTTCACGAGCGGCTGGGCCAGCGGCGTCAACGCGTACGCGGTGGTGCTGCTCCTCGGCGTCTTCGGCGCGACCGGTCTGAGCGACGACGTCCCGCAGACGCTGCAACGCCCCGAGGTGCTCGTCGCCGCGGGCGTGCTGTTCCTGTGCGAGGCCGTCGCCGACAAGATTCCCTACGTCGACTCGGCGTGGGACTCCGTGCACACGGTGATCCGGCCGCTGGCCGGGGCCTGGGTGGGCGCGCTGCTCGCCGGGCAGAGCGGTTCGCTCCCGGACCTGGCGGCGGGGCTGCTCGGCGGTTCCACGGCGCTGGCCAGCCACGCCGTCAAGGCGGGCACCCGGATGGCGGTCAACGCCTCGCCGGAGCCGTTCAGCAACGTGCTCGTGAGCCTGGCGGAGGATCTCGGGGTCGCCGGGGTCGTGACGTTCGCGGTGTTCCACCCGGGCGCGGCGGCGGTCATCGCGGGCGTCCTGCTGCTGGCCGGGGTGACGGCCTTGTTCTTCCTGGTCTCACGGATCCGCCGCTTCCTGCGGCGCAGGACGCAGCGGCGGGCGGACCGGCGTCTGACGGGGCGCACGGAATCGCCGCCCTGGTGACCCACTGCCGGTGACCCCCGCCGATGACCCACCGCCGGTGACGCCGCTGGTCACCGGCCCGCGGCGGCGTTGTCAGTGGTGGCCGATAAAGTCGCGGGCATGGGACGGATTGCGGTGATCGGCGCCGGGATGGGCGCGCTGGCGGCGGCCGCCCGGCTGGCCGTGGCGGGCCACCGGGTGACGGTGTACGAGCGGACACAGACGTACGGCGGAGCTGTGCGCCGCTTCGAGCGGGACGGCTTCGGCTTCGACACCGGCCCCGCTCTGCTGCCCCTGCCCGCCGTCTACCGCGACCTGTTCGTCAAGACCGGCAAGGAGCCGCTGGAGGCCTGCGTCGAGCTGGTCCAGGTCGACCCGTCGGCCCGGCACGTGTTCGCCGACGGCACCGAGGTGTCCCTGCCGAACGCCTCGCGCGCGGGGGTCGTCGCCGCGCTTGACGAGGCGCTCGGGGCGCGGGCCGGGCAGCGCTGGGGCGACTTCCTGGTCCGGGCCCGCGAGGCCTGGGACCGCACCCGCCGCCCGCTCCTGGAGGAGCCCCTGTGGCCGAACTGGTCGGTGCTGGCCGACCGCGAGCCCTACCCGGCGCTCCCGCACCGGCGGCTGCTGCGCACCCGGCGGGCCGGCACCCTCGCCGAGGTCGGAGCCTGGGAGCTGCGCGATCCCCGGCTCGCCGCGCTTCTCGAGGGCCACGCGCTCGCGTACGGCCTGGATCCACGGGCGGCCCCGGCGAGCGCGGCCGTCCTGCCGTACATGGAGCACGCCTTCGGCACCTGGTATGTGCGCGGGGGGATGCGGGAGCTGGCCCGCGCGGTGTACGAGCGGTGTGTCGCGCGCCGGGTCGAGTTCGTCTTCGACGCCGAGGTCACCCGGGTCCTGGAGAAGGACGGCCGCGCGGTGGGCGTGGAGTTGGCTGGGGGCACCTCCCAGGCTTTTGGCTCTGGGGAAGGCAGGGTGGTGGAGGCGGACTTCGTGGTCGCCCCGGGCAGCGCCGCGGGTCTGCCCGCCCGCGCCGACGGCGAAGTCGCCCCGCAGCAGGGCCTGCCCAGCCGCCTGACCGTGCTCCTCGCGCTGCGCGGCGCCCGCCCGGAGGGGAGCGCGCACCGCACGGTGGTGCACACGGTGGACCGCGAGGGCGAGTTGGAGAGCCTGTTCGGTGCGGCGCCGTCGGTGCCCGCGCGGCCGACGGTGACGGTCCTGCGGCCCGACGACCCCGGTCTGGTCCCGGACGGCGACCACGAGGCGCTCGTCCTCAGCGCGGTCGTCCCCGCCGGGGCGGAGATACGCGACGAGCAGGTGGACGCGCTGGTCGCCGTCGCCGAGCGGGCGGTGCCCGGCCTGCGGGACCGTGCGCTGTGGCGGGAGGTGCGCACCCCCGCCGACATCGCGCGGGAGACCGGCGCGGCGGGCGGGGCGGTCCCCGCGCCCGCGCTGGCCGCCGCCGGGGGCCGGCTGCTGCACCCCGGCAACTCCACGGGTCTGCAGGGCCTGTTCACCGTCGGCGGCTGGTCGCACCCGGGCGGCGGGCTCCCGCACGCGGGGATGTCGGGCGCGCTGGTGTCCGGCCTGATCGTGGAGGGACCGGAGTTCCGCGGCTCCCAGTGAGCCCCCGGCAGCGCGCCCGGCAGGCGGCGCTGCGGGGACGAACGCGGCCGTCAGACCGATACTGCGCTTCAGAACCGAAGAGCTTCAGAACCGATACTGCTCGTCGAAACCGTTGCCCTGCCCCTGCCCCTGCTGCTGTCCGTCGCCCTGGTACGGGTACGGGTGCTGCTCGGGCGGGAATTCGCCGCCGAGCGGGTCGTCGGTGTTGCGCTGCTGCGGGACCCAGACGCCGCCTGCCGGGGTCTCCCCGTAGCCGCCGGTGCCGTACTGCTCCTGGCCGTAGCCCTGTTGCCCGTGCTGCTGCTGGCCGTAACCGGCGTCGTAGGAGCCGCCGCCGTAGGTCTGGGTGCCGATGTACGGGTCGGAGTAGGCGGCGTACTGCTGCTCGCCGGTGGCGTCGTAGCCGTACTGCTGCTGGTGGTAGCCGGCGTACGTGTTGTCGTACCCGTAGTTCTGGTCCGCGCCCTGGGCGGTCGCCGCGTACTGGTCCTGGTCCTGCTGCGGGGCCTGGCCGTTGGCGGCGGCGTACGCGGCGTCGCTGTATATGCCGTAGGAGCCGGTGTCGTCGGGCAGTGGCTGCGGCTCGTAGACGGAGGTGTTGCCGGCGGCCATCGGGTCCGCGCCGCGGGCCGCGGGCGTGAAGACGTCGTCGCGGTCGTAGTCGTCGTCGCCGAAGGTGTTCCGGTCGCCGAAGGCGTTGCCGCCCTGGCCGAACGCCAGGTCGTCGGCGCCGTACGGCCCGTCGGGGTCGGAAGCGGCCTGGGCCGCCGCCAGTTCGGAGGCCTCGGCGTCCGCGTCCTGGTCCTCGCCCTTGCCGCGACGGCGCTTGCTCAGCTTGCCGCCGCCCAGGCCCAGACCGCCGGCGATACCGCCGCCGAGGCCGAAGCCGCCGCTCCTGCCGCCGTCCGCAGCCGCGTCGGCGCCGGTTTCCGCGTCGGTGTCGGCGTCGGTGCGTCGGAAGGCCCAGCCCTCCGCGAAGCCGCGCCGGAAGGAGAGCGTGACGTAGGTCTGGCCGACCGCGAAGGCGGCCGCGCCCAGCGCGATGACGACGACCGACGGGATCAGGACACCGAAGACGACGCCGAGGAAGCCCACGAAGGCCAGCAGTCGCCAGCGCAACCGCGCCTTGTACTGCAGCAGCACCTCACCGAGCAGCCACAGCGCGACTACTCCGAACGCGATGTAGAGGACCGTCCAGCCCATGTACGCCCCTCTCCCAGTGGCCGCTACGCAGTGTGTCTCAATCCGGTGCGACCGGTCTAGGCCTGCGGCGGGTGGTGCAGGCCCAGGTTCTCGTAGATTTCCAGCGTCGCCGTGGAGTTGTTGAGCGTGATGAAGTGCAGTCCGGGCACTCCCTCGGCCAGTAGCCGTGCGCAGAACTCCGTGGCGAAGTCGATGCCAATGGAGCGTACAGCGGCCGGATCCTCTTTGGCTGTGAGGATCCGCTCTTTGAGGGCGTCCGGGAAGTGGGCGTTACTGAGCGTGGGCAGGCGTTCCAGCATCCTCACACTCGTCACCGGAAGGACCTCGGGGATGACCGGAGTCACACAACCGGCCGCCGCGACCCGGTCGCGCAGCCGCAGATAGGACTCCGGATCGAAGAACATCTGTGTGATGGCGTAGTCGGCGCCGGCCCGGCACTTGTCGACGAAGTGCGTGACGTCCGTGTCCCAGTCGCCGGAGCGCGGGTGCATCTCGGGGAAGGCGGCGACGCCCACGCAGAAGTCGCCCGACTCCTTGATGAGCCGGACGAGTTCGGCGGCGTACGTCAGGCCGCGCGGGTGCGGCACCCAGGGGCCCATCGGGTCGCCGGGCGGGTCGCCGCGCACGGCGAGCATGTTGCGGATCCCGGCGTCGGCGTACTGGCCGATGATGTTGCGCAGTTCGGCGACGGAGTGGTCCACGGCGGTGAGGTGCGCGACCGGCGTGAGGGTGGTGTCCACGACGATCTGCTGGGTCTCTTTGACCGTGGTGGCCCGGGTGGAGCCGCCGGCCCCGTAGGTCACCGAGACGAAGTCGGGGGCGACCGCCTCGACCCTGCGCAGCGCGTCCCACAGACCGCGCTCGCCCTTGGGCGTCTTGGGCGCGTAGAACTCGAACGAGTACGTCGTCTTGCCGGTCGCCAGGATGTCGCGCACGGTGCGCGCGCGGTCCGTCCTGGTGGATGCGGTTCCTAGGGCCATACCCGCAGGTTAGTCAGGGGTGGGCGGTCCCCCAACCGGATGCGGCGAATCTGCCCGGATTGTCGACTTCTTGTCCACCCCTTGGACAATTGTTCCGAAGGACGGACAAAGCGGGGGCGACCGGACTACGCCTCGGCCAGCCGCTTCGCGAACTCCGCGGCCGCGGCCCCGGGGTCGTCCGCCTCCGTGATCGCGCGGACGACGACGACCCGGCGCGCGCCCGCGGCCAGTACCTCGTCCAGGTTGCCGAGGTCGATGCCGCCGATGGCGAACCAGGGGCGGTCGGTGCCGAGGGCGGCCGTGTGCCGGACCAGGTCGAGGCCGGGGGCGTGGCGGCCGGGCTTGGTGGGGGTGGGCCAGCACGGGCCGGTGCAGAAATAGTCCACGCCGTCCTGGACGGCGGCGGCCTCGGCCTCCGCCTCGGCGTGCGTGGAGCGGCCTATGAGGACGTCGTCGCCGAGGATCGCGCGGGCCGCGGGGACCGGCAGGTCGCCCTGTCCGAGGTGCAGGACGGCGGCCCCGGCGGCGTGCGCGACGTCCGCGCGGTCGTTGACCGCGAGCAGCCTGCCGTGCCGGGCGCAGGCGTCGGCGAACACCTGGAGGTGTGCGAGCTCCTCGGCCGCCTCCAGGCCCTTGTCGCGCAACTGGACGATGTCGACGCCGCCCGCGAGGGCCGCGTCGAGGAACTCCGGAAGGTCGCCCTGGCGGGTGCGGGCGTCCGTGCACAGGTACAGCCGGGCGTCGGCGAGGCGGGTGCGGGCGGTGTCGGGCATACGAAGGTCCCCCCAGGGTGGTGGCGTACGGGGGCGGGCGGGCCCCCGTACACCGGGTGATGGTGCGAATCCTCGGCTCAGACGGCGAGCGCCTGGGCGCGGCGCTTCACCTCCGTGCCGCGATTCTCACTCAGGGCCTGCGCCGGCGTACCGGGCAGGCTGGGGTCGGGAGTGAAGAGCCACTCCAGCATCTCTTCGTCCGAAAACCCGTCGTCCCGCAGCAGGGTCAGGGTCCCGGTCAGGCCCTTCACCACCTTGTCCCCGTCGATGAAGGCGGCGGGGACGTGCAGCGCGCGGTTCTCGCCTCGGCGTACGGCGATCACCTGCCCCTCCTTCAGCAACTGGCGGACCCGCGTCACCTCGACACCGAGCATTTCCGCGATGTCGGGCACGGTGAGCCAGGCGGGGACGAGAGCATCGATCTTTGCGTCAATCTCGGTCACGGGAACAAGCCTGCCATCTGCCACTGACAGTCGGAAGCGGAGGTGCTCCGCTGGGGGGCCCGCGGGGGCCTGACGGGTGGCCTTTTCGGGTGCGGCGCCGGGGTGGGCCGGGCGCGCGGTTGCCCGTGCCCCTAGGGGGTCGCGGTGGCGTCCTTCAAGGGGCGGGCCGGGTCCGCGAGTGCCTCCGCGTCCATGCGGCGGCCCGCCTCGATCAGCCGTCGGCCCTGGGCGAGGTCGCGGGGGCGGCCCACGGCCAGCAGGGCGATCAGGCGGCCCTCGCGCAGCCAGCACACCGTCCAGGCCGGTCCGGACGGGTCGCCGCGCCACAGGGTGCTGTCGGCGTCCGCGTGGTGGCCCACGTACTGGACGAAGCGGCCGAACTGTTCGGACCAGAAGTACGGGACGGGGTCGTAGACAGCCGGGAGTTCGCCGGTGGCGGCGGCGAGGATGTTCGCCGCGACCGTGCGCGGCCCCTGGAGGGCGTTGTCCCAGTGGTGGACGAGGAGCCGCTCGCCGTACCTTCCCGAAGGGAAGGAAGCGCAGTCGCCGACCGCGTACACGTCCGCCGCGGAGGTGCGCAGGCAGGCGTCGGCCACGATCTCGCGGTGCGCGCCGAGCGCGACGCCGGAGCCGGCCAGCCAGGCGGTGGCGGGGCGGGCGCCGATGCCGACCACGACGGCCTCGGCGGGCAGCCGCGAGCCGTCGTCGAGGACGACCGCGCCGGCCTCGACGCGCGCCACGCGCGCGTGGGTGCGCAGGTCGACGCCGTGGTCGGCGTACCAGGCGGTCATCGGGGCGGCCACCTCGGCGGGCAGCGCGCCCGCCAGCGGCCGGTCGGCGGCCTCGACGACGGTGACCGCGCAGCCGGCCTCGCGCGCGGCGGTGGCGAACTCCGCGCCGATCCAGCCCGCGCCGACGACCACGACGTCGTGCTGCCGGGCGAGCACGGGCCGCAGCCGTTCGGCGTCGTCCAGGGTGCGCAGCAGGTGGACGCCGGGCACGCCCTCGGTGCCGGGCAGCCGGATCGGTTCGGCTCCGGTGGCGAGGACGAGGACGTCGTACGGGACGGGTCCGGTCTCGGTGTCCAGCTCGTGGTCGGCGGGGCGCAGGCCGAGCACCTCGCGGCCGAGGACCAGCTCGATGCCGAGGCCCTCGAAGTCGACGTCGAAGGCGGAGTGCTCGGCCTTGCCGAGCAGGACGGCCTTGGACAGCGGGGGCCGGTCGTAGGGCTGGTGGAGTTCGGCGCCGATGAGCGTCACCGTGCCGTCGAAGCCCTGTTCGCGCAGGGCGACCGCGGTCTGCACCCCGGCCATGCCCGCGCCGACGACCACCACGCGCCGCCCGGCCGGGCCGCCTTCTTCGTGCCTCTCGTGCCTCTGCTCGCTCACCTGATCACCTTAGTCAACTGACTCTTCGTCAGTCAGCCGTCGTGCTCCGTGACCTGCTCCACAACGCTGGTGCCGCCGCCTTCCCGCGACTCCCACTCCCAGGTCTCCGTGAGCCGCACCCGCCCGTCCGGCAGTTCCTCGACCGTGGACACGCAGTGCCCCGAGGACGTCGTCCCGTCGTGCTTGAGCTGGACGTACCGGAAGTCGAGCCGGTCCCCCTGCCGGGTACCCACGAGGTGGCCGCGTACGACGTCGCCGCCCGCGTAGTCGGCCCAGATCACGCCGTCCTGTTCGCGGTAGGCGAAGCGGGTGCGGGTGCCGACCTGGCCGGGGGCCTGGTCGGCGACGGGGGCGAGGACGAGACCGTCGAGCGAACGGGACACGGGCGAGGGCTCCCTGACGAGTACGGAACACGACGAGTACGGGACACGCGGCCTTACTGAGACGCGAGGCGGCGGGCTAGGGTGGCCAACGTAGAGCACTCGCGGGAGCCCGGACGCACCGGGCTGAGAGGGAGGCTGGCGGCCTCCGACCGTACGAACCTGATCCGGGTCATGCCGGCGAAGGGAGGGGCTGGACGCCCATGTCGTCTCCACGTACGTCAGACGTCCTCGTCATCGGGGGCGGGATCATCGGGCTGGTCACGGCCTGGCGGGCCGCGCAGCGCGGCTTCGCCACGACGGTGGTCGACCCGGCGCCGGGCGGCGGGGCCGCCCAGGTGGCGGCCGGGATGCTGGCCGCCGTCACGGAACTGCATTTCGGCGAGCAGACCCTGCTCGGCCTCAATCTCGCGTCGGCGCGCCGCTATCCGGACTTCGTGGCGGAGCTGACCGAGCTGACCGGCCACGACCTCGGCTACCGGCGCTGCGGCACGCTCGCGGTCGCGCTGGACACCGACGACCGCGCCCATCTGCGCGAACTGCACGCCCTGCAGCGGCAGTCGGGGCTGGAGTCGGAGTGGCTTTCGGGGCGCGAGTGCCGGCGTCTGGAGCCGATGCTCGCGCCGGGGGTGCGCGGCGGGCTGCGGGTGGACGGCGACCACCAGGTCGATCCGCGGCGGCTGGCCGGGGCGCTGCTGGCCGCGTGCGAGCGGGCGGGCGTGGTCTTCCGGCGCGCGTGGGCCGAGCGGCTGTCGGTCGTGGGCGAGCGGGCCACGGGGGTCGTCACGCGGGACGGTACGGCGCTGGGGGCGGGGCAGGTGGTGCTCGCCGGCGGCAGCCTCAGCGGGCGGCTGGCCGGGGTCCCGCAGGACGTGCTGCCGCCCGTACGGCCGGTGAAGGGGCAGGTGCTGCGGCTGACCGTGCCGCAGCGGTACGCGCCGTTCCTGAGCCGGACGGTGCGGGCCGTGGTGCGCGGCAGCCAGGTCTATCTGGTGCCGCGCGAGAACGGCGAGCTGGTCGTCGGCGCGACCAGCGAGGAGCTGGGCTGGGACACGACGGTGACGGCGGGGGGCGTGTACGAGCTGCTGCGCGACGCCCATGAGCTGGTGCCGGGGATCACCGAGCTGCCGCTGACGGAGACCCGCGCGGGGCTGCGCCCCGGCTCCCCGGACAACGCGCCGCTGCTCGGCCCGACCGGTCTGGCGGGGCTGCTGCTGGCCACCGGGCACTACCGCAACGGCGTGCTGCTGACGCCGGTGACAGGTGACGCGCTGGCGCACGCCCTGGCCACCGGGGAGCTCCCGGACGAGGCCCGCCCCTTCGCCCCCCGGCGCTTCGCCGCCGCCGCACTCTCGGAGCTGCCCGCATGAACATCTCGGTGAACGGCGAGCGGCGCGAGTTCGCTCCCGGCACGGCCCTCGACAGCGTCGTACGGGCCCTGACGCCCGCGCCCGCCGGGGTGGCCGCCGCGCTCAACGAAACGGTCGTCCCGCGCGCGCAGTGGCCCGCGACGGCGCTGTGCGACGGCGACCGGGTGGAAGTCCTGACCGCCGTGCAGGGAGGCTGACCGCCATGGCAGACGATCCCTTCGTCCTCGCGGGTACGTCCTTCTCGTCCCGGCTGATCATGGGTACGGGCGGTGCGCCCAGCCTGGAGGTGCTGGAACGGGCGCTGGTGGCCTCCGGGACCGAGCTGACCACGGTCGCGATGCGCCGCGTGGACCCCTCGGTGCACGGTTCGGTGCTGTCGGTGCTGGAGCGGCTGGGCATCCGGGTGCTGCCGAACACGGCGGGGTGTTTCACGGCCGGGGAGGCGGTGCTGACGGCCCGGCTGGCCCGGGAGGCGCTGGGCACCAGCCTGGTGAAACTGGAGGTCATCGCCGACGAGCGGACGCTGCTGCCGGATCCGGTCGAACTGCTGGAGGCGGCGGAGACGCTGGTGGACGACGGGTTCACGGTGCTGCCGTACACGAACGACGATCCGGTGCTGGCCCGCAAGCTGGAGGACGTCGGCTGTGCGGCGGTGATGCCGCTGGGCTCGCCGATCGGCTCCGGCCTCGGCATCCGCAACCCGCACAACTTCCAACTGATCGTCGAGCACGCGCGCGTGCCGGTGATCCTGGACGCGGGGGCCGGTACGGCGTCGGACGTGGCGCTGGCGATGGAGCTGGGGTGCGCGGGGGTGATGCTGGCGTCGGCGGTGACGCGGGCGAAGGACCCCGAGCGGATGGCGTCGGCGATGCGGGCCGGTGTCGAGGCGGGCAGGCTGGCCCGGCTGGCGGGCCGGATCCCGCGCCGCTACTTCGCGGAGGCGTCGTCACCTGCGGCGGGCCTGGCCGCGCTGGACCCGGAGCGCCCGGCGTTCTGAAACCGGCCACCCCCTTCCCCCCCTCCCGGGGGAGGGAAACCGGCCACCCGGTCACCCCCTGGTTCGCGTCACAGGTCGGCTGCAGTCAGGGGTCGATCCCGGCGGAGGCCGCGGTGGTGTCAGTGGCGGCTCGTACACTCACCTGCGTGGACACGACCCTTCAGGACCCTCTGGTCGGGCAGGTGCTCGACGGCCGGTATCGCGTCGAGGCGCGGATCGCGGTCGGCGGGATGGCCACGGTCTACCGGGCCGTGGACACCCGCCTCGACCGCGTGCTCGCGCTGAAAGTGATGCATCCGGCGCTCGCCGCCGACGGCTCGTTCGTCGAGCGGTTCATCCGCGAGGCGAAGTCCGTCGCCCGCCTGGCCCACCCCAATGTCGTACAGGTGTTCGACCAGGGTGCGGACGGGTCGTACGTCTATCTGGCCATGGAGTACATCGCCGGCTGCACGCTGCGTGACGTGCTGCGCGAGCGCGGGGCGCTCCAGCCGCGGGCCGCGCTCGACATCCTGGAGCCGGTGCTCGCCGCGCTCGGCGCCGCGCACCGGGCCGGTTTCGTGCACCGGGACATGAAGCCCGAGAACGTGCTGATAGGGGACGACGGCCGGGTCAAGGTCGCCGACTTCGGGCTGGTGCGGTCGGTGGACACCGTCACCAGCACCACCGGGGCGGTGCTCGGGACCGTCGCCTATCTCGCCCCGGAGCAGATCGAGCAGCCCGGTACCGCCGATCCCCGCGTCGACGTGTACGCGTGCGGGGTCGTGCTCTACGAGATGCTCACCGGTGAGAAGCCGCACGACGGGGACTCCCCCGCGATCGTGCTCTACAAGCACCTGCACGACGACGTTCCGCCGCCGTCGGCCCTCGTCCCCGGGCTGCCGTTCGAGCTGGACGAGCTGGTCGCCGCCGCCACCGCCCGCACGCGTGACGTCCGGCCGTACGACGCGGTCGCGCTGCTCGGGCAGGTGCGGGAGGCGCGCGCGCCGCTCACCGAGGAGCAGTTGGACGCGCTGCCGCCGCAGGCCGTCGCCGCCGGGCACGACAACGCCGAGGACCGCACGAGCGTGATCCCGCGCTCGCTGACCGTGCCGCGCCCGCTGCCCGTCGACGAGGACGAGCCGGAGGACCGGTACGACGCGGCGGCCGGCCTCAACCGGACCTCCCGGTTCCAGAATCCGCCGCCGCTGCCTCCCCGGCGCCGTTCGCTGGGCCGTTCGCTGGGGCGGCCCCGGCGCGGGGTGGTCGCGATCGTCACCGTCGTGCTGCTGGTGCTGGGGGTCGGCGCGGGCGTCTGGTACATCAACTCCGGGCAGTTCACGAGGGTCCCGGCGGTGCTGACGCAGAAGGAGGCCGAGGCCAGGAAGCGGCTGGAGGCGGCCGGGATCGAGGTCGGCAAGGTCGACCGCGAGTACAGCGACACCGCGAAGCGCGGCACGGTCATCGACACCGACCCCGGGCCGGGCGCCCGGATCCGCAAGCACGACTCGGTGACGCTCACCGTCTCGCGCGGCCCGGAGATCGTGAAGGTGCCGGACGTGCGGGGCTCCCGGCTGGACAAGGCCGAGGCGCTGCTGAAGACGGACGGACTGGAACCGGGCCTGGTCACCGAGGCGTTCAGCGAGGACGTCATCAAGGGCTTCGTGATCAGCACCGACCCGGCGGCGGGCAGCCAGCGCCGCGCGGGCACGGCGGTCTCGATCGTCGTCAGCAAGGGCAGCCCGATCGAGGTCCCGGACGTCACGGGCCAGGACCTGGACGCCGCCAAGGCCGAGCTGGAGAAGGCCGGTCTGAAGGTGACGGTCTCCGCCGACGAGGTCACCTCCGAATTCGACAAGGGGCAGGTCGCGGCGCAGTCCCCGGCGAAGGGCGGCGAGGCCGCCGACGGCGACACGGTGACGCTGACGCTGTCCAAGGGGCCGGAGATGGTCGAGGTCCCGGACGTGGTGGGGGCGAGCGTCGACGACGCCAAGTCGCTCCTCGAACAGTCCGGGTTCGAGGTCAAGGAGGACCGCGGGCTGCTCGGGCTGTTCGGCGACACGGTGAAGAGCCAGTCCGTGAAGGCGGGCGGCACGGCCCCCAAGGGGTCGACGATCACCATCACCATCCGGTGACCGGCGGGGCGACCGGGCATGACACCCTGACGGGGTGAGTCCTGAAGCCCCCTTCCCCTCCCGCAACCCCGTCGGCGGCCATGTCCCCGTGGCCGGCGGCCTGCACGACGTGGGCATGTCGTACGCGGACGAACTCCGGGCCGAGACGGTCCAGGTGTTCGTCGCCAACCCGCGCGGCTGGGCCACACCGGTCGGCAACCCGCGGCAGGACGAGGCGTTCCGGGAGGCGTGCGCGGCGCGCTCGATGCCGGCGTACGTGCACGCGCCGTACCTGATCAACTTCGGCTCGCACACCGAGGCCACGGCCGAGAAGTCGGTGGAGTCGCTGCGGCACTCGCTGCGCCGGGGGCGGGAGATCGGCGCGCTGGGGGTGGTCGTGCACACGGGGAGCGCGACGGGCGGGCGGGAGCGGTCCGTGGCGCTGCAACAGGTGCGCGCGTATCTGCTGCCGCTGCTGGACGAGCTGACCCACGACGACGACCCGTTCCTGCTGCTGGAGTCCACGGCCGGCCAGGGTGCCTCGCTCTGCTCGCGGACCTGGGACTTCGGGCCGTACTTCGAGGCGCTGGACGCCCATCCCAAGCTGGGCGTCTGCCTCGACACCTGTCACATCTTCGCCGCCGGGCACGACCTGACCGGCCCGTCCGGCATGCACCAGACCCTGGACCTGCTGGTGGACACGGTCGGCGAGGGCCGCCTGAAGCTGATCCACGCCAACGACTCCAAGGACGTGGTCGGCGCCCACAAGGACCGCCACGAGAACATCGGCGCCGGCCACATCGGCGAGGACCCCTTCCGCGCCCTGATGACCCACCCGGCGACCGCGGGCGTCCCCCTGATCATCGAAACCCCCGGCGGCAAGGAGGGCCACACAGCAGACGTGGCCCGCCTGAAGAAACTACGGGACGACTGAGCCGCCGGTCAGTCCTCGTTCTCGAACAGCACCTGGGACGTGTCGACGATGTGCACCACGAGCACGATCAGCAGGCCGTCGCTGATGACGTACTCGATGGCCATGCTGTGGGTCAGCGCGAGGGAGCGGGTGTTCTCGTCACCGGAAATGGGCGACGAGATCTTGGTGCGGGGGTCCGTGGAGACTATGGCGAGGCCACGCTGGAGCAGCTCACGGCGGTCGTCCGGGAGGCTGTCACGCACGCGCGCCGCGGCCTCCGAGAAGATCACGTTGAAGACTGCCATCGGGGCTCCTTGCACGGTTGTCGCAGCATCCGGCACCGAGCCTACCGGCACCCGAGGTCGCGCAGGTCAGAGTTCCGGCCCGTCCCCCGGGGCCTCCTGGTAGGAGTAGCGCTGTTCCTTCCAGGGGTCGCCTACGTTGTGGTAGCCGCGTTCCTCCCAGAAGCCTCGGCGGTCGGCGGTCATGTACTCGATGCCGCGCACCCACTTGGGGCCCTTCCAGGCGTAGAGGTGGGGGACGACCAGGCGGAGCGGGAAGCCGTGTTCGGCGGTGAGGAGTTCGCCGTCCTTGTGGGTGGCGAAGATCGTGCGCTCGGCGGCGAAGTCGGACAGGCGCAGGTTGGAGCTGAACCCGTACTCGGCCCACACCATCACATGGGTGACGTTCGCGGCAGGTGGCGCGCACTCCAGAATGGTCCGGGCCTTGATCCCGCCCCACTCGGCGCCGAGCATGCTGAACTTCGTCACGCAGTGCAGATCGGCCATGACGGACGTGTACGGAAGGGCCGTGAACTCCTCGTGGTTCCAGCAGCGCTTCTCGCCGTCGGCGGTGGCGCCGAAGACCCTGAAATCCCAGCGCTCCGGCCGGAACCTGGGCACCGGACCGTAGTGCGTGACCGGCCAGCCCCGCTGCAGTCGCTGCCCCGGCGGAAGCTCGGACACCGCTTCCTCCCCAGACGCGCACTCCACCGGACGACCCATGGCTCCCATCCTGACAGACCCCGGACGGTGCACATGACCGGCCACGACCAGCCACGACCGGCCGAATATCGACCATGTGCCAACGATGTGCCGATCATGCGTCGAATCGGACAAGTGCTTCCAAGCATGCACTAACTTACTTAGTACGCACTTACTGGACGATCTTCGGCACCGGTGCAATCATGCGGCGGCAACCTCCCCCGACCCCCGACGTGGAAGGAGCCTCTGCGATGCAGGGCGACCCCGAGGTCATCGAGTTCCTCAACGAGCAGCTCACCGGCGAGCTCACCGCGATCAACCAGTACTTCCTCCACGCCAAGATGCAGGAGAACTTCGGCTGGACGAAGCTCGCGAAGTACACGCGGCACGAGTCGTTCGACGAGATGAAGCACGCGGAGGTGCTCACCGACCGGATCCTATTCCTGGACGGGCTGCCGAACTACCAGCGGCTCTTCCATGTGCGCGTGGGGCAGACCGTCAAGGAGATGTTCGAGGCCGACCGGCTGGTCGAGGTCGAGGCGATCGACCGCCTGAAGCGCGGCATCAAGGTGATGCGCGAAAAGGGTGACATCACGTCGGCGAACATCTTCGAGTCGATCCTCGAGGACGAGGAGCACCACATCGACTACCTCGACACCCAACTGGAACTGGTGGAGAAGCTCGGCGAGGCGCTCTACCTCGCGCAGCTCATCGAGCAGCCGGAGAGCTAGCAGCCGCAGAGCCGGCCGCCTTCGAAACGGCTACGCGGCTTCCCCGAGTTCCGTGCGCTCCGCGCGCTCGGCCAGCTCGGCGAGGACCGGTTCGCCGCGGTCGGCCAGGTCGCGGCGCGGGCAGGCGCCCCGGCCGAGGATCGCCTGGATCCGGCGGACGCACGAGCCGCAGTCGGTGCCGGCCTTGCAGGCGGAGGCGATCTGGCGGGGCGTGCAGGCTCCGTCCGCCGCGTGCCGCTGGACCTGCGCCTCGGTCACACCGAAGCAACTGCAGACGTACACGCGGATTCACCTCCCGCCGAGATCAATAAGGCTAACCTAACCTTACCCGGCGTCCGGAGGGCACAAAAGTGGAGTGGGGCGCGGATCGTATGTGATCCGCGCCCCACTCCATGTCCGGGCAAGCGCCGGGTGACTGCCGTGTGACTGCCGGTGGCTACTGGTCGCGGTACATCTCCGCGACGAGGAACGCCAGGTCGAGCGACTGGCTGCGGTTCAGGCGCGGGTCGCAGGCCGTCTCGTAGCGCTGGTGGAGGTCGTCGACGAAGATCTCGTCGCCGCCGCCCACGCACTCGGTGACGTCGTCGCCGGTCAGCTCGACGTGGATGCCGCCCGGGTGGGTGCCGAGGGCCTTGTGGACCTCGAAGAAGCCCTTGACCTCGTCGAGCACGTCGTCGAAACGGCGGGTCTTGTGACCGGAGGCCGCCTCGTAGGTGTTGCCGTGCATCGGGTCGGTGATCCAGGCGACGGTCGCGCCGGAGGCGGTGACCTTCTCGACCAGCTCGGGCAGCTTGTCGCGGACCTTGTCGGCGCCCATGCGGACGATGAAGGTCAGTCGGCCCGGCTCCCGGTCCGGGTCGAGGCGCTCGATGTACTGCAGCGCCTCCTCGGCCGTGGTCGTCGGGCCGAGCTTGATGCCGACCGGGTTGCGGATCTTCGAGGCGAACTCGATGTGCGCGTGGTCCAACTGCCGGGTGCGCTCACCGATCCACACCATGTGCGCCGAGACGTCGTACAGCTTCCCGGTGCGGGAGTCGACCCGGGTCAGGGCGGACTCGTAGTCGAGGAGCAGCGCCTCGTGCGAGGAGTAGAACTCGACGGTCTTGAACTCCTCCGGGTCGACCCCGCAGGCGTGCATGAAGTGCAGTGCCTGGTCGATCTCGCGGGCGAGCTGCTCGTAGCGCTGGCCGGAGGGGGACGACTTCACGAAGTCCTGGTTCCAGGCGTGCACCTGGCGCAGGTCGGCGTAACCGCCGGTGGCGAAGGCGCGGACCAGGTTGAGCGTGGAGGCGGACGCGTTGTACATCCGCTTCAGGCGCTCGGGGTCCGGGATGCGGGCCGCCTCGTTGAACTCGAAGCCGTTGACCGAGTCGCCCCGGTACGTCGGCAGCGTCACTCCGTCGCGGGTC
Organism: Streptomyces sp. yr375; assembly: GCF_900110755.1. Lineage (GTDB taxonomy): Bacteria > Actinomycetota > Actinomycetes > Streptomycetales > Streptomycetaceae > Streptomyces. The sequence continues at coordinate 149,628 of NZ_FOFF01000005.1, forward strand.
TCGGTGCCCTTGGAGCGCGGCTTGGAGTACTGCCCGGCGATCCGACCGACCTTGACGACCGGCACGGACGCGGCGTACGTGAGCACGGCGCCCATCTGGAGCAGCGTCTTCAGCTTGTTGCGGATCTGGTCGGCGGACACCGCGTCGAAGGCCTCCGCGCAGTCGCCGCCCTGGAGGAGGAACGCCTCTCCCTTGGCGACGGCCGCCATCCGGGCGCGCAGCTGATCGCACTCGCCCGCGAAGACGAGCGGCGGATACGACTCGAGGTCCGCGATCACTGCGCGCAGAGCCTCGGTGTCGGGGTACTCGGGCTGCTGCGCCGCGGGCAGGTCTCGCCAGGTGTTGCCAGCGCTCGCGCTGGTCTTAGCGTTCACGGTCACGGAGTCAACATTACGGGGTCGTGTCGAGTCGTTTTGGCACGGCTCGACAGGTGAGACGCCCACCCGCTCAGATGCGTGTGGGATAGGGTGCGGCTCATGTTCGCGCTTTCGACCCAGAACCCGATCCAGAACTGGTGGTGGACCGCTCATCCGGCGGCCCACTGACTGCGCGTAGACACGACTTCGCGAAGGCCGCCCCGAGGGGCGGCCTTCGCTGTTCTCCAGCACCGGGCCGTTCCTCACACCGCTCACCACCGACGGAAGAGGAACCATGGACCTGGCACAGCTCTCGCACGACGACCGTCCCTTCGCCCTGTTGCGCCGTCGCGCCCCGGGCCGCGACCACGACCTGATCGAGGTCATGATCGGCCCGGTCGGCAGCCACGACCGGCTCGCCGACCTCCCCGGCGAGGGCCTGGCGCTCGTCCCGTTCCGGCAGCTCCGCGAGCGCGGCTTCGACGTCCGCGACGACGGCACACCGCTGGCCTTCCTCACCCCCGAGGAGCGCTACGAGATCCCGCTCGCCGACGCCCTCGCGCAGCTCCCCGTGCACGACGTCCAGGTCAGGGGCGGCGGCTTCGACGTGGGCGACGAGGAGTACGCGGAGATCGTCGGGCGGGTGCTGCGGGACGAGATCGGGCGGGGCGAGGGCGCGAACTTCGTGATCCGGCGGACCTACGAGGGGACGATCGACGGTTTCGGCCGGGCCGACGCCCTCGCGCTGTTCCGGCGGCTGCTGGTGGGCGAGCGGGGCGCGTACTGGACGTTCGTCGTGCACACCGGGGACCGGACGCTGGTCGGGGCCAGCCCCGAGGTCCATGTGCGGATGTCGGGCGGCACGGTCGTCATGAACCCGATCAGCGGGACGTACCGGTATCCGGCGCAGGGGCCGACGCCGGAGCATCTGCTCGGCTTCCTCGCCGACGGCAAGGAGATCGAGGAGCTGTCGATGGTCGTCGACGAGGAGCTCAAGATGATGTGCACCGTCGGCGACCGGGGCGGGGTGGTGGTCGGCCCCCGGCTGAAGGAGATGGCGCATCTCGCGCACACCGAGTACGAGCTGCGCGGGAAGTCCTCGCTGGACGTGCGGGAGGTCCTGAAGGAGACGATGTTCGCGGCGACCGTCACCGGCTCGCCGGTGCAGAACGCCTGCCGGGTCATCGAGCGGCACGAGGCCGGCGGGCGCGGCTACTACGCGGGGGCACTGGCGCTGCTCGGCCGGGACAGCGGCGGGGCGCAGACCCTCGACTCCCCCATCCTCATCCGCACCGCCGACATCGACGCGGCCGGGCGGCTGCGGGTGCCGGTCGGCGCCACGCTGGTGCGGGGCTCGGACCCGGCGGGCGAGGTCGCGGAGACCCACGCGAAGGCGGCGGGGGTGCTGGCGGCTCTGGGCGTACGGCCGCCTCGGCCCCGTGCGCAGGACACGCGCCCCAGGCTGGCCGACGACCCCCGGGTGCGGGCCGCGCTGGACGGGCGCCGGGCGTCGCTCGCGCCGTTCTGGCTGCGGATGCAGGAGCCGACGGCGGAACTGACCGGGCACGCGCTGGTCGTCGACGGCGAGGACACCTTCACGGCGATGCTCGCGCACGTGCTGCGGTCGAGCGGGCTGGAGGTGAGCGTGCGGCGCTTCGACGAACCCGGGCTGCGGGCGGCGGTGCTCGGGCACGCGGGGCCGGTCGTGCTGGGACCCGGGCCCGGTGACCCGGCCGATCCGGCCGACCCGAAGATGCGGTTCCTGCGGGAGCTGACCGCGCTGATCCTGCGGGAGCACCGGTACGGCGTCCTCGGGGTCTGCCTCGGGCACGAGCTGATCGCGGCGGAGCTGGGCCTGGACATCGTACGGAAGGAGGTGCCGTATCAAGGGGCGCAGACGGCCGTGGAGTTGTTCGGGCGGGCGGAGACCGTCGGGTTCTACAACAGCTTCGTGGCGCACTGCGACGACGAGGCGCTGCGGGAGCTGGCCGCGCACGGGGTGGAGGTGAGCCGTGCCGCGAACGGGGAGGTGCACGCGGTGCGGGGGCCCGGCTTCGCGGGCGTGCAGTTCCATCCGGAGTCGGTGCTGACGCTGAACGGGGCGGTGATCGTGCGGGAGTTGCTGGGGGCGCTGCGGCCGGGTGTTGCCGGTCGGTTGCCGGTTCTTGCCGGTCCTGATGCGTCGCCGGGCTCGATGAGCGGCGATTCCGCAGGTCAGGAGGGGTAGGCGGCGTGGGCGGCAGGTACAGGGAGACTCCAGCACCGGCAACAGGGCGCTTCCTAAAGTCCGGGGTGTCGAACAGCGCTGCGGGCCCGGGACCGCAGCGGACCGGCACAGGTACGAACGCCCCGCACCACACCACGGAGGTACACGGAATGCGATACGCCCTGACCGCTCTTCTCACCGCGGCCGGAACCGGACTGGCACTGCTCGGCGGCGCCGGCGCCGCCGATGCCGCGCCCGCGACCACGCCCGCGACCGCACGGCCCACGGTTCAGCAGCAGATCGACGGCATCCTGGCCAAGGACCCGGCCGCCGTCCAGACCGGCAAGTCCTCCGTCTCCTGGGACAAGGGCGCCGTCACGCTGCGGCTGGCCGGTACGGCGGGCGAGGACGCGTGCGGCAGCGACCGGTTCTGCCTGTGGCAGGACATCGACTTCGGCGGCCGCATGGTCAGTTGGAAGGGGACCTCGGCGCTGTGCGGCGCGGGCCGGGTCATCAACCTTCCGGAGTACGGGTTCAACGACACGGCCTCGTCCTGGGTGAACAACTCCGACTACATCGTCGACGTCTGGGACGACATCGACAAGGGCGGCAACCGGCTCTGGACGATGTACCCGGGGTCGTCGTCCTCGGTCGCTCCCGACGGCGACTCCTCGTCCAGTCTGAACTGCTACTCCTGACGTTGATCTCGGCTCTCGCAGGCCGTCCGGCCTGCTGAGATCTCCCGTCTGAGGGTGCGTCACCCCTGCCCGGCGATCCGGTGTCGTAGGGCCGTGGCCTCCGGAGCGCCGAGGGCGTCGAGGATCGCCAGGGCCTGCGACCAGTACGGCACCGGATCGGCGTCGGCGGTCGCGGCGGTGGCCCGGCCGAGGATGTCCAGGGCCTCGGCCTGCCCCTTGCGGTAGCCGGTCTCACGGTGGGCCGCGAGTGCCTGGCGGGCGTACTCGACGGCGCCGGCCGGCTTCCCGTGCTCCAGTTCGCAGCGGGCGAGCACCGTCAGCGCCTCGTTCTCCACCAGGCGGTATTCGGAAGACCTGGCCAGCTCCAGCGCGGCGGTGGCCAGCTTGCGGTCGGTGGGGAAGGTGACGGAGGCCAGCCCGAGCAGGGCGCGCGCCTCGATGTTGCGGGCGCCGCTCGTGCGGGCCGCTGCCAGCGCCTCTTCAAAAGCCGCGGCCGCCTCTTCCCGGCGGCCGACGGCCAGCAGGACCCCGCCGAGATCGAGTCGGGTGTGGGTGCGGCCGGTGCCGTCGCCGTCCTCCTCGCCGAGGACGGCGGCGGCCCGGACCGCTTCCAGGGCGCCCGCCAGATCCCCGGTGTCGCACCGGACGCGGGCGGCCAGCCGCAGGGTGAGCGACTCGAGGTCCTGATAGCCCACCTCGTGGGCCAGCGGCAGCAGGTTCTCCAGCCGTCGCCGCGTCTGCGCCGGCTCGCCGAGCAGGTGGTGCAGTTCCGCGAGATCGGCCGCGTTGAGCACCTGGACGACCTGTGAGCCCATCGTCGGAAGGAGTTTCTCCGCCCTGCGGTAGCAGTCCAGCGCTTCGCGCAGGCGGCCCAGGTCGCGCAGGGTGTGCCCGAGGTTGACGAGCACCGAGGGGTGCCCGTGCGGCAGGCCGTTGCGCTGGTCGAGTGTCATGGCGTGGTCGAGGTGCTCGGCGGCGAGCCGCAGCCGGCCGCTGTTCTGGGCGACGATGCTGATGTTGTTGTGGGCTGTTGCCGCGCCGTCCACCCAGTCGGCGGCCTCGGCCAGCCTCAGCAGTTGTTCGTAGTGGGCGATCGAGGAGTCCGGGCGCCCCTGCTGGTGGTGGGCGTCGCCCAGGAGGTTGTGCATGGCGGCCTCGGCGAGCGGCCGGCCGGCCTGCCGGGCGGCTGTCAGGGCGGCTTCGCCGACCGCGAGCCAGTCGACGGTGTACTTCTGGGTCCACAGACAGCCGCGCAGCCCGTCGGCGAGCTGCCAGGCGGCCGGATGGCCCTCGGCGGCGGCCCGGTGGACGACCGCGGCGAGGCCCGGCAGTTCGACGTCCAGCCAGCGCGCGGCGGCCGAGGCGTCGGCCAGGTCGGGCAGCGGGACGAGGGGCGCGGGGGCCTCGCCGGGTTCGTCGTCCGCGCCGGGCATGCGCTGGGCGCCGGGGTAGAGCAGTCGCGCGCAGCGGTTCACGGCGGCCAGCAGCCACGCGTACAGCCGGGCGGACGCGGCTTCGCGTGCCGTGTCGGGCTCCTCCAGCCGCAGTCGCTCGGCCGCGTACAGCATCAGCAGGTCGTGGCAGCGGTAGCGGCCGCGCCGGTGTTCGCGGATCAGGTGGGCGGCGCTGAGCTGTTCCAGCAGCCGGGCGGCCTCGCGCGAAGCGGTGCAGGTGAGGACGGCGGCGGCCGCGACCCCGATGTCGGGTCCGGGCACCAGGGCCAGCAGCCGGAACAGTCGGCGGACCGGCGCGGGCAGCGCGTGGTAGGAGAGGCTGAAGGCGGTCCGCACCGCGGACTCGTCGTCCCCGGCCACGGACAGCAGCCCCAGCCGGTCCCCTTCGCACAGTTCGTCGGCCTGGTCCCGCAGGGCGCGCCGGGGCGCGTGGTCCAGGTTGGCGGCGGAGATCCGCAGGGCCAGCGGGAGATGGCCGCAGGCGTCGGCGAGTTCGGCGGCGGCTTCCGGCTCCGCCTCGACGCGTGCCCTGCCGAGCGTGCGGACCAGCAGCAGCCGGGACTCCTCGGCCCCGAACACGTCCACCGGGAGGCGGTGCGCGCCGTCGCGGACGGCCAGTCCCGCCAGCCGGTCGCGGCTGGTGACCAGCACCAGGCAGCCGGGGCCCCCGGGCAGCAGCGGCCGGACCTGGTCCACATCGACCGCGTTGTCCAGGACGACCAGCATGCGCCGCCCGGCGGTCAGGGTCCGGTACAGGTCGGCGGCGGCCTCGGGCGTGCCGGGTATCCGCTCGCTCGCCACGCCCAGTGCCAGCAGGAACCGGACCAGTGCCTCGACGGGGCGCAGCGGTGCCGCCTCCGGCGAGTACCCGCGCAGGTCCACGAAGAGCTGGCCGTCCGGGAAGTGGTCGCGGGCCCGGTGTGCCCAGTGCACCGCCAGGGCGGTCTTGCCGACGCCCGCGGCGCCGGTGAGCGCGCAGATTCCGGTGCCGGGTCCGGGGCGCAGCGCGTCCAGGCGGGTCAGTTGCTCGTCGCGGCCGGTGAAGTAGGGCAGGTCGTACGGCAGCAGGGCGGGCGGTGTGAGCGAGGTCGCCGACGCGGTGACCGCCGGGCGTGGCAGGTCCATCCGTAAGACGCGTAAGTGGGCTTCCGTCACCTCCGGCCCGGGGGTGACTCCGAGTTGGTCGTCCAGGCGGGTCCGCAACCGCGCGAACAGGGCCAGGGCGGCGGCCTGTTGGCCCGAGGCCGCCAGCGCGAGCATCGTGCGGGCGTGGACGCCTTCGTGCAGCGGGTCCAGGTCCGCGGCCTTCTGGAGTTCGGGGAGGGCGTCCGCCGGCCGGCCCAGCGCCAGCGCCCCGTCCGCGTACGCCTGGACGAGGGACATCCGCAGCCGGGTCAGCGCCACCGCCGACGGGTGCTCGCGTACCTGGGGCGACGCGTCGCACAGGACGGCGCCCCGCCACAGCCGCAGCCCCGCGCCGGACTGCCGGAACGCCTCGTCCGGGGCGTCGGCGACGGCCCGCGCCGCCAGTTCGGTGAACTCGGCGGCGTCCGACTGGCCTTGCGCGAGGTGCAGCAGATAGCCGGTCCGGGTGCGGCGCAGCACCCCGTCCGACGCCTGCCCGGCCTGCGCGGGCTCGTGCGCCGGGGCGAGGATGCGGCGCAGGCGGGCGATGTACGTATGGACCAGGTTCAGGCAACTGGCGGGCGGGCGGCCCTCCCACAGGGCGTCGATGATCTCGTCCTGTCCGACGGACAGTCCCGGCTGAAGGGCCAGCAGGCCGAGCAGGTCTCGTGCTTTGGCCGCCCCGACCTCCGCGGTCTGTCCCGCCACCCGCAGCATCAGCGGACCGAGCACCCCGACCCGCAGCAGGTCCGCGTCGCCTGGCACCTCGTCGGTTTCCGTCGGGTCGGCTTCCAGCCCCAGGGCCGCGATCAGCCGCAGCAGCGAACGGCTGTGGGGGGACGGCGCGCGCCCGCGTTCGATCTCGCGGATGCTGCGCGTACTGATCCCGGCCCGTTCGGCGAGCTGGTGCTGGCTCAGCCCCAGTTGCGCGCGCCGGTCACGAAGCCTGACGCCCCATTGCTCGGACGTGAGTGCCAATGATTCCGCCCCCTCCGGTGCCGGGCGGGGGCGGACCGCTCCTGGTCGGGGACCGGCCGGGTCTCCCGTCCCTGTGGCAGCGATCCCTGGCGGTCAGCATAGAGGGCACGGGGCGGGGCGGCGGGGGTGCTGTCGCCCTCTGACCGGTCCGCCGCTAGCCGAAGAACACCCCTGCCTCCGCGTACAGTTGCGGGTTCACGGTCTTCAGACGGGCCGTCGCCTGTGCGATCGGTACGCGGACGATGTCCGTGCCGCGCAGGGCGACCATCGTGCCGAAGTCGCCCTCGTGGACGGCGTCGATGGCGTGCAGGCCGAACCGGGTGGCGAGCCAGCGGTCGAAGGCGCTCGGGGTGCCGCCGCGCTGGACGTGGCCGAGGACCGTCGTACGGGCCTCGTTCCCGGTCCGGCGTTCGATCTCCTTGGCGAGCCACTCGCCGACGCCGGACAGCCGGACGTGTCCGAAGGAGTCCAGCGAGCCGTCCTTCAGGACCGCCTCGCCGTCCTTCGGCATCGCGCCCTCGGCGACGACCACGATCGGCGCGTAGGAGGAGCGGAAGCGGGAGGTCACCCAGGCGCAGACCTGGTCGACGTCGAAGCGCTGCTCGGGGATGAGGATGACGTTGGCGCCGCCGGCCAGGCCCGAGTGCAGGGCGATCCAGCCGGCGTGCCGGCCCATCACCTCGACGACCAGGACCCGCATATGGGACTCGGCGGTGGTGTGCAGCCGGTCGATGGCCTCGGTGGCGATGCCGACGGCGGTGTCGAAGCCGAAGGTGTAGTCGGTGGCGGAGAGGTCGTTGTCGATGGTCTTCGGGACGCCGACGCAGGGGACGCCGTGGTCGTCGGAGAGGCGGGCGGCGACGCCGAGGGTGTCCTCGCCGCCGATCGTGATGAGCGCCTCGATCCGCTGCCCCGACAGGGTCCGCCTGATACGGGCGACGCCGTCCCGCTCCTTCAGCGGGTTGGTCCGCGAGGAGCCGATGATGGTGCCGCCCCGGGGCAGGATGCCGCGCACGGCCGGGATGCCGAGGGGGACCGACCGGCCGTCCAGGAGACCCCGCCAGCCGTCCCGGAACCCGGTGAACTCATGGCCGTACTCCTGCACGCCCTTGCGGACGACGGCCCGGATGACGGCGTTGAGGCCGGGGCAGTCCCCGCCACCGGTCAGTACTCCGACGCGCATGGACGTGTCCCCTCACCGCGGTTGACCGACGCAGTGTCAGTGTGACGCGCGTCTCACTCGTCGTCGAGGCCTCGTTCGATGGCGTACCGGACCAGTTCCACCCTGTTGTGCAGTTGCAGCTTGCCGAGGGTGTTCTGGACGTGGTTCTGGACCGTGCGGTGGGAGATGACGAGGCGTTCGGCGATCTGCTTGTAGCTGAGGCCCTTGGCGACCAGCCGCAGCACCTCGGTCTCGCGGTCGGTGAGCCGGGGCGCGTCGGACGCGTCGCCGCCGCCGGTGGCGGGGCCGGGGTCGGAGGCCAGCCGGCGGTACTCGCCGAGGACCAGTCCGGCCAGGCCCGGGGTGAACACCGGGTCGCCGACGGCCGTCCGGCGCACCGCGTCCAACAGCTCCTCCGTGGACGCCGACTTCAGCAGATAGCCGGTCGCGCCCGACTTCACCGCCTCCAGCACGTCGGCGTGCTCACCGCTCGCCGACAGCACCAGGACCCGCAGCGTGGGGTCGGCGGCGACGACCTCCTTGCACACCTGGACACCCGGCTTCGCGGGCAGGTTCAGGTCCAGTACGAGGACGTCGGGCATGGTGGCCTTGGCACGGCGTACGGCCTGCTCGCCGTCGCCCGCGGTGGCGACCACGTCCAACCCGGACTCGGCGAGGTCCCGGGCGACCGCGTCCCGCCACATGGGGTGGTCGTCGACCACCATGACCCTGATCGGGCACCGGTCGCCGGGTTCCGCGCGTTCCGTGCGCGTCTCTTCGTTCGTCTCGTTCATCGCCGTCCCGCCTTCTGCTCCTTCGGCACCGTCAGTTCGACCTCCGTGCCCTGGCCCGGGGTCGAGATCAGCTCGGCGCTGCCGCCGAGGTCGCGCAGCCGGCCCCGGATCGACTGGGCGACCCCGAGCCGCCCCTCGCCCTCGGCCTGCGCGAGCCGCCCCTCCGGGATGCCGGGCCCGTCGTCCCGGACGGTGACGATCACCTCGCCGGGCTCGTCCTCGACCAGGATCCAGGCCCGCGCGTCCGGCCCCGCGTGCCTGCGTACGTTGTCCAGGGCGGCCCCGACGGCGGCGGCCAGCTCCCGCGCGGCGGGCCCGGGCAGCAGCACCGGGGCGCCGGGCTCGGCGAGGTTGACACGGGCGGCGGCGAAGGGGGCGAGCAGCGCGCGCAGGTCGGCGGGGGCGTCCGCGTCGTCCCCGGTGTCCTCGTCGACGACGCGTACGACGGCCCCCTCGGCCTCGTCCTCCGACACCCGGGAGACCGGTACGAGCCCGCCGGAGACCAGGGTGCGCAGCGCGACCTCCTGTTCACCGGCGAGGCGGCCCAGCTCGGCCGCCTCGCCGCCCAGGACCGCGCCGCGCCGCTGCACCATGGCCAGCACCTGGAGCACGCCGTCGTGGATGTCCCGGGCGAGGCGCTCGCGTTCCCGGGTGGTGGCCTCGATCTCCAGGGCGCGGGCGAGGGTGCGCTCGGAGGCGCGGGCGACCTCGACGACGTAGCCGATGGCGATGGAGGCGACCCAGACGAGGACCACGTTGTGGACGGTGTCGCGGGCCGGGTGGCCGCGCTCGATCAGGTTGGCGACGGCGACCGGCGTGGAGGCGAACGCGGCCCACCGCCAGCCGCCCTTGATGGCGAACGCGAGGACCGGCCCGGCCGTCCATATCGACGGCAGGGTGGGCCCGCCGTGGTCGATGAAGCCGTCCTTGACGACCAGCGGGGTGAGGACGATGCCGGTGAGCGCGACGGTGAGGTCGACGGCGAGGAATCGTTTCGTGCAGGCTGCCGCGTTCTGCACCCGGGGCAGGGTGGCGAGCGTCCAGACGAAGAGGACGGCGAAGTAGGCGAGGGCGATGCCGGGCCGGTCGAAGTTCTCGTGGACGGCGGCGAACAGGCCGAGCGCGTACAGCATCGTCAGCAGCCGGTAGCCGGCGAGCGCGCGCCACAGCGGCAGCTCGACCGACATCCTCATGACTCTCTCGCGCCTGGCCATCCGCCCAGTCCCCCCGCCCGCCAGCCTGCCCGCCCCCGGAGCGCCGACTACTGGGCTTCTCTGCCTTCTGTCTCTGCTTCTTCTGCTTCTGCCTCTTCTTGTGCCGCTGCCTCGGCCGCCGCTTCGGCTTCTTCCATTTCCTTCTTGGCCTGGTCCTTCTCGGCCTGCGCGAGCGCCGCCTTCGCGGCCTTCTCCGCTTCCCGGTCGGCCTTCGCCGCGTCCGCGATCTGCCGCTTGGCGGCGGTCGCGTAGATGTCGACGTACTCCTGGCCGGAGAGCTTCATGATCTCGTACATGACCTCGTCGGTCACCGCGCGCAGGACGAAGCGGTCGTGGTCCATGCCCTGGTAGCGGCTGAAGTCCAGCGGCTTGCCGATGCGGATGCCGGGCCGCATGAGCTTCGGCATGACCTGCCCGGGGGGCTGGATCTTCTCCGTGTCGATCATGGCGACCGGGATCACGGGCGCGCCGGTGGCGAGCGCCACGCGCGCGAGGCCGCCCGGTTTGCCGCGGTAGAGGCGGCCGTCGGGCGAGCGGGTGCCCTCCGGGTAGATGCCGAACAGCTCGCCGCGCTCCAGCACGTCGATGCCGCTCTTGATGGCGGCCTCGCCGGCCCCGCGCGCGCCCGAGCGGTCCACCGGGAGCTGGCCGACGCCCTTGAAGAAGGCCGCCGTCAGCCGGCCTTTCACACCGGGCGTGGTGAAGTACTCGGCCTTCGCGATGAAGGTGACCTTGCGGTCGAGGATCGCGGGCAGGAAGAACGAGTCGGAGAACGACAGGTGGTTGCTCGCCAGGATCGCGGGGCCCTCGGCGGGGATGTGCTCGAGGCCTTCCACCCAGGGCCGGAAGGTGACCTTCAGCGGTCCCCCGATAGCGACCTTCATCGCGCCGTACAACAAGCGAGTGCCTCCTGTGTGTGTCATCAGACCATATCCCGGAGTGTCGGCAATGGCTCCGACGACCCTGGTCGGTGTCAGTGGGGTCGCGTACGGTGAAGCACACGTCCCTCCCACGAAGAACAGACGAAGAACAGGAGACCGAAGTTGCCGGTCCTTCCTGGAGCCGAGCCGTACCGCCATGAGGGCGGGGAGGTCGGGGTCCTCCTCTGCCACGGCTTCACCGCCTCCCCGCAGTCGCTGCGCCCCTGGGCGCGCCATCTGGCCGGGCGGGGGCTGACCGTCTCACTGCCCCTGCTGCCGGGGCACGGCACGCACTGGCAGGACATGGCGGTCACCGGCTGGCAGGACTGGTACGCGGAGGTGGACCGCGAGCTGCGCGCCCTGCGCGCCCGTTGCGCGCGCGTGTTCGTGGCCGGTCTGTCGATGGGCGGCACGCTGGCCCTGCGGCTGGCCGCGAAGCACGGCGAGGGCGGGGGCGCGGGCTTGGGCGGGGTCGAGGGCGTCATCGTCGTCAACCCGGCGAACAAGGTGCACGGGCTGTCGGCGTACGCCCTTCCGGTGGCCCGTCATGTCGTCCGGTCGACGAAGGGGATCGCGAGCGACATCGCGAAGGACGGCGTCTTCGAGATCGGGTACGACCGGGTGCCGCTGCACTCTGCCCACTCCCTGCGGACCTTCCTGCGGCTGGTCGACGCCGAGTTGCCACAGGTCACCCAGCCGCTGCTGGTGCTGCGCAGCGTGCGGGACCATGTCGTGCCGGCGGCCGACCCGGCCCGGGTCCTCAGCCGGGTGTCGTCGACGGACGTGACCGAGATCCTGCTGGAACAGAGCTACCACGTGGCAACGTTGGACCACGATGCGGACCGGATCTTCGAGGAGAGCTACGCGTTCATCGCCCGGATCGCGCCCAGTGTCGGCAAGGAAGGGACGGCCGTAGGTGGCTGAGCACGACTCCGACCGCGAGGACCGGGAGAACCGGGACGAGCGGGACGGCCGGGACGGCCTCGACGGCCGCGACGGTCTGGATGCCCGTACGGGCCGCGAGCCGGAGGAGCAGAGCGTGCCCTTCGACGAGGCCGCCGCGTGGGCGGCGATCGTCGCGGGGTACGGCGAGGAGCCGGTGGACCCGCCGGGCGCGAAGCCGTTCAAGTCGGTCGAGGACCTGGCGCTCCTCGAGGTCGGGACGAACGACGAGGGGTCGTCCGGGGCGGACCCGGGGCCGGAGGCCGGACCGGAAGCCGGGCCGGAATCCGGCAAAGAGCCCGAGCAGGACCCCGCCGAGGAGAAGAAACCGGCCAAGCCGCTGGGCAGCTCGATCTCCTTCGCACCGGGCGTCGGCCCGCGCGACTACACGGCTCCCGAGCAGGCGGAGGAGGACTTCGACGAGGACGACGAGGGGCACTTCGTCCCGCCGGAGCCGCCGCCGCTGCCCGCCGCCGACACCACGGCCAAGTTCGCCTGGCTCGGGGTGCTCGGCGGGCCGGTGCTGCTGCTGGCCGCGGTGCTGCTGGGCTGGGAGATGACGTGGTGGCTGTCGACCGTCTGCATCGGCGGCTTCCTCGGCGGGTTCGCCACCCTGGTGGCGCGGATGCGGCCGGACGACGAGGACGAAGAGGGGCCGGGGCGGGGAGCCGTCGTCTGACGCGGATTGTCAGCTTGCGGGGATTCTGAGGGCGGCGAGGACCGGGAGGTGGTCCGTGGCCGCCCTCAGGTCGTGTTCGGTGACTCCCGGGAGCTCGTTCGGCACGCCGCAGCCCAGTACCTCCACGCCCTTCGTCGCGAAGATTCCGTCGATACGGCGCTTCGGCCCGGTGGACGGGAACGTGTGCTCGGTGCCCCAGGGGGCGGCCGTGCGGCAGTCCTGGAGGTCGGCTGCCAGACGGGCGAAGGTGCGGCCCTGCGGTTTCTCGTTGATGTCGCCGCCCACCACCGCGTGCTCCACGCCCATCCCTGCGAGCCGGTCGAGGAGCATGCCGCCCTGGTCGTAGCGCTCCTCGCGGTCGAGGCTGAGGTGGCAGGCGACGACGCCCAGGCGGGTGCCCGCGAAGCGGACGACGGCGGTGGCCAGGCCGCGGCGGAACTCGCCGGGGGTGAGGGGCAGGAGGACGTCCTCGGTACGTTCGACGGTCGCCCTCAGCGAGCAGAGGATCGCGGGGCCGGCCGCTGTGCCGCCACCGGTGAGGATCACCTGGCCGGTGGCTGAGGCGAGGCGGGCCAGTTTCTTGCGCCAGCGGAAGAAGAGGGGGGATTCCTGGAGGAGGACCAGGTCGGGGGCGCAGGCGGTGATGACACGGGCGAGGGCGTCGGTGTCGTCCCGCATCGAGCGGATGTTGTAGGTGAGGACCCGGATGACGGCCGAACCGTCGGACTCGGTGCGGGAGTTGGGGAGCGGCGGCATGGTGGTCAATTTACGCCTGTTGGGGTGGGGCGCGGGGGTTTTGTGCGCGAGTGCCGGTTCGTCGTGGCTGGTCGCGCCCACGCGGCGGAGCCGCACATGGATAGAGCCCCGCGCCCCTGGGTAGACGCAGTGAACGTCACATGATGGGGTCGGGTTCCCTTGCCAGGTCCGCCGCGCCCACCAGGCCCGCCTCGTTGCCGAGTTGGGCGGCGATGACCTCGGCGACCGGGCGCCAGTTGCCGCCTACCAGCCAGCGTTTGTAGGACTTGCGGATCGGGTCCAGGACCAGTTCGCCCTCGTCGGAGAGACCGCCGCCGACGATGAAGGCGGACGGGTCGAAGAGGGAGGCCAGGTCGGCGAGGCCGGCGCCGGCCCAGCGGGCCAGCTCGCGGTAGGAGTCGACGGCGACCGGGTCGCCCTGGCGGGCGGCCATCGAGATGTGCTTGCCCTCGATGCCCTCGGGGCTGCCGTCGCCCAGGCCGAGGAGGAGTTCGGCGTTCTCCGGGGTGGCGTTGGCGCGCTGCTTGGCGTAGCGCACGAGGGCGCGGCCGGAGGCGTACTGCTCCCAGCAGCCCTGCGAGCCGCAGCCGCACAGCAGGCCGTCCGGCACCATGCGGATGTGGCCGAACTCGGCGGCGACGCCGAAGTGGCCGCGGCGCAGCTTGTTGCCGATGATGATGCCGCCGCCGAGGCCGGTGCCGAGGGTGATGCAGATGACGTTGCGGTGGCCCTTGCCCGCGCCGAACTTGTACTCGCCCCACGCGGCGGCGTTGGCGTCGTTCTCGACCACGACCGGGAGGCCGACGCGGGCCTGGACCTTCTCCTGGAGCGGCTCGTTGCGCCAGTCGATGTTGGGGGCGAAGTAGACCGTGGAGCGCTGGCGGTTGACGTAGCCGGCGGCGCCGATGCCGACGCCGACGATCTCGTGTCCGGCGCGGGCGCCCTCGACGGCGGAGGCGATGGCGTCCACGATGCTCTCGGGCGTGCCCGGGGTCGGCACCTTGTGGGTCGAGAGGATGTTGCCTTCCTCGTCGACCACACCGGCCGCGATCTTCGTACCGCCGATGTCGACGCCGATGGTGAGTCCCATGAATCCCTCAGTTTCGGTCGAGCCCCGCTACGGCCAACCGTACCCGAGGCCCTGCCGCTGGAGGGCCTCAATCCAGGTCGATGCGCTGGCCGGGACCGGTGTCGTCGCCGCCGTCGCGGCCCGGGCGGCGGGGGTCCTCGCGCGGGTCGTCGGCGCCGGTCGTCCAGCGTCGTTCCTGGGTCTGGACGGCGGAGCGGTAGGCGGCGAGGAGCTCGGTGCCGGCGGCCGCGAGATGGTCGAAGACGTCCGGGTTGCGCTCGATGACGGGGTCCACGGCGGCCTTCGCCTGCTGGACGACCTGCCGGACCACCTGCTGGGCGGCCGGCCCGGCGACCGCCCCGAGCAGCGGGGACTGGATCGACGACAGTTTCTCGCCGACCGCGTCGACGAGCCTGCGCAGTTCCTCGGCGGCCGAGCCCGGGGGCGGGCCGTGCCGCTCGCGGCGGCGGGCCTGCTCCGCCGCCAGGTCCTCGGCGGTGGCGGTGGCCCAGGCGTCGGCGTCGCTCGCGCGGGGCGCGTCGTCGACGGGCTCTGTCCCGGCGGGCTCCCCGGCGGCGTCGGGCGTGGGGCGCTCTTCGCTCATGACGGACTCCTGACGACTCCAGGCGGGTCCCGGTGGACGCCGCCTGCTCACGGCTCGTCTCTACGACGTTACCCGAACGGCGGTACGTCGTTCATCGTGCGCGCGTCAGCGCGGCTGCGGCCACAGCCCGGGGTCGGGTGCGAACCGTACGCACAGCTCGCCGTCGCGCAGGGCGGCGCCGTCGACGGTGCAGCGGCGCAGGGCGGAGGGCAGCGCGACGATGCGGCGGAACGGGCCGGCGGTGACGACGAGTTCGTCGCCGCGGCGGACGAGGTCGAGCTCGTCGCGGACGGCGCCGGGCAGCGGGAGGCGCCAGACGAGCACGCCGTCCTGCGCGAGCCGGTCGGCGACGGGCCACTCGACCGGGGAGGTGGCCGGGTTGACGGCGGGCACCGCGAGGCCGGTGAGGTCGTCGGCGCCGCGGGGGTCGTGGCCGAGGTGGGCGACGGGGCGCGCGCTCTCGCCCCACTCCCCCAGGGCCTTGTGCTGCTGGGTGACGAGCCGGCCGAGCGGGCCGTCGTCGCCGGCCGTCTCGGGCAGGACGCGGTTGGCGACGAGGGACTCGACGGGCAGGGCGCGCAGGGCGAGGCCGAGGCGGGCGTCGCGGACGGCGTCGGCGCCGGCCGGTCCGGGCTCGGCGACGAGGCGTACGGCGGTGTCGCGGTCGGCGAGGACGGCTTCGACGGCGGCCAGTTCCAGGTCCCAGCGGGCGGTCGTCTCGTAGAGCCACTCGGCGGGCATCGGGACGCCGGCGAGGCGGCCGAGCATGGGGCGCAGGGCGCGGGCGGCCTGCCGTTCGGGTGGGAGCAGGCGGCGCAGGTAGCGGCGCAGTTCCTCGGGGAGGGCCAGCAGGGCGAGGGCCTGGGCGACGGGCGGCAGGTCGACGACGAGGAGGTCGTGCGTCTCGGAGAGGGCCGCGTCGCGCAGGGCGCGCAGGAGGGTGAGTTCCTCGGCGCCGGGGAGGGGGGTGACCTCCTCGGGGTCGAGCCGGGAGGCGCCGAGCAGGTCGAGGACGGTGGTGGCGCGGTCCTGGAAGGCGGTCAGGTCGTCCCGGAAGCCGGCCGTGGCGTCGGGGCGCCAGGCGGTGAGGTACGGGGTGACCCTTACGGGGCGCGCCCCGGTGGGCGTCCCGAGTGCCGCGCCGAGGGTGTCGGCGCGGTCGGCGCTGAGCACGAGGGTGCGGGTGCCTCCGGCGGCCGCGTGGTGCGCGGTGGCGGCGGCGACTGTCGTACGGCCGCTGCCGCCGGGGCCGGTGATCAGGAGGGTGCGCATGAGGGGGAACCGTAACCGAGGAGGGGTGGGGCCTTGCCGTGCTTCTCCCCGCCTTACTTCTCCCCGGGATCCCCCGACTCCACGCGCTTCTTCAGGCCCGCGAGCGCCCGGTCGATGATGACCTTCTCCGCCTTGCGCTTGATCATGCCCAGCATGGGGATCTTGACGTCCACGGTGAGCTGGTAGGTGACGACGGTCGCGCCCGCGCCGGCCGACTTGAGGAGGTAGGAGCCGTCGAGCTGGCGCAGCATCTGGGACTTCACGAGCGTCCAGGACACCTCGTAATCGCCGGTCCAGGTGTAGCCGAGGACCTGGTCGTCCTTGATGGCGCCGGCGTCCATGACCAGGCGGACCTGTTCGGCGCGGCCCTGCCCGTCGGTCGCGAGGACCTCGGCCTGCTTCACCTCTCCGGTCCAGTCCGGGTAGCGGGCGAAGTCGGCGATCACCGCCATGACGTCGGCCGGTGCCGCCTCGATCGTGATGCTCGAGCTGGTGTGTTCCGCCATCGCGGTGGCTCCTCCAGATGCGGGCCGGTACGTGCGGGCCGGTGCGTGTGCAGCGTGTTCGTGGGTGCAGCGCGTACGTGTGCGGCGTGTACGTGGGTGCAGCGTGAAGGCTACCGCGCGCCCGGCCGGCCGCCGTCACCCGGAGTCCAGGTCGCCGCCGCCGTATGGCCCGTCACCACTCCAGCGCCCATGGCTTCCCGCTGCCCGCGAAGTGCCCGACGTTGACGCATTCGGTCGCCCCGATCCGCATCCGGGGGGCGAGCGGCTGGTGGACGTGGCCGAAGAGCGAGTACCGGGGGCGGGTGCGGCGGATGGCGTCCAGCAGGGCGCGGCTGCCGCGTTCGAAGCGGCGCGCCACGGTGTCGTAGACGAGTTCCGGGACCTCGGGCGGGATGTGGGTGCACAGTACGTCGACCTCGCCGACGGCCTCGATCTTCGCCGCGTACTCCTCGTCGCTGATCTCGTACGGGGTGCGCATGGGTGTGCGCAGGCCGCCGCCCACGAAGCCGAAGACCCGGCCGCCGATCTCCACCCGCTCGCCGTCCAGGACGGTGGTGCCCGGTCCGGCGAACTCCGGCCACAGTTGCGGCATGTCGACGTTGCCGTAGGTCGCGTACGTCGGGGTCGGGAACGCCGCGAACAGCTCGCCGTACTGTTTGCGGACCGCCTGCTCGATCAGTGCGGCCCGGTCGCCGCCGATGCCGCCCCACAGCCGGGCGCCGAGTTCGCGGGCCTCCTCGAAGCGGCGGGCGGTGCGCAGTTCGACGATGAGGTCGGCGTTCGCCTCGCCGAAGAGGTCGGGGAAGATGCCGCGGGAGTGGTCGGCGTAGTCCAGGAACAGCACCAGGTCGCCCAGACAGATCAGCGCGTCCGCGCCTTCTCCGGCGCGGGCCAGGTCGCGCACGTTGCCGTGCACGTCGCTGACCACGTGAATGCGTGTGCTGTGGTTGCCGGGCGGTGTGGGTGCCATGTCGATCAAGGGTAAAGGTGTGCGGCATACGTGAACAGTGGCCACCCGGATACCGGTTACTGGCCAGTCAGTAAAGCGGTGGACTACTGTCAGCCGGGAAACACCGAGTCTGTGTGACGCGGCGAACATCTCGCCGGACCCCCTGTCGAAGAAGCCATACCGACGGGTAACGTCCGGGCAGTCCAGTCGTGCTCAGGATTTCGAACATCGGGATCCACCGGGATCCACCAGGTCCCGTCGGGTCCCACCGAGACACCTGAGCACAGCCCGAGCCTTGGACCGCACCGTCGCATCACACAACGTCGTGGCGCCGGCGCCCTATGAGGAGCAGCAGTCTTGCGCGAGTTCAGCCTTCCGGCTTTGTACGAGGTCCCTGCGGACGGCAACCTGACCGACATCGTCCGCAGAAACGCCGCGCAGCATCCCGACGTCGCCGTCATCGCCCGCAAGGTGGGCGGCGCCTGGCAGGACGTGACGGCCACGGCCTTCCTGGCCGAGGTGCAGGCCGCCGCCAAGGGCCTCATCGCCTCCGGTGTCCAGCCCGGCGACCGGGTCGCCCTGATGTCGCGCACCCGCTACGAGTGGACGCTGCTCGACTTCGCGATCTGGTGCGCGGGCGCGGTCACCGTCCCGGTGTACGAGACCAGCTCGGCGGAGCAGGTGCAGTGGATCCTCTCCGACTCGGGCGCCACCGCCATGATCGTCGAGCTGGACGGCCACGCCGCCGCCGTCGAGTCGGTGCGTGACTCGCTGCCCACGCTGAAGCACGTCTGGCAGATCGAGGCCGGGGGCGTCGAGGAGCTCGGGCGGCTCGGCAGGGACGTCTCCGACGCGGCGGTCGAGGAGCGCGGCGCGCAGGCCAAGGCCGACGACCCGGCGACCATCGTCTACACGTCCGGTACGACGGGCCGGCCCAAGGGCTGTGTGCTCACGCACCGCAGTTTCTTCGCCGAGTGCGGGAACGTCGTGGAGCGGCTGCGGCCGCTGTTCCGCACGGGCGAGTGCAGTGTGCTGCTGTTCCTGCCGCTGGCGCACGTCTTCGGCCGGCTGGTGCAGATCGCGCCGATGATGGCGCCGATCAAGCTGGGCACCGTCCCGGACATCAAGAACCTCACCGACGAGCTGGCGTCCTTCCGGCCGACGCTGATCCTGGGCGTGCCGCGGGTCTTCGAGAAGGTCTACAACTCGGCGCGCGCGAAGGCGCAGGCGGACGGCAAGGGCGCGATCTTCGACAAGGCGGCGGACACCGCGATCGCGTACAGCAAGGCGCTGGAGCTGCCGGCGGGCCCGCCGCTCGGTCTGAAGATCAAGCACAAGGTGTTCGACAAGCTGGTCTACAGCAAGCTGCGCGCGGTCCTCGGCGGCCGGGGCGAGTACGCGATCTCCGGCGGCGCGCCGCTCGGCGAGCGCCTCGGTCACTTCTTCCGCGGCATCGGCTTCACCGTCCTGGAGGGCTACGGCCTGACGGAGTCCTGCGCGGCGACCGCCTTCAACCCGTGGGACCGGCAGAAGATCGGCACGGTCGGGCAGCCGCTGCCGGGCTCGGTGGTGCGGATCGCGGACGACGGCGAGGTGCTGCTGCACGGCGAGCACCTGTTCAAGGAGTACTGGAACAACCCGGCGGCGACCGCCGAGGCGCTGGCCGACGGCTGGTTCCACACCGGTGACATCGGCACCCTCGACGAGGACGGCTATCTGCGGATCACCGGCCGCAAGAAGGAGATCATCGTCACCGCGGGCGGCAAGAACGTCGCTCCGGCCGTGATCGAGGACCGGATCCGCGCGCACGCGCTGGTCGCGGAGTGCATGGTGGTGGGCGACGGGCGGCCGTTCGTGGGCGCGCTGGTCACCATCGACGAGGAGTTCCTGGGCCGTTGGGCCGCCGACCACGGCAAGCCGGCGGACTCGACCGCGGCGTCGCTGCAGGGCGACGCCGACCTGTTGGCCGCCGTCCAGTCGGCGGTCGACGACGGCAACGCCGCGGTCTCGAAGGCGGAGTCGGTGCGGAAGTTCCGCATTCTGTCCTCCCAGTTCACGGAGGATTCGGGCCATCTCACGCCGTCGCTGAAGCTCAAGCGCAACGTCGTGGCGAAGGACTACGCGGGCGAGATCGAGGCCATCTACGCCAAGTAGCCGCCCTTTCTTATCTCTTGACGGTGCGTCATGGCGCGGTGTCCTCCACGAGGACCCGCGCCATGGTGCGTTCGGCGAGCGCGGTGATGGTGACGAACGGGTTCACGCCGATGTTGCCGGGCACCAGTGCACCGTCGGTGACGTACAGCTTCGAATACCCCTTCACCCGGCCGTAGTCGTCGGTCGCCTTGCCCAACACGCAGCCGCCGAGCGGGTGGTAGGTGAAGTCGTCGGCGAAGATCTTGTTGCCGGTGCCGAAGAGGTCGTAGCGGTAGATGGTGGAGTTCGCCGCGTTGATCCGGTCGAACAGGTTCTTCGCCATGGCGACGGAGACGGCGCTCTGGGCCGCGCTCCAGCCCAGGTTGACGCCCCCGCTCGCCGAGTCGTAGGTGAACGCGGCCCGTTGCGGGTTCTTGGTGATCGCCAGATAGAGGCTGACCCAGTGTTCGAGTCCGGTGGGCAGCGGGGCGATCTCCGCGAAGACGGGGTTGGCGGTGTTGGCCCAGTCGTCGATGCCCATGACCGGCATGGTCGACTGGTTGGCGCCGACGGTGTCCCACAGGTGGTTGGCGCGCCCGAGCATCACGTTCCCGTTGGTGCCCCAGCCGGCCCCGACGGACGCGTCCAGCGCGGGCAGCGTGCCCGTGTCCCGTGCCCGGACGAGGAGTTCGCTGGTGCCGAGGCTGCCGCCGCCGAGGAAGAGGTAGGTGCAGCCGTACTGCTTGGTCTCGACGACCGTGCCGCTGTCGTCGATGCGGTCGGCGGTGAGGACGTAACTCCCGTCGCTCGCCCGGCTGATGGCGCGCACCTTCTCCATGGTGTGGATCGTGACGTTGCCGGTGCCGAGCGCCGCCGCCAGATACGTCTTGTCGAGGCTCTTCTTGCCGTAGTTGTTGCCGTAGATGACCTCCTGTCCGAGGGCGGACCGGGTGGCGGTGCCGGCGGCCTCGCGCTGCATGTAGCCGAAGTCGTAGACGCTGGGCACGAAGGTGGTCTTCAGGCCGGTGTTCGCCGCGTGCTTCCGGGAGACGCGGGTGAACCGGTACCACTCGGTCGACTCGAACCAGGCGGGGTCGACGGTGTTGACGCCGAGCATGGCGCGGGCGCGCGGGAAGTACGTCGCGTACATCTCGCTCGCGTCGACGGTGGGGAACTGCTCGGCGAAGTAGGACGGCAGCGGGGTGACCGCCATCGAGCCGTTGACCAGCGAGCCGCCGCCGACCCCGCGCCCCACGAAGACGGACATGTCGGCGAAGTGCACCCGGTCCAGGACGCCCGGGTAGCGGCTGATGTCCTTGTTGACGACGTCCAGCCACAGGAAGGTGGCCAGCGGCGCTTCGGTGCGGGTCTTGAACCACATGGAACGGGAGTCGGGGCTTGCGGTGTTGCAGAAGACCTTGCCGTCGGTACCGGCCGTGTTCCACAGCCGGCCCATCTCGATGACGAGGGTGCGGATGCCGGCCTGGCCCAGGCGCAGGGCGGCGACGGCGGCGCCGTAGCCGGAGCCGACGACTATGGCGGGGGCGGACTCGACCGCGGCGGGCTCGTCCGCGTGGGCGGACTGCAGGCCCACGCGGGTGAAACCGAGAGTGGCCGCCGTCTGGAGGGCGGCCATACCAAGGATTTGACGTCTCGTCAGGTGACGCTGCATCAGTTTGGCTGTCATGAGCGCAGCATCAGCGCAAATCCGCCGCCCGCCTAGAGCCCGAACGGAAAAGCCTGGAACAAAAGCCTGGAGCAATGTCGAGAACAAGCTCTGGAACAAGCCCTGGAACAAGCTCTAGAGCAATGTTTTGAGACGCTCGGCGAGGAGGTCCCAGCGCCAGCGCTCCTCCACCCACCGCCGCCCCCGCTCGCCCATCCGGCGGCGCAGCTCGGCGTCCCCCAGCAGGACGGTGATCCGCTCGGCGACGTCGGCGGGGGCGCCGCCCCGTACGACCCACCCCGTCTCCCCGTCGAGCACGGCGTCCGGCGCCCCGCCCGAGTCCCCGGCGACCACGGGCAGTCCGGTCGCCGACGCCTCCAGGTAGACGATCCCGAGGCCCTCGACGTCGAGTCCGCCGCGCCGCGTCCGGCACGGCATCGCGAAGACGTCCCCGGCGCCGAAGTAGGCGGGCAGCTCGGACCATTCCACGGCCCCGGTGAAGTGCACCGAACCCGCCACCCCGCGCTCGTGGGCGAGCCTGCGCAGGTCCTTCTCGTAGGGGCCGCCGCCGACGATCAGCAGGACCGCGTCCGGCTCGGCGGCCAGGATCCGGGGCATGGCGAGGATCAGCGTGTCCTGCCCCTTGCGCGGCACCAGCCGCGAGACGCACACGACGACCGGGCGGCCGGTCAGCCCGAGCCGCGCACGCACCGCTTCGCCGCCGGAGCCCGGGTGGAAGGTCTTCTCGTCGACGCCCGGCGGCAACTGCACCATCCGGCCGGCCGCCTCGGCGCTCAGCGCGGTCGCGATCCGCGAGCGGGTGTACTCGCCGAGGTAGGTGACGGTGTCGGTGACCTCGCCGATCCGGCCGAGGAGCTGCCGGGCGGCGGGCAACTGCGCCCACCCGGCCTCGTGCCCGTGCGTGGTCGCCACCAGCCGCTCGGCGCCCGCCTTGCGCAGCGCCGGCGCCATCAGCCCGAGCGGCGCGGCGGCCCCGAACCACACCGACGTGCACCCGTGCTCCCGCAGCAGCCCGACGGCCCGCCGGGTCGCCGCGGGCGTCGGCAGCAGCATCGTCGTGGAGTCCCGTACGACGGTGAAGGGCTGCTCGGCGTCGAACGCGGCCGTCGCCTCGACGCCCTCGCGGGAACGCTTCCAGGTGGAGGCGTAGACGACGAGGCGGTCGGGGTCGAGGCGGAGTGCCATGTTGTGCAGGAACGCCTGGATACCGCCCGGGCGGGGCGGGAAGTCGTTCGTCACGATCAGGGTCTTGTGCATAGCGGCCATCGCAGCCGACCCTATCCAAACGCCGCGCACAGCCGCGCCGACCGCGCTTCACAGCCGCCCGGGGGATCATGACCCCATGACGACGAAGGCCCCGAGACCGCCCCTGGCCTCGACCTCGCCCCTGACCTCGCTGCTGGTGACATGGGGTGTGACCCGGCTGGTCCTGCTGCTCTTCGTCTTCAAGGTGCTCCTCTTCCCCGGCCCGGACGTCACCACCGACGTCTCCGTCACCTACCAGGGCTGGTACGAGGTCCTGCGCACCGGGGCGTTCCCGCAGTCCGACGTCACCTGGCAGTACCCGCCCGCGGCAGCCCTGGCGATCCTCTCCCCCGCCGTCCTGCCCTTCCTCTCCTACGCGTCGGCCTTCTTCATCCTGGCCTTCCTCGCCGACCTGGCCGTCCTGACGCTCCTGCTGAACACGGGCCTGCGCCCGGGCCGTTCCCTGCGTGGCGCCTGGCTGTGGACGGCGGGCGCGCCGCTCCTCGGCCCGACCCTCTACTCCCGCTACGACGTCATGGTGACGGCGGTCGCGGTAGCCGCACTGCTCGCGGGCACCCGCCGCCCCCGGCTGATGGGTGCGCTGACGGGCCTGGCGGCCCTGCTGAAGGTCTGGCCGATACTGCTGCTGGCAGGCGCGGTACGCAAGCGGGCCTGGACCACAGCAACCCTGACGGCAGCCGCCCTATCGGCCCTCTTCGCTCTCGCGATGCCGGGCGCCTTCGCCTTCCTCACCTTCCAGCGCGACCGGGGCACGGAGGTGGAGTCGGTGGGCGCGCTGGCCCTCCATGTGGCCCGCCAGTTCGGCTGGCCGGGCCAGGTGCTCATGAACTACGGCTCACTGGAGTTCCTGGGCCCGTACGTCGGCATCGTGAGCGATGTGTCCCTGGCCCTGACCGCGGTCGCGTTCGGCTGGCTGCTGCGGTGGCGGCTGACGGCGCGCCGCTTCACCCCGCACACACTCGCCGACGCGGCGTTCACGGCGGTCCTGCTCTTCACCGTCACCAGCCGGGTCATCAGCCCCCAGTACCTGATCTGGCTGATCGGCCTCGCAGCGGTCTGCCTGTGCTTCCGCACCACCCGCATGACCCTCCCCGCCACCCTGACCCTGACCGCGTCGTCGCTGACGGTCCTGGAATTCCCCATCCTCTTCGAGGACGTCGTCACCAGCACCCCCCTGGGCATCACCCTCCTGTTCCTGCGCAACGGGCTGCTGCTGGCCGCGACGGTGACAGCGGCCCGGCGACTGTGGCGGTCGACGGTACCGACACCCACGGCGTCCGCTCCCGGGGTCAGCCGAGTTGAGTGCGCACGTACTCCCGCCAGTCCGCCGTGAACTGGGGCAAGGACGTGCCCAGGACGGTCTTCAAGGCGTTTTCCACTGCTCCGGGGCGTTCCCTGTGGGTGCCCACCGTGCGGTAGAACTCGTCGAGTTTCGGTTCGCCCCAGTGTTCGGCGATCATGCGGCAGGCCAGCCAGCCGCCCTCGTAGGCCGAGGCGAGGCGGTTCGCGTCGCCGGTGAAGCCGAAGTCGGTGTCGGTGGGGAGGGCCGTCGGGAGGTCGTCGGAGGTGACGGCGTGCTGGAGTTCGGGGGCGGCCTCGGCGGGGGTGCGGTCGGTGTCGCGGTAGCCGACCCAGTCGGCGTAGCCCTCGGACAGCCACAGCGGGGTGGCGGCGTTGGTGTGGGCGCGGGTGGCGACGTGGGTGGTCTCGTGGGTGAGGACCACCTGCCGGCCGACCCTGCCGAGCATGCCGTACGCGTCGGGGTTGACGATGACCCGGTCGGCGGGTGTCTTCGCCCCGCCGCCCGTCTCGCCCGTCGTCACCGCGGCGATGCCCCGGTAGGAGGAGGCTGGCGAGCCGAGCAGCGCCGCCATGCCCTCCAGGGACTTCGGTACGAGGACGACGACGTGCCCGGCCCAGTCGGTGCCCCAGGCCGCCGACACCGCCGGGACGGCGTCGTCCGCCAGGTCCGCGAAGGACCGCAGCCGGGCGGCGGACTGGCCGGCCCCCAGCACGAGACTGTGCGCGCCCCGCACGACGCTCACCGTGCCCTGGTCCCACAGTTGCTCGCCGGTCTTCTTCGCGGGCCGCTCGGAGGTCACCGACCACTGCCCGGCCCCGCCACGGGCCAGGCCGAGGACGCGGGACGTGGTCACCGGAGCCTTGTCGTAGCCGTCCACCCGGTAGCTCAGTTGGGCGTCGGCGGTGGCGGAGG
This sequence comes from Streptomyces sp. yr375, assembly GCF_900110755.1. GTDB lineage: Bacteria > Actinomycetota > Actinomycetes > Streptomycetales > Streptomycetaceae > Streptomyces. The sequence continues at coordinate 174,613 of NZ_FOFF01000005.1, forward strand.
TGGCGGAGTCGCCGTCCTCGTGGACTGCCGTCACTCGGTATGACCAGGTCGCCAGTGGGACGGCTCGGACGGCCGTGTAGTCGGCCGCGGTGCCGGTGGTCGCGTAGGCGCTCGCGTCGTGGCCGAGGAGCGCGGCGGCGCGGCGGTCCAGGACCCGCTGTACGTCGGCACGGGCGCTGTCCGTGGCGGGGCGGCCGCCGCCGCAGCCGACCAGGGACACCAGCAGCGCGAGGAGCAGCGGCACGAGCAGCAGGCAGCGCCCCGGGAACCGGGAGCCGCGCGTCCGCCGTCGACCAGCCATCCACCCGATCGTACGGCGACCGCCCCGCACGGGACGCGGTCAGGGCCTGGTGACGGACGACACCGGCATCATCCCGACCGGGTCGTAGCGCACCGGCGCGCCCGGGTAGGGGGCGTGGATGACCTGGCCGTTGCCGACGTACATGCCGACATGGCTGGCGTCGGAGCGGTAGGTGACGATGTCGCCGGGCTGGGCCTGGGACAGCGGCACCCGGCGGCCCGCGTGCGCCTGGGCCTGCGAGGTGCGCGGCAGGGAGACGCCGGCCTGCGCGTACGACCACTGCATGAGGCCCGAGCAGTCGAAGCCGGAGGGACCGGTGGCGCCCCACACGTACGGCTTGCCGAGCGCGGAGCGGGCGGCGGCCAGCGCCGCGCCCGCCCGGCCCGACGCCGGGACGACGCCCGAGAGGTCGGGCAGGTCCTCGCGGCCGGAACGGGACGCCCGGTCGTAGTCGGCGCGTTCGGCGGACGGCAGGGAGTTGAGCAACTGCCGCGCCTTGGCGAGCTTGCGCTCCACGGTCCGCTTGTGGCTCACGACGGCCTTGCGGCTCTTCTCCAGCTCGGCGAGCTTGCCCGCCGCCTCGGCGCGCTCCTGGGTCAACTCGCGCATGGCGCCCTGGAGTTCCTTCAGTTCACCGGCCTGGTGGGCGGTGATCCGGTCCAGGACGGACGCCTTGTCGAGGTAGTCCTCGGGGTCGTCGGAGAACAGCAGCGCGAGGGTCGGGTCGAGGCCGCCGGCCCGGTACTGTGCGCCGGCCAGCGAACCGAGCTGCTCGCGCATGCCGTTGATGCGCTCCTGCTGCCGGGCGATGTGGTCCTGGGCGTCGCCGACCTGCCTGCGCAGCGTGCCGGCGCGTTCGTCGGCCTTGTTGTAGGCCTCGGTGGCTTTCTCGGCCTCTTCGTAGAGACGGTCCACCTCGGAGCGGGTGTCGTCGTGCGGCGCGGCCGTGGCCGGTACGGCGGAGACGGCGCCGAGTGCGGCGGCCGCGAGGGACAGCACGCTCAGGGCGCTGCGGGCGCCCCCGTTGAACCCGGACTGTGCAAGGCGGCGATGGGACCCCACGGGAAGCCGCGCTCCTTCCGCTGGCGGACAGGGAAACGCGGCAGACAGTAGCCCGCGGCGGGGGGTCGGCCAACGACCTCGGCGGGCACACACAGTGACGCCCCACCGCTGACGCAGGTCACCGGCGGGGCGTGGGGTCACTTCTCGTCGTCACGATTCGCCCGTTCGGGCGGCGTGGTGTCCCGATCTTGAAGTTGATCGGACCCCACATGTCGGGCTTGGTCAGACGCGGACGCCGAACATGAACGGGCCGCCGATGGTGCTCATCGACTCGTAGCGGACGACGGTCCCGGTGCGCGGGGCGTGCAGGATCTGGCCGTTGCCCGCGTACAGGCCGACGTGGTGCAGGTCGTTGAAGAAGAACACCAGGTCGCCGACCTGGAGGTCGCTCTGCGAGTAGATCCGCGTCCCGATGTTGGCCTGCGACTCCGAGGTCCGCGGGATGCCGACACCGGCCTGCGCGTAGGCCCAGGAGGTGAGGCCCGAGCAGTCGTAGGACGACGGGCCGGTGGCACCGTAGACGTACGGCGTGCCGATCTTGGACTGGGCGGCGGAGAACGCGGCGGCGGCGCGGCCGGAGGCGGAGCCGGTGTCGCCGAGGTCGACGCGCTCGGTGGAGGAGCGGCTCGCGCGTTCCTGGTCGGCGGCGAGGTCGGACTTCTCCTTGGCCGTCAGCGTGTTGTACAGCTCCCGCGCCTCGGCCAGCTTGCCCTGGACTTCCTTCTTCTTCTTGCCCAGTTCGGTGCGGGTGGCGGCGAGGTCCTTGAGCTTGGTGGAGGCCTCGCTGCGCTCCTGGGCCAGCTCGCGCTGCTTCTCCTGGATCTTCTTCAGCGCCTCGACCTGCTGGGCGCTGAGCTGGTCGGCGGTGGACGCCTTGTCCAGGAAGTCGTCCGGGTTCGAGGAGAGGAGGAGCTGGAGGGAGGAGTCGATGGACCCGGTGCGGTACTGGGCGGCGGCCGCCAGGCCTATGGAGTCGCGCAGTTCGTTGAGGTCCGCCTGCCCGCGGGCGACGTTGTCCTGGATGGTGGAGATCTCCTTCTGGAGCTTCTCCTGCTTCTCCTGGGCCCCGTTGTACTGCTCGGTGGCCTGCTCCGCCTCTTCGTAGAGCTTGTCGACCTTGGTCTTGACCTCGTCCTTGGTGAGCTTCTCGCTGGGCGCCGCGTTGGCGGCCTGGGAGCTCAGGACGACGGCAGCGGCGGCTGCGGTGGTCAGCACGGTCACGCGGGCGCGACTGGGCTGCTTCGGTCGACGGTGGGACGCCACGGAGACGGGCTCCTTCTTTTGAGTGATCACCCGTGTGGAAGTTCGAGCGTATGGAGGTGCGGGGTCCAAACCTTAGTGACCTTGCCGTGATCAGTTCAAATCCCCAGGCGAAAAAAACGCATCACGCAACACAGTTTTTTCACACAACTCACGTGCGGTGATGTGCGATTGACCCTACGTTGCGCGACGAACCCGCCAATTCGGTCATTAAACCCGTAACTTCGACCTTAAGGACAGCCGCCGACCTTCAGGACAGCGAATGATGTTCAGGACAGTCGCTTCAGAAGTACCGCGGAAGCCACCGGCCGGGCGCCGGCCCTGGCCACCCCGTCGGCCACCTCCCGGTCGGTCGAGGCGACGATCACCGGCCGGCCGGGCGGCTCGGCCCGCACCAGTTGGCGGATCAGCTCGTCGGCGGTCACGCCCGGCTTGGAGAACAGCACCCGCACCCCGCGCGGCGGCGCGAGCAGCACCGGTGCGGCCAGTTCGGCCCCGTCGAAGACGCAGGTGACCTCGGCGCCGGTCTGCGCGGCGAGCTGCGAGAGCTGCCCGAGGAGCCGCAGCCGCTGCTTCTCCAGCGGCATCTGCGGATAGCCGGTCTTGGTGACGTTGTAGCCGTCGACGACGAGATGCGCCTGCGGCAGCGCGAGGAGCTGGTCGAGGATGGCCGGGTCGTTCTCCGACAGGGCGCGGGCCGCGATGTCCTTCGGGGTCATCCGGCCCGGCTCGACCGCGTCGACGGTCTCCGCCGGCCGTACCGACAGCGGCGGCAACGCCAGTTCCCGGCGCAGCCCCTGGGCCGCGTCGAGCACGGTGTCCAGCAGCAGCCGCAGCCGCATGTCCTCGACGCTGCGGCCCTCGCGCGCCGCCCGCCGGGTGGCCTCCAGGCTGCCCTCCACCTCGGCGAGCCGTGCCTTCAGCCGCCGGCTCTCGCTCTCCGCGGCGGACACCTGCGTGTGCCCCTCGGCGCGCACGGTCTCCATCTCGCCCTGCACCTTGCGCAGCGCGGCCTCACCGCGTTTGACGTCGCTGAGGGCCGAACGCAGCTTGCGGTGCAGCGACTCGGCCTCCTTCTTCGCCGCGTCCAGCTCCGCGCGCAGCCGCTCGGTGTCGGTCCGGGTCTGCTCACGGGCCCGGTCGAGCTCCTCGCGCAGCCGCTCCAGCTCGACCCGGCTCTCCTCGCCTGCCCGTTCGGCGTCCGCGCGCTGGGCCTCCTCGCCGGCCGCGGTGACCAGCTTCACCCAGCCCGCGGGCCGCAGCACATAGGCCGCGGCCGCCACGTCGAGCGGGTCCGCGGCCGGGGTCGGCGAGCCGGAGTCGAGAGCGCCGGACAGCTCCGGCTGACCCTCTCTGAACTTCTCGGCGATGCGTTGCCGGAACAGGGGGTCGGTCTCCAGTGCGGCCGCCATCGCGGTGCCCGCGAACTTGGCCCGCCGGTTCGGTGCGAACCGGGCGTACTGGCGCAACTGGGCGGGCAGTTCGCCGACGGTCAGCCCGCCGAAGCCGTCGGAGACGATCTGTACGACTCTGCGCCGCACGCCGTCCGGCAGCGGACGGTCGAGCATCTCGGCGGCGCCGTCGCCCGGCCCCCCGCCTGCGCTCTCCACCATCCGTCACACCCCACCTATCCGTGCGGGGCCGCCTCCCGTCAGGAGTCGGCGCCCGGCCGATCCACCAGTTCCACCTGATCCACGGCGTTGCACCAGCGGCACCGCACCGACTCGATGGTCTCACTGACCACCTCGCGCTCCTCGACCTTCGGCTCACCCGCGAGGTCGAGGTGCACGTACTCGACGACCTTCGACGAGCGCGTCACGTCGAACCGCGTGAGGTTGCCGCAGAGCGTGCAGCGCCACCGCGTGGCGGCGGTCGGCAGGGGAACCGTCATCGTGACTTTCCGCTCCTTCTAGTGTCATACGTCCGTCGTGCGCGCGTCGTCGTCCGTCGTGCTTCCCGGGCCGGGGTCGCCGGAGACTCCCCCGCCCATGTGGCTCGTAACCCTACGGCCTGGCGGGTACCCACCGCCCGTCCGTCCACGGCGGCGAGGCGGTCTGGGATGGTGCGTCCCGTTACGTCATGCTCTGTGGTCATGATCGGCAACTGGAGCGGGACCCCGCGCAGCACCCTCCGTAAGGCCCTCCGCAGCCCCTCGGCGCCGGTGACCTACGGGCTGATCGCCCTGTGCTGCCTGGTCTTCCTGGTCGGCCCCGGTTCGGGCCTCAACGCGGCGTACGGCACCGGCGACGAACTGCTGGCCGCGCAGCGGGCCTACTTCCGGCGCTGGGGCGTGGTGCCGGCCGAGCTCTTCGAGGGCGCTCCCCGGGCCGCCCTGACCCCGGCCACGGCCCTCTTCGTGCACGGGAGCTGGGTGCATCTGCTGGGCAACATGCTCTTTCTCTACGTCTTCGGGGCGCTGACCGAGGAGCGGATGGGCCGCGTCGAGTTCACGCTCTTCTACCTCGGCTGCGGCTACCTGGCCCTGCTGGGCTACGCCGCCGCCAACGCCGAGTCGTCGCAGTCCCTGGTCGGCGCGTCCGGGGCGATCTCCGCGGTCCTCGGCGCGTTCCTGTACCTGTTTCCCCGGGCCCGGGTGACCAGTCTCCTGCCGTTCCTGTTCTTCCTGCCGCTGCGCTTCCCGGCGTGGGTCGTGCTGCCGTTCTGGGCGGCCCTCCAGTGGGTGGCGGCGGGGCAGGCGGCCCAGGGGCCGGGGGTGGCGTATCTGGCGCACCTGGTCGGCTTCGGGCTGGGGCTCGGCTACGCGTGGGCGCGTTTCGGGCGGCGGACGGCCGGGGTGGTGCCGGACTCCGGCACGGGCTGAACTCCCCTCCCGTCCCGCATTCGGAATAGACGGTACGACCGCCGCCCCGATTTAACCGATCCCCTACACACGGCGAACCGCTCATCTCCCCGCGCTCCGATCGGTGCCCTCGCCAACGACTCGAACGTAATGCGGTGTCGAGGACGCCGTCCAGGCGGTTAGGCCTTGTCACCCACGGCTGCCTTGTGCCTAGTATTCGACCACCGGGATCGAGGCCGCTTCAGCAGGCCCGCGGTCCTGCCTGCCGATTTTCATGGGGGAGACTGGCATGGAACCACCGGGAAACAAACCTGTCCTTTTCAAGGCTCGCGCCGCCCGCATTGGCCACGATGGCCGCGATGCCCGAGATCCGCGACCGCGCGCCGATCCGCATACGCATACGCAAGTGCCGGCCGGCCGGTGGCGCGTATCGCCGTCGGCCCGCCGGGGCGTCGTCCGGCGTCGGCCGGTCGCCCTCCGCGGGCTCAGAGCGCTCCGCGTCGATCCGCTCTCCTGACCTCGATCGACCTGATCTCCTGACGTCGGCCGACACCGGCCGACCCCAGGTGCGCCGGGCAGTGTCGCCCCGCGCACCCCGTCAGGCCCAGGCCGAGTCCGAGGCCTTCCCGGCGGGCGGTCCGCCGGGCCTTTCGCCCGCCCATCATCCGGCCCGTTTCCGACATTCCGTCCGAACGCCGTTTCCTCCCGCACCGCCGTCGGCACCCCGCCGGCCGCGCGGTGACGGGTTGCCGACGCATGCCGTCCGGCGCGCGGTACCGAATTCACGGGCCCCACGAGTGGGGATGAAGCACGTAAACATGAGTACCCACACCATATCTCCCGACATACTGGACCCGGTCGCCACGAGGACCGCCGTCGACAGTGTTCTCTGTGAATTCCTCGAGAATCAGCGAAAGAACTCCGGGCAGCGCCAGTTGACCCGCCTCGTGGAATTACTTGAAGAATTCATGGTGGGCGGCAAGCGAATACGCCCGATTCTCACCGTGTTGGGCTGGCAGGCGGCCGGCGGAGAAAACGACTTGACGGCCGTGGTACGTGTGGCCGCCGCGCTGGAGATGTTTCACGCGTTCGCGCTCATCCACGACGACATCATGGACGACAGCGACACCCGGCGCGGCCGGCCGACCATCCACCGGATACTCGCCGGGAAACGCGGCGACGAGCGTGCCGAGCGCTTCGGAATCGGCGGCGCGATGCTGCTGGGCGACCTCGCCTTCGCCTGGTCGGACGACCTGCTGCACACCGCGGGACTCACCCCGGCGCAGTCGGCGGCGGTGCTGCCGCTGCTCACCGAGATGCGTACCGAGGTCATGCTCGGCCAGTACCTGGACCTGCGGGCGACCGGCGAGCTCACCGACGACGTCGACGCCACGCTGACCGTCAACCGCTACAAGACCGCCAAGTACACGATCGAACGGCCCCTGCACATCGGCGCCGCCCTCGCCGGCGCCGACGCCCGGACCCTGGCCGCCTGCACCGCGTTCGCGCTGCCTCTCGGCGAGGCCTTCCAGCTCCGCGACGACCTGCTGGGGGTGTACGGCGACGTCCGGGACACCGGCAAGTCGCGGCTGGACGACCTGCGGGCCGGCAAGAACACGACCCTGGTCGCGCTGGCGCTGCGCGCGGGCGGCCCCGCGCAGCGCGCCCGGCTGCGCACGCTGATCGGCGATCCCGGTCTGGACGAGACCGGCGCGGAGGAGGTCCGGGCCCTCTTCGAAGCCACCGGCGCCCGGGACGCCGTCGAGCGGATGATCGACGACCGTTACCGGCGGGCGCTGCGCGTGCTGGACACCGCCCCCTTCACCGCCGCCGCGGTCACCGCCCTCACCCACCTCTCCGCCACGGCCACCACGAGGAAGTCATGACCACGGAACTGACCACGCAACCCGGCACGCACCTGACCCCGACCCCGGCACAGGCGACGGGGATCGCCCGCCACCGGCAGGAGTGCACCGACCGCTTCGCCGCCCTGTTCGACCGGCACGTCGGGTACGAGGCCCAGAAGGTGCCGATGACGGACGCCGAGCTGCGCGAGGTCATCGACGCCTGCAACCGCGCGGTCGCGCCGCTCGGCAAGAGCGTCTCGGACAAGCGCTGGGTCTCCTACATGGACGTCGTGCGGTGGTCGCAAAGCGCCCGGCACATCAAGGACATGGAGGCCTTCAAGGCCGTCTGCGTGCTCAACTGCGTGACGTTCGTGTGGGACGACATGGACCCCGCCCTGCACGACTTCGACCTCTTCCTGCCCGAGCTGCGCGCGGTGTGCGAGCGGTACTACGCCCCGCAGGACGCGGAGTTCGCGTTCGAGGGCGCTCGCGCCTTCGTCACCAGCGACCACATGTTCCGTGACTCGGCGCTCAAGGAGGTGCTCTGCTCCACCTCGCCCGAGCAGTACTTCCGCTTCCGCGTCACCGACGTCGGCGTGGACTTCTGGATGCGGATGTCGTACCCGATCTACCGCCACCCCGAGCTGACCGAGCACTCCAAGACGGGCCTGGCCGCCCGGATGACCGCTCGCGGGCTGGCCATCGTCAACGACTTCTACTCCTACGAACGCGAGCACGCCCTCGGGCAGATCACCAACTGCTTCCGGCTGTGCGACATGTCGGACGAGGCCGAGTTCCAGGCGTTCTTCCAGGCCCGTCTGGACGACCTGGCCGAGGACATGGAGTGCATCAAGGCGTTCGACCCCCTCACCCGGGACGTCCTGCTCGACCTCCTGCACGGCAACTTCGTGTGGACGACCCAGGACCGGCGCTACCGGACCGCGGTCAACGACGTCAACTCACGGATCGAGTAGGACCGCCCGATGCACACCCCCGAATCACCCAAGCCGCCGAAGTCGTCCCCCTCGCCCAACTCGCCCTCGGCGCAACGGTCCTGGCGCTTCGGCGTCGCGCCCGGCGCCGTACCGCTGCTCGGGCACGTCCCCGCGCTGTGGCGCCGCCCCCTGGACTTCCTCGCCTCGCTCCCCGCGCACGGCGACCTGGTCGAGCTGCGGCTCGGTCCGGCCCGCGCCTATCTCGCCGCCCACCCCGAACTGGTCCGGCACATCCTGCTCAACCCGCGTGTCTTCGACAAGGGCGGCGTCTTCGACAAGGCACGCCAGCTCCTCGGCAACAGCCTGTCGGTGTCCCGGGGCGAGGAGCACCGCTTCCAACGGCGGCTGATCCAGCCCGCGTTCCACACCAAGAGGATCGCCGCCTACACGACGGCGGTGGCCGCGGACACCCGTACCGTCACGGACGCCTGGCGGCCCGGCGAGACCCGGGACATCGGCGAGGCCATGCACGCCCTGCTCATGCGGGTCGCCGCCCGCACCCTGTTCTCCACCGGGCTCGACGAGCACACCATCGAGGAGGCCCGGCAGTGCCTGCGGACCGTCTCGCACGGCATCTACAAACGCACCGTCGCCCCGCTGGGCGTCATGGAGAAGCTGCCCACCCCGGGCAACCGCGCCTACGACCACGCCAACACGCGGCTGCGGCAGATCGTGGCCGACATGATCGCGCAGCGCCGCCGGTCCGACGCGGACCACGGCGACCTGCTGTCCACCCTGCTGCGGGCGGAGCATCCGGAGACCGGTGAGCGGCTGGACGACGGCCAGATCCTGGACCAGGTCGTCACCTTCCTGGTGGCCGGCAGCGAGACCACCGCCTCCACCCTGGCGTTCGTCTTCCACCTCATGGGCACCCTCCCCGAGGTGGAGCGCCGGGTGCACGCCGAGGTGGACGCGGCGCTGGCGGGCCGCACCCCGGTCCACGACGACCTGCCCGCGCTGCCGTACACCCGCAACGTCATCACCGAGGCGCTGCGCCTGTACCCGCCGTCCTGGATGGCGATGCGGGTCGCCGCCGAGGACGTCGAACTCGGCGGGCGGATCATCCCCGCCCGGACGATGATCCTGTACAGCGCCTACGCCCTGCACCACAACCCCGAACTCTTCCCGGACCCCGAGACCTTCGACCCGGGGCGCTGGGAGGGCGAGCGGGCGGCCCAGGTGCCGCGCGGGGCGCTGCTGCCGTTCGGCGCGGGCAGTCACAAGTGCATCGGGGACGTCCTCGCGCTCACCGAGACCGCGCTGATCGTCGCGACCGTCGCCGCGCGCTGGCGGCTGCGGCCGGTGCCCGGCAGCCGACTGCGCCCGGAGCCGAAGGCCACCCTGGAGGCGGGCCCGCTCCCCATGATCCTGGAACCCCGCTGACCACCCCTCTCCTCCCACCTCCCACCTCTCTCCGTCGTACCGTCTCAGGGGGCGCAACCGGCATGAAGTCCCATTCCGACCTGGCCAGGCGCAGTTGGCGGATCGCCAAGGCGCCGGGCCGGCTTCCGCTGGCGGGTCACGCGCTGCATCTGGCGCGCCGCCCGCTGGAGTACCTCTCCTCGCTGCCCGCGCTGGGCGACCTGGTCGAGCTGCGGCTCGGCACCCGGCTCACCTATCTGCCCTGCCATCCGGAGCTGGTGCAGGAGGTGCTGCTGAACGCGCGGATCTACGACACCGGGGGCCCGGTGAAGGAGAAGGCCCGCCCGATCCTCGGCAACGGGCTGATCACGTCCGACTGGGCCGACCACCGCAGGCAGCGCCGGATGGTCCAGCCCGCCTTCCACACCGCGCGCATCGCGACCTACGCCGAGGTGATGCACGAGGAGTGCGCGGCGCACGCGCTGACCTGGCAGCCCGGCCGGCCGGTCGACGTCGGTGACGCGATGCAGGCGCTGACCGCGCGGGTGACGGCCCGCGCGCTGTTCTCGACGGAGATGGCGCCGCACTCGGTCGCGGAGATCCAGCGCAGCCTGCCGATCATGGTGCGCGGCGCGTTCCGCCGGGCGCTCGACCCCACCGGACTGCTGGCCCGGCTGCCGCTGGCCGCCAACCGCGAGTTCGACGCGGCGCTGCACCGGCTGCACACCCTCATCGACGGCATCGTCGGGGACTACCGGCGCTCCGGCGAGGACCGCGGCGACCTGCTGTCGGCGCTGCTGGCCGCGCGCGACGACGAGGACGGCGGCGCGCTGACCGACCAGGAGGTCCACGACCAGGTCATGACCCTGCTGCTGGCCGGCGTGGAGACCACCGCGAGCGCGCTGACCTGGGCCTGGCATCTGCTGGCGGCCCACCCGGAGGCGGAGGCACGGCTGCACGCCGAGGTCGACGAGGTGCTGGGCGGCCGTACCCCGACGTACGCCGACGTACCGAGGCTCGGTTACACCCAGCGGATCTTCACCGAGACGCTGCGCCTGTACCCGCCGGCCTGGATGTTCACCCGGATGACCACCCAGCCCACCGAACTGGCCGGCCACCCGCTGCCGACCGGCACGGACGTACTGATCAGCCCCTACGTCGTCCACCGCATCCCGGAGTTCTTCCCGCGCCCGGAGTCCTTCGACCCGGACCGCTGGCTGCCCGACCGGGCCAAGGACGTCACCCGCGGCTCGTACCTGCCGTTCGGGGCGGGCAGCCGCAAGTGCATCGGCGACGTCTTCGGCATGACGGAGGCGACCCTCGCCCTGGCCACCCTCGCCTCCCACTGGCGACTGCGCCCCGTACCCGGTACGACGGTCTCGCCCCGAGCCGAGATGAGCCTCACGGCGGGCCCGCTGCCGATGGTGCCGCAGCCCCGCTGACGGGAACCCCGCCCGCTCTAGCCGAAGGTGACGGGCAGGGCGTGCAGGCCGCGGAGCATCAGGCTGGGGCGCCAGCGCAGGTCGCCGGGGTCGGTGTCCAGGGCCAGGTCCGGGCACCGTTCCAGCAGGGTGCGGAAGGCGACGGCGCCCTGCATCCGGGCCAGCGGCGCGCCCAGGCAGTGGTGGATGCCGTAGCCGAAGGCCGTGTGGCCGCGGGCGTCGCGGCGGATGTCGAAGCGGTCGGGCTCGGCGAACCGGCGCGGATCACGGGACGCGGCGGCCAGGACGACGGCCACGGACTCCCCCGCGCCGATCAGCGTGCCGCCGATCTCCACCGGCTCCTTGGCGTAGCGGAACGCCGTCGTCTCCACCGGCCCCTCGTAGCGGAGCATCTCCTCCACCGCGTTCTCCAGCAGCGACCAGTCGCCGCGCAGCGCCGCCAACTGGTCCGGGTGGCGCAGCAGGGCGAGGGTGCCGCCGGACAGCAGGTTGGCGGCCGTCTCGTAGCCGGCCACCAGCAGCAGGAAGGCCATGCCGAGCATCTCCTCGGCGGCGAGCCCGTCCTCTTCCCCGTCGAGGTGACCGGCGAGCGCGCTCAGCAGGTCCTCGCCGGGCGCGCGCCGCTTGGCCGCGACGAGGTCGGCGAGGTATCCCGTCATGGCCTGGGCCGCGGCTCCGGCGACCTCGGGCCGGGTGAAGTCGGTGCTCTCCAGGTACCAGTCGTGGAACGTCTTGCGATCGCTCGCCGGCACACCGAGCAGCTCGCAGATCACGGCCAGCGGCAACGGCAGCGCGAACGACTCGACCAGGTCCGCGCGGCCCGACGGCAACATGGCGTCCACCAGTTCGTCCGCGATCCGCTGCACCTCGGGGCGCAGCGCCTCGATGCGCCGGGACGTGAACTCCCGCGCCACCAGCCCCCGCAGCCGGGTGTGCTGCGGCGGGTCCGTCTGCACCATGTTCAGGCCGATCGAGTTGCCGCCGTCGTCCTGCCACCCGGCCGAGTGCCTGATGTCGTTGGACAGCCGCGCGTCGGCCAGCGCCGACCGCGCCTCCGAGTGCCCGACGACGAGCCAGAACTCCCCCGACGCCGCCGTCCGCACCCGGTGCACCGGCCCCTGCGCGCGCATCCGCCCGTACACCGGATACGGATCGTCGACGAAGGTCCGGCCGAGCGCCGACAGATCTTGCATGCCATCAAATCCCGTTACGGACAACGGTGTTCCTCGCTTCGAATGCGCCGGGGCGGATGAGCGGGGAGTACTCCCCGGTTGACGGCGCGACCCTAGCAATGAAACGGGGAGCTGTCCCCGGTTTTGGTGTTAGGGTGCCGCCCATGGCCGGCGGAGAAGCACCACTAGCACCCCAGCGCAGGCGCAGCGACGCGCGCCGCAACCGCGAGACGCTGCTCGCCGCCGCCCGGGAGATCTACGCCGAACGCGGTGTGGACGCCCCGCTGGACGACATCGCCCGCCGGGCCGGCGTCGGCAACGCCACGCTGTACCGGCACTTCACCGACCGGGCCGAACTGATCGAGACCGTCTTCCACGACGTACTGGCCCCGATCGTGGCCGCGGCCCGCGAGACCCGCGACCGGGCGGACGCCTGGCACGGCCTCACCGCCTACCTGGACCACGTCTTCACCCTGCTGGCCGCCGACCGGGGCGCCGGCGACCTGATGACCACCGGCATCCGGGGCGTGCCCACGCTCGACACCCTGCGCGAGGAGAACCGGCGCACGCTGGAGACGCTGCTGCTGCGCGGCCAGGAACAGCGCACGATCCGCCCCGACCTCACCGTCGAGGACCTGCTGTTCCTGCTGGCGGCGCTGGGCCGGGCCACGCCCGCCGCCCCCGGGTCCTGGCGCCGCCATCTGGCCCTGATGCTGGACGGCCTGCGCCCCGAAGCCGCCCACCCGCTGCCCGAACCGCCGCTCGGCCCGGAGCAGTTCGAGGCCGCCCTGCACCGCCTCGGCACCGCTCCGCAGGCGTCGGACCGGCCGGAGAAGTCCCCTCGTCCACCGAGATCGGAGACCCCCGCTTCATGACCCACCAGCGCCCCATATCGCCGTTCGAGAGCGTCTACTTCGTGGACCTGGGAGCCGCGGGCCTCCCCCTGTACGACATGGCCGTGTTCGTGGACTGCCTGGTGCGCGGCCGGCTGGACCCGGCGCTGCTGCGGCGGGCGCTCGGCCTGCTGACCGAGCGCCATCCGATGCTGCGCTCCGAGGTGGCGGACGGCGACACAGGGCTCCTGCTGCGGGTCCGGGACCGGGTCGAACCGCCGCTCACCGTGCTCGACGGCATCGAGGACACCTACGCCGAACTGATCAACACGCGGCCCGACTGGACCGAGAGCCTGCTGCACGCCTGGCTGCTGACCGACGGCGAGCGCAGTCAGGTCGTGCTCGGCGTCCACCACGGGGTGATCGACGGCCGCTCGGTCTTCCCCCTGCTCGACGAGTTCTGGCGGTACTACAGCGCCCTGGCGGCCGGCGCGAGCCCGTCCGTGGAGCGGCGCGAGGCGCTGCCCGAGGCCATCGACACCCGGCTGGCCGGCACGCTGCCGGACGCGGAGATCGACGCGCTGGTCGACGCGATCGCGCAGGGCGCGGGGGCCGACGTCAAGCCCGCCGCCCTGCCCACCGAAGGGGTGGGCCGCCCCGACCGGCCCGACGCGGCGCGCCGTTTCGTGGTCGACCGGCTGGAGTTCTCCGAGGAGACCACCGACGCCGTGGCGGCCGCCGCCCGGAGTCGCGGGGTGAGCGTCAACAGCCTCGTCACGGAGCTGCTCCTGACCGCCGTACGCGCCCAACTCGCGCCGGAACACGGCCCGTTGACGATGACCTGCGGGCACGCGGTCGACCTGCGCACCCGGCTGACGCCCGAGCTGCCGCGCGCCACCACGCTCAACTGCGTCACCGGCCTGCAGACCACGCTGACCGTCGGCCACGACGACCCGCCGGGGGCGGTGGGCCGGGAGGTGGCCGGCCAGATGACCGGCGCGCTGGCCCGGCGCGACCCCGAGCGGTCCCTCCTTGCCGCGCTGCGGGCCGGCGCGCGGGGCATCCCGGTGCCCGTGCCGGTCGTCAGCTACGGCATCTCCAACCTCGGCCGGATCCCCGCGCCACCCGTCCCGCAGGACGTACGGCTGCTGCGCTTCGGCGCGACGGGCAACGCGCCGGGCATGCCGCCCAAGATCCTGGTCGCGGGCCTCGGCGGCCGACTGCTCGTGCAGAACGAGTACGACGCCTGGACCTACGCCCCCGAACAGATGCGGCGCGTGCGCGAGGCGCTGCGCGGATCGCTGTCCGCCTTTGGTGAGCCACGGCTCACGTCATAGAGTGAGGCCCGCCCAGCTCCGGCCCCCCGAGGGAGAGAACCAGCCGTGATCACCGCGATCGTCCTCATCAAGACCAGCGTGGACCGGATCCCCGAGATCGCCGAACGGATCGCCTCCCTGGAGTCCGTGAGCGAGGTCTTCTCCGTCACCGGGACCTACGACCTGATCGCCATGGTCCGGGTCAAGCAGCACGAGGACCTGGCGGAGGTCATCCCGGGCAGCATCAGCAAGATCCCCGGGGTGGAGGGGACGGACACGCACGTCGCCTTCCGCACGTACTCGCAGCACGACCTGGAGGCGGCGTTCGCGATCGGGCTGGACTCCTGACCGCCTGACCACGCCCGAACACCGCCCCCGGCGGCCGGTCTGCTACACCGCCGGGACGCAGCGGCCGCCTTCCGTCCGGTACTGCCACCGCGCGCCGTCGGCGACCAGTTCGCGCACCGCGTCGACGAAGCGCTCCACGTGCTCGTCGGGGGTGCCGGCGCCGAAGCTGACCCGGATCGCGTTGAGGGACTTCTCGCCCGGTGCCGCCTCGGGGGCCCCGCACTCGCCCTGGGTCTGCGGGTCGCTGCCCAGCAGGGTGCGGACCAGCGGGTGGGCGCAGAACAGGCCGTCGCGGACGCCGATGCCGTACTCGGCGGAGAGCGCGGCGGCGAAGTGGGAGCTGTTCCAGCCCTCGACGACGAACGAGAGCACGCCGACCCGGGGGGCGTCGTCGCCGAACAGGGACAACACCCTGACCTGCGGCACCTCGGCCAGGCCCGCCCGCACCTTCGCGATCAGGTACTCCTCGCGGGCCACCAGCGCGTCGAAGCCGGCCTCGGTGAGCGCCGTGCACGCCGAGGCGATGGAGTACGCGCCGATCACGTTCGGCGAGCCGGCCTCGTGGCGGGCGGCGCTCTCGTGCCACTCCACGTCCACGCCCCCGTCCGCGCGCCGCGTCACCTTGCGGCTCGCGCCGCCGCCCGCGAGGTAGGGGTCGGCCGCGACCAGCCAGTCGGCCCGCCCGGCCAGGACACCGGAGCCGAACGGGGCGTACAGCTTGTGCCCGGAGAAGGCGACCCAGTCAACGTCGAGGTCACGGACGGAGACCGGGTGGTGGGGCGCCAACTGGGCGGCGTCCAGGACGATCCGGGCGCCGTGCGCGTGGGCGGCGGCGGCCAGTTCACGCACCGGCCACAGCTCGCCGGTGACGTTCGACGCGCCGGTGACGCAGACCAGGGCCGGGCCCTGCGGCTCGCGGTCGGCGAGGGCCCGCTCCAGGGTCTCGACGGCCTGGCGCGGGGTGCGCGGGGCGTCGAGGTAGGTCACCCGGGCGTCCTGCCAGGGCAGCAGCGAGGCGTGGTGCTCGGTCTCGAAGACGAAGACCTGGCAGTCGGCGGGCAGCGCCCGCGCCAGCAGGTTGAGGGAGTCCGTCGTCGAGCGGGTGAAGACCAACTGGTCGTCGGGGCGGCAGTCGAGGAACTCCTCGACCGTGCGGCGGGCGTTCTCGAAGAGGTCCGTGGAGAGCTGGGAGAGGTAGCCGGCACCCCGGTGGACACTGCCGTAGTACGGGGCGTAGGCCGCCACGTCGTCCCAGACGCGCTGGAGGGCGGGGGCGCTGGCCGCGTAGTCGAGCGCCGCGTAGGTGACCTCGCCGCCCGTCACGAGCGGGACGGTGACATCCCGTCCCAGAACGGGCAGCGGGGCACAAAGGGGCTGGGCCGAGACAGCGGTGGAGGCAGCACTGGAGACAGACATGACGGGGCTCCCGTGAGAGGAAAGAGGAACGGCGCGGCGGACGGAGCGCGGCGGCCGGAAAAAAGGGGTGTGCGGAGGCGGGGCGGTAGCCCTATCGCATTCGCTTGCTCACGGAAGACTCCCTCGAGACCCAGGACCCCTGGACTGCGTTCGCTCGACGAGCGGGAGGGGTCCGCGCTTGCCGTAGACCTCACTGCCTACGACCTGGTCTTCACCCGGGGCACCCCGCCACGGACGGAGGGTTGCCGGACAGTCGGCCGGGGCCTCATGACTGTCACTCATGACCTGATACAGGAACGTACGTGAAGTGATCGCGGTCCCGCAACCCGTGTCCGGATCGCGGGACCGCGCCACCACCGGCTACGCGTTGCTGGCGGCCACCCAGCGCTCCAGGGACCGCTTGGCCGCGCCGGAGTCGATCGACTCCGCCGCCTTGGCCATACCGTCCCGCAACTGCCCCGCCAGCGGCCCGCCGCCCGGTTCGAGCGCCACGAGCGCCGCCGCCGAGTTCAGCAGCACGGCGTCGCGCACCGGGCCCGGGTCGCCCTCCAGGAGGCGGCGGGCCACCTCCGCGTTGTACGACGGGTCGCCGCCGCGCAGGGCCTCCACCGGGACCAGGTCGAGGCCGACGTCCCGCGGGTCGAAGGCCTCCTCGGCGACCTTGCCGTCGCGGACCACCCACACCCGGGAGGTGGCCGTCGTGGTCAGCTCGTCCAGACCGTCGTCGCCCCGGAAGACCAGCGACGAGTTGCCGCGCTCGGCGAAGACGCCCGCGACGACCGGCGCCATCCGCGGGTCCGCGACCCCGACCGCCTGGCTGCGCACCTTCGCCGGGTTGGTCAGCGGGCCGAGCACGTTGAACACCGTACGGATGCCCAACTGGCCGCGCGCCGCGCCCACATGACGCAGCGCCGGATGGAACTTGATCGCGAAGCAGAAGGTGATCCCGGCCTCCTGTGCCACCTCCGCCACCCGCCCCGGCGTCAACTCCAGATTGACGCCGAGCCTCTCCAGGACGTCCGAGGCACCGGACGCGGAGGACGCGGCCCGGTTGCCGTGCTTGACGACCGTGGCGCCCGTGCCGGCCACGACGATCGACGACATCGTGGAGATGTTGACCGTCTTCGCGCCGTCGCCGCCGGTGCCGACGATGTCGACGGTCGGCCCCGGCACCTCGATCAGGTTGGCGTGCTCGTACATCGCCCGGACCAGCCCGTTGATCTCCTCGACGGTCTCGCCCTTGGCGCGCAGCGCCACCACGAACCCGGCGATCTGCGCGTCGCTCGCCTCACCGCGCATGATCCGGTCCAGCGCCCAGAACGTGGCGTCCGCGCCCAGGTCACGGCCGGACAGCAGGCCGTTCAGCACCTCGGGCCAGGAACGGCCCGCCGCGGTGTCGCCTCCAGCGGGGGTCACAGCGCTCATAGCCGCTCCTGTGTCTGTCGTCGTGTGTCGTACGTCGTGAGAACGATGCGAACCCCACCCTATCCAGCCCATGGGCACGGCAAAGGGCCCCGTCCGAAGACCGGACGGGGCCCTTTGGGCCGGCGTGGCGACGCCTGGTGATCAGGTGATCAGTGGTGGCCGTGGCCGCTCGTGATCTCCTTGTACTCCTCGACAGTCGGCTTCGGGATCTGCTGGTCCTCGCCGAAGTACGCGCCGCTGATCTTGGCGCGGAGCCGCTCCTTGCCCGTCACCTTGCGCGCGACGCCGTTCTCGTCGACCGAGGGGCCGATCGCGGCCGGCGCGTACTGCTCGTGCGCGGTGAGGGTGTGCAACTGCTCCTGGCTGAGCGGCTCGTGGATCTCGATGAACTCACCGTGCGGCAGGCGCTTGATGGTGCCGGTCTCCCGACCGTGCAGCACCTTCTCCCGGTCCCGGCGCTGCAGGCCGAGGCAGATCCGCTTGGTGAAGACGTACGCGATGACCGGTCCGACGAAGAAGAAGATCCGGACGAACCAGGTGATCGCGTTGATCGACAGGTGGAAGTGGGTGGCCCACAGGTCGTTGCCACCGCCGACCAGCGTGATCATGTACATCGTGACCCAGGCGACGCCCAGCGCCGTACGGGTCGGCGCGTTGCGCGGGCGGTCCAGGATGTGGTGCTCGCGCTTGTCGCCGGTGATCCAGGACTCGATGAACGGGTAGGCCGCCAGCGCGCCGAGGACCACACCGAACAGGACCAGCGGGATGAACACGCCCAGCACGAGCGTGTGACCCCAGAGGTTGATCTCCCAGCCCGGCATGAAGCGGATCAGACCCTCGGCGAAGCCCATGTACCAGTCGGGCTGGGCGCCGGTCGACACCTGGTCCGGACGGTAGGGGCCCATGGCCCAGATCGGGTTGATCTGCGCGACGGCCGCGATGACCGCGATGACACCGAAGACCAGGAAGAAGAAGCCTCCGGCCTTCGCCATGTACACCGGCAGCAGCGGCATGCCGACGACGTTCTTGTTGCTCTTGCCGGGGCCCGCGAACTGCGTGTGCTTGTGGTAGAAGACCAGGATCAGGTGGCCCACCATCAGGCCGAGCATGATGCCCGGCAGCAGCAGGATGTGGATCGAGTAGAACCGCGCCACGAAGTCGTGGCCCGGGAACTCCCCGCCGAACAGGAACATCGAGATGTACGTGCCGACGATCGGCATCGACAGGATGGCGCCCTGGGTGAAGCGGACACCGGTGCCGGAGAGCAGGTCGTCCGGGAGCGAGTAACCGGTGAAACCGGTGAACATGCCCAGGACGAACAGCAGGAAGCCGAACAGCCAGTTGATCTCACGCGGCTTGCGGAACGCGCCCGTGAAGAACACGCGCATCATGTGCACGAACATGCCGGCGAGGAAGATCAGCGCCGCCCAGTGGTGGATCTGCCGGATGAGCAGACCGCCGCGCACGTCGAACGAGATGTGCAGGGTCGAGCTGAACGCCTCGGACATCAACTGTCCCTGGAGCGGGACGTAACTGCCGTGGTACTCCACCTCGTTCATCGACGGGTGGAAGAACAGCGTCAGATACACACCCGTCAGGATGATGATGATGAAGCTGTACATGCACACTTCGCCCAGCATGAACGACCAGTGGTCGGGGAAGATCTTGCGCATGTTGGCCTTGGCCAGGGAGTAGATCCCGAGCCGGCCGTCGGCCCAGTCGGCGACACGTTCGCCGGCCGGTGCCTTCCCGCGTTCGCGGGGCTCTGTGGTCTCTGTGGTGCTCATCCGCGCTCCCAGAATGCAGGACCGACGGGCTCTTCGAAGTCGCCGAGCGCCTCGAGGTAGCCCTCGTCGTTCACACCGATGCGCAACTGCGGCAGGGCGTGACCGGCCGGGCCGAAGATGACCTTGGCGCCGTCGGAGAGGTCGAAGGTGGACTGGTGACAGGGGCACAGCACGTGGTGCGTCTGCTGCTCGTACAGGGAGATCGGGCAGCCGACGTGGGTGCAGATCTTCGAGTACGCGACGATGCCCTGGTAGGACCAGTCGAGTTCCTGCTTGTCCTTGATGTCGTCCGGCTGGATCCGGACGATCATCAGGGCCGCCTTGGCGATCTCGTTCTGGAACTCCTCGTCGTGCTCCTCCAAGCCCTCGGGCTTGACGAAGGTGAGCGAACCGACGGCGACGTCCGAGGGACGCAGCGGCTCGTTCGTGTTCATGTTGACGAGCAGCTTGCCCTTGGCCCACAGCGTGTGCCGCAGCTTGTCCTCGGGCAGCGGGCCCAGGTCGCGCAGCAGCACGACACCGGAGAGCGGCACCAGGGCGACGGCGCCGAACATGGTGTTGCGGATCAGCTTGCGCCGCCCCATGCCCGATTCCTTGGCGCCCTGCCGGAAGTCGGCGTGGACCTTGGCACGGACCTCGGGGGACGCGGCGATCGCGTGGCGCTCGTCGGCGACCTCCTCGTCCGACATCAGGGTGCGGGCCCAGTGGACCGCGCCGGCGCCGATGGTGAACAGCGCCGTGCCCAGCGTCAGACCCAGCGCGAAGTTCAGCGCGCTGAGGTGGCCGATCGGGAACACGAAGATCGACTTGTCGGCGGGGATCGTCACGTACGCCGCGATGAAGGCGACCGTGGCGAGCATCGACAGCGTGAACAGGAAGGCGACCGCACGCTCGGACCGCTTGGCGGCCCGCTCGTCGATGTCCTGGACACGGTGCTCGTGGGGCGGCAGCCCCGGGTCGGCGAACGGGTTCTGCTCGTCCGCCACGTCCACTGCGCCGTGCGCGTGGCCCTGCTCAGCGGGCAGGTTCTCTTCTGGAATGTCTTGGCTACTCATGACTTCTTGGCCTTTGCGGTCCGAGCGGCGACCCAGACGGCGACCGCGATCATGGCGCCGAGGCCGAAGATCCAGGAGAACAGGCCCTCGCTGACCGGCCCGATGCCGCCCAGTTCCAGCCCACCGGGGTTGTTCGTCTCGTCGCTGTTGACCGCGTGCAGGTACGCGATGATGTCCTTCTTGTTCTGCTCCGACAGCGTGGTGTCGGGGAAGGAAGGCATGTTCTGCGGGCCGGTCTGCATGGCCTCGTACATGTGCTTCGGGTCCACGTCCTCCAGCGTCGGGGCGTACTTGCCCTTGGTGAGGGCGCCGCCCTTGCCGGTGAAGTTGTGGCACTGCGCGCAGTTGGTGCGGAACAGTTCGCCGCCCTTGGCGATGTCCGCGCCCTCCGGGCCGTAGTCGGCCTCGGTCGGGACGGAGGGACCGGCGCCGAGGGCGGAGATGTACGCGGCGAGCTGGTCGATCTCGGCCTGCGTGTAGATGACCTTCTTCGAGGGCACCTGGGCGCCCTGGGAGGTCGCCGCCGGCATACGGCCGGTGCCGACCTGGAAGTCGACGGCTGCGGCGCCGACGCCGACCAGGCTCGGACCGTCAGAGCTGCCCTGACCGCCGGTGCCGTGGCAGCTTGCGCAGCCTACGGCGTAGAGCTTCTTGCCCTCGTCGATGGCGAGGGACTGGGCGGTGTCGTCTGCCTGCGCCTTGCTCGCGGGCGCGAACACGGCGTACAGCCCCCCTGTGCATGCCAGCGCGAGGAGTAGGACGACGAGCGCCGCCAGCGGATGGCGTCGTCGTGCGGAGAGCTTTTTCACGGATTACCCCGGTGTCAGGATCTTCTGCGTCGATGCGTGGGATGTGCGGGAGCGGGCCCGGCTACTTGATCATGTAGATCGTGGCGAAGAGGCCGATCCAGACGACATCGACGAAGTGCCAGTAGTAGGACACGACGATGGCCGCTGTCGCCTGCTCGTGGGTGAACCTCTTGGCCGCGTAGGTGCGTCCGAGGACGAACAGGAAGGCGATGAGGCCGCCCGTCACGTGCATGCCGTGGAAGCCGGTCGTCAGGTAGAACACCGAGCCGTACGGGTCGGAGGAGAGCGAGAGCCCGTCCTCCTTCACCAGCTCCGTGTACTCGTAGATCTGACCGCCGATGAAGATCGCACCCATGATGAAGGTGACGATGAACCACATCCGGAGCTTCTTCACGTCACCGCGCTCGGCGGCGAAGACGCCGAGCTGGCAGGTGAGGGAGGAGAGCACCAGGATCGTGGTGTTCGTCGCCGAGAACGGGAAGTTCAGATGGGAGGCCATCTCCTTCCAGTGCTCGGGACCTGTCACCGATCGCAGGGTGAAGTACATCGCGAAGAGGGCCGCGAAGAACATCAGCTCGGAGCTCAGCCAGATGATGGTTCCGACGCTGGTGAGGTTCGGCCGATTGACCGACGGGTGCGCGTGCCCGGTTTCTACTGTCGTTGCTGTCGCCACGACCGACATTATGTCGGTCCCTTATCCCGCCCTCACTCCCGGGGGTGCCGTTCGGAGTGTTCACACCGTGTGTACTGCCCGGATGGCCCATCGAAGTGGTGTTCCAAGCGGTGTTGACGAGGTGGCCGAGGGAGTAGCATCCGCGGCATCGGTTCTGTCCGTACGACGCTGATGTCACGGAGGAAGCATGCAGGCGACCGCCACGGTGCTGGTCTACAGCGACGACTCCAACACCCGCGAGCAGGTACGGCTCGCGGCCGGGCGCAGGCCCGCGCCGGACGCCCCGCTCGTGGAGTTCGTGGAGTGCGCGACGCAGGCCGCGGCCGTCAAGGAACTGGACAAGGGCGGGATCGACGTCTGCGTCTTCGACGGGGAGTCCGCGCCGCTGGGCGGCATGGGGCTGTGCCGGCAGATCAAGGACGAGGTGTTCCAGTGCCCGCCGGTGCTGGTCCTCATCGGGCGGCCCCAGGACGCGTGGCTGGCCACGTGGAGCCGGGCTGACGCGGCTGTGACGTTGCCTGTGGAGCCGGTGGAGTTCGCGGGAGCGCTGGCCGCGTTGCTGCGTACGCGGGGGCTTCAGCAGAGCGCCTGAGGGGCGGGGGCGTAGGGTTTCGTGGCGGCTGCGGGCCGTCCGTGGCTGGTCGCGCCCACGCCGCGGAGCCGCACATCGATACAGCCCCGCGCCCCTTAAAAGCTCCTACACCGCCGCCGGCTGGAGTCTTGACGTTACTTGCTCCGTGTTCTGCTTGGCGGCTGTCAGGGCGCTGCCCTTGGTCCATTTTTGCCAGTCCAGGTTCCAGTCGCCGAAGCCGTTGCCGAAGGTTTCCATGGTGTCGCCGGCGCTGTTGACGACTTGGACGACGTCGCCGGCGCGGACGTTGTCGAAGAACCACTCGGCGTTGGACGTGCTCATGCCGGTGCAGCCGTGGCTGACGTTCGCGTACCCCTGGGAGCCCACGGACCAGGGGGCGGCGTGGACGTACTCGCCGCTCCAGGTGACGCGGGTGGCGTAGTAGACGGGCAGGTCGTAGGACTCCGAGGAGCCTTCCGAGATGCCTACGGTGGTGCTGCGCATCCGTACGAAGTACTCCTTGCCCAGGACGACCTTGATGCCGTTGCGGGTGTCGAAGCCGGGCTTTCCGGTGGTGACGGGGATCTGGTTGATCACCTCGTTGTTCTTGAAGACCTTCATGGAGTGCGACGAGGCGTCCGTCACGGCGATGACCCGGTCGCCGATCGTGAGCTTGAGGTCCTTCGCGGGGCCGCCCCACAGCCGGTCGCCGATCTTGATGCCGTCCAGGTTGCTGTGGACGCGGAGGGTGGCGTGGGCGGGCCAGTAGTCCTTGGGGCGGTAGTGGAGTTCCTTGTCGTCCACCCAGTACCAGGCGCCCTGCGCCGAGGGCGTGGAGTCGACCTTGAGGGCGCGTTCGACGACGGCCCGCTGGGCGGGGTCCTTGACCGGCTGGTCCAGTTTGGCGGTGACGGGCTGGCCGACGCCGTACTCGCCTGCGTCGGGGCCGAAGGTGACCGTCAGGCGCTTCTTCGTGGTGGGCTTGCCGGTGTCGAAGGTGAGGACCCGGCGACCGGGGGCGCCGTCGCCGTCCTCGGTGCTCACCCGGACCGTGTAGCGGACGCCTGCGGCCAGCGGCTCGGTGCTGTGCCAGCGGCTGCCGTCGGCGGCGAGTTCGCCCGCGAGGTAGCGGCCTGAGGCGTCGACGGCGGTGACGTCCGTGATGCGGTCGTCGTCGTCGGCGGTGACTTCGAGCGGCTTGTCCGGGTCGGCCTTCTTGCCGTCGTCCTTGGGGCCGTTGAAGGAGATCTGGTCCGTCGCGTCGTAGGGGCGCTCGGCGAGGGGGTTGCCGTCCGAGCCGCAGGCGCTTGCGACCGCGCCCAGGGCGATCACCAGCAGGGTGCAGCCGACGACGGTGCGGGGGCGGGGTTCGTGGCTCATGGACTTCACGCTAGGGAGCCGCGTCAACCGTGGCGCGCTGAGTGACACGGACGGAGCACGTCCGTTACGGCAAAAGCGTGAGCCCGGACGCTCCTGACGGAGTGTCCGGGCTCACGGCATGCTCTGCGCGTGCTACTGGGTGCGGCTTTCACCGTGGTAGTACTCGAAGACCCAGCCCCACAGGCCGATGAGGATCAGCGGGACGGAGAAGTACAGCAGCCACCAGCCCACCGCGACGCCCAGGAAGGCCAGGGCGCCGCCGATGCCGAGCGACAGGGGCTGCCAACTGTGCGGGCTGAAGAAGCCCAGCTCGCCGGCGCCGTCCGCGACGTCCGCCTCCTTGTCGTCCTGTGCGCCCGCGTCGACCCGCCGGGCGGTGAAGCCCAGGTAGAAGCCGATCATGATGCACAGGCCGAAGGCCAGGAAGAGGGCCGTGGTACCGGCCGGCTCCTTCGACCACACGCCATAGACGATCGCCATGGCGAGGACGAAGACGCTCAGCCAGACGAACATCTTGCCCTGGATCTTCACTTGCCGGCCTCCTTGTTGCCCTCGATGGCGCTCGCACCGTGGCCGGCGTGCGCCAACTGCTCGAGAGCGGCGATCTCCGGGTGGTGCAGGTCGAACGCCGGGGATTCACTGCGGACCCGCGGCAGGGTGAGGAAGTTGTGGCGCGGCGGCGGGCAGGAGGTCGCCCACTCCAGGGAGCGGCCGTAGCCCCACGGGTCGTCGACGCCGACCGGCTTGCCGTACTTGGCGGTCTTCCACACGTTGTAGAAGAACGGCAGGACGGACAGACCGAGGACGAACGAGCTGATCGTCGAGATCGTGTTCAGGGCGGTGAAGCCGTCGGCCGCCAGGTAGTCGGCGTACCGGCGCGGCATGCCCTCGGCGCCCAGCCAGTGCTGGACCAGGAAGGTGCCGTGGAAGCCGACGAACAGCGTCCAGAAGGTGATCTTGCCGAGGCGCTCGTCGAGCATCTTGCCGGTGAACTTCGGCCACCAGAAGTGGAAGCCGGAGAACATCGCGAAGACGACGGTGCCGAAGACGACGTAGTGGAAGTGCGCCACCACGAAGTACGAGTCCGAGACGTGGAAGTCCAGCGGCGGTGAGGCCAGGATGACGCCGGTCAGACCACCGAAGGTGAAGGTGATGAGGAAGCCGACGGCCCACAGCATGGGCGTCTCGAAGCTCAGCGAACCCTTCCACATGGTGGCGATCCAGTTGAAGATCTTCACACCGGTCGGGACCGCGATCAGGAAGGTCATGAAGGAGAAGAACGGCAGCAGCACACCGCCGGTGACGTACATGTGGTGGGCCCACACCGTCACCGAGAGACCGGCGATCGCGATGGTCGCGGCGATCAGGTTCATGTAACCGAAGATCGGGCGCCGGCTGAATACCGGGATGACCTCACTGATGATGCCGAAGAACGGCAACGCGATGATGTACACCTCTGGATGGCCGAAGAACCAGAAGAGGTGTTGCCACAGCAGGGCCCCGCCGTTGGCCGGGTCGAAGACGTGGGCGCCGAACTTGCGGTCCGCCTCCAGGGCGAACAGCGCGGCGGCCAGCACCGGGAAGGCCAGCAGGACGAGGACACCGGTCAGCAGCACGTTCCACGTGAAGACCGGCATGCGGAACATGGTCATGCCCGGTGCGCGCATGCAGATGATCGTGGTGATGAAGTTGACCGAGCCGAGGATGGTGCCGAAGCCGGAGAAGGCCAGACCCATGATCCACATGTCGGCGCCGATGCCGGGGCTGCGGATCGCGTCCGACAGCGGGGCGTAGGCGAACCAGCCGAAGTCGGCCGCACCCGAGGGGGTGAGGAAGCCGCCCACCGCGATCAGCGAGCCGAACAGGTACAGCCAGTAGGCGAACATGTTCAGCCGCGGGAACGCGACGTCCGGCGCACCGATCTGGAGCGGCATGATCCAGTTCGTGAAACCGGCGAACAGCGGCGTCGCGAACATCAGCAGCATGATCGTGCCGTGCATCGTGAACGCCTGGTTGAACTGCTCGTTCGACATGATCTGCAGGCCCGGTCGGGCCAGCTCGGCGCGCATGAAGAGCGCCATCACGCCGCCGATGCAGAAGAACGCGAACGACGTGACCAGGTACAACGTACCGATGGTCTTGTGGTCGGTGGTCGTCAGCCACTTGACCACGACGTTGCCGGGCTGCTTGCGCCGGACCGGCAGCTCATTCCCATAGGAGTCTTCCGCTGCCGCGGCACCCTGGGGTTCGTTGAGGATGCTCACAGGTTGTTCGTCTCCCGGTTCTTCTCGTGGCTCGTCTGCTCGATGCCCGCGGGAACGTAACCGGTCTGCCCCTTCTTCACGAGGTCCTTGAGGTGCTGCTCGTAGCGCTCCTGGGAGACGACCTTCACGTTGAAGAGCATCCGGGAGTGGTCGACGCCGCAGAGCTCGGCGCACTTGCCCAGGAAGGTGCCCTCCCTGTTGGGGGTCACCTGGAAGGAGTTGGTGTGGCCCGGGACGACGTCCTGCTTCATGAGGAACGGCACCACCCAGAAGTCGTGAATGACGTCACGGGAGGTCAGGATGAAGCGGACCGTCTTGCCCTCGGGGAGCCAGAGGGTCGGGCCGGGGTTGTTGGTCTGCGGGTTCCGCTCGTTGGGGACACCACAGGTGTACGTACCACCCGCGTTGTCCGGGAAGTCCGTCTTGAACCGGTCCGGGATGGCGGACAGGTTCTTGTCGGTCTTCGCGTCCCCGTCGGAACCCTCGACGTTCGCGATGTAGTTGAAGCACCAGCTCCACTGGAAGCCGACCACGTTCACCGTGACGTCGGGCTTCTTGTCGAGGCTCAGCAGCTTCGACTCGTCACGGGCCGTGAAGTAGAAAAGGACCGAGACGATGATGATCGGGACCACCGTGTACAGCGCCTCGATGGGCATGTTGTACCGGGTCTGCGGAGGAACCTCGATCTTCGTGCGGCTGCGCCGGTGGAAGAACACACTCCACAGGATCAGGCCCCACACCAGCACGCCGGTGGCCAGCGCGGCGGCCCAGGAGCCCTGCCACAGCGAGAGGACGCGTGGCGCCTCTTCTGTGACGGGGGTGGGCATACCAAGGCGGGGGAAGTCCTTGTATGTGCAACCGGTGGCGGTCGCCAGGACCAGGCCCGCGGTCATTGCCTGCAGCAGCTTCCGCCGCATCGGGCGCCGCGGCGAGCGGTCGGAGCCGTTGGGACTCACGTAGCGCCTTCCCGAGAGTCTCGCCCGCGCGGTTGGCTGCGGCCTGCCTTCTCGCGGGTCGGTCGCCGCCCTGCGTCGGGCAGGGGTTTGGATGTTTATGCGGACCAAACCCTACTGGACGCGATTTAGGGTCGCGCGGGGAGGGTCCCCAACGCGCCGGGGGCTACTTCTGACGGTTCGTTGCATGCGCCCAATAGCTCGAAACGTTCGGTTGTGTGGCGTGTGCAGGCCTGTTGTGGCCGTTCGCGCAGTTCCCCGCGCCCCTTCTTTCCCTCACCGGCGATTTAACGTTGCCGTGTGTCCTACTTTGATGCTGCCTCCGCCGCTCCTCTTCATCCCGTTGCCCGGCAGGCGTTGTCGGCCGCCCTCGACGAGGGGTGGGCGGACCCGCAGCGGTTGTACCGGGAAGGGCGTCGGGCACGCATCCTGCTCGACGCCGCTCGCGAGGCCGCGGCCGAAGCCGTCGGCTGCCGGACGGACGAGCTGACCTTCACGGCATCCGGCACCCAGGCCGTGCGCACCGGCGTCGGTGGGGTGCTGGTGGGGCGGCGGCGGGTGGGGCGTCACCTGATCGTGTCTGCTGTCGAACACTCCTCGGTCCTCCATTCGGCCGAGGCGTTCGAGGCGGAGGGCGGGTCGGTGACCCAGGTGCCGGTGACGCGGACGGGGGCGGTGGCCGTCGAGTCGTACGCCGGGGCGCTGCGGGCCGACACCGCGCTGGCCTGTCTGCAGTCCGCCAACCACGAGGTGGGGACCGAGCAGCCGGTGGCGGCGGTGGCCGAGGCGTGCCGGGCGGCGGGGGTGCCGTTGCTGGTGGACGCGGCGCAGTCGCTCGGGTGGGGGCGGGTGGCCGGGGACTGGTCGGTGCTGACGGCCGGGGCGCGCAAGTGGGGCGGGCCGGCCGGGGTCGGGCTGCTCGTCGTCCGCAAGGGCGTGCGGTTCGCGGCGCGGGAGGCGGAGGAGTTCGCCGGGCTGCCCGCGATCGTGGCGGCCGCCGCGTCCCTGCGGGCCGTGCGGGCCGAGGCCGACCAGGAGGCCGTACGGCTGCGGGAGTTGACCGCGCGGATCCGGGTACGGGTGCCCGAGCTGGTCCCCGATGTGGAGGTCGTCGGGGATCCGGAGCGGCGGCTGCCGGGGATCGTCACCTTCTCGTGCCTGTACGTCGACGGGGAGGCGCTGCTGCACGAGTTGGACCGGGCCGGGTTCTCCGTGTCGTCCGGGTCGTCCTGCACCAGCAGCACGTTGACGCCCAGCCATGTGCTGCGGGCGATGGGGGTGCTGAGTGAGGGAAACGTGCGGGTTTCGCTGCCTGCGGGGGTCGCCGAGGCGGACGTGGAGCGGTTTCTCGCCGTGCTGCCGGGGGCCGTGGCCGGGGTGCGGGAGCGGCTCGGGGCGCCCGTGTCGCCCGCGTCCGCGCAGGTGGCGGAGGTGCGGGAGGAGGCGCTGGTCGTGGACGCGCTCGGGCGGCGGTGTCCGATTCCCGTCATCGAGCTGGCGAAGGTCATCGGGGACGTGCCGGTCGGGGGCATGGTGCGGGTGCTGTCCGACGACGAGGCGGCCCGGCTCGACATCCCCGCGTGGTGCGAGATGCGGGGGCAGGAGTACGTCGGTGAGGAGCCGGCGGACCGGGGTGCGGCCTATGTGGTCCGCCGGCTCTCCTGAGTCACACCAGGTTCTTACGTCACACCAGGTGCGCGCATCACCCCAGGTGCTTGTGTCACACCAGGTGCTTGCGGACCTCGGTCGCGGCCTCGTCGCCGTACGCCTTGGTGAAGCGGTCCATGAAGAGGCCGCGGCGCAGGCGGTACTCCTGGGTGCCGACCGTCTCGATGACGAGGGTGGCGAGCATGCAGCCGATCTGCGCGGCGCGCTCGTGGGAGACGCCCCAGGCGAGGCCGGAGAGGAAACCGGCGCGGAAGGCGTCGCCGACGCCCGTCGGCTCGACCTTGGCCTCCTCCTCCGGGCAGCCGACCTCGATCGGGTCCTCGCCGACCCGCTCGATGCGGACGCCGCGCGAGCCGAGGGTGGTGACGCGGTGGCCGACCTTGGCGAGGATCTCGGCGTCGCTCCAGCCGGTCTTGGACTCGATGAGGCCCTTCTCGTACTCGTTGGAGAAGAGGTACGTGGCGCCCTCCAGCAGGATCCGGATCTCGTCGCCGTTCATCCGGGCGATCTGCTGGGAGAAGTCGGCGGCGAAGGGGATCGAGCGGGAGCGGCACTCCTCGGTGTGCCGGAGCATCGCCTCGGGGTCGTCGGCGCCGATCAGGACCAGGTCGAGGCCGCCGACGCGGTCGGCGACGGTCTTCAGCTCGATCAGGCGGGCCTCACTCATCGCGCCCGTGTAGAAGGAGCCGATCTGGTTGTGGTCGGAGTCCGTGGTGCAGACGAAGCGGGCCGTGTGCAGGGTCTCGGAGATGCGGACCGAGCCGGTGTCGACGCCGTGCCGGTCCAGCCAGGCCCGGTACTCGTCGAAGTCGGCGCCGGCGGCGCCGACCAGGACCGGGCTGGTCCCCAGTTGGCCCATGCCGAAGGCGATGTTCGCGGCCACGCCGCCCCGGCGCACGTCCAGGTTGTCGACGAGGAAGGACAGCGAGACCGTGTGCAACTGGTCCGCGACCAACTGGTCGGCGAAGCGGCCGGGGAACGTCATGAGGTGGTCGGTCGCGATGGAGCCGGTGACTGCGATGCGCACGGCGTGGACACTCCTGTGGGGAGGGGGATTGACAGTTCACGCTATCTGGTCGCCCGGCGCCACCGAAGCAGTCGAAACTACCCGATAGTAGATCTTTCTTCGCAGGCCCGGGCATGCCTACGGTTCGGTTATGACGAACCTCAAGGTCCACGCCCCCGTTCCGGCCGACCTCGACGGCGACCTGGCGTCGCTGCGCGGGGACGGCGCCCGGATGGCTCCGCACTGGGCAGCCCCGGAGCAGATCGCGTCCCTGCCGGTCTCCCCCTCCCTCATCCACGGCGTGCGGGTCCCGGCGAAGTCGGCGCGGCTGCTGGAGGCGATGCCCGACTACGGCAACTAGGGGATTTCCCTCGGTTTTCACCGGTTTTCCTCGGTTCTCATCTGTTTCCCTCGGCGGGGCGCTCGGAAGGGAACCGTGCGCTCCCCCGGCGCGTCCCATCGCCGTCCCCCGTAAAGGGGATATGAGGTACGACAGCAGGGCAGCCGAAGGAGCGATGCGGTGACCACCGAGCGACCCGAGAACGACGACGCCGCGCGCAAGCCGGAAGAGACGACAGAAGCGGGCAAGACGCAGGAGACGGCAGAGGCAGCAGAGCCGGTAGAGACGCCAGAGGCGGCAGAGGCGGGCAAAGAAGAGGCGAAGGCCGCGGAACCCGGTCTTCCGGTGCCGGAAGCCGTGGAGCCGGACGATGATGAGCCGGACGCCGTGGAGCCGGACGCCGTTGTGGATTCCGGGCCGGACGATGATGAGCCTTCCGTCGCTTCTGTTTCGGACGCGGTCGCGGACGCGGACGAGTCCGGTGGGTCCCGGCGGCGTTCGCCCGTGCTGATCGCCTCCGTCGCCGCCGCCGTGCTGCTGGTGGGTGGCGGTGGGGCGTACCTCACCTCCAGTGCCGTCAGCGGCGCAGGTGGGGCCGGTTCCGGGGCACCCTCCGGGGACGGCACGCCCGCCGCGCTCCCCCTGGACGACTACGCCGGGGGTACGGGTGCCCCCGAGGGCGGTACGAACGGCATCGCGCCCGGTGAGCCGAACCCCTACGGGGTGACGTACAAGGCCGCCGGCACGCTTCCCGACGGGCCCGACTCCGCGTCCGCGTACTGGGCGAAGAGCGAGGTCACGAAGGACGACGTGGCCCGGCTGGCGAAGGCGCTGGGGGCCACCGGGACGCCGGTCGTCGACGGCGGTGACTGGAAGGTCGGTTCCGGGAAGGACGGGTCGGGGCCGGTGCTGCGGGTGAACCGGCAGGCGCCGGGCACCTGGACGTTCACCCGGTACGCGCCCGGCACCGACAACTGCAAGGGCGGCACCGTCAAGTGCACCCCGGGCACCGTGGCCCCGGCCGGCGACCCGGTGAGCGAGGCGGTCGCGAAGAAGGCGGCGGCGCCGGTCCTGAAGGCGGTGGGGCAGGACGACGCCAAGGTGGACGCGAGCCAGATCATCGGCGCCCAGCGGGTGGTGAACGCCGACCCGGTGATCGGCGGCCTGCCCACCTACGGGTGGACGACCGGGATCAGCGTCAACGCGCGGGGCGAGGTCGTCGGCGGGAACGGGCAACTGGAAGCGCCGACGAAGGGCGACACGTACCCCCTGCTGAGCGCGCAGGAGGCGCTGGACGCGCTGAACTCGGTGCCGGGGACCCCGGAGACTCCGGAGACCGCGGCGACTCCGACCGACCACCGGATGGGCATCGGCGGGTGTGCCAGCCCGGTGCCGTTGAAGGACCGGCTGGAGAGTCCGTGCGGTTCGTCGACGACGGCGCCGCAGCAGGAGACGGTGACGGTCGACGACGCGGTGCTCGGGCTCGCCCCGCACACCTCGGGCGGCCGGCAGGTGCTCGTACCGTCCTGGCTGTTCGGTGTGAAGGGGGCGGGGGCGGCGGACGGCTACACGGTGACGCAGCCGGCCGTCGAGCCGGTGTACCTGAAGTCCGCCACGACGCCCACGCCCGCCCCGACGCCGACGTCGACCGGCACCTCGAAGACGCGTGACGTGCAGGTGGACGGCTACACCGTCGAGGGCGACACGCTGGTCGTGAGCTTCACCGGCGGGGTGTGCGCCGACTACAAGGCGACGGCGACCGAGAGCGGGGGCGCGGTGAAGGTCACCGTGACCGAGACGCACTGGCCGAAAAAGGTCTGCATCATGATCGCCAAGGTGTTCCACCAGACGGTGCGGTTGGACGCGTCGCTGGGCAGCCGGAAGGTGGTCGGCTCGGACGGCGCGGCGATCCCGCTGGAGAAGCCGGGGGCGCGGCTGCCGCAGGCGCAGTGACCCGGTAGCGAACGCGCGAAGGCGGCGGCCCCGTTGGAGGGGGTCGCCGCCTTCGCGTGTCGTTCGGCCGGATCAGCCCGCCGCAGCGGGCCGGGACGGCTTAGCTGAAGGAGTCGCCGCAGGCGCAGGAGCCCGTCGCGTTCGGGTTGTCGATCGTGAAGCCCTGCTTCTCGATGGTGTCGACGAAGTCGATGGACGCGCCGCCCAGGTACGGGGCGCTCATGCGGTCGGTGACGACCTTGACGCCGTCGAAGTCCTTGACGACGTCGCCGTCGAGGGAACGCTCGTCGAAGAAGAGCTGGTAGCGCAGGCCGGAGCAGCCGCCGGGCTGAACGGCGACGCGCAGGGCCAGGTCGTCACGGCCTTCCTGGTCGAGCAGGGCCTTGACCTTCGCCGCGGCGGCGTCGGACAGGATGATGCCGTCGGTGACGGTGCTGGTCTCGTCCGATACGGACATCTACATCTCTCCCGGGTTGTACGGAGACTGCTTGCCGACGGTTGCAACCGTCAGGGCCGCGGATTCATTCCGGGCCGGGCTCTGGTCTTTTCGTTCCCTTCTCATGCTCGCACATGCGGTTGCGAGCGGAAAACGTCTCCCGGTACGCCGTCAGGGCGTCTTCGGGATTCACGTCACATCGACGCTATGACCATCGTCAAAGTGACGTTATGCGGGTTATCATAGATAACGTCAGTTCGACGAAAAGCAGAAAGAAAGGGTGCGTGTCGTGACCACCGCCCAGACCACGGAGCTCGACGTACAGCCGTCTCCGCTCGCCCTGTTGCTGCTCGGCCGGGACGCCGACCCGAAGAGCGAGCGGGGTGTCGAGTGTCCCGGCGACCTGCCCTCCCCGTCCGACCCGGACCTGGTGGAGCGGGCGCGCGCGGCCAAGGAGAAGCTCGGAGACAAGGTCTTCGTGCTCGGCCACCACTACCAGCGCGACGAGGTCATCCAGTTCGCCGACGTCACGGGCGACTCCTTCAAGCTGGCGCGGGACGCGGCGGCCCGCCCGGAGGCCGAGTACATCGTCTTCTGCGGTGTGCACTTCATGGCCGAGTCCGCCGACATCCTGACGTCGGACGACCAGAAGGTGGTCCTCCCCGACCTCGCCGCCGGCTGCTCGATGGCCGACATGGCGACGGCCGAGCAGGTCGCCGAGTGCTGGGACGTGCTGACCGAGGCCGGCATAGCCGAGCAGGTCGTGCCCGTCTCGTACATGAACTCGTCCGCCGACATCAAGGCGTTCACGGGGAAGCACGGCGGCACGATCTGCACCTCGTCGAACGCCCAGCGGGCGCTGGAGTGGGCCTTCGAGCAGGGGGACGGCCCCGCGGCGACGAAGGTGCTGTTCCTGCCCGACCAGCACCTCGGCCGCAACACCGCCGTCCGCGACCTGGGGATGTCCCTGGAGGACTGCGTCCTGTACAACCCGCACAAGCCGAACGGCGGGCTGACCGTCGAGCAGTTGCGGGACGCGAAGATGATCCTGTGGCGGGGCCACTGCTCGGTGCACGGCCGCTTCAGCCTGGAGTCGGTGGCGGACGTACGCGCCCGGATCCCCGGTGTCAACGTGCTCGTGCACCCCGAGTGCCGGCACGAGGTCGTGGCGGCGGCGGACTACGTCGGCTCGACCGAGTACATCATCAAGGCGCTGGAGGCGGCCCCGGCCGGCTCGAAGTGGGCCATCGGGACGGAGCTGAATCTCGTACGACGGCTCGCGAACCGTTTCGCGTCCGAGGGCAAGGAGATCGTCTTCCTCGACAAGACGGTCTGCTTCTGCTCGACCATGAACCGCATCGACCTCCCCCACCTGGTCTGGACCCTGGAGTCGCTGGCGGCGGGCAAGCTGGTCAACCGGATCCAGGTCGACGAGGAGACCGAGAAGTTCGCGAAGCTGGCGCTGGAGCGGATGCTGGCGCTGCCGTAGTCCGTGGCCGCTGCCGTAGTCGTGGCTGTGGTGTGAGTGCCGGTCCGGGGCGGACCCGGACCGGCGGTCAGCCGGGGTGTGCGCAGAACGGTGCGGTGATGCTCAGTCCGCCGTCGACGACGAGGTTCTGGCCGGTGATGTACGCGGCGGCGGGCGACAGCAGGAAGTCCACCGCGTCGGCGATCTCCTGCGGGGATCCCGGGCGGCCCTGCGGGATGTGGGACACGACGTCCGCGTGGGTGAGGCCCGTGGCCCGCAGATAGTGCTCCAGCGAGTCGGTCGTGACCATCCCTCCGGTCACCGTGTTCACGTTGATCCCGCGCGGCGCCAGCTCGGCCGCGAAGTAGCGGACCCACGACTCCAGGGCCGCCTTCTGCGCCCCGATGGCCGCGTATCCGGGGACGGCCCGGCCCGCGGCGAGCGAGGAGACGGCCACGATCCTGCCTCCGTTTCCCATGAGCCGGACCGCGTGCTGGGCGGCCAGTACGAAGGACTGCGAGTTCATGGCGTGGCTGCGCGCGAGATGCCGCAGTTCGACCTGCTCGACGCTCTTGGCGGGGCCCGCGGCGGCGTTGGCGACCAGGTGGTCGAGGTGCCCGTGCCGGCGGCGCACCGTCTCGAACAGCTCCGCGAGCTCGTCGGGGTCCTCCACGTCGGCACGGCAGAGGCTGCCCCGGCCGCCGGCCGCCTCGACCTCGGCCAGCGTCTTCGCCGCCGCCTCCGCGTCCTGCTTGTAGTTGATCACCACCTGGCAGCCGCGCCGGGCGAGGGTGAGCGCCACGGCGCGCCCGATGCCCCGGGAGGAGCCGGTGACCAGGCCGACCTCGTCGCGGCCTGCGTGCTCCCGCCCGGTCATCCGCGCCGTCCCGGCTCGCCGCCGAAGTCCTCCGGGCCGCACCAGCGCACCACTGTCCCGCCGTAGCTCATGCCGGAGCCGAAGGAGACCACGAGGACGTCGTCGCCCGGATTCAGCCGGCCGTGGTCCACGGCGTCGGCCAGGGCCAGGACCACGCTGGAGCCGCTGGTGTTGCCCAGCCGGTCGGCCACCACGACGGTCTTCGTCTCCGGCTGGCCCAGCTCCGCCATCAGCCGGCGCAGCAGCGTGGGATTGGCCTGGTGGGAGACGATCAGGTCGACCTCGTCCAGGGTGGTCCCGGCCGCCTTGACGACCTGTTCGGCGAAGTCGGGGATGACGTCGAGGGCGAAGTCCCGCACGCCGCCGCCGTCCATCCGCATGTAGTTGGGGCCGCTGAAGCGGTTGGGGAAGCCGCCCGGCGGATCGAGGCGCTCGGTGAAGGCCGTGTAGTACAGCTCGGGCCGGGTGCGCATCAGGGTGGGGCCGATGCCGCGCCCGGGGCGGCAGGCCTCCAGCAGGTAGCAGGCGGCGCCGTCGCCGAAGATGGCGTGGGCCGTGCGGTCCTCTGGGTCCAGGCACTGGGCGACGGTGTCGGCGATGACGACCGCGACCCGGTGGTACTCCCCGGAGCGGATGTACTTGACGCCGACGTCCAGCGCGAAGACGCCGCCCGCGCAGCCGCCGGCGTTGACGTCGAAACCGCGGATGTCCAGCAGGTTCGCCTTGCGCAGGACGGCCGCGGCCATCGCGGGCAGCATGTGGTCCGGCGTTCCGGTGCAGCAGATCACCAGGTCGAGGGAGTCGGGGGCGACGCCGGCGCGGGCGCAGGCGTCGTACAGGGCGCCGACGGCGAGATCCGAGGTCGACTGGTCGGGTGCGGCCACCCGGCGCGTGTGAATTCCCAGTTTTCTGCGAATCCATTCGTCGGTCGTGTCGAAACGCTCGACGAGTTGTTCGTTGCTTATTTCCGTATCGGGCACGAAACGCCCTACCGACCGGATCCCGACAGACTCCGGAGCCGAATCAATCATGGCTCGCCACACTCCCTCACCGCTCCGTGCGACAAAAAATTACGAGACATCACTTGCTGCGGATTGTGCATTCCAGCAGAATCAAGCTTCGGTTGTATTCTTTTCCGCTGTCTTCGAAAGGGTCCTCATGTCTCGGCACCAGAACCGTCCCGTGGCACTCGTCACCGGGGGCACCTCGGGGCTCGGTCTCACGACCGCCGAACGGCTCCTCGCGGACGGTATGCGGCCGGTGCTGTTCGGGCGGTCCCGTGAGCGGGGCAAGTCGGCCGTGCGGCAGTTGGGGGGCGAGGCCGTCTTCGTGGCCGGTGACGTCGCCGTGGAGGGCGATGTGGAGCGGGCCGTGGCGGTCGCGGCCGAGCGCGGGGAGCTGCGGGCCGTGGTGAACTGCGCCGGGCGGGCGCACGCGGCGCGGGTCGTGGGCCGGTCGGGGCCGCACTCCCTGAAGGAGTTCGCCGAGGTGGTGACGGCGAATCTCACGGGCACCTTCAACGTCGTACGGCTGGGCGCCGAGTCGATGGCGCGCAACGAGCCGGTGGCCGGGGAGCGGGGAGTCGTGGTCAACACGGCCTCCATCGCCGCCTTCGACGGTCAGATCGGCCAGGCCGCGTACGCCGCCTCCAAGGCCGGTGTCGCCGGTATGACGCTGCCGCTCGCGCGGGAGCTGGCCGGCCTGCTGATCCGGGTGGTGACCGTGGCGCCGGGGCTGTTCGACACCCCGGCCGCCGAGGTGCTGCCGCCCGCCAAGCGGGCCGCGTTGGCCGGTCTGGTCCCGCATCCGCGCAGGTGGGGGCAGGCGCACGAGTTCGCGCACCTGGTGGCCCACGTGATCGGCAACCCGATGCTCAACGGCGAGACCATCCGGCTGGACGGCGGGCTGCGGCTGCCTGCCTCGTGAGCCCGGCCGGGGCCCCGGGCGGCGCCCGGGGCCGGATCCGGCTACCAAGTCACCGGGAGCTCCCGGCACCCGTAGACGATGGCCCCCTCGCGCATCGCCACCTCCTCGGCGG
The DNA here is from genome assembly GCF_900110755.1 of Streptomyces sp. yr375. Taxonomy (GTDB): domain Bacteria; phylum Actinomycetota; class Actinomycetes; order Streptomycetales; family Streptomycetaceae; genus Streptomyces. Next base: position 211,470 of record NZ_FOFF01000005.1, read on the forward strand.
GCACCGCGAGGCGCAGTTCCGGCAGCCGGTCGAACAGCACCTGGAAGCCGATGCGCATCTCGGCCCGGGCCAGTTGCTGGGCCACGCACTGGTGCACGCCGAAGCCGAAGGCCAGGTTGCCCGAGGGCACGCGGGTGATGTCGAACCGGTCCGGGTCCGCGAACCGCTCGGGGTCGCGGTTGGCGGCGGGCAGCGACACGGTGACGGTCTGCCCGGCCCGTACGGTCGCCCCGCCCAGCTCCACGTCCGCGGCGGCGCCCCGCGAGATGCCGAACTGGATGACGGTGAGATAGCGCAGCATTTCCTCGACGGCGCCGCTCGTCATGTCCGGGGACTCGCGCAACGCGGCGAGCTGCTCCGGGTGGGTCAGCAGGGTGTAGGTGCCCAGGGAGAACATGTTCGCGGTGGTCTCGTGGCCCGCCGTGAAAAGCTGGAAGGCGACGCTCGTCAATTCGACATCGCTGAGTTCGGCGGAATGCGCGAGGCCGCTCAGCAGGTCGTCGGCGGGTGCTTTCCGCTTCAGTTCGACGACGCCTCCGAGGAATTCGAAGATGATGCGGTAGCACTCTTTGACCTCTTCGGCGGTCGAGTCGATGCGCAGCATCTTCTCGGAGACCGGCTGGATCTCCCGCCAGTCCTCGTACTCGATTCCCAGGAGGTCGCAGATGACCCGGGACGGCAGCGGGATGGCGAAGGCGGTGACGAGGTCCGCGCCGGTCGCGCCGTCGGCCCGCATCCGGTCGACCAGTTCGTGCGCGACCGCCGCGATCTTGGGTTCCATCTCGCGCATCCGGCGGGTGCTCAGCTCGCCGGTGAGCAGCCTGCGGTAGGTGGTGTGCTCCGGCGGGTCCATGCCCACGAACATGCCGGGCACGTCCTCCTCGGGCGGCTGTCCGTCGCCCAGGACGTCGTGCACCGCCGAGTGCCGCAGCCGCGGGTCGGAGCTGAAGCGCGGGTCGGACAGCACCTGCCGGGCGTACTCCTGGTTCGTCACGATCCAGCCCTCGTGCCCGTCCGCGTAGGTGAGCGGGGCCACCGGGCAGCGCGCCCGCCACTCGGCCAGCTCCGGCGGCGGGTCCAGGGGGTGGGCGCGGTCGACGGGGATCCTGGGAGGCGTGGTCTCTCGCTGGGTCATGCGTGCTCCTGGTTCGCGTTGCGGGCGCTGAGCAGCTCTGCGGCGCGCCGTTTCAGGGCCTCGCGCTCCGGGCCTGAGAGCAGGTCGTGGGGCGAGGTGAGCTCGACGCTGAGCCTGCCGTCGTAGGAGGTGACGACGAACAGCAGCAGTCCGGGCATGGTGGTCGTGGTGTAGCCGCGGAAGTCCGTGACGCGCAGTCCGTCCGGTGTGGTGAACGGGGGGATGGGGCCCAGGTTCGTCACGACGAGGTCGACCGAGACCGGGGTGGCGGCCGTGAACTGGCCGGCCTGGAGGATCGCGTGTTCGGCCTCGCCGCTGTCGATGGCCTTGTCCAGCCGCTCCTTGACGACCCGGCCGATCTCCATCGGGTCGGCGTGCCGGGGGACGGCGACGGACGCCTCGACGCCGCTGACGAAGTTGGTGGACTCCTCGACCGTCACCGGTGGTTCGACCCGGTTGCGCAGATCCACCGGGCAGCCGCACACCATGTCGAGTGCGCCGCCTTGCGGCCGGCCCTCGCGCAGGGCGACCGTCGCGACGCCGGCCACGAAGCCGTGCACGGAGAAGCCCTCCGCGCGCAGCGACTCGATCAGCCCGGCCGTGTGCCGCTGGTCGAGCCGGACGCGTTCGGGTACGACGGTGAGGTGGGCCGGGGACGGGGCCGCGGCGAGCGCGGCGCGCAGGGCCGCCCGGTCCACGGCGGGCTCGGCCCCGCGCGCCGCGCCGCGCTCCTTCAGCAGCGTCTCGGCGGACGCCTGGGGCACGGCCGGGGGCGTGGCGTACGGGGGCTGTTCGCCCCTGCTGAGCGCGGTGTAGTTGCGGCACAGCTTCTCCAGCAGGGTGACGCCGCCGCGGCCGTCGATCATGCTGTGGTGCAGTACCAGGATGAGGTGGCCGCGCCGGTCGCCGCGTACCAGGACGAGCCGGCACAGCTCCCGGGTGGAGTCCAGGGGGCTGCCCATTTCCTCCAGGTAGACGGCTTCCTGATGCTGGGCGGTGCCGTCCGTGTCGCGGACGCGGATCTCCGGCCGGCGTCCCGGGGGGATCCGGAAGAAGAAGCCGTGCTCGTCGCGTCCGAGGCTCCCGCTCAGCAACGGGACGGCGTCACAGAGTGCCTCGAATGCCCCGACGAGTAAATCCGAATCAATCGATCCGGCCACTTCGATCGAATAGGAGCCGGACCAGTCGACAAAGGCGTGATATGCCTCGCTGGGGTCCAGATGGCGCTGCCACGGCATGAAAGACTCTTCCCGGTCGAGCTGAAAAAGAAATCCGGAACAGATTCCAGTATTCCCGGGAGCCGTCAGGACTGTCTTCCGCCCAAGAGCCAGGCACGGAAACCGGACTCCCGACCGGCCGGCCGACTCCGGCCCGGGCGAACGACCGGGGAAAAAGCCCGCCCGACCTGGCAGAAGGGCCGGGGTGGTCGTGGGTGGCGTGGTCGCCGAGGCGTGGTCAGGCGCTGAAGCGGTGCAGGGCGGCGCGCTGCGCCGGGGTACCGAAGGGCCCCACGGCGGCGATGAGCTGGGTGCGGGTGCTCACCCCGGACTTGGCCAGCACGTTCGAGACATGGAATTTGACCGTCTTCTCGCTGACCGAGAGCGCCGCTGCGATGGCCTTGTTCGACAGGCCCTGGCAGAGCAGGCCCAGCACGCCGTTCTCCCGGTCGGTGAGCCGGTCCTTGAAGCGGTGGTCGACACCGGGGCGGGCGACGCCGGCCCGCACGGCCTGGAGCAGACACCCCGTCAGCTCCTGCGAGGCGAACCCGTCTCCGGAGGTCACCGCACGCACCGCGCGGACCAGTTCGTCATGGCGCGCATCACGGTGGACGATCGCCCGCACATTACCTCTGACCAGGGCGGCGAGCTTCTCCGGCGCCATGCACTCGATGCCGTAGACCAGCCCGTACGGGGGCGCCGGGGCCGACTTGGCGAGGTCCTGGATCGTCTCGGCAAGGCCGGCTTCCAGCAGGACGACGTCGGCCCGGCACTCGGCGATCCGCCGCAGCGCCTCCCGCTCGTCCGCCGCCTCCGCGACCACGGAGATTCCGGGGTCCCTGGAGAGGATCGTCTTCAAGCCGAAGCGGGCGTGTGGATTCTCATCACAAATAATGACATCGATCGCATCTTCTTTGATCGAGAGTAGCAACGAACCCCCTATGTCGCACCCGAGTACGCAGACGTCACGCGGGAACATAGGAATTCGGAATCGATTCCACAGACGGCCCCCGCCGCGCCCCGAAATCTAGATCAGGCTAATCGAACACGGGCGCGCGGCACAAGGGTTCAGCCAATCACAAGGGGGCTCGCGGCCATCTCTTACCCGGCCCATGAGGCTTTTTCAACCCAGACCGTTCAATTTCGCGTCAGAATTCTCCATCCTGATGGCGGTGCAGGGACAGTTCTCCACGGCGGTTCTGACCGTCGATTCCTGGCCAGGTGGCGGAAATTGCGTCAGGAGGACGACGGTTCCGTCGTCGTCCCGCTGGTCGAACACACCGGGCGCGCTCAGGGCGCACATGCCCGAGCCGCAGCAGCGGTCGTAGTCGATGACGATGCGACCGGTCACGGACAAGATGCGGCCCCCTCGCCCGGGACGTCTTCACCCGGGGCGTCCTCGGCGAGGACGGGCTCGGCACGCATCGGCATGTGGTTCGGGTTGACCGTCGCCCAGGGCATCTCCCGGACCGTGACCCCGTCGGGCAGCGTCAGCCGCCAGCGGCGGACGACCGTGCCGAGCACCACGTGCATCATCGCCCAGGCGAACTGCTCCCCGATGCAGTGCCGCGGGCCCGCCCCGAACGGGGTGTACGCGCCCTTGGGCAGGCTCGCGGCCGGCCGCTCCAGCCAGCGGTCCGGGTCGAAGCGCAGCGGGTCGGGGAAGAACTCGGGGTCCCGGTGCACCGCGTAGGGGCTGTAGAACAGCTCGGTGCCGGCCTTCACGGAGCCGGTGCCCAGCGGGAAGTCGCGGACGGCGCGCCGGGAGATGACGAGGATCGGCTGCCGGACCCGCATGACCTCCTGGAGCACCCGGCGGCTGTACGGCAGGTTCCCCACGTCGGCCATGGTGAAGTCCCGCTCCCCCACCACCTCTTGGACCTCCTCGCGCACCCGGCGTTCGATCTCCGGATGACGGGCGAGTTCGTAGAACAGCCAGGCCATCGCCGTGGCCGCGGTCTCGGAGCCGGCCATGGTGACCGAGACGATCTGGTTGCACAGCTCCTCGTCGGTCATGCCGAGGCCCGTCTCCTCGTCGCGGGCCTCCAGGAGCATGGCGAGCATGCCGGCCCGGCCGGGTTCCGCGGCTCCCTGGCGGTAGGCCAGCATGACGCGGCTGATCGTGTCGCGGAGCTGGGCGAAGGCGCGGTCGAAGCGGCGGTTCATGGGCAGCGGCAGCTTCTCCATCAGGTCGCCCGGCGAGACCGTGCGCCACATGATGGCCTCCAGGACCGTGGGCAGGATCCCGGCGAGTTCCTCGTGGGCGTCCCGTCCGACCACCGAGCCGAACATGGTGCGGGCCAGGATGTTGAAGGTGATGTCCCGCATCGCCCGGTCCACGGGGATCTCCGCCCCGGCCCGCCAGCCCGCCGACTTCTCCTCGGTGACCTCCCGCATGACCTCGACGTAGCGGGTGATCTCGTCCCGGTGGAAGGACGGCTTGATCATGGCCTGCTGACGGCGGTGCTCGTCGCCGTAGGCGTGGATCACCCCGTTGCCGGTGAGCGGCCGCACCTTGTCGTAGAACCGCCCCTTGTCCAGGAGGTCCTTGCGGTCGGTGAGCAGGGTGTGGATCAGCGGCGGCGACGTCACGAACAGCGACGGCATCGGGCCCAGGTCGACCCGGACCAGGTCGCCGTGGTCGCGCAGCGAGGTGAGGAAGCGCAGCGGGCTGCGCATCAGCGCCGCGGCGTGGCCGACGCCGGGCAGCCGCCCGGGGGCGGTCGCGTACGAGGTGTTCACCCACGCACCTCCGTACGCGCCGCCGTCCACGCCGGGGGCAGCGTGCAGTAGGCGTCGTCGCTGAACACCGTGCGCTCGCGGTGCAGGGTCAGCACCCCGGAGCGGGCCCCGCTCCAGGTGTGCCCGGGGCCGTTGTAGCGGGACGTGAGGTACGACCACTGGAGGTTGCCGGCCATCATGTGCCAGAGGGCGTCCAGGTAGGCGCGGATGTCCTCGCGCCCGCCCAGTTCGCCCGCCTCGATGGCCGCGCGGGCCGCCATGAACTCGGCCCGCTTGCCGTCGATGAACGCGAACAGCCGGTCCACGGCGGCCTGGAGACCGAGTCCCTCGCGCAGGTGCAGCACCGAGAGGGCGTTGACGTAGTCGTCCATCATCGCCTCGGCGCGGAACGAGAACAGGTCGTTGGTCAGCATGATGTGCACGAGGGCCGTGTCGACGATGTCGCGCAGCTCCGGGTGGCGCCGGAGGTCCTCGGTGAGGTCGATGCCGAGGCCGTACTCGCCGAGCACGAAGTACATGCCCATGCCCACGCTGTCCTTGCGGACCTCGAGGTACGTGTCGTAGTCGAAGACCCGGTCCTCGGTGCGGGAGGTGATCTCGCGGACGCAGCCGCCGAGGAAGCGGCGGACCTCGCCCATGAACCGGTCCCAGACGGCCGGCGGCATCCCCGCCCGCATCTCCTTCCACAGCCCCTGGAGGACGGAGCCCCAGGCGAAGTCGGCGCCGTCCGCGCGGTCGTCGAGGATGTTCGCCACCCGGCCGAACATCTCGCGCGCCGCGTCGGGATCGCTGCCGATCTTGGTGCGGTCCACCATGGCGTTGTCGAAGACCGAGAGGTACTCGGTGTACTTGCACAGGTGGCGCAGCCGGTCCTCGCGGGCCGTCGGCAGCACCAGGCAGGTCCACAGGGACGCGGTCTCCTCCAGGAGGAGTTCCATCTCGCGCGGGTCGGCCATCGCGAAGCCCATGGTCTCGCGCACCCAGGCGTCCGACTCCCGGCGGATGTCCTCGGTCCTCGGGTGGCTGCAGGCGGGCAGCAGGTAGGGGAATTCCGGAAGGTATATCTGCATGCCGTCCGAGAACGGCTTCGGGATCGTCGACATCGGGTAACTCACCTTTCGCGATGGACGGCGGCGGCCGCCAGCGACTCCAGCTCGGCCAGCGCGGACCGTTCGACGCCGGCCTCGCGCAGCGCCCGGACGGCGTCGGTGTGCCGGTCCTCGATCATCCGCTCGATGGCTTCGGGGGCTCCGGTGGCCGTGACCACGTCCCGCAGTGCGCCCATGTCGTCGGCGCGGAACTCCGGCGCGCCGTAGAGCAGGTCCAGGCGGGCGCTCTGGCGCGGGTCGGCCAGTTCGCGGGCCAGCGCGATGAGCGCCGTGGGCTTTCCCTGGCGGACGTCGTCCGTGCCGTCCTTGCCGGTGACCTCCGGGGCGCCGAAGAGGCCGATGAGGTCGTCGCGGAGCTGGAACGCCTCGCCGAGGAGCAGTCCGAAGGTGTCGTACGCCTTCATCAGCGTGTCGTCCGCGCCCGCGAGCGCGCCGCCGATCTGCAGGGGGTAACGGACCGTGTAGCTCGCCGTCTTGTGCCGGATGATCTTCAGCGCGTCGTTGAGCCGGCCGCCGCGCGCCTCGCCGACGAGGTCGAGGAACTCCCCGTACACCGCGGACGTGCGCAGCCGGGCGAACAGCCGGCGAGCCCGGTCGTCGCGCGCGACCAGCGGGTTGGCGTGGAACAGCTCCTCCGACCAGACCAGGCAGGCGTTCCCGGCGAGCAGCGCGCCGCTCTGGCCGAAGGCTCCGCTCTCGCCCCGCCAGCCGTGGCCGGCGTGCCAGGTGCCGAGCGCCCGGTGGATCGTGGGCCGGCCGCGCCGTACGTCGCTGTTGTCGATGATGTCGTCGTGGATGAGGGCCGCGGTGTGGAACAGCTCCAGCGCGGCGGCCACGGCGACGACGTCGGCACAGGCATCGGTGTCGGCGTAGGCGTCCGGGTCGGCCGCGCCGCGCCAGCCCCAGTAGCAGAACAGCGGGCGGATCCGTTTGCCGCCGTTCAGCGTGAAGGTGCGGAGCGTCTCCAGGACGTCCCGGGTCTCCGGGTGGGTCTCCCGGGTCGTCCGCTCCCGGAGGAAGTCGTCGAGGAGACCGTTGACCCGCGCCGCGACCGCCGAGCTCTCCGTGAACTCGTCGATGAGCGTCACTTGCCGCGCCTGACGACCTTCATGGACAGCTCCCCCGGGACCAGGGCGCCCATCGCGATCGGCTTGACCGGCTCACCGGTGATGGGCTGCACGGACCAGTTCTGGAACAGGGTCGCGAGCACGGTCTGCGTCTCGAACCAGGAGAAGGACTCGCCGATGCAGTTGCGCACGCCCGCGCCGAACGGCATGAACGCGCTGCGCGGAACCTGCTTGGCCCGCTCGGGCAGCCAGCGGTCGGGGTCGAACGCCTCGGGGTTGTCGTAGACCTTGGGGTCGTGGTGGACGGCGTAGATGGAGTACAGCACCTCGGAGCCGGCCGGGATGCGGTGGCCGCCCAGCTCGGTGTCCGTCACGCACTTGCGGCCGAGCGCCCACACCGGCGGATACAGCCGCAGGGCCTCCTGGATGACCCGCCGGGTGTAGTCCAGCGCGCGCAGGTCGGTGGCCTGGACGGGGCGGTCGCCGACCACCTCGTCGACCTCCTCCTGGAGCCGGCGCTGCACCTCGGGGTGGCGGCCGAGCAGCATGCAGCTCCAGCTCATGGCGCTCGGCGTGGTCTCGGAACCCGCCGTCAGGAGCGTCATGAACTCGTCCTGGATCTGCTTGTCCGTCATCGACTTGTTGCCCTCGTCACGCGCGGTGAAGAGGAGGTTCATCAGGTCGTCGGGGCGCTCGCCGCCGGGGCCCTTGGCACGGTAGTCGGCGATGATGCGCCGGCCCATCGAGTACAGCCGGCCGACGGCGCTGTGGAACTCGCGGCTGGAGCGGCTGGGAATGCGGTCCAGGAGCGCGGGCGGGATCGCCGCCCGCTTCTCGACCCCGGAGATCACGATGGGCATGGACCGGAAGACCTCGGCCACGTCCTGCTCGACCATGTCGGTGGAGAACAGCGCCTTGATGACGACGCGCACGGCGAGCTCGTAGAACATGCTGTACATGCCGACGCGTTGACCGTCGCGCCAGGTGTCGAAGACCTCGGTCGCCGACTCCCGCATGACGTCGACGTAGCTGCCGATCTTCTCGTGGTGGAAGGCGGGCTGCATCAGCAGCCGCTGCCTGCGGTGGAAGTCGCCCTCGGACAGCAGGATGCCGTTGCCGAGCAGCGGGCGCGCCTGGTCGAACTGCATGCCCTTCTCGAAGGACTTGGCCTTGCGCACGAGGATGTCGTAGAGCATGTCGTGGTCGCTGACCACGTACGCCGGCTTGGTGCCGAGCCAGATCCGCACCAGACCGCCCTGCTCGCTCGCGGTCTGGAAGAACTTGAGGGGGTTACGGAACATCTGCACGGCGTGGCCCGCGAGCGGAACGCGTCCCGGCATGGGCGGGACGTTCGGTGCGGCAGTCGCCAAAGCCATGATCTTTTCCTCCGTGGAGTGGCTTGCTGCGAGGGGGGAGGCAGATGGAGAAGGGGAAAGGGGCGTCGGCGGGCGGTCAGGAGCAGGTGACCGGCAGTCCGGCCAGGCCCCGGAAGACGAAGCCGCCGGGCAGGTACTGCGGGGTGAAACCGTCGGCGAGCCGCAGTCCCGGCAGGGCGTCCGCGAGGGTCTCCAGGGCGATACGGGACTCCAGGCGGGCGAGCGCGGCCCCCACGCAGAAGTGGATGCCGAGGCCGAAGCCGAGGTGGCGCGGCGGGCCCTGCCGGTCGAGCCGGAACGTCTCGGGGTCGTCGACCTCCCCCGGATCGCGGCCCGCCGCCGCGAACATCACCCGCAGCCGGGCGCCCTCGGGCACCTCGGTGTCGCCGACGCGCAGCGCCCGGGTCGCGACGCGCGGCGCGCCCTGCACGGAGGAGTCGAAGCGCAGGGTCTCCTCGACCGCCGGGCCGATCAGCTCCCGGTCCTTGACGACGGCCTCCCACCGGGCGCGGTCCAGGAGCAGTTGGTGGACGGCGTTGGAGATCAGGTTGCTGGTGGTCTCGTGCCCCGCCGCGATCATCACCCGGAGGGCGACGACGGCGTCCTCGACGGTGCACACCGGGTCCGCGGCCTCGGACGCCCGCACCAGCTCGGTGAGCAGGTCGTCGGCGGGCTCCCGGCGCCGCTGCTCCAGCAGGTCGAGTACGTACTTCTCGTACGTGACGACGTTGGTGGCGCAGTGCACCTGCTGCTCGGGCGGCAGCGGGACGACCTGGAGGGCGAGCCACTCGTTGTTCCAGCCCTTGACCATCGCCCGGTCCGCCTCCGGGATGCCGATGATGTCGCAGATCACCGTCATCGGCAGCGGGTAGGCGAACTCCTGGAGCAGGTCGCCGCCGCCCTTGGCCGCGAGGTCGGCGACGAGCCGGCGGGCGATCTCCCGGATCGCGCCCTCGCGGCGGCGCAGCGCGCGGGGCGAGAAGTACTCGCTGATGAGGGTGCGGAAGCGGGTGTGGGCCGGCGGCTCCACGTTGTAGAGGGCGACCCGGAAGAACAGCGAGCCGTCCAGGATCTCCTTCGCCTCGGGGCAGAAGGGATAGGAACCGTCGAGGTTGTAGCGGCTCGTGAAGTGCTCGTGGTCGCGCTGCACGGCCTCGATCTCGGCGCGGCCGGTGACGATCCACTCGTCCAGCGCGCTCTGGTGGGCCACCGGATGCTGCTCACGGGCGCGGGCGAACGCCGCGTACGGGCACGCACGGTAGGCCTCGGATCCGGGATCGAAGAGTTCTGCCACGGACGTGTCGGACGACATCGGTGCGCTGGCCTCCTAACGACGGGGCGGTCCCCGGCCACCGGGAGGGCGGTCGATCCGAACCCGCATGATCTGCACGTCAGCATCGTCGACGCGATCATCGGATGTCTTCGGCCGAGAGGCCAGGATCCACCGACCCGGCGGAAGGCGGGGCCGGCCCCCACACTGGTCTCCGGACCAGGCAACGGCAGGGGGGACGGCGGGGGGCGGGAGGCCGGTTCGTCGGCTGGGCACAGGGGCGTTGTGCGTCGTGGTGGTGAGCGGCGCTCGGGGGCGGCGGGCGGGGGCTTCGCCGGTCTCGCCGGGTGCTTACTCTGCCCTCGGGCGTACCAGGCCCGATTCGTAGGCGATCACCACGAGTTGGGCGCGGTCGCGGGCGCCCAGTTTGGCCATGGCCCGGTTGACGTGCGTCTTCACGGTCAGCGGGCTGACCTCCAGGCGCTCGGCGATCTCGTCGTTGGAGTGCCCGCCTGCGACCTGGACGAGGACCTCGCGCTCGCGCACGGTGAGGGTGCCGAGGCGGGCGGAGCGGGCCGGGTCGTGGTCGTCGTCCGCCGTGCCGCCCTGGGCGAGGAAGCGGGCGATGAGGCCCTTGGTGGCGGTCGGCGACAGCAGCGCCTCGCCGCCCGCGGCGACCCGGATCGCGCTGAGCAGTTCCTCGGGCTCGCTGCCCTTGCCGAGGAACCCGGAGGCGCCGGCCCGCAGCGACTGCACCACGTAGTCGTCGACCTCGAACGTCGTCAGGATGACCACCCGGACGGCCGCGAGAGCGGGATCGGCGCTGATCATCCGGGTCGCGGCGAGACCGTCCGTGCCGGGCATGCGGATGTCCATCAGGACGACGTCGGCGCGCTCCTCCTTCGCCAGCCGGACCGCCTGCGCGCCGTCGGACGCCTCGCCGACCACCTCCATGTCGGGCTCGGAGTCGACGAGCACCCGGAACGCGCTGCGCAGCAGTGCCTGGTCGTCGGCGAGCAGGACACGGATGGTCATACGGTCTCCCCCGTGGTGGCCGTGCGGGTCTTGACCGGCAGGATCGCATGGACGCGGAAGCCGCCTCCGTAGCGGGGACCGGTGGTGAGGGTGCCGCGCAGGGCGGTGACGCGTTCGCGCATGCCGAGCAGGCCGTGGCCGCCGCCGACCGCGGGCGCCTCGTCGCCCGCGGGGTGGCCGTTGTCGAGGACCGTGACCTCGATGTTCGGTCCCACGCGGACGACGCTGACCTCGGCCTTCGCCGCCGCGCCCGCGTGCTTCTGGACGTTGGTGAGGGCCTCCTGGATGACCCGGTAGGCGGCCAGGCCGACGGCGGCCGGGAGGGTGGTGCCGTGGTCGGTGCGGGCCACGTCGACCTGGAGTCCGGCGTTGCGGAAGGTGCCGGCGAGTTCGTCGAGGCGGTCCAGACCCGGGGCGGGTTCGGTGGGGGCCTCGGGGTCGCCGGACTGGCGCAGCAGGCCGACGGTGGCCCGCAGTTCGTTGAGCGCGGAGCGGCTGGCCTCGCGGACGTGCGCGAGGGCCTCCTTGGCCTGGTCGGGCCGCTTGTCCATGACGTGCGCGGCGACCCCGGCCTGCACGTTGACCAGAGCGATGTGGTGGGCGACGACGTCGTGCAGGTCGCGGGCGATGCGCAGGCGCTCCTCGGCGACGCGGCGGCGGGCCTCCTCCTCGCGGGTGCGTTCGGCGCGCTCGGCGCGGTCGCGGATGGCCTGGACGACGGCCTTGCGGCTGCGGACCGCGTCCCCGGCGGTGGCGCCGATGCCGGTCCAGGCGAGGATCCCCAGGTTCTCCTGCGCGTACCAGGGCAGTGGTCCGGCGAGCATGGCGGCGCCGGTGAGGACCGTCATGGTGAGCAGGCCTGCCCGCAGGGTGGTGGCGCGGTCGGTGGTGGCGGCGACGGTGAACAGGGCGACGACGGCGCACATGGCGACGGGGGCGCGGGGGTCGCCGGTGAGGCACTCGACGAAGGAGACGGTGCCGGTGACGGCCAGCACCCTCATGGGGGCGCTGCGGCGGAAGACGAGGGCGACGGCGCCGAGGGTCATCAGGAGCAGGCTGAGGGGGTCGGGGGTGTGGATGCTCCAGCTCACGCCGCGGTCGCCGTGCGGGTTGATGAAGGAGCCGGCGAGCATGCAGAGGAGTACGGCGGCGGCGAGGGTGGCGTCCAGGGCGAGGGGGTGGGCTTGCAGCCGGCACTGGGCTCTGGCGAAGGGGGTCACTGGTTGGTCACCGTCGCTTTCCGTACCGTCACCGGGGGCTGCCGCCCCCAGCCCCCCACTGTCGGCCCTGAAGGGCCCGGGCCCTCGTCCTCAAACGCCGGACGGGCTGATTATGCGGGCCCCCACCTGAAAAGCACCCACCCTCAGACCACCCGAACACTGCCCCCGGCACTGAAAAGTAGCCGCCACATCCCCGAAGACCCGCTCCCCCCCCTCAACACCGAAGACCCGCCCGGCCCCGGATGAGCCGCCCAGTCCTGAACGCGCCCTCGGCCCCGGATGAGCCGCCTTGCGCTGGAGGCACCCTCATCCCCGGATGAGGCGCCAGCCGGGGATGAGCCGGCCAACCCTGGATGCGCCCTCGGCCCCGGATGCACCGACCCGGTCCTGGATGCACTTTCAGCCCTGAATGAGCCGCCTAGCCCTGGACGCACCCTCAGCTCCGGATGAGCCACCCAGCCCCGGATAACCGGATAAGGCGTCAGCCGGGGATGCGCCCTCAGCCCTGGACAAGCCGCCCAGGGACGCGCCCTCCGCCCTGGATGCACCCTCGGCCCTGGATGAGCCGCCAGCCCTGGACGCACCCTCAACCCCAGACACGCCGCCAGCCCTGGACACACTCTCTCTCAGCCCCAGATGAGCCACCCAACCCTGGATCCGCTCTCCGCCCCGGATGCGCCGCCCAGCCATAGATCAGGCGTCAGCCGGAGAGATGAGGCGTCAGCCCCGGATGAGCCCCCCCCAGCCCCGGATAAGGCGTCAGTCGGGGATGAGGAGTCAGCCCCGGCCGAGCTGCCCGGACCTGCGGCCGAGCTGCCCGGACCTGCGGCCGAGCTGCCCGGACCTGCGGCTGAGCCGGCCGGACCCGCGGCTGAGCTGTCCGGCCCTGGATGAGGTCTCAGTCGGGGATGAGTCGCCTGGCCCCAGATGAGGCTTCAGCCGGGGATCAGGCCGTCGTCGCTCAGCATTTCTCGGACCTGCTCCAGGCTGGCGTCCGGGGACGGGAGGATGAGTTCCGAGGGTTCCAGGGCGTCGTCCGGGAGGGGGGTGCCCAGGCGGCGGACTGCGGAAAGGAGGGCGGCGAGGGTTTGGCGGAAGCCCTCCTCGTCGCCGCTTTCCATCGTGGCCAGCAGTTCGTCGTCCAGCTTGTTCAGTTCGACGAAGTGGGAGTCGGCCAGCTTCCACTGGCCCTCCCCCATGATCCGTACGATCATGTCGCTCTCCTCGGCTCCGGGCCCCGGCGCGGGCTACTGCTTGTCGAAGCGCGGGGTGTCCTGCGGCTGCTGCTGGGACTGAGACTGGGACTGCGACTGGCTCGTGCCACCTTCGATGGCCTGCTGCCCGGCGGAGCTGCCGCCGGCCAGCTCTGCCTTCATGCGTTGCAGTTCCAGCTCTACATCCGTACCACCGGAGAGGCGGTCCAGCTCGGCCTGGAGGTCGTCCTTCGCGATGCCCGTGGGGTCGTCGAGGGCGCCGGAGGCCATCAGCTCGTCGAGGGCGCCGGCCCTCGCCTGGAGCTGGGCGGTCTTGTCCTCGGCGCGCTGGATGGCCAGGCCGACGTCGCCCATCTCCTCGGAGATGCCGGAGAAGGCCTCGCCGATGCGGGTCTGGGCCTGGGCGGCGGTGTAGGTGGCCTTGATGGTCTCCTTCTTGGTGCGGAAGGCGTCCACCTTGGCCTGGAGGCGCTGGGCCGCGAGGGTGAGCTTCTCCTCCTCGCCCTGGAGCGTGGAGTGCTGCGTCTCGAGGTCGGTGACCTGCTGCTGGAGGGCGGCGCGGCGCGACAGCGCCTCGCGGGCGAGGTCCTCACGGCCGAGCGCGAGCGCCTTGCGGCCCTGGTCCTCCAGCTTGGTGGACTGCGACTGCAACTGGTTGAGCTGGAGCTCCAGCCGCTTGCGCGAGGTGGCCACGTCGGCGACGCCGCGACGGACCTTCTGGAGCAGCTCCAGTTGCTTCTGGTACGAGTAGTCGAGGGTCTCGCGCGGGTCCTCGGCCCGGTCAAGGGCCTTGTTCGCCTTCGCGCGGAAGATCATCCCCATACGCTTCATGACACCGCTCATGGGCTTCGCGCGCCCCCTTCTGACGGACAAGCTCACAGGTCTGCGACAGAACCCACAGTACGGGCCCTGCATCCATTGACGCACTGTTCGGGGACGGATGCGCTCATCCCCAAGGACGACTGACCAGGCTCTTACTCCGGCCAAAGGAGTAGGTGACCCTCAGGGTGTAAGACGTCCAGTGTTGCCGGATCGTTCCCCTCCGGGCTGGGGTCCATGCCCGGGAGCGCTTACCCTTGGGTTTTGTGTTCCGTAGCCGTGCCAAGGAAGAGAAGGCCCCCGCCGACGCGGTGGTGACCGACTCCAAGCAGACCCGCGACCCGCAGGCCCCGAAGGGCAGGCCCACGCCCAAGCGCAATGAGGCCCAGTCCCAGCGCCGCAGCGTCGCCAACACGTCGATGTCGCGCAAGGACGCCTCCAAGCGTCAGCGCGAGGAGCGCCGTGCCCAGCTCGACCGGCAGCGCCAGGCGCTGGCGGGCGGTGACGAGCGTTATCTGCCGGTCCGTGACAAGGGGCCGGTGCGCAAGTTCGCCCGCGACTTCATCGACTCGCGGTTCAACGTGGCGGAGTTCTTCCTGCCGATGGCCGTGATCATCCTCGTGCTGAGCATGGTGCGGGTGGGCTCGTTGCAGACCATCGCGCTGCTGCTGTGGCTGGTCGTGATCGTGCTGATCGTGCTGGACTCGCTCGTCACCGGCTTCCGGCTGCGCAAGCAGCTCGCCGAGCGCTTCCCCGACCAGAACCGGCGGGGCGCGGTGGCCTACGCGCTGATGCGCTCGCTCCAGATGCGCCGGCTCCGGCTGCCGAAGCCGCAGCTCAAGCGCGGAGCGCGGCCCTGAGCACTGCGGCTTTCTCCGGGGGAGCGGCCGAGGCCTGGCTGAGCAGGCTGGGCGGGCTGCGGGATGTCGTACGACAGGAGCTGGTGGCCCGGCAGCTCGACGAGCAGATGGCGGGCCGCTACCCGGTCGGGCAGCGGCTGCGGGTCCTCGACGTCGGGATGGGCCAGGGCACGCAGGCGCTGCGGCTGGCCCGGCTCGGTCATCAGGTGACCGGTCTGGAGCAGGACGCGACGATGGTCGCCGCGGCCCGCGAGGCGCTGTGCGGCGAGCCCGAGGGCATCCGGGAGCGGATGCGGATCATCGAGGGCGACGGCCGGGACACAGGGGTGCACTTCCTGCCCGGCAGTTTCGACGTGGTGCTGTGCCACGGCGTGCTCATGTACGTCGAGGAGCCGGACCCGCTGCTCGCCGGGCTCGCGCGGATGCTGGCCCCGGGCGGACTGCTGTCGCTGCTGGTCAGGAACGCGGACGCGCTCGCCATGCGGCCCGGGCTGGCCGGCGACTGGGCGGCCACGCTGGGCGCCTTCGACACGGCCGCCTACCGCAACCGGCTCGGTCTGGACGTACGGGCGGACCGGCTGTCGACGCTGACCGGCACGCTCGCCGGGATCGGGGCGCCGCTCCAGGCCTGGTTCGGCGTGCGGGTCTTCACGGACACGGCGGCGGACGACACGGAGATCCCGGGCGACGTCGACGCTCTGCTGGCCGCCGAGGAGCGGGCCGGGCGGACCGACCCCTACCGGCAGGTCGCGGCGCTGCTGCACCTGTGCGGTGTGCGCGGCTGAGCGGACGTACTCCGCTCGTACTCCGCTCTTAAGAGTGAACGGCGGTCGGGGTGGCCGTGGTGCGCCGGCCACCCCGACTCGTACGCGTGGTGCGCGCGGTCAGGCCTCGTTCGCCCGCAGGCTCATCGGGCCGTAGATCTCGGTGGAGTCCTCGAACAGCCGCACCTGCTCCGCGCCGCCTTCGAGGAGGTCCTTCCACACTTCCCCGATCCAGGACTCGGCGTCCCCCTGCGTGGTGAACTCCTCGGGCTCCACCGCGGGTGGGACCTCCGTCCCGTCGGCCTTCTCGAACCGCCACGTCCATGCCGCCATGTACGCCTCCCAGCTATGACCACGTGCAGAGCAGAAGCCGGATCTTGGTCCGGTCTTTGCCGAGCAGCCTAGTCGGATGCGCAAGACCAGGTCAGACACGCGAAAATCAGCTCTGTGGACGTCACTCTGCTCGGTACCGGTGCCCCGGCGGGCCTGCCCCGCCCCGACTGCCCCTGCGCCGTGTGCGCGACCTCGCTCGGCGCACACGCGCGTGCGGCGACCGCGTTGCTCGTGGACGGCTCCCTGCTGCTCGACCTGACGCCGGGCGCGGCGTTCGCCGCCGCGCGCGCCGGCCGGTCGCTGGGCGGGGTGCGGCAGGTGCTGCTGACCCACCCGCACGACGGCCCCCCGGTGGAGGTGCCGGCCGGGCTGCCGCAGCCCGGCCGGGTGCCCGACTGGCGGGAGTTGGCGCTGCTGACGGGGCATCGGGTGCGGGCGGTGGCGATGGACGCGCCGGGCACCGGGTACGCGGTCACCGGCCCGGACGGGCAGCGGCTGCTGTATCTGCCGCCCGGGGGCGCGCCGGCCGGTCTGGAGGAGGGGCCCGGGCCCGTCGAGCGGTACGACATGGTCCTCGCGGATCTGGTGGGGCGGCCGGACGCGCTGGCGAAGCTGCGGGCGGTGGGCGCGGTGGGGCCGACGACCGACGTGGTCGCCGTCCATCTCGACCACGGCGTGCCGCCGGGCGCGGAGCTGGCGCGGCGGCTCGCGGCGGCGGGCGCGCGGACGGTGCCGGACGGGTCGACGCTGACGGTGGGCGTGTACGACGAGGTGCCGGACGTGCCGCGGCGGACGCTGGTGCTGGGCGGCGCCCGGTCGGGGAAGTCGGTGGAGGCCGAACGGCGGCTGGAGTCCTTCCCGGACGTGCTGTACGTGGCGACCGGCGGCACCCGGGGCGGGGACACCGAGTGGGCGTCGCGGGTCTCGGTGCACCGGGAGCGGCGGCCCGGGTCCTGGCGTACGACGGAGACCTGCGACCTCGTCCCCCTGCTGGGCAAGGACGGGGCGCCGCTGCTGATCGACTGTCTGTCGCTGTGGCTGACGGACGTCATGGACACGGTCGGGGCGTGGGACGACGCGATGTGGGCGGACGGCGGCGAACGCGCCCTGCGCGCACGGGTGGTGGAGCTGGCGCAGGCCGTGCGCGCGGCGCGGCGGACGGTCGTCCTGGTGTCCAACGAGGTCGGCTCGGGGATCGTGCCGGCCACCGCGTCCGGGCGGCGCTACCGCGACGAGCTGGGACGGCTCAACGCGGCGGTCGCCGCCGAGTGCGAGGAGGTCGTGCTGGTGGTGGCGGGGCAGGCGCTGGTGCTCCGGGGCTGAACCGGCCGGTCCCGGTGGCTCAGTTCTTCCGCGCGACGATCCGGTAGGCGTTGGAGAAGCGGGTGCGGCGCAGGGCCGGGGCCAGGAGGTGGTCGAGTACGGCGGCCAGGGCGGTCAGGGGTCCGGCGGTGCGGTGCAGGCGGGTCCGGTCGAGGTAGCGCGAGGCGGCCGTCGCCAGGTCGCGGGGGGTGTGGGGGGCCTTGCGGTCCGTCACGACGATCTCGCAGCCCTGGGCCTCCAGTTCGGTGCGGAGGTTGGCCAGCGGGATCAGGTGGAGGTGGCGGGGCTGGTCGTGGGAGGGCCACCACTTGCCGAGGAGCGCGGCGGAGGCGCTGGCGGGGTCCGGGAGTTCCAGGAGGAGGTGGCCGCCGGGCCGCAGGGCGGTCAGCGCCGCCGTGAGTTCCCGGCGCGGGTCGCGGGTGTGTTCGAGGTGGTGGAGCATGCTGACGACGTCGTAGCGGCCGCGCAGCCGCGACAGGATCTCCGGGGTGGTGAGCTGGCCCATGTGGGCCTCGTCGAGGCGGCCCTCGGCCTGCGCCCGCTCGACCCTGGGGGTCGGGTCCACCCCGTCGAACGCCGTGTAGGCGAACAGTTCCCTGGCCGCCGCCGGGAAGGGCGCGTCGCCCGTGCCGACGTCGAGCCAGCTCTCCGGTTCGGGGAAGGGCAGCATCGCCCGGGCCGTCGCCCGCAGTTGCCCGCGGCCGGCCGGTTCGTCGGCCTCGGCGGCGTACAGCGCGAGCCCCTCGGTGGTCAGGCGCGGGTTCTGGAAGGCGTGGGCGCAGTCCCGGCACTGGTCGACCACGAACGTGCCGGGCCTGCGGTGGCGCAGGTCGGGTGCGCGCAGCCGGGTGCGCAGGCGCTTCGAGCCGCACCAGGGGCAGTCGTCGCGGCGCGGCTCGTGGACGGGCCTGGGGGGCATGAGCGGCTCCGGAGTGCGACGGGAGAAGTGCGACGGGAAGAGCGGGGGACAAGCATCGGGCGGGCGAACGACAATTTGCGGCAAAACGGAACGTATGGGATCCCGATGTCGGGTGCAATGACGTCACGCGGGTGTGGTGGCGACGGAGCGCGGAACTGTTCGACCGGTGCCGGTACTGTTCGGCGAATGAGCTCGCTTAATCTCGACGACTTCACCGATCTGATCGAGCGCCCCGACGGCGGGGTGCGCCGCGACGCGGAGGCGCGCCGGGAACGTCAGATCGTGCCGCCCGGCTCGCTGGGGCGCCTGGACGAACTGGGTGAGTGGCTGGCGGCGGCGCAGGGCTCGGCGCCCGTGCGTCCGGTCGAGCGGCCGCGGGTGGTGCTGTTCGCCGGCGACCACGGGATCGCCGAGCTCGGCGTCTCGGCCCGACCGGCGGGCAGCGCGGCGGAGTTGGTGCGGGAGGTGCTGGCGGGCGGCCGTCCGGTGTCCGTGCTCGCCCGCCGTCTCGGCGTGCCGGTGCGGGTCGTGGACATGGCCCTGGACTGCGACCCGGACATGTTCCCCGAGGACGTCGTACGGCACCGGGTGCGGCGCGGCAGCGGCCGGATCGACATCGAGGACGCGCTGACGGTCGAGCAGGCCGAGGCCGCGTTCCGGGCGGGCATGGCCGTCGCCGACGAGGAGGCCGACTCCGGTACGGACCTGGTCGTACTCGGCGACGTCAGCGTCGGCGGGACGACGGCCGCGGGCGTGCTGGTCGCCGCGCTGTGCGGGACGGACGCGTCGGTGGTGACCGGGCGGGGCGGCGAGGCGATCGACGACCTGGCGTGGATGCGCAAGTGCGCCGCCATCCGGGACGCGTTGCGCCGGGCGCGGCCGGTGCTCGGCGAGCAGGTGCAGTTGCTGGCGACGGTGGGCGGGGCCGACCTCGCCGCCATGACGGGCTTTCTGCTCCAGTGCGCGGTACGGAAGTTGCCGGTCGTCCTGGACGGCGTCGTCGCGGCTGCCTGCGCGCTCGTCGGGCAGCGGATCGCGTTCCGGGCGCCGGACTGGTGGCTGGCCGCGCACACGAGCGGCGAACCGGGGCAGGCGAAGGCACTCGACCGGATGGCCCTGGAACCGCTCCTCGACCAGGGCGTGAAGGTCGGCGAGGGCGCCGGCGCCCTGCTCGCCCTCCCCCTGGTCCAGGCCGCGGCGGCACTGGCCGCGGAACTCCCCGAGAAGCCCGAGGCATCCGACGTATCCGCGGTCTCCGACGAGAAGGCCGAGGATTCCGGGGCTGCCGGGGCTGCCGAGGAGGAAGTGGCGGCGGAGTAGCGGGCAGGGAGCGGGAAGTAGGGAGCAGGGAGCAGGGCGGGGAAATGGGACAGGCGGCAGCAAAAGAGCCGTTTCCCGGAAGTGCAGCCATATGATCACCGCTCATGGGCAACACCCGGGGCGCCGCCGCCTTCGCCGTCTGGTATCTGCGGGCCGTCGCGTTCGTCAACTTCCTCAGTGCGGTGTGGGTCTCCCTGGGGCAGGACGTGCGACGGCACAACCAGGAGAACCTGTTCACGCCGTACCTCCTGACGGCCGGTTTCGCGTCCGGCGTCTTCACCGCGTTCCTGGCCGTCACCATGCGGCGGCGCAAACGGGCCGCGTGGATCCTCAACCTCGGCCTCAGCGGGGCGTTCCTGGTGCTGTTCGCGCTGGCCATGGCGTTCCCGGAGATCCGGCGGCACCCGCAGAACTGGGTCTCGCTCGCACTGACCGCCGCCTTCGTGGCCGCGCTGCTCGCCGGGCGGCGGGAGTTCTACGCGAAGGGCGACCGGTCCAACCCGAGGCTCGCCGCGGTCGTCGGCGTCGGCGGGCTGCTGGCCGCCTCGCTGCTGGCCGCCCTGCTGGTGACGGTCACCAACCGGGCGGCCGCCGCCTCCACGTTCCTCGAACGCTGGCGCTACGGCACGCTGCGGCTGGTGTCGGTCGCCGCCGACGACTACCGCGTCCCCGGGATCGCCCCGCCCACCTGGGTGGACGTCGCCGTCAACGTCATGAGCACGGTGCTCGTCCTGGCCGTCCTGTACGCCGCGTTCCGCTCCCGGCGGGCCGTCGACCCACTCACCGAGGACGACGAGAAACGGCTGCGGGAACTCCTCGACCGGCACGGTGAGCGGGACTCGCTCGGCTACTTCGCGCTGCGCCGCGAGAAGAGCGTGTGCTTCTCGCCGACCGGCAAGGCGGCCGTCGCCTACCGTGTCGTCGGCGGGGTGTCACTGGCGTCCGGGGACCCGCTCGGGGACCCGGAGGCGTGGCCGGGGGCGATCGAGCCGTGGCTCGCCGAGGCGCGGGCGCACGGCTGGATCCCGGCGGTGATGGGGGCGGGCGAGGAGGCCGGGACGGTGTACGCGCGGCACGGTCTGGACGCCCTGGAGCTGGGCGACGAGGCGCTCGTGGAGGTCGCCGAGTTCACCCTCGAGGGGCGCGCCATGCGGACCGTCCGGCAGGCCTGCAACCGGGTCCGGCGGGCCGGGTACACGGTGCGGGTACGGCGGCACGAGGACATCCCCGCCGACGAGATGACGTACCTCCTGCGCCGCGCCGACGACTGGCGCGACGGGGCCACCGAGCGCGGGTTCAGCATGGCGCTGGGGCGGCTCGGGGACCCGGCGGACGGCCGCTGCGTGCTGCTGGAGTGCCACGACGCGCACGGCGAGCTGCGCGCGCTGCTGTCCTTCGTGCCGTGGGGCCCGCACGGTCTGTCCCTGGACCTGATGCGCCGGGACCGGGACTCCGACAACGGCCTGATGGAGTTCATGGTCATCGAACTGCTGCTGGGCGCCCGGGACTTGGGCGTCACCGCGGTCTCGCTCAACTTCGCCGTGTTCCGCTCGGTCTTCGAGCGGGGCGCGCGCCTCGGCGCGGGGCCGGTGCTGCGGCTGTGGCGGTCGCTGCTCGGGTTCTTCTCGCGCTGGTGGCAGATCGAGTCGCTGTACCGCGCCAACGCCAAGTACCGGCCCATCTGGGAGCCCCGCTTCGTGCTCTTCGAGAAGAGCGCCGACCTGCCCCGCATCGCCGTCGCGGCGGCCCGCGCGGAAGGGTTCCTGGAAGCGCCGGGACTGCCGAAGTGGCTGCACCGCAAGCACCTGGAGACCCACCGGTGAACCGGACCGTCCGGTGGGCGCGCGCCGAATGGGGGCCGCTGTACGAGGCCGTACGCGACCCCCTGGCGGCGCGGCGGTGGCGGGCGGCGCCGATGACGCTGGGGGCGGTGTGCCTGACGTCGGTGACGCAGCTCGTGCAGAACCAGTCGTGGGGCTGGCAGCCGGTCCAGGACATCGGGGCGGTACGGGCCGAGGACCCGTTGTGGCTCGCCCTGCTGCGCACCCCGTTCTCGCTCTTCGTGCCCGCGCTGGACCTGCCGGTCTGGGGCGCGCTCGCGCAGATCCTGCTGGTGTTCGGGATCGCGGAACTCTGCCTGGGCTGGTGGCGCACCCTCGTCATCGCCTACGCCGCCACCCTCGCCGGCACGCTGTACGCCCGCGTGGCCGTCGCCCTCGGCCCCGACAGCCCCTTCGGCGTACCCGCCACCGACGCCCACATCGTCGACACCGGCCCGTCGGCAGCGGTCGTCGGCCTCGCGGTGTTTCTGGGCTGGCGCTATCGCGCGTACGCGACGGCAACGGCGGTCACCGTCGCCATAGTCGTAGAGGTCCTGCTGAAGAACAACCTGGCGGGGAAGGAACATCTGGCGGCGATCGCGGCGGTGGTGGTCGTTCTGTGCGCCGGTGGACGGAGGTCGGGGCAGCTCCGCCGCGGGGCGCGACCAGCCACAGCGGACCCGCACACGCCAGACGAGATGCGCCCCCACCCCCATAGGCGCCCTCACTTGCGCTCCCCCGACTGAGCAAGCTCCGCGTCCGTCTTGCCGCCCAACCAGTCCCCCACCACCCGCCGAGGCCCGGCCCACCGCCGGTCGTGGTGAAAAGCACGCAGCACCGCCCGCGCCCGGGCACGGGGTCGCCGCCGATAGAACCTCCGGGCCCACGGCGACCCGGGCCGGGCCACCCGGATCAGCCCCACCAGCCCCACGAACGGCACGAACACACTGAAGACCGCCATCTTGGCCTTGCCCTTCGCCAACACGGCCAGCGAGAACAGGAAGTTGACGACGACGGTGGAGATGACGCCGCCCCGGTCCTGAAGCTCCGCGTCGCTCATGTCGTTGACGCCGAACGGCGAGAAGCCGACCAGCAGCAGTCCGACCAGGGCGGCGGTCAGCACCACGGCCTCCACGCTCTTGCGGCCCGCCTCCGTCCAGTACACGTCGTCGAGGTGCAGGATCAGCGCGAACTCGTCGAGGACGAGGCCCGTGCCGATGCCGAAGACGACCGCGAACGCGCCCGCGCCGAAGCCGTGCCGGCCGCTGGCCACCGCGCCGAAGCCGCCCGTGACGGTCAGGACGACGCCCGGCACCACATGGTGGATGTGCACCCCGCCGGAACTGCTGATGTTGCCGAAGGGCCCCTTGCCGGCCCGGATGAGACGCGTGATGACCCGGGTGATCAGGAAGGTGAGCACGAACGCGGTCAGGGCGAGCAGCAGCGGCAGCTTGCCCGGTTCGACGATGTTGCGCTGCAGCCAGTGGCCCATGGCGTCAGTCTCACCGGGCAGGAGGTCGGCTGCCTCGCGGGTGCGGCGTCCGGGCTACTCTGCCGCGATGTCCCCGACCTCGCCTCTCGACGGCCTCCGCTTCGGCCTCCGTTTCGCCTTCGGCACCCTCACCGTGTTCCCCGTCGAGGTGACCCGCTGGGACCGGCAGGCGGCGCGCGGCGGCATGCTGGCCGCGCCCGTGGTCGGGCTGGCCGTCGGCGGCTGCGCGGCCGGGCTCGGGCTGCTGCTGCTCCGGCTGGGCGCGAGCCCGCCGCTGGCCGCCGTCGCCTCCGCCGCCGTACCCGCCGTCCTGACGCGTGGTCTGCACCTCGACGGGCTGGCCGACACCGCGGACGGCCTCGGCAGCGGCAAGCCCGCCGAGGACGCGCTGCGGATCATGAAGCAGTCGGACATCGGCCCGTTCGGCGTCCTCACGCTCGTCCTCGTGCTGCTCGCCCAGGTGGCCGCGCTGACGCAGCTCTACGACGCCTCTTGGGCACGGGGCGCGGCGGCCGCCGTCGGCTCGGCGACCGCCGCCCGGCTCGCGCTGACCCTGGCGGCCCGCGCCGGGGTGCCGCCCGCCCGGCCGGAGGGGCTGGGCGCGGCGGTCGCCGGCGTGGTCCCGGTGCGGGGCGCGGTCCTGGCCGCCGTCGCCGTCACCCTGGCGGCGGCGGGCGCGGGAGCGTGGTGGTCCGGGCCGTACGACGCCGTCCGGGCGGGGTGCGCGGTGCTCGCCGCCCTCGCCGCCGCCGAACTGCTCCTGCGGCACTGCACGCGCCGCTTCGGCGGGGTCACCGGGGACGTGTTCGGCGGCCTCGCGGAGACGGCGGCGACCACCGCGCTGGTGGTGTGCTGTCTGGGCGGTTAGGGCCTACGGCGTCAACAGGCCTGGCGCCGTACCCCGGTTCGTGCGGCCCCCGAGGGGTGTGGGCCGACGTGTGGAGTGCGAGGATCGAGAGGTGGCTACGACGCCACCGACAGGTGAACACGCGCGTGCATGGGCCAACGCACACGCACGCGTACGCTCATTGACGGGATTCGCCACGCCGGTCCGCCGCGCCGGTGAGGCAGACCCCGGGTACGACCCCCGGGTACGACCACTGGGTACCTCCGCGCCCGCCGACCGGCCCCACGGTCGATCGCCGGGCCTGGTCGACCCGCCCACTCCGGCCACAGCAACTCCACATCGGAAGCGAGATTTCACCACCGTGACTGCTCTCACTCTCAGCACCGCCGCGGCGCCCGGCCTCCGGGCCGACGCGATCGTCATCGGTGTCGCCAAGGGCGCGAAAGGCCCGATCGTTGCCCCAGGCGCCGAAGCCCTCGACTCGGCCTACGACGGCAGGCTCGCCGCCGTCCTGGAAACCCTCGGCGCCTCCGGGGCCGAGGGCGAGGTGACGAAGCTGCCCGCCCCGGCCGGCTTCAAGGCACCGCTCGTGCTCGCGGTGGGGCTCGGAGCCGAGCCCGAGAAGGACGCCGGCTACGACGCCGAGGCGCTGCGCCGGGCGGCCGGCGTGGCCGCCCGCACCCTCACCGGCACCAAGAAGGCCGCGTTCGCGCTGCCGGCGGCCGACGCCGCCGACCTCGGCGCGATCGCCGAGGGCGTGGTGCTCGGCGCGTACTCCTTCGACGCCTACAAGCACCACGGCGGCGACGCCAAGGCCAAGAGCGCCAAGGCCCCGCTCGCCGAGGCCGCCCTGCTCGGCGGGAAGCCGCGCGACGCCGCCCACAAGGCCGCGCTGCTGCGTGCCGCCGCCGTCGGCGAGGAGCTCAACCGCGCCCGCGACCTGATCAACATGCCGCCGAACGACCTCCACCCCGAGGCGTTCGCCGCCCTGGCGCAGACCGCGGCCAAGGAGCACGGCATCAAGGTGCAGGTGCTCGACGAGAAGGCCCTCGCCAAGGGCGGCTACGGCGGCATCCTCGGCGTCGGCGTCGGCTCCGCCGCGGCCCCCCGCCTGGTGAAGCTGTCGTACACGTCCGCCAAGGCGAAGAAGCACCTGGCGTTCGTCGGCAAGGGCATCACCTACGACTCGGGCGGCATCTCGCTGAAGCCCGCCGGGCACAACGAGACGATGAAGTGCGACATGAGCGGCGCGGCGGCGGTCTTCGCCGCCGTGGTCGCCGCCGCGCGTCTCGGCCTGGAGGTCAACGTCACCGGCTGGCTGGCGCTCGCCGAGAACATGCCGTCGGGCTCCGCCACCCGACCGGGTGACGTGCTTCGCATGTACAGCGGCAAGACCGTCGAGGTGCTCAACACCGACGCCGAGGGCCGGCTGGTCCTGGCGGACGCGCTGTGGGCGGCCTCCGAGGAGAAGCCGGACGCGATCGTCGACGTGGCGACGCTGACCGGGGCGATGGTGCTGGCGCTGGGCAGCCGGACCTTCGGGATCATGGCCAACGACGAGGCGTTCCGCTCGTCGCTGCACGAGGCCGCCGAGGAGGTCGGGGAGCCGGCGTGGCCGATGCCGCTGCCGGAGCACCTGCGCAAGGGCATGGACTCCAGCGTCGCCGACATCGCGAACATGGGTGAGCGGATGGGCGGCGGGCTGGTGGCCGGGCTGTTCCTGCGGGAGTTCGTGGGCGAGGGGATCACCTGGGCGCACCTGGACATCGCCGGGCCGGCGTTCAACGAGGGGGGTCCTTTCGGGTACACGCCGAAGGGCGGTACGGGGTCCGCGGTGCGGACGCTGGTTCGCCTTGCTGAACTGACCGCGGCGGGCGATCTCGGTTAGTGCTGTCGGTGCGGGGACTGTGCGCCTGATCACTCGGGTCCGTCCGTTTTGTGGCGGGTGCGGGCCGGGTGTGGTCGGTCGCGCAGTTCCCCGCGCCCCTGGGTCGGGACAGTGGGCGGTCTCACATAGGTGCCCCGTGTCTCGTTGGGGTGTGACAAGTGCGAGGATGGGGCCTGGCAGGACAGGGCCCCCACCACAGGGCCGATGAAGAGCGGCCGGACACCAGCCGCCGACCGGTCGCTGGAGACCGGCGTGGCGCACATGCATGGAGGACGTGACGTGGCGAACGACGCCAGCACCGTTTTCGACCTAGTGATCCTCGGCGGTGGCAGTGGCGGTTACGCCGCGGCCCTGCGCGGGGCGCAGTTGGGTCTGGACGTCGCCCTGATCGAGAAGGACAAGGTCGGCGGCACCTGCCTGCACCGGGGTTGCATCCCCACCAAGGCCCTGCTGCACGCGGGCGAGATCGCCGACCAGGCCCGCGAGAGCGAGCAGTTCGGCGTCAAGGCCACCTTCGAGGGCATCGACATCGCGGGGGTCCACAAGTACAAGGACGGTGTGATCTCCGGCCTGTACAAGGGCCTGCAGGGGCTCGTCGCCTCCCGCAAGGTGACGTACATCGAGGGCGAGGGGCGCCTGTCGTCGCCGACCTCCGTCGACGTGAACGGGCAGCGGATCCAGGGCCGCCATGTCCTGCTGGCGACCGGCTCCGTGCCGAAGTCGCTGCCGGGCCTGGAGATCGACGGCAACCGGATCATCTCCTCCGACCACGCCCTCGTCCTGGACCGCGTGCCGAAGTCCGCGATCATCCTGGGCGGCGGCGTCATCGGCGTCGAGTTCGCCTCGGCGTGGAAGTCCTTCGGCGCGGACGTCACGATCGTCGAGGGCCTCAAGCACCTCGCGCCGCTCGAGGACGAGAACTCCTCCAAGCTGCTCGAGCGCGCGTTCCGCAAGCGCGGCATCAAGTTCAACCTGGGCACCTTCTTCTCGAAGGCGGAGTACACCGCCGACGGCGTCAAGGTCACCCTGGCCGACGGCAAGGAGTTCGAGGCCGAGCTGCTGCTGGTCGCGGTGGGCCGCGGACCCGTCTCGGCCGGTCTGGGTTACGAGGAGCAGGGCGTCGCGATGGACCGCGGCTACGTCCTGGTCGACGAGTACATGCGGACGAACGTCCCGACCGTCTCCGCCGTCGGCGACCTGGTCCCGACGCTCCAGCTCGCGCACGTCGGCTTCGCCGAGGGCATCCTGGTGGCGGAGCGGCTGGCCGGCCTGAAGGCCGTCCCGATCGACTACGACGGTGTCCCGCGGGTGACGTACTGCCACCCCGAGGTCGCCTCCGTGGGCATCACCGAGGCCAAGGCCAAGGAGATCTACGGCGCGGACAAGGTCGTCGCTCTGAAGTACAACCTGGCGGGCAACGGCAAGAGCAAGATCCTCAACACCTCGGGCGAGATCAAGCTCGTCCAGGTGAAGGACGGTGCGGTGGTCGGCGTCCACATGGTCGGCGACCGCATGGGCGAGCAGGTCGGCGAAGCCCAGCTCATCTACAACTGGGAGGCGCTGCCGGCCGAGGTCGCGCAGCTCATCCACGCCCACCCGACGCAGAGCGAGGCGCTCGGCGAAGCCCACCTGGCCCTGGCGGGCAAGCCGCTGCACTCGCACGACTGACCCTCGGTCGACGAAGCGACGACTCAGACTTCCGCAATCGTTAAGGAGCAACCGAAACCATGGCGGTTTCCGTAACCCTTCCGGCGCTCGGCGAGAGCGTCACCGAGGGCACTGTCACCCGCTGGCTGAAGGCCGAGGGTGAGCGCGTCGAGGCCGACGAGCCGCTGCTCGAGGTGTCGACCGACAAGGTCGACACCGAGATCCCCTCGCCCGTGTCCGGCATCCTCGCCTCCATCAAGGTGGCCGAGGACGAGACGGTCGAGGTCGGCGCCGAGCTGGCCCTCATCGACGACGGCACGGGCGCGCCCGCTGCCGCCCCGGCTCCGGCCGCCGAGCCCGTCGCGGCCCCGGCTCCGGTGGCCGAGGCCCCCGCCGCCCCCGCGCCGGCCCCCGAGGCTCCGGCCGCGCCCGCTCCCGCCGGTGCTGCCACCGGCACGGACGTCGTGCTGCCCGCGCTCGGTGAGTCCGTCACCGAGGGCACCGTCACCCGCTGGCTGAAGTCGGTCGGCGACAGCGTCGAGGCCGACGAGCCGCTGCTCGAGGTCTCGACCGACAAGGTCGACACCGAGATCCCGGCGCCCACCTCCGGTGTGCTGCTCGAGATCACTGTCGCCGAGGACGAGACCGCCGAGGTCGGCGCCAAGCTCGCCGTCATCGGCGCCCCGGGCGCCGCCCCGGCGGCTGCCCCGGCCGCCCCGGCCCCGGCGCCCGTCGCCGCCGCCCCGGCCCCCGCGCCGGTCGCACCGGCTCCGGCTCCGGCCGCTCCGGCGCCCGCCCCGGTCGCCGCCGCTCCGGCTCCGGCCCCCGTGGCCGCCGCCCCGGCTCCCGCGCCGGTCGCCCCCGCTCCGGTCGCCCCGGCCGCCCCCGCCCCCGCGGCTCCCGCCGCCGGGGACGACGGTGCCTACGTGACCCCGCTGGTGCGCAAGCTCGCCGCCGAGAACGGCGTCGACCTGGCCGCCGTCAAGGGCACCGGTGTCGGTGGCCGGATCCGCAAGCAGGACGTCATCGCAGCCGCCGAGGCCGCGAAGGCCGCCGCCGCCGCTGCCCCGGCTCCGGTCGCCGCCGCGCCGGCCGCCAAGAAGGCCGCCCCGGCCCTGGAGGTCTCTCCCCTCCGTGGCCAGACCGTCAAGATGCCGCGCATCCGCAAGGTCATCGGCGACAACATGGTCAAGGCGCTGCACGAGCAGGCGCAGTTGTCGTCGGTCGTCGAGGTCGACGTCACGCGTCTGATGCGGCTGCGTGCCAAGGCGAAGGACTCCTTCGCGGCGCGCGAGGGCGTCAAGCTCTCCCCGATGCCGTTCTTCGTGAAGGCGGCGGCCCAGGCGCTGAAGGCCCACCCGGTCATCAACGCCAAGATCAACGAGGCCGACGGCACGATCACCTACTTCGGCACCGAGAACATCAACATCGCGGTGGACTCGGAGAAGGGCCTGATGACCCCGGTCATCAAGGGCGCCGGTGACCTCAACATCGCCGGTATCTCGAAGGCCACGGCCGAGCTGGCCGGCAAGGTCCGTGGCAACAAGATCACCCCGGACGAGCTGTCCGGCGGCACCTTCACCATCTCCAACACCGGTTCGCGCGGTGCGCTCTTCGACACGATCATCGTGCCGCCGGGCCAGGTCGCGATCCTCGGCATCGGTGCCACGGTCAAGCGTCCGGCCGTCATCGAGACGGAGGAGGGCACGGTCATCGGCGTCCGCGACATGACGTACCTGACCCTGTCCTACGACCACCGCCTGGTCGACGGCGCCGACGCGGCCCGTTACCTGACGTCGGTCAAGGCGATCCTGGAAGCCGGCGAGTTCGAGGTCGAGCTCGGCCTGTAACCCAGTCCCACCAGCACAACAACCCCCGAACGCCCCCGCCCGGAACCTTCCGGCCGGGGGCGTTCGTCTGCCGCTTTCGGCAACCGCCGCCACCGACGGCACCTTTGCCACTACATCTGGTGTCATGAGTGCCATCACCTTGCGCATCCCGGACTCCATGGACAAGGCGCTGCGGGACGCCGCCGCCGACGCCCCCTCCCTCAACGACTACATCCTGAAGGCCGTACGTCGGCAGATGACGCTGGACGCCGCTCGCAAACTCGCCGCGCTCGGGCAGCTCGACCTGGAGGGGG
The DNA here is from genome assembly GCF_900110755.1 of Streptomyces sp. yr375. GTDB lineage: Bacteria > Actinomycetota > Actinomycetes > Streptomycetales > Streptomycetaceae > Streptomyces. The sequence continues at coordinate 241,030 of NZ_FOFF01000005.1, forward strand.
AGGGCGACGCACTGTGAGCATCCAGAGGGGGGACGTGTGGGACGTCGACACCGGCAAAGGCGTCCGCACGGTACTCGTCGTCAGTCTTGACGGGCTGGCCGACACGTACGGGGTGGTCGTCGCCCTTGTCCTGCACGCGCCGGCCGCACACCCCGACACGGCGATGAGCGTCCGCCTCACGTCACCCATCGACGCCTCGGTCGTCGCCGTCGATCTCCTCCAGCTCGCCTCGGCCCGCTTCGACACCGGGACCCGGCACGGCACCATCGGCCCGGGTCCGCTGGCGCAGGTGGACAACGCGCTCCGCGCGGTCCTCGACCTCTAGGGCCCGTGGCGGAGGAGACCGGGGTACGCGGTGCCCGGGGCGGCACGGCACCCCGGGAACGGCGTGTAAGTCTCATCTCACCTGCGTAAAAGCATCCCCGGACGCCCTTCTGGAAAGCGCTCACGGCCGTATTGTCTAAGCGTCAGACGTCCCCGGGGCCGAGGGGCGGCCCCTGCTCGAAGGAGCTTTCATGACCGCGCCCGTCGTCCACTCGCTGCGCGAACAGATCCGCGAGCACATCGTGGAGGGGATCGTCAGCGGGCGCTGGCAGCCGGGCGAGCGGATCGTGGAGCGGCGGATCGCGACCGAGCTGGAGGTCAGCCAGACGCCGGTGCGAGAAGCGCTGCGCGAGCTGGAGTCGCTGCGGCTGATCGAGTCCGCGCCGAACAAGGGCGTGCGGGTGCGCAACCTCACGGCGGCGGACCTGGAGGAGAGTTACCCCGTACGGGCCGGTCTGGAGGCGATCGCGGCGGAACTGGCCGCGCAGCGGCTCGCCGAGGACTGCTCGGCCCTCGAACCCCATGTCGCCGCCCTGTACGAGGCCGACCGCGCCGCCGACGGCACCGGCCAGGTGCGGCACACCGTCGGCTTCCACCGCGAGCTGGTGCGGGCGGCCGGGAACTCGGTGCTGCTGCACACCTGGGAGGGCCTCGGCATCGAGGTGTTCACGGCGCTGTCCATCCGCTGGCTGGGAACCGTGCAGCAGTCGTACGCGGAGGAGCACGAGGAGCTGGTGGCCGCGTTCAAGCGGCGCGATCCGCGGATCGCCGAGCTGGTGAAGGCGCATGTGCTGGGGTGTGCGCCGAGGGCGTGAGCCCGTCGGACGGCAGTCGGACAGCGGCCGGACGGCGGCTGGTCAGCAGTCGGTGAGCGGTCGGTCAGCAGGTGGGTGCCAGTCGAGCACCCCCGCGCTCACCTGCGGAAACGGCTTGAATTCGCCCTAAATAAAGCGGCACCCGGTGCCCGCCCGAAAGGCACCCCGTGCCGACTTTCTCGTAATCGAGAGGTTTTGCCCTTCAACCCTTTGATCGATCATCGATCAGCGCGTTACAGTCGCCGACGGACTCCCACCAGAGCCCACGCCCTGTCCTGCCAAAGACCAAGGGCACCCCCGGAACACCCACCTCACAGGGAACCCCCTTCGACTGAGGAAGGCGGCGACATGACCGACCCCCAGGCCATCCAGCCGAGCGCGCTCGACCAGCTCCCCGACCGTGACCCGGAGGAGACCGCCGAATGGCAGGCCTCCCTGGACGCGGTCGCCAAGGCGGCCGGGCCGCACCGCGCCGCGTACCTGATGCGCCGCACGCTGGAGCGTGCCGAGGGCAACGGCATCGCGCTGCCGAAGCTGCTCGAGACCGACTACGTCAACACCATCCCCACCGCCGCCGAGCCCTCCGCGCCCGGCGACGAGGAGCTGGAGCGGAAGATCACCGCGTGGAACCGCTGGAACGCGGCCGCGATGGTCAGCCGGGGCAGCAAACACGGCGTCGGCGGCCACATCGCCACCTTCGCCTCCGCCGCCTGGCTCTACGAGACCGGCTTCAACCACTTCTTCCAGGGCAAGGAGCGGGACGGCTCCGGCGACCAGCTCTACATCCAGGGCCACGCCTCCCCCGGCATCTACGCCCGCGCCTTCCTCGACGGCCGGCTGACCGAGCGGCACCTCGACAACTTCCGTCAGGAGGCGGGCGGCGACGGCCTCCCGTCGTATCCGCACCCGCGCCGGCTGCCCTGGCTGTGGGAGTTCCCGACCGTCTCCATGGGTCTCGGTCCGCTCTCCGCCATCTACCAGGCGCGCTTCAACCGGTACCTCACCAACCGCGCCATCAAGGACGTCTCGGCGTCGCACGTGTGGGCGTTCCTCGGTGACGGCGAGATGGACGAGCCCGAGTCGACGGCGGCCCTCGCGCTCGCCTCCCGCGAGGGCCTGGACAACCTGACCTTCGTCATCAACTGCAACCTGCAGCGCCTCGACGGCCCGGTCCGCGCCAACTTCAAGATCGTGCAGGAGCTGGAGGCGCAGTTCCGCGGCGCCGGCTGGAACGTCGTGAAGTCGCTGTGGGGCTCGGCGTGGGACGAGCTGTTCCAGCTCGACACCACGGGCGCGCTCGTCCGGCGGCTGCGCGAGGTGCCGGACGCCCAGGTGCAGACGTACCAGACGCGTGACGCCGCCTACATCCGCCAGGACTTCTTCGGCAAGGACGCGGCGCTCGTCGACATGGCGAAGCTGCTGTCCGACGACAAGATCCTGGAGTGCTTCCACCTCTCGCGCGGTGGTCACGAGGCGCGCAAGGTGTACGCCGCGTACAAGGCGGCCGTCGAGTTCAAGGGCGCGCCGACCGTCATCCTGGCGCAGACCGTCAAGGGGCACACCCTCGGCGAGGGCTTCGCGTCGAAGAACGCCAACCACCAGATGAAGAAGCTGTCGGTGGACGAGTTCAAGACGATGCGCGACCTGCTGGAACTGCCCATCAAGGACAGCGACTTCGTCGACGGGGTCGTGCCCTACGGCCACCCCGGCGCCGACGCCCCCGAGGTGCGCTACCTCCAGGAGCGCCGCGCGGCGCTCGGCGGCCCGGCCCCGGCCCGCCGTACGCACGCGATCGCTCCGCTGCCGGCCCCCGCCGACAAGACGTTCGCGTCCTTCGACAAGGGCTCCGGCTCCCAGAACGTGGCCACCACCATGGCCTTCGTCCGCCTGATCAAGGACCTGGTCCGCGACAAGGAGACGGGCCGGCGCTGGGTGCCGATCGTCCCCGACGAGGCGCGCACGTTCGGCATGGAGTCGCTCTTCCCGTCCCTCGGGATCTACTCCCCCAAGGGCCAGACGTACGAGCCGGTCGACCGTGACCAGCTCATGTACTACAAGGAGGCCCAGAACGGCCAGATCCTCAACGAGGGGATCACCGAGGCCGGTTCGATGGCCGACTTCATCGCCGCGTCCAGCGCGTACTCCACGCACGGCGAGCCGATGATCCCGTTCTACATCTTCTACTCGATGTTCGGCTGGCAGCGTACGGCCGACCAGATGTGGCAGCTCGGCGACCAGCTCGGCCGCGGCTTCCTCGTCGGCGCCACGGCGGGCCGTACGACCCTGACGGGCGAGGGCCTCCAGCACGCCGACGGCCACTCCCCGGTCATCGCCGCGACCAACCCGGCCGCCCTCAGCTACGACCCGGCGTTCGCGTACGAGGTCGCCACGATCGTCAAGGACGGTCTGCGCCGGATGTACGGCGCGGCGGCCCCGGGCGAGGACCAGAACGTCTTCTACTACCTGACCGTCTACAACGAGCCGATGCCCCAGCCGGCCAAGCCGTCCGCCGTCGGCGGCGCCGCGAGCGTCGACGAGGGCATCGTCAAGGGCCTGTACCGCTTCAACACGGCGGAGTCGGCGGGCGTGCAGGTGGCGGCGGCCAACGCCCCGCGCATCCAGCTCCTGGCTTCGGGCACCGCGATCCACTGGGCCCTCACGGCGCAGAAGCTGCTCGCCGAGGAGTGGGGGGTGGCCGCCGACGTGTGGTCCGCGACCTCCTGGACCGAGCTGCGCCGGGACGCGCTGGAGGCCGACGCGGCCCTGCTGCGCGGCGAGGAGCGCGTGCCGTACGTCCGGCAGGCGCTGCAGGGCGCCGAGGGTCCGGTCCTCGCGGTCTCCGACTACATGCGCCAGGTCCCGGACCAGATCGCGCAGTGGGTCGAGCAGGACTACTCCTCCCTGGGCGCGGACGGTTTCGGCCTCTCCGACACCCGCGACGCGGCCCGCCGCCACTTCGGCGTCGACGCCCAGTCGATCGTCGTAGCGGCCCTGGCCCAACTCGCCCGCCGCGGCGAGACCAAGGCCACCTCGGTAAAGGAAGCACGCGAGCGCTACGGCCTGTAAGCCGACGGCTCGACGGGAAGGGGGGTGCGGCGTCTGCCGCACCCCCCTTCCTTGTTGCCGCTCTCGTTGTCAGTGGGTCCCGGCATCATGGGCGCATGCGTGCTGCCCGCCTCATCAAGATGGTGCTTCTGCTCCAGTCCCGGCCCGCCATGACCGCCGCCGAGCTGGCGCGGGAGCTGGAAGTGTCGGAGCGCACGGTCACGCGGGACGCGCAGGCGCTGTCGGAGGCCGGTGTGCCCGTGTACGCGGAGCGCGGGCGAGCGGGCGGTTACCGGCTGGTCGGCGGGTATCGGACGCGGCTGACCGGGCTGGGGCGCGGTGAGGCCGAGGCGCTGTTCCTGAGCGGGGTGCCGGGGGCGCTGCGGGAGATGGGGTTGGAGGACGTCGCCTCGGCGGCGCGGCTGAAGGTGTCGGCGGCCCTGCTGCCCGCCCTGCGAGACGCTCCGCGGGCGGCGGCGCAGCGGTTCCATCTGGATGCGCCCGGGTGGTTCCGGGAGCCGAAGACGCCCGAGCTGCTGAGCGTGGTCGCGGACGCGGTGTGGGACGACCGGTGTGTCCGTGCGCGGTATCGCCGCGGCAACGGGGACGAGGTGGTGCGGGAGCTGGAGCCGTACGGGCTCGTGCTGAAGGCGGGGGTCTGGTACCTGTGCGCCCGGGTGCGGGACGAGGTTCGGGGCGAGGACCGGGACGGCCGGGCGTTCCGTACGTACCGTATCGACCGGTTCGTCGGTGTCGAGGAGTCACCGGATCGATTCAGCCGGGACGACGAGTTCGACCTGCCCGGGTTCTGGGGTGCGCAGGCCGAACGGTTCGCGCGCTCGATCCTGGGGGCCGAAATCGTCGTACGGCTGTCGGCGGCGGGTAGGCGCGGGCTGGCGCACGCGGTGGATCCGGTGGCCGCCCGGGACGCGCTGGCGACGGCTGGGGCAGCGGACGCGCGGGGGTGGGTGGCCGTCGCCCTGTGGGTGGAGTCGTTGGAGGTGGCGTGTAGTCAGCTCAGGGTGTTGGGGGCCGAGGCCGAGGTGGTCGGGCCCGAGGCTCTGCGGAGGCGGTTCGCCGAGGACGTGGGGCGGCTGGCGGAGTTGTACCTGTGACAGCGGCCGGGTGGTGATAATCCGCGGTACTCCGGGTGCGTCGGGGTCCTTGAGGCACGATGCTGGACGCGTGATGGACGAGACGGAGTTCTGGGAGCTGGTGGACGCCTCCCGCGAGGCCGCCGAGGGTGATCCCGAGGAGCAGGCCGACCTGCTCGTGGAGCGGCTGGTCCGGCTGGACCCGGATTCCGTGCTCGACTTCGCCCGGCACTTCGAGTCCCGCTACAACCGCGCCTACACGTGGGACCTGTGGGGCGCCGCCTGGCTGCTGCTGGACGGGGCGAGCGACGACGCCTTCGACTTCTTCCGGTGCTGGCTGATCGGGCAGGGCCGCGAGGTCTTCGAGGGCGCCCTGCACAACGACCCGGACTCGCTCGCCGACCTGCTGGACGACTTCGACGAGGAGATCGACGGCGACGGCGAGGAACTCGGTTACGCGGCCGACGAGGCCTACGAGCAGCTCACCGGGACCGTCGCCCCGGACCTGGGCATCCCGCCCGCGCCCTCCGAACCCGAGGGCACGCCGGTCGACTTCGAGAACGAGAGCGCTCTCGCCGAGCGGTATCCCCGGCTGTGGCAGCGCTTCAAGGAGTGAGCCTCGGCGGACGTCGTCACACGGCGAACTTGCGGCGGGTGCTGTCCGTCGGGAGGTAGGCCTGCGTCTGGTCGATCCGCACCGCGTGGTGCATCGGCGCCCGGTTGGCCTGCTCCAGCGCGGACGCGGTGGCCGCGGCCGGGCCCAGGACGACCGCGGCGACGGCGCAGAGCACGGTCCAGGGGCTGCGGGCGGCCCTGGACCAGCCCGACGGCTCCCTGCGCTGCGTGGCCTCCGTGGACCCCGTACGGCTGCTGTTCATGATCCCCACCTCCGGTCGGCTTGTGTTGTGCATGACCGTAGGACGTGGGAATGGGAGAACCCTGAAGGCCGTCTAAGGGCTTCCTGTGAGCGCGGGCGCGGCCGTTCTGCCCTGGAGGCGGGCGGCGGTGGCGCGGATCTCCGGGAGGCGGGCGGTGAGGGCCGCGCCGGGGCAGGTGGTCATGAAGCCGTCCCGGTGGCCGGCCAGCGCCGGGAGGGTGGCGGTGGTGCCGGCAGCGTACCGGCTGAGGCTGTTGCTGGAGGTGAGCCGGACGCTCGAGCGCGGGTCGGTGCCGGTCAGGCCGAGTTTCCAGGCGGTCACGGCGGCGATCGCGTCGACCATCGCCTGCGGCACCGGCACCCCGGCGGTGAACGTGCCGAGTGCGGCGATGCCGGCCGTGCGGTGGTTGAAGCCCTGGGTGTGGGCGCCGGTGACGGCCCGGTCGACGCCGCCGGCCCGGCCCTCGTAGACGGTGCCGCAGCGGTCGACGAGGAAGTTGTAGCCGATGTCGTCCCAGCCGCGGGCGGCGGTCTGGCCCGTGTACAGGGAGCGGATGATGCGGGGCGCGTCGGCGCAGTCGTAGCCGTTGGGCGAGTCGGTGTGGTGGACGAAGACGGCGACGACCTTGTCGTCGTAGCGCGGGGGCGGCTGCGCGTGCCGGGCGAGGGCGTCCAGCCAGGCGGTGCGCGGCACGACCGGCGGGCGGGCCGCCTGGTGCGCGGTGGCGGGGCGGGCGGCCTGGTGGCCGGCGCGGGCGGCCAGGGCGTCCGTCGCCGCGTGGTCGACACCGCCCGCGCACAGCCCCAGGGCGGCGACGGCGGCGAGCCCGGGCACGCAGCCCAGGAGCACGAGGAGCGGGCCCGGTATCCGCGCCGGGCGCCGCCCGCGCGGCCGGCGCGGACCGCGGGGGGTCGGCCAGAGAGCTCGGCGGGCGCACATGAACCCACTGTCGACCGGTTCCGGTCCGCCCGCGATGTGTGGTGTGCCACCTGGTGGAACCATCCTCCCGGTGCGCACCGTTTTACGGGGTACACGCGCACGTGGCCGGTTGTGGACGTCGTGTGCGCGTGATCGACGGGTAGCTGATCACTGGGCCCTTTCCGCACGTACTAGGGGGTCTGAGAGAAAGGGGGCCGTGTGGACCTGCTCGACATCCTGCTGGCGCTGGTGATCCTGGCCTACGCCGGTTCCGGCTACCGGCGTGGGCTGGTGGCCGGCTGTGTCTCGCTGGCCGGGTTCGTGGGCGGCGCGGTGATCGGTGTGTGGGTCCTGCCGTGGCTGATGGACCTGGTGACGCCGGGGACCACCGAGGCGACCGTGACCGCCGTGTTCACGGTGCTCGTCCCGGCGGTGGTCGGGCACGAGCTGGCGGGCCGTCTCGCGCTGCGGCTGCGCCGGGAGCTGGACCGGGGGCCGCTGCGGGTGGCCGACGGGGTCGGCGGCGCGGTGGCGAACGCGGTGGCGGTGCTGATCGTGGCGTGGGTGGCGGCGAGCGTGCTGGGCGCGTCCTCGTCGCCGGTGGTCACGTCGTCGATACGGGACTCACGGCTGCTGGGCGCGGTGCAGGACGCCATGCCGGACACCACGCCCACCTGGTTCTCGCGGGCCACGTCGGCGCTGACCGAGGCGGGCTTCCCGCAGGTCTTCAACCCGTTCGAGAACGAGTCGACGGCCGAGGTCGCCAAGCCCACCGGTGACAGCGTCACGGCTCTCGCGACCAGCGCGGCCAAGCTGAGCACGGTGAAGATCGAGGGTTCCTCGGGCAACCAGGGCCGCGAGGGCAGCGGTTTCGTGTACGCGCGTGAGCATGTGATGACCAACGCGCACGTGGTGGCGGGCATCGACGAGCCGACCGTACGGATCGGCGGCGTGGGGCGGTCGTACGACGCGCGCGTGGTGTTCTTCGACCCGGACAAGGACGTGGCGGTGCTGTACGTGCCGGGTCTGCGGGCCCCGGTGCTGCGCTTCGACGACGACGCCAAGCGCGGGGACTCGGCGGTCGTCGCCGGTTATCCGCAGGACGGCGACCTGAACCTCCAGGCGGCGACGGTCGCGAACCGGGTGAAGGCGACCGGCCGGAACATCTACAACGACGAGATCGTCACCCGCGAGATCTACTCGATCCGCTCCACGGTCCGCCCCGGCAACTCCGGCGGCCCGCTGCTGACCACCGACGGCCGGGTCTTCGGCGTCGTCTTCGCCCGCTCCACCTCGGACGACGAGACGGGGTACGTGCTGACGGTGACCGAGGTCGCAGGCGACGCCGAGCGGGCGTCGACGGCGACGAAGCCGGTGGACGTGGGGCACCTGATCACGTCATAGCCACCGTCTCGTGGGCCTCATGGATTTCATGGACCTCATAGGGGGCGTCCCATGAGCACGTCGTCCACGTACGTGCCGTCCAGCAGGAACTCCTCCGGCAGCACGCCCTCCACCGCGAACCCCTCGGCGGCGTAGAGCGCCCGCGCCGGGGCGTTGTGGCCGAGGACGCGCAGGGTGATGCGGCGGGCGCCCTGCCGCCGGGCCTCGTCGACGGCCGCGCGGACCAGCGCCCGCCCGACGCCCCGGCCGCGCGCCTCGTCGAGGACGGCGAGGCCCTGGATCTGCCGGACGTGCGCGTTGCAGGCGAGCGAAGTGGGGAAGGCGAGGCGGACATAGCCGACCACGCGGTCGTCGAGTACGGCGACCAGGTTGTCCCCGGGCGCGTGCCGCTCGTCGAAGAAGGGGGCGTACGGCGGCTGCGGCTCGGGCATCACGGCGTGCAGCGGGGACCAGGTGAGGCGGTCGACGAGGCTCAGCGCCGCCTCGTCGGCGAGCGCCGCGGGGCGTATGCGAAGTGCGGAGGGTTCTGGCATGGCCGCCACCTTAGGACGGGAGGGCGGCCTCCCGACCGGTGTTTTCCGCGGCCACCGGGCAGGATGGCCGCATGGAACGTGCGGAACGTGCGGAACGTAGGCGAATCGCGGTGGCCGGGGCGTCCGGTCTGATCGGCGGCGCCCTGGTGCGGTCCCTGACCGCCGACGGACACGAGGTCGCCCGCCTGGTGCGGCATGCGCCCCGGGGCGCGGACGAGGTGCGCTGGGATCCCGAGCGGGGGCAGGTGGACACGGCGGGGCTCGCCGGGTGCGACGCCGTGGTCAACCTGGCGGGGGCGGGGGTCGGCGACCGGCGCTGGAGCGCGGCGTACAAGAAGCGGATCCACGACAGCCGGGTGCACGGCACGGCGGCGCTGGCGCGGGCGGTCGCCTCGCTCGACGACCGGCCGCGGGTGTTCGTGAACGGCAGCGCCATGGGTCTGTACGGCGAGACGGGCGACCGGATCGTGGACGAGAGCGCGCCCGCGGGCCGCGGTTTCCTGCCGGAGCTGTGCGTGGAGTGGGAGGCCGCCGCGGCCCCGGCCCAGGAGGCGGGGGTCCGTACGGTCTTCACCCGGACGGGGCTGGTCGTGGCGCGCGGCGGCGGGGCCTGGGCCAGGCTGTTCCCGCTGTTCAGGGCCGGTCTCGGGGGGCGGATGGGTGACGGCAGGCAGTACTGGTCGTACGTCGCGCTGCACGACGAGGTGGCGGCGATCCGGCATCTCCTCGACCGCGGCGACCTGTCGGGGCCGTTCAACCTGACCGCGCCCGAGCCGCTGACCAACCGGGAGATCACCGCGGCGATGGGGCGGGTGCTGCGCCGGCCGACGCTCCTCGCGGTGCCCGCGCCGGTGCTGCGGACGGTGCTGGGCGAGATGGCCGGGGATGTGCTGGGCAGCGCGCGGGTGGTGCCGAAGCGGCTGCTGGAGTCGGGGTTCACGTTCGCGTTCCCCGGGATCGAGGATGCCATCCGGGCAGCCTGAACCCCCTCATGACCGTATGCGACCGCCGTGCGACCGTGCTCTGCCCATGCGCGACTGTTCCTGACCGATCACGGCCCTAACCTCGATCCGAACTCGGGCATCCCGACCGGCCGTCGGGGGCATGACGTCTCCACCGGCCGCGCAACCTCGAGGAGGGGCACGTGCTTGAGCCCGCGTACCAGGCAGACGTCGTCGTGGTGGGAGCCGGTATCGCCGGCCTCTCCGCGGCACAGCGACTGACCAGCGCAGGAGTAACGACCGCGGTCCTGGAAGCCGCCCCTTACGTGGGCGGCCGTATGTCGACGGAGAAGATCGACGGGTTCCGGCTCGACCGCGTCGGGCAGTTGCTGTCCACCGCCTATCCCGAACTGGCCCTGACACCGGGGCTGGACGCGCTCGTCCTGCGTCCGTTCGCGCCGGGGGTGCTGCTGCACAGCGACGGGCGCCATCACCGGGCGGGCGCCCAGGTGGGCGCGGGGAGCGCGAGGGGCGCACTGCATGCCGTACGCGCCCTGGCGAGCGCTCCCCTGCCGGGCTCCCCGCCCGTGCGGGCGGGCGCGCCGCTGGGCAGCGGCGTGGACCAGGCGCGGCTGGGCGCCGCGCTCACCCGGATCGCGGCGACCCCGGCGCGGCGGCTGCTGCGCCGCCCGGAGTTGCCGGCCGCGCAGGCCCTCGCGGCGCGCGGGGTGCCGGCCCGCACGGTCGACGGGTTCCTGCGCCCGCTGCTGGCGGCGCTGCTCTGCGACCCGGAGCTGACCACCTCCAGCCGGTGCGCGGACCTCGCGCTGCGGGCCTTCGCGGCCGGGCGGCTGTCGCTGCCGGAGGGCGGCGCGGAGGTGCTGCCGGAGCTGCTCGCGCGGACCCTGCCGCCGGGCACCGTGCACACCGGGGTGCGGGTCACCTCGGTGTCCACGACCTCGGTGACCACCGCCGCGCACGGCGAGTTCCGCTGCCGGGCCGTGCTGGTGGCCACCGACGCGCGCACCGCGGCGGAGCTGCTGCCCGGGCTGCGGGTGCCCGGGTTCCACCCGGTGACGGTCGTCCACCACACGACGGACGAGCCGCCCGGGACGGGGGCCGCGCTGCTCCTCGACGCCGACCGGGGCGGGCCGGTGGCGCACACGGCGGTGGTCAGCGCGGTGGACCCGAGCCGGGCGCCCGCGGGCCGGGCGCTGATCTCGTCCACGGTCCTCGGCACACCGCCGCCGGGCGTCGACGCCGCCGTCCGCACGCACCTGTCCCGCCTCTACGGCGTCCCGACCGCGCGGTGGGAGACGCTGGCCGTGCACCACACCGCCGAGGCGGTCCCGGCGATGCGGGTGCCGCACGACCTGCGGCGGGCGGTACGGCTGCTGGCGGGGCTGTACGTGTGCGGCGACCACCGGGACACCAGCACCGTCCAGGGCGCGCTGCACTCCGCGCACCGGGCCGCGTCGGCGATCGTCTCCGACCTGACCGCCGCGGGTTCGCTGCACGCGGCGGACCCACTGCCGACACCCCGGGAAGCACCGGCGGCAGCGTAAGTGGTCCCACCCCTGGGGTCTCCGCCCCCAGACCCCCGGCCTATGCCCACCCACCACCAAGGGCCAGGCACTTCAGCCCGTCCGGCGTTTGAGGACGAGGCCCCTTCAGGGCCGAAGCGGGGGTCTGGGGACGGCAGCCCCCAGGGGCCGCCGGGGTCACCCCAGGGCCGCCACCTTGTCGCGGTAGGTCCGGACCGGGGCCGCGTCCCGGTAGGGCTCCAGGCGGCGTTCGAAGTCCCGGACGTACTCCAGGGCCCGTACCGACCGCATCTCCGCCGCCTGGCCCGCCGCCTCGGCGGCATGCTGGCAGGCCTGGTCGAGCTCGCCGAGGCCGAGCCTGGCGGAGGCGAGGACGACGCGGCAGAACAGCCGGCTGCGGGCATGCGCGGCGGGCCGCAGTTGCAGCGACCGCTCGGCGTGCTGGGCGGCGGCCCGGAACTGCTGGAGGTCCCGGTGGCAGTGCCCGAACTCGTCGGCCAACTGCGCCTCGTCGAAGAACCGCGCCCAGTACGGCACCTCGTCCCCCGCCTTGGCCGCCTCCAACGCCCGCTCGGCGCGCACGAGCGCGGCGGTCGAGGCCCGCACCTCGCCCAGCACCCCGTGCCCGCGCGCCTCCGCCGCGTGCAGCAGCGCCTGCACGACGGGCGGCGCGCCCGTGCCGACGCCCTGCTGGGCCACCCGCGCGAGCTGCACCGCCTCGCGCCCGTGCCCGAGATAGACGGCCTGGCGGCTCATGGTGACCAGCACGAACGAGCCGTACGCGCGGTCCGCCGCCGCCTGCGAGAGGCGCAGGGCCTGGACGAAGTACCGCTGGGCCAGACCGTGCGCGGCGATGTCGAAGGAGGTCCAGCCGGCGAGCCGGGTCAGGTCGGCGGCGGCGCCGAAGAGCCGGCGGCCGGTCTGCTCACCGTAGGAGCCGCGCAGCATCGGCTCGCACTCGTGCTCCAGGTAGCGCACGAGGGCCTGCCGGGCGTGCCCGCCGCCGTACCGGTCGTCGAGGGTGCGGAACAGCTCGCCTACCGAACGGAGCGCGGAGATGTCGCCGCCGGTGACCCGCTGGGCGGGCGGGCGCTCGCTGCCCTGGCCGCGCTGCCGGGGCACGACCTGGGCGGGCGCCCGCGCCGGCTGCGCGGACGGGGGCTGCTCCTGGAGTGTGCCGGACCCGGCGGGGCGGGTGGCCGGGCGGCCCTGGACGGGGACCCGGGCAGCGGGCGGCTCGCTGCGGGCGACCTTCTCGTCGGCCCGCCCGATCAGCCAGTCCCGGCTGGGCACGACGAGCCCCGCCGGGGTGAAGGCGATCTTGCGGAGCTCGGCGTGGCTGCCGGAGTCCTTGCGCCAGAGCCCGCCGACGATGTCGATGGCCTCGTCGGGCGTGGAGGCGAACTCCAGGCCCGCGTACACGGGGGCGCAGGCGTCCAGACCGAGGTCCTGGGCGGTGAGCCGGCGGCCGAGGCGCCGGGTGAAGACCTCGGCGATGAGGGCGGGGGTGGTGCCCCGGGGCTGCTGCCCGCGCAGCCACCGGGTGACGGACGTCTTGTCGTATCTGAGGTCCAGCCCGTGTTCGAGGCCGAGCTGATCGACGCGACGGGCCAGTCCCGCGTTGGAGAAGCCCGCTTCTGCGATGAGCGCGGCTAGTTGGCGGTTGGGAGTGCGCTGCGCGGGTCGTTCCGTCATCTGCGGTGCGGTCTCCTGCCTCCCGGGCCTGTGACGTGCCCGGATGAATGCCCTGATTGCTGTGATCAGCTCTTTTGGCCTCGTGAACGGCGCGAATGTAGCGGAGAGTAAGCAGCCGATCGCACATCTCGGCGTTCATTCATCCGATCGTGTGAGGATTGGCCGTGGGGCTGACGCGGAACGCGCGGACGTACAGTGGCTTGGGCGCGGCACGCGCCTGACGACTTTCAGGGAGGCGCTGGCCGTGAGCGAGCTGCGGTTCGTCCGGATGGGGTTCGGCGGGGACGCCGTCGAGTACCAGGAGGCGTGGGACGAGCAACGCCGGGTGCACGCGGCCCGGTTCGCCGACGAGATCCCGGACACCGTGCTGCTCCTGGAGCACCCCCCGGTCTACACGGCCGGCCGGCGCACCGCCGCCGACGAGCGCCCCCTGGACGGCACCCCGGTCGTCGACGTGGACCGCGGCGGCAAGATCACCTGGCACGGTCCGGGGCAGTTGGTGGGCTACCCGATCCTGAAGCTGCCGCGTCCGGTGGACGTCGTCGCCCATGTGCGGCGGCTGGAGGACGCCCTGATCGGGGTGTGCGCCGAGTTCGGCGTCGAGACGTCCCGGGTCGAGGGGCGCAGCGGCGTGTGGGTGCTCGGCGATCCGGTGGAGCGGCGCCCGTCGCTCGGCGGCCTGTCGCTGGACCTCGATCCCCGGCTCACCGACGAGGAGTTCGACCCCCGGCTGAACGGCCCGGAGTACGCGCCGTCCAACGCGGGCCAGCGGCGCGAGGACCGGAAGATCGCGGCGATCGGCATCCGGGTCGCCAAGGGCGTCACGATGCACGGCTTCGCGCTGAACGTGAACCCGGACAACAAGTGGTTCGACCGGATCATCCCGTGCGGGATCCGCGACGCGGGCGTCGCCTCCCTGGCCGCCGAGCTGGGCCGGGACGTGACGATCGAGGAGGTCCTGCCGGTGGTGGAACGCCACCTGACGGACGTCCTGGAGAACGCGGAGCCGAAGCCCCGGGAGATCGAGAAGGACTCCGCGGTACCCGCGGCCTGACGCGCCAGCGGGCTTTCAAATCCACGGGCGTACCCTTGGGCACGCCGAAGAATCAATCGTTAGGGAGCCGGTCGTGTCCGCAGTCGCACCCGACGGACGCAAGATGCTGCGCCTGGAGGTCCGTAACGCCCAGACCCCCATCGAGCGCAAGCCCGAGTGGATCAAGACCCGGGCGAAAATGGGTCCCGAGTACACGAAGATGCAGAACCTCGTGAAGAGCGAGGGCCTGCACACCGTCTGCCAGGAAGCCGGCTGCCCCAACATCTACGAGTGCTGGGAGGACCGCGAGGCGACCTTCCTCATCGGCGGCGACCAGTGCACCCGGCGCTGCGACTTCTGCCAGATCGACACCGGCAAGCCCGAGGCGCTGGACCGCGACGAGCCGCGCCGGGTGGGCGAGTCCGTCGTCACGATGGACCTGAACTACGCCACCATCACCGGCGTCGCCCGCGACGACCTCGCGGACGGCGGGGCGTGGCTGTACGCCGAGACGGTCCGGCAGATCCACGAGCAGACCGCCGGCCGCGCGTCGGGCCGTACGAAGGTGGAGCTGCTCGCCCCCGACTTCAACGCGGTCCCGGAGCAGCTCGCCGAGGTCTTCTCGTCGCGCCCCGAGGTCTTCGCGCACAACGTCGAGACGGTCCCGCGGATCTTCAAGCGGATCCGCCCCGGCTTCCGTTACGAGCGTTCCCTGAACGTCATCACGGCCGCCCGCGACGTCGGGCTCGTCACCAAGTCGAACCTGATCCTCGGCATGGGCGAGACCCGCGAGGAGGTCAGCGAGGCCCTGGTGCAACTGCACGAGGCGGGCTGCGAGCTGGTCACCATCACGCAGTACCTGCGGCCGTCCGTGCGCCACCACCCCGTCGAGCGCTGGGTCAAGCCGCACGAGTTCGTGGAGCTGAAGGAGGAGGCCGACCAGATCGGCTTCTCCGGCGTGATGTCGGGTCCGCTGGTACGGTCCTCCTACCGCGCCGGACGCCTGTACCAGATGGCCGTCGAGAAGCGCGGCGCGTTCATCGGCGGCCAGGCCGTCTGACGCGGCGTCAGCTCGCTTGCGCCGTACGGTCGCACGCCGAGTGTGTGAACTCCCGCACAAGCCGCTACCCGTCAGTAGTGACCGATACGACGCGGTCCTGACCGTCCTCGCAGATGAGGACGTCCGTCAGGGCCGCGTCAGCGTTTCGGCCCTGCGCATCAAGGCTTCATTCGTGTTTGACCGGTCGGTCACGCCCTGGTAACACCAATCAGTGACGCTGGTATCACCTCACGTACACCACGCAGCCCCGTATCCGAGTATCCGAAGCCGTCCGAGGGGGACCTCCACCATGCAGGCCGCGCCCGTTCACGCCACCGCGATCCCGACCTTCACCAACGCACTGCGCGCCGTCGAGTCGCTGCTCATGAGCAGCGGCCAGCGCACCGCCCGCCGCAACGCCTGGACCTCCGTGCTGGAGGACCGCCGTCGCGCCAAGGACCGGGTCGAGACGCAGCGCGTCCTCGAAGCGGTCACCTCCGCACGCCCCTGAGCTCCTCCGCACGCCCCTGAGCAGTTCCTCCCTCTCCTGCCCTCCCGCAGTTCCCGGCCCCCTCCTGCCGTCGTAGGCGCCTTCGAGGCCACGTAGACTTCGGGGCATGGCGAGAAGTGACAGCGCGGCGGACGCCGCTAACCCCGGGCGACTGAAGCAGATCGCCCTGACGTACAAGATGACCCGCAAGGCCGACAAGACGATCGGCCTGGTACTCGCGGGCGTCTTCCTCCTCATCTTCGGCGTCTTTCTCGCGATCGGCTTCCTCCTCGGCCACCCGGTCTACCTGGGCATCCTGGGCTTCCTGCTCGCCTTCCTCGGGACGGCGATCGTGTTCGGGCGCCGAGCCGAGCGGGCCGCTTTCGGCCAGATGGAGGGCCAGCCCGGCGCGGCCGCGGCCGTCCTCGACAACATCGGCCGGGGCTGGACGACGACCCCCGCGGTGGCGATGAACCGCAGCCAGGACGTGGTGCACCGGGCCGTCGGCAAGGCCGGCATCGTCCTGGTCGCCGAGGGCAACCCGAACCGGGTGAAGAGCCTGCTGGCCGCCGAGAAGAAGAAGATGAACCGCATCGTCGCGGACGTCCCGGTGCACGACGTGATCGTCGGCACGGGCGAGGGCCAGATCGCGCTGAAGAAGCTGCGGACGACCCTGCTGAAGTACCCGCGCGTCCTTGCGGGCCCGCAGGTGACGGCCACCAACGACCGGCTGCGCGCCATGGGCGACCTCATGACGAACATGCCCCTGCCGAAGGGCCCGATGCCGAAGGGCATGCGCCTGCCGAAGGGCGGCGGCGGCAAGGCCCGCTGAATCGCCTTCCTCACGTCACGAAGGGGGCGCCCGGATCAGTCCGGGCGCCCCCTTCGTCGTACCCGCTTGTCGCACCCGGGGCCAGATGCGCACCTCGACCGCTAGATCCGCACCTCGACCGTGCCCGCCAGGCGGTCGTGGAGGCCGCGGCCGTCGCGGTCCCAGACCAGGGCGGGCAGCGCCAGGCAGAGCAGGGCGGTGCGCAGGACGGCGCGCAGGGGGTTGACCGTGCCGGTCTCCAGGGTGAGCACCCGGACGCCGAAGAGGCGCTTGCCCGGGGTGAAGCCGAGGGTGCCGACGGTGAGGACACCCATCACGAAGAAGATGAGCAGGGCCCAGTTCGAGGCCGTCTGCCCATAGCTGTGCGTGATCAACTGGGATGCAATCAGCGTGCTCATGCCCCAGTCCACGGCGAGTGCGCCGAGCCGTCGCCCCGGGCGGGCGATCGAGCCCGGCCCCTCCTCCGGCAGGCCGAGCTGTTCGCCCCGGTAGCCGAAGTCGACACCGGCGTCCTCGGCGGCCGCGCGGGGGCCCGAGAGCCACGATCCGATTGCTTCCCTCTTGTCCACCCGACCACCGTACTGGGAGCGTTTCGCGATACGGACACGAGGGGTGTACCGGACCGCGTCCGGTTAACTTGTGCGAAACAATTGGGTCACGCCCGAGAAATCAGCCGTCCCTAGGGTCGACGGCAGCGTGTGCCACCGCACTGGCCGCACGAACGAACTACCACCCCGGCTCGACGGCCGGGAGTAGGAGGAGCTGGATGTTCCAGAACGCCGACGAGGCCAAGAAGTTCATCGCGGACGAGGACGTCAAGTTCGTCGACGTCCGCTTCTGCGACCTGCCGGGCGTCATGCAGCACTTCACGCTGCCCGTCGAGGCGTTCGACCCGGACGAGGAGCTCGCGTTCGACGGTTCGTCGATCCGCGGCTTCCAGGCCATCCACGAGTCCGACATGGCGCTGCGCGCCGACCTGTCGACCGCGCGCGTCGACCCGTTCCGCCGTGACAAGACGGTGAACATCAACTTCTTCATCCACGACCCGATCACGGGCGAGCAGTACTCCCGTGACCCGCGCAACGTGGCGAAGAAGGCGGAGGCCTACCTGGCGTCGACCGGTATCGCCGACACCGCGTACTTCGGTCCCGAGGCCGAGTTCTACGTCTTCGACTCGGTGCGCTTCGCGACCAGCGCGAACGAGTCCTTCTACCACATCGACTCCGAGGCCGGCGCCTGGAACACCGGTGCGCTGGAGAACAACCGCGGCTACAAGGTCCGCTACAAGGGCGGCTACTTCCCGACCCCGCCGGTCGACCACTTCGCCGACCTGCGTGCGGAGATCTCCCTGGAGCTGGCCGCGTCCGGCCTCCAGGTCGAGCGCCAGCACCACGAGGTGGGCACCGCCGGCCAGGCCGAGATCAACTACAAGTTCAACACGCTGCTCGCCGCGGCCGACGACCTCCAGCTCTTCAAGTACATCGTGAAGAACGTCGCCTGGCGCAACGGCAAGACCGCGACCTTCATGCCGAAGCCGATCTTCGGCGACAACGGCTCGGGCATGCACGTCCACCAGTCGCTGTGGACCGGCGGCCAGCCGCTCTTCTACGACGAGGCCGGCTACGCGGGCCTGTCGGACATGGCCCGCTACTACATCGGCGGCATCCTCAAGCACGCCCCGTCGCTGCTGGCCTTCACCAACCCGACGGTGAACTCCTACCACCGTCTGGTCCCGGGCTTCGAGGCCCCGGTGAACCTGGTCTACTCGCAGCGCAACCGCTCCGCGGCCATGCGTATCCCGATCACGGGCTCCAACCCGAAGGCCAAGCGCGTCGAGTTCCGCGCGCCCGACTCCTCCGGCAACCCGTACCTCGCCTTCTCGGCGCTGCTGCTCGCGGGCCTCGACGGCATCAAGAACAAGATCGAGCCGGCCGAGCCGATCGACAAGGACCTCTACGAACTGGCCCCCGAGGAGCACGCGGGCGTCCCGCAGGTCCCGACCTCGCTCCCGGCCGTCCTGGACCGCCTCGAGTCCGACCACGAGTTCCTCCTCGCCGGCGACGTCTTCACGTCCGACCTGATCGAGACGTGGATCGACTACAAGCGCGCGAACGAGATCGCCCCGCTCCAGCTCCGCCCGCACCCGCACGAGTTCGAGCTGTACTTCGACGTGTGATATCGCCCCAGGTCAGAGCGGGTTTCCGCTCCCCTGAGCCGTGTGTGGGCCGTCGGCCGTGCTCTTCCCACTCCGGGAAGCGCACGGCCGGCGGCCTTTCGCGTTCAAGGTCCGGGAGACGCTCCCTTGCCGAAAACTGAGTCGATGGCCCGGCGTGCCCGGTCCCTGCTGTTCGGCATCAGGTGTGTGTAACGTCCGCAGCGTGAACCCTGGGTCTGAGTGACCGAGGTACTCGGCCAGGGCCTTGATGTTCTCTCCCGAGTCCAGCAGGACCGACGCGTAGTAGTGCCGCAAGGCGTGCATGCCGTGCTCACGCGACGGTATGAACCGCTCCCCCGGCATCCGTTCCGGGATGACACCGCCAGCGATCAGGGCGGGCTTCCACAGGTACATGTTGAAGTAGTTCCTGTTCATTGACCTACGCTCCCGCGAGTAGAACAGCAATTTCGCTGTGACCGGCGGGCCGTCCGGGGTCTTCCACGGCAGAGTGACGTCGATGGGGGGCTGGCAGGTGATGTGCGCGGCAAGCGCATCCGACACCACGTCGGCCAGCGGCACGTCTCGCAGCTTGCCGCCCTTGGGCGGGGCGAACACCATCTGCGGACCGACCAGCTTGACCTGCCGCACGATGTGCAGCACTCCCCCGTCGAAGTCGACTTCATCGACGGCCAGCCCGAAGATCTCGCCTTGTCGCAAACCGCACCCGGCACCGAGGTCCACCGTTGTTGCGTAGTGCTCCGGGAGTCCGCCGCGAACAGCCACCACTCGATCACGCGTCCACGGCTTGATCTTCCGAGGGTCGAGCTTGGGTGCTCGAACGGAACCCGCACGGCAGGGATTGCGGGAGATGATGCCGTCGTCCACGGCCGCACCGAACACAGCAGAGACGTTGGCGAACACGGTCCGCTGATATGACGCTGCCATTCCGGAGTCCATGAGGGCCCGCGCCCACGTGCGGATATGGGTGGGCTGGAACGCGGTCATGGAGCGCGAGCCGATGTACGGAAAGGCGTGCAGCCGAAACCGCAACTCCATGTTCACGATGGTGGAAGGGTCCGTGGTCTGAGACGCCAGCCACGCCGTGGCGAAGTCTTTGAACGTCACCTTGCCGGCCGACGGGTCGACGTACTGCCCTCGCGTCATGTCCGTCTCGATGGCGCTCAGCCACTTCTCAGCGAGTCGCTTCTTACCGTCGGAGAAGCTCTTGGACTTCTCGGTTCCGTCGGGGCCGATGTACCGGGCTCGATAGCGCAGTCCGCTGCCATGGCGGTCGCTCTTGACGCGGACGGTCTTGCCGTCGGAGTTGGTCTCGGTCTTGAACCAGCGGTCTTGGATGTGGCCTGCCATGAGGCGGCGGTCCTCTCAACACGCAGCAGGGAGAGCCGCCGGGTAGCGGCTCTCCCTGCTGGTTACGGTGGGTGTTGGGTTAAGGGCTGTCCCGTAAGTGCTGGTCACGGGTGAGATGATCTTGTCGTGTCTGGTGTGATCACGGCGTCGGAGCCCTCCTGGATAGCCCCGTTCACCGGGCTGAGCCCGCGTCAGTTCGGCAAGCTGATCACCGCGTTGCGGCGTGAGGGTGCAGACCCGGTCCGCAAGGGCCGGCCGTGGAGCCTGCCACTGGAGGACCGAGTCCTGCTGGTCGCCGCGTACTGGCGGACCAACCTGACCCTGCGCCAACTGGCGCCGCTGTTCGGGGTGTCCAAGTCGGCTGCCGACCGCATCATCGACCACCTCGGCCCGGCGCTTGCCCTCCAGCAGCGCAAGCGGTTCCGCAAGGACACCGTGCTGATCGTGGACGGCACCCTGGTCCCCACCCGCGACCACACCATCGCCGAGCAGTCGAAGAACTACCGCTACTCGACCAACCACCAGGTCGTCATCGACGCCGACACCCGGCTCGTCGTCGCCGTCGGCCGGCCCTTGCCGGGCAACCGCAACGACTGCAAGGCATGGGAACTGTCCGGAGCCAAAGCCGCCGTCGGGAAGACCACGGTCATCGCGGACGGTGGCTACCGGGGCACGGGCCTGGTCATACCGCACCGCCGCGAACGCGGCCAGACGGAACTTGCGGCCTGGAAGAAGGAACACAACGCCTCCCACCGCAAAGTCCGCGCCCGCGTCGAGCACGCCTTCGCCCGGATGAAGACGTGGAAGATCCTCCGCGACTGCCGCCTCAAGGGCGACGGCGTTCACCACGCCATGCTCGGCATCGCCCGCCTGCACAACCTCACCCTCGCCGGGTGACGAAGAAACAGGCAGGTCAACGAACACGTCCTAGTGTCCTGAGTCGTTAGTTCGTTTGCGGTTGTAGGGTGGGGTGATGCCTGGTCCGAAGCCCTTGCCTCTGGAGCTGTCCGGTCACGAACGCCGGGTGCTGCGGGGCTGGTTGCGCAAGCAGACCGCGTCTCAGGCACTCGTACTGCGGGCGAGGATCGTGCTGGCGTGCGCGGACGGCCGGTCGAACGCGCGAGTCGCGGATGACCTGGGCATCTCGCGGGAGACGGTGCGTAAGTGGCGTTCCCGGTTCGCCGCGGACCGGCTGGAGGGCCTGGTGGACCGGCCGCGGTCGGGGGCGCCGCGGAAGATCACGGACGAGCAGGTCGAAGCCTT
>NZ_FOFF01000012.1 GCF_900110755.1 Streptomyces sp. yr375
CGCAACCCCCCTCCCCCCAGCCGGATTCCAGCCCACCAATTCAATCCCCCAACCCCCACTCACCAGTTCGAGACGCCGAACAAACGTCCCTCACCTGCGAGTTAGCCGCGCAGCAGACACAACACCACCCGCCCCCACCCCCCTCCCCGCAGATCCCACCCCCAAGAAATTCCTGTCCGAATCATTGACGCTCCCTCAACCCCCTCGTACCTTGTGCCAGCAAGCGCTTACTTGAAACGATTCATGCAGGCGCCAACGACGCTCCGGGGAGGGCCCGACTGTGGGAACTAGCAGGAATGTTGAGAGGCGAACGATCCTCAAGGCGGCCGGAGCGACGGCGGCCACGCTCGGGCTGGCCGCGACGACGGGATGCGGGGGCGACAGCGGTTCAGGGAACGGGACGGTGACGATCCGTTATGCGTGGTGGGGCGCAGAGGAGCGCACGAAGAGGATCAACCAGAGCATCGCGCTCTTCGAGAAGAAGTACCCGAAGATCAAGGTTCAAGGTGACTTTCAGGACTACGTCGCATTCTGGGAGAAGTTCCAGACACAGGCGGCCGGCGGAAATCCGCCGGACGTATTCCAGAATGCCGTCGGATTTCTTCGGAAGTACGACAAGAGAGGAATCCTCCTCGACCTCAAGTCCCAGGTGGACGCGGGTCATCTGAGACTCGACGACTTCCGCGAGGGCGTCACCAAGGTCGGCGAGGTCGACGGCAAGCAGCTCGGTGTTCCGGTGGGCTCCAATACCATGGCGCTGGTCATCGACAAGAAGGCGTTCCAGAAGGCGGGCGTCACGGCCACTCCCGGCTGGACCTGGGACGACTACTTCAAGGCCCTGAAGACCATCTACGACAAGACGAAGGTCCCCGGGGACACCGGCTACTTCAGCATCATGTACCTGTACGACCTGTATCTCCGTCAGAACGGAAAGGCGTTCTTCACCAAGGACGGACTCGGCTTCGACAAGGCCGATCTGACGGAGTGGTGGCAGGACGGCTACAACCGCACCAAGGCCGGAGTCGTCACCGACCCGAAGACCGTCGCCCAGGACCGACCCAAGTCCTCCCTCTCGGCCGGGCACGCCGCCTCGGAGTTCACCTGGGACAACTTCACCGTCCGCTACACCGCCGAGGGCGACAGCGAGTACGGCCTCGCCCCGATCCCCACCATGGACGGCAAGAACACCGGCCAGTACCTCGCCTCCCTGATGCTCAGCGCCTCCGCGCGCACCGCGCATCCCAAGGAGGTCGCCCAGTTCATCGACTTCATGGTCCACGACCCCGAGGTCGGCAGGATCATGGGCTACGACCGGGGCATCCTCGCCAGCACCGAGCAGTACGCGGCGTTCAAGCCGACCGACGCGGTCGCCAAGGAGATCGCCCAGTACGAGGCCGACACCGCGAAGGCGGGCGTCCTCGGCACGATCACCCCGCACCCCTCCGGCGCAGACACCATCGAGGCGGCGTTCCTGCGCATCGCCGGTGACATGAGCCTGGGAAAGACCAAGGTCTCCGACGCCGTGAAGCAGTTCTTCGACGAGTCCGAGGCCGCTTTCCAAGCCTGACGCCTGATGGGGAACCCAACTGTGACGCTCGTCAAGGAATCTCCGCCCACCACCCGGAAGGCCCGCTCCACAGCCCCCGCCGTCGGCAAGCGGCGGGGGCGCCGGGAGAACCTCGCCGGCTACCTCTTCATGTCCCCGTGGATCGCCGGCTTCGTCCTGCTCACCGCGGGCCCCATGGCGGCGTCGCTCTACTTCGCCTTCACCGACTACAACCTCTTCAACAGCCCGAAGTGGATCGGCTTCGACAACTTCACGAAGACGCTCGACGATCCGCGCTGGCAGAAGTCGGTCGAAGTGACGGCGAAGTACGTCGTCATCGGCACGCCCCTGAAACTGCTGCTCGCGCTCGGCGTCGCCCTCCTGCTCGCCCAGAGCC
Organism: Streptomyces sp. yr375; assembly: GCF_900110755.1. Lineage (GTDB taxonomy): Bacteria > Actinomycetota > Actinomycetes > Streptomycetales > Streptomycetaceae > Streptomyces. The sequence goes on from NZ_FOFF01000012.1 coordinate 1,944, forward strand.
GACGCGGCCAGGCCTTCTACCGGGCCGCCTTCTACGCTCCCTCGCTCATCGGCGCGAGCGTGTCGATCGCCTTCGTCTGGCGGTCCATGTTCTCCGACGACGCGATCGTCGACCGGGCGATGTCGGTCTTCGGCGTCCATGCCGGCGGCTGGGTCGGCAACCCCGACTGGATCCTGTACTGCCTGGTCGCGCTCACCGTCTGGCAGTTCGGCGCGCCCATGGTCATCTTCCTGGCCGGCCTCAAGCAGGTGCCCAGGGACCTGTACGAGGCGGCCGCGCTGGACGGCGCCGGGCCGTTCCGCCGGTTCTGGAGCATCACGCTCCCGATGATTTCCCCGGTGCTCTTCTTCAACGTGCTGCTGGAGACCATCCACTCCTTCCAGATCTTCGGCTCGGCCTACGTCGTCTCCAACACCTACTGCGGCCCGGCCGACGCCACGCTCGTCTACACCTGCTACCTCTACCAGCAGGGCTTCAAGAACGCGCAGATGGGCTTCGCCTCCGCGATGGCCTGGATGCTGCTGCTGGCCGTGGCCCTCGTGACGGCCGTCCTCTTCTGGTCGCAGAAGAAGTGGGTGCATTACGAAAACGACGCGGAGGACGCCCGATGAGCGCCACCACCACGCCCACCGCCGCACCCGCCGGTCCACCCCCCGGCCCGCCCGCCGCGTACAAGTCGGCCGGCCTCGGCCGCAGACGGGCCGGCTCGCTCGGCTGGCACGTCGGCTCGCTGCTCGTCCTCGCGGTCGTGCTCTACCCGGTGCTGTGGGTCGTCGGCGCCTCGTTCAAACCCAGTAAGCAGATCATCAACAGTCTCGACCTGTTCCCCACCCACCCCGTCCTCGGCAACTTCAAGGGCCTGGCCGACGGCATAGCGGACATCAGCATCGGGACGTTCTTCCAGAACTCCCTCTTCTACGCGCTCGGCTCCGTCGTCGGCATCCTCGTCTCCTGCTCGCTGACCGCGTACGCCTTCGCCAAGATCAGGTTCGCCGGCCGGAACCTGCTGTTCTCGCTGATGATCGGCACGCTCCTGCTGCCCTACCACGTGCTGCTCATCCCGCAGTACGTGATGTTCCAGAAGCTGGAGCTGATCAACACCTACGTGCCGCTGCTCATCGGCAAGTACCTGGCCACCGAGGCGTTCTTCGTCTTCCTGATGGTGCAGTTCATGCGCAACCTGCCCCGGGAGCTGGACGAGGCCGCCCGCCTCGACGGGTGCGGGCACCTGCGCATCTACTGGTCGATCGTCTTGCCGCTGTGCCGGCCCGCGCTCATCACCAGCGCCATCTTCACCTTCATCAACGCCTGGAACGACTTCATGGGCCCGCTGATCTACCTCAACGAGCCCGGCAAGTACACCGTCTCCCTCGGGCTGACGATGTTCCGCGACTCCGACGGCGTCGCCTCCAACTACGGCGGACTGATCGCCATGTCGCTGGTGGCGCTGCTGCCGGTGGTGCTCTTCTTCCTCGCCTTCCAGCGGTACCTCATCGACGGAATGGCGACCTCCGGACTGAAGGGCTGAGGCGGGTCACGTCATGGCCGAAGCACGCGTGAAAGCCCGTGGTCGTAAAGAGCGCCGCACGCAGCGCGAGGAGTCCGTCCTCGCCGAGCGGTTCGGGGTGTTCGCCGAGTGTCTGCTCACCGGTGTGTGGATCGCGGTGGCCTCGGTCGGCGTGGTCACGTATCCGGCCGCGTTCGCCGCCGGGTCCCGGCATCTGCGCCGCCGTATCGCCCATGAGCGCGGCGGCGGGCGGGAGTTCGTCGCCGACTTCCGGTCCGCCGTGCGCGGCGGCTGGGTCGCCGGGGTGGTCGGATGGCTGGCGGTGGCCGCCGTGTGGGTGGACGTCCAGGCCGCGCGGGCCGGGATTCCCGGCGGGCCGTTCGTCGGGGCCGTCGGCCTGTTCGCGCTCATCGGCCTCATGGTCGCCGGACTGCGCGCGGCGGCGGTCTGGACGCCGGGCGACTCCTGGCGCGCCCTGCTCGCGCAGGCCGGCCGCCGTACGGTGCTCGACCCCGCCGGATCGTTCCTGCTCATCGCCGGGCTGGCCATGGTGGCCCTGTCCGGCTGGGTCGTCGTACCGCTCGCGGTCCCCGTCCTGGGGGCGGTGGCGGCGGCGGCCGTGGCCGTGGAGCAGCGCTACCGCGACCGTTGAACACCCTGGTCGGCGCCCTGAACGGCACCGTAATTCTTCTCTGTCATGCCCCTGACCAACCGCACGGATCGCATCCCGCACGCAAAGGAAGGCCGCAACCCATGTCTCCCATCCCCCGCAGGTCCCTCCTCAAGGCGGCGGCCGTCGCCGGCGCCGCCGCGCAGTTCAGTTGGGCGCTGGGTGCGAAGGACGCCGAGGCCGCGCCGAGAACCGAGGCGGCGGACGCCGATCCGGTCACCCTGGACTGGCTGGAGGACGGCGGTCTCGGCGCCGCCCCCGGCACCACGCTCGGCGTGCCCTGGCCCATGGGCGCCCACCGGGAGGACCAGACCTTCGCGCTGACGGACACCGCCGGCAAGGACGTCCCCGTACAGTCCTGGCCGCTCGCGTACTGGCCGGACGGATCGCTCAAGTGGACCGCGCACGCGGTGAGTTCGGGCACCGGAAAGCTCACCCTCGCCCCCGGCGCGCCCGCCGCCCCCGCCCAGAGGGTCACCGTCGGCAAGAGCGGCGGCACCATCGACGTCTCCACCGGCGTCATCACCGCGCGGATCGGCAAGTCCGGGGCCACGCTCATTAAGTCGGTCACCCGCGGCTCCACCGAGATCGCCAGGGACGGCCGCCTCGTCCTGATCCGCCAGCCCGAGATCGAGGACGAGGACCAGGGCACCGTCAAGACCGAGCGGTTCGAGGGCGCCATCGACGCCGTCACCGTCGAACAGGCGGGCCCCGTCCGCGCGGTGGTCCGCATCGACGGCAAGCACCGCAAGGGCAGCCGCAGTTGGCTCCCGTTCTCCCTCCGCCTCTACTTCTACGCGGGCGCCGACTCCTTCCGCATGGTGCACACCATCACCTACGACGGGAAACAGGAACCCGGCAAGGCGAGCGGCGACTTCATCCGCGGCCTCGGCGTCCGCTTCACCGTCCCGATGCGCGACGCGTCCTACGACCGCCACATCCGCATCGGCGGCGAGGGCACCGGCCTGCTGAGGGAAGCCGTCAAAGGCATCACCGGACTGCGCCGCGACCCGGGCGCGGCCGTCCAGGCCGCCCAGTACGCGGGGCAGAAGCTGCCCGACCCGGCCACCTGGGACCAACGGGTCACCACCCGCCTCCAATACATCCCCGAGTGGGGCGACTACACCCTCTCCCAGCTCTCCGCCGACGGCTTCACCCTCCGCAAGCGCACCAAGAAGGGCTACGGCTGGATCGGCGCCGGCGGCGGCAGGCGCGCCTCCGGCTTCGGGTACGTCGGCGGCGCGAGCGGCGGACTCTCCTTCGGGCTACGGGACTTCTGGGAGAAACACCCGAGCCAGCTCGACATCCGTGACGCGCACACCGACGCGGCCGAGGTCACCCTCTGGCTCTGGTCGCCCGAGGCACAGCCCATGGACCTGCGCTTCTACCACGACGGCATGGGCCAGGACACCTTCCCCGAACAGCTCGAAGGCCTCAACATCACCTACGAGGACTACGAGCCCGGCTTCGGCACCCCCTACGGCATCGCCCGTACCTCCGAACTCCTCTTCTGGGCCAACGAGTCGACGCCCACGCCCGAGAAACTCGCCGAACAGGTCGCAGCCGTACGGGTGTTGCCGCAACTCGCCGCCCCACCCGGGCAACTCGTCAAGGCCAAGGTCTTCGGCCCCGGCCTCTACTCCGAGCCGGACCGCTCCACCCCGGCCAAGGCGAAGATCGAGGACCACCTCGACTTCCTCTTCACGTACTACAAGGACCAGGTGGAGCAACGCCGTTGGTACGGCTTCTGGGACTACGGCGACATCATGCACACGTACGACAGCGTCCGGCACCAGTGGCGGTACGACATCGGCGGCTACGCCTGGGACAACTCCGAGCTGTCGCCGGACCTCTGGCTGTGGTTCGCGTACCTGCGCTCCGGCCGCGCGGACATCTTCCGCTTCGCCGAGGCGATGACCCGGCACACCGGCGAGGTCGACGTCTACCACCTCGGCCAGTGGGCGGGCCTCGGCACCCGGCACGGCGTCCAGCACTACGCCGACAGCGCCAAACAGCAGCGCATCGCCAACACCACCTATCGCCGCTACTACTACTTCCTCACCGCCGACGAACGCGTCGGCGACCTCATGCACGCCAACGTCGACTCCGACGAGACGTTCCTCGCCCTGGACCCGCTGCGCAAGATCCGCACCGAGCCGTACACACCCGACCGGCACGCCCTGTCGATCGGCTTCGGCACCGACTGGAGCGGCCTCGTCTCGGCGTGGCTGACCGAGTGGGAACGCAAGGGCCCCAAGTGGGAGAAGGCCAAGGCGCGCGTCCTGTCCACCATGGAGACGATCGCCGCCCAGCCCAACGGCTTCGTGCAGGGCAGCGGGCTGTACGACCTCGACACCGGCAGGTTCGCCGTCGCCCCCGCCCCCGTGGTGAGCGTCTCCCATCTCTCCGCCGTGTTCGGCCTCAACGAACTGTGCGCCGAACTCATCCACTTGGTGGACATGCCGGCCTTCAACGAGGCGTACTTCGACTACTGCCGCTACTTCAACGCCACCAAGGCCGAGCAGGCGGCGCGCTACGGCTCCAACTTCGGCTCCCTGCTGCTGTTCCAGGGCCACTCGCGGCTCGACGCGTACGCCGCCGTCCAGACCGGCGACGCGGCGCTCGCCAAGCGGGCGTGGACCAAGTTCTACGGCTCCGACGGCTACCTGGAGTCCGCGCCCTGGAAGACGGAACCGCTGAGCGGCCCCGCCACCCTGGTCGCGGGCAGCGAGGCCCCCTGGGTGTCCTCCAACGACACCGCGCTCTACGGCCTCGCCGCCATCGAGAACCTGGCCCTCCTCGGCGACAAGATGCCGTAGCCGACGGCTAGTTCATCCTCCCCAGGACCTCCCGCACCTTCCGGACGTCCCGCAGCCGCCGCTCGTACGTCGCGCCGAGTGCGAGCAGCAGCAGTCCGGCGAGGGCGGGAGGCACCCAGCGGGGGAGTGCGTCGGTCATCTGGACGAGATACGGGGCCAGTTCGTGCAGCGCGTCCAGGACCAGCACCGAACCGCCCAGCACCAGCAGCGCCTGGAGCCGGTGCCGGGCGCCCAGCAGGGTGAGCGCCAGCGCCGCCGCGCCCAGCAGCAGGGGGCGGGTGAACTCGACGTCGGCCCAGGCCGTGGCCAGGCTCGGCAGCAGCGTGGCGGCGAGCCCGGGACCGTACGCCGTCCAGGACGACGCCGCGGGGTCGCGGCGGCGGCGCAGCGCACCGACGACCAGCGCCGGAACCGTGACCGGCAGGGTGTACGCCTCCGGGAGCCCCACCCGCCAGGCCGCCAGCCGCACCCATGCGGCCACCACGAAGAGCACGACGGCCGCGTAGCCGACGGCACGGCGCTCCGGGCGCAGCGCCGTGCCCGCGGCGATCACCGCGCACAGGGACAGCACCAGCGCGAGCAGCGGCGGATCCGACACCGCCAGACCGATCGCGACCAGGCCGGCCACGGCCCCCGTCACCTCGACGGCGACCGTCGTCGCGCAGTCGCCGATCCGGGGTGCGACCAGGGCCGCGACCGCCGGGACCACCAGCACCAGCAGCGCGATGTGCTCCGGCCGCCAGTCGGCGGAAGCGCCCACGGCGCAGGCCAGGGTCGTCGCACAGCCGAGCGCGGCGGCCGCCGACACCGGTGCCAGGCGCTCGCGCCACGCGGCCACCGCGCACACCACGGTCAGCGAGGCGAGCACGGTGAGGGTCGCCGGTTCGCTGGCCAGGGACAGGAAGACGAGGCCGAGGGAGGTGACCAGGGCGAGCCCGGTCGCCGTCCGCGTCACCGGCAGCAGGAGCGCCAGCGCCGTGAGCCCCTGCATCAACAGGCCGACGGTGTAAGGCAGTTGCAGCGCCGCCGGGGTGACGAGGAGCGCTGCCCACGTCAACGTCAGCGCGCCGGTCAGCGCCTGCGGGCGCCACTCCTCGCCGCGGACCGCCGTCGCCAGCACGGCGGCCACCGCGACGAGGAGCAGCGGAGCCGTGACGGCGTACGGCGGCCAGAAGGCGTCCACCGTCGCCGCGGCGCGGGCGTCGGCCGGAGCCCCGGACCATGCGTGCCGCAGCCACCCAGCCGGACCCAGCAGCGTCACGCCGACGGCCGGCACCGCCCACAGTACCGCCCCCGCCTGGACGACACCGGAGGCCCAGGCGACACCCCGCCGCACCGCCTCCTGCCCCCGCACCGCGCCCAACAGGGCGATCCCGCACGCCAGATACACGGGCACCACCCAGTCACCGGGCACCGGCACCCGCAGGACACCGCCGAGGCCCGCGACCCCGCACAGGGCGGCGGTCGACGCCGTCGCCGTAGCGAGTTCCGGGTGCGGGGCGAACCGGGCCACGCCCAGGGCGATCGCCGCCGCGAGGGCGAGGAGCGCCGCCGCACGGACGGCCGTGCCCGAACCGGCCGCCTCCAGGGAGAGCAGCCCGGCGGTCAGAACACCCCAGCCGCCCGTGCCGAACGCGCACACCAACGCGACCAGACGCACCGGCCGGTCGGCCACCCGCAGCGCGACCACCGCGTCGAACGCCGCCGTCAGCAACACCGCGGCCGTGACGGCGTACACTCCGCCACCGGCCGCCATCACCCAGAGCAGCAACGGAAGTTGAGTGACCGTCAGGGCGGCAGGCAGGGGCAGCCGCACCGTGACCGAACCCGGCAGCGCGGCGAGCGCCGTGCCGTACGCCGTCCACAGCGCCGCCAGCACCGTCGACGCGACCGCCGCGTACATCGTGCCGTCCGCCGCCGGGAACGCCGCCGCATACAGCGCGTACGCGTCCAGCACCGTCAGCGCGAGACCCAGACCCGCGACCGACTCGGCCGTCGAACGCAACCCCCGCCGCAGCAGCGCCACCGGCGCGCCCAGCACCGCCAGCGTGACCGCGCCCAGCACCAGCGACCGCCCGGCGATCCCCAGGTGACCCCAGCTAACCAGCGTGAACACCATCGCCGCGACGGTGAGCAGGACGCCGCCCAGCAGGAGCAGCACGTTCTGCACACCCGGCGCGGTCGCCTCGGACCGGGCGACCGGCCCGGCAGGCACCGGCGGGATCGGCCGCAGCGCCTGCTGAAGCGTGGCGACCAGCCAGGCGCGGCGGTCCAGCAACTGGGCGCGGCGGGCGTCCAGTTGCCGCAACTCGGTGTCGAGGAGCCGCAGCTCCTCGGCCGGGGGCGGAATATGCGTCATGCCCGGAGTGTGGCCCGCGTCACGCACGACGGCATGAGCGCACGTACTCAGAACGTACTCATCTGCCGCACGTACCCGTCTGCCGGACGAGCTCCAATGCCGCCGCTCGCCCGCCCGCGCGGGCACACTCGGCCCATGGACTGGACCCGATACCGCTTCCGCAGCCTGTGGGCCCTGCCCGCGCCGCCCGCCCGCGTCTACGACACGCTGGAACAGGCCGAGGACTACCCGCGCTGGTGGCCCCAGGTCCGCGAGGTGCACCGGATCGACGACACGACCGGCGTCGTCCGCATCCGCTCCCTCTTCCCGTACGACCTGACCATCACCGCGCGCGAGGTGCGGCGCGATCCGGCGGCCGGGGTGCTGGAGATCGCGATGACCGGCGACCTCGACGGCTGGGCACGCTGGACCCTCACCGCCGGCGGCCCCGGCACCCTCGCCCGCTACGACCAACTGGTCGACGTCAACAAGCCGCTGCTCAGGCGGTTCGCCGTCGCCGGGCGGCCGGTGTTCCGCCTGAACCACCGGCTGATGATGCGGTCCGGCAGGCGCGGTCTCACGGCCTACCTGCAAGCGGTTTGAACGAAGCGCGCGGGGACCTGTATTGTTCACTGCGTTCCCGGGCGATTAGCTCAGTGGGAGAGCGCTTCGTTCACACCGAAGAGGTCACTGGTTCGAACCCAGTATCGCCCACCGGGAAAGTCGGTCCGCGTCACGCGGGCCGACTTTTTTCATGCCGCCTCCGACAGTTCCGGGCGCAGGGGCCACGACGTGTCCACCGTCTCCGGGGTGCCGCTGCGCGCGAACCACGCCTGTAGGCCCCGCGCCTGCGCCGCGTGCCAGGTCGCCTGCAGCGCGTGCAGATCGGCCGGCGACAGGCGCTCCAGACGGGTCGCGAACCGTCGGCCCAGCGCCCGGACGACCTCCAGCGAGGCCAGCGCGTCCGCCGCCGCGTCGTGCGCCTCGGACAGCGTCACGCCGTAGTGCCCGCACAGGTCGGTGAGCGTGCGCCGGCCCTTGCGATAGCGGTCCAGATGCTTGTCCAGGACCCGCGGGTCCAGCACCCGCAGCGGCGTCGCGTCCAGCCAGTCGCCCAGCGCCGACGCGCGGTGCCTGCGCAGCTCACGGTCGAGCAGCGTCAGGTCGAACGGCGCGTTCATCACCACCAACGGACGCCCCGCGGCGGCCTGTTCGGCGAGCAGCTCGGCTATCTCGAACATCACCGGCGCCGGCCAGCGGCCGTTGCGCTGCAGGTGGTCGTCCGTCAGCCCGTGCACCTCCGTCGCCCCGGCGGGCACCGGCACGCCCGGGTTCACCAGCCAGCGGCTCACCCGCGGCCGTGCCCCCGGCGCGTCCTGGACGACGAGGGCGGCCGACACGATCCGGTCGGTCTCCACGTCGACGCCCGTCGTCTCCGTGTCAAAGGCGGCCAACGGCCCCTCGTACCAGTACGTCATACCTACTCAACCCCTCGTTCACCCACGGCAGCTAACGCACCGTCTTCTGCCTGTTTGGTGATACCCGGGCTGTTTGCGCCGTACGCCGGAAGGACACAACACGAGTACGGGTCTTTGCAGTTCAGCGGCCCGTCACGGGGACTGGCTTTGCGTGGAAGGCTGTTGGTCATGGCGATAGCGCAGCCCGAGCGGGGCGGGCTGCTGCCCGAAAGCGCGGGCATTCATCGCGGCACCCTCGCCACCACCGCCTGCATGGAGACACTGCAGGTGGGCTATCTGCACGCCGTCGCGGCGGCCGCCGGGTGCTCGCTGTCCCAGCCGTTCCCGGACAACGGCATCGACTGGCACGTCAGCCACAGCGCGCCCGGCCACACCGTCGACGACGAGGTCACCATCAAGGTGCAGCTCAAGGCCACCTACCAGATACGGCCCAACCCGCCGGGCCGCTACTTCTCCTTCACCCTCGACAACGACCACCTGCGCAAGCTCGCCCGCACCCCGGTGTCGGTGCACAAGATCCTCGTCGTGATGCTCGTCCCCAGATCCCAGGACGACTGGCTGCGCGCCAGCCACGACCGCCTCGACCTGCGGCACTGCTGCTACTGGGTCAATCTCGCCGGCCACCCGATCACCGGCCGGACCCGGACCACCGTGCGGATACCCACCACACGCATCTTCGACGACCGGGCGCTGTGCGAGATCATGACGCGGGCCGGGACGGGAGGCAGACCATGACCCACCGCCCCCTGGGCGAGCCACTGCGCACCGTACGGCCGCACCCCGAGATCCACTGGAACCAGTCCCCGCAACCCGACGAGGTCGACCCGGCCGTCCTCGCCGCCCTGCTGCGCCGCCACGGCTGGCAGCGGCGCGGCGGCGCGGCCGGACGCTACGGCCGCTGGACCCCGCCCGGCCCGGGCGGCGGCGGCACCAGCCTCCTGGTGCCCGAGAGCCGCGCCTTCCCCGACAGCGACGACCTGCTCGGCGAGGCGCTCCTCGCGCTGGCCCGCAGCGGCACGCCCGCCGCCCGCGAGGTGCTCCTCGGGCTCGCCGTACCCAGCGACGAGATCTGCTGGTGGCGGGACGCGCCGACCGGGCCCGCCGGGGCCGCGTCCTGGGCCGTCGAGGAACAACTGCGCGCAGCCGCCCGCCAGTTGCTCGTCGCCGGCGCGCTCGCCACCCGCGCGCGGGCCGGCTACTACGGCGCCCGCCACCGCCGCGCGGCCCTCACCACCCTGGAGAGCGTCCTCGTCGGCTCCGCGGCCGGCGGCCGCCGACTGACGGCCTTCGCCCCCGTCGCGGCCGCCCGCCCCCTCGCCGTCCGCCTCCACCAGGCCCTGTACGCCGTCCGCGAGGCCATCGACTACCAGCGGGCCACCGGCGGCATGGACGCCTTCGACGGCGCCGTCGAGGCCGGCGCCAGCCGCGAGCTCACCGAGGCGCTGATCGCCCTCGTGCGGGGTGCCGAGGGCGCCCGGATCGCCGTCGAGTGGTCGCCCGCGGCCGGCGTCCCCGAGGACTGCGCCGCGAGCGACGAACCCGTCGAGTTCTCGCCCGGCGACCTGCCCGTGCTGCGCGAGGCCGGCGCCCGCTATCTGCGCGAGGAGCCCTCCGTGCCCGTACGGGTCACCGGCACGGTCGTCCGGATGCGCAGGTCGGGGCCGCGCGGCGAGGGCAGCGTACGGCTGCGGGTGCTGGCCGGCGCCGAGATCCCGCACGTCCGCCTCACCCTCGACGAGGAGGACTACCGCATCGCCGGCCAGGCCCACCTGGTCGGACTGCCGGTGCGGGTGCAGGGCCGGCTGGAGAGCAGGGGCGGCTTCCGCAGACTCACCGGCGCCCGCGGTGTCGTCCCCGTACAGGTGGACGAGGCCGAGCGGGACCGGCTGATGAAGTCCCTCCAGGAGAACCTCGACTTCTTCGAGGAGGCGTGCGGAGGCGAGGACTGAAAGTTAACCGTTTCGCGGTCGACGGGTGCGGGTCGGTACGATCCTCACCTGCGCGCGCTCACGGTATGGCGCCGCACCCCCTTCAGTCAGGAGAGACCGGTGTCAGACGTCCGTGTGATCATCCAACGCGATTCCGAGCGGGAAGAGCGCACGGTGACGACGGGCACCACGGCCGCCGACCTCTTCGCCGGCGAGCGCTCGATCATCGCCGCACGCGTGGCCGGCGAGCTCAAGGACCTGTCGTACGTGCTCGCCGACGGCGAGGAGGTCGAGGGCGTCGAGATCTCGTCCGAGGACGGCCTCAACATCCTGCGCCACTCCACCGCGCACGTGATGGCCCAGGCCGTGCAGGAGCTGTTCCCCGAGGCCAAGCTGGGCATCGGCCCGCCGGTCAAGGACGGCTTCTACTACGACTTCGACGTCGAGAAGCCGTTCACGCCCGAGGACCTCAAGGCCGTCGAGAAGAAGATGCAGGAGATCCAGAAGCGGGGTCAGCGCTTCTCCCGCCGGGTGGTCACCGACGAGGCCGCCCGTGAGGAGCTGGCCGCCGAGCCGTACAAGCTGGAACTGATCGGCATCAAGGGCTCCGCGTCGACCGACGACGGCGCGGACGTCGAGGTCGGCGGCGGCGAGCTGACGATCTACGACAACCTCGACGCCAAGACCGGCGACCTGTGCTGGAAGGACCTCTGCCGCGGTCCCCACCTGCCGACCACCCGCAACATCCCGGCGTTCAAGCTGATGCGCAACGCGGCCGCCTACTGGCGCGGCAGCGAGAAGAACCCCATGTTGCAGCGCATCTACGGCACCGCCTGGCCCTCCAAGGAGGAGCTGAAGGCCCACCTCGACTTCCTCGTCGAGGCCGAGAAGCGCGACCACCGCAAGCTGGGCAGCGAGCTGGACCTCTTCTCGATCCCCGAGCAGATCGGCTCCGGCCTCGCCGTCTTCCACCCCAAGGGCGGCGTCATCCGCCGGGTCATGGAGGACTACTCGCGCCGCCGCCACGAGGAGGAGGGCTACGAGTTCGTCTACACCCCGCACGCGACGAAGGGGAAGCTCTTCGAGACGTCCGGGCACCTGGACTGGTACGCCGACGGCATGTACCCGCCCATGCAGCTCGACGAGGGCGTGGACTACTACCTCAAGCCCATGAACTGCCCGATGCACAACCTGATCTTCGACGCGCGCGGCCGCTCGTACCGTGAACTGCCCCTGAGGCTCTTCGAGTTCGGCACGGTCTACCGCTACGAGAAGTCGGGCGTCGTGCACGGACTGACCCGCGCGCGGGGCTTCACGCAGGACGACGCGCACATCTACTGCACCAAGGAGCAGATGGCGGACGAGCTCGACAAGACGCTCACCTTCGTCCTGAACCTGCTGCGCGACTACGGCCTCACCGACTTCTACCTGGAGCTCTCCACCAAGGACCCGGAAAAGTTCGTCGGCTCCGACGAGGTGTGGGAGGAGGCCACGGAGACGCTGCGCCAGGTCGCCGAGAAGCAGGGCCTGCCCCTCGTCCCCGACCCGGGCGGCGCCGCGTTCTACGGTCCGAAGATCTCCGTCCAGACCAAGGACGCCATCGGCCGCACCTGGCAGATGTCGACCGTGCAGCTCGACTTCAACCTGCCGGAGCGCTTCGACCTGGAGTACACCGGCCCCGACGGCTCCAAGCAGCGCCCGGTGATGATTCACCGCGCCCTGTTCGGCTCCATCGAGCGGTTCTTCGCGGTGCTCCTGGAGCACTACGCGGGCGCGTTCCCGGCGTGGCTGGCCCCGGTCCAGGCGATCGGCATCCCGATCGGCGACGGACACGTGGAGTACCTGGAGAAGTTCGCCACGGCGGCGAAGAAGCAGGGGCTGCGGGTGGACGTGGACTCCTCGTCCGACCGTATGCAGAAGAAGATCAGGAACGCCCAGAAGCAGAAGGTGCCGTTCATGGTCATCGCGGGTGACGAGGACATGGCGGCCGGGTCGGTGTCCTTCCGCTACCGCGACGGCTCGCAGGAGAACGGCATCCCCTTCGACGAGGCCATCGCGAAGATCGCGAAGGTCGTCGAGGAGCGGTCCCAGGTCTGACGCCGTGCGGCGCGGGGCCCCAGGGGAGTCACTTCCCCGGGGGCCCTTCCTGTTTGTCGCTCTCCAGGGCGAACACCTGGACCAGCCAGGACGAGAAGGAGCCGGTGACCGCGCCCAGCAGGGCCAGTCCGCAGGCCATCATGCCGACCGCGATGATCCGGCCCTTCTCCGTCACCGGGACGACATCGCCGTAGCCGACGGTCGCGAGGGTGGAGCAGGTCCACCACAGGGAGTCCCCGAAGGTGCGGATGCTGGCCCCCGGGGCGTAGCGCTCCTGTTGGTACACGGCGAGGGCCCCGGAGAAGCCGAGCAGCAGGGTGGCCAGCCCGGCGTAGGCGGCCACGCGCGCGTGCAGCGAGAGCCGGGGCGTCCCGCGCCGGCGCTCCATGGACTCGTACACCTTCACGATCCGCAGCGGGCGCAGCAGTGGCAGGAACAGGACGAGGGTGTCCAGCCAGTGCGTGCGTACGAAGCCCAGGCGGCGTCCGCTGAGCCGCCAGCGGACCGCGTAGTCGACGCCGAACGCCGCCCACATGGTGAACAGCACGGTGAGGCAGACGGTGTGCCAGCCGGCGGACATGCCCGGGACGAGGACGTGGACGGCGTACGCGGCGAGGTAGAGGAGCGAGGCGAGCGCGAGCGGCAGCTCGACGTGCTCCTCCCAGCGGGCCGTGCGGCTGTTGGCGTCCATCGGCCCAGCTTGGCCCGGAGGGCATCGTCCGCAACCCCGACGACACGCCGCGAACGGGCGAAGCCATATGCTGCCTTGCATGACGAGTGAGCCGGAGCAGCAGATCGGAGTGGGGACGCAGGACGCGTTCCAGCGCCTGTGGACGCCCCACCGGATGGCCTACATCCAGGGTGAGAACAAGCCGACCGGTCCGGGGGCCGACGACGGTTGCCCGTTCTGCTCGATCCCGGCGAAGTCCGACGAGGACGGCCTGGTGGTCCGGCGCGGTGAGCACGTGTACGCGGTGCTGAACCTGTACCCGTACAACGGCGGCCACCTCATGACCGTCCCGTACCGGCACGTGGCCGACTACACCGACCTGACGCTGCCCGAGACGGCCGAGCTGGGCGAGTTGACGAAGCAGGCGATGACGGCCCTGCGCACGGCGTCCGGCGCGCACGGCTTCAACATCGGCATGAACCAGGGGACGGTAGCGGGCGCCGGCATCGCCGCCCACCTCCACCAGCACATCGTCCCCCGCTGGGGCGGCGACACGAACTTCATGCCGGTGGTGGGCCACACGCGCGTACTCCCACAACTACTGGCAGACACGAGAAAGATGCTGGCAGAGGCCTGGCCGACCACTTCGTGACATTTTCAGCCGCGGCCGGTGCATCCAGCCCGTCCGGCGTTTGAGGACGAGGCCCCTTAAGGGCCGATAGCGGGGGCCTGGGGGCGGCAGCCCCCAGAAGACGTCCGCCCCCACCACGCACGGCACGAATACCGGCCCCCCGCCGGAGGCTCACGCGTCGTAGGTGTCCGCCTTCCGAGGCGAGACCTCCTGCACCGCCCCACTGAGCGCCGACGACCGCGAGCTGAACTTCTCGGTGTCCACGTCGTGCTCCTTGAGCACCTTGAGCGCGGCCGTGTGCACCGCCCGCAGCACCGGTGTGGCCGCGCGCAGCGCGTCGTCGGCCATGAAGCGGTGCCGCCAGGGCTGGTCGGCCCAGGCGTGCCGCAGGCCGAACGGCTCGGGCAGGCCCAGGGAGCCGCCGAGCCACTTCAGGACCGGCGGATACCAACTGATCGTGGCCCGCGCGGCGAGCCGGACCACCTCGTCGGGGGTGATCAGCGGCAGCTTGATGGTGCGGGTCTCCCAGAACCGGACGGTCTTGGCGACCTCCTTGGTCGGGGCCTCGGGCTTGCCGCTGAACAGTCCGTTGACCGGGCCCAGGGCGTGTCCGGTGACCTCGATGCGGAGGGTCTCCTTCAGCACGGTCACGGTGATCAGCATGGTGAGGATCAGATCGCCGCCCCACAGGTGCGCCCACTGCACGCCCAGGTAGTGCCGGTCGCCGCTGTCGAACTGCTGGCTGTTGCAGATGTCCTCGACGGCCCTCGGCTTGACCTGGTACGCCTCGACGTCAATGCCCTCGGGCCGGGCGACCGCCGTGGCCTTCTCGCCGACGTGCGTGACGATCCAGTGCCGTACCGAAGGGGCGGGGAAGCCGCCGGTCTTGAGGCGCTGCCGGTGCAGCACGGACAACTCGTCGTGGATCGCCCGTATGACCGTCCAACTGCGGAACTCGTGGACGCCCTTGACGGGGTCCAGCGGTTTGAGCTCCTCCGCGAGATGCCACGCGCCCCAGCGGGTGCCCATGCCGAGGATGCCCTTGGGGCCGGCGTAGAAGACGGAGTTGGACTGCTGCTCGGCGCTGAGCCGGGCCAGGGACTGGCGCAGTTGCTCGGCGGCGGCCTGGTCGGGGCTGGTGGGCACCGCCTCGGGGACCTTCGCGCCGACGCTGCCGCCGGACAGCAGGCCGTCCCAGCGTTCGCGCAGGTCCTTCGCGGTGGACTCGCAGATCCGCTTGGCGAGGAACCAGCCGACCACGGGGGCGACGATGCTCCCGCGCGCGTACCACCCGACCAGGCCGATGAACGGCATCTTGACCAGGAAGAGCACGGCCAGGGCGCCGACGGCGACCAGCAGGCCGGTGCCGAGGCCGGATATCCGCTTGTTGTCCGTCTTGCCCATGGTGGCGCGGAGTTGGAAGACGAGCAGCCAGACCAGCAGGCCCGGCAGGAAGAGCACGCCGCACAGCAGCATGAGGCCGGTGAGCTTCTTGTCGCGCTCCCGGCGGATGCGGGTGGCCGCGAGGCAGTGCTCGACGACGACCTGCGGCTCGCTGCCGAACGACTGGATGAGCGGCTTGCGGCCGACGCCCAGCATGCGGTCGATCACCGCCTGGGAGTACGCCTCACCGAAGTTGGGGCGGAAGATCTTCGCCCACTTGCGGCCGTCGTTGACCGTCGACTGGTGCCATTCGTTGTCGGCCTTCTTGATCTCCTCCATAGGGGTGTCCCGGTAGGCCGCCGAAGCCAGGGCGTTCGTCGGGGCCTGCCCCTCGCCGCCCGTGCGCGGCACCTGTGGTCCGAAGATGTCCGCGTAACCGCTGTCAACGGTCATTCCCGCCCCCGATCGCCGCCACTGTCGCTTCTGCGGCCTTCCCGACTTCCGTACTCCGCACACCTGTTGATCAGGTCATCAGCGTATCTCCAGCCACCGACATCCGTCGGCGGACGGCCGAAGCCGCCCGCCGAACCGGACGATCGCCTTCCGCGCCGGTCACTTGAGTGGGCCCGGTCGGCAACCCCTAACCGGCCTCCGCCTGTTGACGGAGCCGCTCGGCGACCTGCGGGGGCATCGGCTCGTGCCGGGCGTAGGCGCGCTCGAAGCGGGCCGTGCCGTGCGAGACGGAACGCAGGTCGACCGCGTACCGGCCGATCTCGATCTCGGGCACCTCGGCCCGTACGAGCGTGCGCCCGCCGTCGGTCTGCTCGGTGCCCAGCACCCGGCCGCGCCGCCCCGACAGGTCGCTCATCACGGCGCCCACGTAGTCGTCGCCGACCAGCACGGTCACCTCGGCCACCGGCTCCAGGAGATGGATCCGGGCGTCGGCGGCCGCCTCCCGCAGCGCGAGCGCGCCGGCCGTCTGGAACGCGGCGTCGGAGGAGTCCACCGAGTGCGCCTTGCCGTCGAGCAGCGTGATCCGGACGTCGACCAGCGGATGCCCGGCCGCCAGCCCCTTGGCCGCCTGGGCCCGTACGCCCTTCTCGACGGACGGGATGAACTGGCGCGGCACCGAGCCGCCGACCACCTTGTCGACGAACTCGATGCCCGAGCCGCCCGGCAGCGGTTCCACCTCGATCTCGCAGATCGCGTACTGGCCGTGCCCGCCGGACTGCTTCACATGCCGGCCGCGCCCGGCGGACGGCGCCGCGAACGTCTCCCGCAGGGAGACCTTGTGCGGGACGACGTCGACCTGGACGCCGTAGCGGGAGCGCAGCCGCTCCAGGGCGACGTCCGAGTGGGCCTCGCCCAGGCACCACAGGACGACCTGGTGGGTGTGCTGGTTCTGCTCCAGGCGCATCGTCGGGTCCTCGGCGACGAGCCGGCCCAGGCCCTGCGAGAGTTTGTCCTCGTCGGCCTTGCTGTGCGCCTCGATGGCGAGCGGCAGCAGCGGGTCGGGCATCCGCCAGGGCGCCATGAGGAGCGGGTCGTCCTTGGCGGAGAGCGTGTCGCCGGTCTCCGCGCGGCCGAGTTTCGCCACACACGCGAGGTCGCCCGCGATGCAGTGCGTCAGGACCCGCTGCTGTTTCCCGAACGGCGCGGACAGGGCGCCGATGCGCTCGTCTACGTCGTGGTCCTCGTGGCCCCGGTCGGCGAGGCCGTGGCCGGACACGTGGACGGTCTCGTCGGGGTGCAGGGTGCCGGAGAAGACGCGGACCAGCGAGACGCGGCCGACGTAGGGGTCGGAGGAGGTCTTCACGACCTCCGCGACGAGCGGCCCGTCCGGATCGCACGGCTTCAGCTCGCGCGGGACGCCGTCGACGGTCGTCACAGGGGGCGCAGCGCGCTCCAGGGGCGTCGGGAAGCCCCTGGTGAGCAGTTCCAGCACCTCGACCGTGCCGAGGCCCTGGCGGGCCCCCTCGGCGGCGGGGGCGGCCGCCAGGACCGGGAAGAACGTGCCGCGTGCGACGGCCCGCTCCAGGTCGTCGATCAGGGTCGGGACGTCGATCTGCTCGCCGCCGAGATAGCGGTCCATGAGGGTCTCGTCCTCGCTCTCGGCGATGATCCCCTCGATCAGCCGGTTGCGGGCCTCCTCGATGTGCGCGAGCTGCTCCTCGTCCGGCTCGGTCTCCTTGCGCTCGCCGGAGGAGTAGTCGAACAGCGTGCGGGAGAGCAGCCCGGTCAGTCCGGTCACGGGCGCGTGCCCGTCCGGGCCCTCGGGACCGTGCAGCGGCAGATACAGCGGGAGGACCGCGTCGGGGTCGTCGCCGCCGAAGGCCTGCGCGCAGATCCGGGTCATCTCCTCGAAGTCCGCGCGGGCGGCCTCCAGATGCGTGACCACGATCGCGCGGGGCATGCCGACGGCCGCGCACTCCTCCCACACCATGCGCGTCGAGCCGTCCACGCCGTCCGACGCCGAGACGACGAACAGGGCCGCGTCCGCCGCGCGCAGACCGGCCCGCAGTTCCCCGACGAAGTCGGCGTATCCGGGGGTGTCCAGAAGGTTGATCTTGATGCCGTCCCAGGTGAAGGGCACCAGGGAGAGCTGTACCGAGCGCTGCTGGCGGTGCTCGATCTCGTCGTAGTCGGAGACGGCGGTGCCGTCCTCCACGCGGCCCGCGCGGTTCACCGCTCCCGCCGTGAGCGCGAGAGCCTCCACCAAGGTCGTCTTGCCCGATCCGCAGTGGCCGACCAGCACCACATTCCGTACGGACGCGGGGTGGTCGGCCGCTGTAGCCCTGCCGGCGGCTCCGGGGTGTGTGTTCGCCTTGTCGCCCATTTTCCTTGCCTCCCGTGCACGGTGAGGTCACTGGGGGCGCGGGCACGGCGGCCCCGCGTGCGATGGCGGCTCCGGCGACGCCCGCGGTCCTTCGAGCTTTCCACTCCCGTCACCGCGCGTCCATACGGCGGACGACGGCGGTCGGCGGCCGGCGACGGCGCACGGGCCGCGAACGCGACCCGGCCGTGACCCGGATGCCGTCAGGCCGTGACACGGGGGTCCGGGTGCCCGACCGTCGCACACACACGCGCGTGGCTACGATGGGCCAGCCGGTGGCCAGCAGGGCCGCGCGGCGACACCGACCCTCGGGAAGGCCATGCTGAACAAGTACGCGCGTGCATTCTTCACGCGTGTCCTCACACCGTTCGCCGCGTTCCTCATCCGCCGGGGGGTGAGCCCCGACACGGTCACGCTCCTCGGGACCGCCGGAGTGGTGGCGGGCGCGCTGGTCTTCTACCCCCGGGGGGAGTTCTTCTGGGGCACGATCGTCATCACGCTGTTCGTGTTCTCCGACCTCGTCGACGGCAACATGGCGCGCCAGTTGGGCCGCACCAGCCGCTGGGGCGCCTTCCTGGACTCCACGCTCGACCGGGTCGCCGACGGCGCGATCTTCGGCGGCTTCGCCCTGTGGTACGCGGGCCACGGCGACGACAACGTCCTGTGCGCCGTGTCGATCTTCTGCCTGACCAGCGGCCAGGTGGTGTCGTACACCAAGGCGCGCGGTGAGTCGATCGGGCTGCCGGTCGCCGTCAACGGGCTCGTCGAGCGGGCCGAGCGGCTGGTGATCTCGCTGGTCGCGGCCGGTCTGGCGGGCCTGCACACGTTCGGCGTGCCCGGCGTCCAGGTGCTGCTGCCGATCGCGCTGTGGATCGTCGCCGTCGGCAGCCTGGTCACGCTGATCCAGCGCGTCGTCACGGTCCGGCGGGAGTCCGCGGAGGCCGAGGCGGCAGCCGAGGCCGGCGAAGCGCAGCAGGAGGCCCAGGGGAGCGAGGCCGCGCAGTGAGCGCCCAGGAGCGCCTGACCGACGCGCTGTACGGCCTCGGCTGGAGCACCGTCAAGAAGCTGCCCGAGCCCGTCGCCGTCCGTCTCGGGCGCGCCGTCGCCGACCTCGCGTGGAAGCGGCGCGGCAAGGGCGTGCGGCGGCTGGAGAGCAACTACGCGCGCGTGGTGCCGGACGCGAGCCCCGAACAACTGGCGGAGCTCTCGCGCGCGGGGATGCGTTCCTACCTGCGCTACTGGATGGAGTCCTTCCGGTTGCCGGCCTGGAGCCCCGAGCGGATCCGCAACGGCTTCGACTGCAAGGACGCGCACCACCTGATCGACGGCATCGCCTCCGACCGGGGCGTCGTCCTCGCCCTGCCGCACATGGGCAACTGGGACCTGGCCGGCGCCTGGGTCACGACCGCGCTGGACACACCGTTCACCACGGTCGCCGAACGCCTCCAGCCGGAGACGCTGTACGACCGCTTCGTCGCCTACCGGGAGGGCCTCGGCATGGAGGTGCTGCCGCACACCGGCGGCGCAGCCTTCGCCACCCTGGCCCGGCGGCTGCGCGACGGCGGCCTGGTCTGCCTGGTCGCCGAGCGCGACCTGTCCGCCTCCGGCGTCGAGGTGGACTTCTTCGGCGACCGCACCCGGATGCCGGCCGGCCCGGCCCTGCTCGCCCAGCAGACCGGCGCGCTCCTGCTGCCCGTCACGCTCTGGTACGACGACTCGCCCGTCATGCAGGGGCGCGTGCATCCCCCGATCGAGGTACCCGAGACAGGTACGCGCGCGGAGCAGACGTCTGTCATGACACAGGCGCTGGCAGACGCCTTCGCCACCGGCATCGCCGACCACCCGGAGGACTGGCACATGCTCCAGCGTTTGTGGCTCGCGGACCTGGAACCCCGCCCGGCGGACGGGGACCTCCGGTGAGAATCGGCATCGTCTGCCCGTACTCGTGGGACGTGCCGGGCGGCGTCCAGTTCCACATCCGCGACCTCGCCGAGTACTTCATCCGGCTCGGCCACGAGGTGTCCGTGCTGGCCCCGGCCGACGACGACACCCCGCTGCCGCCGTACGTCGTCTCGGCCGGCCGCGCGGTCCCGGTGCCGTACAACGGCTCGGTGGCCCGCCTCAACTTCGGCTTCCTGTCCGCCGCGCGGGTGCGGCGCTGGCTGCACGACGGCGCGTTCGACGTCGTCCACATCCATGAGCCGACCTCGCCGTCGCTGGGCCTGCTGACCTGCTGGGCGGCGTCCGGGCCGATCGTGGCCACCTTCCACACCTCCAACCCGCGCTCGCGCGCGATGATCGCCGCGTACTCGATCCTCCAGGCCGCCCTGGAGAAGATCAGCGCGCGGATCGCGGTCAGCGAGTACGCCCGGCGCACGCTGGTGGAGCACCTCGGCGGGGACGCGGTCGTCATCCCCAACGGCGTCGACGTCGACTTCTTCGCGAGGGCCGAGCCCAACCCCGCCTGGCAGGGCGGCACCATCGGCTTCGTCGGGCGCATCGACGAGCCCCGCAAGGGCCTGCCGGTGCTGATGAAGGCGCTGCCGAGGATCTTCGCCGAGCGGCCGGACGCCCGCCTGCTGGTCGCGGGCCGGGGCGACGAGGAGGAGGCGGTGGCGAACCTCCCGAAGGAGCTGCACGCGCGCGTGGAGTTCCTCGGCATGATCAGCGACGAGGACAAGGCGCGCTTCCTGCGCAGCGTCGACCTGTACGTTGCGCCCAACACCGGCGGCGAGAGCTTCGGCATCATCCTCGTCGAGGCCATGTCGGCCGGGGCCGCCGTGCTCGCCGCCGACCTCGACGCCTTCGCCCAGGTCCTCGACCAGGGAGCGGCGGGCGAACTGTTCGCCAACGAGGACGCGGACGCGCTGGCCGAGGCCGCCGTACGCCTTCTGGGCGACCCGGAGCGCCGGGCCGAACTGCGCGAGCGCGGCAGCGCCCACGTACGGCGCTTCGACTGGTCGACCGTCGGCGCGGACATCCTGTCGGTGTACGAAACGGTGACGGACGGCGCGGCGGCGGTGGCGGCCGACGACGACCGGGGATCGGCGGGCGGGACGGGCGGGGCCGGCCTGCGGGCCCGGCTCGGGCTGGCGCGCGACTGACCGCTGCCCCGTCGCCGTAGGGCGCCCCGGTAGCCTTGCCGCCCGTGACCGCAACCCTGATCTGGACCCTGGTCGTCCTCGTCGCCATCGGCCTCTACCTGAGCTGGACGGCGGGACGGCTGGACCGGCTGCACGCCCGCATCGACGCCGCCCGCGCCGCGCTCGACGCACAACTGCTGCGCCGGGCGTCCGTGGCCCAGGAACTGGCCACCTCGAAGGTCCTGGACCCGGCCGCGTCGATCGTCCTGTACGAGGCCGCGCACGCCGCCCGGCAGGCCGAGGAGGAGCAGCGGGAGGTCGCCGAGAGCGAGCTCAGCCAGGCCCTGCGCGCCGTGTTCGCGGACGCGCGGCAACTGGACGTCGTACGCGAGGCGCCCGGCGGGGACGCGGCGGCCCGTGAGCTCACCGAGGCCGTCCGCCGCGTCCCCATGGCCCGCCGCTTCCACAACGACGCGGTGGGCGCGGCCCGCCGCCTCCGCGAACACCGCAAGGTCCGCTGGTTCCGCCTGGCCGGCCATGCCCCGTTCCCGATGGCCTTCGAGATGGACGACGAACCCCCGACGACCCTGGCGGACCGCACGGCCTGACCCGCCGCCCGCCGAAGACGCCCGGCACTGGGCCCCGCACCGGGCCAAAAGGATCCACCGGCTGTTCATTGGCCCTTGCTGTGGACTGGTCCTTCGCGTTTCCTCGGTGGCGTAGAGATCCTCTTTCGACAAGTGAGGTCCCCCTGTGTCCAGCACGATCTCCGAAAACCAGACCCCCGCGACCGGCACCGCGCGCGTGAAGCGCGGCATGGCCGAGCAGCTCAAGGGCGGCGTGATCATGGACGTCGTCACGCCGGAGCAGGCGAAGATCGCCGAGGACGCGGGCGCTGTCGCCGTCATGGCACTGGAGCGGGTCCCGGCCGACATCCGCAAGGACGGCGGCGTGGCCCGGATGTCCGACCCGGACATGATCGAGGGCATCATCGAGGCCGTGTCCATCCCGGTGATGGCCAAGTCCCGGATCGGCCACTTCGTCGAGGCGCAGGTGCTGCAGTCCCTCGGCGTCGACTACATAGACGAGTCCGAGGTCCTCACCCCGGCCGACGAGGTCAACCACTCCGACAAGTGGGCCTTCACCACCCCCTTCGTCTGCGGCGCCACCAACCTGGGCGAGGCCCTGCGCCGCATCGCCGAGGGCGCGGCGATGATCCGCTCCAAGGGCGAGGCCGGCACCGGCAACGTCGTCGAGGCCGTCCGCCACCTGCGCCAGATCAAGAACGAGATCGCCCGCCTGCGCGGCTACGACAACAACGAGCTGTACGCCGCCGCCAAGGAGCTGCGCGCCCCGTACGAGATCGTCAAGGAGGTCGCCGAGCTCGGCAAGCTCCCGGTCGTGCTGTTCTCCGCCGGTGGCGTCGCCACCCCCGCCGACGCCGCGCTGATGCGCCAGCTCGGCGCGGAGGGAGTCTTCGTCGGCTCCGGCATCTTCAAGTCCGGTGACCCGGCCAAGCGCGCCGCCGCCATCGTGAAGGCCACCACCTTCTACGACGACCCGAAGATCATCGCGGACGCCTCCCGCAACCTGGGCGAGGCCATGGTCGGCATCAACTGCGACACCCTCCCCGAGTCCGAGCGCTACGCCAACCGCGGCTGGTAGACCCCTGTGAACACCCCTGTCATAGGCGTCCTGGCCCTCCAGGGCGACGTACGGGAACACCTCATCGCCCTGGCCGCGGCCGACGCCGTGGCCAGGCCGGTCAGGCGTCCCGAGGAACTCGCCGAGGTCGACGGCCTCGTCCTGCCCGGCGGCGAGTCCACGACCATCTCCAAGCTGGCCGTCCTCTTCGGCGTGATGGAGCCCCTCCGCGCGCGCGTGCGCGCCGGCATGCCCGTCTACGGCACCTGCGCGGGCATGATCATGCTCGCCGACAAGATCCTCGACCCGCGCTCGGGCCAGGAGACCATCGGCGGCATCGACATGATCGTCCGCCGCAACGCCTTCGGCCGCCAGAACGAGTCCTTCGAGGCCGCGCTCGACGTGCGGGGCATCGAGGGCGATCCGGTGGAGGGCGTCTTCATCCGCGCCCCCTGGGTCGAGTCCGTCGGCGCCCGGACCGAGGTGCTCGCCGAGCACGGCGGCCACATCGTCGCGGTCCGCCAGGGCAACGCGCTCGCCACGTCGTTCCACCCGGAGCTGACCGGCGACCACCGCGTGCACGCCCTGTTCGTCGACATGGTGCGCGCGAGCCGCGCGGCGGAGTCCTTGTAGGATCTCTGCCGTTGGTTCATAGACGGGTTACGCGAAGGAGACAGGCAGATGTCCGGCCACTCTAAATGGGCTACGACGAAGCACAAGAAGGCCGTGATCGACGCCAAACGCGGCAAGCTCTTCGCGAAGATGATCAAGAACATCGAGGTCGCGGCCCGCACCGGTGGCGCCGATGTGTCCGGCAACCCGACGCTGTTCGACGCCATCCAGAAGGCCAAGAAGAGCTCGGTCCCGAACAAGAACATCGACTCCGCGGTCAAGCGCGGCGCCGGTCTCGAAGCCGGTGGCGCCGACTACGAGACGATCATGTACGAGGGCTACGGCCCGAACGGCGTCGCGGTGCTCATCGAGTGCCTCACCGACAACCGCAACCGCGCCGCCTCCGACGTCCGCGTCGCCATGACCCGCAACGGCGGCTCGATGGCCGACCCGGGCTCGGTGTCGTACCTCTTCAACCGCAAGGGCGTCGTGCTCGTCCCCAAGGGCGAGCTGACCGAGGACGACGTGCTCGGCGCGGTCCTCGACGCGGGCGCCGAGGAGGTCAACGACCTCGGTGAGTCCTTCGAGGTCATCTCCGAGGCCACCGACCTGGTCGCGGTCCGCACCGCCCTCCAGGAAGCCGGCGTCGACTACGACTCCGCCGACGCCAACTTCGTCCCGACCATGCAGGTCGAGCTGGACGAGGAGGGCGCCAGGAAGATCTTCAAGCTGATCGACGCGCTCGAGGACAGCGACGACGTGCAGAACGTCTTCGCCAACTTCGACGTCAGCGACGAGGTCATGGAGAAGGTCGACGCGTAACGCTGCCGCGAGCGACGCGGTGTCGGCGGGCCGGGAGGGACACACGTCCCCCGGCCCGCCGCTGTTGTCGGTGGCAGCGGATAGCCTGCACAAACAGGTGGCCGAAGGGAGGGGTTGGGCGTGCGCGTACTCGGGGTGGACCCCGGACTGACACGGTGTGGCGTCGGGGTCGTCGAGGGCGTCGCCGGCCGACCGCTCACCATGGTCGGCGTCGGTGTCGTACGGACGCCCGCGGACGCCGAGTTGGGGCTGCGCCTCGTCGCCGTAGAGCAGGGCATCGAAGCCTGGCTGGACGAATACCGGCCCGAATGCGTCGCCGTGGAGCGGGTGTTCAGCCAGCACAACGTGCGCACCGTCATGGGCACCGCCCAGGCCAGCGCCGTCGCCATGCTGTGCGCCGCCCGCCGCGGCATCCCCGTCGCCCTGCATACGCCCAGCGAGGTCAAGGCCGCCGTCACCGGCAGCGGGCGCGCGGACAAGGCGCAGGTCGGCGCGATGGTCACCCGCCTGCTGCGGCTCGACGCACCCCCGAAACCGGCCGACGCCGCCGACGCCCTGGCCCTCGCCATCTGCCACATCTGGCGCGCCCCCGCGCAGAACCGACTCCAGCAGGCCGTCGCCCTGCACACGGCCCAGGCCCGCAAAGCCCCCCGGGCACCGATGACTTCGAAAGGCCGGACGGCATGATCGCCTTCGTCAGCGGCACCGTCGCCGCACTCGCTCCCGACACCGCGGTGGTCGAGGTGGGCGGCGTCGGCATGGCCGTCCAGTGCACGCCCAACACCCTGTCCACGCTCCGCCTCGGCCGCCCCGCCAAGCTCGCCACCTCCCTCGTCGTCCGGGAGGACTCCCTGACCCTGTACGGCTTCGTGGACGACGACGAACGCCAGGTCTTCGAGCTGCTGCAGACCGCGAGCGGGGTCGGCCCCCGGCTCGCACAGGCCATGCTGGCGGTGCACGCGCCGGACGCCCTGCGCCGAGCGGTCGCCACGGGCGACGAGAAGGCGCTCATCGCCGTCCCGGGCATCGGCAAGAAGGGCGCGCAGAAGCTGCTGCTGGAGCTCAAGGACCGGCTCGGCGCGCCGGTCGGCGCACCCGCGGTCGGCGCCCCGGTCACCGGCGGCTGGCGCGACCAACTGCACGCCGCCCTGATCGGCCTCGGCTACGCCACCCGCGAGGCCGACGAGGCGGTCACCGCCGTGACCCCGCAGGCCGAGGCCGCCGGCGGCACACCCCAGGTGGGCCACCTGCTGAGGGCCGCCCTGCAGACCCTGAACCGCGCCCGCTAGGAGAACGTGAGTGAACTGGGACGACACGACCGACGAGACCGCCCCCGAGCGGCTGGTGGGCTCTGTCGCCGACGGCGAGGACCAGGCCGTCGAGGCCGCGCTGCGCCCCAAGGACCTGGGCGAGTTCATCGGCCAGGAGAAGGTCCGCGAACAGCTCGACCTCGTCCTGCGCGCCGCACGCGCGCGTGGCGCGACCGCCGACCACGTCCTGCTCTCCGGCGCACCCGGCCTCGGCAAGACCACCCTCTCGATGATCATCGCCGCCGAGATGGGCGCCCCGATCCGCATCACCAGCGGCCCCGCCATCCAGCACGCAGGCGACCTCGCGGCGATCCTCTCCTCCCTCCAGGAGGGCGAGGTCCTCTTCCTCGACGAGATCCACCGCATGTCGCGCCCCGCCGAGGAGATGCTCTACATGGCGATGGAGGACTTCCGCGTCGACGTCATCGTCGGCAAGGGCCCCGGCGCCACCGCGATCCCCCTCGAACTGCCCCCCTTCACCCTGGTCGGCGCCACCACGCGCGCGGGCCTGCTGCCGCCCCCGCTGCGCGACCGCTTCGGCTTCACCGGGCACATGGAGTTCTACGAGCCCGCCGAGCTGGAGCGCGTCATCCACCGCTCCGCGAACCTCCTCGACGTCGAGATCGACACCGCCGGCGCCGCCGAGATCGCCGGCCGCTCCCGCGGCACCCCCCGGATCGCCAACCGCCTGCTGCGCCGCGTACGCGACTACGCGCAGGTCAAGGCCGACGGGATCATCGACCGCGAGATCGCGGCGGCCGCCCTGAAGGTCTACGAGGTGGACGGCCGGGGGCTGGACCGGCTCGACCGCGCGGTCCTGCACGCCCTGCTGAAGCTGTTCGGCGGCGGCCCGGTCGGCCTGTCCACACTCGCCGTCGCGGTGGGGGAGGAGCGCGAGACCGTGGAGGAGGTCGCCGAACCCTTCCTCGTACGGGAGGGGCTGCTGGCCCGTACACCGCGCGGGCGGGTGGCCACCCCGGCCGCCTGGACGCACCTCGGCCTCACCCCGGCCCGCGCCCCCGGCCAGGGAAACGGACAACCGGACCTTTTCGGTACATAACCTGGTATGTGACCCAGGACATGACCCGATATGTGACCCGGCCCGTGGACACGGAGAGCTGCGGCGGGGACATTGGCCGGGTCAGGAACCCAGGTGCCATGCTGAGCGTTGTTCCCTGCATGCGGACTCGCTTAGACTCCGCCGATGCCGCCGTTGTCGGCAGCACACCACCCCCATGCACCACCCCCATCCATACCCCCCATCCATCAGGCCGCTCCACCATCGCGGTCGTCTGAAGGAAGTTCCGTCCCGTGAGTCCTTTGACCCTCCTCCCGTTCATCGTGCTCATCGGGGCCATGTTCCTGATGACCCGGTCGGCCAAGAAGAAGCAGCAGCAAGCGGCCGACATGCGTAACCAACTGCAGCCCGGAAGCGGTGTCCGCACCATCGGGGGCATGTACGCGACGGTCAAGGAGGTCGGCGACGACACGCTTCTCCTCGACGCGGGACCGGGCGTGGAACTGCTCTTCGCGAAGAACGCGATCGGCGCCGTCCTGACCGACGACGAGTACAACCGCATCGTCCACGGCATCGAGCACGACCTGAAGTCCGACTCCGACGTCGTCCCCGACGACGCCTCCTCCCTCACCGAGAGCGACGAGTCCGCCGACGAAGCTGCCGCCGCCTCCGGCGACAAGGCCGTCGACCTCGGCAAGAAGGACGGACCCGACGAGGTCCTGGAGAAGGCCGACGAGGCCGAGCAGGCCGACCTCGCCGAGGCCGCCGAAGAGCCGAAGAAGACCGAAGGCGACTCCGACGCGAAGAAGTAGTCACGTCCCCGGCCAGACACGGGTCGCACCACACCCGTCCGTGCCGGGGCGCGCGCATCTCGCCAGGGGATCCCGACACCATGTCATGGCCGCTGCCGCGCTGACCCGGCGCCAGGCGGCCCGAGAGGGAGTACGAGAAGGTGGCAGCACCTAAGAAGGGCCGGAGCGCGAGCGCCCAGAGCAAGCCAGGGCGCTCGTTGGCCCTGATCCTGATCGCCATCGTGGCGCTCACCGGAGGCATGTTCGTCTCCGGTCACACGACTCCGCGTCTCGGCATCGACCTTGCCGGCGGTACCAGCATCACGCTGGAGGCGAAGGGCGACCAGGGATCCGCGATCAACAAGGCCAACATGGACACCGCGGTCGAGATCATGAACCGCCGTGTCAACGGGCTGGGCGTCTCCGAGGCGGAGGTGCAGACCCAGGGCGACCGCAACATCATCGTGAACATCCCCAAGGGCACCAACTCGGAGAAGGCCCGGGAGCAGGTCGGCACCACCGCCAAGCTGTACTTCCGTCCGGTCCTGGCCCAGGAGGCCACCGGCTCCGCCGCCGTCCCCTCGCCGAGCGCCTCCACGAGTGGCTCGTCCAGCGCCTCGCCGAAGGCGTCGACGAGCCCTTCGCCGAGCGGGTCCGGTTCCACCGGTGAGAAGGCGACCTCGTCGTCCTCCCCGTCGGCCACCGCGACCTCGCAGGGCCGCGCCGTCACCGACGCGCTGAAGGCCGACTCCACCCCGTCCGCCTCGGCGAGCACGAAGGCGAGCGCCAAGGCGAGCGCCTCCGCCAGCCCGTCGGCCGCCGCGAGCGGCGCAGCCGTCACGCCGCAGGACGCCGCGCTCCAGGCCAAGTACGCGGCCCTGGACTGCTCCAAGGAGGAGGTCCGCACCACGGCCGGCGAGGGCGTCCAGCCCCAGAACGCCACCGTGGCCTGCGGCGAGATCGACAAGGTCTGGTACAAGTACCTGCTCGGCCCGGCCGGCGTCGACGGCACCGAGGTCGACAAGGCCCAGGCGGTCTTCGACACCCAGGGTGCCTCCGGCTGGCAGGTCACCATGGAGTTCACCAAGAAGGGCGCCGCGAAGTTCGCCGCCATCACGGCCCAGCTCGCGCAGAACCAGCAGCCGCAGAACGAGTTCGGCATCGTCCTCGACGGCAACGTCGTCTCCAGCCCGTTCGTGCAGAGCTCCATCACCGGTGGCCAGGCCCAGATCTCCGGCAGCTTCACGCAGGAGGAGGCCCAGAGCCTCGCCAACATGCTGTCCTACGGTGCGCTCCCGCTCTCCTTCAAGGAGCAGAGCGTGACCACGGTGACCGCCGCGCTCGGCGGTGACCAACTGCACGCGGGTCTGCTCGCCGGCGCGATCGGCCTCGCCCTGGTCGTCATCTACCTGGTGGCCTACTACCGGGGTCTCGCGCTCATCGCGCTCGCCTCGCTGCTGGTCTCCGCGGCCCTCACCTACGTACTCATGTCGCTGCTCGGCCCGGCCATCGGCTTCGCGCTGAACCTGCCGGCGGTCTGCGGCGCCATCGTCGCCATCGGCATCACGGCGGACTCGTTCATCGTCTACTTCGAACGGGTCCGGGACGAGATCCGCGAGGGCCGCACCCTGCGCCCCGCCGTGGAGCGGGCCTGGCCGCGCGCCCGGCGCACCATCCTGGTCTCCGACTTCGTGTCGTTCCTCGCCGCCGCCGTGCTGTTCATCGTCACGGTCGGCAAGGTCCAGGGCTTCGCGTTCACGCTGGGCCTGACCACCGTCCTCGACGTGGTCGTGGTCTTCTTCTTCACCAAGCCGCTGATGTCGCTCATCGCCCGGCGCAAGTTCTTCGCGGACGGCCACAAGTGGTCCGGGCTCGATCCGAAGAGCCTGGGCGCTCAGCCGCCGATCCGGCGCACCCGCCGTCCCGCCGGTCCCGCCGCCGGCCCTGTCGAGACGAAGGAGGCCTGAGCGATGTCGAAACTCGGTAACCTCGGCGCCCGACTGCACCGTGGCGAGATCAGCTACGACTTCATCGGCCACCGCAAGCTCTGGTACAGCATCTCCATCCTGATCACCATCACGGCCATCGTCGGCCTGGCGGTGCGCGGCCTGAACATGGGCATCGACTTCCAGGGCGGCGCCGTCTTCACCACGGAGAAGACGAGTGTCTCGGTCTCCCAGGCCGAGGAGTACGCCAAGGACGCGTCCGGCCACGACGCGGTCGTGCAGAAGCTCGGCAACGGCTCGCTGCGCATCCAGATCGCCGGTATGGACATCAAGCAGTCCAACCAGATCAAGGACGACCTCGCCAAGGACCTCAAGGCCGACACCGAGTCGATCACCGCCGAGCTGGTCGGTCCCAGTTGGGGCGACCAGATCGCCAACAAGGCCTGGCAGGGCCTGGCGATCTTCATGGTGCTGGTCGTGATCTACCTGGCGATCGCCTTCGAGTGGCGCATGGCGATCGCGGCGCTCGTCGCCCTGATCCACGACATCACCATCACCGTCGGCATCTACGCCCTCGTCGGCTTCGAGGTCACGCCCGGCACGGTGATCGGTCTGCTGACGATTCTCGGCTACTCGCTGTACGACACGGTCGTCGTCTTCGACTCCCTCAAGGAACAGACGAAGGACCTCACCAAGCAGACCCGCTTCACCTACAGCGAGGTCGCCAACCGTTCGATCAACGGCACCCTGGTGCGGTCCATCAACACCACGGTCGTCGCGCTGCTGCCGGTGGCCGGCCTGCTGTTCATCGGCGGCGGCGTCCTCGGCGCGGGCACGCTCAACGACATCTCGCTGTCGCTGTTCGTCGGCCTCGCGGCCGGCGCCTACTCCTCGATCTTCATCGCCACGCCGCTCGTCGCCGACCTCAAGGAGATCGAGCCGCAGATGAAGGCGCTGAAGAAGCGCGTCCTGGCCAAGCGCGCCCAGGCGAGCGCCGACGAGGACACCGCCGAGACCCGCGGCGACGACGGCTACGACGACGAGCCGCAGGACACCGCACACGCGGTCGTCGGCCCGCGCACCCAGCCCGCGGCCCGCGGCCGGGGCCGTGGCCGGCCGTCGGGCAAGCGCCGATGACGGAGCTCACCGACGTCACCACGCTGCTCCTCAGCCGCATCCGTGACGTGGCGGACCACCCGGAGCCGGGCGTGATGTTCAAGGACATCACCCCGCTCCTGGCGGACCCGGTGGCGTTCACCGCGCTCACCGACGCGTTCGCGGAGATCGCCGAGCGCACCGGCGCCACCAAGATCGTCGGCCTGGAGGCCCGGGGCTTCATCCTCGGCGCCCCCGTCGCCGTCCGCACCGGCCTCGGCTTCATCCCCGTACGCAAGGCGGGCAAGCTCCCCGGAGCCACCCTCGCCCAGGCCTACGACCTGGAGTACGGCTCGGCCGAGATCGAGGTGCACGCCGAGGACCTCACCGCCGACGACCGGATCCTCGTCGTCGACGACGTGCTCGCCACCGGCGGCACCGCCGAGGCGTCGATCCGGCTCATCCACCGCGCGGGCGCCCGGGTCGCGGGCGTCGCCGTCCTGATGGAACTGAGCTTCCTCGCCGGCAGGCCACGACTGGAAGCGGCCCTCGGCGGGGCGCCCCTGGAAGCTCTCCTCACCATCTGAGGACGGTCTGAGGACGGTCCGAGGACAGTCTGAAAAACGCCGTACGCAAGCGGGCGGGCCCGGAGATTCCGGTGCCCGCCCCTTGCGTTCTCCCCGGTGGACGGCGCTCACAGCGGCCTGAAGGCGATGCCGGAGCCCGGGATCGCTACGATGGGTGCTCCGGAGCCTGACCGGGGACCCGGATCGCGCACGAGGAGTCCTCTTGCCAGACGAGGCCCAGCACCTGACCGCCGCCAAGCCCGAGTCCACCTCGGGCCCCGCGGCCACGCCCGCGAAGAGCGACTCTCACGGGCCGGTCGAGCACGACCGTTCCGCGCCCGTCGACAAGCCGGCCGAGCAGCCCCGCCCCAAGCCGGCCCCGGCCGAGCACCCCGCGCCCGCCGGCCGCCCGGCCACCGCGCAGCAGCCGGCCCGCTCCGGTTCCTCCAACCGCGTCCGGGCCCGCCTCGCCCGCCTCGGCGTCCAGCGCCAGAACCCGTACAACCCGGTCCTGGAACCGTTGCTGCGGATAGTGCGCAGCAACGACCCCAAGATCGAGACCGCGACGCTGCGCCAGATCGAGAAGTCCTACCAGGTCGCCGAGCGCTGGCACCGCGGCCAGAAGCGCAAGAGCGGCGACCCGTACATCACGCACCCGCTCGCGGTGACCACGATCCTCGCCGAGCTCGGCATGGACCCGGCCACCCTCATGGCGGGCCTGCTGCACGACACGGTCGAGGACACCGAGTACGGCCTGGAGGACCTGCGCCGCGACTTCGGCGACCAGGTCGCCCTGCTCGTCGACGGCGTCACCAAGCTCGACAAGGTCAAGTTCGGGGAGGCCGCGCAGGCCGAGACCGTGCGCAAGATGGTCGTCGCCATGGCCAAGGACCCGCGCGTCCTGGTCATCAAGCTCGCCGACCGCCTGCACAACATGCGCACCATGCGCTACCTCAAGCGCGAGAAGCAGGAGAAGAAGGCGCGCGAGACCCTCGAGATCTACGCGCCGCTCGCCCATCGCCTGGGCATGAACACCATCAAGTGGGAACTGGAGGACCTCGCCTTCGCGATCCTCTACCCCAAGATGTACGACGAGATCGTCCGGCTGGTGGCCGAAAGGGCACCGAAGCGTGACGAGTATCTGGCCATAGTGACCGACGAGGTCCAGGCCGACCTGCGCGCCGCCCGCATCAAGGCGACCGTCACCGGCCGCCCGAAGCACTACTACAGCGTCTACCAGAAGATGATCGTACGAGGCCGCGACTTCGCGGAGATCTACGACCTGGTGGGCATCCGCGTCCTCGTGGACACCGTCCGCGACTGCTACGCGGCCCTCGGCACCGTCCACGCGCGATGGAACCCGGTCCCCGGCCGGTTCAAGGACTACATCGCGATGCCCAAGTTCAACATGTACCAGTCGCTGCACACGACGGTCATCGGCCCCAACGGCAAGCCCGTCGAGCTGCAGATCCGCACCTTCGACATGCACCGCCGCGCCGAGTACGGCATCGCCGCGCACTGGAAGTACAAGCAGGAGGCCGTCGCCGGCGCCTCCAAGGTGCGCTCCGACGCGCCCCGGACCACCGGCAAGGACGACCACCTCAACGACATGGCGTGGCTGCGCCAGCTCCTCGACTGGCAGAAGGAGACCGAGGACCCCGGCGAGTTCCTGGAGTCCCTGCGCTTCGACCTGTCGCGCAACGAGGTCTTCGTCTTCACGCCGAAGGGTGACGTGATAGCGCTGCCGGCCGGCGCCACGCCCGTGGACTTCTCGTACGCGGTGCACACCGAGGTGGGCCACCGCACCATAGGAGCCCGGGTCAACGGCCGCCTCGTGCCGCTGGAATCCACCCTGGACAACGGCGACCTGGTCGAGGTTTTCACCTCCAAGGCCGCCGGGGCCGGGCCGTCCCGGGACTGGCTGAACTTCGTCAAGTCGCCGCGCGCCCGCAACAAGATCCGGGCCTGGTTCTCCAAGGAACGCCGGGACGAGGCCATAGAGCAGGGCAAGGACGCCATCGCGCGCGCGATGCGCAAGCAGAACCTGCCGATCCAGCGCATCCTCACCGGCGACTCGCTCGTCACCCTCGCGCACGAGATGCGCTACCCGGACATCTCCTCGCTGTACGCGGCGATCGGCGAGGGTCATGTGGCCGCGCAGAACGTCGTACAGAAGCTGGTGCAGGCCCTCGGCGGCGAGGAGGCGGCCACCGAGGAGATCGACGAGTCGGTCCCGCCGTCCCACGGCCGCGGCCGCAAGCGGCGCAGCAACCAGGACCCGGGCGTGGTCGTCAAGGGCGTCGACGACGTGTGGGTCAAGCTGGCCCGCTGCTGTACGCCCGTGCCCGGCGACCCGATCATCGGCTTCGTCACCCGCGGTAGTGGCGTATCGGTTCACCGCAGCGACTGCGTCAACGTGGAGTCACTGTCCCGTGAGCCGGAGCGCATCCTCGAGGTCGAGTGGGCGCCCACGCAGTCCTCGGTCTTCCTGGTCGCCATCCAGGTCGAGGCCCTGGACCGCTCCCGCCTCCTGTCGGACGTCACCCGCGTCCTGTCCGACCAGCACGTCAACATCCTCTCCGCCGCCGTCCAGACCTCCCGCGACCGCGTGGCCACCTCCCGCTTCACCTTCGAGATGGGCGACCCCAAACACCTGGGCCACGTCCTGAAGGCCGTCAGAGGCGTCGAGGGCGTCTACGACGTCTACCGGGTGACCTCGGCGCGCCGACCGTAGACCAGGCATGAGGAAGCCCCCCGTACGTGACGTACGGGGGGCTTCCTCATGCCGGTGTCAGTATCGGCCGCCTCTGTCTAGCCGCCGAACTCGTGCAGGCCCTTCAGCGCCTGGTCCAGCAGCGCCTGACGGCCCTCGAGCTCGCGCTCCAGCTTGTCCGCGCGGGACGCGTTGCCCTGGGCGCGGGCCTGGTCGATCTGCGTGCGCAGCTTGTCCACGGCGGCCTGGAGCTGGCCGGTCAGCCCCTCGGCACGCGCGCGTGCCTCCGGGTTCGTCCGGCGCCACTCGGTCTCCTCGGACTCCTGCATCGCCCGCTCCACCGCGTGCATCCGGCCCTCGACCTTGGGCCGGGCGTCGCGCGGGACGTGGCCGATGGCCTCCCAGCGCTCGTTGATCGAGCGGAACGCGGCACGCGCCGCCTTCAGGTCACCGATCGGCAGGAGCTTCTCGGCCTCCTCGGCCAGCTCCTCCTTGAGCTTCAGGTTCTCCGTCTGCTCCGCGTCCCGCTCGGCGAACACCGAGCTGCGGGCGGCGAAGAAGACGTCCTGGGCGCCGCGGAAGCGGTTCCACAGGTCGTCCTCGTGCTCGCGCTGGGCGCGGCCCGCCGCCTTCCA
The DNA here is from genome assembly GCF_900110755.1 of Streptomyces sp. yr375. GTDB lineage: Bacteria > Actinomycetota > Actinomycetes > Streptomycetales > Streptomycetaceae > Streptomyces. Next base: position 36,533 of record NZ_FOFF01000012.1, read on the forward strand.
CTCCGCCATCAGCTCGCGGTAGCGCGCCGCCGTCGGACCCCAGTCCGCCGAACCGGACAGCGCCTCGGCCTCGGAGACCAGCCGCTCCTTGACCCGACGGGCGTCCTCGCGCTGCGCGTCCAACTGCGCGAAGTGCGCCTTGCGGCGCTTGGAGAACGCCGAGCGCGCGTGCGAGAACCGGTGCCACAGCTCGTCGTCCGACTTGCGGTCCAGACGCGGCAGACTCTTCCAGGTGTCCACCAGGGAGCGCAGCCGCTCACCGGCGGCCCGCCACTGGTCGGACTCCGCCAACTGCTCCGCCTCGACGACCAGGTCCTCCTTGGCCTTGCGGGCCTCGTCGGACTGCTTGGCACGCTGCTGCTTGCGCTCCTCGCGCCGCGACTCGACGGTCGCCACGAGCTTGTCCAGCCGCTCCCGCAGGGCCTGGAGATCGCCGACCGCGTGATGCGCGTCCACCTGGTCGCGGATGTGGTCGATGGCGACCTGGGCGTCCTTCGCCGACAGATCGGTGGTCTGCACTCGCTTCTCGAGGAGGCCGATCTCGACAACCAGGCCCTCGTACTTGCGCTCGAAGTAGGCCAGGGCTTCCTCAGGGGAGCCTGCCTGCCAGGAACCGACCACCTGCTCGCCGTCGGCGGTACGCACGTACACGGTCCCCGTCTCGTCGACGCGGCCCCACGGGTCGCTGCTCACAGCGCCTCCTCCACATGATGCCTCCGAGGGGCTTCAGCGCCCCTGGGCATCCTCCACAGTTTCGTCACGGCCAACATAGGCGACCGGCGGGCCGCCTGTCCGCATCCAGCGCGACCGAAATTGCGCAGTTGACCGCGCCTTAGTCGTCGGAATGTCGTCGGGTTGTTGTCGGGTTGTCGTCAGGATTTCGTGACCGTCGCCTTGTTGATCACGACCGTCGCGTTCGGGGCTCCGTCACCGGCGCCCGTGCTCTCGCCCGCGGCGGCGATCTTCTTCAGGACCTTCATGCCGTCGGCCGACACCGTGCCGAACGGCGTGTAGCTGGGCGGGAGCTGGCTGTCCTGGTAGACGAGGAAGAACTGGCTGCCGCCGGTGTGCGCCTGCCCGGTGTTGGCCATAGCGATGGTGCCCGCCGGGTAGATGTTGCTCTTGAGGCTGGCGTCCTTCAGGTTCTCGTCCGGAATGGTGTAGCCGGGGCCGCCGCTGCCCGCGCCCGTCGGGTCGCCGCACTGCAGCACGTAGATGCCGTTGGTGGTGAGCCGGTGGCACTTGGTGTGGTCGAAGTAGCCCTTGCCGGCCAGGAAGTCGAACGAGTTCACCGTGTGCGGCGCGGCCTTCGCCTTCAGCGCTATGCCGATGTCACCGCACGTCGTCGCGAGCGTCATCGTGTACTTCGCCGACGTGTCGATCGTGACCGCCGGCTCCTTCTTCCAGGTCAGCTTCTTGATCGAGCCCGCGGCCGGCTTCTCGCACGGGTCCTTCGCCTTGCTGGGCGCCGCGGACGGAGAGGCACTCGTCTCCGCGCTCGCGTTCGCCTTGTCGTCGTTCTTCAGGACGCCGGTCGTGTAGAGCGCCACACTGCCGATGACGATCACGCCGAGCACCGACGCGATCACCGAGTTGCGAACCCGCGCCTTGCGTCGTGCGGAGGTGCGTCGCTGCTGCTGCCGCAAGAACTTCTCCCGAGCGAGCTGACGCTTCCGCTGTTCCTGGGTGACCACCGGTTTCTCCTCGTGCGTCTCGTACGTCGACTGGGACGCGTGCGTCTTGTGAGCCGACCGCCTGCGTGTGCCCCGTACCGTATATGGGTTCGCTGAGGAAACGGCAGCGCCGGTAGGCTCTGACCACTGGCGCAGCCGCCAGAAGCCCACGCGTATCGACACAAACGAAGGACGATCGTGCTCATTGCCGGGTTCCCCGCCGGGGCCTGGGGGACGAACTGTTATCTCGTCGCCCCCGCCGCCGGTGAGGAGTGCGTGATCATCGACCCGGGCCACCAGGCGGCCCCAGGAGTCGAGGAGACGCTGAAGAAGCATCGGCTCAAACCCGTCGCCGTCGTCCTCACCCACGGCCACATCGACCATGTGGCCTCGGTCGTCCCGGTGTGCGGCGCGCACGACGTGCCGGCCTGGATCCACCCCGAGGACCGCTTCATGATGAGCGACCCCGAGAAGGCGCTCGGCCGGTCCATCGGGATGCCGCTGATGGGCGAGCTGACCGTGGGGGAGCCCGACGATGTCCGGGAGCTGACCGACGGCGTGCGGCTGGACCTGGCGGGCCTGGAGTTCTCCGTCGCGCACGCCCCGGGCCATACGAAGGGGTCGGTGACCTTCCGGATGCCCGAGCAGGCCGACATCCCGTCGGTCTTCTTCTCCGGGGATCTGCTGTTCGCCGGCTCCATCGGACGCACCGACCTGCCCGGCGGTGACATGGCCGAGATGCTCGACTCGCTGGCCCGCGTGTGCCTGCCCCTCGAGGACTCGACCGTGGTGCTGTCCGGCCACGGCCCCCAGACGACCATCGGCCAGGAGCGCGCCACCAACCCGTATCTGCGGCGGGTGGCGCCCGGCGGCCAGGGAGCGGGATCGAACACCCCTCCCCGACGAGGAATGTGACGAGAGACCTCCGTGAGTACCTTCCAGGCCCCCAAGGGCACGTACGACCTGATTCCGCCGGACAGCGCCACCTACCTCGCCGTCCGTGAGGCCATCGCCGCGCCCCTGCGCAACTCCGGCTACGGCTACGTCGAGACGCCCGGCTTCGAGAACGTGGAGCTGTTCGCGCGCGGTGTCGGCGAGTCGACCGACATCGTGACCAAGGAGATGTACGCCTTCGAGACCAAGGGCGGCGACCGGCTCGCCCTGCGCCCCGAGGGCACCGCGTCCGTCCTGCGCGCCGCCCTGGAGGCCAACCTGCACAAGGCGGGCAACCTCCCCGTCAAGCTCTGGTACTCGGGCTCGTACTACCGCTACGAGCGCCCCCAGAAGGGCCGTTACCGCCACTTCTCCCAGGTCGGCGCGGAGGCGATCGGCGCCGAGGACCCGGCGCTGGACGCCGAACTGATCATCCTGGCCGACCAGGCGTACCGCTCCCTGGGCCTGCGCAACTTCCGCATCCTGCTCAACAGCCTGGGCGACAAGGAGTGCCGTCCGGTGTACCGGGAGGCGCTCCAGACCTTCCTGCGGGGCCTGGACCTCGACGAGGACACCCTGCGCCGCGCGGAGATCAACCCGCTGCGCGTCCTGGACGACAAGCGCGAGTCGGTGCAGAAGCAGCTCGGCGACGCCCCGCTGCTGCGCGACTACCTCTGCGACGCCTGCAAGGCGTACCACGAGGAGGTCCGCGAGCTGATCACGGCGGCGGGCGTCGCCTTCGAGGACGACCCGAAGCTGGTCCGCGGCCTGGACTACTACACCCGTACGACCTTCGAGTTCGTCCACGACGGACTGGGCTCCCAGTCCGCGGTCGGCGGCGGCGGCCGCTACGACGGGCTCTCCGAGATGATCGGCGGCCCAGCCCTGCCGTCGGTGGGCTGGGCACTGGGCGTCGACCGTACGGTCCTGGCGCTGGAGGCGGAGGGCGTGACCCTGGAGCTCCCGGCCTCGACCTCCGTGTTCGCCGTCCCGCTCGGCGAGGAGGCCCGCCGGGTGCTCTTCGCCAAGGTCACCGAGCTGCGCAAGGTGGGCATCGCGGCCGACTTCTCCTACGGCGCCAAGGGGCTCAAGGGGGCCATGAAGAACGCCAACCGCAGCGGGGCCCGCTACACGCTCGTCGCCGGCGAACGCGACCTCGCCGAGGGCGTCGTCCAGCTCAAGGACATGACGACCGGCGAGCAGACGTCGATCGGTGTGAACGAGATCGTGGCCGAGCTGGAGTCGAGGCTGGGCTAGTGCGTCGCGAAGGGCGCCGGGGCGGTGACCCGGCGCCCTTCGTCATACGTCGCACGGACTTCCTTATGTCCATCGAACGGTGGACGGACGGCCTCGTGCGGCACAATGGCCCCTGCCCGAAGATGGTCCAACTCCCCAGTGACGGAATCGGCGTGATGAGCAAGACGACGACAGTCAAAGACGTCTCCACGGAGTCCGAGCCCGAGCCGGAGCGCGTCGCCGCGACCGAGCCCCGGACGGTGGGCGGCAGCCGTGCCTTCGCGATCCTGCTGCTGATCACCGGCGCGGCCGGTCTGCTCGCCGCGTGGGTCATCACGATCGACAAGTTCAAGATCCTCGAAGGCAAGGTGGACGGCAAGACGTTCACCCCGAGCTGCAGCATCAACCCGATCATCTCCTGCGGCAGCGTCATGGAGAGCAAGCAGGCCGCGGCCTTCGGCTTCCCCAACCCGATGCTCGGCCTCGTCGCCTACGGCATCGTGATCTGCGTCGGCATGAGCCTGCTGACCCGGGCGAGCTTCCCCCGCTGGTACTGGCTGACCTTCAACTTCGGCACGCTGTTCGGCGTCGCCTTCTGCACCTGGCTCCAGTACCAGTCGCTGTACGAGATCAACGCCCTGTGCCTGTGGTGCTCGCTGGCCTGGGTCGCCACGATCACCATGTTCTGGTACGTCACCTCGTTCAACGTGCGCAACGGCTTCCTGCCCGCGCCGGGCTGGCTGAAGCGGTTCTTCGGCGAGTTCACCTGGGTCCTGCCGGTCACCCACGTCGGCGTCATCGCCATGCTGATCCTGACCCGCTGGGGCGCCAGCCTCTGGGCCTGACCCCACCCCGGGCGCACCGCCCCGAGCAGGACTGTCAGAGCCCTGACGTAGGCTCCCGAGTGTGGAGCCCGACCTGTTCACCGCCGCAGCCGAAGACCGCCAGGAGAAGGACCCCGCAGGGAGCCCCCTGGCGGTCCGGATGCGCCCGCGCACTCTCGACGAGGTGGTGGGCCAGCAGCACCTGCTGAAACCGGGCTCACCCCTGCGCCGCCTGGTCGGCGACGGCGCCAAGGGCCCGGCCGGGCCGTCGTCCGTGATCCTCTGGGGCCCACCCGGCACGGGGAAGACGACCTTGGCGTACGTCGTCTCCAAGGCCACCAACAAGCGGTTCGTGGAGCTGTCGGCGATCACCGCGGGCGTCAAGGAGGTCCGCGCGGTCATCGACGGCGCGCGCCGCGCCATCGGCGGCTACGGCAAGGAGACCGTCCTCTTCCTCGACGAGATCCACCGCTTCAGCAAGGCCCAGCAGGACTCCCTCCTGCCCGCCGTCGAGAACCGCTGGGTCACGCTGATCGCCGCGACCACCGAGAACCCGTACTTCTCCGTGATCTCGCCGCTGCTGTCCCGCTCCCTCCTGCTCACCCTCGAACCCCTCACCGACGACGACCTCCGCGACCTCGTCCGGCGCGCCCTGGCCGACGACCGCGGCCTCAAGGGCGCCGTCACCCTCCCCGAGGACGCCGAGGCCCACCTCCTGCGCATCGCCGGCGGCGACGCCCGCCGCGCCCTCACCGCCCTGGAGGCCGCCGCAGGCGCCGCCCTCGACCAGGACGAGACCGAGATCACCCTCCAGACCCTGGAGCAGACGGTCGACCGCGCGGCCGTGAAGTACGACCGCGACGGCGACCAGCACTACGACGTCGCCAGCGCCCTCATCAAGTCCATCCGGGGCTCCGACGTCGACGCCGCCCTGCACTACCTGGCCCGCATGATCGAGGCCGGCGAGGACCCCCGCTTCATCGCCCGCCGCCTGATGATCTCCGCGAGCGAGGACATCGGCCTCGCCGACCCCACCGCGCTGCCCCTCGCGGTCGCCGCCGCCCAGGCCGTCGCCATGATCGGCTTCCCCGAGGCCGCCCTCACCCTCAGCCACACCACCATCGCCCTCGCCCTGGCCCCCAAGTCCAACGCCGCGACGACGGCGATCGGTGCCGCCCTGGACGACGTACGCAAGGGGCTGGCCGGGCCCGTCCCGCCGCATCTGCGCGACGGGCACTACAAGGGCGCCGCCAAGCTCGGGCACGCGCAGGGGTACGTGTATCCGCACGACCTGCCCGAGGGCATCGCCGCGCAGCAGTACGCGCCGGACGCGATCCACGGCCGGGAGTACTACACGCCGACCCGGCACGGCGCCGAGGCCCGCTACGCGGACGCGGTCGAGTGGACCAGACAGCACCTCGGTCGAAAGGGGCCGTGAGCACCCTGTAGACTCGCCCGAAGTGCTGCGTCCCGTGTCCGGCCTCAGGGCCGGTTCACCAGAACGGGACATCCAGCCGGAGACCCGGCCCTCGGGCAGGGGTTTCCAGGAGCGTCGCGCACCGTCGATCGGTGTCGCGGGCAGCCCACCACCACCCGGGTCTCCGGGAGCGGTCGGTGGGCCACTCGCGTGCTGCACGTTGTGCCCAGACCAGGGAGCGGCTGCCCGGTCCGTCCGCGAGGACGGAAGCGGGTTTCCCAGGCTGCGGATGCGACCTCCCTTAACTCTGGTGAGCCGAAACCCACGAAAGAGACATAGACAGTGGCGAATCAGCCCCGTCCCAAGGTCAAGAAGTCGCGTGCCCTCGGCATCGCGCTGACCCCGAAGGCCGTCAAGTACTTCGAGGCCCGCCCCTACCCGCCGGGCGAGCACGGCCGCGGCCGCAAGCAGAACTCGGACTACAAGGTCCGTCTGCTCGAGAAGCAGCGTCTGCGCGCGCAGTACGACGTGTCCGAGCGTCAGCTCGTCCGCGCCTACGAGCGTGCCTCCAAGGTCCAGGGCAAGACCGGTGAGGCCCTGATCATCGAGCTCGAGCGTCGTCTCGACGCCCTGGTCCTGCGTTCGGGCATCGCCCGCACCATCTACCAGGCCCGTCAGATGGTCGTGCACGGCCACATCGAGGTCAACGGCCAGAAGGTCGACAAGCCGTCCTTCCGCGTCAAGCCGGACGACGTCGTGATGGTCCGCGAGCGCAGCCGCAGCAAGACGCTGTTCGAGGTCTCCCGCGCCGGTGGCTTCGCCCCCGACGGCGAGACCCCGCGCTACCTCCAGGTGAACCTCGGCGCCCTGGCGTTCCGCCTGGACCGCGAGCCGAACCGCAAGGAGATCCCGGTCATCTGCGACGAGCAGCTCGTCGTCGAGTACTACGCCCGCTGATCCCCTCCCGGATCTGAGAGCCCGTCGTTCCCCCGCCTCTTTCGGCGGGCGGGGCGGCGGGCTTTCGCGCGCCCTAATCCGGTTCGGCGGGGCGCGCGGGGCGCGATAGGCTCAGCGCAGCCATCAGCAGGTGTCTGCACATGGCTGTCAACAGGTGTTCATGAGAGCAGGTGCACGGTGTCCGGTGGAGAGGTGGCCGGAATCCTGGTGGCCGTCTTCTGGGCGATCCTGGTCTCCTTCCTCGCCGTCGCGCTGGCGAGGCTGGCCCAGACGCTGCGGGCGACCACCCGACTGGTCGCGGACGTGACCGAACAGGCCGTCCCGCTGCTGGCCGACGCCTCCGCGGCGGTGCGTTCCGCGCAGACCCAGCTCGACCGGGTCGACGCGATCGCCTCGGACGTCCAGGAGGTCACGTCGAACGCGTCGGCGCTGTCGAGCACCGTCGCCTCCACCTTCGGCGGCCCCCTGGTGAAGGTCGCCGCCTTCGGCTACGGCGTGCGCCGGGCACTCGGCGGCGGCAAGGACGACCTGCCCGCCGGGAAGCCCCGGCGTACCGTGATCGTGGGCCGTACGGTCTCCCGGCGGGAGAAGCGCAAGCCCCGTGGAAAGAGGGACTGAGCCGGCGATGTTCCGTCGTACGTTCTGGTTCGGCACGGGCGTCGCCGCCGGTGTGTGGGCCACCACCAAGGTCAACCGCAAGCTGAGGCAACTGACCCCCGAGAGCCTGGCCGCGACCGCGGCCAACAAGGCACTCGAGACGGGCGCCCGCCTCAAGGACCGCGCGCTGGACTTCGCGGTCGACGTCCGCGACAACATGGCCCGGCGGGAGGCCGAACTCGGGGAGGCACTCGGGATCCACGACGACCCCGAACTCCCCGCACCCAGGCGGTACGCCGCCCTCGAGAACCGCACCAACCCCACGTACTCGCACAACCGGAATGAGGACCACTGATGGAGTCGGCCGAGATTCGCCGCCGCTGGCTGAGCTTCTACGAGGAGCGCGGGCACACCGTCGTCCCTTCGGCGTCGCTCATCGCGGACGACCCGACTCTGCTCCTGGTCCCCGCCGGCATGGTCCCCTTCAAGCCGTACTTCCTCGGTGAGATCAAACCGCCGTGGTCGCGCGCCACCAGCGTGCAGAAGTGCGTGCGCACGCCCGACATCGAAGAGGTCGGCAAGACCACCCGCCACAGCACGTTCTTCCAGATGTGCGGCAACTTCTCCTTCGGCGACTACTTCAAGGAAGGCGCCATCACCTACGCCTGGGAGCTGCTCACCACGCCCCAGGACAAGGGTGGTTACGGCCTCGACCCCGAGCGCCTGTGGATCACGGTCTACCTCGACGACGACGAGGCCGAGACCATCTGGCGCGACAAGATCGGCGTCCCCGCCGAGCGCATCCAGCGCCTGGGCATGAAGGACAACTACTGGTCCATGGGCGTCCCCGGCCCCTGCGGACCGTGTTCCGAGATCAACTACGACCGCGGCCCCGAGTTCGGCGTCGAGGGCGGCCCCGCCGTCAACGACGAGCGGTACGTCGAGATCTGGAACCTCGTCTTCATGCAGTACGAGCGCGGCGAGGGCATCGGCAAGGACAACTTCGAGATCCTGGGCGACCTGCCGAGCAAGAACATCGACACCGGCCTCGGCCTGGAACGCCTCGCGATGATTCTGCAGGACGTGCAGAACCTGTACGAGATCGACACCTCCATGGCCGTCATCAAGAAGGCCACCGAGTTGACCGGCGTCGAGTACGGCGACTCCCACGACTCCGACGTCTCCCTGCGCGTGGTCACCGACCACATGCGTACGTCGGTGATGCTCATCGGCGACGGCGTGACTCCCGGCAACGAGGGCCGCGGTTACGTCCTGCGCCGCATCATGCGCCGCGCCATCCGCAACATGCGCCTCCTCGGCGCCACGGGTCCGGTCGTCAAGGACCTCGTCGACACGGTCATCGCGATGATGGGCCAGCAGTATCCGGAGCTGGTCACCGACCGCGAGCGGATCGAGAAGGTCGCCGTCGCCGAGGAGAACGCCTTCCTCAAGACGCTGAAGGCCGGCACCAACATCCTCGACACCGCCGTCACCGAGACCAAGGCCTCCGGCGGCCAGGTCCTCGCCGGCGACAAGGCGTTCCTGCTCCACGACACCTGGGGCTTCCCGATCGACCTCACCCTCGAGATGGCCGCCGAGCAGGGCCTTTCCGTGGACGAGGACGGCTTCCGCCGTCTGATGAAGGAGCAGCGGGAGCGCGCCAAGGCCGACGCCCAGGCCAAGAAGACCGGCCACGCCGGCACCGGCGCCTACCGTGAGATCGCCGACCGGTCCGGCGAGACCGACTTCATCGGCTACGCGGACACCGAGGGCGAGTCGACGATCGTCGGCATCCTCGTCGACGGCGCTTCCTCGCCGGCCGCCACCGAGGGCGACGAGGTCGAGATCGTCCTCGACCGCACCCCGTTCTACGCCGAGGGCGGCGGCCAGATCGGCGACACCGGCCGGATCAAGGTCGAGTCCGGTGCCGTGATCGAGATCCGCGACTGCCAGAAGCCGGTGCCCGGGGTGTACGTCCACAAGGGCGTCGTCCAGTTCGGCGAGGTCACCGTCGGAGCCAAGGCCCACGCCTCGATCGACATCCGCCGCCGTACGGCCATCGCCCGCGCCCACTCGGCCACCCACCTGACCCACCAGGCCCTGCGCGACGCCCTCGGCCCGACGGCCGCCCAGGCCGGTTCGGAGAACCAGCCCGGCCGCTTCCGCTTCGACTTCGGCTCCCCGGCCGCCGTGCCGACGGCCGTGATGACCGACGTCGAGCAGAAGATCAACGAGGTGCTCGCCCGCGATCTGGACGTGCACGCCGAGATCCTGAGCCTCGACGAGGCCAAGAAGCAGGGCGCCATCGCCGAGTTCGGCGAGAAGTACGGCGAGCGGGTCCGCGTCGTGACCATCGGCGACTTCTCCAAGGAGCTGTGCGGCGGCACGCACGTCCACAACACCTCCCAGCTCGGCCTGGTGAAGCTGCTCGGCGAGTCGTCGATCGGCTCGGGGGTGCGCCGTATCGAGGCTCTCGTCGGCGTCGACGCCTACAACTTCCTGGCCCGTGAGCACACGGTCGTCGCCCAGCTCCAGGAGCTGATCAAGGGGCGTCCCGAGGAGCTTCCGGAGAAGGTCTCCGCCATGCTCGGCAAGCTGAAGGACGCCGAGAAGGAGATCGAGAAGTTCCGCGCCGAGAAGGTGCTCCAGGCCGCCGCCGGTCTCGTCGAGTCCGCCAAGGACGTCCGCGGTATGGCCGTCGTCACCGGCCAGGTGCCGGACGGCACGACCCCGGACGACCTGCGCAGGCTGGTCCTCGACGTGCGCGGCCGCATCCAGGGCGGACGGGCCGCCGTGGTCGCCCTGTTCACGGTCAACAACGGCAAGCCGCTGACGGTCATCGCCACCAACGAGGCCGCCCGCGAGCGCGGCCTCAAGGCCGGCGAGCTGGTCCGTACGGCCGCCAAGACCCTCGGCGGCGGTGGCGGCGGCAAGCCGGACGTCGCCCAGGGCGGCGGCCAGAACCCGGCCGCGATCGGCGAGGCCGTCGACGCCGTCGAGCGGCTCGTGGCCGAAACGGCCAAGTGAGCCAGCAGATGAGGAAGGGCCGTCGACTCGCGATCGACGTCGGGGACGCCCGGATCGGGGTCGCCTCGTGCGACCCCGACGGGATCCTCGCCACCCCGGTGGAGACGGTCCCCGGCCGGGACGTCCCGGCGGCGCACCGCCGGCTCGGACAACTGGTCGAGGAGTACGAACCGATCGAGGTCGTCGTCGGTCTCCCTCGCTCCCTCAAGGGGGGCGAGGGCCCGGCGGCGGTGAAGGTGCGGGGATTCGCCCAGGAGCTGGCGAACAAAATCGCTCCTGTATCCGTACGTCTGGTCGACGAGCGGATGACGACCGTGACGGCCAGTCAGGGACTGCGTGCCTCGGGGGTGAAGGCGAAGAAGGGCCGCTCGGTGATCGACCAGGCAGCCGCTGTGATCATCCTTCAGCAGGCCCTGGAATCCGAACGGGTGTCAGGTAAAGCACCGGGCGAGGGCGTCGAAGTGGTCATCTGATCGCGGTACGGTAACGTTCCGCGCGATGCGGGGGTGTTCGAACAGCCACCGCACAGTGAGAGACGGAAACGGAGCCGGCTCCGCCAAGCCGCCGCGCGACCGCCGCCTCGCGGCTCTAGGGGATCGATGACTGAGTATGGCCGGGGCCCAGGCTCCGAACCGTGGCATCCGGAGGACCCGTTGTACGGGGACGGCGGATGGGAAGGGCAGCAGGCCCACGTGGGTCATCAGCCTGCCTACGGCGGCCAGCAGCAGCACCAGTACCCGCAGCAGCCGCAGCAGGAGTACGGCGACTGGGGTCAAGGACAGGCGCAGCAGTACGACCCGCAGTACCAGGGCTACGACCCGCAGCAGTACGTCGATCAGGGGCAGCAGCAGTACGTCCAGCAGAACCACCAGAACCACCAGAACCAGCACGACCCCCAGAACCTCCAGAACCAGCAGAACGTCCAGAACCCGCAGGCGTACCACGAGGGTTACCAGGAGGGCGGCTGGGACGGCGCGGGCACCCATGCCCAAGTCCCGTACGCGGCCGACCCCGGTGACCCCTACGGGCAGCAGGCCGTGGCGTACGGCGCGGAGCAGCCCGACTTCTACGGCACCCCGGACGCGTATCCGCCGCCGGAGCCCCCCGCCCGGCGGCGCACCGAGCCCGAACCGGCGGCGTCGGACGTGGACCCGGAGGCCGAGCAGAAGCCCGACTGGGATCCCGGACCCGACCAGGGCGAGCACGCCTTCTTCGCGGGCGACGCCGCCGAGGACGACGCGGACGACGACGAGCCGGAGGGCCGCGGGAACCGGCGGGGCCGGGGCGGCAAAGGCGGCAACGGCTCCAAGGGCACGAAGACCAAGAAGAGCCGCAACGGCGTCGCCTGCCTGGTCGTCGTACTGGTGTTCGTCGGCGGTATCGGCGGCGTCGGTTACTTCGGCTACCACTTCTACAAGAATCGTTACGGCTCGGCTCCCGACTACGCGGGCAACGGCACCAGCCAGAGCGTGAACGTGGAGGTCCCCAAGGGGGCGGGCGGCGCGGACATCGGGCGGCTCCTGAAGGACGCCGGCGTCGTCAAGAGCGTCGACGCCTTCGTGTCCGCGTTCACGAGCAACCCCGAGGGCGACTCGATCCAGGCGGGCGCGTACATCCTGAAAAAGGAAATGTCCGCCAAAAGCGCCGTCGCGATGTTGCTCGACCCGAGCAGCCAGGCCAATGTGGTGGTCAAACCCGGGCAGCGCAATATCGAGGTCTACAAGGTCATCGACGAGAAACTCGCCCTTTCCTCCGGAACCACCAAGAAGGTTGCCGAGAAGGAGTACAAGACCCTCGGGCTGCCCAGTTGGGCGAACAGTAACAGCGACATCAAGGACCCACTGGAGGGCTTCCTCTTCCCGGGCACCTATCCCGCCGCCAAGGGCATGAAGCCGGAGGCGGTCCTGAAGGCGATGGTCGCCCACGCCGACGACGTGTACAAGAAGTACGACCTCGAAGCCAAGGCCAAGGCGTTCAAGCTGGACAGTCCGTTGCAGGTCATCACGGTCGCCAGCCTCGTCCAGGCCGAGGGGAAGACGGCCGACGACTACCGCAAGATGGCCGAGGTCGTCTACAACCGGCTGGATCGCGCGAATCCCGAGACCTATGGTTTCCTGCAGTTCGACTCGACCTTCAATTACCTGAAGAGCGAGAGCAAGATCCATATCAGTGAGTCGGAGATCAACCGCAACAAGGACCCGTACAACACGTACACGAACAAGGGTCTGCCGCCCGGCCCGATCGGAAATCCGGGCGAAGTGGCGATGAAGGCGACGCTGAATCCGACCGACGACGGCTGGTACTACTTCGTGGCGACCGACGGCGTGAGCAAGACCGAATTCGCCAAGACGCACGTGGAGTTCCAGAAACTCAAGGACAAGTTCAATGAGAGTTCGGGCAACTGACGTCCGCCGGGCCGCCGTACTCGGTTCGCCCATCGCGCACTCCCTCTCCCCGGCGCTGCACCGCGCGGCGTACGAGGCGCTGGAGCTCACCGGCTGGACGTACGACCGCTTCGAGGTCGACGAGGCCGGCCTGCCCGGGTTCCTCGCCGAACTCGGGCCGCAGTGGGCGGGGTTGTCGCTGACCATGCCGCTGAAGCGGGCGGTCATCCCGCTGCTCGACGAGATCAGCGAGACGGCGGCCTCCGTCGAGGCGGTCAACACCCTGGTGTTCGCCGAGGACGGCCGCCGGGTCGGCGACAACACCGACATCCCCGGCATGGTCGCCGCGCTGCGCGAGCGCGGCGTCGAACAGGTCGACTCGGCCGCGATCCTCGGCGCCGGCGCCACCGCCTCGTCCGCGCTGGCCGCGCTGGCCCGGGTCTGCACCGGCGAGATCGTCGCCTACGTCCGCAGCGCGGCCCGCGCCGCCGAGATGCGGGAGTGGGGCGAGCGCCTCGACGTCGGGATCCGCATCGCCGACTGGGCGGACGCCGCCGACGCCCTGCGCTTCCCGCTGGTCGTCGCGACGACCCCGGCCGGCGCCACCGACGCCCTCGCCGCCTCGGTGCCGGAGCGCCCCGCCACCCTCTTCGACGTGCTCTACGACCCCTGGCCGACCGAGCTGGCCGCCCGCTGGTCCATGTTCGGCGGCGCGGTCGTCAGCGGCCTCGACCTGCTCGTGCACCAGGCGGTGTTCCAGGTGGAGCGGATGACCGGCCGCGCCCCGGCGCCCGTGGAGGCCATGCGCACGGCGGGCGAACACGCCCTCGCCGCCCGCTGAGCGCAGCCCCCTGAGCCCCGTGCGAGACGCCGTGCCGGGCCGCCCGATGTGACAAAGCCCGTCCGCTTCGTGGACCGGCGGCCGGGGTCGGCGCGCGGACGTGGGAGGATCGAAGGCGGCTGGCCGGAGCCGCGCACCCGGTCCGCCGACGACGTACGCGAGGACGCGCGTAGGCAGTACCAGGGCGCGAGTACTGAGGAGCATCGTTGAGCAGGCTGCGTTGGCTGACCGCGGGGGAGTCCCACGGTCCCGCACTTGTCGCCACGCTGGAGGGCCTTCCCGCCGGCGTGCCGATCACCACGGACATGGTGGCCGACCACCTCGCGCGGCGGCGGCTCGGCTACGGCCGCGGGGCGCGGATGAAGTTCGAACGCGACGAGGTCACCTTCCTCGGCGGCGTCCGGCACGGCCTCACCCTGGGTTCCCCGGTCGCCGTCATGGTGGGCAACACGGAGTGGCCCAAGTGGGAGCAGGTCATGGCGGCCGACCCGGTCGACCCGGAGATCCTCGCCGGCCTGGCCCGCAACGCCCCGCTGACCCGCCCCCGCCCCGGCCACGCCGACCTCGCCGGAATGCAGAAGTACGGCTTCGACGAGGCCCGGCCGATCCTGGAGCGCGCCTCCGCCCGTGAGACGGCCGCCCGGGTCGCGCTCGGCGCGGTCGCCCGGTCCTACCTCAAGGAGACGGCCGGCATCGAGATCGTCTCCCACGTGGTGGAGCTGGCCGCCGCCAAGGCGCCCTACGGCGTCTACCCGACCCCGGCCGACGTCGAGAAGCTGGACGCGGACCCGGTGCGCTGCCTGGACGCCGACGCGTCGAAGGCGATGGTCGCGGAGATCGACCAGGCCCACAAGGACGGCGACACCCTCGGCGGCGTCGTCGAGGTGCTGGCGTACGACGTCCCGGTCGGCCTCGGCTCGCACGTGCACTGGGACCGCCGGCTGGACGCCCGGCTCGCCGCCGCCCTGATGGGCATCCAGGCGATCAAGGGCGTCGAGGTCGGCGACGGCTTCGACCTCGCGCGCGTGCCGGGTTCGAAGGCGCACGACGAGATCGTCACCACGCCCGAGGGCATCCGGCGGGCCACCGGCCGCTCCGGCGGCACCGAGGGCGGTCTGACCACGGGCGAGCTGCTGCGCGTCCGGGCGGCGATGAAGCCGATCGCGACCGTGCCGCGGGCCCTGCAGACGGTGGACGTCGTCACCGGCGAGGCGACCCAGGCGCACCACCAGCGCTCCGACGTGTGCGCGGTGCCGGCCGCCGGGATCGTCGCCGAGGCGATGGTCGCGCTGGTGCTGGCGGACGCGGTGGCGGAGAAGTTCGGCGGCGACAGCGTCCCCGAGACCCGCCGCAACGTGCGGTCGTACCTCGACAACCTGCGCATCCGATGAGCGGCCCGCTGGTCGTCCTGGTCGGCCCGATGGGCGTCGGCAAGTCCACCGTCGGACGGCTGCTGGCCGAGCGGCTCGCCGTCGGCTACCGGGACACCGACGACGACATCGTCGCCGAACAGGGCCGCAGCATCGCCGAGATCTTCGTCGACGAGGGCGAGGACGTCTTCCGCGCCCTCGAGAAGCAGGCCGTGCACCGCGCGCTCGCCGAGCACGGCGGCGTCCTGGCGCTCGGCGGCGGCTCGATCCTGGACGCGGACACCCGCGGCCTGCTGGCCGGGCAGCGCGTGGTCTACCTCGCCATGGACGTCGAGGAAGCAGTCAAGCGCACCGGCCTCAACACGGCCCGCCCGCTGCTCGCCGTCAACCCGCGCAGACAG
The DNA here is from genome assembly GCF_900110755.1 of Streptomyces sp. yr375. Classification (GTDB taxonomy): domain Bacteria; phylum Actinomycetota; class Actinomycetes; order Streptomycetales; family Streptomycetaceae; genus Streptomyces. Next base: position 52,193 of record NZ_FOFF01000012.1, read on the forward strand.
TGGCGCGAACTGATGGAGGCCCGCCGAGGCCTGTACGAGGGCGTCGCCACGGCCGTGGTCGCGACGGACGGCCGTACGCCTGAAGAGGTGGCCCAAATCGCCCTGGACGCACTGGAGTTGAAGGAAGCATGAGCAGCGAGTCGGTAACACGGATCCGGGTCGGCGGCAGCGCGGGGTCGGAGCCGTACGAGGTCCTGGTCGGCCGTCAGTTGCTGGGTGAGCTGGGCGGGTTGATCGGCGACCGCGTCAAGCGGGTCGCCGTGATCCACCCCGAGGCGCTCGCCGAGACCGGGGAGGCGCTGCGCGCGGACCTGGCCGGACAGGGCTACGAGGCCGTCGCCATCCAGGTGCCGAACGCGGAGGAGGCCAAGACCGCCGAGGTCGCCGCCTACTGCTGGAAGGCGCTCGGCCAGTCCGGCTTCACCCGCACCGACGTCGTCGTGGGCGTGGGCGGCGGTTCGACCACCGACCTCGCCGGGTTCGTCGCCGCGACCTGGCTGCGCGGGGTGCGCTGGATCGCCGTCCCGACCACCGTGCTCGCCATGGTCGACGCGGCCGTCGGCGGCAAGACCGGCATCAACACCGCCGAGGGCAAGAACCTCGTCGGCTCCTTCCACCCGCCGGCCGGTGTGCTGTGCGACCTGGCGGCGCTGGACTCCCTCCCGGTCAACGACTACGTCTCCGGGCTCGCCGAGGTCATCAAGGCCGGCTTCATCGCCGACCCGGTGATCCTCGACCTCGTCGAGTCCGACCCCGAGGGCGCCCGCAGCCCGGCCGGGCCGCACACCGCCGAGCTCATCGAGCGCTCCATCAGGGTCAAGGCGGACGTCGTGTCGTCCGACCTGAAGGAGTCGGGGCTGCGCGAGATCCTCAACTACGGGCACACGCTCGCGCACGCCATCGAGAAGAACGAGCGCTACAAGTGGCGGCACGGCGCGGCCGTCTCCGTCGGCATGCACTTCGCCGCCGAACTGGGCCGCCTGGCAGGCCGGCTGGACGACGTCACGGCCGACCGCCACCGCACGGTCCTTCAGTCGGTGGGCCTCCCGCTGCACTACCGACACGACCAGTGGCCCAAGCTGCTGGAGAACATGAAGGTCGACAAGAAGTCCCGCGGCGACCTGCTGCGCTTCATCGTCCTGGACGGTCTGGCCAAGCCGACCGTCCTGGAGGGTCCCGACCCGGCCGTCCTGCTCGCCGCGTACGGCGAGGTGGGCGAGTAGGACCGTAGGACGGGCGGGTACGTCCGCCAGGTTCCCTTCCGCCCGATTCGCCTTCAGCGGCGGGCACTTCGGACCGCCCCCGGCCGTTCACCAAACGACGGCCGGGGGCGGTACCGTTCAGTAGCGAACAGGGGTCCGCCCCCTACAGCCAGCACCCATTGCCTGTACGAGACGGAGTGGCACCGGATGCAGCACGCAGTGGGTTCTCCGCTGCCGCCGCCCCACCAGCCGGGGCACGGTCCGGCCGCAGGCTGGTCGCCGGCCCCGGGACACCCGGGCCCGCACCAGCCGGGCAGCACCCCCCAGCAGCCGCAGCCGGGATACCTCGGCGCCCCTTCGGGCCCGGTCCCGCCCGCGCCCCACGCGTTGGTCCCGCCCGCCCCGCAGCACGCCCCCGTCCCGGGCGCCGACGCCACCGGGCACGTCCCGCTGCCGCCCGGCGGCCCCGTCCCCATGCCCAGCGCACCGCCCGCGCCGACCGCCCCCGACCCGACGGCCACGACGCTCGCGGTCCTGCTGATCGGCCCCGCGGGCGCGGGCAAGACCAGCGTCGCCAAGTACTGGGCCGACCACCGCCGAGTGCCCACCGCCCACGTCAGCCTCGACGACGTACGCGAATGGGTCCGCTCGGGCTTCGCCGACCCGCAGTCCGGGTGGAACGACCACTCCGAGGCCCAGTACCGGCTGGCCCGCCGCACCTGCGGCTTCGCCGCGCGCAACTTCCTGGCCAACGGCATCTCGTGCATCCTGGACGACGCGATCTTCCCCGACCGCCCGGCCGTGGGCCTGGGTGGCTGGAAACGACACGTCGGCCCCGGCCTGCTGCCCGTCGTCCTCCTCCCCGGCCTCGAAGTCGTCCTGGAGCGCAACGCCGAACGCTCCGGCAACCGCCGCCTCACCGACGAGGAGGTCGCCCGCATCCACGGCCGCATGGCCGGCTGGTACGGCTCGGGCCTCCCCATCATCGACAACACCCAACTCGACGTCCCCACCACGGCAAGACTCCTGGACGACGTCTTGGCAAGGGCCATAGCAAGCCCCCCTAAGTGGTAGACCCTTCCGCATCGCCCGAGGGGGCAGCGCCCCCGTAGGGGCGCGGGGAACTGCGCGACAAGCCCCCACCGGCCGGCAGTCGGCACACAACCATGCGCACACCCCCCGTTCCCCCGAACGCCCTCCCAACCAGCACAATCCGGCCACCCCTCCTACGCTCGTCTCATGTCAGAGGTCTACGCGTCCCGCCGAGCCCGCCTATGGGAGCGCTGCAACGCGGCCGGCACCGCCGCCGCGCTGATCTCGCGCCCCGCCAACGTGAGATACCTCGCCGGAGCGAACCCGCACGGCGCGGTCCTGCTGCTGGGCAGAAGCGAGGACCTCCTCGTGTGCACCGGCCCGCCGGACGATCGTCCGAGCGAAGGACGGCCGGACGACGCCCTGCGCGTGCACTCCCTCTCCCGCGCCGGAGGCGATCCGGCGGTCGCCGCCGCGGACCTCCTCACGGCCCAGGGCGGAGACTCCCTCGCGGTCGAGGAACACCACCTCACGGTCGCCCGCCACCGGGCGCTGCGCTCGGTCGCCCCGCGCCTGCGCCTCGGCGACCTGGGCGGCGCGGTCGAGCAGCTCAGGGTGGTGAAGGACGAGGAGGAGCTCTCCTGCCTGCGGATCGGCGCCGAGATCGCCGACCAGGCCCTGGGGGAGCTGCTGGAATCCATCCTGGTCGGGCGGACGGAACGGCACCTCGCCCTCGAACTGGAACGACGCCTCGTCGACCACGGCGCCGACGGCCGCGCCTTCGCCACGTCCGTCGCCTCCGGACCGAACTCCGGCCGGCGCGGCCACCGGCCCACCGACCGGAGGGTCGAGGAAGGCGACTTCCTCACGGTCTGCCTGGGGGCGGCCTACCGCGGCTACGGGTGTGAGATCGGCCGTACTTTCGTGATCGGGACGTCCCCGGCCGACTGGCAGATCGAGCTCTACGACCTCGTCTTCGCCGCTCAGCGCGCCGGACGCGAGGCCCTGGCACCCGGCGCCGCCTACCGTGACGTGGACCGCGCGGCCCGCCAGGTGCTGGACTCCGCGGGGTACGCGGAGGGCCTTCCGGGGCTCATGGGACACGGTGTCGGACTCGAAATCGAAGAGGACCCGCAGTTGACTCCCGCGGCCATGGGTAAACTGGACGCTTGCGTGCCGGTCACCGTCGAACCCGGGGTCCACCTCCCGGGCCGGGGCGGCGTCCGGATCGATGACACGCTCGTCGTGCGCCCAGAGGCGGACGGCGGACCCGAGCTACTCACCATCACGACCAAGGAGCTGCTCGCGCTGTAGGAGTGCGTGCCCCGGGGTCGTCCACGTCAGTCCAGGAGATTCCGCAACCGTGGCTTCCACGAACGACCTCAAGAACGGCCTGGTGCTCAAGCTCGAAGGCGGCCAGCTCTGGTCCGTCGTCGAGTTCCAGCACGTCAAGCCCGGCAAGGGCCCGGCCTTCGTGCGCACCAAGCTCAAGAACGTGCTTTCCGGCAAGGTCGTCGACAAGACGTTCAACGCCGGCGTCAAGGTCGAGACGGCCACTGTCGACAAGCGTGACATGCAGTTCTCCTACATGGACGGCGAGTACTTCGTCTTCATGGACATGGAGACCTACGACCAGCTCATGGTCGACCGCAAGGCCGTCGCCGACGCCGCCAACTTCCTGATCGAGGGCTTCACGGCCACCGTCGCGCAGCACGAGGGCGAGGTGCTCTTCGTCGAGCTGCCGGCCGCCGTCGAGCTCGTCGTCCAGGAGACCGAGCCGGGTCTCCAGGGTGACCGCTCCACGGGTGGCACCAAGCCCGCGACCCTGGAGACCGGCCACCAGATCCAGGTCCCGCTCTTCATCACCACCGGAGAGAAGATCAAGGTCGACACCCGCACCAGCGACTACCTCGGCCGGGTGAACAGCTAACCGTGGCTGCCCGCAACACGGCCCGCAAGCGCGCCTTCCAGATCCTCTTCGAGGGCGACCAGCGCGGAGCCGACGTCCTGACCGTCCTCGCGGACTGGATCAGGCTCTCCCATGCCGACACCCGGCAGCCGCCGGTCAGCGAGTTCACGATGCAGCTCGTCGAGGGCTACGCGCAGCACGCGCGGCGCATCGACGAGCTGATCTCCCAGTACTCGGTCGGCTGGACGCTGGACCGGATGCCGGTCGTCGACCGCAACATCCTCCGGCTCGGCGCCTACGAGCTGATCTGGGCCGACGAGACCCCGGACGCGGTCGTCCTCGACGAGATGGTGCAGTTGGCCAAGGAGTTCTCCACGGACGAGTCGCCCTCGTTCGTCAACGGCCTGCTCGGCCGCCTCAAGGAACTCAAGCCGTCCCTGCGTCGCGACTAGCTCCGCAGGGGGAGCCGGGGGACTGCGGGCCGTACGCGGCCTGCGGGCCGTCTGTGGCGTGTCGCGCAGTTCCCCGCGCCCCCGTAGGCGCGGACCACCTCTGAGGGCCCACAGCATGTGCTGTGGGCCCTCAGAGGTACCGGCACCAGACAGGGGTGGCCGGAACCGTTCGGTTCCGGCCACCCCTGCTTGTACGTTTCTGCTCAGCCGCCGAGCGGCTAGCTCTCCTCGTGGGAGACGGCGCGGCGCGCGTCCGCGTCCAGGACGCCCCAACTGATGAGCTGCTCGGTCAGGACCGAAGGCGACTGGTCGTAGATGACCGCGAGGGTGCGCAGGTCGTCCTGGCGGATCGACAGCACCTTGCCGTTGTAGTCACCGCGCTGGGACTGGATCGTGGCGGCATACCGCTGGAGCGGGCCCGCCTTCTCGACCGGCACATGGGCCAGTCGCTCCAGGTCCAGGACCAGCTTCGGCGGCGGCTCGGCCGCTCCGCCCGGCGTGGTGCCCGGCAGCAGCTCCTGCACGGGAACGCCGTAGAAATCCGCCAGCTCGGCGAGGCGCTGCACGGTCACGGCGCGGTCACCGCGCTCGTACGACCCGACCACGACCGCCTTCCAGCGTCCCTGGGACTTCTCCTCGACACCGTGGAGGGAAAGGCCCTGCTGGGTGCGGATCGCGCGGAGCTTGGCCCCGAGTTGTTTGGCGTATTCGCTGGACATATAGCTCCCCGGCACTGGGTAGACGCGGCTGGGCCGCGTGCTGGTGACTCACTGTGAGGTTACGCAGCGTGATTCTTCTGCGTCAAGCCGAATGGTCCACACCGACTCTTCCGTGGTATCCGTGGCCGGTTACGCCAAGGGGGTGATCAGGGTGTCCTCCCGGCCTGCTACCGTGGATGGCGCAAATCCGACGTCCTTTAAGGTCCGTCCCGTGAGGCGGAGAAGGAGGTCCGTTTCTTATGGACAAGCAGGACATTCCGCAGGATCCCCGGCAAGTCGATGCGCGGCCCGTTCTCGAAGGCCCCGACATCGCGCGCGTGTTGACCCGCATCGCCCACGAGATCGTCGAACGCGCCAGAGGCGCCGACGACGTGGTGCTCCTCGGCATCCCGACCCGGGGCGTCTTCCTCGCCCAGCGGCTCGCGGCCAAGCTGGCGGAGATCACCGACCGCAAGATCCCGGTCGGCTCCCTCGACATCACGATGTACCGCGACGACCTGCGCATGCACCCGCCGCGTGCGCTGGCCCGCACCGAGATCCCCGGTGACGGCATCGACGGCAGGCTGGTCGTCCTCGTCGACGACGTGCTCTTCTCGGGCCGCACCATCCGCGCCGCCCTCGACGCCCTGAACGACATCGGGCGCCCCCGCGCGGTGCAGCTCGCGGTCCTCGTCGACCGAGGCCATCGGGAACTGCCCATCCGCGCCGACTACGTCGGCAAGAACCTCCCCACGTCGCTGCGGGAGACGGTCAAGGTCCTGCTCGCCGAGGAGGACGGTCGCGACACCGTGCTGCTCGGTGTGAAGCAGACCGCCCAGCAGTAGCACGCGCGCGTACGGCCCTGTGTGCCCTACGTCCCGCCGTCGTGCCCCTGCCCGCCCGTGATCTCCCCATACGTGAACTGCCTTACGGAGCCTGACAGATGCAGCGTCATCTCATCTCGGCCGCCGACCTCACCCGCGACGACGCCGTCCTGATCCTCGACACCGCCGAGGAGATGGCCCGGGTCGCCGACCGGCCCATCAAGAAACTGCCGACCCTGCGCGGCCGCACCATCGTCAACCTCTTCTTCGAGGACTCCACGCGCACGCGTATCTCCTTCGAGGCGGCCGAGAAGCGCCTCTCCGCGGACGTCATCAACTTCTCCGCCAAGGGGTCGTCGGTGTCCAAGGGCGAGTCCCTGAAGGACACCGCGCAGACCCTGGAGGCCATGGGTGTCGACGCGGTCGTCATCCGGCACGGCGCCTCCGGAGCGCCCTACCGGCTGGCCACCTCCGACTGGATCGACGCCGTCGTCATCAACGCGGGCGACGGCACCCACCAGCACCCCACCCAGGCCCTCCTGGACGCCTTCACCATGCGCCGCCGGCTCATCGGCCGGGACGCCGGGATCGGGCAGGACCTCTCAGGCCGGCGCATCACGATCGTCGGGGACATCCTGCACAGCCGGGTCGCCCGTTCCAACGTCGACCTGCTGCACACCCTCGGCGCCGAGGTCACCCTCGTCGCCCCGCCCACCCTGGTGCCGGTCGGCATCGAGTCGTGGCCCTGCGAGGTGTCGTACGACCTCGACAGCACGCTGCCGAAGTCCGACGCGGTGATGATGCTGCGCGTGCAGCGCGAGCGGATGAACGCCGCGTTCTTCCCGACCGAGCGCGAGTACTCCCGGCGCTACGGCCTCGACGGCGACCGGATGGCGCGGATGCCCGAGCACGCCATCGTGATGCACCCCGGCCCGATGGTCCGCGGCATGGAGATCACCGCCGCGGTCGCCGACTCCGAGCGCTGCACCGTCATCGAACAGGTCGCCAACGGCGTGTCCATCCGGATGGCCGTCCTCTACCTGCTCCTGGGCGGCAACGAACCCGCCGTCAGCCACACCCGTACCGAGGAGAAGTAAGTCACATGAGCAAGATCCTGATCCGTGGTGCGAAGGTGCTCGGCGGCGAGCCCCAGGACGTCCTGATCGACGGCGGGACGATCGCCGAGGTCGGCGTCGGTCTCGGCGCCGAGGGCGCGGAGGTCATTGAGGCCGGCGGCAAGGTGCTGCTGCCGGGCCTGGTCGACCTGCACACCCATCTGCGCGAGCCCGGCCGCGAGGACTCCGAGACGGTCCTCACCGGTACCCGCGCGGCGGCCTCCGGCGGCTTCACGGCCGTCTTCGCCATGGCCAACACCTTCCCCGTGGCCGACACCGCCGGCGTCGTCGAGCAGGTCTACCGGCTCGGCCGCGACCACGGCTACTGCGACGTGCAGCCCATCGGCGCGGTCACCGTCGGCCTGGAGGGCCGGAAACTCGCCGAGCTGGGCGCCATGCACGAGTCGGCCGCCGGGGTCACCGTCTTCTCCGACGACGGCAAGTGCGTCGACGACGCCGTGATCATGCGCCGCGCGCTGGAGTACGTGAAGGCCTTCGGCGGGGTCGTCGCCCAGCACGCGCAGGAGCCGCGGCTGACCGAGGGCGCCCAGATGAACGAGGGCGTCGTCTCCGCCGAGCTGGGGCTCGGGGGCTGGCCCGCGGTGGCCGAAGAATCGATCATCGCCCGAGATGTCCTGCTCGCCGAGCACGTCGGCTCGCGGGTGCACATCTGCCACCTCTCCACCGCCGGGTCCGTCGAGATCGTCCGCTGGGCCAAGTCCCGCGGCATCGACGTCACCGCCGAGGTCACCCCGCACCACCTCCTCCTCACGGATGAGCTGGTGCGCAGCTACAACCCCGTCTACAAGGTGAACCCGCCGCTGCGCACCGAGCGCGACGTGCACGCCCTGCGCGAGGCGCTCGCCGACGGCACCATCGACATCGTCGCCACCGACCACGCCCCGCACCCGCACGAGGACAAGGACTGCGAGTGGGCCGCGGCCGCCATGGGCATGGTCGGCCTGGAGACCGCGCTGTCAGTGGTCCAGGAGACGATGGTGGAGACGGGCCTGCTGGACTGGGCCGGGGTCGCCGCGCGCATGTCGTTCAAGCCCGCCGAGATCGGCCGGGCGACGGGGCACGGGCGTCCCGTCTCGGCTGGTGAGCCCGCCAACCTCACGCTCGTCGACACGGCATACCGTGGGTCCGTGGACCCCGCGGGCTTCGCCTCGCGCAGCCGGAACACCCCGTACGAGGGGCGTGAGCTGCCGGGCCGTGTCACGCACACCTGGCTCCGGGGCAAGGCCACGCTCGTCGACGGGAAGCTCACGTGACATCTGCTGCACTTCTGCTCGCGGCCGAGAAGGAATCGGCCGCGGTGACCGACTGGGCCGCGCGCATCGGCTGGGTGGTCGGCCTCGGCCTGTTCGTCGCGCTCGTCTACTGGCTGATGCGCGAGGGCTGGAAGTGGCGCGGCACGCTCCAGGGCGACCTGCCCGAGCTGCCCGCCGCGCCGGAAGAGCCCGGCGAGGCGAGACTGACGATGAGCGGCCGCTACCACGGCTCCACCACCGCCGGGCAGTGGCTCGACCGCCTGGTGGCGCACGGCCTGGGCACCCGCAGCCGGGTCGAGCTCACCCTGACGGACGCGGGGATCGACGTCGTACGCCCCGGCGCGAGCGACTTCTTCATCCCCGTCGGCGCGCTGCGCGAGGCGCTGCTCGGCAAGGGCATCGCCGGCAAGGTCCTCACCGAGGGCGGCCTGCTCGTGGTGACCTGGGCGCACGGCGACCGGCTGATCGACTCCGGCTTCCGCTCGGACACGGCGGCCGAGCACACCGCGTGGGTCGACGCCGTCAACTCCATGATCAAGAACAGCACCAGCAAGAACAACACGACGGAAGGCGCACGATGACGACCTCCACCAGGGGAATCGCTTCTGAAAAGAGGGTGACTCCCGCCGTACTCGTCCTGGAGGACGGCCGGATCTTCCGGGGCCGTGCCTTCGGGGCCGTGGGGGAGACCTTCGGCGAAGCGGTGTTCTCCACCGGCATGACCGGCTACCAGGAGACCCTGACCGACCCGTCGTACGACCGCCAGATCGTCGTCGCGACCGCCCCCCAGATCGGCAACACCGGCTGGAACGACGAGGACGACGAGTCCAGCCGCATCTGGGTCTCCGGCTATGTCGTGCGCGACCCCGCGCGCGTGCCGTCCAACTGGCGCGCCAAGCGCTCCCTGGACGACGAGCTGGTCGCGCAGAGCATCGTCGGGATCTCCGGCATCGACACCCGCGCCCTCACCCGCCACCTGCGCGAGCGCGGCTCGATGCGCGCCGGCGTCTTCTCCGGCGAGGCGCTCGCCGCCGACCCCGAGCTCCTCGCGCGCGTGCAGGCTCAGCCGCACATGAAGGGCGCGAGCCTGTACGAGGAGGTCGCCACCAAGGAGGCCTACGTCGTACCGGCGGTCGGCGAGAAGAGGTTCACCGTCGCCGCCGTCGACCTCGGCATCAAGGGCATGACCCCGCACCGCATGGCCGAGCGCGGCATCGAGGTGCACGTGCTGCCCGCGACCGCCACCGAGGAGGACGTCTACGCCGTCGCTCCCGACGGGGTCTTCTTCTCCAACGGCCCCGGCGACCCGGCCACCGCCGACGGCCCCGTCGCCCTGATGACCGCCGTCCTCGCGCGCAGGACGCCGCTGTTCGGCATCTGCTTCGGCAACCAGATCCTCGGCCGCGCCCTCGGCTTCGGCACCTACAAGCTGAAGTACGGCCACCGGGGCATCAACCAGCCCGTCCAGGACCGTACGACCGGCAAGGTCGAGGTCACCGCGCACAACCACGGCTTCGCCGTGGACGCGCCGCTCGACAAGGTCAGCGACACCCCGTTCGGCCGCGCCGAGGTCTCCCACGTCTGCCTCAACGACGACGTCGTGGAGGGGCTGCGGCTGCTCGACCAGCCGGCCTTCTCCGTCCAGTACCACCCCGAAGCGGCAGCGGGCCCGCACGACGCCGCCTACCTGTTCGACCGCTTCGTATCCCTGATGGAGGGCCAGCGTGCCTAAGCGCACCGATATCCAGTCCGTCCTGGTCATCGGCTCCGGCCCGATCGTCATCGGTCAGGCCGCCGAGTTCGACTACTCCGGCACCCAGGCGTGCCGCATCCTGCGCGCCGAGGGCCTCAGGGTCATCCTGGTCAACTCCAACCCGGCGACGATCATGACCGACCCGGAGATCGCCGACGCCACCTACGTCGAGCCGATCACCCCCGAGTTCGTCGAGAAGATCATCGCCAAGGAGCGGCCCGACACCCTGCTGCCCACCCTGGGCGGTCAGACGGCCCTCAACACGGCGATCTCCCTCGCCGAGAACGGCGTCCTGGAGAAGTACGGCGTCGAGCTGATCGGCGCCAACGTGGAGGCCATCAACAAGGGCGAGGACCGCGACCTGTTCAAGGGCGTCGTGGAAGCCGTCCGCGCGAAGATCGGCCACGGCGAGTCCGCCCGCTCGGTCATCTGCCACACCATGGACGAGGTGCTCGCCGGCGTCGACACGCTCGGCGGCGGCTACCCGGTCGTCGTGCGCCCCTCCTTCACCATGGGCGGCGCCGGCTCCGGTTTCGCCCACGACGAGGACGAGCTGCGCCGCATCGCCGGCCAGGGCCTCACGCTCTCCCCGACCACCGAGGTGCTCCTGGAGGAGTCCATCCTCGGCTGGAAGGAGTACGAGCTCGAGCTGATGCGCGACAAGCACGACAACGTCGTGGTCGTCTGCTCCATCGAGAACTTCGACCCCATGGGCGTGCACACCGGCGACTCGATCACCGTCGCGCCCGCGATGACGCTGACCGACCGCGAGTACCAGATCCTGCGCGACATCGGCATCGCCGTGATCCGCGAGGTCGGCGTCGACACCGGCGGCTGCAACATCCAGTTCGCGGTGAACCCCGAGGACGGCCGGGTCATCGTCATCGAGATGAACCCGCGCGTGTCGCGTTCCTCGGCGCTGGCCTCCAAGGCGACCGGCTTCCCGATCGCGAAGATCGCGGCCAAGCTCGCCGTCGGCTACACCCTGGACGAGATCCCGAACGACATCACGAAGGAGACCCCGGCCTCCTTCGAGCCGACGCTCGACTACGTGGTCGTGAAGGCCCCGCGCTTCGCGTTCGAGAAGTTCCCGAGCGCCGACTCGACCCTCACCACCACCATGAAGTCGGTCGGCGAGGCCATGGCCATCGGCCGCAACTTCACCGAGGCCTTCCAGAAGGCGCTGCGCTCGCTGGAGAAGAAGGGCAGCCAGTTCACCTTCGTCGGCGACCCCGGTGACAAGGGCGAGCTGCTGCGCGAGGCGGTCCGGCCCACCGACGGCCGGATCAACACCGTCATGCAGGCCATCCGCGCGGGCGCCACGCCGGAGGAGGTCTTCGAGTTCACGAAGATCGACCCCTGGTTCGTCGACCAGCTCTTCCTGATCAAGGAGACCGCCGACGACCTGGCCGCCGCCGACCGGCTGGACGTCGACCTGCTCGCCGAGGCCAAGCGGCACGGCTTCTCCGACCAGCAGATCGCCGAGATCCGCGGCCTGCGCGAGGACGTCGTCCGCGAGGTCCGGCACGCGCTGGGCATCCGCCCGGTCTACAAGACCGTCGACACCTGCGCCGCCGAGTTCGCCGCGAAGACGCCGTACTTCTACTCGTCCTACGACGAGGAGACCGAGGTCGCCCCGCGCGAGAAGCCGGCCGTCATCATCCTGGGGTCGGGCCCGAACCGCATCGGCCAGGGCATCGAGTTCGACTACTCCTGCGTCCACGCCTCCTTCGCGCTCTCCGCCGCCGGGTACGAGACCGTGATGGTCAACTGCAACCCGGAGACCGTCTCCACCGACTACGACACCTCCGACCGCCTGTACTTCGAGCCGCTGACCCTCGAGGACGTGCTGGAGATCGTCCACGCGGAGGCGCAGGCCGGGCCGATCGCCGGAGTGATCGTCCAGCTCGGCGGCCAGACCCCGCTGGGCCTGGCGCAGGCGCTGAAGGACAACGGCGTGCCGATCGTCGGCACACCCCCGGAGGCCATCCACGCGGCCGAGGACCGGGGCGCGTTCGGGCGCGTGCTCGCCGAGGCCGGCCTCCCGGCCCCCAAGCACGGCACGGCCACCACCTTCGCCGAGGCCAAGGCCATCGCCGACGAGATCGGCTACCCGGTCCTCGTCCGGCCGTCGTACGTCCTCGGCGGGCGCGGCATGGAGATCGTCTACGACGAGACCCGGCTGTCGTCCTACATCGCCGAGTCGACCGAGATCAGCCCCACCCGGCCGGTCCTCGTCGACCGCTTCCTCGACGACGCCATCGAGATCGACGTCGACGCGCTCTACGACGGCCAGGAGCTGTACCTCGGCGGTGTCATGGAGCACATCGAGGAGGCCGGCATCCACTCCGGCGACTCGGCGTGCGCCCTGCCCCCGATCACCCTCGGCGGCTTCGACATCAAGCGCCTGCGGGCCTCCACCGAGGCCATCGCGCGCGGGGTCGGCGTCCGCGGTCTCATCAACATCCAGTTCGCGATGGCCGGCGACATCCTCTACGTGCTGGAGGCCAACCCGCGCGCGTCCCGTACGGTCCCCTTCACCTCGAAGGCGACCGCGGTGCCGCTGGCGAAGGCCGCCGCCCGGATCTCGCTGGGCGCGACCGTCGCCGAACTGCGCGCCGAGGGGCTGCTCCCGGCCACCGGCGACGGCGGCGAACTGCCGCTGGACGCGCCGATCTCCGTCAAGGAGGCCGTGATGCCGTGGAGCCGCTTCCGCGACACCTCAGGGCGCGGCGTCGACACCGTCCTCGGCCCGGAGATGCGCTCCACCGGCGAGGTCATGGGCATCGACTCCGTCTTCGGCACGGCGTACGCCAAGTCGCAGGCGGGCGCGTACGGCCCGCTGCCCACCAAGGGCCGCGCGTTCATCTCGGTCGCCAACCGCGACAAGCGCTCGATGATCTTCCCGGCGCGCGAGCTGGTCGCCCACGGCTTCGAACTGCTCGCCACCTCCGGCACGGCCGAGGTGCTGCGCCGCAACGGCCTCAACGCCACGGTCGTGCGCAAGCAGTCCGAGGGCACCGGCCCGAACGGCGAGAAGACCATCGTCCAGCTCATCCACGACGGCGAGGTCGACCTCATCGTCAACACCCCGTACGGCACCGGCGGCCGCCTCGACGGCTACGAGATCCGTACGGCGGCCGTGGCGCGGTCCGTGCCGTGCCTGACGACGGTCCAGGCGCTCGCCGCCGCCGTCCAGGGCATCGACGCCCTCACCCACGGGGACGTGGGCGTCCGCTCACTCCAGGAACACGCGCAGCAACTGACCGCGGCCCGCGACTAGCAGCCCTGAGGGGGACACCGGAAACGGTGTCCCCCTCTTCATGAGGACCCCTGAGGACTCCCAAGATGTACAAGATCTTCTTCAACCTCGTCTTCAAGCGGATGGACCCGGAGCAGGCCCACCACCTCGCCTTCCGCTGGATCCGGCTGGCCGTCCGCGTCCCGGGCCTGCGCACGTTCGTCGCCGCCGCCCTCGCCCCCCGCTACCCGGAACTGCGCACCGAGGCCTTCGGGCTGCGCATGCACGGCCCCTTCGGACTGGCCGCGGGCTTCGACAAGAACGCCGTCGCGATCGACGGCATGTCGATGCTGGGCTTCGACCACGTCGAGATCGGCACGGTCACCGGGGAGCCGCAGCCCGGCAACCCCAGGAAGCGGCTGTTCCGGCTCGTGAAGGACCGCGCGCTCATCAACCGCATGGGGTTCAACAACGAGGGCTCGCTCGCCGTGGCGGCCCGCCTCGCGTCCCGTGAGCCGGTCTTCCGGCCCGTGGTGGGCGTCAACATCGGCAAGACCAAGGTCGTACCGGAGGAGGAGGCCGTCGGCGACTACGTGAAGTCGACCGAGCGGCTCGCGCCGTACGCCGACTACCTGGTCGTGAACGTGTCCTCGCCGAACACGCCGGGGCTGCGCAACCTCCAGGCCACCGAGGCGCTGCGGCCGCTGCTGACCGCCGTCCGGGAGGCCGCCGACCGTACGGTGACCTCGCGCCGCGTCCCGCTGCTGGTGAAGATCGCCCCGGACCTGGCCGACGCCGACGTCGACGCGGTCGCCGACCTGGCCGTCGAACTCGGCCTGGACGGGATCATCGCCACGAACACCACCATCGCGCGCGAGGGACTCGGTTTGACATCCGAACCCACCCTGGTGAAGGAGACCGGCGGTCTGTCCGGGGCGCCCCTCAAGGCCCGCTCCCTGGAGGTGCTGCGCCGGCTCTACGCGCGCGTGGGCGACCGCATCACCCTGGTGGGCGTCGGCGGCGTCGAGAACGCCGAGGACGCCTGGCTGCGCATCCTGGCCGGAGCCACGCTGGTGCAGGGCTACAGCGCCTTCGTCTACGAGGGGCCCTTCTGGAGCCGCGCCATCCACAAGGGGCTGGCCGCCCGCCTGCGGACGAGCCCCTACGCCACCCTCGCCGACGCGGTCGGCGCCGACGTGAGGAAGACGGCATGACCCTGGAGCCCTTCGGCGCGCGGCTGCGTCGCGCCATGGACGAGCGCGGCCCGCTGTGCGTCGGCATCGACCCGCACGCCTCCCTGCTCGCCGAGTGGGGGCTGAACGACGACGTCGCAGGACTGGAGCGGTTCAGCCGCACGGTCGTCGAGGCGACGGCCGACCGGGTCGCCCTGCTGAAGCCGCAGAGCGCCTTCTTCGAGCGGTTCGGCTCGCGCGGGGTCGCCGTCCTGGAGAAGTCGGTCCAGGAGGCGCGGGCGGCCGGCGCGCTGGTCGTGATGGACGCCAAGCGCGGCGACATCGGCTCGACCATGGCCGCCTACGCCGAGTCCTTCCTGCACAAGGACGCCCCGCTGTTCTCCGACGCGCTCACGGTCTCGCCGTACCTCGGCTACGGATCCCTGTCGCCGGCGGTGGCGCTGGCCCGGGAGAGCGGCGCCGGGCTGTTCGTGCTGGCCCTGACCTCCAACCCGGAGGGCGGCGAGGTCCAGCACGCGGTGCGGGCCGACGGGCGCACCGTGGGCGCGACGATGCTGGCGCACCTGGCCGCCGAGAACGCGGGCGAGGAGCCGCTGGGCTCCTTCGGCGCGGTCGTCGGTGCCACCCTGGGCGACCTCTCGGCGTACGACCTCGACATCAACGGCCCGCTCCTCGCGCCCGGCGTCGGCGCCCAGGGGGCGACCCCGGCCGACCTTCCCCGGGTCTTCGGCTCCGCGGTGCGCAATGTCGTGCCGAACGTCAGTCGGGGTGTGTTGCGTCACGGCCCCGACATCGTCGCTCTGCGTGACGCCGTGGATCGGTTCGCGCGAGCGGTCCGCGACGCGGTGACCTCCGCCTGAGGGGCTCCGGCCGCCCGACCGGGGGCTCGGTCGGGCGGCCGTTGGTCGACTTGAGTCTGGATACATCCTCAAATCCGGGGCACTATGCGTTAAATGTCCGGCCCTACGGAGGCTGACCAGGACTTTTCCTCTGTTCTCGCTGACTCCGGCGGAGTTGGCCGCTAGTCTCCGACGGAGAGTGAACGGGCAGCGTGTTGCTCGTAGCTCACCGCGTGTGGGGCGACTAGGTTCCTCACCGGTCCGTATCCGACAGTTCGACATCCGAGGTGACGTAGGCGTGGCTCTTCCGCCCCTTACCCCCGAACAGCGCTCAGCCGCGCTCGAAAAGGCCGCCGCGGCTCGCCGGGAGCGGGCCGAGGTCAAGAATCGACTCAAGCACTCCGGCGCCTCCCTTCACGAGGTCATCAAGCAGGGTCAGGAAAACGACGTCATCGGCAAGATGAAGGTCTCCGCCCTCCTGGAGTCGCTTCCGGGCGTGGGCAAGGTCCGCGCCAAGCAGATCATGGAGCGACTCGGCATCTCCGAGAGCCGCCGCGTGCGCGGTCTCGGGTCCAACCAGATCGCCTCCCTGGAGCGGGAGTTCGGCAGCACCGGCTCCTGATTCCCGGGTCCTGCGGGGAAGGGAGTCCCGGGTACTCCGGGATTGCTGGAATAATCGCTGCATGGCTGCAACATTCCGGGGGACGACCCCCGAGCCCCCGGACGTACGTCCGCGGCTGACCGTGCTCTCCGGCCCCTCAGGGGTCGGCAAGAGCACGGTCGTCGCCCATATGCGCAAGGAACACCCCGAGGTCTGGCTCTCGGTGTCGGCGACGACCCGTAGGCCCCGCCCCGGCGAGAAGCACGGAGTCCACTACTTCTTCGTCACCGACGAGGAGATGGACAAGCTGATCGCCAACGGCGAGCTGCTGGAGTGGGCCGAGTTCGCCGGGAACCGCTACGGCACCCCGCGCGCGGCGGTGCTGGAGCGCCTGGAGTCGGGCGAGCCGGTCCTCCTGGAGATCGACCTCCAGGGCGCCCGGCAGGTCCGCGAGTCCATGGCCGAGGCCCGGCTGGTGTTCCTGGCACCGCCCTCCTGGGAGGAGTTGGTCCGCCGGCTCACCGGGCGGGGCACCGAACCGCCCGAGGTCATCGAGCGCCGGCTGGACGCCGCGAAGATCGAACTCGCGGCCGAGCCGGAGTTCGACGTCACCCTGGTCAACACCTCCGTCGAGGACGTGGCGCGTGAGCTGCTAGCCTTGATGGATGTTGTGTGATCACGGGTTGTCCGATTTCTTGACGGTTCTGTGATCACGACCTGTCTTTTCCCATCCATCGGAAGGTAGAGCGTGTCCTCTTCCATCTCCGCGCCCGAGGGCATCATCAACCCGCCGATCGACGAGCTCCTCGAGGCCACCGACTCGAAGTACAGCCTCGTGATCTACGCGGCCAAGCGGGCCCGCCAGATCAACGCGTACTACTCGCAGCTCGGCGAGGGCCTCCTCGAGTACGTCGGTCCGCTGGTGGACACCCACGTCCACGAGAAGCCGCTCTCGATCGCCCTCCGCGAGATCAACGCCGGACTGCTGACGTCCGAGGCCGTCGAGGGTCCCGCGCAGTAGTATTTTCGGTTCGCAGTTGGTTTTTCCACAGGCCCGGCAGCACGACTGCCGGGCCTGTGGTGTCTGATGGACCCATGCGCCGGGAGCCGCGGCGTACAGGGTCGAGGTGCGGGGAGAGCCGGTGGACAAGCCGAGGGTCGTACTGGGCGTCAGTGGGGGCATCGCCGCCTACAAGGCCTGCGAGCTGCTGCGCAGACTGACGGAGTCGGGGCATGACGTCCGCGTCGTCCCCACCGAATCCGCGCTGCACTTCGTCGGCGCCGCCACCTGGTCCGCCCTCTCCGGCCACCCCGTCTCCACAGAGGTCTGGGACGGCGTCCACGAGGTCCCGCACGTCCGCATCGGCCAGCACGCCGACCTGGTGGTCGTCGCCCCGGCCACGGCGGACCTGCTCGCCAAGGCCGCCCACGGCCTCGCCGACGACCTCCTCACCAACACCCTCCTCACCGCCCGCTGTCCGGTCGTCTTCGCCCCCGCGATGCACACCGAGATGTGGGAGCACCCCGCCACCCGGGAGAACGTGGCGACACTGCGCCGCCGGGGCGCCCTCGTGATCGAACCGGCCGTCGGCCGCCTCACCGGCGTCGACACCGGCAAGGGGCGACTGCCCGACCCTGCCGAGATCTTCGAGGTCTGCCGCCGCGTCCTGGCCAGAGGGGTGCGCGAACCCGACCTCGTGGGCCGACATGTCGTGGTCAGCGCCGGCGGCACCCGCGAGCCCCTCGACCCGGTCCGCTTCCTCGGCAACCGCTCCTCCGGCAAACAGGGCTACGCCCTCGCCCGCACCGCCGCCGCCCGCGGCGCCCGCGTCACGCTGATCGCGGCGAACACCGGCCTGCCCGACCCCGCCGGGGTCGACGTCGTCCAGGTCGGCACGGCCGTACAACTGCGCGAGGCGGTCCTGAAGGCGACCGCGGACGCCGACGCGGTCGTCATGGCCGCCGCGGTCGCCGACTTCCGGCCACAGACGTATGTGACCGGAAAGATCAAGAAGCAGGACGGCCGGGAACCGGACCCCATCGTTCTCGTACGGAATCCGGACATCCTCGCGGAGCTCTCCGCCGACCGGGCGCGCCCCAACCAGGTGGTTGTCGGCTTCGCCGCCGAGACCGACGACGTCCTCGCCAACGGCCGCGCGAAGCTCCGCCGCAAGGGCTGCGACCTGCTGGTGGTGAACGAGGTGGGGGAGCGCAGAACGTTCGGCTCGGAGGAGAACGAAGCCGTCGTCCTGGGCGCCGACGGCAGTGAAACGCCCGTGGCACACGGCCCCAAGGAGGCTCTGGCCGAAATCGTGTGGGACCTGGTGACAGAGCGACTGGGCTGACTGTTTGATGCGCTGCGCCGTGCTCCACCGCCCCGCCCGATTCGGGTGCGGCGTCCCTGGCCAAGGGTGCCGGGCATTCGACAGAATGCCCGTGCCGCAGGTCACAGGACTCCCGAGAGGCGAGACGGGTGGGCCGGTGGTGGGGCATGACCGATAAACTGTTCTCGGACGACGCCGGGCGCAGCTCCCGTCGCGTCCGCCAATGATCAGCCAGCAGCCGCTGCAACCCCAGGGAGCGTTGTGTCCCGTCGCCTGTTCACTTCGGAGTCTGTGACCGAGGGTCACCCCGACAAGATCGCTGACCAGATCAGTGACACCATTCTCGATGCTCTGCTGCGTGAGGACCCGGCGTCCCGGGTCGCGGTCGAGACTCTGATCACGACCGGTCTGGTGCATGTGGCCGGTGAGGTCACGACCAAGGCGTACGCGCCGATCCCGCAACTCGTGCGGGACAAGATTCTCGAGATCGGCTACGACTCGTCGAAGAAGGGCTTCGACGGGGCTTCCTGTGGTGTGTCGGTGTCGATCGGGGCGCAGTCCCCGGACATCGCGCAGGGTGTGGACACGGCGTACGAGTCGCGTGTCGAGGGCGATGAGGACGAGCTGGACAAGCAGGGCGCGGGCGACCAGGGCCTGATGTTCGGCTACGCCTCCGATGAGACGCCGACGCTGATGCCGTTGCCGATCTTCCTGGCGCACCGGCTGTCGAAGCGGCTGTCGGACGTCCGCAAGAACGGGACGATCCCCTACCTGCGTCCCGACGGCAAGACCCAGGTCACCATCGAGTACGACGGCGACAAGGCGGTCCGCCTGGACACGGTCGTCATCTCCTCGCAGCACGCGAGCGACATCGACCTGGACTCGCTGCTGACGCCCGACATCCGTGAGTTCGTCGTGGAGGTGGAGCTGAAGGCGCTCCTGGACGACGGCATCAAGCTGGACACGGAGAACTACCGGCTGCTGGTGAACCCGACCGGCCGGTTCGAGATCGGCGGCCCGATGGGCGACGCCGGCCTGACGGGCCGCAAGATCATCATCGACACGTACGGCGGCATGGCCCGCCACGGCGGCGGCGCGTTCTCGGGCAAGGACCCGTCGAAGGTGGACCGTTCGGCCGCGTACGCGATGCGCTGGGTGGCGAAGAACGTGGTGGCGGCGGGTCTGGCGGCCCGCTGCGAGGTGCAGGTGGCGTACGCGATCGGCAAGGCCGAGCCGGTCGGTCTCTTCGTGGAGACCTTCGGCACCGCCAAGGTCGACGCCGAGAAGATCGAGAAGGCCATCGACGAGGTCTTCGACCTGCGCCCGGCCGCCATCATCCGCGACCTCGACCTCCTGCGCCCGATCTACGCCCAGACCGCAGCGTACGGCCACTTCGGCCGCGAACTCCCCGACTTCACCTGGGAACGCACCGACCGTGTGGACGCGCTGCGGAAGGCCGCAGGGCTGTAGTTCCAGCATTCTGCGTGTGACGTCGGCTCCCGGAACCTGGTGGTTCCGGGAGCCGACGTCGTTGGGGGACGACTGTGGCGCGGCCGTTGTCAGTGGGGTTTGGTAAGAATGCAAGCGTGAGCAGCGAGAACGGGCAGGGGGGCGGTGGTGCGGCCGGGGAGGGCGCGCCGCCGGAGCAGCTCGCGCTGATCCGGGAGAGCGTGCGGCAGGCCAAGACGCCGCGGGCCAAGCCCCGGACCTGGCGGGGGGCCGCGCTGGCCGAGGAGTTGCCGGTCGCGCGGGTGCTCGTCGACAAGGGCGTGCTGCATCTGGACCGGTACTTCGACTACGCGGTGCCGGCCGAGCTGGCCGCGGACGCGCAGCCGGGGGTGCGGGTGCGGGTGCGGTTCGGGGCCGGGCGGGGGCGGGTCCGGGAAGGGCGGCGCGAGGGCGGCGGGCTCATCGACGGGTTCCTCGTCGAGCGGCTCGCCGCGTCGGACTACGCGGGGCCGCTCGCGGCGCTCGCCCAGGTGGTGTCGCCCGAGCCGGTGCTGAGCCCGGAGCTGCTGGGGTTGGCGCGGGCCGTCGCCGACCGGTACGCGGGGAGCCTCGCCGATGTGCTGCAGCTCGCCGTGCCGCCGCGCAACGCGCGTGCCGAGCAGCGGCCCTCGCCCGCGCCGCTGCCGCCGCCCAGGGCGCCGGAGGCCGGGTCCTGGGGGCGGTACGAGCGCGGCGGCGGGTTCCTGGAGTCGCTGGCGTCCGGGGGCGCGCCGCGGGCGGTGTGGAACGCGCTGCCGGGGCCCGAGTGGAGCGGCGAGTTGGCGCGGGCCGTCGCCGCGACGCTCGCCTCGGGGCGCGGGGCGCTGGTCGTCGTACCGGACGGGCGGGCCGCCGCGCGGGTCGACGCCGCGCTGACGGCGCTGCTGGGGGAGGGGCGGCATGCGCTGCTCACGGCGGATGCCGGGCCCGAGAAGCGGTATCGGGAGTGGCTGGCCGTGCGGCGCGGGTCCGTGCGGGCGGTCGTCGGGACACGTGCCGCGATGTTCGCGCCGGTCCAGGATCTCGGGCTGGTCGCGCTCTGGGACGACGGGGACGACAGCCACAGCGAACAGCACGCGCCGCAGCCGCATGCGCGGGAGGTGCTGCTGCTCCGTGCCGCGCAGGACAAGTGCGGCTTCCTGATGGGGGGTTGGGGCTGCACCGTGGAGGGCGCCCAACTCGTCGAGAGCGGGTGGGCGCGGCCCCTGGTCGCCGAGCGGGAGCAGGTGCGGCGGGCCGCGCCGCTGGTGCGGACCGTGGGGGACCAGGACCTCGCGCGGGACGAGGCCGCCCGCGCCGCCCGGCTGCCCACCCTCGCCTGGCAGGCGGTCCGGGAAGGACTGCGGCACGGACCGGTGCTCGTGCAGGTGCCCCGCCGCGGGTACGTGCCGCGGATGGCGTGTGCGCAGTGCCGCGCCGCCGCCCGGTGCCGGCACTGCTCCGGGCCGCTGGAGGCGCGCGACGGGGGCGCGGGGAGCGCTGGGGGCGCGGGGAGTGTGCTGTGGTGCGGGTGGTGCGGGCGTGAGGAGGGGGGCTGGCACTGTCCGGAGTGCGGTGCGTTCCGGTTGCGGGCGCAGGTGGTGGGGGCGCGGCGGACCGCCGAGGAGCTGGGGCGGGCGTTTCCCGCCGTCCCGGTGCGGACGTCGGGGCGGGAACAGGTGCTGGACACCGTGCCGGGGGCGCCCGCGCTCGTCGTGTCCACGCCCGGGGCCGAGCCGGTCGCCGACGGCGGGTACGCGGCCGCGCTGCTGCTCGACGGCTGGGCCATGCTCGGACGGCCCGACCTGCGCGCCGGGGAGGAGGCGCTGCGCCGCTGGCTCGCGGCCGCCGCGCTCGTACGGCCGCAGGGGGACGGCGGGACCGTCGTCGTCGTTGCCGAGCCGACCCTGCGGCCCGTGCAGGCGCTGGTGCGGTGGGATCCCGTGGGGCACGCGGTGCGGGAGCTCGCCGAGCGGGCCGAGCTGGGGTTTCCGCCCGTGTCGCGGATGGCGGCGGTGTCGGGGACGGCGGAGGCGGTGGCCGCGTTCCTTGAGGCCGCCGAACTGCCTCGGGAGGCGGAGGTGTTGGGCCCGGTTCCGGTGTCGGCCGGTCCGCCGGGGCGGCCTCGGCGGGCGGGGGCGCCGCCGCCCGGGGAGCAGTGGGAGCGGGCGTTGATCCGGGTGCCGCCGGGGCGGGGCGCGGCGCTGGCCGCCGCGTTGAAGGCGGCGCAGGCGGCTCGGATGGCTCGGGCGGGGCGGGGAGGGGAGGAAGTCGTGTGGGTGCGGATCGATCCGCCGGACATCGGGTGAGGTCTGGTCAGGTGGGTGAGGGGGCGCGCCTGCGTGGTGCCGGGTATGCGGCTGCCCTCTCGGGGCGGGCCGAGAGGGCAGGGTGGGTGGTGCTGGGTGGGGTGGTGCTCGGTGGCCGTGGTGGTGGGGGCGTCAGCCGTTGCGTGGGCCGGGGAAGGCGGTCGGCCTTGCCTCCTCGCGCAGGGCCGGGCTGCCGGCCGTCGGCTGGGTCGGCATCGAGCGGGCGGCGGGGACCGTGGGAACCGCCGGGAGGCCCGAGGCCACGCCGACCGTGCGGGCGGCCGACGGTTCCGTCGGTCGCTCGGCCTCGGTGGTCGCAGTCGCCTGGGCCGTGGCGCGACGGGCGCCGTAGCGGCGGTGGACGGCCTGCTTGGTGACCCCGAGTGCGGAGCCCACCGCGTCCCACGAGAAGCCGAGCGAACGGTCGAAGTCCACCGCCGCGGTCACCAGGGTCTCGACGCTGTCCCGCAGTTCCTGGGCCAGCCGGACCGTGGGGGCGGGGGCGCGTCCGTAGACGACGAAGCCCGTGGAGGGGCCGGAGCGGCGGGGGCGGTAGACGTTGCCCAACTGGGCGGTGAGGGTACGCAGTGCGTCCACCTGCCGGCGGACGCGCTCGATGTCCCGCACCAGCAAGTGCAGGCTGGCCCGGGCCTGGGCGTCGTGGGTTGCATGGTCGGCCATGAACAAGCCTCTCGAACCGGCGTTGAAGTAGGTGTGGTCAACTCTTTCTTGACCAACGCGGGTTCGCTCCGCTGGTCACGGTGTGGGGGCGTATGGGCATATGCGTACGCCCCCCGGGCGGGGTGTCGCGGCTCGGCCTTCGGCCCTCTCCGGGTTTGTCTCCCACCCGGGCACCGCCTGTTTCCACTTGGACGGAGAAGTGCGGGTTTCCTGTGGGGGTCCTCGTCGTCGGCGGCTGCGGCGTTCGCTCTTCCCGGCCCATAAACTTGTGTGTTGCCCGTCATTCGACCCGTCCGAGAGGCCCCGCCCCCTTATGAAGCTCGTCTTCGCCGGTACCCCCGAGGTCGCCGTTCCCGCTCTGGACGCTCTGCTCGCCTCCGGGCGGCACGAGGTGGCAGCCGTCGTCACGCGGCCCGACGCGCCGGCCGGGCGGGGGCGGCGGCTGGTCGCCTCTCCCGTCGCCCAGCGGGCGGAGGAGGCGGGCATCGAGGTGCTGAGGCCCGCCAAGCCCCGGGATCCGGAGTTCCTGGAGCGGCTGCGGGAGATCGCGCCCGACTGCTGTCCCGTCGTGGCCTACGGGGCGCTGCTGCCCAAGGTGGCGCTGGACATCCCGGCCCACGGCTGGGTCAACCTGCACTTCTCGCTGCTGCCCGCGTGGCGGGGCGCCGCTCCCGTGCAGCACTCCCTCATGGCGGGCGACGAGATCACCGGCGCCGCCACCTTCCTCATCGAGGAGGGGCTCGACTCCGGGCCGGTCTACGGGACGGTCACCGAGGTGATCCGGTCCACCGACACCAGCGGCGACCTGCTCACCCGGCTCGCCTTCGCCGGCTCCGGGCTGCTCGCCGCGACCATGGACGGGATCGAGGACGGCACCCTGAAGGCCGTACCGCAGCCGGGCGAGGGGATCACCCTCGCGCCGAAGATCACCGTCGAGGACGCCCAGGTCGACTGGGCCACGCCGGCGCTGCGCGTCGACCGCGTCGTACGCGGCTGTACGCCCGCCCCCGGCGCCTGGACCCTCTTCCGGGGCGAGCGGCTCAAGCTCATCCAGGTCCACCCGGCTCCCGAGCGGACCGATCTCGCCCCCGGCGCGCTGTCCGTCGGCAAGAACAGCGTGCACGTCGGCACCGGCTCGTACGCGGTCGAGCTGGTGTGGGTGCAGGCACAGGGCAAGAAGCCGATGCGGGCCGCCGACTGGGCGCGGGGCGTGCGGATCGGGGAGGGCGAGACCGTCGGGGCGTGACTGGCGGGCGTGAGCGCCGGGGCGTGACGCTCCTGCGCGAGCACCGAGCGAGCCCGCCCGCCGTCCCCACCGGCCCGCCGTACCCGCTGTCCCGTCGTCGTACGCTGGACGTAATTTCGAGACTCCTGCCTTCCAGACGTGTCTGTCGGTCTGTGTCTGTCGGTCTGTGGTCCCCATCCTGTAATCCGGAGCACCTTTTCGTGAGTGATCAGCCCCAGCGTTCCCCCAAGCCGGGCAAGCCCTACCGGCGGCCCCAGAAGGATCCTGTCCGTCTCCTCGCGTTCGAGGTGTTGCGGGCGGTGGACGAGCGGGACGCCTACGCCAACCTCGTGCTGCCGCCGCTGCTGCGCAAGGCGCGGGAGAAGGAGGGCCCCACGAAGTTCGACGCGCGGGACGCGGCTCTCGCCACCGAGCTGGTCTACGGGACGCTGCGCCGCCAGGGGACGTACGACGCCGTCATCTCGGCCTGTGTCGACCGGCCGTTGCGCGAGGTCGATCCGCCGGTGCTCGATGTGCTGAGCCTCGGTGTGCACCAGTTGCTCGGGACGCGCATCCCGACCCACGCGGCCGTGTCCGCCTCCGTCGAGCTCGCCCGGGTCGTGCTCGGCGACGGGCGGGCCAAGTTCGTCAACGCGGTGCTGCGCAAGGTCGCCCAGCATGAGCTCGACGAGTGGATCGAGAAGGTCGCCCCGCCCTACGACGACGACCCCGAGGACCACCTCGCCGTCGTGTACTCGCACCCCCGTTGGGTCGTCTCCGCGCTGTGGGACTCCCTCGGCGGCGGGCGGGCCGGCATCGAGGAGCTGTTGGAGGCCGACAACGAGCGGCCCGAGGTGACCCTCGTCGCCCGGCCCGGGCGGGCCACCACCGACGAGCTGCTCCGCGAGGAGGCCGCGGTCGCCGGGCGCTGGTCGCCGTACGCCGTGCGGCTCACCGAGGGCGGTGAGCCCGGCGCCATCGACGCCGTACGGGACGGTCGGGCGGGCGTGCAGGACGAGGGCAGTCAGCTCGTGGCGCTGGCGCTGGCCAACGCGCCGCTCGACGGGCCCGACACGAAGTGGCTGGACGGCTGCGCCGGACCCGGCGGCAAGGCCGCGCTGCTCGCCGCCCTCGCCGCCGAGCGGGGGGCCGTGCTGCTGGCGTCCGAGAAGCAGCCGCACCGGGCGGGGCTGGTCGCCAAGACCCTGGCCGGCAACCCCGGGCCCTACCAGGTCATCGCCGCCGACGGGACCCGGCCGCCGTGGCGGCCCGGCTCCTTCGACCGGGTACTGATGGACGTACCGTGCACAGGGCTCGGCGCGCTGCGGCGGCGGCCCGAGGCGCGCTGGCGGCGTCGGCCGGAGGATCTCGACGGGTTCGCTCCGCTCCAGCGCGGGCTGCTGCGGACCGCGCTGGAGTCCGTCCGGGTCGGGGGCGTCGTCGGGTACGCCACCTGCTCGCCGCACCTCGCCGAGACCCGGGCGGTGGTCGCCGACCTGCTCAAGCAGTTCCCGGCCGCCGAACTGATCGACGCCCGGCCCCTGCTGCCCGGCGTACCGGCGCTCGGCGACGGGCCCGACGTCCAGCTCTGGCCGCACGTGCACGGCACCGACGCCATGTATCTGGCGTTGATCCGGAAGACCGCCTGACGCTCCCCCCCACCCCCCCCGTAAACGGCGAAGGCCGCCCGATGCCGTGTGTGACGGTGTCGGGCGGCCTTCGCCGTGGTGGGGTGCGTCCCTTAGGGGGATCAGTCGGTGCCGAACTCCATCGCGGCGCGGTCCAGCAGCTCGTCGGCGTCGGAGACCTCGCCGCGGGAGGCGATGGCCTCCGCGCCGCCCTCCGGCATCTCCGGCATGGTGCCGATGAGGCCGGTCGCGGCGGCCTGGGAGGCGCCGATGACGGGGCTGCCGGTGCCGATCAGGCCGAGGCCGACGTACTGCTCCAGCTTGGCGCGGGAGTCGGCGATGTCGAGGTTGCGCATGGTGAGCTGGCCGATCCGGTCCACCGGACCGAACGCGGAGTCCTCGGTGCGCTCCATGGACAGCTTGTCCGGGTGGTAGCTGAACGCCGGGCCCGTGGTGTCGAGGAGCGAGTAGTCCTCACCGCGCCGCAGCCGCAGGGTGACCGAGCCGGTGACGGCCGCGCCGACCCAGCGCTGGAGCGACTCCCGGATCATCAGCGCCTGCGGGTCAAGCCAGCGGCCCTCGTACATGAGGCGGCCCAGCCGACGGCCCTCGTTGTGGTACTGGGCGACGGTGTCCTCGTTGTGGATCGCGTTGACGAGACGCTCGTAGGCCGCGTGCAGCAGGGCCATGCCGGGCGCTTCGTAGATGCCGCGGCTCTTCGCCTCGATGATCCGGTTCTCGATCTGGTCGGACATGCCCAGGCCGTGCCGGCCGCCGATGGCGTTGGCCTCCATCACCAGGTCGACGGAAGAGGCGAACTCCTTGCCGTTGACCGTGACCGGGCGGCCCTGGTCGAAGCCGATCGTGACGTCCTCGGCGGGGATCTCGACCGTCGGGTCCCAGAACCGCACGCCCATGATGGGCTCGACGGTCTCGACGCCGGTGTCCAGGTGCTCCAGGGTCTTGGCCTCGTGGGTGGCGCCCCAGATGTTGGCGTCGGTGGAGTACGCCTTCTCCGTGGAGTCCCGGTAGGGCAGCTTGTGGGCGAGCAGCCACTCCGACATTTCCTTGCGGCCGCCGAGCTCGGTCACGAAGTCCGCGTCCAGCCAGGGCTTGTAGATCCGCAGGTGCGGGTTGGCGAGCAGGCCGTAGCGGTAGAACCGCTCGATGTCGTTGCCCTTGAAGGTGGAGCCGTCGCCCCAGATCTGGACGTCGTCCTCGAGCATCGCCCGCACGAGGAGCGTGCCGGTGACGGCGCGGCCGAGCGGTGTGGTGTTGAAGTAGGCGCGCCCGCCCGAGCGGATGTGGAACGCCCCGCAGGTGAGCGCGGCCAGGCCCTCCTCGACCAGCGCGGCACGGCAGTCGACCAGCCGCGCGATCTCGGCGCCGTAGGCCTTGGCGCGGCCGGGCACCGACGCGATGTCGGGCTCGTCGTACTGGCCGATGTCGGCGGTGTAGGTGCACGGGACGGCGCCCTTGTCGCGCATCCACGCGACCGCGACCGAGGTGTCGAGCCCGCCGGAGAAGGCGATGCCGACGCGCTCGCCGGCGGGAAGAGAGGTGAGGACCTTGGACATGGGAAGATTATGCATGAACTCGCATGGTCATGCAAAGGGCTCTTCGGAAACCCCGTATGCGCGGCCTAGGCGGGCTGCGCGGGCTCCTTCGGCGGGGGTTCGTCGGCGCCCTCGTCCAGGGACAGCCGGTGCGGCCACCACACCCTCGGGCCGATGTCCAGGAACAGGGACGTGACCAGCACCGACCGCACGATGAAGGTGTCGATCAGGACGCCCAGGGCCACCGCGAAGCCGATCTCCGCGAAGGCGACCATCGGGAGTGTGGCGAGCGCCGCGAAGGTGCCGGCCAGGACCAGGCCCGCCGAGGTGATCACCGCGCCGGTCGCCGCCAGGCCCGTCACCACGCCCCGCCGGGTGCCCTGGCGGGTGGCCTCCTCGCGGATGCGGGTGGTCAGGAAGATGTTGTAGTCGATGCCCAGCGCCACCAGGAAGACGAAGACGAAGAGCGGGAAGTCCGTCGACTCGCCCGCGTAGTCGAAGACGTGGCGGAACGCGAGCGCGCTGAGGCCGAGGGCCGCCGCGAAGGACAGGATCACCGTGCCGATCAGCAGCAGTGGGGCGATCAGCGCGCGCAGCAGGCCGCAGAGGATGAGCAGGACGACGGCCAGGACCAGCGGGATGATCAGGATGTTGTCGTGGGTGGTCGCCCGGTCCGCGTCCAGCAGGGCCGCCGTGCCGCCGCCCACCTGCGCGTCGGCGTCGGGCACCGCGTGCACGGCGTCCCGGACCCGCTGCACGGTGTGTTTCGCGGCCTCGCTGTCCGACGGGGCGGTCATGGTCGCCTCGAAGAGCACCTTGCCGTCGTGGGCGGGTTTCGTGCCCGGCGGCAGTCCGAGGGACGTCGGCACGACGCCCTCCGTCCGTGCGACCGCCTGGTTCACCTGCCGGTACTGGTTCTGGTCGGTGACGATGACGAGCGGGTCGCCGCTGCCCGCCGGGAAGTACCGCTCGGAGACCTCCTGGCCGGTGATCGAGTCCGGCTTGCCGGTGAAGGCGTCCGCGTTGCTGATGCCCTCCGCGCGCAGTTGGATCAGGCCCAGCGAGCAGACCGCGAGGACCAGGGCGGTCACCGCCCAGATCATGCGCGGCCGGCGGGCGAACGAGTGGCCCATGCGGGCCCAGAAGCCCCGCTCGGTCGGTTCTGCGGAGCCGTTGTGCGGGATCACCGGCCAGAAGATCCAGCGGCCGCAGATCACCAGCAGGGCCGGGAAGAGCGTGATCATGGCGAGGAGGGCCACGGCCACGCCGATGGCCGCGACCGGGCCGAGTCCGGCGGTGGAGTTCATCTCGGCGGCCATCAGCACGAGCATGCTCAGCACCACCGTGGCCCCGGACGCCAGCACCGCCGGGCCCGCCCGGTGCAGGGCCAGGGCCATCGCCTCGTGGCGGTCCTCGTGCCGGCGCAGCTCCTCGCGGTAGCGGGCGACGAGCAGCAGGGCGTAGTCCGTGCCCGCGCCGAAGACCAGGACCGTGAGGATGCCGGCGCTCTGGCCGTTCACGGTCAGGCCCGCGTGCTGGGCCAGGAAGTAGATCAGGGCCTGGGCGGTGAACAGGGCGACGACCACGCCGAGCAGCGGGACCAGCAGGAGCGTGGGGCTGCGGAAGGTGATCAGGAGCATGACGATGACGACGGTCATCGCCGACAGCAGCAGGGTCGAGTCGATGCCCTCGAACGCCTTGGAGAAGTCCGCGGAGGTGCCGCCGGGCCCGGTGATGTGCACGGCCAGTCCGCCACCGCCGTCGCCGACGACGTCACGGATCGAGTCGACGGCCGGGGCGATGCGCGACCAGCCCTTCTCGTCCATGGTGATCGGCACGTAGATCTGGGCGGCCCGGGGGTCGGTCCGGCGGTCGTAGACCGGGGCGCGGGTCTCGGTGCCCCGGATGCCGTGGTCGGTGAGCTCCCTCAGGCGGCCCGCGTCCGCGGCGATCCGTGCCCGGTCCTGCGCCGTGAGCCCGCTGTCGCGGGCGTAGACGACGACCGCGGGGATCTGTTCCGGCCGGAAGCCCTTCGACACCTCCAGCACCTGGGTCGACTCGGCCGACCCCGGCAGCCACGACGCCGCGTCGTTGTCCTGGGCGTCGGCGAGCTTCGAGGCGAACGGCGCCGTCAGGAACAGCACCACCACCCACAACCCCAACACCAGCCACTTGGCCCGCCGCCCACAGACGAGATGCGCGACCCCACGGCGCCCTGTCATGCCCACCTCCGGCCTGATACCTCAGGGGCGCGGGGAACTGCGCGACCGGCCACACACGGCCCGAGGACGACAACGGACCCCAGCCACAACGGACCGATGCGGCCACCCCCCGGAGGGCATGGCAGGCTTGGGGCATGGCCGTGCAGATCAACCCCAGCATCCTGTCCGCCGATTTCGCCCGTCTCGCGGACGAGGCGAAAGCGGTCGAAGGAGCCGACTGGCTCCACGTCGACGTGATGGACAACCATTTCGTCCCCAACCTCACGCTCGGGGTGCCGGTCGTAGAGGCGCTGGCCCGTGCGACGGACACCCCGCTGGACTGCCATCTGATGATCGAGGCCCCCGATCGCTGGGCCCCGCAGTACGTCGAGGCGGGTGCCTCGTCCGTCACGTTCCACGTCGAGGCGGCCGCCGCCCCCGTGCGCCTCGCCCGCGAGATCCGCGCCAAGGGCGCCCGTGCCTCCATGGCACTGCGGCCCGCGACGCCGATCGAGCCGTACGAGGACCTGCTGCCCGAACTCGACATGCTGTTGATCATGACCGTCGAGCCCGGCTTCGGAGGCCAGGCCTTCCTCGACATCATGCTCCCCAAGATCCGCCGCACCCGCGAGTTGATCAGCAAGCACGGGCTTGACCTGTGGCTTCAGATCGACGGCGGGGTTTCGGCCACCACCATCGAGCGATGCGCCGACGCGGGCGCCGACGTGTTCGTGGCCGGCTCGGCCGTATACGGCGCGGACGACCCGGCCGCGGCGGTGCGCGGTCTGCGGGCTCAGGCGGAGGCGGCGACCGCGGCGGCCACGTGGGGATGCCGACACTGAATCGACCACTGACCGACAGGAATGTGAACGGCTCCCATCAGAGCTGATCAACTGCGCCGGATCTGCGAGGATGAACGGCGTATCCAGAGTGTGAACAGCAGTGAGGAGATCGCCGTGTCGGGTATGTCGGCGGGCCGGTCAGCCATGCGGATGGGACCCGCAGAGCTGGTGCAGGCGGCGGCCATGGCCCGCCGCTTCTACCTCGAGGGAAAATCCAAGATCCAGATCGCGGAGGAGTTCGGCGTCAGCCGCTTCAAAGTGGCCCGGGTCCTGGAGACCGCCCTCGAACGGGATCTCGTGCGGATCGAGATCCGCGTGCCGGCCGAACTGGACGCCGAGCGCTCCGACGCGCTCCGCGCCCGCTACGGCCTCAGGCACGCCGTCGTGGTCGAGTCCCCGGCCGAGGCCGAGGAGGCCACGGACCCCGAGAACCTCGGGGAAGTGGCCGCCGACCTGCTCGGCGAACTGGTCGCCGAGGGGGATGTGCTGGGGCTGGCCTGGGGCCGCTCCACCATCCACATGGCGGCGGCGCTGGACCGGCTGCCGCCCTGCACGGTCGTGCAGTTGACGGGCGTGTACGACGCCGGGACCGCCGAACGCGGCTCGGTCGAGGCCGTCCGCCGCGCCGCCCAGGTGTCCGGCGGCGACGCGCACCCCATCTACGCGCCGATGCTGCTGCCGGACGCGGCCACCGCGCAGGCCCTGCGCCACCAGACCGGGATCGCCCGGGCCTTCGAGTACTTCGACAAGGTCACGGTCGCCTGTGTCTCCATCGGCTCCTGGGAGCCCGGCATCTCGACGGTGCACGACATGCTCAGCGACGAGGAGCGGGCCCATTACGCCTCGCTCGGCGTCGCCGCCGAGATGTCCGCGCACCTCTTCGACGCCGAGGGCCGCAGGGTCGGCCGCGACCTGGGCGAGCGGTGCATCACGGTCAAGACCGACCAACTGCGCCGCGTCCCCGAGGTCGTCGCCATAGCGGGTGGTCAGCGCAAGGCGGCCGCGATCGACGCGGTCCTGCGCTCCGGGCTCGTCACCAGCCTGGTGACGGACACCTCGGCGGCCGACTACCTGATGACGGCCGGACCGGCACCGAAGCCGGCCCTCAACCGGGCGGACCCGGACGGGATCTGACGCCGGATCGGAAGGGAGGGGGTGGTCGCCCGGACCACCCCCTCCGCTTCTGCCGCCACCACACGACCACCACCTCAGGACGGTTTCCGGATGACCGAGCACGTGCTCACCCTGGACCTCGCCGGGGTCGCCGACAAGGCGGCCTTCATGGACCGCTGCGCCGACGCCCTCGGCCTGCCCGACTGGTTCGGGCGCAACTGGGACGCCCTCGTCGACAGCCTCACCGACCTCCCCGTCCCGCCCGGCCACGAAGGGCTGCGGATCGTCGTACGGAACTGGCGGCCGTACGCCGACGCGCGGCGCGAGGAGTGGGAGATCGCCGAGGACGTGTTCTCGCAGGCCGTGGACTCGGTGCCGGAGCTGTCCGTGCTGCTCGCCCTCGGAGGATCCTCCTAAGGCCCCCGTGAGCTGCTTGGACGTTCCGTCCGGGCATCGCATCAGGGGCCGCGTGGGAGAATGAAGTACGTGCTTCTCCCCCTGGCTGTCCTGTCGGGGGGTCACCTCTGATCGACCGGGATGTGCAGCACGTGCGTTTCCTCAACGACATCGAGCCCGCCTACGACCTCACCTACGACGACGTCTTCATGGTGCCGAGCCGCAGCGCCGTCGGGTCGCGCCAGGCCGTGGACCTCAGCGCCCCGGACGGCACGGGAACCACGATCCCGCTGGTCGTCGCCAACATGACCGCCGTCGCCGGCCGCCGGATGGCCGAGACCATGGCCCGCCGCGGCGGCCTCGTCGTCATCCCGCAGGACATTCCGATCGACGTCGTCACCGACGTCGTCACCTGGGTCAAGAGCCGTCACCTGGTGCTGGACACCCCGATCGTCCTCGCCCCCCACCAGACCGTGGCCGACGCGCTGGCCCTGCTGCCCAAGCGGGCGCACAACGCGGGTGTCGTCGTCGACGAGGACCTCCGGCCGGTCGGTGTCGTCACCGACGCGGACCTGACCGGCGTCGACCGCTTCACGCAGCTCGAGGTCGTCATGTCCCGCGACCTGCTCCTCCTCGATGCCGACATCGACCCGCGCGAGGCCTTCAACACCCTCGACGCCGCCAACCGGCGCTACGCCCCCGCCGTCGGCAAGGACGGCAAGCTCGCCGGCATCCTCACCCGCAAGGGCGCCCTGCGCGCCACGCTGTACGCGCCGGCCGTCGACGCGCAGGGCCGGCTGCGCATCGCCGCCGCCGTCGGCATCAACGGCGACTTCGCGGCCAAGGCCAAGCAACTGCTCGACGCGGGCGTGGACACGCTCGTCATCGACACCGCGCACGGCCACCAGGAGTCGATGATCGGCGCGATCCGCACCGTGCGCGCACTGGACCCGCAGGTGCCGATCGTGGCCGGCAACATCGTCTCCGCCGAGGGCGTCAAGGACCTGATCGACGCGGGCGCCGACATCATCAAGGTCGGCGTCGGCCCCGGCGCCATGTGCACCACCCGGATGATGACCGGCGTGGGCCGGCCGCAGTTCTCGGCCGTCCTGGAGTGCGCCGCCGAGGCGAAGAAGTACGGCAAGCACGTGTGGGCCGACGGCGGTGTCCGCCACCCCCGTGACGTCGCCATGGCACTGGCCGCCGGCGCGTCCAACGTGATGGTCGGGTCCTGGTTCGCGGGCACCTACGAGTCCCCGGGCGACCTCCAGCACGACGCGAACGGCCGCCCCTACAAGGAGTCGTTCGGCATGGCCTCCGCCCGCGCCGTCCGCAACCGCACCTCCGAGGAGTCGGCGTACGACCGGGCCCGCAAGGCCCTGTTCGAGGAGGGCATCTCCACCTCCCGGATGTTCCTCGACCCGGCCCGCCCGGGCGTCGAGGACCTGGTCGACTCGGTCATCGCCGGCGTCCGCTCCTCCTGCACCTACGCGGGCGCGGCCTCCCTGGAGGAGTTCGCGCAGAAGGCCGTCGTCGGCATCCAGAGCGCGGCCGGCTACGCGGAGGGCAAGCCCCTGCACTCGAGCTGGAGCTGACCAACTCCCTTCCCGGCGGCCCCCGTTGAAAACGGGGGCCGTTCGCGTCACCCGCGCTCTCCTCGTGGCGCCCCGCCGGACCGTCCGGACGGCCGTCGGGCTCGTGTTCTACTTCAGTTGCGGCCACCGCCGCTCCCGACTCGCAACATCCGAAAAGTGATCAACCCACTGTGCTGAACGATCTCGACGAACGCATCGTGCACGCCCTCGCCGAGGACGCCCGCCGCTCCTACGCCGACATCGGGCAACAGGTCGGCCTGTCCGCGCCCGCCGTGAAACGCCGCGTGGACCGGCTGCGGGCCACCGGCGCCATCACCGGCTTCACCGTCCGCGTCGATCCGGCGGCCCTCGGCTGGGAGACCGAGGGGTTCGTCGAGATCTACTGCCGGCGCAACACCTCCCCGGAGACCATCCAACGGGGCCTGGAGCGCTACCAGGAGGTCGTGGCCGCGTCCACCGTCACCGGCGAGGCGGACGCCGTCGCCCAGGTCTTCGCCGCCGACATGCGCCACTTCGAGCGCGTCCTGGAACGCATCGCGGGGGAGTCGTTCGTGGAACGCACCAAGTCGGTCCTGGTGCTGTCGCCCCTGCTGCGCCGCTTCTCCTCGGGCTCACCGACCTGACCCGAGCGGTACCGGCCCGACCGGTGCGCATCGGCCGTCCGGCGGCTACCCTCGGTCGCATGACCTGGCGACATTGATCCCTCACCGGCCCCGACACCCGTCGACTGACCGCCACGCTGTACGCGTACGCGTTCCTCGACGAGTTCGTGCTGCTCTACCCGGTGTACGCGCTGCTGTTCGCGGACCGAGGCCTGTCGGTCGGGCAGATCTCCTCCCTCTTCGTCCTGTGGTCGCTGACCGGCGTCCTGCTGGAGATCCCCTCCGGCGCCTGGGCCGACGCCGTCTCCCGCAGGCTGCTGCTGTGGATCGGCCCGCTGCTCGGCGCGGCCGGCTTCGCGCTGTGGGTGCTCGTCCCGTCGTACTGGGCCTTCGCGGCCGGCTTCGTCCTGTGGGGTGCGCGCGGCGCGCTGAGCTCCGGCGCCCTGGAGGCGCTGGTGTACGAGGAGCTGGACCGGGTCGGCGCGGCGGACCGGTACGCCCGGGTCATGGGCCGCGCGCACGCGGTGGGCCAGGCGGCCGTCATGTCGGCGACGGGCCTGGCCGGGCCGGTCTTCGCGGCCGGCGGCTACCCGGCCGTCGGCGCGGCCAGCGTGCTGGCGTGCCTGCTCTGCGCCGCCGCGGCGACCCGCTTCCCCGAGCACCGCACCCCGGCCGCCGAGCGCCACGAAAGCTGGGCCGCCACACTGCGCGCCGGACTCGCCGACGTCCACCGGGACCGGCGCGTGCTGGGCGCCGTGCTGCTGGTCCCGGCCGTCACGGCGGTGTGGGGCGCGCTCGACGAGTACACCTCGCTGCTGGTCAGGGAGACCGGCGTACCGGACGCCGCCGTCCCCTACCTGCTGATGGTGATCTGGGCCGGCGTCACGGCCGGCAGCTTGTTGTCCGGGCGGGCCGAGCGCCTCGGCGGCACCGGCCTCGCCGCGCTCCTCGCGGGCGCCGCGCTCGCCCTGGCGGCCGGCGCGCTGACGGAGCGGCCGGCCGGTGTCGTCCTCGTCGCCCTCGCCTTCGGCGGCTTCCAACTGGCGACCGTCCTGGCCGACGTCCGGCTCCAGCAGCGCATCGAGGGCACCGGCCGGGCCACCGTCACCTCCGTCGCGGGCCTGGGCACCGAGCTGCTGACCATCGCGGTCTACGGCGCGTACGGCGTCCTCGGCTCGTCCTTCGCCCATGGCACCGTCTTCGCGGTGTGCGCGGTGCCGTACCTGGTGACGGCGCTGGCGGTCGTACGGAGAGGGCGAGGGGGAGGGCGGCGAGGGTGAGGGGGAGGGGCGCGCAACGAATCGCCGTTGCACCCCCGGCGCACGCAACGAACCGCTCACCGGCGCGCAACGGCTCCTCCTTGTCCGCCGCGCGCGGTCGACCGTACCGTCTATCTGGCCCCCGGAAGGTTCCTCGGAAGGTTCCCCGGAAGGGCCCCCGAACCCCCTCGTACCGGTGAGGATCACGCATGCGCACCGCCCTGCTCCAGAGCTCGGGCCGCCCCGGCTCCGTCGTCGAGAACCTCAAGGTCCTCGACGAGGCCGCCGCCCGGGCCGCCGCCACGGGCGCCGGGCTCCTGGTCGCGCCGGAGCTGTTCCTCACCGGGTACGCGATCGGCGACGACGTCGCCCGTCTCGCCGAGCCCGCCGACGGGGACTCCGCGGACGCGATCGCCGAACTCGCCGGCCGGCACGGGCTGGCCGTCGCGTACGGCTACCCGGAGCGCGCCGGCGACGCGGTGTACAACGCGGCCCAGCTCATCGGCGCGGACGGCACCCGACTGGCCAACTACCGCAAGACCCACCTCTTCGGCTGCTTCGAGCACGACCACTTCCACCCGGGCGACCAGCCGGTCGTCCAGGCCGAGTTGAACGGCCTCACCGTCGGCCTGATGATCTGCTACGACGTCGAGTTCCCGGAGAACGTCCGCGCCCACGCCCTGGCCGGCACCGACCTCCTCGTCGTGCCGACCGCGCAGATGCACCCCTTCCAGTTCGTCGCCGAGTCGATGATCCCGGTGCGCGCCTTCGAGAACCAGATGTATGTCGCGTACGTCAACCGGGTCGGCCGGGAAGGGGAGTTCGAGTTCGTCGGGCTGTCCACCCTGGCCGGTCCCGACGGGGTCGCGCGGGCCCGCGCCGGACGCGGCGAGGAACTGCTCTTCGCCGACGCCGACCCCGTCACCCTCGCCGCCTCCCGCGAGGCGAACCCGTACCTGAAGGACCGCCGCCCGGGCCTGTACGGCTCCCTGGTCTGAAGCCCACACGCTCAATTTCCTGTGCAAGGAGTCCGTACCCCATGACGTCCACCGTGCCCAACGCCGTCGAGCACGCAGACGAGCGGCACCGGCCGCCGATCACCATGTTCGGCCCGGACTTCCCGTACGCCTACGACGACTTCCTCGGCCATCCGGCGGGGCTCGGCCAGATACCGGCGACCGAGCACGGCGCCGAGGTCGCGGTGATCGGCGGCGGGCTGTCCGGCATCGTGGCCGCCTACGAGCTGATGAAGATGGGCCTCAAGCCGGTCGTCTACGAGGCCGACCGGATCGGCGGGCGGCTGCGGACCGTGGGCTTCGACGGCTGCGACCCCTCCCTCACCGCCGAGATGGGCGCGATGCGCTTCCCGCCGTCCTCCACGGCCCTCCAGCACTACATCGACCTGGTGGGCCTTGAGACCCGGCCGTTCCCCAACCCCCTTGCCGACGTGACCCCTTCGACCGTCGTCGACCTCAAGGGCGAGTCGCACTACGCGACCACCGTCGACGACCTGCCGCAGGTCTACCGCGATGTGATGCACGCCTGGAACGCCTGCCTCGAAGAGGGCGCCGACTTCTCCGACATGAACCGCGCGATGCGCGAGCGGGACGTGCCGCGCATCCGCGAGATCTGGGCGAAGCTCGTCGAGAAGCTCGACAACCAGACCTTCTACGGCTTCCTCTGCGACTCCGCGGCGTTCAAGTCCTTCCGGCACCGCGAGATCTTCGGCCAGGTCGGCTTCGGCACCGGCGGCTGGGACACCGACTTCCCGAACTCCATCCTGGAGATCCTGCGCGTCGTCTACAGCGAGGCCGACGACCACCATCGCGGCATCGTCGGCGGCTCCCAGCAACTCCCGCTGCGGCTCTGGGAACGCGAGCCCGAGAAACTCGTCCACTGGCCGTACGGCACCTCGCTCGCGAGCCTGCACGAGGGCGGCGAGCCGCGACCGGCCGTGACCCGGCTGCACCGCACCGCGGGCAACCGGATCACCGTGACGGACGCCGACGGCGACATCCGCACCTACCGGGCGGCCGTCTTCACCGCCCAGTCCTGGATGCTGCTCTCCAAGATCGCCTGCGACGACTCGCTCTTCCCGATCGACCACTGGACCGCCATCGAGCGCACCCACTACATGGAGTCCAGCAAGCTCTTCGTGCCCGTCGACCGGCCGTTCTGGCTGGACAAGGACGAGGAGACCGGGCGGGACGTCATGTCGATGACGCTCACCGACCGTATGACGCGCGGGACTTACCTCCTCGACGACGGCCTCGACCGGCCCGCCGTCATCTGCCTCTCCTACACCTGGTGCGACGACAGCCTCAAGTGGCTGCCGCTGTCCGCGAACGAGCGGATGGAGGTCATGCTGAAGTCGCTCGGCGAGATCTACCCGAAGGTCGACATCAGGAAGCACGTCATCGGCAACCCGGTGACCGTCTCCTGGGAGAACGAGCCCTACTTCATGGGCGCGTTCAAGGCCAACCTGCCCGGCCACTACCGCTACCAGCGGCGCCTGTTCACCCACTTCATGCAGGACCGGCTGCCCGAGGACAAGCGGGGCGTGTTCCTCGCCGGCGACGACATCTCCTGGACGGCCGGCTGGGCCGAGGGCGCCGTCCAGACCGCGCTGAACGCGGTCTGGGGCGTCATGCACCACTTCGGCGGGACCACCGACGCGGCCAACCCGGGCCCAGGTGACGTGTACGACGCGATCGCGCCGGTGGAACTCCCCGAGGACTGAGGTCAGTTCGGGAGCGGGGTGAGCATCATGCGGCCCGCGAAGCCGACGGCCGTGTCGAGCCGCTCGGTGAACTCCTCGGCGACGTCGGGGAGTCGGCGCAGCGCCCACAGCGCCCGGGCCGCCGTCCAGGTGGCGTCCCGGGCCCGCTCCAGGCTCCAGGAGCCGAGCAGGTGGGTGAGGGGGTCGGCGATCTGCAACAGGTCGGGGCCCGGCATCAGTTCCTCGCGGATGCGTTCCTCCAGCGAGACGAGAAGATCGCCGACGCGGTCGAACTCGTCCTCCAGATCGGCCGGTTCGCAGCCGAGGCTACGACAGGCGTCCACCACGGCGAGCGCGAGGTCGTGCCCGATGTGCGCGTTGATGCCCGCGAGGGCGAACTGGAGTGGTCGTACGCCGGGATGGCGGCGAAACTGCAGCAGCGGGCGCCAGCAGGCCGGTGCGCGCCGGCCGCCCGGCACCGGGTCCACGGCGTCCAAGTAGCGCTGTGCGAACCGCACGTCCAGCGTGACGGCGGCCCGCGCGTCCGGGAACCGGCCGGTGTCGATGCGCCGGTCCACCTCCCGGGTCACCGCCAGGTAGACCCGGTTGAAGACCGCGACCCCGTCGAAGGGCGGCAGCGTCGCGTCGAGGGCGTACATCCGGGCGAGCACATCGTCGACGCTCGTACCGACCGGGCGGACGCCGGTCTCGACGGGAGCGGTGAACTGTTCCGTTTGCGGCATGGGGGCAGGGTCGCAGCCCCGGACCGGTCCGCGGGTCGGCGAGCCCGACGCTTCCCCGGAACGGGGTAACGAGCCCGCCGCGCTCGCCTACGCGTCGGCCTCGTCGTAGCTGCTGGTACCGCCGTCCAGCAGGGGCCGCTGGGTCTTGAGGTGGGCGGGGGCGAAGGCGCGCAGCGCGTGGTAGCCGGTGATGACGACGACCGTACCGAGCGCGATGCCGCTCAGCGAGAAGGTGTCGGTGAACTTCATCGTGACGTCGCCGATGCCGATGATGATGCCCGCCGCGGCCGGCACCAGGTTCAGCGGGTTGCGCAGGTCGACGCCGGCGTTGAGCCAGATCTGCGCGCCGAGCAGGCCGATCATGCCGTAGAGGATGACGGTGATGCCGCCCAGGACGCCCCCGGGGATCGCGGCGACGATCGCGCCGAACTTGGGGCACAGGCCGAAGAGGAGGGCGAACCCGGCGGCGGCCCAGTAGGCGGCCGTCGAGTAGACGCGGGTCGCGGCCATCACGCCGATGTTCTCGGAGTAGGTGGTGTTGGGCGGGCCGCCCAGCGCCGTGGACAGCATCGAGCCGACGCCGTCGGCGGAGATCGCCGTGCCGAGCTTGCCGTCCAGGTCGTCGCCGGTCATCTCGCCGACCGCCTTGACGTGCCCGGCGTTCTCCGCGACCAGCGCGATGACGACGGGCAGCGCGACCAGGATCGCCGACCACTCGAAGGACGGGCCGTGGAAGGCGGGCAGTCCGACCCAGTCGGCGTGAGCGACCCCGGACAGGTCGAGGCGCCAGTGGTCGGTGACCTTGCCGCTCGCGTCGGCGGAGTGGATCCGGCCGAAGATCCGGTCGAACGCCCACGAGACGGCGTATCCGAAGACGAGGCCGAGGAAGATCGCGATCCGGGACCAGAAACCGCGCAGACAGACCACCGCCAGCGCGGTGACCAGCATCACCAGCAGGGCCGTCCACTGGTCCTGCGGCCAGTAGGTGGTGGCGGTGACCGGGGCGAGGTTGAACCCGATCAGCATCACCACCGCGCCCGTGACGATCGGCGGCATCGCGGCGTGGATGATCCGAGCCCCGAAGCGTTGCACGGCCAGTCCGACGAGGAACAGGGCGAACCCGACGACGAACACCGCGCCGGTGACCGTGGCGCTCGTCCCGCCCTGCGCCCGGATGACGGCGGCCACGCCCACGAAGGACAGGGAGCACCCGAGATAGCTGGGCACCCGGCCACGGGTCGCGAGCAGGAAGATCACGGTCGCGACGCCGGACATCATGATGGCGAGGTTCGGGTCCAGGCCCATCAGGACGGGCGCCACGAAACTCGCCCCGAACATCGCCACCACATGCTGCGCGCCGAGCCCGGCGGTACGCGGCCAGGAGAGCCGCTCGTCGGGCCGGACCACCGCACCGGGCGCCGGGGTGCGTCCGTCGCCGTGCAGTTTCCAGCGGACGCCAAGATCCATGGTGCGGTTTCGCTTTCATCAGGGTTGCGGCTGTCACGATCATTCTCCCGGCTGTCCGAAAGCCGACCGACCGCTTGCCCCTGCCCGCCGCCGACTCAGGCCCGTGGCCGGGCATCAGGCTCGGGGCGATCAGCCCGGAGGGTGATCGACCGCCCGACGTCGGCTCAGGGCCGTGGCCCGGGCACCGTCGCTACCTGCGCGCCGGCCTCGGCCTTCGTGCCCGTCCGCGCGCCGCCGCTGCTCCGCAGCACGCCCGCGAATGCCATGAGCCCGCATGCCAGCAGCGTCACCACGCCGAATGACACCGTCAGGCTGGTTGCCTGGGCCACTCCGCCGATCAGGCTCGGGGCGATCAGGCCGGAGGTGTAGGTGATCGTCGCGACGCCCGCGATGGCCTGGCTGGGGCTCGGGCCGCTGTGTCCGGCCGCCGCGAAGCACAGCGGTACGACGACCGCGATGCCCAGCCCCATCAGCCCGAACCCGCCCATCGCCACCGCCGGATGCCCCGCGACGACGATCAGCAGCCCGCCGAGCGCGGCCAGCGCACCGCCCGCCCGGACGGTTCGCACCGCGCCGAACCGGTTCACCACCGCGTCGCCCGCGATCCGGGCAACCGCCATCGTGAACATGAAGCCGGTCGTGCAGGCCGCCGCCGCCCCCGCCGACGAGCCGAGCTGGTCGCGCAGGTAGACGGCCGACCAGTCCAGGCTGGCACCCTCCGCGAACACCGCGCAGAACCCGACCGCGCCGATCAGCAGCGCCGAGCGCGGCGGCAGCGCGAACCGCGGCGGCGGCTCCTCGTCCTCGGCCGGCCGCAGGTCCAGCACCCAGCGGCAGGCCAGCAGACCGAGACCGGTCAGCACGGCCGCCGCCAGCGCGTGGTGCACGCGCGCGTCCGACCCCAGGTGCGCGGCGAGCGTCCCGCCAGCCGAGCCCAGCAGAGCGCCCGCGCTCCACATGCCGTGCAGCCCCGACATGATCGACCTGCCCAGCAGCCGCTCCACCTCGACGCCGAGCGCGTTCATCGCGACGTCGGACATGCCCGAGGTCGCGCCGTAGGCGAACATCGCCAGGCACAGCGTGAGCAGGTTCGGGGCGAGGGCGGGCAGCGTCAGCGCCAGCGTCCACAGCGCGAGCAGGCCGCGCAGGGCCGCCCGGCTGCCGTAGCGATGGGTGACCGAGCCGGCCAGCGGCATCGCGCAGGCCGCCCCGAACGCCGTGAAGGCGAGCGCGAACCCGAGCTGGCCGGTGGACACGCCGGCGTGGTCCTGGATCCACGGCACGCGGGTGGCGAACGAACCGGTGACCGCGCCGTGCACGGTGAACACGGCCGCCACGGCATACCGGGCGCGCCTTACCTCCGTCGGTGCGTGGCTCACCTCACCCACTCCGCCCATTCTCCCGCCCCCTCCGACTCCGTGCCGCGCCGTCGCGCCGCCGCCGTAAACTATCAGGAACCCTGCCTGATAAATAGGGGGCGTCGAGGGCGTCTCGACGGCCGCCAGGCGCCCTCGACCGCCGTGGGAGGATTCCCGCCATGCCCGCATCCCCGAGCACCGCCCGGGCCATCAACGACCGCCTCGCCCTGCGCCTGCTGCAACACGAAGGCCCGTTGACGGCAGGGCAGTTGAAGCAGCTCACCGGCCT
Organism: Streptomyces sp. yr375; assembly: GCF_900110755.1. Taxonomy (GTDB): domain Bacteria; phylum Actinomycetota; class Actinomycetes; order Streptomycetales; family Streptomycetaceae; genus Streptomyces. The sequence goes on from NZ_FOFF01000012.1 coordinate 94,100, forward strand.
GTCCCGGCCCACGGTCGCCGACCTCGTCGAACGCCTCACCGCCGGCGGCCTGATCGAGGTCGCAGGCGAGGCGGGCGAGCAGCGCCGCGGGCCGAACGCGAAGCTCTACGGGATCGTCGCCGACCGCGCCCACCTGGCCGCGCTGGACGTGCGCACGGAGGGCGTCGCCGTGCTCGTCTCCGACCTGGTCGGCCGGGTGCTCGCCGAGGCGGCCGTGCCGATCGGCGGCGACACGGGCACCGGGACGGCCGTGGAGCAGGCGGTCACGCTGGTCGAGCGGACGGCGAAGGAGGCCGGGGCCGACCGGCTGCACACCCTCGGCATCGGCGCGCCCGGCCTCATCGACCCGGCCACCGGCGAACTGCGCGACTCCAGCGGCCTGCCCGCCTGGCACCGCAGCCTGGTGGCCGCCCTCCAGGAACGGTTCCCGCAGGCCCGCGCGCACGTCGAGAACGAGACCAACCTCGCCGCCCTGGCCGAACAGCGCGAGGGCGCGGCCCGCGACCGCGACACCTTCGTGCTGCTGTGGCTGGGCCACGGCACGGGCGCGGCCGTCGTCCTGGACGGCGCCCTGCGCCGCGGTGCTTCCGGCGGCACCGGCGAGATCGGCTTCCTGCCGGTCCCCGGCACCGGCGGCCTGCCCTCGGCGACGGACTGCGAGGGCGGCTTCCACTCTCTGGCCGGCTCGGCGGCGATCGCCGCACTGGCGGGGGAGTGCGGCCTGACGGCGGCCGGCGCGCGGGCCGCCGAGCCGGTGGCGGCGGCGCTGGTGCGGGCAGCGGTGCGACCGGCCGCCGGTGGCGGCGCCGACCGCTTCCTCGACGCCCTCGCCGACCGGCTCGCCCTCGGCGCGGCCTCCGTCGTCGCCGTCCTCGACCCCGGCTGCGTGGTCCTCGGCGGCGAGGTCGGACAGGCCGGCGGCGACGCGCTCGCCGACCGGGTGGCCGAGCGGCTGCGCCGCATGGCGCCCCTCCCCACCGAGGTCCGCCCCAGCGCCCTGGGCGGCGCGGCGGTACTGCGCGGGGCACTGCTGACGGCCCGCGAGTCCGCCCAGGAGGAGCTGTTCGGGACGCGGTAGGTCTGCTGTCCCGGGACGCGAACGTGGACGTGGACGTGGACGTGGACGTGGACGTGGACGTGGACGTGGACGTGGACGTGGGTCAGTGGCGGGTGCGCTGCGCCAAGTACCCCTCGAACGTGCCCTTGCCCACCGCCCGCTCCGGCGCGAGGTGACCGCCCGCCCGGAAGCCCCGGTAAGCGGCCCCCCACAGCGGCACGTTCACCACCGCGCACCGCCGGCCGCTCGCCTTCAGGAACGCGCGGGCCAGCGACTCGAACGTACGCACCTCGGGCCCGGCCATGTCGTCTACCCGCCCCGCGGGCGCGCCCGTCGCCAGCTCCGCCAGCCGGTCCGCGACCTCCGCCACCTCCACCGGCTGGTCGCTCACCCCGGCCGGCAGGACCAGCACCGGCACCTTGGCCAGCCCCTGGAGCACCTGGACCAGCAGGTCGTGGAACTGGGTCGCCCGCAGCACGGTCCAGCCCAGCCCCGAATCCGCCACCAGCCTCTCCACGGCGAGCTTCGTCTTGTAGTAGCCGAACGGGACCCGGTCCACCCCGACGATCGAGATGTAGACCAGGTGCCCCACCCCGGCCCGGCGCGCCGCCGCGATCAGGTTCGCGGCCGCCTGCTCGTCACCCCCGCGCGGCGTGCTCGCGCAGTGCACGATCGTGTCCACACCGGCGACGGCCGCGTCCAGCCCGCCGCCGCCCTCCCGCAGGTCGACGGCGTACGGCTCGCTGTGCCGGCTCAGCATCCGTACCTCGTGCCCCGCCGCCCGCAGCCGCTGGGTGACGAGCCGGCCCAGGGTTCCACTGCCGCCGGTCACCAGGATCGTGGTCATGCCGCTCAGCCCCTTCACACACCGGACGCTCCAGGCCGAAGCGCCCTCCGACACCTAAGACCCCGCAGCCCCGCGGAATGTGACAGCCTCGCCGCACCCGCCCGAGCTGACGCGCCACGAAGTCCAGCTTGTCCGGATTCGACACCGACCGCACCCCGGTGATCTCCCCGTAGGGGCAGCGGTGCGCGTCGATTTGGGGGTGACGGCCTGTGAGCCACCCCACATCCTTCACCTGTATGGACGAGTGTCGGCCGTGGCACACTGAGCCTGTACCTATAGCAGCGCACTCCGGGGTCGGTGAAAGTCCGAACCGGCGGTTACAGTCCGCGACCCGGCCGCTTCCAGCGGCCGGTTGACCAGGTGAAATTCCTGGACCGACGGTTAAAGTCCGGATGGGAGGCAGTGCGCGGCGGGCGGGCATTCGTGCGCGCCGCCGTATACGTACCCGTCCGCGGGCGGGTCTGTCCGGCGTCGCCCCCAGTGCCGTTGCCCGTACAAACTGTCGTCATCGACAGGCCCCGGAGTCCGTGCCCGAAGAGGCAGGAGGACCCGGGAAGTGTTCACCGGAATCGTCGAAGAACTGGGTGAGGTCACCGCCGTCGAGAACCTCGGCGACGCCTCCCGTTTCAGGCTGCGCGGCCCCGTCGTCACCGACGGCGCGAAGCACGGCGACTCCATCGCCGTGAACGGTGTCTGTCTCACCGTCGTCGAGCACGAGGGCGACGAGTTCACCGCCGACGTCATGGCGGAGACCCTGAACCGCTCCAGCCTCGGCGCCCTCGGCGTCGGCTCCCGCGTCAACCTCGAACGCCCCACCGCCGTCGGCGCCCGCCTCGGCGGGCACATCGTGCAGGGCCATGTCGACGGCACCGGCGCCGTGCTGGCCCGCACCCCCTCCGAGAACTGGGAGATCATCAAGATCTCCCTCCCCGCCGGCCTCGCCCGGTACGTCGTGGAGAAGGGCTCCATCACCGTCGACGGCATCAGCCTCACCGTCGTGGACGCCGGCCTCGACCACTTCACCGTCAGCCTCATCCCCACCACCCTCGCCCTGACCACGCTCGGCCTCAAACAGCCCGGCGACCCGGTCAACCTCGAGGTGGACATCGTCGCCAAGTACGTCGAGCGCCTGCTGACCACCACGCAGGGAGCGGCGCGGTGAACTCGCTGAACTCCGAGGCCTTCGTCCTGTTCGACCAGCACATCCTGTGGTCCGACATGATCGGCAACATCCTCGGCCTGATCACCCTCGCCCTCGGCTGGCGGCGCTCCCTGTGGACCTGGCCGGTGCAGTTCCTCTCCGGACTCGTCCTCTTCGTCGCCTTCTACGGCCACCTGACCGGCAGCGCCGGCAAGCAGGTCGTCGTCATGGCCGTCGCCCTGTACGGCTGGTGGCAGTGGAACCGCAGCAAGGGCAGCGCCACGGACGGCGCCATCACCCCGCGCTTCGCCACCTGGCGCGAGCGTGCGGCCATGGTCGGCGCCGCAGCCGTCGGCACGGTCGCCGTCGCCCTCCTCTTCACGGCCTACCCGGCCCTGTCCTGGGACCCCTGGCCGGACGCCTACATCTTCGTCGGCAGCATCGTCGCCATGTACGCCCAGGCCCGCGGCATGGTCGAGTTCTGGTTCGCCTGGCTCCTCGTCGACGTCGTCGGCGTCCCCCTCAACTTCGCCAACGGCTACGCCTTCTCCGGCTTCGTCTACGTCATCTACGGCGCGCTCGTCCTGTGGGGCATGCGCGACTGGTGGCTGCGCTCCCGCAAGGCCTCGCAGCCCGCTCTGGAAGGAGCGCCGGCATGAGTACGGCACCGATCCTCTACCGCACGGACGGCATCGAGGACTTCTCGCTCGACCCGATCGAGCAGGCCATCGCCGACATCGCGGCCGGCCGCCCCATCGTGGTCGTCGACGACGAGGACCGCGAGAACGAGGGCGACCTCGTCGTCGCCGCCGAGAAGGCCACCCCCGAGATCGTCGCCTTCATGATGAGCGAGTGCCGCGGCCTGATCTGCGCCCCCATGGAGGGCGACGAACTGGAGCGGCTGCGCCTGCCGCAGATGGTCGAGGACAACACCGAGTCGATGCGGACCGCGTTCACGGTCTCCGTCGACGCCGGTCCCGCCCACGGCGTCACCACCGGCATCTCCGCCGCCGACCGCGCCGCCACCCTCCGCCTGCTGGCGGGCGGCGCGGCACAGGCCGACGACTTCGTCCGCCCGGGGCACGTCTTCCCGCTGCGCGCCCAGCCCGGCGGGGTGCTGACCCGCAACGGCCACACCGAGGCCGCCGTCGACCTCGCCCGCCTCGCGGGCCTGCGCCCGGCCGGCGCGATCGTCGAGATCGCCGGCGAGGACGGCCGGATGCTCCGGCTGCCCGAACTGATCCCGTTCGCCCGCAAGCACGGCCTGACGATCATCTCCATCGAGGACCTGATCGCCTACCGCCGCTCCGCCGAGCCCACCGTCCGGCGCGAGGCCGAGACCCGGCTGCCCACCGTCCACGGCACCTTCACCGCGTACGGCTACCGCTCCGTCGCCGACGGCGTCGAGCACGTCGCCCTCGTCCACGGCGACCTCGGCGACGGCGACAACGTCCTGGTCCGCGTCCACTCCGAGTGCCTCACCGGCGACGTCTTCGCGTCCCTGCGCTGCGACTGCGGCCCCCAGCTCGACGCGTCCCTGGAGCGCATCCAGAGCGAGGGCCGGGGCGTGGTGGTCTACCTGCGCGGCCACGAGGGCCGGGGCATCGGCCTGCTGTCCAAGCTCAGGGCGTACGAGCTCCAGGAGCAGGGCCACGACACCCTCGACGCCAACCTGGAACTCGGCCTGCCCGCCGACGCCCGCGACTACGGGGCCGGCGCGCAGATCCTCGACGACCTCGGCGTGCACAGCGTGCGCCTGATGACCAACAACCCCGAGAAGACCGACGCGCTCGTCCGGCACGGCATCGAGGTCACCGAGCGCGAGCCGATGCCCGTACAGGCGGGCGAGCACAACATCCGCTACCTGCGCACCAAGCGGGACCGGATGGGCCACGACCTGCCCTGGCTGGACCCGGCCCCGGTGTCCCCCTGCGGCAACCAGTAAGAGCAGCAGCAGGAACAGCAGCAAGCACGGCAACAAGTACAGCGGCACAGAACAGCACTGAGGAGAGACGTGAGCGGCAAGGGTGCACCGGAACTGTCCGTACGCAATGTGGGTGACTTCCGGGTCGCCGTCATCGCGGCACAGTGGCACGAGAAGGTGATGGACGGTCTGGTCGACGGCGCCCTGCGCGCCCTGCACGACCTCGGCATCGACGAGCCGACCCTGCTGCGGGTCCCCGGCAGTTGGGAGCTCCCGGTCGTCGCCAAGGTGCTCGCCGGGCGGGGCTACGACGCGATCGTCGCCCTCGGGGTCGTCATCCGCGGCGGCACCCCGCACTTCGAGTACGTGTGCCAGGGCGTCACCCAGGGCCTCACCCAGGTCTCCGTCGAGACCGGCGTCCCCATCGGCATGGGCGTCCTGACCTGCGACACCGAGGAACAGGCCCTGGACCGGGCGGGCATCGAGGGCTCCCACGAGGACAAGGGACACGAGGCGGTGACGGCGGCGGTGGCGACCGCGGCCACCCTCCGCTCAGTATCTGAACCCTGGCGCTGACGAAGCCGCCATTTGAACTAGTCTGACCTCACCATGTCGAACAAGACTTTCGAGGCGCTCTTCGCAGAGCTCCAGCAGAAGGCCGCCACCGGCGACCCCACCACGTCCCGCACCGCCGAACTGGTCGGGAAGGGCGTCCATGCCATCGGCAAGAAGGTCGTCGAAGAGGCCGCCGAAGTCTGGATGGCCGCCGAGTACGAGGGCAAGGAAGCAGCCGCCGAGGAGATCTCGCAGTTGCTCTACCACGTCCAGGTGATGATGGTCGCCCGCGGAATCTCGCTGGACGACGTGTACGCCCACCTGTAAACCGTTTCCAGACAAAGCCGCCCCCTTTTCCCACGTTCCACGTTCCACGCGAAGGAAGCTCGCCTCATGCTGCGCATCGCCGTCCCCAACAAGGGTTCCCTGTCCGGACCTGCGGCGGACATGCTGCATGAGGCCGGCTACCAGCAGCGCCGGGAGAGCAAGGAACTGCGGATCGTCGACCCGGTGAACGAGGTCGAGTTCTTCTACCTCCGCCCCCGCGACATCGCGATCTACGTGTCCTCCGGCAAGCTCGACATCGGCATCACCGGCCGCGACCTGCTCATCGACTCCGGCGCCCACGCCGAGACGATCCTGCCGCTCGGCTTCGCCCGCTCCACCTTCCGCTTCGCCGCCAAGCCCGGCACGGCCACCGGCCTCGCCGACCTGGCCGGCAAGACGATCGCCACCTCCTACGAGGGCATCGTCGCCAAGTACCTCGCCGAGCACGGCATCGACGCCGCCGTCGTCCACCTCGACGGCGCCGTCGAGACCGCGATCGAACTGGGCGTCGCCGAGGTCATCGCCGACGTCGTCGAGACCGGCACCTCGATGCGCAACGCGGGCCTGGAGGTGTTCGGCGACCCCATCATGAAGTCCGAGGCCGTCGTCATCCGCCGCACCGGCGCGGACACCGACGAGGCCGCCGAACCGAAGGTGCAGCAGTTCCTGCGCCGCCTCCAGGGCGTCCTGGTCGCCCGCACCTACGTGATGATGGACTACGACTGCCGCGTCGAGCAGCTCGAGAAGGCCGTCGCGCTGACCCCGGGCCTGGAGTCGCCGACCGTCTCCCCGCTGCACAACGAGGGCTGGGTCGCCGTCCGCGCCATGGTCCCCGCCAAGGAGGCCCAGCGGATCATGGACGACCTGTACGACATCGGCGCCCGCGCCATCCTCACCACGGCCATCCACGCCTGCCGCCTCTGAAGCCCAAGGCCTCCGAAGCCCAAGGCCTCTGAAGCCGCAAGCCTCCGAAGCCCCAGCCGAGAAACCTCCGGGAACATGTCCGAGCAGCAGGGCAGCGACCTGCCCACCCTCCCCGTCACCCTCCGGCCGGGCCGCACCCGCGCGGTGCTGCTCACGGCCGGAGCGGCGATCTTCCTCGTCATCTCCGCCGTGGCCATGCTGCTCGAACAGCTCGGCCCGGGGGAGCGGCTCACCTTCGTCCTCACCGGCGCCCTCCTCTTCTGGGTGCTGACCCGGCTCGCCCGGGTGCGGGTCGTCGCCGAGGACTCCGGCGTCACCGTCGTGAACATCGCGAGCCGACGGCGCCTGGAATGGGCTGAGATCCTCCAGGTGAACCTCCGCACCGGCGACCCCTGGGTGTTCCTCGACCTCAGCGACGGCACCAGCCTGCCCGCGCTCGGCATCCAGCCGGGCATGGACGTGCAGCAGGCCATCACCGACGCGCGCACCCTGCACGCCCTCGTGGAAACCCGGTCCGTCCGGGACCCCGAAGCGTCCACAGGGCAAGATCAGGGCTGACTCAGGGCCGTCCACCCTGCCGCTGGAGCCCATGTCTTGATTAATCTGGTGACGGAGGCGTCCCCTTGCCGCCTCCGCCCCTGATGTGCCCTGCCCGGTGCACAGGGGTTCCTGCTACCCGAGGAGTGACTCCCTCCGGCGATGGACGGTTCGTCCTGTAGTACCTGCGCCGCCCCCACCCGACCTGGTTCGGAGGCGGCGGCATCATGACCATCCCCCTGCTGCTCCTGGCAGCCGCGTTCCTGCTCATCCTCGCCAACGGCTTCTTCGTCGCCGCCGAGTTCGGCCTCGTCACGGTCGAACGCCCGGAGGCCGAGAAGGCCGCCGCCGAGGGCGACAAGCGAGCCCTCACGGTCGTCGAGTCGCTGAAGGAACTGTCCTTCCAGCTCTCCGGCACCCAACTCGGCATCACCATCACCTCCCTCGTCGTCGGCATGCTCGCCGAGCCGGCGCTCGCGGAGCTGCTGCACGGCCCGTTCACCGCGATCGGCATCCCCGAGGGCGCCGTCTCCGGTGTCACCGTGGTCGTCGGCATGCTGCTGGCGTCCGCCGTGCAGATGGTGATCGGCGAGCTCGTGCCCAAGAACTGGGCGGTGTCCAAGCCCTTGCAGGTCGCGCGGGTCGTCGCGGGCCCGCAAGCCGCCTTCTCCCGCCTCTTCCGGCCGGTGATCTCGGCCCTCAACACGGTCGCCAACCGCTTGGTGCGCGCCCTGGGCGTCGAGCCCACCGAGGAGCTGGCCTCCGCCCGCACCCCCGGCGAGCTCGTCTCCCTGGCCCGCCACTCGGCCCGCGCCGGCGCCCTCGAACAGGACACGGCCGACCTGTTCGTCCGCACCCTGTCGCTGGCCGAGCTGACCGCGCAGCACGTCATGACCCCGCGCGTGAAGGTCAGCGCCCTGCAGTCGTCGGCCACCGCCGAGGACGTCGTCAACCTGACCCGCGCCACCGGCCTGTCCCGGTTCCCCGTCTACCGCGAGAAGATCGACGAGATCGTCGGCATGGTCCACCTCAAGGACGCCCTGGCGATCCCCGTCCACGACCGGCTGCGCACCCCGCTCGGCCGGATCGCCCGCCCCGCGCTGCTGGTCCCCGAGACCCTGCCCGTCCAGCCCCTGCTGGCCCGGCTGCGCAGCGAACAGCCCATCGCCGTCGTCGTCGACGAGTACGGCGGCACGGCCGGCGTGGTCACCCTGGAGGACATCGTCGAGGAACTCGTCGGCGAGGTCCGCGACGAACACGACGGCCACGACACGCCCGAACTCGCCGCGGCCCCGCCCGAGGACGGCAAGCCCGCCTGGGACGTGGACGGCAGTTGCCGCGTCGACACCCTCCAGCGCATAGGCCTGGAGGTCCCCGAGGGCCCGTACGAGACGGTCGCGGGCCTCGTCGCCGACCTGCTCGGCCGGATCCCGGCCGTCGGCGACCGGACCGAGCTGCCCGGCTGGCGGCTCTCGGTGCGCCGGGTCGGCCACTACCGGGCCGAACGGATCCGCCTGGTGCGGACCGCCGCGGTCGTGGAGGCCGCCCGATGAGCGTCCTCCAACTCGCCTTCGCCTCGCTCCTCGTGCTCGCCAACGGCTTTTTCGTCGGCGCCGAGTTCGCGCTCGTCTCCGTCCGCCGCAGCCAGATCGAACCCCTGGGCACCGCCCGCGCCCGCCAGGTCCTCTACGGCCTGGAGCGGCTGCCCCAGATGATGGCGGCGGCGCAGTTCGGCATCACCGTCTGCTCGCTCACCCTGGGCGCGGTCGCCGAACCGACGGTCGCCGAGCTGCTGGAACCGCTCTTCGAGTGGATCCACCTCCCGGAGGGCATGATCCATCCCCTGGGCTATGTCATAGCCCTGGCCGCGGTGGTCTTCTTCCACCTCGTCATCGGCGAGATGGTCCCGAAGAACCTCGCCATGGCGGCCCCGGAGAAGGCCGCGCTGTGGCTCAGCCCCGGTCTGGTCGCCTTCGCCCGCGTGTGCCGGCCGATCACCGTGGCCCTCGGCGCCTGCGCCCGGGGCATCCTGCGGCTCTTCCACGTCGAGCCGAGGGACGAGGTGGAGGCCGTCGTCACCAGCGAGCAGCTCAACCGGCTGCTGGAGGACTCCGGCCAGGCCGGTCTTCTCGGCCGCGAGGAGCAGGAGCGGCTGGAGGACGCGTTGGAGCTGGGCTCCCGCCCGGTGACGGACGTCCTGCTGAAGCGCGAGTCACTGGTCACGGTCAGCCCGGCGGTCACCCCCGGCGAGATCGTCGAGCTGACCGCCCGCACCGGCTACTCCCGCTTCCCGGTCGCCGCGGAGAACGGCGCCTTCATGGGCTACCTGCACGTGAAGGACGTCCTCGACGTGGAGAACTCCGAGCGGGCGGTGCCGCAGCAGGTATGGCGTCCGATGACGACGCTGCGCTCTGAACTGCCGCTGGACGACGCGCTGACGGTGATGCGCCGGGCGGCGACCCATCTGGCGCAGGTCGCCGACGCGTCCGGCCGGGTGCTCGGCCTGGTCGCGCTGGAAGACGTCCTGGAGCTGCTGGTGGGCGAGGTCACCGACCCCGCGCACCGGGAGCTGTCCGAGCCCGAGGTCCGGCTCGCGGAGCCGAGGGCCAGCGACGAACCGGAGGAGGCGCTGGCACGCTGACCCGGGCCCGGGGAAGCCGTGGGACCGGCGTGAGCCATGGGACTCCTGGGACTTCTGGGACTCGTTGGGTCCGCGGGGTCCGTCACATCGACGACGGACCCTGCGGCCCCCGCCCCGACAGCACCTCGCCGTACGCCTGCATCAGATCCGCCAGCCGCAGTGTCGACAGGTCGTCCCGGGTCAGCGTGCCCGGGTAGGTCGACAGCCGCAGATCGCGGTACGCGCAGCTCTTCTCGTACAGCGTCCGCAGGAACCGCCCGTTGCCCAGCTCGTCGATCCACCCCTGGTCGACGACGTGCCCGGCGATCGAGCGCAGCTCGTCGAGGGCCTCCTCGTCCCACACGTCACCGTTCTCCGCGGCCAGCACCTCGCCGATGGAGGTGAGTTCGAGCGGCCGGTAGGAGGGGAAGTCGACGCGGGTCGTGAAGCGGGAGGACAGTCCGGGGTTCGCGGTGAGCAGGCGGTCCATGCCCTCCGGATAGCCGGCCAGGATCACCACCAGATGGTCCCGGTTGTCCTCGGCCCGCTTCAGCAGCACCTGCAACGCCTCGTCGCCGTACGCGTCGCCCTTGCCGTAACCGGAGTTGGAGAGCGAGTACGCCTCGTCGACGAAGAGCACGCCGCCGAGGGCGGAGTCGATCAGCTCGTTGGCCTTGACGGCCGTCTGGCCGAGGTACTCGCCGACCAGGTCGGCCCGCTGGGCCTCCACGAGATGGTCCCCGCCCAGCAGCCCGAGGGCGTAGAACACGCGGCCCAGGATGCGGGCCACCGTCGTCTTGCCGGTGCCGGAGGGCCCGGAGAACACGAAGTGCCGCTTCGGCGGCTGCACCGGAAGGCCCTGCCCGGTCCGCAGCCGGGCCATGTTGAGCTGCGCGGACAAGGCCTTGACCTGGCGTTTCACCGGCTCCAGCCCCACCATGCGCTCCAGCTCGGCGAGTGCCTCCTCGAGTAACACGGGGTCGGTGGGTCCGGCAGGCAGCACCGAGGGGACGACGAACTTCTCCCGCACCGCCGGGTCGGTCACCGACGGCAGCGGCACGACGGGCGGCAGGTCCGGCGGCAGCTCGGCGGGCTCGCTGAGCCGCAGGTCCCGGCCCTCCGTGCCGAACAGCGGATCGAAGCCGTCCGGCCCGTCCACCATGTCCTGCCCGACCCCGGTGAGCGTGATCGCCGCGAGGTCGGCCGTGTCGTCGTACCCGTCGCTCTCGGCGATCGCGGCCAGCCGGGCCGAGGTGTCCATGAAGGCGGGGTCGACGCGGTGCACCGCCCGGTACAGGGGGAGGGCCGCCGCCGAGCGGCCGGTGCCCTCATGGGCCCGGGCCAGCCAGTACCGCAGCTCCTTGCGCTGCGGCTGCTCGCTGCGGCAGCGCATCAGGGCCGCCGCGAGCAGCGGCTCGGCCTGCCCGTACATCTCCAGCCGCACCCGGGCCATCCCGCCGAACAGGCCGGCCTCGATGCCCAGCAGCGCGTCGTCGAGCAGCGGGTCGGTGTGCCGGACCAACTGCTCCCAGTCCTTGACCAGGTAGGAGCGGCAGGCGTGCAGGAAGCGGACCTGGTGATCGGTGTCGACGGGCGGCAGCCCCGCGAGCGCCCGGTCCAGCTCGGGCACATGGCGGCCGTCCAGCCAGTGCGAGGCGTGCGCGAGGAGCAGATCGCGCGGGCTCTCCAGCACCGGCTGCACCCACCAGCCCAGCCAGTACCAGGAGTTGAGCGTGCGGCGGTGCCGGGTGCGCTGCTCGCCGAAGCGCTCGCGGTGCCGGAACATCCGCAGCAGCGCGGTCGTCGTGTCGACGCGCAGCGCGTGCAGCCCGAGCCAGCCGTCGGCCATCCCGGGATCGATCCGCACCGCGGCGCGGAACTCGTCCTCCGCTTGTGGATAGGCGCCCATCGTGTAGGCGTCCACGCCGCGCAGCCAGGCGAGGTCGGCCGCGTCGGCCGGGGCCTCGGGACCCTGCGTGCCGAAGTCCATCACGTCCCCCACAAACCGTGCCCCCGTCGGTATGCCGCCGAGTCGTCGCCCGTCGGCTGCCTTGGTCGAACCGCTGTGCCGCGGACCGGAGTTGCAAGGTGCGCGCAGCAACTTTCCAGGTCGCACCGAGGGCATCGTACCTGCGTGAGCGGTGCCTGCCGTAGGGTGCCGTATCGGTCGTCCGGTGAGGTGGGAGCAGACGGGGCGCATCCCGCACGGTGACCCTGGGTGAGCGATTCGTGTCGCGTCGCGTCCGGAAAACGGCCGGAAAAGGGCCGCGCGAGGGCCGGAAAGCGCGTCGAGGGCAGAACGAAGCCCCCGATCACGGGGGAACAACCGGGGGCTTCGCGTCCGAGGGCGGCTTCCATTGCCGCACATTCAGAACGTAAGTCCTGTACGGGCAGTCGGTCAAGCGCAGTTGAAGCACTCGGCGAAGTTCGCGTGCACGGCCCTTCACGGGTTCACCACACCGCGGGTGGACCCTCACGGTGGGTGACATCCCGGTGCGGACCAAGCTCTCCCGCCGGCCCCGGCAGCACCTCGTACCCCGGCTTCAACTGCCGTACCAGCAGGGCCGCATGGGGGCGCGAGGGATCCTCGGCGAAATGGCGGACTTCCGCCGGAACCCACCCGTCCCAGAACTCCCGCTGCTCCTCCCCGTCCCGCGACCGTCCCCGTGCCCAGGCCTCCTCTGGCGGCACGTCCATCCACAGCAGGCACGCCAGGAACGGCCGCAGGGCGCGACGGCCCGCGCCGACCCCCTCGACCAGGACGACGGGGGCGGCGGGCAGCGGCACGGGCGGGCCGAAGCGGCGGGCGCGCCAGTCGTAGGGGGCGTAGTGCGCGGTCTCGGCGCGGCGGAACGGCTCGATCACCTGGGTCAGCAGACGCCCGGTCCACCCGAAGAGCTCGTCGTGGCTCGCGATGTCGTCGAGGCGCAGCACCGGCACGCCCCCCAGCGCCTCGGCCAGCTTCCCGGCGAACGTGGACTTCCCCGACCCGGCATGCCCGTCGACCCCGATCAGACGCACCGGCCCACAGGACGGTGGCAGACGGCGGAGCCGGGCGGCGAGCTGGCGGATGACGGGTCCCGGGGTGCGGAGAAGGACAAAGAAGGACGGAGAGGGATGGAGGGGGACGGAGAAGGGGGGGCATCTGTTCGGCGCGAAAGTCTACGGCCGGACGCCGCTCGCCGCTCGCCGCTCGTCCTTCGCCCCTCACCGCTCGCCGCTCACCGTGCCCGTCCCAGTGGCGCAGACCGGTAGTCGTGGGCGTGGCACGGGCGGAGGTGCTGGAAGGCGTGGTCGCCGCCGTTCATAGTGGGCGCACAGTTGCGCCGACACCTTGGGGGCCTCCGCCCATGAGCAGAGCCGATCAGTCGTCCCGCAGAACGGTCCTCGCCGCCGCGGTCACCGCGGTCGCCGCAGCGATGGCAGGGGGCTCGGCCCCGGCCGCCGTGGCTGCCGCCACGGACACCACGGACACGGTGGACACCACGGACGGCGAATCGGCCCCGGCCCCGGCCGCCCGCCCCGTCGACCACCACGCCTGGACCACGTACGACGACTGGCGCGCCGGCACCACCCAGGGCACCCGTGCCGTGGCGGGCGTCCGCCCGGGCGTCGCCGTCGCCGCCCCGCTCGGCACCGTCGACTACACCGACCCGCACACCAAGACCACCGCGGCCTGGGAGTACGCGACCTGGACGTCCCCGCTCCAGCCGCTCGCCGTCCCCGCGACCGAGGTCATCGCCTCCTGGAACGCGAGCACCCCGGCCGGGACCTGGCTCCAGGTCGAGCTGACGGGCACGTACTCCGACGGCGCAGCTGCCCCCTGGTACGTGATGGGCCGCTGGGCCTCCGGCGACCAGGACATCAAACGGACCTCGGTCGACGGCCAGACCGACGGCAGAAGCACCGTCTGGACCGACACCTTCGCGATCGACGACGCCTCGACGGGCCTGCGCCTCGCCGCGTACCGCCTGCGCCTCACCCTGTACCGGCGCCCCGGCACCGAGCTCACCCCGACGGTGTGGCGGCTGGGCGCGACGGGCTCCGACGTCCCGGACCGCTTCACCGTCCCGGCCTCCGTGCCCGGCCTCGCGGGCGAGCTGGCCGTGCCGCGCTACTCGCAGGAGATCCACCGGGGCCAGTACCCCGAGTACGACAGCGGCGGCGAGGCCTGGTGCAGCCCCACCTCCTCGCAGATGATCATCGAGTACTGGGGCGGCCGGCTCACGCCGAAGCAACTGGCGTGGGTCGACCCGTCCTACGCCGACCCGCAGGTGTGCCACGCGGCCAGGCACACCTACGACCACCAGTACGCAGGCTGCGGCAACTGGCCGTTCAACGCCGCCTACGCGGCCACCTTCGCCGACCTCCAGGGCGTGGTCACCCGGCTCGGCTCCCTCACCGACCTGGAGACGCTGATCGCGGCCGGGATCCCGGCCATGACCTCGCAGTCCTTCCTCAAGGGGGAGCTGACGGGGGCGGGGTACGGCACCTCCGGGCACCTGATGACCGTGATCGGCTTCACGGCCGAGGGCGACGTGATCGCCAACGATCCGTTCTCGGCGGACGACGGCGCGGTGCGGCGCGTGTACGCGCGGCGGGAGTTCGAGAACATCTGGCTCAGGACCAAGCGGTACAACGCGAGCGGCAAGGTCACGTCCGGCACCGGCGGCGTCTGCTACCTCTACTTCCCGGCGCGTCCGACCGCACGCCAGTGCACGGCGCTCCAGGCGGTGGGCGTCCGCGCGTGAGCAGGGCGGCCCGCTGACCAAGGTCATGTGAGCAAGATCTCGGCCGCAAAAGCCCCGGCGGGTGGCAAGGTGGACGGATCGGTGGGGCAATTCCACCCAGACATCCGACCTCAGCGAGAAACCATGACCGTACAGACAGCCATAGCCACCGCCACCCGCACCCGCGGCGCCACCCGCACCGGCGGCCCCGAGACCGACGGCCCGAAGATCATCGAGCACGTCATGGGCTGGGTCCTCGTCGCGGTCGTCGCGATGCTGGTCACCCGGCTTGGGCTGCTGTGACGGGCGTGACCTGACGCACGGTTGACCTGACATACTGCGAACATCCCGCAGACCGCCCGAGACCAGGGTCGAAATTGAATATCAGCGAACAGCGCGAAGTTGCCCGTCCCCGGGCACGCGGCACCGAGCGCTCACTGGCGCGCCGCGCCGAACTCATCTCCATCGGACGGAAGTTGTTCGCCGACACGTCCTACGACGCGCTGTCGATGGACGACATCGCCCGGCAGGCGCACGTCGCCAAGGGGCTGATCTACTACTACTTCCAGTCCAAGCGCGGCTACTACCTGGCGATCATCCAGGACGCCGTCGCCGACCTGGTCACCTTCGCGGCGAGCGGCATCGAACTGCCCCAGGTGGACCGGGTGCACCGCACCATCGACAGCTATCTGCGCTACGCCGAGCACAACCAGGCCGCCTACCGCACGATCGTCAGCGGCGGCGTCGGCTTCGACACCGAGGTGCACGCGATCCGGGACGGGGTGCGTGCGGCGATCGTCGCGACCATCGCCGAGGGCGCGTACGGCCACAGCGACATTCCGCCGCTGCCGAGGATGGGCCTGCTCGCCTGGCTGTGCAGCGTCGAGGGGGCCACCCTCGAATGGATCGACCGCCCCGAACTCTCCCGCGAGGTCATGGGCGACCTGCTGGTGAAGACCCTGGGCGGCTCGATGCGAGCCATCGAGGAGATCGACCCCTCCTTCCCGGCCCCGAAGCCGGCCCGCCGCGAGGACTGACGCCCGCTCTCCCCTCCTTCCGCCCGTGCGGCGACGGCGTCCCGCGCGCATACTCACAGCGCGGAGCCGCCGACCGGTCAGGGAGGAGGAAGCCGTCATGCCCGATCGCCCGCCGACCCCGGTGGACCGCTCGCTGCCCACGGCCGAGGCCCGGCACCTCATGACGCTCGTCCGCGCCATCGCCCGCCGCGAGATCGTGCCGTCCGCCGCCGAGGAAGAGGAAGCGGGCCGTTTCCCGCGTGAGCTGTTCACCCTGCTGTCCGCATCCGGGCTGCTCGGTCTGCCGTACGACTCCGCGTACGGCGGCGGCGACCAGCCGTACGAGGTCTACCTCCAGGTTCTCGAAGAGCTCGCCGCGGCCCGTCTCACCGTCGGGCTCGGTGTCAGCGTGCACACCCTGGCCGTCCATGCCCTCGCCGCCCACGGCACGCGGGAGCAGCGGGCCGCGCACCTGCCCGCCATGCTCGGCGGCGGGCTGCTCGGCGCGTACTGCCTGTCCGAGCCGTCCGCAGGCTCGGACGCGGCCGCGCTGCGTACCAGGGCCGTACGGGAGGGCGACCACTGGGTGATCACCGGCACGAAGGCCTGGACCACCCACGGCGGGATCGCCGACTTCTACACCGTCATGGCCCGCACCGGCGGCGCGGGCCCGGCGGGGATCACGGCGTTCCTGGTGCCCGGCGACGCCGAGGGCCTCAGCGCCGCGCCCCCGGAACGCAAGATGGGCCTCAAGGGCTCGCCCACCGCCCAGATCCACTTCGACGGCGTACGGATCCCCGACGCGCGCCGCATCGGGGACGAAGGGCAGGGCTTCGCGATCGCCCTGGCCGCGCTGGACTCCGGGCGGCTCGGCATCGCCGCCTGCGCGGTCGGTGTCGCCCAGGCGGCCCTGGACGAGGCCGTTGCCTGGGCGCGGCGGCGACGGCAGTTCGGGCGGCCGATCGCCGACTTCCAGGGGCTGCGCTTCCTGCTCGCCGACATGGCGACCCGGATCGAGGCGGGCCGGGCGCTCTACCTCGCGGCCGCGCGGCTGCGGGACGCCGGCCGGGCGTTCGCCCCGCAGGCCGCCATGGCCAAGCTCCACTGCACCGACGCCGCCATGCGGGTCACCACCGACGCCGTCCAGGTCCTCGGCGGGTACGGCTACTCCGCCGACTTCCCCGTCGAGCGCTACCTGCGCGAGGCGAAGGCCCTGCAGATCGTCGAGGGCACGAACCAGATCCAGCGGATGGTCATCGCCCGTCACCTGCTGGGTCCGCAAACCCGCTGAACTGCCCCGGCCGCACCTGCGGGGCCACCAGCCGCACCCACTCCGCGTCGTGACGCCCCGGCAGGGTGCGGCCCCGGTCGGCCCACGTGCGCAGCAGGTCACGGTAGATGGGCGGATCCTGCGGGGGCGACGGAGCCGGCGGAACCGATTCTGCGTAGCCGGATCCCGGGCGCGGAGCGCCGAAGTGCTGGCGGTGACGCCCGGGCGCAACCGAAGAGATGGGGGTCATACCGGGGCAACGCGGAGACGCGACGACACGTCACCGGCGGGCGCGGCCGAGCGTCAGTTCGGGGTGTGCAACCTGGACGAGCGCGCGCAACCGCCCTGCGCCATGGCGGTCTGCGGGCCATGGCGCAGGACAGTCACCGGAGTCACCGGAGTCGAGCCGCTGAAGTGAGCGCCGGAACGGGGCTCAGGCGGCGCGGCGCATCGCCGGCACGCGCATCGGGCGCGAGGCCGGGCCGCCGACGTGCGAGAAGGGCTGGGTACGCCAGTCCAGTCCCTGAGGAAGCGTCAACAGGAGCGCGGTGTCCTGCTCCTGGGGCTCCACGGACTCGTCCGCGGGCCGCGCCTCGGACGCGCCGCGTCCCGTCCCGGCGCAGACCGTGAGCCCGAACGGGTTCCACGGCGAGGCGCACAGCGCGTGCTCCGGCAGGATCTCCTCGTCCGCCAGCAGTGCGATGGGCTGCGCGCAGTCCGGGCAGATCACCCGGTACATCTCGAAGGTGTCGTACGCGTCGAAGCCGTCGCCCTCGTCGGCGTCGAAGCTGTCGGAGTAGTCCAGATCGGCGGGTTCGACACCCTCCGGCTCGGGATCGACGACCGACTGGAGCCGCTTGGGCGCGGTGCGACCAGGGCGCTTAAGACTCTGCATGGGATTCTCCCCCTCGGGCTGGGCCGTAAGGCACTGCGGCCTCGACCACAGCAAGCACTTCCCACCCCGTCTCGGCGGTAATCACGAGGACATCACGAAGCCTTGACGAGTGCTGTGGCCTTCGTCACATGCCGCATGCAGGTGCCCGTGGCGGCAACCCTACGAACCGGCTATGACCTGCGCTGCATAGGTATACGCGACGATCGACCGCACGGTAGGTTCTTGCGTCATGGAGGAGCTGGACCGACAAATTGTGCAGCGGCTCGTCAAGGACGGGCGCATGAGTTACACCGATCTGGGCAAGGCGACGGGCCTGTCCACGTCGGCCGTGCACCAACGGGTGCGCCGGCTGGAACAGCGGGGCGTCATCCGCGGGTATGCGGCCGTCGTCGACTCCGAGGCCATCGGGCTGCCCCTGACTGCCTTCATCTCGGTGAAACCGTTCGACCCCAGCGCCCCCGACGACATCGCCGAACGCCTGGCCGACGTACCCGAGATCGAGGCCTGCCACAGCGTGGCCGGCGACGAGAACTACATCCTCAAGGTGCGCGTCTCCACCCCGCACGAGCTGGAGGAACTGCTCGGGCGGCTCCGGGCGCTCGCGGGCGTGTCGACGCGCACGACGGTCGTCCTGTCCACCCCGTACGAGGCCCGGCCGCCGCGGATCTGAGGGGCCCCGGGCCGGGGGTCCGGTGCGGGGCGGCCGGGGCGAGGCGCGAGACTGTTCCCCATGAGTGAGCGCGCCCCCGAGCCGAAGACCGTCCTGCTCCGCCGAGGAGAGGTCCACAGCCCCGCCGACCCGTTCGCGACCGCGATGGTCGTCGAGCGGGGCCAGGTGGCCTGGGTCGGCTCCGAGGGCGCCGCCGACGCCTTCGCGGACGGCGTCGACGAGGTGGTCGACCTGGACGGCGCGCTGGTCACCCCGGCGTTCACCGACGCCCATGTGCACACCACCTCCACCGGCCTCGCGCTGACCGGCCTCGACCTGTCCGCCGCCCCCTCCCTGGGCGCGGCCCTGGCCCGCGTACGGGCCTTCGCGACGGCCCGACCGCACGACAAAGTGCTGCTCGGACACGGTTGGGACGCCTCCCGCTGGCCGGAGGGCCGCCCGCCCCGACGCGACGAACTCGACGAGGCCACCGGCGGCCGGCCGCTCTACCTCAGCCGGATCGACGTCCACTCGGCCGCGGTCACCACCGCCCTGCTGGACCTGGCGCCCCGGGCCCGGACCGCTCCCGGCCACACGGACGGGGAGCCGCTCACCCGCGACGCCCACCACGCCGTGCGCGCCGCCGCGTTCGCAGCCGTGACGCCCGCCCAGCGCGCCGAGGCGCAGCGGACCGCCCTCGCGCACGCCGCCTCCCTGGGCATCGGCTCCGTCCACGAGTGCGCGGGCCCGGAGATCTCCTCCGAGGACGACTTCACGGACCTGCTGCGGCTCGCCGCCGGGGAGCCGGGGCCGCGGGTCGTCGGCTACTGGGCCGAGCAGGACGTCGACAAGGCACGGCAGTTGGGCGCGCTCGGCGCGGCCGGCGACCTGTTCGTCGACGGCGCCCTCGGTTCGCACACCGCCTGCCTGCACGCCCCGTACACCGACGCCGACCACACCGGCACCGCCTACCTGGGCGCCGCCGAGGTCGCCGCGCACGTCGCGGCCTGCACCGAGGCCGGCCTCCAGGCGGGCTTCCACGCCATCGGCGACGCCGCCGTGACCGCTGTCGTGGACGGCATCCGCGCCGCCGCGGAGAAGGTCGGCCTCGGCCGGATCCGCGCCGCCCGGCACCGCGTGGAGCACGCCGAGATGCTCACGCCCGAGACCATCGCCGCCTTCGCCGAACTCGGCCTCACCGCCTCCGTCCAGCCCGCCTTCGACGCCCTGTGGGGCGGCGCGGACGGTATGTACGCCCAGCGGCTGGGCGGCGAGCGGGCCCGCACCCTGAACCCGTTCGCGGCCCTGCTGCGGGCCGGCGTCCCGCTCGCCTTCGGCTCCGACAGCCCGGTCACCCCGCTCGACCCGTGGGGCACGGTCCGCGCCGCCGCCTTCCACCGCACCCCCGAGCACCGGGTCTCCGTACGCGCCGCGTTCACGGCCCACACCCGCGGCGGCTGGCGGGCGGTCGGCCGCGACGACGCGGGCGTCCTGGTCCCGGGCGCACCCGCCGACTACGCGCTCTGGCACACGGCCGAACTGGTCGTCCAGGCCCCCGACGACCGGGTCGCCCGCTGGTCCACCGACCCCCGCTCCGGCACCCCAGGACTGCCCGACCTGACCCCCGGCAACGACCTCCCGGTGTGCCTGCGCACGGTGGTGGGCGGCCGGACCGTGTTCGTACGGCCGAGCGAGTGATCTCCCGGGGCGGCGCGGCGAAGATCACCCGTCCGCCCGCCGTCGCGCGACCTGCGTCTCCTCCCCGCTGACCAGCGCATTGACGAAAGACCTGCAGGTCAAGCGGCTGTTGACAGCCGACGGCGGAAGGCCGGTAGGTTCGGCGGAGTCCACCACCGGACGCCCCGCCGGGGAACGTCCGCGCACTCGCGGCGGCGCCGCTGGGTCAGGGACGGTGTGCCCCACCGGCGCACCCCCACTGCCAGCCAGGCTCAGCGCCCGCGCCGCGGCGAGGGAACGTTCCGGCCGGTCGGGGAGGTGTGACCCGGGTGGGGCCCGGGCGCTCAGTAGACAACGGCTTTCGGCCGACCCGCAGCCAGCGGATCCCGGGCCGGCCCGAAGAGCGCCGGGCCCCCTCCCGCAGCGGGAGCGCCGGGCCCCCTCCCGTAGCGGGCTTGAGCAGACCCGTGCGGGGGAAGTCCGTACATACAAGCTCAAAAGAACGTTGTTACCCGGCTCTCGCGTATTCGACACCCGCAGTCGAACGTCTTGTCATGTCGGCGCAGGCGAGGGCCACTATGGTGGTCCCCTGCGTACGGACTTGAAGGGGCAGCAGTGAACGACGGCGACGGGACCCTCGCGGCACAACGCCGAGGGAGGCGATTCGGTCCGCTCGGCACCGCCTTGGTGATCATTCCGACCTACAACGAGGCGGAGAACATCAAGAGCATCGTCGAACGGGTCCGCGAGGCTGTCCCCGAGGCCCATGTCCTCGTGGCCGACGACAACAGCCCCGACGGCACCGGCAAGCTCGCCGACGAACTCGCCGTCGGGGACGACCAGGTCCAGGTGCTGCACCGCAAGGGCAAGGAAGGCCTCGGCGCCGCCTACCTCGCGGGCTTCCGCTGGGGCCTGGAGAACGGCTACGGCGTGCTCATCGAGATGGACGCCGACGGCTCCCACCAGCCCGAGGAACTGCCCCGCCTGCTCACCGCGCTCAAGGGCGCCGACCTGGTCC
Source organism: Streptomyces sp. yr375 (assembly GCF_900110755.1). Taxonomy (GTDB): domain Bacteria; phylum Actinomycetota; class Actinomycetes; order Streptomycetales; family Streptomycetaceae; genus Streptomyces. The sequence goes on from NZ_FOFF01000012.1 coordinate 115,287, forward strand.
TGGGCTCCCGCTGGGTGCCGGGCGGCCGGGTGGTCAACTGGCCCAAGTCCCGCGAGGCCATCTCCCGGGGCGGCAGCCTCTACTCCCGCATCGCCCTCGACCTCCCGCTGCGCGACATCACCGGCGGCTACCGCGCCTTCCGCCGCGAGACCCTGGAGGGCCTCGGCCTCGAAGAGGTCTCCTCCCAGGGCTACTGCTTCCAGGTCGACCTCGCCCGCCGCGCGGTGAAGGCCGGCTTCCATGTCGTGGAGGTCCCCATCACCTTCGTCGAGCGGGAACTCGGCGACTCCAAGATGAGCCGTGACATCCTCGTGGAGGCGCTCTGGCGGGTCACGGCGTGGGGTGTGGGGGAGCGGGTCAACAAGATCACCGGCCGCGCCGAAGACCAGCCGGAGCGGCCCCAGCCGCCCGCGGCGAAGCCGCAGGGCGACACGGAGCCTCACAGCGGGGTCTGAACGTCCTCTTATGCCGGTCTGAGCCGAGCCCAGGCACACTGGAAGCATGACGACTGGCGCTCCGATCCCCACGTACCCCGCTTCCGCAGCCCCCTCCAGCCGGCCCCGCCGCTCCCGCCTGCGGACGTTCCTGCCGCTGGGCCTCGCCGCGTGGCTGGTCCTGGAGATCTGGCTGCTGACCGTGGTGGCGGGCGCGGCCGGCGGTTTCACGGTCTTCCTGCTGCTGCTCGCGGGCTTCCTGCTCGGTGCGGTGGTCATCAAGCGGGCGGGCCGACGAGCCTTCCAGAACCTGAACGAGACGCTCCAGCGCGGCACGGCCCCCGCCCAGGGCGGCGGCAACGGCCTGATGATGCTCGGCGGTCTCCTCCTGATGATCCCGGGCCTGGCCACCGACGCACTCGGCCTGCTCCTCCTGCTCCCGCCGGTCCAGAAGGCGGTGAGCGCCTACGCCGAACGCAAGCTGCGCACCGCGGCAGCCACCCCGGGCTCCCTGGGAGACGCCTTCCAGCAGGCCCGCATCCACCGTCCGGACGGCAAGGTGGTCCCGGGCGAGGTCATCAAGGACGAGCGGTGACTTTCCAGCAGGAGCCGGCATCATCCAGCCCGTCCGGCGTTTGAGGACGAGGCCCGCAGGGCCGACGGGGGGTCTGGGGGTGCAGCCCCCAGAGACGGTCACCCAGAACTTGCAGAGGGCAGCGCAAAGACCGCGGGCGCCGTACGTAACCTCACGTACGGCGCCCGCGGTCATTGGCGTGCGTATGTCGCCGGCCTTCGGCTATGCCGATTTGCGGCTGTCCCGGGGATGTACCGCAAGGTTCATCGCCCCGGACCGCAGAACGGCCAGCCTCTCCTCGAGGACCTCTTCCAGTTCCTCGCGGGTCCGCCGCTCCATCAGCATGTCCCAATGCGTACGCGCGGGCTTGGCCTTTTTTTCTTCAGGGCCGTCGCCGTCGACGAGGAGTGCAGGGGCTCCACAGACCTTGCACTCCCACTCCGGCGGAATCTCCGCCTCGACCGAGAAGGGCATCTCAAACCGATGCCCCTTCTCGCATGCGTACTCCACGGCCTGGCGCGGTGCCAGGTCGATGCCGCGGTCCGTCTCGTAGCTGGTCACCACGAGGCGCGTGCCGCGAAGAGCTCGCTCACTCATGAATCGTGCCTCCCGGGCTTGTCGCCCACAGGACAGGTGTCGCTGTCGTCGTCATCCGGTCAACGTCCGGTCGGCGGTAAAGATTCCCGTTCCGAGTCCCGTTCCGGGTTCATGCGTCGCCGTCGTAGCCGCAGCCTTGTCAACCAGTGCAGTACCCACCGCCGCCCGGTTTGTCACATCTGAAAGGAGATGTCACCCAGCGCTGCGGCATCTTTGACGCGCAGTAACGGTACGCCTGGCGGGCCAAACGCGTACACTACCGCCCTTTCGCCTTGAACGCTAAATCTTCTCGGGTACAGGATTTCCCGCGTCGCCGATCGCCTGCCGCACCGGCACCCGCGCGAGCAGCAGAAACCCGATGACGAAGAAGGCCACCAGGGAGAGGATCGCGTCCCGGTAGCTCCCGGTGAGCTGGTAGGTGACGCCGAACAGCAGCGGCCCCAGCCAGCTCATCCCCCGGTCGCTCATCTCGTAAGCGGAGAAGTACTCCGCTTCCTTGCCCGGCGGGACCAGATGGGAGAACAGGGAGCGGGACAGGGCCTGGCTGCCGCCGAGGACCAGCCCGATGGCGGACGCCAGCAGGAAGAAGCCGACCGGCGCCCCGGCCGGCAGGAAGAACCCGGCGCCCAGGGTGAGCGTCCATGCCACCAGCGAGCCGAGGATCGTGCGTTTCGCGCCGTACGTCCGGGCCAGGCGTCCCATGCCCAGGGCGCCCGCCACGGCCAGCACCTGCACCAGCAGGACGGCGCCGATCAGCGTGGACTGGGCGAGGCCGAGTTCCTCGGAGCCGTAGACCGAGGCCTGGGAGATCACGGTCTGGATGCCGTCGTTGTAGATGAGGTACGCGAGGAGGAAGGCGAGGGTGAGCGGGTGGCGGCGCATGTCGCGGACCGTCGCCGCGAGCCGGCGCAGCCCCGGAGCGGTCGCCTCCTGTGCGGTCGCCTCCCGCGCGGTGGCGGCCGGCCGGTCGCGCAGCCGCAGCAGCGGGACGAGCGTGAAGCCGCCCCACCACAGGCCGGCGGAGGCCAGGCAGATGCGGACGGCCATCGACTCGGAGACGCCGAACGAGTCGTGGGCGAGGTACAGGACCAGGTTGACGACCAGGACCAAGGCGCCCGCCGCGTACCCGAAGGCCCAGCCCCGGGAGGAGACCGCGTCGCGTTCCTCGGGCGGGGCGATCTGCGGCAGGTAGGAGTTGTACAGCATCATCGACACGGACTGGGCCGCGTTCGCCACGATCAGCAGCACACCGCCCAGCAGATAGCGGTCGCCGCCGAGGAAGAACATGCAGGCCGTGGCCGCGGCGCCGACATAGGCGGCGGCGCCCAGCAGCGGCTTCTTGCGGCCGGAGCGGTCGGCGGCGGCGCCTACCAGGGGCATCACCAGGACGGCCACGATCACCGACAGGGACACGGAGTACGCGAAGAAGGAGCCCGCGCGGACCGGGATACCCAGTGGATGCACGTACCCGTCGGCGTCCGCCGCGTTCTTGGCGACCGAGGTCAGATACGGGCCGAGGAACACGGTGAGCACGCTCGTCGAGTAGACGGAGCACGCCCAGTCGTAGAAGTACCAGCCGCGCTGCTCGCGCCGCCGCTCGGCGGTCTCGTCAAAGTCCGCCGTCCGCACGGTGTCGATGCCCACCCGTGCCCTCGCTTCCCGCTGCCGCGACCGCGCGCGGGCGGTGGGTCCGAGGGGTCAGACCCAGACGCCCCGGTCCTCCATGACCTTGCGCAACGTGTCGATGTGATCGGTCATGATGCCATCGACTCCCAGGTCCAGGAGCCGGTGCATCCGATCCGCGTCGTTGATCGTCCACACGTGCACGTGCAGCCCGCGCGCGTGGGCGGCGCGTAGGAAGCGCTGGTCCACGACCGGGATGCCCGACTGGGCCTCGGGCACCTGCGCGGCGATCGCCGACCGGCGCAGCGCCGCGGGCACGCCCCAGGACCGCAGCCGCAGGTTGAGGACGCCCCGGGTGCCGTACGACGTGGCCAGGCGCGGCCCGGCCAGTCGCTGGGCGCGCAGGACGCGGGCCTCGGAGAACGAGCCGACGCAGACGCGGTCCCACGCGCCCGTGCGGCCGATGAGGTTGAGCAGGGGGTGCAGGGCGGGCTCCGCCTTGAGGTCGACGTTCCAGCGCGCCTCGGGGAAGGTCTCCAGGAGCTCTTCGAGGAGCGGCACCGGTTCCTTGCCGCCCACGCGCGCGTGCCGTACGTCCGACCACGGGAGGTCGGCTATGCGGCCCGCGCCGTCGGTCACCCGGTCCAGCGTCGCGTCGTGGAAGGCGACGAGCTTGCCGTCCCGCGTGGCGTGCACGTCGGTCTCCAGGTAGCGGTAGCCCGCCTCGATGGCCCGTCGGAACTGCGCTTCGGTGTTCTCCAGGCCGTCCGCCGCCCCGCCGCGGTGCGCGAACGGGATGGGGCCCGGATGGTCGAGGTAGGGGTGGCGTACGAGGCTGGTCACGGACGCAGTATCGCTCCCTGGGGTGTCCCGGTGGCAACGACCGTGCTGCCGCCGGATGCCGCCCGGACGGCGAACACCCGCAGGAACACCTGGGCGAGCGGGCCGATCGACAGCGCGTAGAGGAGCGTGCCGACGCCGATGGTGCCGCCGAGGGCGAAGCCGGTCGCCACGACCGTCACCTCGATCGCCGTCCGCAGCAGCCGGATCGAACGCCCGGTGCGCCGGTGCAGCCCGGTCATCAGCCCGTCGCGCGGCCCGGGGCCGAAGTCGGCGGCGATGTACAGGCCGGTGGCCGCGCCGTTGAGCACGATGCCCGCCACCAGCAGCGGGACGCGCACGGCCAGGCTGTGCGCGTCGGGGACCAGCGCGAGCGTGCCGTCCATCGCGAGGCCGACGACGAACACGTTGGAGACGGTGCCGAGGCCGGGGCGCTGGCGCAGCGGGATCCACAGCAGCAGCACCGCCGCGCCCACGATGATCGACACGACGCCGATCGTCAGGCCGGTGAGCTCGGCCAGGCCCTGGTGGAGCACGTTCCAGGGTTCGAGACCCAGACCCGCTTCGACGAGCAGGGCCGAGCTGGCGCCGTACAGCGCGAGGCCGGCGTAGAGCTGGACCAGCCGTCGTGTGAGATGTGCCCTGGTCGGCAAGAGGTGCCCCTTGTTGTGGTGGTGAGTGGCCGTGGCGAGTGGTCGTGGTGGGTGGCGTGGAGTGGGTGGTCCTAGTGGCCTTTCGCATGACACTCTGTGGCTTGGAGGCGAACGCCATCCATGGCCAATTCGGGGAAGGTGGACTGGAAAACATGACCCAGTGGACCTCGGCGGTGGGGGCCGCACAGCTCGCGCGGCTGCTCAAGTCCCAGCAGGACCGCCCGGCCGGCCCCGGGACGCGCCGCCCGCCCGCCTACCGGGCGCTCGCCGACGGCGTCCGGCTGCTGGTGCTGGAAGGCCGCGTCCCCGTCGCCGCCCGGCTGCCCGCCGAACGGGAACTGGCCCTCTCCCTCGCCGTGAGCCGTACGACCGTCGCCGCCGCCTACGAGGCGCTGCGCGCGGAAGGGTTCCTGGAGTCGCGGCGCGGGGCCGGGAGCTGGACGGCCGTCCCGGCGGGCAACCCGGTTCCGGCGCGCGGCCTGGAGCCCCTGCCGCCCGAGGCCCTCGGCTCCATGATCGACCTGGGCTGCGCGTCCCTGCCCGCGCCCGAGCCGTGGCTCACCCGCGCCGTCCAGGGCGCGCTGGAGGAGCTGCCTCCGTACGCCCACACGCACGGCGACTACCCGGCGGGGCTGCCCGCGCTGCGGGCGATGATCGCCGAGCGGTACACCGCGCGCGGGATCCCGACGATGCCCGAGCAGGTCATGGTCACGACCGGGGCGATGGGGGCCATCGACGCCATCTGCCACCTGTTCGGCGGGCGCGGCGAGCGCATCGCCGTCGAGTCGCCCTCCTACGCCAACATCCTTCAACTGATGCGGGAGGCGGGCGCCCGGCTGGTGCCCGTCGCGATGGCCGAGGGCCTCGCCGGGTGGGACATGGACCGCTGGCGCCAGGTCCTGCGCGACGCCGCGCCGCGCATCGCCTACGTCGTCGCCGACTTCCACAACCCGACCGGCGCGCTCGCCGACGAGGACCAGCGGCGCCGCCTCGTGGAGGCGGCCCGCTCCGCCGGTACGGTCCTGGTCGCCGACGAGACCATGAGCGAACTGTGGCTCGACGACGACGTCGAGATGCCGCGGCCCGTGTGCGGCTTCGACCCCGCCGGGTCGGCGGTGGTCACGGTCGGGTCGGCGAGCAAGGCCTTCTGGGCCGGGATGCGCATCGGCTGGGTGCGGGCGGCGCCGGACGTCATCCGCAGCCTCGTCGCCGCCCGCGCCTACGCCGACATGGGCACGCCCGTGCTGGAGCAGCTCGCGGTGAACTGGCTGTTCAGCACCGGCGGCTGGGAGCAGGCCGTCGAACTGCGGCGCGCCCAGGCCCGGGGGCACCGGGACGACCTGGTGGGGGCGTTGCGCCGGGAGCTGCCGGAGTGGGAGTTCACCGTGCCCAAGGGCGGGCTGACGCTGTGGGTGCGGGCCGGCGGGCTCTCCGGGTCGCGGCTCGCCGAGGCGGGGGAGCGGGTGGGCCTCAGGGTGCCGTCCGGGCCCCGGTTCGGGGTCGACGGCGCGTTCGAGGGGTATGTGCGGCTGCCGTTCACGGTGGGCGGCGCGGTGGCGGACGAGGCCGCCGCGCGACTGGCCGCCGCAGCGCGGATCGTCGAGAGCGGGGGCGCGACGGCCGGCGAGGGCCCGCGCACGTTCGTGGCGTAACGCCCGCGCATGAGGACGCGGGCGGGTGTGTCGCCCGCCCGCGTGGGCACCTGCCGCTCCGGCTGTGCAGCCCTTTTCCGCTGCGCTGCCGGCGGTGGCTACTCGGCGACCGCCGCCTCCACCGGCATCGGCAGTGCCTCCGGGGCGGTCGGTGTGGAGTGCGGTGGCAGGAGGTTCAGGACCGTCTTGCGGTCGGCGTCGCTTGTCGCGTCGTCGTACGGGTCCGGAGTGGCCGGTACTTGGAGCCGGTGTACCGGGCCCGACCCCAGCCGGGCGTAGCCGCGTCCCGGTGGGACGTGGTCGACGGGTGTGGTGTGCGGGGGCGCGCCGAGCACCGTCGACAGGTGCTCCCGTGAGGCCGGTCCGAGCACGACCCGCGCGCGGGTGTGCTGCCGTACGGCGTCGCTCAGGGAGTCCAGGGCGTCGAACTGCTCGGCGACGACCACCGTGACGGCGGCCGCGCGGCCGTGCCGGAGGGGGACCTGGAGGAGGGCCAGCGGGTCCTTGTGGCCGTCCGCGTGGGCGAGGTGGGTGAAGGCGGTGGGGCGGTCCAGGACGATCCACAGGGGGCGCTTGGTGTCGTCCGGCGGGGCCTGCCCCGCCTGCCGGGCCAGGTTGGCGGCGATGAGACGGCGCTCCGTCTCGCCCGCCGCCCACTCCAGGGCGGCCATCGCCCCGGCCAGTCCGACCTCGACGCCCAGGACGCCGTCCCGGCCGGTCAGGCAGGCGTACTCGCCGGTGCCGCCGCCGTCGACGATCAGGACGTCGCCGTACTGGAGGGCCTGGAGGGCGACGGAGCGCAGCAGGGTCGAGGTGCCGCTGCCGGGCTGGCCGACCGCCAGCAGGTGCGGCTCGGTGGAGCGGACGCCGGTGCGCCAGACGACCGGCGGGACGTCGCGCTGGTGCTTGCCTTCCTTGCCGAAGGCGAGGGGCAGCGTGCGCTGGACCCGGGAGGGGTCGGTGAAGCCGAGCACCGTCTCGCCGGGGGCGGTGACGAAGCGCTGGGCTGCGATGTCGGTGGGGAGGGGGTCGAGGACGCCGACCGTGAGTTCGTTGCCCTCCTCGTCCCAGACGAAGAGGTACTCGCGGCCGCGGCCCGACTTCGCGGCGAGCAACTGCTCGATCCGCGCGCGGGGGGCCGCTTCGCCGTCCGGGAAGTACGCCGGGTAGCGGATCACGAGGTGGGTGATGCGGCCCGAGTCGTCGAACTCCTGGGCCGGGAAGACCTTCTCCCACTCGCCGCCGTGGGCGTAGAGGGGAGAAGGGTCCTCGGCCGTCGAGAAGTACGGCACCAGAGCGTCGTACAGGACCTGGAGCCGCTGGGTCTGCGACTCGTCGGGGCCTTCGGGAGCCGGTGGGGTGCGGTCCCTGCCCTGCCAGGCCGCCGCCGCCATCAGGGTGATGACGGCGAGCAGCGGCCCGTACGGCACCAGTACGACGACCAGGATCACCGAGGCCGCCAGGAACAGCAGCGGTCCGCGCCGGTCCTTGGGGGTCTCGGCCCACCTGCGCCGCCCGGCCGAGGCCAGCCGGCGCAGTCCGCGGGTGATCGTGATCAGCGGATGGAGGACATCGGTGGCGCTGTCGGCCGCCGTCCGGGCCAGCTCCCGGCTCCGGGCGATCTGCGCGTTGCCTGTGCTCAGGATGCGGGGGAGGGGGCGCCGGACCACTGCTGTCTCCTGGAGGTGCGTACGGACGGGACGTGCGGCGTCAGAACTTGATGCCGCCCAGCAGGCTGGCCAGACTCTCGCCGCCGGCCTTGATGCTCGGAGCGATGGCCGTGCTGGCCATGTAGAAGCCGAAGAGGGCCGAGACCACGGCGTGGGACGCCTTGAGCCCGTCCTTGCGGAAGAAGAGGAAGACGATGATGCCGAGCAGGACCACGCCTGACATGGACAGGATCATTTGAGTTCTCCTGGTTCGCGGGGACAGTCACCATGAGTACTTCCAGGCTCACAGGATGTATCCATACGATAAAAGGTGCAACCGGGTGAAATTCGGCAGATTTCCCCCGGCTGGCGGAGCGTCTGGTGGGCTGCTGAGCAGCGAAATTGCGTCGAACGGGTCTGCCCGTGATCTTTGCCGCCGGCGGGACCGGCCATGTGTGCGGCGAGCCAGTACGCTGGCGATTCACCTGAACGGTTGTAGCGAGAGGCGGTCCGGCCGATGTCCGAAGCCCCCGACCCCGAGGTCGTGGAACTGGCGACGAAGATCTTCGATCTGGCCCGCCGGGGACAGACCGAGGAGCTCGTGGCCTACGTCGACGCGGGCGTTCCCGCAGGCCTGACCAACGACCGCGGCGACTCGCTCGTGATGCTCGCCGCGTACCACGGGCACGCCGAGGCGGTCCGGGCCCTGCTGGCCCGCGGCGCCGAGGCCGACCGGATCAACGACCGGGGGCAGACCCCGCTCGCCGGAGCCGTCTTCAAGGGTGAGACGGACGTCATCAGGGCCCTGCTGGAGGCCGGCGCCGACCCCTCACAGGGCACGCCGTCGGCCGTCGACACGGCCCGCATGTTCGGCAAGACGGAGCTGCTGGCACTGTTCGGCGCGCACTGAGCCGACGGTCCTGGGCAGGTCGAGAGAAGTTCCTGACCGGATAAATCAACGACCACGGGGGAGGCGGTACAAGGCCGCCGGAAATTTCGGTCGCGGCAGGTAGAACAGCCGGGTCATCATGACGTCGTGATTCACGGACGTGATGGCTGGGCAGGTGTTGCCGCACCGCGCGGGCCGTGACGCGGTCCGCATGGGCCACTGACGAGAGGCAGAAGGAAATGGTCTACAGCAAGCAGGAAACGGCGGGCGCCCCGACGTGTTGTCACGCGGCCAGGTAGTGCACGTCCCCGGTTGCGTCGACGCTTGATGTGAGGCTGTTTCCCATGTTCGATCCGGTCATAGCGCCCAGCGGTACGCTGCTCGGCCTGCTTCAGAGGGGCCGCGGCGACGGCACGCTGCACGCGCTCACCGCCCCGCGCGCCGAGGCGCTCGCGGCGCTGAACCACTGTGTGCTGCGGGATCCCCGCCACGACTGGCAGGTGGAGAACCGCTCCCTCTACTACGCCCGCCTCTACCTCGACCTGAACGGCGAGCTGGACGAGATCGAGGCCCACCTCTTCGACGTCGAGGACGTCTTCGACACCGAGGAGTCACGCACGGGCCTGGCCCTCGCCGTCCTCGGCCACCTCGCCTCCTACGGCCGGCGGGACGCCCTCGACCTGCTGCGCAGATACGCCGCCTCGGGCGCCAACTGGGCCTGGGCCCTGGACGAACTCGCCCTGCGGGACGACGACGCAGGGCTGCGCGCCCTCGCCGTGCCCGTGCTCGCGCGGTTCGCCACCGACGCCGAGGGCGAGGCCGAACTCGTCGCCGCCGTCCGGGACGCCTTCGAGCCACGGCCCTGGCGGCTGTGGGCCGAGGATCCCCGCGAACACGTCTCCACGCGCGTGCGTGCCGCCCACGAGGCCGGCTCCTTCGACCGCTGGCAACGGCAGATGCGCCCCGGCGGACCCCGGCCCGGCTGGAGCGTGCGCGCCGTGTTCGAGTGGGCCCAACAGGGCGTCGAGCGCGGCGCGGCCCTCCATGTCCCCGCCGCCCGCTGCCTGTCCGCCGTGGCCGGCCCCGAGGACCGCCCCGAGATCGTGCAGGCGGCCAAGGACGGCGGCGACGGAGCCCGATGTACGGCCCTGCGCTACCTCGCCGACTGCAATGATCCCGACGCCCCGGTCCTGATCGAACAGGCCGTCGCCGCCGGCTCGACGGCCGTCGTGGAGGCCGCCGTCGACGCCTTCGAACGGATGCGCAGCGTCGCCGCCGTCGACCGGGCCCGCGGCTGGGTCCACCGGCCCGACGCCCTCGGCGCCGCCGCCGGCCGCATGCTCGCCTGCCGGGGCGGCGTCCAGGACAGCGACCTGGTCCTCGGCGCCCTGCGCGAGGCCGTACGCGGCGAGGGCTGCGACGCGCCGACCCTGTGGACCCTCGTCGACGGCGCCGGACGGCTCGGCATCGGCTGCGCGGCACCGGTTTTGCGCCACATCTATCGCGAGACGGCCTCGTCCCATCTGCGCGGGCGCTGCGCCCGCGCACTCGCCGCCACCGACCCCTCCTACGCGGCCGGGTTCGCCGTCGAGTGCCTGTGGGACTGCGAGGAGGGCACCCGCGAGATCGCCGCCCGGCACGCCGAGACCGGTGACACCCGGGTCGTGGAGCGGCTGCGCCGGCTCGCCGCCGACCCGGCCGAGGAGGCGGAGGTCCAGACCGCCGTCCGGAGCCGGATCGGACCGGACGCCGCGTCGGCCATGTGACACCGCCGTGCGACACCGGGGCGGGCCGCCGACCGAGGGGAGCCGGGCGGCGGCCCGCCCGGCAGATGAACACCGGGTGACCGGTGGGGCGGCCGGGCATGGCCACCGTCCGACCTGCACGGTACGGATCGCACCGGTACCGGGTGCGCAGTTCAACGGCCACGGGACGTTAGTCGTTCGGAAAGATCCACGTTGACGTGGCCACGTCCGGGGCGGCGACAACACGGGTATGCGTGTCGTCATCGTGACCGAATCCTTTCTGCCCGACGTGAACGGCGTGGCCCATTGCGCCTTCCAGACCGCCCGACACCTCGTCGATCGCGGTCACGCCCCCGTCGTCGTCGCCCCGGCCACCGCCGCCGGGACCGGGCCGGACGCCGAAGCGCCCTGCCCCGTCGTCCGAGTCCCCTCCCTGCCACTGCCCGGCTACCCCCAGGTCCGCGTCGCCCTCCCCAGCCGACGCGTCGCCGCGGCCATCGCCGAGCACCGCGCCGACCTGGTCCACCTGGCCAGCCCCTTCATCCTCGGAGTCCGCGGCATGGCCGCCGCCGCCCGGCTCGGCATCCCCGCCGTCGCCGTCTACCAGACCGACCTGGGCGGCTACGCCCGCACCTACATGGGCGCCGGCGAGGCGGCCGCCTGGCGGCGGATACGGTCCGTGCACGCCGCCGCCGACCTCACCCTGGCCCCCTCCAGCGCGGCCCTGCACGACCTGGACACGCACGGTGTGCCCCGGGTGAAGCTGTGGCCGCGCGGCGTGGACACCGCGCGCTTCCGCCCCGACCACCGCGACGAGGCACTGCGCCGCGAGCTGGCCCCGAACGGCGAACTGATCGTCGGCTACGTCGGCCGGCTCGCCGCCGAGAAGCAGGTCGAGCTGCTGGCCGGCGTGTGCGGGATGGGCGGCGTGCGCGTCGTCGTGGTCGGCGACGGGCCGAGCCGGCCCGGCCTGGAGGAGGCCCTGCCCGGCGCGGTCTTCCTGGGCAACCGCACCGGCGACGAACTCGCCCGCATCTTCGCCTCCCTGGACGTGTTCGTGCACACGGGCCCCTTCGAGACGTTCTGCCAGACCGTCCAGGAGGCCATGGCCAGCGGTGTGCCGGTGGTCGCGCCCGCCGCGGGCGGCCCCCTGGACCTGGTCGCCCACGGGCGCACCGGCCTGCTCGTCCCGCCGCGCGACGCGGCCCAGGTACGGGACGCGGTGGCCGCGCTGGCCGCCGACCCCGCACAGCGCTTCGCCTACGGCGCCGCCGGACGGGCCTGGGTCGAGGGACGCACCTGGGCCGCCGTCGGCGACCGGCTCATCGGCCACTACGAGGACGTCCTCGCCGCACGCCGACTGGTGGTGGCGGCATGAGCGCCCTCAACGACATGAGCGACGTGAACGCGGTGAGTGACGTGAGTGACGTGAGCGACCTGGGTGGCGCGGGCCGGGCCGCCGGTACCTGCTCCGGGCCGCTGCGGATCGTGCGGCTCGCCAACTTCGTGGCGCCCGCCTCGGGCGGGCTGCGCACCGCCCTGCGCGAGCTCGGCAAGGGCTATCGCGCGGCCGGCCACGAGCCGGTCCTGATCGTGCCCGGCGACCGGTTCGGCGACCGGACGACCGAACAGGGCCGGGTGATCACCCTGCCGGGGCCGCTGCTCCCCGGCACCGGCGGCTACCGCGTCCTCACCGACAAACGGCGGGTCGCCCGCCTCCTGGAGGAACTCGCCCCCGACCGCCTGGAGGTCTCCGACCGCACGACACTGCGCTGGACCGGTAAATGGGCGCGCCGGGCCCGCGTCCCCGCCGTGATGGTCTCCCACGAGACCGCCGACGGCGTCCTGCGCACCTGGGGCGTGCCCGAAGGAGCGGCCCGGCGCGCCGCCGACGCCCTCAACCTCCGTACGGCGCACACGTACGCGCGCGTGGTGTGCACCACCGAGTTCGCCGAGCGGGAGTTCGTCCGGATCGGGGCGCGCAATGTGGTGCGGGCGCCGCTGGGCGTCGACCTCGTCGAGCGGCACCCCGCCCTGCGCGACGCCGGGCTGCGGGCCGTCCACGCGCGCGGCGACGAGATCCTCCTGGTGATGTGCACCCGCCTCTCCGTGGAGAAGCGCCCCGGCACGGCCCTGGACGCCCTGGAGGCGCTGTTGCGGCGCGGGGTGCGGGCCGTGCTGGTCGTCGCCGGGGACGGGCCGCTGCGGCCCCGGCTGGAGCTGCGGGCCCGGGAGCGCGCGCTGCCCGTGACGTTCCTCGGGCACGTCTCCGACCGCGGCTCCCTGGGCGCGCTGCAGGCCTCCGCCGACGTGTGCCTGGCACCGGGGCCCGCGGAGACGTTCGGGCTCGCCGCCCTGGAGGCGATGGCGTGCGGGACCCCCGTCGTCGCGAGCGCCTCCTCGGCGCTCCCCGAGGTGATCGGGGCCGCGGGGGCCACCGCGGCCGACCGCGGGGAGGCGTTCGCGGACGCCGTGCAGAACCTCCTGGAGCGTCCTCTCGCGGCCCGCCGGGAGGCGGCACGCGCGCGTGCCGAGTGCTTCGGCTGGGGGACGGCCGTCGACGGCTTCCTCGCCGCGCACGACGCCACGCTGCCCGCCCGGCCGGCCACCGCCCCGGTCCGACCCTTCGTGCCCGGAGGCCTCGGATGAGACGCGTCCGCTTCGTCGCGCTCGGGGACTCGCTCACCGAGGGCGTGGGAGACCCCGTGGGCGAGGGGTGGCGCGGCTGGGCCGCGCTGCTCGCGGCCGGGATCGCGGGGGGGACCGAAGGGGCCGACAGGGCAGACCCGGCCGAGGGGCCCGTGGCACCCGTGGCACCTGCGGCGCCCGTGACCGCCGTGGAGTTCAGCAATCTCGCGGTCAGCGGGGCGCAGACGCGGGACGTGCTGGAACGGCAGCTCCCGGCCGGGCTGGCGCTGCGGCCCGACGTCGTCTCCGTCGTCGTCGGCGTCAACGACACCCTGCGCTGCACCTTCGACATCCATGCCGTGGCCGCCCGGCTCGACACGGTCTACGGGGCCTTCGCCGAGCAGGGCGCGGTCCTGCTCACCGCGTGCCTGCCCGACCCCGGCGGCACCCTCGGGCTGCCCGGCGCCCTCGCCAGGCCGCTGGCCCGACGCCAGCGCGCCGTCAACACCGTCGTCCACGCCCTCTCCGAGCGGTACGGCGCCGTCCACCTGCACGCCTCCGAGGGCGCCTGGCTCACCGACCGGGAGATGTGGAGCGCGGACCGGCTCCACCCCGGCGAACGCGGGCACCGGCAACTGGCCGTCCGCTTCCACGCGTTGCTCACGGAGGCGAACCTCGCGACCGGGCCCGCGCCCTCGCCCGAGCCCGAGTTCCCGGCGCCCACGACGTCGGCGAGCCTGTGGTGGCTGGCGACCGCGGGCACCGGCTGGGTCGCCCGGCGGTGCACCGACCTGCTCCCGCAACTCCTCACCCTGGCCGCCGACGAGATGCGGCACCGCGCGCGGGGCACGAGCGCCCGCCTCGACCTACGGGCCTCCGCCGCCGTCTCCGCCGCGCTCACCGCCCTGTCGGCGGCGGAACGGCAGCCGGACGCCGCCTGAGCGGACGCGACGGCCGTCAGCGGCGGCGTACGGCCACGAAGCGGACCGGTGTGCCCGGCACCGCCTGGGCGGCGGCCGGGAGGTCGGCCGCGCGGACGACTCCGATCACCGGGTAGCCCCCGGTGGTCGGGTGGTCGGCCAGGAACACCACCGGGCGGCCCGCGGGCGGCACCTGTACGGCGCCCAGGACCATCCCCTCGCTCGCGAGCTCCCCGCTCAGCGCCCGCTCCAGGGCGGGCCCGTCGGTGCGCAGCCCGATGCGGTTGCTCGCCGAGGACACGCGGAACGTCCGGGAGGTGAAGGCGCGGACCGCGTCCGGGGTGAACCAGTCGTCGCGCGGGCCGAGCGTCACCCGCAGGACGAGTTCGGCCGGGGGCGCCGGCTGCGGCGCGACGTCCACGCGCGCGTGCGGGGCGAGTTCGCTCCCCAGGGGGACCAGGGGGCCCACCGGCAGGATCGTGCCGTCCGTGAGCGGGGCGGGACCGAGGCCCGAGAGCAGGTCCGTGGAGCGGCTGCCGAGGACCGGTTCGACGGCGATGCCGCCGGCCACGGCCACGTACCCGCGTATCCCGGCGACGGCCGGTCCGACGTCCAGCACCGCCCCGGCGGGCACGCGCACGGGCGCGCCCCAGGCCACCGGCCGGCCGTCCACCGTGACCCGGCAGGGCGCGCCCCCGACCGCCACGGTCACGGCGGAACGCGGCCTCAGGGCGCACCCGTTGAGCGTGGTCTCCAGGACGGCCGCGTCGGGCGGGTTGCCCACCAGCCGGTTGACGAGGGCCGCCGCGGGCCCGTCCAGCGCACCCGAACGGGGCACGCCCAGATGCGCGTGCCCGGGACGGCCCCGGTCCTGCACCGTGGTGAGCGCACCGGCACGGACGACACAGAGCGCACGGTCGCTCATGACGTCGCCACCGTCCCCACCGTTTCGGTTGTCTCCGCCGGCCCTTGTGGCCCCGCCGGGACGAAGCGCACGCGCGTGCCCGGTGCCAGCAGTGCGGCCGGTACGCGCGCGTGGTCCCACAGCACCGCCTCCGTGGTGCCGATCAACTGCCAGCCGCCCGGCGACGAACGCGGGTACACGCCCGTGTACGGCCCCGCCAGCGCCACCGAACCGGCCGGTACGGAGGTGCGCGGAGTGGCCCGGCGCGGGACGTCGTACCGCTCGGGCAGGCCGGTGAGATAGCCGAAGCCGGGCGCGAACCCGCAGAACGCGACCCGGAACACGGCCGCCGCGTGGATGCGGGCCACCTCCTGCTCCGGGACCCCCCACAGGGCGGCGACCTCGGGCAGGTCCGGGCCGTCGTACCGCGTCGGGATCTCCACGACGTCGTGCTCGCGCGCGGGAACCGGCGGTATGACGACGGCGGCCAGCTCGGACGCCAGCCGGGCGGGGTCGCTCAGGCCGTCCAGGAGGACCGTACGGGCCGCCGGGACGATCTCGCGGGCACTGAGCAGGCCCGCCGTGCGACGGCGCAGCAGCTCGGCGTGCAGGGCCTCTGCCGCCGCCCCCGACGCGACCTCGACGAGCAGGGCGTCGTCGCCGACGGGCCGGACGCGCAGGCTCATGCGAAGGCCTCCACCCGCACGCCCGACTCCTCCAGCCGGCGCCGGACCCGGCGGGCCAGCTCCACCGCGCCGGGCGTGTCGCCGTGCAGACACAGGGAACGCGCGCGTACCTCGATGGACGACCCCGCGTGGGAGGTGACCCGGCCGAGGCGGGCCAGGCCCACCGACCGTTCCACCACGGCGTCCGGATCGCTGACCACGGCCCCGTCCCGCCCGCGCGGCACGAGCGTGCCCTCCTCGGTGTACGCGCGGTCCGCGAAGGCCTCCGGGACGGCCGGCAGCCCCGCCTCGCGGGCCAGTTCCAGCAGCCGGGAGCCGGGCAGCCCGAGCACGGGCAGCGCGGCGTCGGCGAGGCGTACCCCGTCGACCACCGCGCGGGCCTGCTCCGTGTCGTGCACGACCCGGTTGTAGAGCGCGCCGTGCGGCTTCACGTACGCCACGCGCGCGCCCGCCGCCCGGGCGAACACCTCCAGGGCGCCGATCTGGTACGCCACCTCGGCGGCCAGTTCGGCGCTCGGCACGTCCATGGCGCGCCGCCCGAACCCGGCCAGGTCCCGGTAGGAGACCTGCGCGCCGATCGTCACGCCCCGCTCGGCCGCCAGCTCGCACACCCGCCGCATGGTGGCCGCGTCCCCTGCGTGGAAGCCGCAGGCCACGTTGGCGCTGGTGACGACGGACAGCAGCCGCTCGTCGTCGGTCAGCTCCCAGCGGCCGAAGCCCTCGCCGAGGTCGGCGTTCAGATCGATCGCCGTCGTAGCGGTCGTAGCGCCGGTAGGGGGCGTAGCGGTCGTCGCGGTCATGGTTTCTCCGTGTCTCCTTGTCTCCTGCTCAGGCCACGCGGTACTGCTCGTCGCGGGCGTCGGTGAGGAACATCTGTCCCGGGGCGTGGGTGAGCGCGAACGGCGGGCGGGAGGCCATCACCGCGGCCTGCGGGGTCACTCCGCAGGCCCAGAACACCGGGATGTCGTCCGGCGCGAAGTCCACCGCGTCGCCGAAGTCGGGCCGGCCGAGGTCGTCGATGCCGAGACCCGACGGATCGCCGCAGTGTACGGGGCTGCCGTGCACCGCCGGGAGCAGACTGCTCTCCCGGATCGCCGCCGCGAGATGCTGCGGCGGCACCGGCCGCATGGACACCACCATGGGGCCGTGCACCCGGCCCGCCGGGCGGCACTGACGGTCCGTCACATACATCGGGACGTTGCGCCCCTGCTCGACGTGGCGGATCGGGACGCCCGCCCCGGCGAGCGCCCACTCGAAGGTGAAGCTGCAGCCGATCAGGAACGACACCAGGTCCTCGCGCCAGTACGCGCGCACGTCCGTCGGCTCGGCGACCAGTTCCCCGTCCTCCCACACCCGGTAGCGCGGCAGATCGGTGCGCAGGTCCGCGCCCTCGGCCAGGACGGTCGACCAGGAACCGGCGTCCGTGACGTCGAGGACGGGACAGGGCTTCGGGTTGCGCTGGCAGAACAGCAGCATGTCGTACGCCCAGTCCGCCGGCACCGAGATCAGGTTGACCTGGGTGTGGCCCGCCGCGACCCCGGCCGTGGGGCCCGCCAGGCCCGCCCGGAAGCGGGCCCGGGCGGCGGCGGGGCTCCACGCGTGCGCGTGCTCGTCGACGAGGGTGACGGGACGGTCCTCGGTACGGGGCGGACGGCCGTCCCGCGTGAGGGTCGGACGGTAGTCCTCAGTGAGGAGGGGACGACTGTCCTGTGTGGCGATCGGACGGTTCACACCAGTTCCTTCCCGCGCGTCTCCGGCAGCCCCAGCAGCGCCAGGGCGGCGATGGCGTAACCGATCGCGCCGAACACCAGCGCACCGCCCACACCCCAGCTATCGGCCAGGAAGCCGACCATGGTGGGGAAGACGGCGCCCACGGCGCGCCCGGTGTTGTACGTGAAGCCCTGCCCCGTGCCGCGCAGGGCGGTCGGGTACAGCTCGCTCAGGTAGGACCCGAAGCCGCTGAAGATCGCCGACATGCAGAACCCGAGCGGGAAGCCGAGCACGAGCAGCAGGGTGTTCGCACCGCTCGGGATGTTCGTGTACGCCAGGATGCACACCGCTGACAGCAGGGCGAACAGCCAGATGTTGCGGCGCCGGCCCAGCCGGTCGGTGAGGTAGCCGCCGGTCAGGTAGCCGAGGAAGGCCCCCGAGATCAGGAAGGTCAGATAGCCGCCGGTGCCGACCACCGACAGACCGCGCTCCGACTTCAGGTACGTCGGCACCCAGGTCGCCAGGGTGTAGTAGCCGCCCTGCACACCGGTCGAGAGCAGGCCCGCGAAGAGCGTCGTGCGCAGCAGCGGACCCCTGAAGATGGCCCGGAACGAGCCTCTCTCGGCGCTCTGTTCGCGGGCGGCCACGGCCTGCGGCGCGTCCTGCACGCGGCGCCGCATCCACACGACGAGCAGCGCGGGCAGGGCGCCCGTCCAGAACATCACGCGCCAGGCCAGGTCGTCGCCGAAGAACGAGAAGACCAGCGTGTACGAGACCACCGCGATGCCCCAGCCGACGGCCCACGAGCTCTGGATCGCGCCCAGGGTGCGCCCCCGGTGCTTCGCGCTCGCGTACTCGGCGACCAGGATCGCCCCGACCGCCCACTCGCCGCCGAACCCGAGGCCCTGGAGGGCCCGGAAGACCAGCAGCGTCTCGTAGGTGGGCGCGAAGCCGCAGGCGACGGTGAAGACCGCGTACGTGATCACCGTGACCATCAGGGCCTTGACCCGGCCGATCCGGTCGGCCATGACGCCCGCCACGGCCCCGCCGACCGCGGAGGCGACCAGGGTGACGGTGGTGAACAGGCCGGTCTGGCCGCTGTCCAGACCGAAGTACGCCGCCAGCGCGACCATGCTCAGCGGCAGCGTGAAGTAGTCGTAGGAGTCGAGGGCATAGCCCCCGAACGCGCCGGCGAAGGCGCGGCGGCCACGCGGGCCGAGGGCGCGGAGCCAGGCCAGCGCGCCGTCGTCGGGGGCGTGTTCGGACGCCGCGGGGAGGGCGCCGGCGGCCGGGGCCTGCGGGGGAGGGGGCGTACTCATGGGGCACCTCGCTGAGGGAGGACGGAGGGTGCGGGAGTGGCGCGGGAGGCGGTCGCCGGGGTGGGGCCGGGGCGGGTGCCTGAAGGGAAGGTAGAGGATCGTTGAACGATCCTTCAATACCTACGTTGTTTCGTTCTCGTATCTGCGGTTGAATTCCGGGCATGGCAGAGCAGCTAGCGGGACTCGCCGACGACCGCGCCCTCCTGGGCCGCACCAGCACGGCCGAACGGGTTTCGGACATCCTCAGGAGCCGTATCGCCGAGGGCTATTTCCCGCCCGGGACACGGCTGTCGGAGGACAGCATCGGCGGGGCCCTCGGTGTGTCCCGCAACACACTGCGCGAGGCGTTCCGGCTGCTCACCCACGAGCGACTGCTCGTCCACGAGTTGAACCGGGGCGTGTTCGTCCGGGTCGTGACCGTCGAGGACGTCGAGGACATCTACCGCACGCGCACGCTCGTCGAGTGCGCTGTCACGCGCGGGCTCGGGGACCCGCCGTACGCCCTGGACGGCCTCCGGGCGAGCGTCACGGAGGGGCAGGCGGCGGCCGCCGAGAATGACTGGAAAGGGCTGGGGACCGCCAACTTCCACTTCCACCGGGAACTCGTCGCCCTGGCCGGAAGTGTCCGCACCGACGAGCTGATGCGCAGCGTCTTCGCCGAGCTGCGCCTCGCCTTCCACCTCGTCGGCGAGCCGCGCCTGCTGCACGAGCCGTACCTCGGGCGAAACCGCCAGATCCTGGAGGCCCTGGAGGCCGGCGACAGGCACGAGGCGGAGCAACTTCTCGCGGTGTACCTGGCCGACTCGCTGGCCCGGGTCGTCGACGTCTACCGGCGCAGCGAGAGGGAGGGCGAAGCCCTCCGCTAGGGGCGCGGGGAACTGCGCGACAGGCCCCCACCGGCCCGCACCCGGAGAACGACCGGTGGTCGCCCGGCCCGGCGCCGGAGGCGATCCGCGTCGTTTGGGTCGTTGTCAGACCGAGGACCTAGTCTGTGCACCGTGACTTCGCCTGCTTCGACGGACCGTGTTCCGCCCCAGCTCAGCGCGGGGCCGCGCCCCGCGCTGGGTCCGGCCGCCGACGAGGGGCTGGCGCGGCGACTGCGCGCGCTCGCCTGCACCGCGCCGATCCACGACCTCGACGCGCGCAAGGCCAATCTCGCCGGTGAGTACTCGGTCTACGGCATGGCGGAGATCGCCCTCGCCGCCATCGATCTCATCACGCTCAACATGGACTTCGACACCGGCGCCGACCACGACCAGATAGTGGCCCGACTCCTGCCGCGCATCGCCGCACAGGCCCCCCTGCGGCCCGTCGCCGAGCACGAGCGGGTGGCCCGCTGGGTCCTGGAGAACCTGATCAACGTCGGCAGCGTCGACCGCGGCTTCCGCGCCGCCTACGGCACGTTCGCGCCGGACGGCACCTATGTGCGCCGCGACTACGACTTCAAGCTGATCGAGGAGGTCCCCGGCTACGGCGGCGTGGTCTACCTCCGGACCACCGACGAAGCGGTCAACGTCCTCGTCGGCGCCCTCGACACTGACGTCACCAGCGCGCAGATCGCCGCCGAGGTCAAGCTCGAGGTGCTCATCCGCCGCGGCCGCCTCGCCGACGCCCAGTTGGCCGCCGAGCAGGCCCGCTACCGCACCGTGCAGTACGCGGAGACGCTGCGCCGCGCCCTGGAGGCCACCCGGCGCAACGTGCGCGCGGTGGACTGGCTCAACGCCGTGCCCGACATGATCGCCGAGGCCCTCGAGCACGTCGCCGACCGCTACCGCCACGAGAACGCGATCCTCACCAACATCCGCAAGGCCCGCGACGAGATCGAGGACGCCGAGAACAAGCGGCGGGCCGCCGAACTCGTCGACATCGTCAAGGACTGCATCCGCCGCCACACCCAGCTCCAGTCCCGGCTGCTGGAGGCCGGCCCGCTGTTCCGCGCCGAGCAGGACCGGCAGGCGTTCGCCACACCGATGACGTCGTCGGGAATCGACCTCTACGGGCATCTCGTCGTGCCCGTGCTGCCGTTGCCGCTGGAGCAGGCGGTCCGCGTCACCGACGCGTTCTTCGCGCGCGGGACCGGGCTGCGTACGCCGGTGTCCGTGCGGGTGGGCGATCTCGTCGACCTGCTGCTGACACCGCCCGTGGAGCGGGAGCATCTGGGGGCGGAGATGCCGGAGCCGGACCTCATCGCGACACCGGACGACAGCCGGTTCAGCGAGGAGCAGTTGGCGGTCGCCAAGGAACTGCTCGACCTGCCGGCGGACGCGCCGCGCCGGCTGTCGGGGCTGCTCGCCGAGGCCCGCCGCACCGGCGACCTCGAACTGCCCTACCTGGTCGCACTGTTGGCGGTGCACGCCGCCAGCCCGGCCGTGGGCACCGCCTACCGCCAGGGCGAGGAGAAGCTGCTGTTCGCCGTGGACGACGGCACGGAGCTGGACGACCCCGAGTTCGGCGGGGCCGACCTCATCGTCGGCACCGCCCTCTTGGACGCCGCGGGGATGGCGGCGGACCGCACGGAGGCCGCATGAGCCGGCCCGGGAACCGACTGAACGAGCCCGAGAACACCGGACCCAAGCGCGACAGGCCCGAGAACGACCTGCACCAGAACACCGAGCACGAGAACACCGAGGAGTCGAAGCCGTGACCGAGCACGTCGAGTGGAGCGACACGGAGGCCCCCGCCCCTGCGGTCAGCGCCGCCGTCACCCCCGCCGACGCCGCCGACGCGGCGCGGCTCGTCGCCTTCGGACTACAGCCCAAACTGCAGCCCGCGCGGGACCAGGAGTACGCGGAGCTGCTGCGGCGCCACCGGGAGGACCCGGCGTTCGCCCGGCTCGCCGACGCCGTCGCCGCCGGGCTCGGACTGATCGTGCTGGAGGTGTCCCCGCGCGCGGGGATGGCGGTGACCGCCGCCGAGGACTCGGTGTTCGCCGTCCGGATGGGGGACTACGCGCGTCGTACGTCCGCCGACGGCGGCGACCGCTTCCTGCACGGGCTCGCGCACCTCGCCGTCGCCGCGATGGCGTTCCCGCGACCCGAGGACCTGGCCGACGACGCGTACATCGGGCGGGTCAGCGTCAACGGGGTCGACGCCTTCGTACGCCAGGCCTGCCGGCGTCTGGAGGAGCGGGCGGCGGAGCAGGGCGAGAACACCGACCCCGCGACCGACGCGCCCGGCCTGGAGGCCGCCTGGCGGATCTGGGCCCGACGCAGTTCCACCGGCGCCACCAAGGACGCGCGCAGACTCGCCGGTTCGACGACCGGCATCGTCGGCAAGGCCGTCGGGTTCCTCACCGACTCCGGCTTCCTCCAGCGGACCGGCGACGACAGCGGCGGCACCTTCCGCACGACCGCCCGCTACCAGCTCCAGGTACGCGACATGGCGGGCACCGCCGCCCTGGCCGAACTGCTGGAGCTGGGCGTCGTCCCGGTCACCGACGGCACGCCGACCCTGCTGCCCCCCGAGGACACCGACGACCTGGCCCTGGTGGCCGACGCCGGACTGCCCTTCCACTCCTGACCCTCCCGCACCCCACTGCTTCCCCCTCACCGATCTGCTGATCTGCCGAAGACTTACGAGAGTCCGCCATGTACGAGCTGTCCCGGGTCCGCCTCTACTCCATCGGCCCCGCCGGTGCGCGCTACGCCGACACCGTGCTTGACCTGCGGGGCGTGGGCGACGTCGTGCCCGACCCCGCGCCCACACAGGCGGAGTTCTTCGAGGAGGAGCCGGTCGGCCCGCCGCGCCGGCCCGCGCCCGCCGGCGTGCTCTTCCTGGAGAACGGCGGCGGCAAGTCCGTTCTGCTCAAGCTGATCTTCTCGGTGATGCTGCCGGGACACCGCAACACCCTCGGCGGCGCCAGCTCCGGCGTGCTGCGCAAGTTCCTGCTCGCCGACGACTGCGGACACGTGGCGCTGGAGTGGCAGCACGTCCTCACCGGCGAGTGCGTCGTCGTCGGCAAGGCGAGCGAGTGGCGCGGCCGCCAGGTGTCGAACGATCCGCGCAAGTTCGCGGAAGCCTGGTACTCCTTCCGGCCGGGACCCGGGCTGAGCCTGGACAACCTGCCCGTCGCCGAGTCCACCGCCGTACGCCCGCCCGTCGAGGGCGTCTCCGGGGCGCGGGGGCGGCGGCGCACCATGAAGGGGTTCCGGGACGCCATCACCGAGGCCGGGAAGGCGTATCCGCACCTGGAGGTGCACTGGGAGGAGATCCACGACCGCTGGGTCGAGCACCTCACCGAACTCGGCCTGGACCCCGAACTCTTCCGCTACCAGCGGGAGATGAACGCCGACGAGGGCGAGGCCGCCGGCCTCTTCGCGGTCAAGAAGGACTCCGACTTCACCGACCTGCTGCTGCGCGCGGTCACCGACACGCGCGACACCGACGGACTCGCCGACCTGGTCAGCGGCTTCGGCAACAAGCTGGGCCGGCGTGCCGAACTGATCGCCGAACGCGACTTCACCGCAGGCTCGGTGGACCTGCTGGGCCGGATCGTCGAGGCCGCCGACGCACGGGCACGCGCGCGTGACGTGCACGCCGCAGCCGAGCGGCGCACCCGCGCGCAGGCCCGGCGGCTGTCCGCGCGGGGCGTGCGGGAGAAGGTCCGGGCCGGCGATCTGGCCCAGCGCGTCACGGCCGCCGCCTACGCCGTCACGCACTCCGAGGGCGCCCGCGGGCGCAGTGCGCTGATCGCCGCCGAACTCGCCTTCCGGCACGCCTCGTTGGCGCTCGCCGCCGCCGAGAAGTCCGCCGCCGGGCAGAAGCGCGAACTCGCCGACGCCCGCACCCTGCACGCCGCCTGGCAGGCCGCCGAGGCCGTGCTGCGCCACCGCGCCGCCGCCGACCGGGTCGCGCGCGTCTCCGCCGCCATCCAGGAGGCCGAGCGCGACGCCGCGCCCGCCCTCGCCGCCCGCGCCAAGGCCGCCGTCGACCTCGTCCGCGCCCTGCACTCGGCCGCCGAGAACGCCGAGAACCTCGCCAACGAGGAGGAGGAACGCTCGGCTGCCCTCCAGGAGGTCGGCGAGTCCGCGCACCGGGACGCGACGGCCGCCGCGACCGACGCCCAGCGCGCCCGCAGCGAGGTCGGCCACCTGCGCCAACGCCTCTCCGAGGTCGAGCAGGAGACCGCCGAGGCCGTCCGCGCGGGCTGGCTCGACGACAGCGCGCCCGACGCCGACCCGGCCCGCGCGGCCCTCGCCGCCAGCGACGCCGAGAAGACGGCCGTCGCCGCCTGGGACACCGCCCGGGAGGCCTCGCGCAGGGCCGGCGAGCACGCGCGAGAGGCCGCCGCCGCCGAGTCCCGCGCCGAACTCACCGCGGCCCGCGCCGCGGACGCAGCGACGGCCGCACAGCGCTCGTACGAGGCCGAGCGGCGGCTCGCCGAGTCCCTGGCCGGCGAGGAACGGCTCACGGAACTCCTCGGCCTCACCGGTGGCGCGGCCCGCCACCGGATCCCGCAGCCCCGGCAGGACGGCGACCCCGACGACACCCCCTCGCTGACCCCCGACGACCTCGACCGCAGCGCCGACGACCTGCGCGAACTCCTCGACGACGGCGTTTCCGCCGCCGAACGCCAGCTCTTCGAGCTGCGGACCGCCGCCGCCGACGACGCCCGCATCCTCGGCGCGCTCGGCGACGGCGGACTGCTGCCGCCCGGCCCGGACGTGCTGGCCACCGTCGAGTACCTCGGCGAACACGGCATCCCCGCCCTGCCCGGCTGGCGCTACCTCGCCCAGGCCGTCGACCCCGCCGACCACGCGCGCGTGCTCGCCGCCCGGCCCGAGCTGGTCGACGGCGTGATCATCACCGACCCCGCGTCGCACGCACGCGCGCGTGAGGCCCTCGGCGAGGCCGCCCTGCTGCCCCGCTCGGCCGTGGCCGTCGGCACCGCCGCCGCCCTGCTGGCCCCGACCCCGGCCGCCGACAGCGGCCCCTACGGCGACGTGTTCCTCGTCCCGCCGAACCCGGCCATGCACGACGAACACGCCGCCGACGAGGAACGGCAGGCGCTGCGCGCGCGGGCCACCGAGCGCGACGAGGACATCCGCCGGCTCGCGGCCCGCCTCGGCAAGGACCGGGAACTGTCGTCGCGGCTCGCGTCCTGGCGCACCGGCTGTCCGGCCGGACGGCTCACCGAGCTCGCCCAGACCGCGGCGGCGGCACGCGCGTTCGCCGAGGAGGCCGAGGCCGAGCTCGCCGAGGCGCGGACCGTGCGCGCGGAGGCCGACGAGACCGCCGCCGAGGCCACCCGGATGCGCGACGAACGCCAGGAGGCCGCCCAGAAGGCCCGCCGGGCCGCCGACGCCCTCGCCGGGCTCGCCTTCCGGCTGCGCGAGCGGGCCGGCTGGCAGGTCAAGGTGCGCGAACTCGCCGACGAGGCCGCCGAGTCGGAGGCCCGCGCCCAGACCTGCCTGGAGCGCGCCCGCGCCGCCGACGAGGACCGGCGCGCCGCCCAGCGCGCCGCCGACGACGCCCGCCGCACCGCCCGCGCGCTGCGCGCCGAACGCGCCGAGATCGCCGGCGCCCCCGACGACCTGCCGGAAGCCGACGAGGACGCGGCCAAGGCGTCCCTGCCCGCCCTCCGCGAGGCCTACCGGGCCGCCTCCCAGTTGTACGAGAAGGTCGGCGTCGGCGCCGACCTGCGGGCCGAACAGGCGCGCGCGGAGAGCGAGAAGAGCGCGGCCCAGACCGACCTGGACCGGCTCAGCAACAAGGTCCGCACCCGCGCCGAGCAACTGCTCCAGTCGCCCGACGGCTCCGACGGACCGTCCCGGCAGGCCGCCGCCGCGCGCGCGGAGGAGCTGGTGCAGCTCCTGGAGACCCGCATGTCCACCGCGAGCGAGCAGCTCGGACGACTGCGCGGCGACCACGAACGGCTCGCACCCGAGGACGGCGC
The DNA here is from genome assembly GCF_900110755.1 of Streptomyces sp. yr375. GTDB lineage: Bacteria > Actinomycetota > Actinomycetes > Streptomycetales > Streptomycetaceae > Streptomyces. Next base: position 141,005 of record NZ_FOFF01000012.1, read on the forward strand.
GGCCCACACCGAACTGGCCGACGAGCTCGAACCCCGCGACGCCGAACACGCCCAGGCCCTGCTGCGCACCGCGACCGCCGAACTCGCCGCCCGCGCCGAGGCGTTGAACCAGGCGCGCGAGGCCCACGCCGAACTCCAGGCCGCCCACCGCGCCGCCGAGGACGCGGCCGGCGGCTTCGACGAGATCGCCGCGATGCTCCGCGACCTGCTGCGCGAACACACCCCGGACGAGGAGCAGGAGGAGCCGGACCCCTACCCCGGCACCCTGGAGGAGGCCCGCCAGTCGGCCGCCGAGGCCCGCCGCTCGCTGCGCGGCTGCGCCGCCGACCTGTCCGCCGCCGAGTCCGCCGTCCGCGAGGCCGGCGACATCCTCGTCCGGCACGCCAACTCCACGCGCTACGAACAGGTCCGTACGCCCGCGCGGCAGCAGATCCGGGAGCTGCCCGCCGTCGCGCTGCCCGAGAACGCGCAGAAGTGGGCGGACGCCTTCGCGCCCCGACTGCGCGTCCTGACCGACGAGTTGGCGCAGTTGGAGCGCAACCGGGACTCGATCGTGGACCGGCTGCGGGGGCTCGTCGAGTCCGCGCTCGCCACCCTGCGCTCGGCCCAGCGGCTCTCCCGCCTGCCCGAGGGGCTCGGCGAGTGGTCAGGGCAGGAGTTCCTGCGGATCCGCTTCGAGGAGCCCGATCAGGCCACCCTCGCCGAGCGGCTCGGCGAGGTCATCGACGAGGCGACCCGCTCGGCGGTCAAGAAGAACTCCGACCTGCGGCGCGACGGCATGTCCCTGCTGCTGCGCGGGGTCGGCGCGGGCCTGGAGCCCAAGGGCGTCGCCGTCGAGATCCTCAAGCCGGACGCCGTGCTGCGCGCCGAGCGCGTCCCCGTCGGCCAGATGGGCGACGTGTTCTCCGGCGGCCAGCTCCTCACCGCCGCCATCGCCCTGTACTGCACGATGGCGGCCCTGCGGAGCAACGACCGGGGCCGCGACAAGCACCGGCACGCCGGCACGCTGTTCCTCGACAACCCCATCGGGCGCGCCAACGCGACCTATCTGCTGGAGCTCCAGCGCGCGGTCTCGGACGCCCTCGGCGTGCAACTCCTCTACACCACCGGCCTGTTCGACACGACGGCGCTGGCGGAGTTCCCGCTGGTCATCCGACTGCGCAACGACGCCGACCTGCGGGCGGGCCTGAAGTACATCAGCGTCGAGGAACACCTCCGGCCGGGGCTGCCCCAGCAGGCCCCGGCCGGAGACGGCGAAGCGGCGCAGGTGCACAGCGAGATCACCGCGACCCGGATGTTCAAACGGCCCGCGCCGCACACCGGTTGATCAGCCGTCCTCCTTCAGGAGGTCGGCGCACTTCTCGCCGATCATCATCGTCGTGATGCACGGGTTGACGGCGATGAGGTCCGGCATGACCGATCCGTCCGCGACCCGCAGTCCCTCGACCCCCTTGACCCGCAGCCGCGCGTCCAGGGGGGCCGAGGGGTCGTCGTCCGCGCCCATCTTCACGGTGCAGGACGGGTGGTAGACGGTGTTGTGGGTCCGGTGGATGTAGTCGAGCAGCTCCTCGTCCGACCGGACGTCCGGCCCGGGCGCCAGTTCCGCGCCCGCCCAGCCGCTCAGTGCCGGCTGCGCCGCGATCCGGCGCGCCAGCCTCAGCCCGTACGTCATCACCCGTACGTCGTGCTCGTGGGTGAAGTACCGCGGATCCACCAGCGGCTTGTCGCGGTAGTCCCGGGTGCGCAGCCGTACCGTCCCCCGTGACTTCGCCTTCGTCACGTTGGGTGTGAGGCAGAAGGCGTTCTCCGAGGTGGGGTAGCCGTGCCGGGCGGTGTTCATGTCGAACGGCACCGACCCGTAGTGGAACATCAGGTCCGGCCGGTCGAGGCCCGGCTCGGTGTCGTAGAAGATGCCCGCCTCCCACCACTGGCTGGACGTGGTGGTCATGGGCCGGCTCGCCTCCCACATGATCACGCCCTCGGGGTGGTCCTGGAGGTTCTCCCCGACGCCCGCCGCGTCCACCACCACGTCCACGCCGACCTCGCGCAGATGCGCGGCCAGCCCGATGCCCGACAGCATCAGCAGTTTCGGCGTGTCGATCGACCCGCACGAGACGATCACCTCGCGCCGGGCCCGTACCGTCCGGGTGTGGACCAGGTCCGGGTCCAGGTACTCGGCGCCGACGCAGCGCCGCCCCTCCAGCACGAGCTTCTTGGCCCGCACCCCCGTCCGGACGGCCAGGTTGGGTCGCTTGCCCATGACCGGGTGCAGGTAGGCCACGGACGAGGACTGGCGGATGTTGTTCTCGTCGGAGTTGATCTGGAACCAGTTGGCGCCCCGCACCACCGTCGTGCCGGTGTTGAAGCCGACCGTCGGGATCCCGGCCTGCGCGCACGCCTCCAGCAGGGCGCTCCCGCACGGGTCCGCGCCCTTCAGCGTGCGCAGCCTCACCGGGCCGGTGCGGCCGTGGTGGTCGCCGGGCGCGTCGTTCGACTCCAGCCGCCGGTACAGCGGGAAGAGGTCGGCCGCGCTCCAGCCCGTGCAGCCCGCCGCCGCCCAGTCGTCGAGGTCCTCGGCGGGCGCCCAGAAGGCGATGCAGGAGTTGTGGGACGAACAGCCGCCCAGCACCTTCGCCCGGGCGTGCCGCAGGAAACTGTTCCCGCTGGCCTGCGGCTCGACCGGGTAGTCCCAGTCGTAGCCGGACTCCAGCAGGCCCATCCAGCGCTCCAGCCTCAGGACGTCGTCGTCGCCGACGTCGCTCGGACCGGCCTCCAGGACGCACACCGTGACCGAGGGGTCCTCGGAGAGCCGGGCGGCGACCACGTTGCCCGCCGTGCCGCCGCCGACCACGACGTAGTCGAACTCGTCGATGCTCATGAGCTGCTGACCTCCTTAGTCGGCCGCCGGGGCGGTGAGGGGAGCGGTCGGCGCGGCGGCTCCCAGCCGGTGGTCCTCGAGCACACCGGTCTTGTGCCGCTGCACGAACCAGTAGTAGGCGAAGCCGCCGCCCGCGATCACGGCGACGAACAGGACGGCGCCCCACTTCAGGTACCAGTGGAAGGGCGCGGCGGCGTTGTAGACGGCGGCCCGAGGCCAGATCAGGTTGATCGTCATCGCCGCGCCCCACACCACCGCGACGATGTTGACGGGCAGCCCCCAGCGGCCGAGCGAGAACTTCCCGTCGCCCGCCGGCTGCCACTTGCCGCGCAGCCGCGCCACCAGCATCGGGCCGGTCACGCCCAGGTAGGCGAGGTAGATCATGATGATGCCGATGCTGGTGACGACCGTGAAGATCTGCGGCTGGCGGATGTTGACCACGAGGATCGCCAGCGCCAGCACACCGATGATCACGGTCGGCAGCACCGGGGTCTGGAAGCGCGGGTGGCACTTGGCCAGCCGCGCGGACCCCGGGAGGTTGTTGTCGCGGGCCATCGCGAACGCCAGCCGGATCGCCGCCGTGTGGACGGCCAGGGCGCACACCGTGACGGCGATCAGCACGCACCACAGCATCGCCTTGCCGGCCGTCGGACCGAGCACGTCGAGCACGACGTACTGCAGACCGTCCGTGGACAGCTTGTCGCCCTTCAGGCTGGAGACGCTCATCAGCGCCAGCAGCAGCACCAGTCCGCCCAGCACGAACGACGCGACGATCGCCCGGATGATCGCGCGGGGCGCGTTGCGGGACGGGTCGAGGGACTCCTCCCCGAGCGAGGCGGCCGTGTCGAAGCCGTACATGACGTACGCCGACGCCAACGACGCCACCAGGAACGCGCCGAGGTAACCGGCCCCGTACCCCGCCCCGGTGCCGTTGGTCTCCATGACGACCTGCGGGCCACGGGTGATGTGGACGGCGAACAGGATGATCAATACGACCGTGGCGATCAACTCGATGAAGACACCGGCCGTGTTGATCGTGGCCATCAACTTGACGCCGAACGCATTGACCACGGTGGTGAAAAGAATCAACACGGCGGCCAGGATCACCGCGTTGGTCGCGACGTCGTACGTGCCGGTGCCGTCCCCCACGAACTGGAACGTCGAGGAGATCTGCGGCAGCGTCAACTGGTAGGCCAGGGCCACGGCGGAGATCGACACGATCGAGGCGATCAACATCATCCAGCCGGCCAGCCAGCCCAGATGCGGATTGCCGATCTTCTTCGACCAGTTGTAGACAGAGCCCGCGACCGGATAGCGGGCGGCCAGTTCCGCGAAGCACAGGGCGACCGCGAACTGGCCGACGAACACCATCGGCCACGACCACCAGTAGGCGGGGCCGCCGCTGCCGTAACCGAAGTAGAAGAGCTGGAAGGTGCCGGTGAGGATCGAGATGTAGCTGATGCCGGCGGCGAAGGTGTGGAAGTTGCCTAGGGTGCGCTTGAGTTCGGGTCGGTAGCCGAACTCGGCGAGTTCGGCGTCGTCCTGCTCCGGGCCTGGGCCTGGCGGTTGCTCGGTCGTCGTCATGGGCGGACTCCTGGTGGACGAGGGGAGGGAGCCGTTCGAGCTGCGGGTGCCGGGATCAATGCGGGGGGGTGGGATCAATGAGGGGGGTGGGGAAAGGGAGTTGTATGCGGCCGGCCTTGCCGGCTAGCCGAACCAGCCTTGCGGGGAGGGGTTGGTATTGCGCCAGATGTGCTTCGCCTCGCGGTACTCGGCGAGCCCCGAGGGCCCCAGTTCACGGCCGAAGCCGGACTGCTTGAAGCCGCCCCACTCCGCCTGCGGGACGTAGGGGTGGTAGTCGTTGATCCAGACGGTGCCGATGCGCAGCCGGGCCGCGACCCGCGCCGCCTTCGCCTCGTCGGTCGTCCAGACGGCGCCGGCCAGACCGTAGACGGTGTCGTTGGCGAGCCGCACCGCCTCGGCCTCGTCCGTGAAGCGCTCCACGGTCAGCACCGGCCCGAAGGACTCCTCCTGGACCACGGTCATCCCGGCCGCGCACTCGTCCAGCACGGTGGGCGGGTAGTAGAAGCCCGCGGCGTGCTCCGGCCCGGACGGGCGCTCGCCCCCGCACCGCAGGACCGCGCCCTCCGCCAGCCCCTGGGCGACGTACGCCTCGACCTTGTCGCGGTGGGCCGCGGAGATCAGCGGGCCGGTCTGCGCCCGCTCGTCGAAGGGCCCGCCCAGCCGGATCCCGGCGGCCCGGCGCACGACCTCGTCGACGAACCGGTCGTGCAGACCGTCCTCGACCAGCAGCCGCGCCCCGGCCGAGCAGACCTGCCCGGAGTGCAGGAACACCGCGGTCAGCGCCATGTCGACGGCCGTGTCGAAGTCGGCGTCGGCGAACACGATGTTGGGGTTCTTGCCGCCGAGTTCCAGGGCCACCTTCTTGACCGTGCCGGCGGCGGCCGCCATCAGCCGGCGGCCGGTGTGCAGCCCGCCGGTGAAGGACACCAGGTCGACGTCCGGATGGTCGCCCAGCGGGGCGCCCGCCTCGGGGCCCGCGCCGAGGACCAGGTTGCCCACGCCCGGCGGCAGCCCGGCCTCCTGGAGCAGCCGCAGCAGGTGGATCGCGGTGTGCGGGGTCAGCTCGCTCGGCTTCAGCACGAAGGTGTTGCCGGCCGCGAGCGCCGGGGCGACCTTCCAGGCGGTCTGCAGCAGCGGGTAGTTCCAGGGGGTGATGAGCGCGCAGACCCCTACGGGTTCGTACACCACCCGGCTGTCGATCTCCGGCTGCCCGGTGTCGACGACCCGGCCCGTCTCGTTCGCCACCAGCCGCCCGAAGTAGCGGAAGCAGTTCGCGATGTCGTCGATGTCGTACTCGCTCTCCACCAGCCGTTTCCCCGTGTCCAGCGACTCGGCGCGGGCGAGCGCGTCCTTGTCGCGGACGAGGAGACCGGCGACCCGCAGCAGCAGGTCACCGCGCTCGGCCGGAGCGGTGTGCGGCCACGGCCCGGTGTCGAAGGCGCGGCGGGCGGCGGCGATCGCCTCCACCGTGTCCTTGCCGCCGGCCTCGTCGACGACCCCGACCAGGGTGCCGTCGGCGGGACAGCGGATCTCACGGGTGCGTTCGTCCAGCGCACCCCGCCACTCGCCGTCGATGAACAGATCAGCCATGGCCGCCTCCGAGCTTCTCGACGAGCCACTCGTGGAAGATCCCGATGTGGTGCTCGTTGGGGACCAGCACACCACCCCGGCGGTACGCCCGCGAGGACATCGCCGGCTGCGTCCGTTCACACGCCTCGAAGTCCTGGACGTTCACCCGGTGGAACAGCTCCACCGACTTCGACACGTCCGCTCCGGACGCCACGACCTCCGGCGCGTACAGCCAGTCGCACTCGATGACCGTGCGGTCCTCGGCCAGCGGGAACATGCGGTGCACGATCACGTGGTCCGGGACCAGGTTGACGAACACCGACGGCTTGACCGTGATCGCGTAGTAGCGCCGGTCCTGGTCCTCACTCACCGCCGGCAGCTTCTCGAAGCCCTCGCTGCCGTCGACCGTGAAGCCCCGGATCTCCGCGCCGAACTCGGCGCCGTGGCCCACGTAGTACTGGGCCGCGTAGCCGTCGGCGAACTCCGGGAGGACGTCCGTGAGTTCGGGGTGGATCGTGGCGCAGTGATAGCACTCCATGAAGTTCTCGACGATCAGCTTCCAGTTCGCCTTCACGTCGTAGACGATCCGCTTGCCGAGGGCGAGATCCTCGGTGCCGTAGTGGTCGATCGCGGCGGCGTCGCCGAGCCGTTCGACGGCCGCGTGCAGCACGGTGTCCTCGAAGGACGGCGGCTCGTCGGCCAGACACACCCAGGCGTAGCCGAGCCATTCGCGCAGGGCCACCTTGATCAACCCGTACTCGACACGATCAACATCAGGCATCTTGATCAAGTTGGGCGCGGCGATCAACCTGCCGTCAAGGTCGTACGTCCATGCGTGATACGGACACTGGAGGCTGCGCCGGACCTCGCCGGACTCCTCCGTGCACAGCCGGGCCCCGCGATGCCGACAGACGTTCAGGAAGGCACGCAGCTCACCGGTACGGGTCCGGGTGATGACGACGCTCTCCCGGCCGACCTGGACGGTGCGGAACGCGCCGGGTCTGCCGAGGTCGGCGCTGCGCACCGCGCAGAACCACATCGACTCGAAGACGTGCTCCTGCTCCTGCCGGAAGATCTCCGGGTCGGTGTAGTAGTCGCCGGGCAGCGTCGCGATCAGGCTCGGGGAGATCCGCTGGGCTGCGGAGGCTGCGGATACCGAGGTCGAGGGAACGGGGAGGGGGCTCTGGGGGGCGGGGGTCGTCGTCACGGGTGTGCTCCTTCGGCGGGCGCGGCGGCGAGGCGGGCGGGGTCGAAGAGGCCGATGGGGTGAGCGGTGGAGCCGGTGAGGGCGAGGTCGGCGAGGATCTCGCCGACGACGGGCACGAACTTGAAGCCGTGCCCCGAGAAACCGCAGGCCACGGTGACCGACTCCGGGTGCGCGGGATGCCGGGCGATCACGAAGTGCTCGTCCGCGGTGTTCGAGTACATGCAGGTCGCGGCCTTGAGGAAGGCGCCGGGGAGATCCGGTACGCAGCCGGCCATGTGGTCGGCCATCGCCCGCACCTCGTCCTCGTGGACCGTCCGGTCGATGGTCTCCGGCGTGGTCACCTCGCCCTTGCGGAAGAAGGCGACCTTGGCACCGAGGTCGGGGCCGTCGATCGACGGGAAGCCGTAGACCTGGACGCTGGCCGCGTTCTCCCAGATGTAGATCGGATGGCGGGCGGGCAGGAACGGCCCGGTACCGTGCCTCGGCTGGAACCAGTACATGACCTGCCGCTCGATGGTGAACGGCACCCCGAGATCGGTGAGCAGCTCGGGCGCCCACGCGCCCGGGCAGATCACCAACTGGCCGGCGGTGTAGGTGTTCTCGGCCGTGTGCACCCGCACCCCGTCCCGGTACGGCTCCCAGCGCGTCATCGGCTCGTCGAAGTGCAGGTCCGCGCCCTGCCGGGTGGCCAGTTGGAGATGCGCGGCCACGGTGTTCTCCGGCCGCAGGAGACCCGCCTTCTTCTCGAACAGCGCGACCTCGTCGTCCTGCGGCGTGAGCGTCGGGAAGCGGCGCCGGATCTCCTTGGCGTCCAGCATCTCGTGGGGCAGGTCCCACTGCCTGGCGGAGAGCAGCGACCCGGAGACGGTACGGGAGTCCGGGGGGCCGACCATCACGCCGCCGGGCAGGATCGCGATCTCCCGGCCGGTGGCCCGCTCCAGGTCCTCGTACAGCTCGTAGGCGCGCAGCAGCAGCGGTACGTACGCCGGGTCCTCGAAGTACGACTGCCGGGTGATCCGCGAACCGCCGTGACTGGAGCCCCGGTTGTGGACGGGGCCGAACTTCTCCAGCCCGAGGACCCGGGCGCCGCGCGCGGACAGATGGTGGGCGGCGGCGCTGCCCATACCGCCGAGACCGATGACGATGACGTCGTGAGTGGGGGACACGGAGGGCCTCCTGTGGGCGTCTTGGGGCGTCGTGGAAGCGTCTTGGGGTGGCTGTCTCAGCGGCGGATTCGGGTCATCTTCGGGTCGAACAGCGGCTCCTCGGCGACGGTCGCGGGCACCTTCGCGCCGAAGTACTCGATCTGCACGGCCGTCCCGGTCGCCGTCGCGGCCGTCGGCAGCCAGGCGTACGCGACGCAGCGGCCCAGCGTGTAGCCGTACGACGCGCTGGTCACGTAACCGGCCGGGACGCCGTCGACGTACACCGGCTCCTTGCCGAGGACCACGTGCGCGGGATCGTCGAGGAGGAGCGGGGTGAGCCGGCGGCCGGACGCGACACGGTTCTCCAGGCCCTGCCCCAGGGCTTGTCCCCGGCCCTCCAGCGCCTGCCGGCCGACGAAGCCGTCCTTGTCCATGCGCACGGCGAAACCGACGCCCGCCTCGTACGGGTCGTGCTCGTCGGTCATGTCGGTGCCCCAGGACCGGTACCCCTTCTCCAGCCGCAGGGAGTTGAAGGCGGACCGCCCGGCGGCGATCACCCCGTGCTCCTGCCCCGCCTCCCACAGCGTGTCCCAGAGCCTGAGCCCCAGGTCGGCGGTCGTGTACAACTCCCAGCCCAGCTCCCCGACATAGCTCAGCCGCATCGCCGTCACCGGCACGTGCCCCAGATAGGTGTCCTTCGCGCGGAAGTAGCCGAAGCCCTCGTGCGAGAAGTCGTCGCGGGTCAGCGGCTGGACGAGGTCGCGGGCCAGCGGCCCCCAGACACCGATGCAGCAGGTGCCGGAGGTGATGTCCCTGATCTGCACGTCACCGGGCGCGTGCCGCAGCAGCCAGTCGAGGTCGGCGATGGAGTTGGCGCCGACCTGGAAGCGGTCGGGGGCGAGCCGGGCCACGGTGAGGTCGGAACGGATGCCTCCGGTCTCGTCGAGGAGGAGTGTGTAGGTGACCGCGCCGGGCTTCTTGCGGAGGTTGTTGCTGGTCATCCGGTCGAGGAAGGCGAGCGCGCCGGGGCCGGTGACCTCCAGTCGGCGCAGCGGCGTCATGTCGTAGAGCGCGACCTTCTCCCGGGTGGCCTTCGCCTCGGCCGCCGCGACGGGCGACCAGTAACGGGCCGACCAGGCGTCCCGTTCGGGGAGGTCCAGCCCGTCGGCGAGCGGGGCGTTCGCCTCGTACCAGTGCGGCCGCTCCCAGCCGCCGCCCTCCAGGAAGTACGCGCCGAGCTCCTGCTGCCGCGCGTGGAAGGGGCTGACGCGCAGCGGGCGCGGCGACTCCATCGGCTGGAGCGGGTGCAGGACGTCGTACACCTCGACGAACTGCTGACACCCGCGCTCGCGGACGTACGACGGGGAGCGCTGCGCCTCCTCGAAGCGGGCGAGGTCGCACTCGTGCAGGTCGAGGGCGGGCCGCCCGTCGACCATCCACTCGGCGACCGCCCTCGCGACGCCCGCCGAGTGCGTGACCCACACGGCCTCGGCCAGCCAGAAGCCCCTGACCTGCCGCGACTCGCCGAGGACGGGCATGCCGTCGGGGGTGAAGGAGAAGACGCCGTTGAAGCCCTCGTCGACCTCGGCGTCCCGCAGGGCCGGGATCAGCCACCGGGAGTCGTCCCAGCTCGGCGCCCAGTCCTCGGCCGTGAGCGGGTACGAGGAGGGCATGTCCATGCCCTGGCCGCGGGCCTCGTCGTAGGGGAGGACCGCGAACGGGTCGATGGGCAGCGGCCGGTGGGCGTAGGTGCCGATGCCGATGCGGTCGGTGTGCTCACGGAAGTACAGGTCACGGTCCTGGAAACGGAGGATCGGCCGCGACGCCTCGGCGGTGGCCCCGGCCAGCTCCGGCAGCGGTCGCGTCTGCACGTACTGGTGGGCGAGCGGTTGCAGCGGTACGTCGATCCCCGCCATCCGGCCGATCACGGGGCCCCAGAACCCGGCCGCGGAGACGACGTGGTCGGCGGGGAAGGCGCCCCGGTCGGTGACGACGCCGGTGACGCGGCCGTCCCGCTGCTCGATCCCGGTGACCGTGTGGCGGTCCAGGAAGCGCGCGCCCCTCGCCGTGGCCCGTTCCTGCTGGGCGCGGGCCGCGAGCAGGGCGCGGGCCAGGCCGTCGTCGGGGGTGTGGAAGCCGCCGAGGACCACCGACTCGTCGAGCAGCGGCCACAGTTCCTTGCAGCGGGCCGCGCCGACGATCTCGCCGCGGATGCCCCAGGCCGCGGCGTAACCGGCCCTGCGGTGCAGTTCGGCGAGGCGCTCGGGAGTGGTGGCGAGTTCCAGGCCGCCGACCCGGTCGAAGCAGGACACGCCGTCGACGTGGAGCGAACCGAACTTCTCGACCGTGTACCGGGCGAACTCGGCGAGCGTCTTGGACGGGTTGGTCTGGAAGACGAGACCGGGGGCGTGCGAGGTGGAGCCGCCGGGGGCGGGCAGGGGGCCCTGTTCGAGGACGGTGACGTCGGTCCAGCCGCGTGCGGTCAGCTCGTCGGCGAGCGAACAGCCGACGATACCGGCCCCGATGACGACGACCTTGGGGCCGACTGGCTCGGGTCCGACTGCCTCGGGTTCGCGCGGGCGGGATGCGGGGGTGGCGGTGGGTGTGCTGGACATGCCCCTCCTTGCAGGGTGGGGGTGAACGTGCTCAGCGGGCGGGGATGTGGGCGGGGACGGGGACGGAGACGCGGCGGGGACAGGGGACGCGGGCGAGGGCGGGGACGGAGACGCGGCGGGGACAGGGGACGCGGGCGAGGGCGTTGTCGGTGGCGAACAGGACGTCGTCGCTCACAGGACCACCACCGAGCGCAACACCTCACCCCGCTGCATCTTGGCGAACGCCTCCTCCACCCGGTCCAGGGCGATGGTCTCGGAGACGAACGCGTTGAGATCGAGCAGCCCGTACAGGTACTGGTCGATCAGGTAGGGGAAGTCGCGGCTCGGCAGACAGTCCCCGTACCACGACGACTTGATCGCACCGCCCCGCGAGAACACGTCGACCAGCGGGAGTTCGACCTTCGACTCGGGGGCGGGGACGCCGACCTGCACCAGCAGGCCCGCGTGGTCGCGCATGTAGAAGGCCTGGGTGAACGTCTCGGGGCGGCCCACGGCGTCGATCGCGATGTCCACGCCGAACCCGTCGGTGAGGGCGCGGACCGCCTCGACCGGGTCCGTGCCCCGCGAGTTGACGGTGTGCGTCGCGCCGAACTTCTCCGCCTGGTCGAGCTTGCGGTCGTCGACGTCGACGGCGATGACCTTCATGGCGCCGTTCAGACACGCGCCCGCGATCGCCGCGTTGCCGACGCCGCCGCAGCCGATGACGGCCACCGAGTCGCCCCGCCCGACGTTGCCCGTGTTGACGGCCGCGCCGTAACCGGCCATCACCCCGCAGCCGATGAGGCCGGCGGCCTCCGGACGGGCGGCCGGATCGACCTTCACCGCCTGCCCGGCCGCGACCAGCGTCTTCTCGGCGAAGGCCCCGATGCCCAGCGCGGTGGTGAGCGGCGTGCCGTCGAGCAGCGTCATCGGCTGGGTGGCGTTGCGGGAGTCGAAGCAGTACCAGGGACGGCCGCGGCGACAGGAACGACAACTTCCGCAGGGTGCCCGCCAGGCGAGCACCACGTAGTCGCCGGGCGTCAGGTCGGTGACCCCCGCGCCCACCGCCTCGATCGTCCCGGCGGCCTCGTGCCCCAGCAGGAACGGGAAGTCGTCGGTGATCGCGCCCTCCCGGTAGTGCAGATCCGTGTGGCAGACCCCGCACGCCTGGACGGCCACCAGGACCTCCCCCGGCCCGGGGTCCGGTACGACGATCGTCCGCACCTCGACCGGTGCGCCCCTCCCGACAGCGACTACGGCACGGACCTCATGAGGCACGATCCCCTCCTCGACTGTTGCGCAGTGCGCGAACGGTTGCGCGATGAGGAACATATTGGGAACGGCACCGTGGAGCCGTCAAGAGGCGCGAGTTAACCCTCGGCAAAACGACGGAGAGGCCCGAAACCTGCCGGACACACAGACACCTGCCGCGTGTCGCCAAGGTGCTCACCGTCCGTCGGCGCTTCAGTCCTCAGGAGCCCTCGGGCGTCCTCAGGTGTCTGCCGGCCCTCCGTCAGAAGCCATAGCCCATACGACGGGACAGCTCGGCCCCGGCCGCCACCGTCCGCTTCGCCAGCTCCGGCAGCCGGTCCGAATTCAGCCGGTAGACCGGACCCGAGACGCTGATCGACGCGATCACCCTGCCGTCGTGCGCCCGGATCGGCGCGGCCACGGCCGCCAGCCCCAGCTCCAGCTCCTCGATCGTGACGCCGAACCCCCGCTCGATCACCGCCTCCAGCTCGGCCCGCAGCATCGACGCACCGGTGATCGTGCGGTCGGTGAAACGCGGCAGGGTGCGGGCGAGCAGACCCTCGCGCCGGGTGGGGGTCATGTGCGCGAGCAGCACCTTTCCGCTGGACGTCGCGTGCAGTGGAGTGCGTCTGCCGAGCCAGTTCTGCGCGGTCACGGAGGCGGTGCCGCGGGCCTGCATGATGTTGACGGCCGCGTCGTCGTCGAGCACCGCGATGTTGACCGTCTCGCCCAGCTCGTCGGCGAGTTCGCGGCAGACCGGGACGCCCTCCTGGGAGATGTCCAGCCGCACCGCGGCCGCTCCGGCCAGGCGCAGCACGCCGGCCCCCAGGTAGTACTTGCCCCGGTCCTTGGCCTGGGCGACCAGACCCCGGTTCTCCAGGACGCCGAGCAGCCGGAACGCCGTCGACTTGTGCACGTCCAGCGCCTCGGCGATCTCGGTGACACCCGCCTCGCCGTGCCGGGCGAGGATCTCCAGCACACTCACGGCCCGGTCCACCGACTGCACGGCGCTGGCCGCACCCCTGCCGCTCTGCTTCTCCGTGGTCCCGGCGTTCTCCTCGCCGCGGTCGGACTGCTTCTGCGTGCGGGTCATGGCTCAACTCTCACCATCTGGCGGCCCGGTTCGGACCGCATCTGCGGGAAACCCTTGACGCCACGGTCATCCCGCCCGGATTCTGTTGCGCATAGCGCGTAATCGTGCGCCATGTGAAACACCATGTTACCGAAGCGTCCGGCACCCGAAAGGGGGCCGACCAGCCCGGATCGACGACACCCCGGACCAACGAGGCTCCGGAAGGGTCGAGATTCCGCTTGCTTCGCGCATTCCCCGAGAACTCCTTGTGCTGCTCTGGACCGCAAGGTCCCGGACCGAGCGTCCCGGACCGAGAGGGGGGCCCGTGATACCCGTCTGCCGCCTCGAAGACCTCCCCGAGGGTGAGTCCGTCCGCGTCGACACCACCCCACCCGTCGCCGTGTTCCACGCCGAAGACGGCCAGTTCTACGCCATCGACGACACCTGCACCCACCAGGACGCCTCCCTCTCCGAGGGCTGGCTGGAGGGCTGCCTCGTCGAATGCCCGCTGCACGCCGCCTCGTTCGACCTCCGCACGGGCCGCCCGACCTGCCTCCCGGCCCGCCGCCCGGTCCGCACCCACCGCGTCACCGTCGACGACGGCATCATCCACGTCCACCTGACGGCAAAGGAGGGCACAGCAGCATGACCGCAGCCCGAGCAGATGCTGCCTCCTTCGGCCCCGCCTTCCGTCGAGCGGATGCCCCTTTCACCCCTGCCCTTCGTCGAGGGGATGCCGCTTCCTTCGGCCTCGCCCTCCGTCGGGCGGATGCCGCTTCCTTCGCCCCCACCCTTCGTCGAGGGGATGCCGCTTCCTTCGGCCTCGCCCTCCGTCGGGCGGATGCCGCCTCCATTGCCCCGGCCCTGCGCCGAGGGGATGCCGCCTTCGCCCCCACCCTCACCCACCCGACCTCATGGGCTCCGGCCCCTGCCCCGACCGAGAGGAGCAGCACCGGATGAGGACCGTGACCGTAGTCGGCGCCTCCCTCTCCGGCCTGTACGCGGCCCGTGAACTGCGCGCCCAGGGCTTCGACGGACGCCTGGTGATCATCGGCGACGAACCCCACGCCCCCTACGACCGACCTCCCCTCTCCAAGGACTTCCTCACCGGCCGGGCCGACGAGGCCCAACTCGCCCTCACCGACCCCGAGGAGATAGGCGACCTCGCGGCCGAGTGGCTCCTCGGCACCCGCGCCCGCGGCCTCGACGCCCGCGGCCGGACCGTGCTCCTCGACAACGGCCGCACCGTGGCCACCGACGGCGTGGTCATCGCCACCGGCGCCTCGGCCCGCCGGCTCCCGGGCGACGCACTCACCGGCGTCCACACCCTGCGCACCCTCGACGACGCCCGCACCCTGCGCGAGGAACTCACCCGAGGCCCCCGCGAGGTCGTCGTCATCGGCGGCGGTTTCATCGGCGCCGAGACCGCCTCCTCGTGTGTCTCCCTCGGCCATACCGTCACCGTCGTCGAAGCCGCCCCGCTTCCCCTGGTGCCCCCGCTCGGCGCCGAAATGGCCGCCGTCTGCGCCGCCCTGCACCGCCGCGGCGGTGCGGAACTGATCACCGGCACCGGGGTGGCCGGCCTGCGCGGCACCCCCGCCGTCACCGGCGTGGAACTCTCCGACGGCCGGATCCTCCCCGCCGACCTCGTGATCGTCGGCATCGGCGCCCTCCCCAACACCGCCTGGCTGGCCGGTTCGACGCTCGCCCTGCACGACGGTGTCCTGTGCGACGACGGCTGTGTCACCGCACTCCCGCAGGTCGTCGCCGTCGGCGATGTCGCCCGGGTCGGCGGCTCCCGCGTGGAGCACTGGACCTCCGCGACCGAACAGCCCCGCGTGGCGGTGGCCAACCTGCTCGCCGGACGAACCGCCGAAACGGTGCGGTCGGTGCCGTACTTCTGGTCCGACCAGTACGGCGCGCGCATCCAGTTCGCCGGCCGGCGCCGGGACGGCGACACCGTCCGCATCACCGAGGGGGGACTCGACGACGGCGCCCCCGCCGAGGGCGGCTTCCTCGCCCGGTACGAACGCGAGGGCCGCACCACGGCGGTACTGTCCGTCGACCGTCCCCGCCCCTTCATGCGAGCCCGACGCGAACTGGCCCACGAGGAGGGACGGGTGGCACCCGGCACAGTCTGACCAGTCCTGCCGAAGCCCTGACAAACCCTGGTCAAGCCCTGCCGAACCCTTGGTCAAACCCTGCCGAAGCCCTGGCGATGACCTGTCCGGGGGGCTGCTCGGAGCCAGAGCAGCGCCGTCCTGGGCGCGCCCAGGGTTAGAGAGCAGGCCTGCCCAGGCCCAGGCCTGACGGGGCGTCTGACGCGGCGCTGCTCGCTTCAGGTGCGTCCGCCGACCGGCCTCAGGGGTGGGACAGTTGCCCGGTGCCGCTCTGCCTGCGTATCCGCTCCTGCGCGCGCTCGGCGACCCGTGTCTGCCGACGCGCCCTGCGGCGCTCGCGGCGCAGCGAACGCGCCGTACTGCTCGGCGTCGACACCACACCGTTGCGCTGATTCCACACCTGGCGCGTCACCCAGACGTCCAGCGCGCCCCAGGTGGCCAGCACCGTGCTGACCACGCCGCTGATCACCATGGGGAAGGCCAGCCAGGATCCGGCTAGCGTGCACAGGAAGGCGACCATCGCCTGAATCAGCGTCACGGCGATGAGGAGCACCGCGCGCACGGCCGCCGTACGCACCGGATCGGGCATCCGGCGCCGACGCGCGGGCTCCTCCACCCACAACGGCCGGTAGGCCGCCCGCTCCTGTCCTGTGGCGGTCACATCGCCGCCGCCGGCCGCACCGGTCCGCCGGACACCCGCTCGCGCCGGGTTGACGGCCCCGAGGGCCGCCATGGAACCGCGGTCGGTCGCCCCACGCCCGTCTGTCGAACTGTCGCGCCGCTCCGCTGTCATGTGCTCGTTCGCCGGATTGCCGCCACCCGAAGCCTCGGGATCCCGCAGCGCCGTACCGCCCGCCGCCGCGCCCTTTTCGAGCGCCTCACGCCGCTCTGCCGTGCCCATCACCGTGTCACTCCCCACCGCCAGCAGACCGCTCGCCTCCGGATCGAAGACCCGGCTCCCCAGTGGCTGCCCGGCTTGCGCTGATTTACGCCGCCCAGGTGCGGCATACGGCTCGTGTGGCCGATTCCGCTCCCAATTCCCAATGAGTAGGACGAACGACATGCCCCGAAGATTCCCATGTTGCGAAAAAATCTGGCCAACTCGTTTGCGGAGTCGACCGGATCCCGTCTGAGTCCATGCACCGGATCCGGGGACGCAATCTCCCACATTGCCCTGACAACACACCATGTCTTGCCCTGGGTGCGGAAGTTCGGCTTCCACACGGCTTTTCGAGTTCACTGCGCGTCGGTAGTAGGCTCGCGCCGTTTGTTGACGCACATGCGTACCCCCTACCGGTGGGGGTTCGAGCTGGGGGAGGCCATGCGCTTTCGCGGGAAGTCGATCCGCCGGAAGATCGTGGCGTTGCTCCTCGTGCCGTTGGTGTCCCTCACCGCCATCTGGGGCTTCGCCACGGTACTCACGGGACGCGAGGCGAGCCGCCTCTTCACCATGTCGTCCCTCGTCGAGAAGGTCGGCTACCCCGTCGAGGACACCGTCCGCGTCGTCCAGCAGGAACGCCGCCAGACCCTCGTCTACCTCGCCGACCCCCACGCCTCCGACGCGCTGTCCGCGCTGCGCCGCACCCGGACCGCCACCGACGAGGCACTCGCCGAGATCCGCAGGAACGCCCAGGACCCCGACGTACGCGACGTCCTCGACCAGGAGGACGGCGAGGGTTTGACCGCGGTGCTCGACGCCTTCGACGGCGTCGACTCCCTGCGCCGAAGCGTCGAGGAGGGCACCGTCGACCGAGCCCAGGCCCTCGACCTCTACACCCAGTTGATCGACCCCTGTTACGCGCTGCTGGCCAAGATGGACGTGGTCGACAACGTGGAGATGGACAAGCAGTACCGGGCCCTGGTCGGCGTCGCCCGCGCCCGTGAACTGCTCTCCCAGGAGGACGCCCTGCTCGGCTCCGCCCTGGTCGTGGGCAAGTTGACCCGCGATGAGATCCGCGACGTGTCGGACCTCGAGGCCCAGCGCGCAGTGGTCTACGACATCAGCCTCGCCCAACTGCCCACCGCGGAGCGCGAGCGCTACGAAAGCTTCTGGAAGAACGCCACCACGGCCCCGCTGCGTACGGTCGAGCAGGCCGTCGCCGCCGCCACACCCGGCAAGCCGCCCAGGGGAGTCGGCGCCCGGAACTGGGACACCGCGGCCGGAAACGTCCTCGACGAAGTCGGAACCCTGGACGAACAGGCCAACGACCGCTATCAGGACCGGGTCGGTCCGGTGGCCATCGGGGTCATCGTCAAGGCGGTCGTCGCCGGTGTCTTCGGACTGATCGCCCTGCTCGTCTCCCTCGTCCTGTCCGTGCGCATCGGCCGCGGCCTCATCCGCGACCTGCGCCAGCTCCGGCTGGAGGCCCACGACGCGTCCGGCGTGCGGCTGCCCAGCGTGATGCGCCGCCTGTCCGCGGGCGAGCAGGTCGACGTGGAGACCGAAGTGCCGCGACTGGAGTACGACAGGAACGAGTTGGGCGAGGTCGGCCGGGCCCTCAACACCCTCCAGCGCGCCGCCGTCGAGGCCGCCGTCAAACAGGCCGAACTGCGCTCCGGCGTCTCCGAGGTCTTCGTCAACCTCGCCCGCCGCAGCCAGGTCCTGCTGCACAAGCAGCTCACCCTGCTCGACACCATGGAGCGCCGCACCGAGGACACCGAGGAACTCGCCGACCTCTTCCGACTCGACCACCTCACCACCCGCATGCGCCGGCACGCCGAGGGCCTGGTGATCCTCTCCGGCGCGGCCCCCTCCCGGCAGTGGCGCAAGCCCGTCCAGCTCATGGACATCGTGCGTGCCGCGGTCGCCGAGGTCGAGGACTACGAACGCATCGAGGTCCGCCGCCTGCCGAGGCTCGCCGCCACCGGCCCGGCCGTCGCCGACCTCACCCACCTGGTGGCCGAACTCCTCGAGAACGCCACGGTGTTCTCCCCGCCGCACACCGCCGTCCAGGTGTTCGGCGACCGGGTCGCCAACGGCTTCACCCTCGAGATCCACGACCGCGGCCTCGGCATGGCACCCGAGGCTCTCCTGGAAGCCAACCTCCGGCTCGCCGAGACACCGGAATTCGAGCTGTCCGACACCGACCGCCTCGGGCTGTTCGTGGTCAGCCGGCTCGCCCAGCGCCAGAACGTCCGCGTCTCCCTGCAGCCCTCGCCGTACGGCGGGACGACCGCCATCGTCTTCATCCCCGACGCGCTCCTGACCGACGACGTCCCCGACACCAACGGCATCGGCTTCAGGCTCGACCGACCCAGGCCCCCGAAGGAGGCAATCGCCGGGGAGACCCGTAGGCCCGCGCTCTCCGCGGCCTCGGTGCAGCTTCCCGGCGTGCCCGCCTCGATGTTCGACGGCCCGATCGAGCTGGAGGCCCCCGTCGGCCTGGACGCCGTCGGTGGCTTCCCGGTCGCCCTGGACGAGGACGACGACGAGCACGGCGGCCTGTTCCGCCCGCGCCGCTCCCTCACCCGCGCCGAGGACGAGTCGGCGGCCGACGCCGTCGACCAGCACCGCAGGCTGTCCGAGGGTCCCGGTGACCTCGACCTGACCGCCGCCGACCCGGCCGCCGCCGTACCGCTGCTGCCCGGCCGCCGCACGCCGAAGCTGGTCAGCTCGCACGGTCGCCCGGTCACGGAACAGCGCCCCCGGCGCGCGGAGACGGACACCGAGCCCCCGACCAGGCCCGGCCCCCGCCGCGTGGAGAGCGAAGGCCCCGCGCCCCTGCCGTCCCGCCGCCGTGGCATGACGGCGCAGATACCCCACAACGGCGGCCCGACCGAGCGCCCCGCACCGCCGGAGCACCCCGGCCGCGGCGCCGAAGAGCCGTCGCGGCCACCGCTTCTCCCCCGGCGCAGCCGACAGGCTCCGGCCCTGCCCGACCCCCGCGACCCGGCCGCGCGCGCCGACACCGCGTCCGCAGGGACGAGCGAGAGCGCGCAGGGCGGCGGCCGGGGGAGCGGTACCCGTGACCAGGGATCCGCGCCTCATGCCACCGGCTCCGGCACGGGAGCGCTACCGCGCCGCGTACGGCAGGCGAACCTGGCCCCGCAACTGCGCCAAGGCCCGGATCCGCGCACCGAGAACAACGTTGACCCCGCAGACCGGGACGCCGACGAGGTGCGCAGCCGCATGGCCTCGCTCCAGCGCGGCTGGCAGCGCGGTCGCGTAGAGAACGCCGCGGGCGACGACGCCCACAGCGGCACAGCACCACATGGAACGACAAAGGGGGACGGTCGATGACCGCACCGAAGGCGACCGGCCACAGCACCACCAACGGGGAGCTGAACTGGCTCCTCAACGAACTCGTCGACCGGGTCGCCAGCATCCGCAAGGCCGTCGTGCTCTCCGGCGACGGCCTGCCGACAGGGGTGTCCAAGGACCTGTCCCGGGAGGACGGCGAGCACCTGGCCGCCGTCGCCTCCGGATTCCACAGCCTCGCCAAGGGCGTCGGCCGTCACTTCGAGGCCGGCAGCGTCCGCCAGACCGTCGTCGAACTCGACGACGCCTTTCTGTTCGTCACGGCCGCCGGTGACGGCAGTTGCCTCGCCGTCCTCTCGGACGCCGACTCGGACGTGGGGCAGGTGGCGTACGAGATGACGCTCCTCGTCAAGCGGGTCGGCGTACATCTGGGCACCGCCCCGCGCACCGATCTGCCCGCGGGCGGGTAGTGGGATGGCATGAGCACAGACGGTCAGGGAAGAAGTCACTGGTTCGACGACGATGCCGGACCGGTCGTCCGTCCGTACGCCATGACGCGCGGCCGTACCACCAGTGCGGTCCAGCACCGCCTCGATCTGATCGCGGTGGTCGTCGCCGAGCCGCACGCCGACGACGCGGAAGTGGACCCCTCGCTGTCCCCGGAGCACGTGGACATCGTGGAGCTGTGCCAGGACGCTCCGCAGTCGGTCGCCGAACTCGCCGCCGGACTCAACCTGCCCATCGGAGTGGTACGGGTCCTGGTCGGGGACCTCGTGGACGCGGAATTCGTCCATGTGAACCGGCCGGTACCCCCTGCCGAACTGCCGGACGAGAGTATTCTGCGCGATGTGATCAACGGCCTCCGAGCGCTGTGAGCAGCGCGGAAGCGAGGTGAGGACGTGACCGGCTGGCAGTTCTGGGTGGACCGGGGCGGCACCTTCACCGACATCGTCGCGCGCCGCCCGGACGGCCGGCTGCTGACGCACAAACTGCTGTCGGAGAACCCGGCGCGGTACGCCGACGCGGCGGTCGCCGGCGTTCGCGCCCTCCTGGCGGACTCGCGGGACCCCGTCGAGGCCGTCCGCATGGGCACGACGGTCGCGACCAACGCCCTTCTGGAACGCAAGGGCGAGCGCACGCTGCTCGTCATCACCCGCGGCTTCCGCGACGCACTGCGCATCGCCTACCAGAACCGCCCCCACATCTTCGCCCGCCGCATCGACCTCCCGGAGCTGCTGTACGAGCGGGTCCTGGAGGTCGACGAGCGCATCTCCGCCGACGGCGGCGTCCTGCGCGCCCCCGACCTGGACGCCCTCGCCGGCCCCTTGCGGAAGGCGTACGACGACGGGATCAGGGCCGTCGCCGTCGTCTGCATGCACAGCCATCTCCACCCCGCGCACGAACAGGCCGTCGGACAGTTGGCCGCCCGCACGGGCTTCGCGCAGATCTCGCTGTCCAGCGAGGTCAGCCCCCTCATGAAACTCGTTCCGCGCGGGGACACCGCCGTGGTCGACGCCTACCTGTCGCCCGTGCTGCGCCGCTACGTCCGGCACGTCGCCGACGAACTGCGCGGTGTGCGACTGATGTTCATGCAGTCCAACGGGGGGCTTGCCGAGGCGAGCCAGTTCCGCGGCAAGGACGCCATCCTGTCCGGGCCCGCGGGCGGCATCGTCGGCATGGCCCGGATGTCCCAGCTCGCGGGCTTCGACCGCGTCATCGGCTTCGACATGGGCGGCACCTCCACCGACGTCTCGCACTTCGCGGGCGAGTACGAACGGGTCTTCACCACACAGATCGCGGGCGTGCGGCTGCGGGCCCCGATGCTGGACATCCACACCGTCGCCGCGGGCGGCGGCTCCGTCCTGCGTTTCGACGGCTCCCGCTACCGGGTGGGACCGGACTCGGCCGGCGCGGCCCCCGGCCCGGCCTGCTACCGCGGCGGCGGCCCGCTCGCCGTCACCGACGCCAACGTGATGCTCGGCCGCATCCAACCCGCCCACTTCCCCGAGGTGTTCGGGCCCGACGGCGACCAGCCCCTCGACGACGCCCTCGTACGGGACCGCTTCACCGCCCTCGCGCGGGAGATCCACCAGCAGACCGGCGACGACCGCACACCGGAGCAGGTCGCGGAGGGCTTCCTGCAGATCGCCGTCGCCGACATCGCGGGCGCGGTGAAGCGGATCTCCGTCCAGAAGGGCCACGACGTCACCCGCTACGCCCTCACCACCTTCGGTGGTGCGGGCGGTCAGCACGCGTGCATGGTCGCCGACTCGCTCGGCATCCGCACCGTACTCGTCCCGCCCATGGCGGGCGTGCTGTCCGCGCTCGGCATCGGGCTCGCCGACACGACCGCCATGCGCGAACAGTCCGTGGAAGCACCCCTGGAGGCCGCCGCGCTGCCCGGGATCCTCAAGACCGCCGACGATCTGGAGGCGGCGGCACGCGCCGAACTCCGCGCCGAGGACATCCCCGACGACCGCGTCCGCATCACCCGTCGTGCGCAGCTCCGCTACGACGGCACCGACACCGCCCTCACCGTCGAGCTCACCGAACCCGCCCTGATGAGGCGTACTTTCGAAGAACGTCATCGCGCCACGTACTCCTTCACGCTCGACCGCCCGATCGTCGTCGAAGCACTCTCCGTGGAAGCCACTGGCATCACCGAAACCCCCGATCTGTCCGCCCTCGCCCCGTACGAAGGCCACCCCGCCGCACCCCGGACCGTCCGCCTCCACACCGGCGGCGCCTGGCGCGACGTACCCCTTCACCGCCGCGAGGACCTCCCTCCCGGCGAGACCGTCACCGGCCCCGCGATCATCACCGAGGCCAGTGCCACCACCGTGGTCGACGACGGCTGGGAGGCCACGACGAGCCACGACGGGCATCTGGTCATGGAACGCACGGCGATTACGCAGAGTTCCCGCCTCGACACGGAAACCGACCCGGTTCTCCTCGAGGTCTTCAACAACCTCTTCATGTCCATCGCCGAACAGATGGGCGCCCGCCTGGAGTCCACGGCCCAGTCCGTCAACATCAAGGAGCGCCTCGACTTCTCCTGCGCCCTCTTCGACCCCGACGGAAACCTGGTGGCCAACGCCCCGCACATCCCCGTCCACCTGGGCTCGATGGGCACGAGCGTCAAGGAGGTCATCCGCCGCCGCGGCTCCTCAATGCGCCCCGGCGACACGTACGCGGTCAACGACCCGTACCACGGCGGCACGCACCTGCCCGACATCACCGTGATCACCCCGGTCTTCGACACCGGCGAGACCGAGCACACCGAAACCACGCAGAGTGAGCACAAGCTCCTCTTCTACGTCGCCTCGCGCGGCCACCACGCCGAGATCGGCGGCATCGCCCCCGGCTCCATGCCCGCGAACAGCCGCACCATCGAGGAGGAAGGCGTCCTCTTCGACAACTGGCTGCTGGCCGAGAACGGCCGCTTCCGCGAAGAGGAGACCCTCCGCCTCCTCACCGAAGCGCCGTACCCCTCACGCAACCCGCGGACCAACCTTGCCGACCTCCGCGCCCAGATCGCCGCCAACCGGAAAGGTGCCGACGAAGTGGTCCGCATGATCGGGGACTTCGGGCTCGACGTCGTACAGGCCTACATGAGGCACGTCCAGGACAACGCGGAGGAAGCCGTACGCCGCGTCATCGACGCTCTCGACGACGGCGAGTACGCCTACGAGACCGACTCCGGCGCGATCATCCGGGTACGCGTGCGCGTGGACCGCGAGAACCGCTCCGCGACCGTCGACTTCACCGGCACCTCAGCGCAATTGACCACCAACTTCAACGCACCCTCCTCCGTCGTCGACGCGGCCGTCCTGTACGTCTTCCGGACCCTGGTCGACGACGACATCCCGCTCAACGACGGCTGCCTGCGCCCCCTGAGGATCGTCGTGCCGCCGGGCTCCCTGCTCGCGCCCGAACCGCCCGCCGCCGTCGTGGCCGGCAACGTCGAGACCTCGCAGGCGATCACCGGCGCCCTCTACGCGGCCCTGGGGGTCCAGGCCGAGGGCTCCGGCACGATGAACAACGTCACCTTCGGCAACGAACGCCACCAGTACTACGAAACCGTCGCCTCCGGATCCGGCGCAGGCGACGGCTTCCCCGGCGCGAGCGTCGTCCAGACCCACATGACCAACTCCCGGCTGACCGACCCCGAAGTCCTCGAGTGGCGGCTGCCCGTCCAACTCGACGAGTTCGCGGTCCGGCCCGGCAGCGGAGGCGCGGGACGCTGGCGCGGCGGGGACGGCGCGGTCCGCCGCATCCGGTTCCACGAGCCGATGACCGTCTCCACCCTGTCCCAGCACCGCAGGATCCCCCCGTACGGCCTCGCGGGCGGCGCCCCCGGCGCGCTGGGCGCCAACCGGGTGGAACGCGCGGACGGCACCGTCCTCCGGCTCGGCGGCAGCGACACCGTGGACGTCGGCCCCGGCGACGTGCTCGTCATCGAGACCCCCGGCGGCGGAGGCTACGGCCTACCGCCCGCCACCCCCAAGTCAAGTGATCAAGCAGGAGAAGTGAACGATGATCTTCGGGCGTTCTGAGCGCGGCAAGCCCCCGGTCGAGCCCGTCACACTCAAGATCCTGGTGGCCGGCGGCTTCGGCGTGGGCAAGACCACGCTGGTCGCCGCCGTCAGCGAGATCAGGCCGTTGCGCACCGAGGAGTACCTCACCGAGGCCGGCCGCCCGGTCGACGACACCACCGGCGTCGAGGCCAAGCACACCACCACCGTCGCCATGGACTTCGGGCGCATCACCCTGCGCGAGGACCTGGTGCTGTACCTGTTCGGGACACCCGGCCAGGAGCGGTTCTGGTTCATGTGGGACGAGCTCTCCGAGGGCTCGCTCGGTGCCGTCGTGCTCGCCGACACCCGCCGCCTGGAGGACTGCTTCGCCGCCGTCGACTACTTCGAACGGCGTTCCATCCCCTTCCTCGTCGCCGTCAACTGCTTCGAGGGTTCCGACCGTTACCCGGAGGAGGACGTACGCCAGGCCCTCGACCTCGATGACGGCATCCCGGTGGTGCTGTGCGACGCCCGCGACCGCAGGTCGGTCCGAGACGTCCTCGTCGGCGTGGTCCAGCACGCGATGGACTACGGGGCCGAACACCGCGAGGCCGTCACCACCTGAGGCACCCACGCGCGCGCGTGTGAGCACGAGCGAGAGACACGCGCGCGTGTCGCGGATCAGAAGCACGCGCGCGTACCAGCCTTCGCCGTCCATCTGCCAGCGCGCCCGGGAGCGCGACGAGGTCGTTCCACACACCGGTGGCCAGCCCCGCCGCATACACCGCGCCTGATGCCGCATCAGCAGGTTGTTCCAGGTCAGCCCACCCCCGGCTCCGCCCCGACCGCTTCCGTACCCGCAGGAGCCAGCGGCGGCACCCCACGCCGGATCTCGTAGCCGGCCTGCCCCGCGTGCCCCACTACCCAACTCGCCCCTCTCAAGGACTTCGCGGCCTTCTTCAACGGCGCGAGACACGCCGCCGACTGGCGGTGATCGGCCACGCTGCCCGGCCGGCACAGGACCGTGGCCAGCGACAGCGTGACCGGATGCCCGCCCGCCGACCACGGCGCGTCCAGCACGGCGGCGGCCAGCGGAACCAGGCCCTCCGGATCGGCCAGCACCAGGAAGTCGTCCCCTCCGATGTGCCCCACGCGCGCGTTGCCTGCCGCCGCGCTCTGTAGAGCCGCTCCCACCGACCGGATCAGCTCGTCGCCCGCCGCGAACCCGGCCCCGTCGTTGACCTGCTTGAAGTGGTCGATGTCCAGCCAGCTCAGCGCGAACGTCCGCCCCGCCGCGATCCGCCGGTCGGCCTTTCCGGTGATCGCGTCCGAACCGGGCAGCCGGGTCAGCGGATTGAGTCCGGCCGCCTCCTCGACCTGGTTCTCGGCCAGTGCCCGTACGAGGTCGGCGAGCCGGACGACGCCCACGCATCGCCCGTTGCGGTCGACGACGGCCACGTCGTCGGAGGTACGGTCCCGGCCGCCGACCGCGACCACGTCCAGCACCTCCCACGCCGTCGCGTCGACGCCCACCGTCCGCGGCGGATCGCCGAGTTTCGCCGCGGGACGGTCCGCGTACAGGGCGTGGCCGTAGCGCCCCGACATCGACAACAGGAACCGCGACCTGTGCACCGAGCGGACCGGGACCCCCGCGCGATCCACGAGCAGCACCCCGGACACCTCCGGCGACCCGGTCAGCAACGCCCGCACCTGATCGGCGGAGGCGGTCACGGGCAGCAGCGCGGCCGGCCGCACGAACTCCCGCACCGACGGCCCCGACCGGGTCTCAGGCTCAGGGCCGGGGCCGAGGTGCGGAACGTACACGTCGGCGGCGGGCAACCGGCTCGGCGGCGCGAACAGCGCGCCCTGCGCCCACTGCGCCCCGGCCGACAGCGCGGCCGCACACTGCGGTTCGGTCTCCACCCCCTCGACGACCAGCAGCGCCCCCAACTCGTCGCACAGCGTCCGCATCGCCCGAACCGCCGCGGGCCGTGCCAGGAGCGAGGCGTCGAGCTTCACCAGGTCCGGCGCGATGTCGACGAGCAGCCGCAGGGGCGCGTCCCCGTCCCCGACCCCGTCCGCGCTGATCCGGAAGCCCTGGTCCCGGAGCGCCGCCAGAGCCTCCAGGAGCGCGGGCTGCGGCACGTGCGTGTACGGCGGGACGACGTCCAGCGTCACCTCCCAGGGCAGCCGCCCCGCCTCGCGTACGGCGTTGTGCAGCGGGGTGAGTCCGCCGAGGTCGGCCAGGGTGCCGGCGAACACGTTCACGTGCAGGGGCAGCAGGGTCTCCTTGCGTGCCGCCGCGCGAACCGCCAACACGGCCAACTGTCCGTCGAGTTCGGGTTCCCGGCGGGCCCGGGCCAGGATGTCGCCGGCCTCGGGGCGGGCGAGTATCTCCAGCCCTGTGACCCCTCCGGTGGTCAGGTTGACCACCGGCTGGAAGGCGAAGTGGAGTGTGTCCGTCCAGGATTGCACGGGAGCATGATGGCGCTGCGGGCGTGCGCCCGGGCGCAGTTCATGAGACGTTCACACAGGATTCCCAGCCACTCACAGAGCGTGAGAAAGCCAACTGCTCGACGGCTGCGGCACTTCGAGTGATCCCCTCCCGCTCACCGTACGGCGACCACCGCCGAACCGTGCCCGAACAGCCCCTGGTTCGCCGTGACGGCCACGCGCGCGTCCACGATCTGCCGGTCGCCCGCCTGCCCCCGCAACTGCCAGGTGACCTCGCAGACCTGGGCGATCGCCTGCGCCGACACCGCCTCCCCGAAGGAGGCAAGCCCTCCGCTCATGTTCACCGGTATACGGCCGCCCGGCGCCGTCACGCCCTCCCTCAGTAGCTTCGCGGCCTCGCCGTCGCCGCATAGCCCCAGGTCCTCGTACCACTGCAACTCCAGGGCGGTGGACAGGTCGTAGACCTCGGCCAGGGACAGGTCCTCGGGTCCGATGCCCGCCTCCTCGTAGGCGGCTCGGGCGATCGAGGCCCGGAAGGGTTCACCCGACGGCTCCACCGCCACGGCGGAATCGGTCGCGATGTCCGGCAGGTCCAGCACCGTGTTGGGGTAGCGGGGCGTCACGGTGGACACGGCTCTGATCCGCACCGGTTCCGCCGCCCCGTGCCGACGGGCGAACTCCATGCTGGACAGCACCAGGGCCGCCCCGCCGTCCGAGGTCGCGCAGATGTCCAGCAGCCGCAGCGGATCGGCGACCACCGCCGACGCGGCCACCTCCTCCGCGGTGACCCGCTTCCGGTAGCGCGCGTTCGGATTCAGTGCGCCCATGGCCGCGTTCTTCACCTTGACCTGGG
The DNA here is from genome assembly GCF_900110755.1 of Streptomyces sp. yr375. Taxonomy (GTDB): domain Bacteria; phylum Actinomycetota; class Actinomycetes; order Streptomycetales; family Streptomycetaceae; genus Streptomyces. The sequence continues at coordinate 168,447 of NZ_FOFF01000012.1, forward strand.
CGAAGTCCTCCACCGTGTCCCCGTGCACCGCCATGCGCCTGCGCGCGTACAGCCCGAAGTACGTCGGATTGGTCGCGCCGAGCACCCGGAACCGCAGCCAGTCCGGGTCGTCCGGCCGGTCCCCGCCCGCCGGGCGGAAGAAGCCCTTGGGGGCGGCGTCGGCCCCCACCACCAGCACCACGTCCGCCAGGCCCGCGAGGATCTGGGCCCGAGCCGTGCTGATCGCCTGGGCCCCCGACGCGCACGCCGCGTACACACTCGCGACCCGGGCGCCCTGCCACCCCAGGGCCTTCGCGAACGTCGCCCCGGCCACGTACCCCGGATAGCCGCCACGCACCGTGTCCGCGCCGACGATCGAACCGACCTCCCGCCAGTCCACGCCCGCGTCCGCGAGGGCCGCCCGCGCCGCCTTCGCTCCGTACTCGACGAAGCCGCGCCCCCACTTGCCCCACGGATGCATGCCCGCGCCGAGCACCGCCACTTCTGCCGTCATCCCGTCACCCCCGTCGGCCGCCATCGCCAGGTCGTCCAGGTCGTCTCCGCGTCCTCGTCGAGCACGCCCGGGACGACCTCCACCTCCATGCCCACCGTCAGATCGGCGACGGTGACCCCGGGAACCGCCTGCCCCAGCACCACGATCCGCTCGGACTCCAGCTCCACAGCGATCAACGCGTACGGCTCCCACGGAAGTTCCCGATCGGTCACATAGGGTGACGGAGGGCGGTACCGGCTGTCCGTGTAGGACCAGACGCGCCCGCGTCGCGAGAGCGGGATCTCCTCCAGGTCGCCGCCCCGGCAGCCTGGATTGCGGCAGTGCGTGTCCTCACGCGGGAAGAAGACCGCCCCGCATGCCGAGCAGCTCGTCCCCAGCAGTCTGAAGTCGTCTCCGCTCCCGGTGAACCACCCGGCGACCACCGGTGTACGTGTACGTGACAAGTTCCCCTCCCGGCCTAGCAAACCTGACGATCCGTCAGAAGTGTGGCACGGTCGTCGGGAAATGGGCAGGGAGCAGGCATGACACGACTCTCCGGCGCAACACGCGGTGCCGTCGCCCTACTCGTCGCACTCGCCGCCCTGCTGGCCGTGCCCACCACCTCCGCCATCGCGCGGGCGCACACCGACGCCGAGGCCCCGGCGGACTTCGTGGCCCTGCGCACCGTGGACCCGACGATCCTCCAGGAGATGCGCTACATCACCCCGCACAACTTCGTCGGCGAGCCCATCGACGGCTACCGGCAGCCGATCTGCATCCTCACGCGGCCGGCCGCCCGAGCGCTGCACAAGGCCCAGGCGAAACTGCTTCGCCAGGGATACACACTCAAGGTGTACGACTGCTACCGGCCCCAGCGCGCCGTGAACCACTTCGTCCGCTGGGCCGAGGACCTGAACGACCAGTCGACTAAGGGGGAGTTCTACCCGGACGTCGACAAGACCCGTCTCTTCGAGGACGGTTACATCGCCGAGAAGTCCGGCCACAGCCGCGGTTCGACCATGGACCTCACCCTGGTGAAGCTCCCGGCCACGCCGACCAGGCCTTACGTCCCCGGCGAGCCCCTCGTCCCCTGCCACGCGCCGCGACAGCAGCGCTTCCCCGACAACTCCGTCGACATGGGAACGGGGTTCGACTGCTTCGACACCCTCGCGCACACCCTGGACCCACGCATCCAGGGCGAGCAGCGCGCCAACAGGCTGCTCCTCAAGAGCACCCTGGAAGACCTCGGCTTCGTGAACCTCGCCGAGGAATGGTGGCACTACACCCTCAAGCCCGAGCCCTACCCGGACACCTACTTCGACTTCCCCGTGTCCGCCGAGTCCCTCTCCAGGAGGAGGTGAGCCGCCCCCGTACGACGCTCTCCCCAAGATCGGATACGCTCCGCCGCGTGTCCGAAACTCTGCACTCCACTTCGAACTCCGCGCGCGACTCCCACTGTTCGAGCTGCGGAGCGCCCTACGGGGAGGGCGTCACCGGCTGGCCCCGCACCTGTCAGGCCTGCGCCACCGTGGCCTACCGCAACCCGCTGCCGGTGGCCGTCGCGCTCCAGCCCGTGTACGACACGAAGGGCACCGCCCTGGTCGTCATCACCCGAACCATCGCCCCCGCGCGCGGGGGCGTCGCACTGCCCGGCGGCTACATCGACGACCGTGAGGACTGGCGCCAGGCCGTCGTGCGCGAGCTCAAGGAGGAGACCGGCATCGAGGCGGCGGCCCGTGACGTGCGGCTCGCCGACGCCATGAGCGCCTCCGACGGCCACCTGCTGCTGTTCGGGCTCCTTCCCGATCGCCCCGCGGACCGCCTCCCGTCGTCCGCCGCCACGGACGAGACCGAGGGCTGGCACCTCCTGCGCAGGCCCGAGGAACTCGCCTTCCCCCTGCACACACACGCCGTGCGGGCGTTCTTCGAAGGCCGCTACGTCTGACCTCACCCCTCGCCGAGCCCGCGCACGCGCACCGGGTGGGACGGCACCCGCACGCCGTCCTCGCCCTCCCGCTCGACGACGACCCGCGGGCCCTCCCAGCGGGCGACGTACCGCTCGATCTCCGGCTCCGCCCAGCCGTCGCCCGCGTCGCGCACCACCGGGCCGCCACCCGTCCGCCCCCGGACCGGCGCCCACACCTCCAGCTCCAGCCCGCCGTCGTCTCCCCGCACCGGGAGGACGGCGCCCGCGCGCGCGAGCACCGGAATACGCGACAGAGGGGCGTCCACCAGCACCTGACCCGGCCCCTCGTACGCCCGCCCCGTCGCCGTGTCGTACCAGCGCCCCCGAGGTAGCTGCACGGCACGCCGGTCGGCGCCCGGGTCGAGCACCGGCGCCACCAGAAGGCAGTCACCCAGCAGGAAGGCGTCCTCGCAGTCCCGCAACGCCCGGTTGCCCGGCGCTCCCCACCACACCGGGCGCACATAGGGGGCCCCGGTGCGCCGGGCCAGATGCGCCAGCGTCACGAAGTACGGCAACAGCCGGCGCCGCTCGACGAGCGCCACGCGCGCGTGCTCCAGCACCTCGGGACCGAACTCCCACGGCTCCCGGCGTCCCGCCCGCAGGCTCGCGTGCGTGCGGAACAGCGGCAGATACGCGCCCAACTGGAACCAGCGCAGATACAGCTCGGGCGACGGACTGCCGTCGAAACCGCCCACGTCCGGCCCGGAATACGGCACCCCGCACAGCCCGAGCCCCAGCACCAGCGACAGGGACGCCCGCAGCCCCGGCCAGCCCGTGGCGACGTCCCCGGACCAGGTGCCGCCGTAGCGCTGCAGGCCCGCCCAACCGGACCGGGAGAAGACGAACGGCCGCTGGTCGGCCACCAGCTCCCGCACCCCCTCGTAGGCCGCCTGGGCCATGCACAGCCCGTACACGTTGTGCGCCTCGCGATGGTCACCACCGCGCCCCTCCAGGGAATGCCGCGCCGACCGGGGCAACGTCGACTCCCCGAAGGCGGCGAACGACGTCGGCTCGTTCATGTCGTGCCAGAAACCGGCGAACCCCTGGGCGATCCGCTCGGCATAGAGAGCCCCCCACCACTGCCGCACACGCGCGTGCGTGAAGTCTGGGAAAACCACCTCACCCGGCCACCCCACACCCTCGACGAGGCGTCCCGACGCGTCCCGCACGAACGCGTCCTCGGCGACCCCGCCGTCGAACACGGCATTGCCCGGCGCGGCCTTGACCGCCGGGTCGACGACCGACACCAGGCGTATCCCGTCCCGCCGCAGGTCCTCGGCGAGCACCGAGAGCTTCGGAAAGCGATCCTCGTCGACGGTGAACACCTGGTGGTCGTCGTAGTGGTCGATGTCGAGGTGGACCGCGTCGAGCGGCAGACCGTGCTCCTGATAGCCCGCCACGATCCGGCGCACCTCCTCCTCGCCGCCGAAGCCCCAGCGCGCGTGCTGGTGACCGAGCGCCCATGCGGGCGGCAGCGCCGGCGCACCGGTGAGCGAGGCCCAGGCGAGCAGCACGCGCGCGGGGGTGCCCACCATCACCCAGCAGCGCAGGGGGCCGCCGTCCATCCGCACCTCGCACGCCCCGCCCCGGTCGTGCCCGGAGCCGGCCCCCTCCTCACCCTCCCGCAGCGTGACCACGCCGTCCCAGGAGGAGTCGTGGAACACCAGGTGCGTGCCCGCGTCGGCCACCACCAACTGAACCGGCATCGTGAGGTAGAGCGGATCGTCCCCACGATCGAACGCGCGGCCGGGATCGGTGTTCCACAGCCGGTACGCCCCGTCGCGCACACGCGGCCCGGACGCCCGCCCGCCCAGACCGAAGAAACGCGCATCCGCCGCCACCTCCGAGCGCTGCATCCAGCGCGCCGGGCCACCGTCCTGAGGCTCCCACCACCGGGGCGGCAGATCACGGCGCAGCATCACGCCACCCGGCGTGCACACCTCGACGGCACCGTGCCGTGAGACCACGACCGTCACCCGCTCGGCGACGACCCGCCACCCGCCGTCCTTGTCCGGCTCCAGCACCGCCCGGGGATCGGGCTCCGGACCGCGGCCGGCCAGCGCGTACGACGGCTCGGGCCCGGCACCGTCCCAACCCCAGAACACGGCCCCGTTCACCGCGACCCGGATCGTCAGCTCCGACCGGCTGAACCGGAGCGTCCCACCACCGGGCCCCGGCTCCGCCTCCTGAACGAGACCCGGCACGCGCGCGCGTTCAGGCCCCCGCACTGGCAGTCCGGTGGCATCGGCGCGCCTCCTGCGCCACGCGGCCCGCACGGTGCGCAACCCCTGGGCGGCTCCCGCGGAACCGACCGCCTTCATCGAACGCACCAGGTCACGACCGTCCATGCTGTTCACCCTGTCACTGACCGCGCCACGCGCGCGGGTCGTTCAACTTGCGTTCACCCATGGTGGGACCACATCTTCACGACACGAACCGTGGGGAACTCACCCTGGTGCCGAAGTCGATCACATGGCATCGTCCATGTCAGCCGCGTCACGCGCACCACCCCAGCGCGTGCGCGGGCGACGCACACGACGCGCACAGTCCGGGAGCCGCCCCATGTCGACCGTGAACCCCGAGCCGCTCTGGCGGCCAGATGCCCAGCGCATCGCCCAGGCCCAGGTCACGAAGTTCCAGACCTGGGCGGCCGAGCGGTACGCAGCCCCGTCCGAAGGCGGCTATCCGACACTGCACCGCTGGTCCGTCGACGAGCTGGAGACGTTCTGGACAGCCGTCACGGAGTGGTTCGACGTACGGTTTTCGACACCCTACGCGCGCGTGCTGGGCGATCGGTCCATGCCCGGCGCCCAGTGGTTCCCCGGAGCGACGCTGAACTACGCCGAGCACGCCCTGCGCGCGGCTGCCACCCGCCCGGCGCAGCCGGCCCTGTTGTACGTTGACGAGACCCATGAACCGACCCCGGTGACCTGGTCCGAGCTGCGCCGCCAGGTCGGCTCACTCGCCGCCGAGCTGCGCGCCCTCGGTGTCCGCCCCGGCGACCGGATCAGCGCCTACCTCCCGAACATCCCGCAGGCCGTCGTGGCCCTCCTCGCGACGGCCGCCGTGGGCGGCGTCTGGACCTCCTGCGCCCCCGACTTCGGCGCCCGCAGCGTCCTCGACCGCTTCCAGCAGGTCGAACCCGTCGTCCTGTTCACCGTCGACGGCTACCGCTACGGAGGCAAGGAGCACGACCGCCGCGACGTCGTCGCCGAACTCCGCGCGGAACTGCCCACCCTGCGCGCCGTGGTCCACATCCCCCTCCTGGGCACGGAGCCGCCCCAGGGAGCCCTGGACTGGTCCGCCCTGACGGCCGCGGACGAGGAGCCCGTCTTCGAACAGGTCCCCTTCGACCACCCCCTCTGGGTGCTCTACTCCTCCGGTACGACCGGTCTGCCCAAGGCCATCGTCCAGTCCCAGGGCGGCATCCTGGTCGAACACCTCAAACAGCTCGGCCTGCACTGCGACCTGGGCCCCGAGGACCGTTTCTTCTGGTACACCTCGACCGGCTGGATGATGTGGAACTTCCTCGTCTCCGGCCTCCTCACCGGCACGACGATCGTCCTCTACGACGGCAGCCCCGGTTTCCCCGACACCGGCGCACAGTGGCGCATCGCCGAACGCACGGGCGCCACCCTCTACGGCACCTCGGCGGCGTACGTCATGGCCTGCCGCAAAGCGGAGGTGCACCCGGCCCGCGACTTCGACCTCTCCAAGGTCCAGTGCGTCGCCACCACGGGCTCCCCGCTCCCGCCCGACGGCTTCCGCTGGCTGCACGACGAGGTACGCGACGACCTGTGGATCGCCTCCGTCAGCGGCGGCACGGACGTCTGCTCCTGCTTCGCTGGCGCGGTCCCGACGCTCCCGGTGTACACCGGCGAACTCCAGGCCCCCGGCCTCGGCACCGACCTGCAGTCCTGGGACCCGGACGGTCACCCCGTCATCGACGAGGTCGGCGAACTCGTCGTCACCAACCCCATGCCCTCGATGCCGGTCCGCTTCTGGAACGACCCCGACGGCAGCCGCTACCACGACAGCTACTTCGACACCTACCCGGGCGTATGGCGTCACGGCGACTGGATCACCGTCACCTCGCGCGGCTCCGTCGTCATCCACGGCCGCTCCGACTCCACGCTCAACCGCCAAGGCGTGCGCATGGGTTCGGCCGACATCTACGAGGTCGTCGAACGGCTCCCCGAGATCAAGGAGTCCCTGGTCATCGGCATCGAGCAGCCCGACGGCGGCTACTGGATGCCCCTCTTCGTACACCTCGCCCCCGGAGCCGCCCTCGACGAGGCACTCCTGGGCCGCATCAAACAGGCCCTCCGCGAACAACTCTCGCCACGCCACGTCCCCGACGAGGTCATCGAGGTACCCGGAGTGCCGCACACCCTCACCGGAAAACGTATCGAGGTCCCGGTCAAACGCCTCCTCCAGGGCACCCCGCTGAAAAAGGCCGTCAACCCCGGTTCCATCGACAACCTCGACCTCCTGCACTTCTACGAGGACCTCGCCCGCAAACGAGGCTGAACCCTCCCGCCAGCACGGGCCCGGCCGCCGCCCGGAATCACAGCGCGAGGCTGTGGACCACTCGCCGTCACGACCACGATTGCCACGGGATCCCCTCCCGGCCGGCTCGCCTCCGACGGCAATGCCGTCTTGACCTGCATGTTTCGTGATCGCACGGTCCGCGGCCGACACACGCCAGACCCGTTGTCAGTGGTGCCAGTTACCGTGAGTGAGCATCGATCGACTGTGCACACAGGGGGAAACATGGCACACACTGACCACCAGACCATGCGACGCGTCCTGCGTCGCGAAATCGCCGGCACCATCGGTCTGCTCACCGACGAACACGACTTCCGCGCCATGCGGCGCTACCGCAGCTTCACCTTCGACGATCACGCCACCTACCTCCAGCAGGTCGAAAACCTCCTGAGGACACGCGCCCTGCAAGGCACCCACACCACCGTGGCCCTCTTCGATCCCCAGGAATACGCCGAGTACTGCGCCGCCAAGGGGCTCGACCCCGACGTCCCCGCCAACCGCACCCGCTTCACGGCCGAACTCGCGACCACAGGCCCCACCATCCCCTACGAGGGCCAACCCCTCGCCGACCTGCTGCCGGCCCTCGTCGACGAAGCCGTCCGGCAAGCGACCTGGGAGTACGCGGCCACCCTCCTGGCCCGCCTCGGCGCCTGCGCGACCTGCGGCGAGGACATCGGCCGCGCCGCCTTCACCCGAGCGTCGAACCTCGTCGCCCGCATCCTCGACACGGCGCCACCCGGCAACCGGCACCTGGTCTGCAGCGTCACCGCCGCACCCGAAACACTCGTCTCCGTCCTCCACGCGGACGACGAAGCCGACGGCGCCACACAACTCGACGAGGCCGAAGCACTCGAGTTCACCACCGTCCTCGCCCTCGGCCTCGCCACCCAGCATCCGGGCGGCCTGGTCATGCGCACCACCGCTCCCGAAACCCCCGACCAGATCTACGGATGGCGGCTGCGCGGCGACGGCCTCGAACCCCTGACCGCCGGCGAGGTCTTCGACGCTTACTGCACCGACGCCGAATCCGGCGACCTCATCTCACCCGAGTCCGGCGTGGACTACTGCTTCCCACCGGACCTCGGACAGGACCGACCGACACCGGGCCACCAGCACTGACCGAAAAGGAAGCCCACACACAGCAGGGGTGCCCCGTCCGAAGGCGGAGCACCCCTGCTCACCGGCCGATCACCGGCCGGATGCGACTACTCGCCGGACAACACGGCCTGCGCCGCATTACGCGCCTCCTCGGCACTGTCCGCCGCACGTGCCGCGGCCGCGGCACGCTCGCACTGCGCCAGCGTGTACTTCGCCAGCGCGGCCCGCACATAGGGAATCGACGCCGAGCCCATGGAAAGAGAGGTGACCCCCAGACCGGTCAGCACACACGCGAGCAGCGGGTCAGCCGCGGCCTCGCCACACACGCCGCAGCTCTTGCCCTCGGCCAAGGCCGCCTCGGCCGACAGGGCGACAAGGTCGAGCAGTGCGGGCTGCCACGGATCCTGCAGCCGGGACACCGCACCCACCTGCCGGTCGGCGGCGAAGGTGTACTGCGCGAGATCGTTCGTACCCAGCGACAGGAACTCCACTTCTTGCAGGATCGAACGAGCCCGCAGAGCGGCGGACGGAATCTCCACCATCGCGCCGAACTTCGCCCGCAGCCCCGCCGCACGGCACGCGTCCGCGAACGCCTTCGCGTCGATGCGGTCCGCCACCATCGGCGCCATCACCTCGAGGTAGACCGGCACCCCCTCGGCGGCCTTCGCCAGCGCGGTCAGTTGGGTCCGCAGGACGTCGGGGTGGTCCAGCAGCGTGCGCAACCCCCGCACGCCCAGCGCCGGGTTGGGCTCGTCGGCCGGGGTCAGAAAGTCCAGAGGCTTGTCCGCACCCGCATCCAGCACGCGCACGACGACCCGCCCCTCGGGGAACGCCTCGAGCACCTGCCGGTAGGCCTCGACCTGCTTCTCCTCGGACGGCGCGTTCTTACTGTCGTCGAGGAACAGGAACTCGGTACGGAAGAGCCCGACACCTTCCGCACCGGCCTCGACGGCCGCCGGCACGTCGGCAGGGCCGCCGACGTTCGCCAGCAGCGGCACCTTGTGACCGTCGGCGGTCGCACCCGGCCCGGTCGAGGCGGACAGCGCCGCCCTGCGCTCAGCGGCCGCCGCCTCGAGCTGGGCCTTCTTCTTGTCGCTCGGGTTCACGAAGACGTCGCCGGTGCTGCCGTCGACGGCGATCACGGTTCCCTCGGCGAGCTCACCGGCACCCGGCAGAGCCACGACGGCCGGCACACCGAGGGCCCGGGCGAGGATCGCACTGTGACTCGTCGGACCGCCCTCCTCGGTCACGAAGCCGAGCACCAGCGTCGGGTCCAGCAGCGCTGTGTCGGCGGGCGCCAGGTCCCGGGCGACCAGCACGTACGGCTCGTCACTGTCCGGGACACCCGGCATCGGGACACCCAGTAGCCGGGCGACGATACGATTCCGCACGTCATCGAGGTCGGCCACGCGACCGGCGAGGTACTCACCGGCTCCTGCCAGCAACTCGCGGTAGGCGGCGAAAGCGTCGTAGACGGCCCGCTCGGCAGTGCTGCCGACAGCGATACGCCGGTCCACGTCGACCATCAACTCGGGGTCCTGAGCCATCAAGGCCTGAGCCTCGAGCACTGCCTGCGCTTCGCCCCCCGCCAGATTGCCGCGCGCCATCAGGTCGGCTGCCACAGCCTCCACGGCCTTGCGGGCGCGCCCCTGTTCGCGCCCCGCCGCCTCCGCGGGGATCTGCTTGGCAGGCGGTTCGAGCACCGCCGTCCCCATGTGTCGAACCTCGCCGATCGCCACACCGTGACTCACGCCGACGCCTCGCAGCGTTGTCTCCATCTCACCCGTCTCCGATAGTGCGGCGGGCCTCGCCGCCGCGGTGGTTGTCCTGTGTACCGCTGTACCGCTGATCGACGGCGGCGGCACTACTGCCAGGAAAAGAGAACGTCGCCGGCCTTCACATCGCCGTCCTCACGGAGATCGCCCAGGGAATCGGCTGTGGCTTCCAGGGCGATGACCGGACAGACCGGGGACTTGCCGGCCTCCACCACGGCGGCCGGGTTCCACCGCACGATGCTCTGCCCGCGCGTAACCGTGTCGCCCTTGTTCACCAGGACCTCGAAGCCCTCGCCGTTGAGCTGCACGGTGTCGATCCCGAGATGGGTGAGTACTCCGTGTCCCTCGGCGTCGACCACGACGAAGGCGTGCGGGTGGAGGGAGACGATGACTCCGTCCACGGGTGCGACGGCCTCAGAAGGCTCGCGCACCGGGTCGATCGCGGTGCCCGGGCCGACCATGGCCCCGGAGAAGACCGGATCCGGCACGGCAGCCAGTCCGACGGCGCGTCCTACAAGAGGGGACATCACGGTGGTCATGGGAGGCCTCCCAGGGGTGGAGATGTATATGGGCCGTTACTGCGTGTCCAGGATCGCGCCGCGTGCAGAAGGGTATGTCACATGAAGTACCGATTCTGCACAAAAACTCCCGATCCGTGGTCTAGACCACTAGCCTAGCCGATTTGCAGCGCCTCCGCGGCCCCGTGTACAGTCGTACTCCTGCTTGAGGGTGAGCGACGCGAAACAGCGCGCTTACTGGAGCAGCACCCAACTTGTCAGATCCTATCTCTGGATCATCTTCTGCATGCCTGCGGAATGGTGGTCAGGAGGCTGGAAAAACCCTGATAGAGTCGGAAATGCAAGACCGAAGGGAAAAGCCCGGAGGAAAGCCTGAGAGAGTCTCTCGGGTGAGTACAAAGGAAGCGTCCGTTCCTTGAGAACTCAACAGCGTGCCAAAAATCAACGCCAGATATGTTGATACCCCGTTCCCGGCAGTGATAGCCGGGGATGAGGTTCCTTTGAAATAAAACACAGCGAGGACGCTGTGAACGGCCGGGCTTATTCCGCCTGGCTGTTCCGCTCTCGTGATGTGTTGTCCCGCGCTTTTAATTAAGCACAGTCGGGAAAACATTCACGGAGAGTTTGATCCTGGCTCAGGACGAACGCTGGCGGCGTGCTTAACACATGCAAGTCGAACGAT
>NZ_FOFF01000034.1 GCF_900110755.1 Streptomyces sp. yr375
GTCCTCGCTGTGTTTTATTTCAAAGGAACCTCATCCCCGGCTATCACTGCCGGGAACGGGGTATCAACATATCTGGCGTTGATTTTTGGCACGCTGTTGAGTTCTCAAGGAACGGACGCTTCCTTTGTACTCACCCGAGAGACTCTCTCAGGCTTTCCTCCGGGCTTTTTCCCTTCGGTCTTGCGTTTCCGACTCTATCAGATCGTTTTCCGATCCGCTTTCCTCGGTGCTTTCCAGGTCCCCGCTTTTCTTTCGCGGTTTCCCTTTCCGGCGGTTCCGACTCTACCAGATCCTTTCGGGCCTGATTCCCAGTCAGCGGGGGCTTGTCTTCCCGGCTGTTGGGCCGTTCCGACGAGTGAGACTTTAGCGGATTCCCTGCTCCCGAAGCCAATCGGGGGCTGCGCCCTTTCGAACGCGGATTCCTCATTTCGCGAATACGCACGCCAATGACGCGACGGCAGCCGAACCGACTGCGCGTCGAGAAGTGGTTGGTACTGCGGAATGGCTGTCCGGGGACCGACCGGAGTCGGCGCTCACGTCGGACAACTCGGAGAACACTACGTATCCGGGCTGGAGTGTGTCAACTCAGGTCCCACAGGCACCCCTGAGGCGTACTCTGGCGGACATGACGACACGTACGTGCACCCAGCAGTGGTGGGCCGCCTGACGGCGGCCGTACCCACGTATGTACTCAACGGCCGCCGCTTCGGCGGCCGTTCTTGTTTCCTCCACCGGGGTTCCAGGGGGTCGGCCGACCATGGCGGCGGTCTCGACCAGGAGGTGGATGGATGAAGCGGGTCTTCAGCGGGGTCAAGCCGACCGGGCATCTGACGCTGGGGAACTACCTGGGGGCTCTGCGGCAGTGGGCCGAGGTCGACCAGCACCGGGCGGACGCGTTGTTCTGCGTCGTGGATCTGCACGCGCTGACCGTGGACCACGATCCGGCGCGGGTGCGCCGGCTGAGCCGGCAGGCGACGACGCTGCTGCTGGCGGCGGGACTGGATCCACGGTTGTGCACCGTGTTCGTACAGAGTCATGTGGACGAGCACGCGCGGTTGTCGTATCTGCTGGAGTGCGTGGCCACGGACGGCGAGATGCGGCGGATGATCCAGTACAAGGAGAAGGCCGCGCTGGAGCGGGAGCGTGGGGGGAGTGTGCGGCTGTCCTTGCTCACGTATCCCGTGCTGATGGCGGCCGACATCCTGGCCTACGGGACCGACGAGGTGCCGGTGGGCGACGACCAGACGCAGCACGTGGAGCTGGCGCGGGATCTGGCGGTGCGGTTCAACCAGCGGTACGGGCACACGTTCATCGTGCCGAAGGCCACGCATCCGGCGGTGGCGGCGCGGGTGATGAACCTCCAGCAGCCGGCTTCGAAGATGGGCAAGAGCGACGACTCCGGGCCGGGGATCGTCTATCTGCTGGACGAGCCCGAGGTCGTGCGCAAGAAGGTCATGCGGGCCGTCACCGACAGTGGGCGGGAGATCGTGTACGACCGGGAGGGGCGGCCCGGGGTCGCGAATCTCCTGGAGATCCTCGCCGCGTGCACGGGCGGGAACCCGGAGGTCCTGGCAGGCGTTTACGAGTCGTACGGCGCTTTGAAGAAGGACACCGCGGAGGCGGTCGTCGAGGTTCTCGGGCCCGTGCAGGCCAGGCACAAGGAGTTGTGCGCTGACCCTGGATATGTGGAGGGGGTGCTGCGGGATGGAGCGGAGAAGGCGCGAGCGATGGCTCGGCCGGTGGTTGATACGGCCTATCGCGCGATCGGCCTGCTTCCGCCCGTGGCCGACGGGGTGCTGAACGCGGCTCGGTAGGCGCGGGGGCTGGTGGCGAGGCGCGCTGCGAAGTGCTGGCGCATCGTGACCTCGCTGCCGAAGCCGGCGCGCCGGGCGACCTCGGGCATGGGGAGGTCGGTGCGTTCGAGGAGTTTCTGGGCCGCGGCGATGCGCTGGTCGAGGAGCCAGCGCAGGGGCGTGACGCCGGTCGCCGCCGTGAAGTGGCGGGCGAAGCTGCGCGCGGACATGCCCGCGTGGGCCGCCAGGTCGGCGACGGTGAGTGGTTCGTGCAGGTGGCGCAGGGCGTGTTCGCGTACGGCGGCGAGGGCGTCGGCGTCCCGGTCGGCGCGGGGAGTGGGGTGTTCGATGAACTGGGCCTGTGTGCCGGTGCGGAAGGGGGCGGTGACCATCGAGCGGGCGATCGTGGCGGCCGCTTCGGCTCCGTGGGAGCGGCGGACCAGGTGGAGACAGAGGTCGATGCCGGCTGCCGTGCCCGCGGCGGTCCAGATGTTGCCGTCCTCGATGAACAGCGCGTCGGGGACGACGGTGACCCGGGGGTGGTTCGTGCGGAGGAGGTCGACCAGGTTCCAGTGGGTGATCGCCCGGCGGCCGTCGAGAAGGCCGGCCTGGGCGAGGGTGAAGGCCCCGCCGCAGAGGGCGGCGAGGGTGGTGCCGCGGGCGTGGGCGCGGCGGAGTGCGTCCAGGACGGGGGCGGGTGCGGGGGTGACGTAGTCGTCCAGGCCGGGGACGAGGATCAGGTCGGCGCGGGAGAGCCAGGTGAGGGTGCGGTCGGGCAGCAGGGCCAGGCCGCCGCGCATCGGGATGGGGGTGGTGGTGTCGGTGGCGACTCGGTGCAGGTCGAAGGCGGGAGCGCCGTGGTCGGTGCGGTCGTTGCCCCAGACCTCGGTGATGACGGAGACGTCGAAGGCGCGGATGCCGGGGAAGGCGACCAGGGCTACGCGGTACTCGGCGTTCTCCATGGTTGGCAGTAAACCATCGATCGATGACTTCCGGACTTCTGGGGCGAGGGTGTCCACGGCGGCAGGATCGTGGGCATGGACATCGCAGAGAACGCAGCGCTGGTGGTCGTCGACGTGCAGAAGGGGTTCGACGAGTCGGACTTCTGGGGGCCGCGGAACAATCCCGGGGCCGATGACAACATCGCCGCGCTCATCGACGTATGGCAGGGGACGGGGCGGCCGGTCGTGTTCGTGCGGCATGACTCCGCTGGTCCGCGGTCGCCGTTGCGGCCGGGGTATGAGGGGAACGACCTCAAGGAGTATGTGGCGCGGCGGCGCGGGAAGGGGGCGGGGCCGGAGCTGTTCGTCACGAAGACCGTGAACTCGGCCTTCCTCGGGACGCCGGATCTGGGTGCCTGGCTGAGGGCCGGGGGGATCTCGCAGATCGTGGTGGTCGGGATCCAGACCAACATGTGCGTGGAGACGACCGCGCGGATGGGCGGGAATCTGGGGTACGACGTCGTGGTCGCGTACGACGCGACGCACACCTTCGATCTGGAGGGGCCGTTCGGGTGGCGGCGGAGTGCGGAGGAGCTCGCGCAGGCGACTGCCGTGTCACTGCACGGGGGTGGGTTCGCCCGGGTGGTGAGGACGAAGGAGGTCTTGGGGGCGGTCGGCGGGTGATCGCCCCCTCACTCGCTCTGGTTCTCGGTGTGTCAGTCCTTTTTGCCTGAGGCCAGTTCGCGGCTGCGGTCGCGGGCGGCCTCGAGGGCGGCGATGAGGGCGGCTCGTACGCCGTGGTTCTCGAGTTCGCGGATGGCGCTGATGGTCGTGCCCGCGGGGGATGTCACGTTCTCGCGGAGCTTGACCGGGTGTTCGCCGCTGTCGCGGAGCATCGTGGCCGCGCCGATCGCGGACTGGACGATCAGGTCGTGGGCCTTGTCGCGGGGCAGGCCGAGGAGGATGCCGGCGTCGGTCATGGCTTCGACCAGGTAGAAGAAGTACGCGGGGCCGGAGCCGGAGAGGGCGGTGCAGGCGTCCTGCTGGGACTCGGGGACGCGGAGGGTCTTGCCGACGGAACCGAAGATCTCCTCGGCGTGGGCGAGGTGGGCGGCGGTGGCGTGGGTGCCGCCGGAGATGACGGACATGGCCTCGTCGACGAGGGCGGGGGTGTTCGTCATGACGCGGACGACCGGGGTGCCGGCGGCCAGGCGCTCCTCGATGGAGGCGGTGGTGATGCCGGCGGCTCCGGTGATGACCAGGCGGTCGGCGGGGACGTGGGGGGCGAGATCGTCCAGGAGGCCGGCCATGTCCTGCGGTTTGACCGTGAGGATCAGGGTGTCGGCGGTCTTGGCGGCCTCGGCGTTGGTGACCGGGGTGACTCCGTAGCGGGTGCGGAGTTCTTCGGCTCGTTCCGGGCGGCGGGCGGTGACGAGGAGGTCGGCGGTAGGCCAGCCGCCTCTGATCATGCCGCTGAGGAGGGCTTCGCCGATCTTGCCGGTGCCGAGGACTGCGACTTTCTGGGTCATGTCTGGGGGTCCTCCGGGGGTGTGCGTCGTCCGGGGCCATCCTCGCATCGGGGGTGGGGGGTGGGGGTGCGTGTCCGGTGGGCGGACGTGGGGGTGTTCAAGGGGTTCGCCGCCGCCGCCCCCTAAGGGAGGGGACGTGTCCCCGTCAGGGTGTCCTGCGCCTCAGTGTTGCTGCTCCCAAGGTCAGTACCAGGAGTGCGCAGGCCGCCACGATCAGGGCGTCTCGTACGAAGGTTGCTGTCATGTTCGTGTGGTTGAGGACCTCGTTCATGCCGTCTACCGCGTAGGACATGGGGAGGGCGTCGGAGAGGGCCTTCAGGGCGGGGTGCATGGTGTCTCGGGGGGTGAAGAGGCCGCAGAGGAGGAGTTGGGGGAAGATCACCGCCGGCATGAACTGGACCGCCTGGAACTCGGTGGCCGCGAAGGCCGAGACGAAGAGGCCCAGGGCCGTGCCCAGCAGGGCGTCGAGGAGGGCGACCAAGAGGAGGAGCCAGGGGCTGCCGGTGACGTCCAGGTCCAGGAACCAGACCGCCAGGCCGGTGGCCAGGGCCGACTGGATGATCGCGAGGGTGCCGAAGGCCAGGGCGTAGCCGGCGATCAGGTCGCCCTTGCCGAGGGGCATGGCGAGGAGGCGTTCGAGGGTGCCCGAGGTGCGTTCGCGCAGGGTGGCGATGGAGGTCACCAGGAACATCGTGATCAGGGGGAAGATCCCGAGGAGGGACGCGCCGATGGTGTCGAAGGTGCGCGGGCTGCCGTCGAAGACGTAGCGGAGCAGGAACAGCATCACGCAGGGGATGAGGATCAGCAGCGCGATCGTGCGGGGGTCGTTGCGCAGTTGGCGCAGGACTCGGGCTGCGGTGGCGGTCGTTCGGGCCGCGTTCAGGGGGCTGGTGGGGGTGGGGGCGATGGTGATGGTCGTGGTCATGGGGTGGGTTCCTTTGCTCGGGGTGCCTGTACTGCCTCGTCCACCAGGTGCAGGAAGGCCGACTCGACCGTGTCCGTGCCGGTGCGGGCGCGCAGGGCGTCGGGGGTGGCGTCGGCGAGGATCGCGCCCTCGCGCATGAGGAGCAGGCGGTGGCAGCGTTCGGCCTCGTCCATGACGTGGGAGGAGACGAGAAGGGTGGTGCCCCGGGTCGCCGCGATGTCGTGGAAGAGGGTCCACAGGTCGCGGCGGAGGACCGGGTCCAGGCCGACGGTCGGTTCGTCCAGGACGAGGAGTTCGGGGGTGCCGAGGAGGGCTACGGCCAGCGAGACGCGGTTGCGCTGGCCGCCGGAGAGGTTGCCGGCGAGGGCGTTCGCGTGGGTGGTGAGGTCGACGTCGGCGATGGCTCGGGCGACGTTCTCGTGGCGGCGGTCGGCTGCCGCGCGGCCGGGGTCGAGGATCGCGGCGAAGTAGTCGAGGTTCTGGCGGATCGTCAGGTCCTCGTAGACGGAGGGGGCCTGGGTGACGTAGCCGATGCGGGTGCGGAGGGTGGGGTGGCCGGCGGGGCGGCCCAGGACGTCGAGGGTGCCGGTGACCTTGGCCTGGGTGCCGACGATCGCCCGCAGGAGGGTCGACTTGCCGCAGCCGGAGGGGCCCAGCAGGCCGGTGATCCGGCCTCGCGGGACGGTGAAGTCGAGGGCGTGGAGGACCGTTCGGGGACCTCGGATCGCGGTCAGGCCTTTGGCTCGTACGGCGGGGGCGGTGGGGGCAACGGGGGCAACAGCGGTGGGGGCTGTGGGGTTTGTGCAGTCCGTGGGTGGGGGCTGGGGTGCTTCCTCGTCGGGTGGGCGAGGGGTCGACCTGAAATTCATCATGCGATGAATAATGCTCGCGGTGCGGTGGAGCGTCAAGCGGCGCGGGCGTATGGGGGCCTCGGATGCTTCAGATGCTTGGGGGCGCAGGCGCTCGGGGGTGTGGGGGCGCAGACGCGTGGTGCCGCGGGCTCGTGGGGGCGCAGGCGCGCGGGGGTGGGATTGGAGGTGGAGGTTCCGGTTCCTGCGCTCCCGTGTTCACCGGGTCGACACAGGAAAATGTCGTCTCGTCTGTCGTTTCAACTGACAATGGAATTCATGCGCGGCGTCCTCCCCCGGTGCCGTGCGCCCACGCATCTCCCGTTTCCCACCGGAGGTGCCGCTGTGTTGCGTCATGGTGTTCAAAAGGCTGATCTGTTCGCTTCGTTCGTCGTCTTTCTCGTCGCCCTGCCGCTGTGTGTGGGCGTCGCCGTGGCCTCCGGCGTGCCTGCGGAGCTGGGGCTCGTCACCGGCATCGTCGGCGGGCTGGTGGTCGGAGTGCTGCCGGGCAGCAGCCTTCAGGTGAGCGGGCCGGCGGCTGGGCTCACCGTGCTCGTCCACGAGGCCGTACAGAGGTACGGCGTGACGGCGCTCGGGGTGCTCGTGCTCGCCGCCGGGCTGGTGCAGCTCGGGCTGGGTGCGCTGCGGCTCGGGCGGTGGTTCCGGGCCGTTTCGGCGGCCGTCGTGCACGGGATGCTCGCCGGGATCGGGCTGGTGCTGGTCGCCGGGCAGGTGTACGCCCTCGGGGATGTGGGCGCGCCGGAGGGCGGGCTCGGGAAGTTCGCCGGGCTGGTGTCGCTGCCCGGACGGGTGGATCCGGTGGCGTTGTCAGTGGGGGGTGCCACCATGGTCGTGCTGGTGGTGTGGGGGCGGTGGCGGCGCGGGGCGCGGCTGGTTCCGGCACCGCTGGTCGCGGTGGCGTTGGCGGCGGGCGTCACGTGGGTGTTCGACCTGGAGGTGCGTCGGCTCCGGGTGCAGGGCCTGTGGGATGCCGTACGGGTGCCGGAGGCGGCGGATCTCGGGCGGCTCACGGAAGTGGGGGTGATCGGGACCGTCGTCGCGTTCGCGCTGATCGCGTCGGCGGAGTCGCTGTTCAGCGCGGCGGCGGTGGACCGGCTGCACGACGGGAGGAGGACGGACTACGACCGTGAGTTGATGGCGCAGGGCGTGGGCAACGCCGTGTGCGGGGTGCTGGGCGCGCTGCCGATGACGGCGGTCATCGTGCGGAGCGCGGCGAACCTGCGGGCGGGTGCTCGGACGAAGGCGTCGCGGGTGCTGCACGGGGTGTGGCTGCTGCTGTTCGCGGCCGTCGTGCCCGGGGTGCTCGAGGTGATTCCGGTCGCGGCGCTGGCCGGGCTGCTGGTGTACGCCGGCTGCAAGCTGGTGCCTGTGCGGGAGGTGCGGACGTTGTGGCGCGGGCATCGGGGGGAGGTCGTCGTGCTCGGGGTCACGGCGGGGGCGATCGTCGTGGGGAACCTGTTCGAGGGGGTGTTGGTCGGGCTGGCGCTGGCCGTGGCGAAGACGGCCTGGGAGATCAGCCATGTGCACGTCGAGACGGAGGACCGGGGCGACGCCGGGCTCGTCGTCCGGGTGCTGGGGCATGCGACGTTCCTGCGGCTGCCGAAGCTGCTGGACGCGTTGGATGCGCTGCCGCTCGACCGCGAGGTGCGGCTGGAGTTGGGCGGGCTGCGGCATGTGGACCACGCGTGTGCGGCGGCCCTGGAGGGGTGGGCCGCCGCGCGGGAACAGCGGGTTGCGCAGGCTGAGCGGGCCGAGCGGCTTCGAGCGGGCTGAGCGGCTTCGCGAGCAGCGGATTTCGAGCAGCCTGAGCGGCTTCGCGAGGGGGTGATTCAGGGGGAGCTGTTTCAGGGAGAGCTGTTTCAGGGGGCGATGGCGACCAGTAGTTCCACGTCGTAGGTCTCCTCGATCGTGCCGTCCGGGAAGGCGGTGAGGAGGTGGCGGCGCTCCTCGGCAAGGAAGGCGGCCGTGCTCTCCTCGCCGTGGACCAGGAAGATCGAGTGGCTGCTGATGTTGGCCAGGTGCGTGTCGACGAAGACGTGGCGGCTCCAGCGGACCCGGCGGTGCGTGAAGTCGAGGCGGCCGGAGGTGTCGGCGACGGCGGCGAAGGCTGCGTCGCCGTTCCTGCGGACGACTCGGTCGACGCCGAAGTGGTGCTGGATGCGGTCGGTCTGCGCGTCGATCCACGGCACGTCGAGCGCGCCGGTGTTCCACCACAGTGCCAGCGCGCCGCCCGGGCGCAGGACGCGCAGGGCCTCCGGGACCGAGTGGGCCGGGTCGGTCCAGTGCCAGGACTGGGCGTAGGTGAGGAAGTCGAGGGAGGCGTCGGCCAGCGGGAGGTGGTTGCCGTCGCCTCGGACGATCGGCACGTCGGGGAGGGCGTGGCGGAACTGCTCGGCCATGCCGTCGCCGGGTTCGACGGCGATGACGTCCGCGCCGCGGGCGTGCAGGAGGGCGGTCGCTATGCCGGTGCCAGCGCCGATGTCCGCGACCCGCGCGCCGGTGAGGGGGTGGCCGGCGAGGTCCTCGATCGCGTCGAGGAGGGCGGTCGGGTAGGAGGGGCGGTTGGCGGCGTACTGGGCCGCGGCGGAGTTGAAGGAGTGGGCTCGGGTGGTGTGGTGGGTGGGGGTGGGCTGCGTCATGGGGCCATGGTGGACGGTGGGAGGGGGGCTAGGAAGACCGGGGGGAGCAAGGAGAGGGGCGGCAGGTGATGGACTGGCGGGACGTGAAGGACCTCGGGGTCGTCCGGGTGTCCAGGGCGTCCGGGGCATCCGGATCAGGTGCGGCGGCGTTTCTTCGACGGGTTGCCCGTGCGGCGGGAGTTGCGGCGTTGGTGCTGTTGGCGGGCCGTGTCGTACTCCTCGCGGTGGAGTTTCTCGCCGGGTGCCTCGGTGAGGGTGCGGAAGAAGTAGGCGAGCAGGGAGCCGACGAAGCCGATGGCCAGCAGGCCGCGCAGGGAGGCCTGGCGGTCGGGGTCGGGGCGCTTGGCGAAGGCGTCCCAGGTGTGGCGGAAGGCGAGCGCGCTACAGACCGCGAACATCACGACGATCAGGAGGGTCACGAAGCCGCCCAGGTCGGCGATCGCGATGCCCTGGTAGGCGAAGCGGAGGACGAGGCAGGAGACGGTGACGGCGACGAGGGAGCCGACGGCCACGGCGATGCGACGGGCGGCGTAGCCCTGGTAGCCGGGGTCGTGGTCGACCCAGGTGGTGCCGAAGAAGCGGAGGGGCTCCGGGCGGGGGCCGGTGCCAACGCCCGCACCGGCGCCCGCGCCCGGGCCTGCACCCGCGCCCGCGCCTGCACCCGCGCTGACGGAGGCTGCCTGATCGGCCGGGGTGTCCCGGGAGGCCGCCGGGCTGTCCGAGGTGCCGTTTTCGTCGCTCACGGGACGATTATGGCTCCGGACGGCGGCGGGCTCCCGGGTGGGTTGCCCGGAAGGTCAGCCGCAGTGCGGCGCGACGTAGCCGTCGCTGCCCGTGTGGACGTACGCGTCCGAGACGAACTGGCTGTCGGCGATGTTGTCCCAGATGTTCGTCGTGCCGTACGGGCCGCTCACCGAGGTGCCCGGGGTCTGGCAGTAGATCGGGACCGACGTGCCCTCGGCCAGGACCCTGACGATCGGGTAGCTGGTGCCGGGGCCGCTGCGCACGTTCAGCCGGACGCCCGGGGCGACCGGGTAGTAGGCGACAGCCGCCGCGATGACAGCCGCAGACGTCTCGGCTGCCGACGTGACTGTTGTCGACGTGTCGGCTGCCGATGTGTCGGCTCTCGTCGCTTCCACTGCTGCTTCCATGCGTTCGACAGACATGAAAAACCTCCCCCGTTGGACCCCATGACTGCCATGGGATCCCGTTGATTCCCCTAAAACACTCAATGAAACACATGTGCGCACTTCGTACAAAGAGGCTGGCAAGCCTCCTCGGTCCCGCGCGGGGCATCGACTAGGCTCCGTGCGTCGCGCGCGCGGACGAACAGCACGGGGGTGGTCCATGACGCCACAGCGCAACACCGGGGCAGGCGCGGAAGCGGAACTTCCGGAGTACGCCGGTCACTACCGCCTGGAGGAGCGCCTCGGGGCCGGTGGCATGGGCGTGGTGCACCTGGCCCGGAGCACCTCCGGGATGAAGGTCGCGGTGAAGGTCGTCCATGCCCAGTTCGCGAGGGACCCCGAGTTCAGGGGGCGTTTCCGGCAGGAGGTGGCGGCCGCCCGGCGGGTGAGCGGCGCGTTCACCGCGCCCGTCGTCGACGCCGATCCCGAGGCCGAACGGCCGTGGATGGCCACGCTGTTCATCCCCGGTTCGACGCTCGCCGAGCAGGTGAAGCGGAACGGGCCCATGAGATCCGGGGAGTTGCGGCGGCTGATGGCCGGACTCGCGGAGGCGCTGCGCGACATCCACCGGGTGGGGGTCGTGCACCGGGATCTGAAGCCGAGCAACGTACTGCTCGCCGAGGACGGGCCGAAGGTCATCGACTTCGGCATCTCCCGGCCGAAGGACAGCGAACTGCGCACCGAGACGGGCAAGTTGATCGGTACGCCGCCGTTCATGGCACCGGAGCAGTTCCGGCGGCCGCGGGAGGTCGGGCCGGCCGCCGACATCTTCGCGCTCGGGTCCGTGATGGTGCACGCGGCGACCGGGCGCGGGCCGTTCGACTCCGACAGCCCTTACGTCGTCGCCTACCAGGTCGTCCACGACGAGCCGGACCTGACCGGCGTACCGGGGAACCTCGCGCCGCTGGTGGCGCGTTGTCTCGCCAAGGAGCCCGAGGACCGGCCCACGCCGGACGAGTTGATGCGGGAACTGCGGTCCGAGGCGGCCTCGTACGACACGCAGGCGTTCATACCGGCGCAGCGGACGCTGGAGGAATCCGGGCACGAGTCGTGGCACGGGCAAGAAGCAGGACAGGAAGCGGGGCTGGGGCCGGAGTCGGGGTCGAAATCCGGGTCCGAATCCGGGTCGGACTCGGGGTCGGGGTCGGGGTCGGGGTCGGGGTCGGCGGAGGTGACGTCCCGGCGGCGGCGCAGGCGGGTCGCTCTGGCCGCCGGTGCCCTGGTCGTCGTCCTGTCGGGTGGCGCGCTGGCCGTCACGCAGGTGTTCGGCGACGCCGACGTCGACGCGCGGGGGAACTCGGGTGCCTCGGAGTCCGCGTCGGCCGCCTCCGCGTCCTGGAACGCGCGGCCTGCGGACGGCGGGGATACGGGCACGGGGAGCGGCACGGGCGGCATGCCTCAGTGCGCGTACGACGTGAAGCGGCTGCTCTGTGTGCAGGCGGGGCTGGTGTCCGCGCTGGACCCGTCCGACGGCCGGGTGCTGTGGCGGCACGCGCTCGCCGGGGACGACCGGCCGAGCGAGGCGCCGGTGCTCGCGGGCGGCCTCGCGCAGGTGCTCACGCACGCGGGCAAACGGGTAGAGGCGCTCGATCCGGCGTCGGGCGCCACGCGCTGGCAGCGGGACGTGTCGGCGTACCAGGGAGTGCGCAGCGCCGGCGGCACGCTGCTGCTGACCTCGGCCGACGGCACGGTGACCGGGGTGGACGCCGCGACGGGGAAGACGGCGTGGAGCCTGCGTGTTCCGGGGGTGAGCGAGCCGTACTTCCTGTCGTTCCCCAAGGATCCGCTGGCGTACGCGGTGACCACGTCGGACTCGGGCACGGGTTCGGGCACGGGAACGGTTTCTGACTCGGACCCGGGCGGCGGGCATACGCGGATCACGGCCGTGGATCCCGCGACCGGGACGGTGCGGTGGGAGGAACGGCTCGGCGGCTCGCTGACGCTCGTGGGCACCACCGGCGACAGCCTCGTGCTGCTGTCCCAGGGCAGCGCGTACGGCACGGTCGACGCCGTGGTGCGCTACCGGCCGGCGGACAGGGTGGCCCGGCGGGTGACGCTGGACGTCGGGCTCCAGCTCCAGCAGGGGCGCGCCGCCGTGCAGGGCGACCGGGTCTACCTGCTGGCCTTCGACGGGGCGCTGGTGGCCGTCGACACGGCCGCGCGGAAGCAGGTGTGGTCCCTTCAGACGGCCGTGAGCCGCGGTTCGGTACCGTCCGCCGACGGCGACCACGTGTACTTCAGCGCCCCCGACGGGCGTCTCCTCGCCGTGGACGCCGCCCGCGGCAAGCTCGTCGGGCAGACGCGACTGCGGCTCGGCGCGAACTCCGACGAAGTGGTGACGACACTGCCCGCGCCCATCGCGATCGACGGCCGCGTGTACGCCGGCGCTCCCGACGGCACCGTCTTCGCGGTGGACGGGCGGGATCCGGCGGGCTGGTGAGACACGCGACCGGGGCCGCCTCCCTGGAAGGCAGGGAAGCGGCCCCGGTCATCGTCTCGAAGGACGTCAACGCCTCGAAGGACGTCAACGTCCCGAAGGGCGTCAGCCCAGCTTCGACACGTCGCGGACCGCGCCCTTGTCGGCGCTCGTCGCCATCGCGGCGTAGGCGCGCAGGGCGGCGGAGACCTTGCGGACGCGGTTCGACGGGGCGTACACCCCGTTCAACGCCTGCTCGCGGCGTGAGAGTTCCGCGTCGTCGACGAGCAACTCGATCGAGCGACCCGGGATGTCGATGCGGATCCGGTCGCCGTCCTCGACGAGGGCGATGGTGCCGCCGGACGCCGCCTCGGGGGACGCGTGGCCGATGGAGAGGCCCGAGGTGCCGCCGGAGAAGCGGCCGTCGGTGATCAGGGCGCAGGTCTTGCCGAGGCCTCGGCCCTTGAGGAAGGACGTCGGGTAGAGCATCTCCTGCATGCCCGGGCCGCCCTTGGGACCCTCGTAGCGGATGACGACGACGTCGCCGTGCGTCACCTGCTTGTTGAGGATCTTCTCGACGGCCTCCTCCTGCGACTCGCAGACGACGGCCGGGCCCTCGAAGGTCCAGATCGACTCGTCCACGCCGGCCGTCTTGACGACGCAGCCGTCGACGGCGAGGTTGCCGCGCAGGACCGCGAGGCCGCCGTCCTTGCTGTAGGCGTGCTCGGCGGAGCGGATGCAGCCGCCCTCGGCGTCCTCGTCCAGCGCCTCCCAGCGCTCGGACTGGGAGAAGGCCTCGGCGGAGCGGACGCAGCCGGGGGCCGCGTGCCAGAGTTCGAGCGCCTCGGGCGAGGGCGAGCCCGCGCGGACGTCCCACGTCTTCAGCCAGTCGGTCAGGGACGGGCTGTGGACGGCGTGGACGTCCTCGTTGAGCTGGCCCGCGCGGTGCAGTTCGCCCAGGAGGGCGGGGATGCCGCCCGCGCGGTGCACGTCCTCCATGTAGTACGTGCGGTTCTTCGCGACGTTCGGCGCCACCTTCGCCAGGCAGGGCACGCGGCGCGAGACCTCGTTGATCTCCTCCAGGCCGAACGGGACGCCCGCCTCCTGGGCGGCGGCGAGGAGGTGCAGGATCGTGTTGGTGGAGCCGCCCATCGCGATGTCGAGGGCCATCGCGTTCTCGAAGGCCGCGAGGGTCGCCACGTTGCGCGGCAGGACCGACTCGTCGTCCTGCTCGTAGTACCTGCGGGTGATGTCCATCACCGTACGCGCGGCGTCGACGTACAGCCCCTTACGGGCCGTGTGGGTGGCCAGGACCGAGCCGTTGCCGGGGAGGGACAGGCCGATGGCCTCGGTCAGGCAGTTCATCGAGTTGGCGGTGAACATGCCGGAACAGGAGCCGCAGGTCGGACAGGCGTTCTCCTCGATACGGAGGATGTCCTCGTCGGAGATCTTGTCGTTGACGGCGTCCGAGATCGCGTCGACCAGGTCGAGCGTGCGGACCGTGCCGTCGACGAGCGTGGCGCGGCCGGACTCCATCGGGCCGCCCGAGACGAAGACCGTCGGGATGTTCAACCGCAGCGCGGCGTTCAGCATGCCCGGGGTGATCTTGTCGCAGTTGGAGATGCAGATCAGGGCGTCGGCGCAGTGGGCCTCGACCATGTACTCGACCGAGTCCGCGATGAGGTCGCGGGAGGGCAGGGAGTACAGCATGCCGCCGTGGCCCATCGCGATGCCGTCGTCGACGGCGATCGTGTTGAACTCGCGCGGGATGCCGCCGGCCTCGGTGATCGCCTCGCTGACGATCCGGCCGACCGGCTGGAGGTGCGTGTGCCCGGGCACGAACTCGGTGAAACTGTTCGCCACCGCGATGATCGGCTTCCGGCCGATGTCCGCACCGGGTACACCGGAGGCGCGCATCAGGGCGCGTGCGCCCGCCATGTTGCGACCGTGGGTGACTGTGCGGGACCTCAGCTCGGGCATCGTCGCTCGCTCCTTCAGACAGTTGTGGCTCCTATTGAGCGTACGCCGGTCATCCAGGGGTCGGGACGGGGTGTCCGGAATGCGGGACGGCCGTCTCGGCCGAACCGGCCCGCCGAGGACCCGGCTGGGGCTCGCTCGCCCCTCACTCGCCCCTCTGGGCTTCGCGGGGCTTTCCGCCCCGCTCACGGCCGCCTACGGCCTTTCTCGCGGCCTTTCTCGCGGCCTTCTCGCGCCCTTGCTCACGGGCCGGTGAGGTGCCTCTGTACGACCGGTGCCACACGCGCGATGATCTGCTCCAGGTCCGCCGAGGCCAGCGGCTCCACCTTGATCACGTAGCGCAGCATCGCGCAGCCCACCAACTGCGCCGCCGCCAGTTCGGCGCGCAGTTCGGCGTCCGGCAGGTCGAGCTGGGCGGCGATGCGGCGCAGCAACTGGGAGGCGACCAGCCGGCGGAAGACGGCGGCGGCGGTGTCGTTGTTGACCGCGGAGCGCACGATCGCCAGCAGGGGCTTGCGGGTGGTGGGGTTCTCCCAGATGCCGAAGATGAAGCGGGCGAGCCGCTCCCCGACCTGGTCCAGCGGGCCGTCGGCGATCGCTTCCGGCGCGCTGAACGCGGGCGCGAAGGCGACCTCGATCGCCGCCTCGAAGACCTGCTCCTTGGTGCCGAAGTAGTGGTGCACCAGCGCCGGGTCCACGTCGGCCGCCTTCGCGATGCCGCGGACGGACGTCTTCTCGTAGCCCCGCTCGGAGAACTCCTCGCGGGCGGCCGTCAGGATGCGGTCGCGGGTGTCCGTCGACTCCGTACGAGGCGGGCGGCCGCGCTTGCGGGCGGTGACGCCGGTCATCGCCGCGGCACCTTGGACGGGGTGGGGGAAGCGGACGCGGCGGCCAGGTGCAGGCGGGTGAAGGCCAGCGCCTCCGCGAGGTCGGCCTCACGTTCGGCGCCGGACATCGCGCGCCGGGTGTTGACCTCGATGACGACATGCCCGTCGAAGCCGGTCCGCGCGAGCCGCTCCAACAGCTCGGCGCAGGGCTGGGAGCCGCGGCCGGGGACCAGGTGCTCGTCCTTGGCGGAGCCGTTGCCGTCCGCGAGGTGGACGTGGCCGAGGCGGTCGGCCATGCGGTCGACCATCTGCATCGCGTCCGCGCGAGAGGTCGAGGCGTGGCTGAGGTCGATCGTGAAGTGCCGGTAGTCGTCCTTGGTGACGTCCCAGTCCGGGGCGTACGCGAGCATCTCGCGGTCGCGGTAGCGCCACGGGTACATGTTCTCGACGGCGAACCGTACGCCCGTCTCGTCCGCCATCCGCCAGATGCCCGTGACGAAGTCCCGCGCGTACTGACGCTGCCAGCGGAACGGCGGATGGACGACGACCGCGGACGCGCCGAGCCGCTCCGCCGCCGCGCGGGCGCGCTGGAGCTTGGTCCACGGGTCGGTCGACCACACCCGCTGCGTGATGAGCAGGCAGGGGGCGTGGACTGCGAGGATCGGGATGCGGTGGTAGTCGCTGAGCCTGCGCAGGGCGTCTATGTCCTGGCTGACGGGGTCGTTCCAGACCATGACCTCGATGCCGTCGTACCCGAGGCGCGCGGCGATCTCGAAGGCCGTCGCCGTCGACTCCGGATAGACCGAGGCAGTCGACAGGGCGACCTTCGCATCCGGGATCCGCACGACTGGCTCTGCCATGGGGGACAGGTTACGGGGTGCGGTCGGGTGGGGGCCGTGCGCCCAATAGGCGTTGTGGTGTTCCCCATGGGCGGGCGTTCCCCCTTGGGCGTGCGTTCACCTATAGGCGTGCGTTCGCCTATAGGAGAGCGTTCGCCCAAGGGCGGTGCCGTCCGCGCTCCCCGCGCCCCTGGGTCGTGCGCTACCTCGAGTGGGTCGGCTGGGTCGGCTGGTCCGATCCCATGTGATCGAGCCTGCGCAGGATGACGCCCTCCCGGAGCGCCCAGGGGCAGATCTCGAGCGTTTCGACGCCGAAGAGGTCCATCGCGCCCTCGGCGACGAGCGCGCCGGCGAGAAGCTGGTTGGCGCGGCCCTCGGAGACGCCCGGGAGTGCGGCGCGCTGGGCCGTGGTCATCGCGGCCAGCCGGGGCACCCAGGCCTCCAGGGACTCGCGCTTGAGCTGACGCTGGCTGTACGGGCCCTCGGCGGAGCGGGCGGCACCGGCGATCCGGGCGAGCTGCCGGAACGTCTTCGACGTGGCGACGACGTGGTCGGGGGTGCCGAAGCGGCTGAACTCCCCCACCGTCCGGGCGATCTGCGCGCGGGCGTGACGGCGCAGGGACCGTATGTCCTCGGGGTCGGGCGGGTCGCCGGGCAGCCAGCCCGCGGTGAGCCGGCCGGCGCCCAGCGGCAGCGAGACGGCCGCGTCGGGCTTCTCGTCGATGCCGTAGGCGATCTCCAGGGAGCCGCCGCCGATGTCCAGGACCAGCAGCTTTCCGGCCGACCAGCCGAACCAGCGGCGGGCGGCGAGGAAGGTGAGCCGGGCCTCCTCCGCGCCGGAGAGAACCTGTAGCTCGACGCCGGTCTCGGCCTGCACGCGCGCGAGGACGTCATCGGCGTTGCTGGCCTCGCGCACGGCGGAGGTCGCGAACGGCAGCAGCTCCTCGACGCCCTTGTCCTCGGCGGCCTGGAGCGACTCCTGGACGACCGTGATCAGTTTGTCGACGCCCTCGGGGCCGATCGCCCCGTCCTCGTCGAGGAGTTGGGCAAGGCGTAGTTCGGCCTTGTGCGAGTGCGCGGGCAGGGGGCACGCGCCCGGGTGTGCGTCCACCACCAGCAGATGCACCGTGTTCGATCCCACGTCGAGGACACCGAGTCTCATGGAGGGAACGCTACTGCCCAGAGGCCCCTAGACCGTCCCCGAACGGGCTCTTGGCGACTTACCCTGGACGAGTGCCAAAGACGAACAAGGCGAAGACCGACAAATCCACCGACGGTTCTTCGCAGGCGAAGCCGGTGAAGTCCCCGAAGAAGTCCAAGAAAGCCCTGGCGGCGAAGGCGTCCGCCAAGGCCCTGGCGGCTGACGAGAAGGGGCTCGACTTCGCGCGGGCATGGGTGGAGTTCCCTGACCCGGCGGACGACGAGCAGGTCTTCCGCTGCGACCTGACGTGGCTTACCTCACGCTGGAACTGCATCTTCGGCAGCGGCTGCCAGGGCATCCAGGCCGGCCGCGCGGACGACGGCTGCTGCACCCTGGGTGCCCACTTCTCCGACGAGGACGACGAGAAGCGCGTCGCCGAGCATGTGGCGAGGCTCACCCCCGACGTCTGGCAGCACCACGCGGAGGGCACGGCGGACGGCTGGGTCTCGGAGGACGACGAGGGCTCCCGCCAGACCCGCCCGTTCAACGGCTCGTGCATCTTCCAGAACCGTCCGGGCTTCGCGGGCGGCGCGGGCTGCTCGCTGCACATCCTGGCCGTCAAGGAGGGCCGCGAGCCCCTGGAGACCAAGCCGGACGTCTGCTGGCAGCTTCCGGTGCGGCGCACGTACGACTGGATCGACCGCCCCGACGACACGCGCGTGCTCCAGGTGTCGATCGGCGAGTACGACCGGCGCGGCTGGGGCCCGGGCGGCCACGACCTGCACTGGTGGTGCACCTCGGCGACCTCGGCCCACGGCGCGGGCGACCCGGTCTACATCACCTACCGCCCCGAACTGACCGAACTGATGGGCAAGGCCGGCTACGACCGCCTGACCGAACTCTGCGAACAGCGCCTGGCATCGCAACTCCCGCTGCTGGCACCGCATCCGGCGGATCCGACGGGGCCGACGGCGCCGGTGACTCCGGCGGGGCCGGCTGAGGTGGCTGACTGAGGGTTGGGGGGCTTGGGGCGGCCTTGGCGGGCGGGGTCTTCGTGATCCCGGCGGAGGGGGCTGTACGGGCCCTGGGAGCCTCGGGGGTGAGGCCCTGGTGGTCCTTGGGCCCGAAGGGCCTTTACGGAGCCTGAGGCGGGCTTCCTGGCCGCGATCCGGGGGCTCCTGCGTGCCGCTTCCCGCCGCTACGGCGTCGACGGGGGCGGCGTACTGCTGTCCGTGGGCGGGGGTGACGAGGTTTCCGGGGTGGATGGGGTCGGGTCGCCCGGGGTGGGGGTCGGGGCGGAGGAGTGGGGTGGGTCGGTGGGGGTGGGGTCCGGGGAGGTCGGGGGTGTGGGGGTCGGGTGCGGGTCGGACGACGGGGGTGGGTCGCCCGGGTCAGGGCTATGGCCTGGGCCCGGGCCGTTGCCGGGGGGCGGGGGGCCGGGGGCGGTGCCGTAGCCCTCGATGGAGACGACCGCGCCCGCCGGGGCGACCGCCACGCGCGCGTGCCAGTGCCCGGAGGGCTCGCGCAGCGGGTCGACGTACACCTTGAGCGTGACCGACTCGCCGGGCCTGAGGGTGCCCGTGGAGCGGCTCAGGTAGAGCCAGGGGGCCGCTGTGGTGGCCGACCAGCGGACCGGCCCGTCGCCGTCCGGGGACACGGTGAGGGTGATGAGAGTGGTGTCGCCGGTGTTGGCCGCCTTCACGGACAGGTGGCCGGGGACGCTCCTGCCCAGTCCTGTGACGCTGATGACCTCCACGGAGACGTCCGGCCGGTCGCCCTTGGTGAAGTCGGCGCCGGGGCGCGTACTGGCGTTTCCGGCGTTCTCGTAGCCGCCGGCCGCCTCACCGTCGAGGCCGTCGGGACCGTGCGCCTCGCTGGCGCTCGCGGAGCGGCCCTCGGCCCCCTCCCCCGTCGGCGTCCCCCGGTAGGCCGCCCACAGGGCGAGCACGGGCGCGGCGACGACGGTGGCGACCACGGTCGTCGTGACGGCACGCGCGCGTAGCCGCTCCCGGCGGGCGGCGCGGTCCTTGGGGTCCATCGGGAAGCCGCGCCGGTCGAAGCGCGGTACGGCCGCTCCCCGCGCGCGCGGGAGGTGCGCCATGACGACGTGCAACTGCGCGCGGGGCGCTTCCAGGACGGGCAGCTCGGCGGGCGTGACACCGGCGCCGGGCCAGCGGCCGGGGATCGCGCGCTCGGCGGCCCGGCGGCAGCGCGGGCAGTCGTCGACGTGCCGGACGAGTTCACGGCGCAGGGCGGCGCTCAGCACCACCTGGTTCTCGCCGGTGAGCCGCGCCACACCGGGACAGCCGCCGGTCTCGACGACGGCGAGCGCCGCGCGCGTGCGCTCGACCTCGCAGGCGGCCGAGGCGAGCAGCTCGCGGGCGGCGGCGAGATCCTTGCCGAGGACGGCGGCGATCTCATGGGCGGCCAGATGGTGGCGTACGGCGAGTTCGAGCGCCTCGCGCTGTTCGGGGGTGGTGCCGGCCGCCTCCGGCCAGGCGAGCAGGGCGAGTTCACGCCGCCGCTGCTCCTGGGCCTCGTCGGGCCCGGCGGGGGCGACGGCCGTCTCGGGCTGCGTGCCCGGCTGCCCGCGCGTGCCGTTGCGGGCCGCTGCGTGCGTGCTCAGACGTCTCTGCTTGGCCTCGGTGAGCTTGCGCAGGCAGGCCCAGCGGGCCAGCGCGTACAGCCAGGCCCGGCGGTCGCCCGCGGCGTCCGGGACCCGCTGGCCGCGCCGCTCGGCGAACGCCAGGACGTCCCCCAGGGCGGCGGTGGCCGCGTCGTGGTCGCACAGGACGGACAGGCAGTAGGTGAACAGGCCGTCCAGGTACGGCTCGTAGCGGGCGGCCGGCCGCCGCGCGAGTGTGCGCGCCGCAGCGCCGTCGCGCACCTCCCGGTGCGCCCGGTGTGCGCCGGTCGTGCGGGTCGAGATTTCCGGGCTGCTGCTCATCACCCGTGCGACCGTAGGCGGCTCGCAACGAGGTCTTCTTGTCCCTTGAGTCCTTTTAATCCGTACGGGTGAAACGATCCCTCATAAGGGGACAGACAAGGGGGATCCCGTGGCTCGTTCGTGACGGCACGTGGCCGATTCACAAGGGGTGCCGGTCCCCTCCCTCGACGGCTGGGACCCCGATCGGGAGCCCGACAGGAGCCCGGCGGAACCCCGGTTGTCCACAGGCGCGTCCGGCTGTCGGTGGCGGGGGCTACGGTTTCCCCATGGCTGCCCGTACGAAGACCACCAAGGACCGCCCGTCCTACCGCTGCACGGAATGCGGCTGGCAGACGGCCAAGTGGCTCGGCCGCTGCCCCGAGTGCCAGGCCTGGGGGACGGTCGAGGAGTACGGCGCGCCCGCGGTGCGTACGACGGCGCCGGGCCGCGTCACCACCTCCGCCGTGCCCATCGGCGAGGTCGACGGCCGTCAGGCCACCGCCCGCCCCACCGGCGTGCCCGAGCTGGACCGCGTCCTCGGCGGCGGTCTCGTACCCGGCGCGGTCGTGCTCCTGGCCGGCGAGCCGGGCGTCGGCAAGTCGACCCTCCTGCTGGACGTGGCGGCCAAGTCGGCCAGCGACGAACACCGCACGCTGTATGTCACCGGTGAGGAGTCGGCCTCCCAGGTCCGCCTGCGCGCCGACCGGATCGGCGCCATCGACGACCATCTGTACCTCGCCGCCGAGACCGACCTCGCGGCCGTCCTGGGCCACCTGGACGAGGTGAAGCCGTCCCTGCTGATCGTGGACTCCGTACAGACCCTGGCCTCCCCGGAGATCGACGGAGCGCCCGGCGGCATGGCCCAGGTCCGCGAGGTCGCGGGCGCCCTGATCCGCGCCTCCAAGGAGCGCGGCATGTCCACCCTCCTGGTGGGCCATGTCACAAAGGACGGCGCGATCGCCGGCCCCCGTCTCCTCGAACACCTCGTGGACGTCGTCCTGAGCTTCGAGGGCGACCGGCACGCGCGCCTGCGTCTCGTCCGGGGCGTCAAGAACCGCTACGGCGCCACCGACGAGGTCGGCTGTTTCGAACTGCACGACGAGGGCATCACCGGCCTCGCCGACCCGAGCGGACTCTTCCTGACCCGGCGTGACGAACCGGTCCCGGGTACCTGTCTGACGGTCACCCTGGAGGGCCGCCGCCCCCTGGTCGCCGAAGTGCAGGCGCTCACCGTCGACTCCCAGATCCCCTCGCCCCGCCGTACGACGTCCGGTCTGGAGACCTCCCGGGTGTCGATGATGCTCGCCGTCCTGGAGCAGCGCGGCCGGATCAGCGCCCTGGGCAAACGGGACATCTACTCGGCGACGGTCGGCGGCGTGAAGCTCTCGGAGCCCGCCGCCGACCTGGCGATCGCCCTCGCCCTGGCCTCCGCCGCGAGCGACACCCCGCTGCCCAAGAACCTCGTCGCGATCGGCGAAGTGGGCCTCGCGGGCGAGGTCAGACGGGTCACGGGCGTGCAGCGCAGGCTCGCGGAGGCCCACCGTCTGGGCTTCACGCACGCGCTCGTGCCGACCGATCCCGGCAAGGTCCCGGCGGGCATGAACGTCGTGGAGGTCGCGGACATGGGGGACGCCCTGCGGGTCCTGCCGCGCTCCCGTCGCCGAGACGCCCCACGGGAGGCGGAGGACCGCCGGTAGACTTTGCCCTGGTCTCGCCCGTCCGTACGAAACGAGTGCGCGAAACGGGAACACCCCAGACCCTGTGACCGGAGGAGTGCAGTGGCAGCCAACGACCGGGCGGCAGCTCCCGGAAAGTCCGGTGGGAGTTCCCGCGCCGAGCGCATGATGCGTGCCGCGCTGAGCGCGGTGGCTCCGGGCACGGCCCTGCGCGACGGCCTCGAGCGGGTGCTCCGCGGCAACACCGGCGGGCTCATCGTGCTGGGCTCCGACAAGACGGTCGAGACGATGTGCACGGGCGGATTCGTCCTGGACGTCGAGTTCACGGCCACGCGCCTGCGCGAGCTGTGCAAGCTCGACGGCGGCATCGTGGTCTCCTCGGACCTGTCGAAGATCCTGCGCGCCGGCGTCCAACTCGTGCCCGACCCCACGATCCCCACGGAGGAGACGGGCACCCGGCACCGTACGGCGGACCGGGTCAGCAAGCAGGTCAGCTTCACGGTCGTGTCGGTCTCCCAGTCCATGCGCCTGATCGCCCTGTACGTCGACGGGCAGCGCCGCGTCCTGGAGGACTCGGCGGCGATCCTGTCCCGCGCGAACCAGGCCCTGGCCACCCTGGAGCGCTACAAGCTCCGGCTGGACGAGGTCGCGGGCACGCTGTCGGCGCTGGAGATCGAGGACCTGGTGACGGTCCGGGACGTCTCCGCGGTGGCCCAGCGGCTGGAGATGGTGCGCCGCATCGCCACCGAAATCGCCGAATACGTGGTCGAACTGGGCACGGACGGGCGGCTGCTCGCCCTCCAGCTCGACGAGTTGATCGCAGGCGTCGAGCCGGAACGCGAACTGGTCGTCCGGGACTACGTTCCCGAGCCCACCGCCAAGCGCTCCCGCACGGTCGAAGAGGCGCTGTACGAGCTGGACGCGCTCACCCACGCCGAACTCCTCGAACTGTCCACGGTGGCCCGCGCACTGGGCTACACGGGCTCCCCCGAGGCCCTCGACACGGCGGTCTCCCCGCGCGGTTTCCGCCTCCTCGCGAAGGTGCCGCGCCTCCCCGGCGCGATCATCGACCGCCTGGTGGAGCACTTCGGCGGCCTGCAGAAGCTCCTCGCCGCGAGCGTCGACGACCTGCAGACGGTCGACGGCGTGGGCGAGGCAAGGGCCCGCAGCGTCCGCGAGGGCCTGTCCCGACTGGCGGAGTCGTCAATCCTGGAACGGTACGTCTAGGGGGCAGTACGTCCAGACCGGCCGGGTGAGGTCGATCCGGTCGCCCTCCAGCCGATCCGGCCGCCTTCCGGTCGCCCTCCAGTCGTTTCGCCCTCTAGTCGTTGTCCAGCACGAACGACGTCTGTGCCTTCGCGAACCCCGGAGCCTTTGCCTCGACGAGATACGTCCCGGCTCCGGCCACCCCCGCCGGAGGCGTCGCGCACTCGGGGGCGCTCGGCTTGCGGTCCCACTTCAGGACGTACGTGATGCTGTCCCCGGCCGGCACCCGGTACAGCAGGCTCGCGGCCCCCTTGGGGCAGTCCGCGGACGACCAGTAGTCGTCGTCGCTGCCCGCGTGGGTGATCGTCAACACCGCGGCCTTGGGCCCGAGATCGACCTTGCAGTCGCTCCCCGAGCTGTTCGTCACGGTCAGCCGGAAGGTGGGCGTCTGGTCCGGCGAGTACGCGTTCTGGACGCTGCGCAGGCTCAACGTGACGACGCCTGCGGTGCAGTTGGGCAGGGTCGTCCCGGCCGGCAGCGTCGTCCCCGTACCGCTGCTGCCACCGCCACCGCCACCGCTTCCGCCAGCACTACCGCTGCCGTTGGCGCCGTCGTCGATGTCGCCGGAGCCGGAGCCCGAACCCGTCGAGCCGGCGGCCGAACCACCGGAGCCGGTGCCGGCGCCGCTCCCCGAGCCCGCGTCCGACCCCGAGCCGGACCCGCTGGTGGACCCGTCGCTCGACTCGTCGCGCCCGCCCGGCTTTTGACTGATCGCGGGCCCGGATCCGGACGGCCCGGGCGTGATCGACGACGCGGGATTCTTGCCGTTGCCACCATTGGCGCCGCTGTTCCTGCCGCCCCCGCCCGAGACCACCACCCACAGGGTGATCAGCGCCAACAGAGCGAACACGGACAGCAGTACGGCCCTCCGTCGCCAGTAGATGGAGGAGGGGAGCGGCCCGACCGGATTGCGCAGAGATCCCACGGCGCAAACTGTACGAGAGATCGACGCGTTCCCTGGCCCCACCCGCCGCCGGGAAGACAACTTTTCCGGATCATCATCCCGGAAACCACGGCCCCCGCACCCGACTTCGGCCCGCACGGCCGTCCCCCCTTGCCGATCGCACTCGTTGCACCTCTGGCCATGACACATCGGCGCGGGCGCCCATTGCCGCGCCACACGCGCGTGCCGCGTTCCCGGGGGCGGATCCGGTCGAGTGGCGGTACGCGCGCGTGCCCCGGTGCGCATGGCAGGATCGGAAGGGCCATGAATGCGCCCACGAAGCCCCCGCACAGCGGCCCCGCCCGCGCCGACGCCGACGCCTCCGGAGCGGACCTGCACTCCCCGGTGATCGACTGGTTCGACGACCACGCCCGCGACCTGCCCTGGCGGCACCCCGAGGCCGGTGCGTGGGGCGTGATGGTCAGCGAGTTCATGCTCCAGCAGACGCCGGTCAGCCGCGTCCTGCCGGTCTACGAGCAGTGGCTCGCCCGCTGGCCGCGCCCCGCCGACCTCGCCGCGGACGCCCCCGGCGAGGCCGTACGCGCGTGGGGGCGGCTCGGCTACCCGCGCCGCGCCCTGCGGCTGCACGGCGCCGCGGTGGCGATAACGGAACGGCACGGCGGCGACGTACCGTCGGACCACGCGCAGCTCCTCGCGCTGCCCGGCATCGGCGAGTACACGGCCGCCGCCGTCGCCTCCTTCGCGTACGGCCAGCGGCACGCCGTCCTGGACACCAACGTCCGCCGCGTCTTCGCGCGCGCCGTCACGGGCGTGCAGTACCCGCCCAACGCCACCACAGCCGCAGAGCGCAGGCTGGCCCGCGCGCTGCTGCCCGACGACGAGCCGACCGCGGCGCGCTGGGCCGCCGCATCCATGGAGCTCGGGGCGCTCGTCTGCACGGCGAAGAACGAGACCTGCGTGCGCTGTCCGATCGCCGCGCAGTGCGCCTGGCGACTCGCGGGCAAGCCGGAGCACGACGGCCCGCCGCGCCGCGGGCAGACGTACGCCGGGACCGACCGGCAGGTCAGGGGCAAGCTGCTCGCCGTCCTGCGGGAGGCGCACGCGCCCGTGCAGCAGTCGGCCCTCGACCGCGTGTGGCACGAGCCGGTGCAACGCGCGCGTGCGCTGGACGGCCTCGTCGCGGACGGACTGGTGGAGCCGCTGCCGGGCGGCCTGTACCGCCTGCCGCTTTGACCTGACACACGGTCATTTCACAGACAGGCGGCTTCATCACGACGGCCGCCCGGCCCTTTGTCACGCCCGACCGCCAGGCAAATCACCCCAAAGCCATGCCATTCGACGTGCCCCCCTACCCCAAACTCATTTCCGTTACACAACCGACGGACAGCCGAGCGCTAGCCGCAGGCTGCTTCGGACAGTGCCGTGACAACACCTCCGTAGCTTCATTTGTGTGCCCGGCAGGGGCACGACGACCACAGACCACAGGCGGGAACCGGCGGACGACAGTCCGGTCGGCACGGGGACGAAGGGGTTCACCATGGCGCAGGGCGATGTGCTCGAGTTCGAGGAGTATGTGCGCACCCGGCAGGACGCGCTGCTGCGCAGCGCCCGCCGGCTGGTCCCGGACCCGGTCGACGCACAGGACCTGCTGCAGACCGCCCTGGCCCGGACGTACGGCCGCTGGGACGGCATCGCGGACAAGCGCCTCGCGGACGCCTACCTGCGCCGAGTCATGATCAACACGCGGACCGAGTGGTGGCGGGCCCGCAAGCTCGAGGAAGTACCCACCGAGCAGCTCCCGGACGCCTGTGTGGACGACTCCACCGAGCAGCACGCGGACCGCGCCCTGCTGATGGACGCGATGAAGGTGCTCGCTCCTAAGCAGCGCAGCGTCGTGGTGCTGCGACACTGGGAGCAGATGTCCACGGAGGAGACGGCCACCGCCCTCGGCATGTCGGCCGGAACGGTGAAGAGCACGCTGCACCGGGCGCTCGCCCGGCTCCGCGAGGAGCTGGAAGCCCGCGATCTGGACGCACGCGCGCTGGAGCGTGAGGAGCGGGAGCGTTGCGCGGCGGCCTGACAGAGGCCGGGCCCACACCGGCCCGGGGCACCATCCAGGCGGTGATCACGGCGATGTCCGTGCTCGCCGCCCTCGCCCTTTTGGTCGCCTCCTGTGGCACCGGCGGCACCGGCGCCCGTGACGAGGGGCCGGCCCACGCCGACGCGGTGGTGGGCGTCACACCCTCGCCCTCGCCTTCGCTCACGCCCACCGACGCCCCCGACCTGGCGGACGCGGTCCGGCTCGTGAAGGACGACCCCTCGGTCTCGACGGAGGTCAAGCGCGAGCTGAAGCCCTGCTTCGGGGACGACTACCCGGTCGACGTCTCGTACGGCGACCTCACCGGCGGCTCCGGCAACGACGTCATAGTCAACGTCCTGACCTGCGGTGACAACGTCGGTGTCGGCTCGTACGTGTACCGGGAGGGCGACGCCGGCTACGAGAACGTGTTCCAGGCCGAGGAGCCCCCGGTCTACGCGGAGATAGACCGCGGCGACCTGGTGGTGACCAAGCAGGTGTACGAGAAGGGCGACCCGGTCTCCAGCCCGTCCGGCGAGAACGTGATCACGTACCGCTGGGCCTCGGGCCGCTTCGTGAAGGAATTTAGCTGGCACAACGACTACAGCGGCATCGTCGGCGGAGAACCGACGGTGGCGGCGCCGGAGGCGGGCTGACCTGCGCGGGACCGGCCGGCCGAAAAAACTTCCGCGAGCGTGAACCGATCGGGCCGCTCGTTCCGATCAATGAGTGTCGGGCGGGGCGGGCACCACGAGAATGAACGCCGGCCGTGCTCCGGGCGTCCCATCATGGGGCGCCCTCGACAGGAAACCGTCAGCACACCGACAGCCTGACGACCACACACGAGAACGCACACTCATACGCACCGCATACGCACCGCACATGCATACGCACCGCCTACGCATTGGCATACGAGAACTGAGAGCACCGGGATGGCAGACCAGACCCACGTCCTCTTCGTCGAGGACGACGACGTCATCCGCGAAGCCACCCAGCTCGCGCTGGAGCGGGACGGCTTCGTGGTCACCGCGATGCCCGACGGCCTGTCGGGCCTGGAGGCGTTCCGTGCCGACCGCCCCGACATCGCGCTGCTGGACGTCATGGTGCCCGGCCTGGACGGCGTGAGCCTGTGCCGGCGCATCCGGGACGAGTCCACCGTGCCGGTGATCATGCTGTCGGCGCGTGCCGACTCCATCGACGTCGTCCTCGGCCTGGAGGCCGGCGCCGACGACTACGTGACCAAGCCGTTCGACGGCGCCGTGCTGGTCGCCCGGATCCGCGCCGTGCTGCGCCGCTTCGGCCACGCGGGAGGCGGCGACCGCACCGAGTCCGACGCCTCCGCCGCCGGCGGGGTGCTGACCTTCGGCGACCTGGAGGTCGACACGGACGGCATGGAGGTACGCCGGGCCGGGCAGCCGGTCGCGCTGACCCCGACCGAGATGCGACTGCTGCTGGAGTTCTCCTCCGCTCCGGGCACGGTCCTCTCACGCGACAAACTGCTGGAGCGGGTGTGGGACTACGGCTGGGGCGGCGACACCCGGGTCGTCGACGTCCATGTGCAGCGGCTGCGGACGAAGATCGGTCAGGACCGCATCGAGACGGTCCGCGGCTTCGGCTACAAGCTGAAGGCCTGAGCGGGGCAGGGGCAGGAGTATGCGGGGGATGATCCGGCACCGGGTTGCGGTTCGTACACAGCGCGTGAGTATCCGTACGGGGCTGCGGTGGAAGCTGAGCGCGGCGATCGCGCTGGTCGGCGCGCTGGTGGCGATCGCGCTGAGTCTGGTCGTGCACAACGCCGCCCGCGTGTCCATGCTGGACAGCGCACGTGACCTCGCCGACGAGCGCATCCAGATCGCCCAGCGCAACTACGAGGTGTCGGGGCGGCTGAACTTCCCCAACATCAAGGTCGACGACTCGAATCTGCCGCCGGCGTTGCGGGAGAAGGTCCGGGAGGGACGCCGGGCCACGTTCGTCTCCGACCGCTCGAACAATGTGCCGGACATCTGGGCGGCCGTGCCGGTCAAGGACGGCCATGTGCTGTCCCTGCACACCGGGTTCACCGACCGCAGCACGGACATTCTCAACGACCTCGACCAGGCGCTGGTGATCGGCTCCATCGCCGTCGTCCTCGGCGGCAGCGCGCTCGGCGTACTCATCGGCGGGCAGATGTCGCGCCGGCTGCGCAAGGCGGCGGCCGCGGCGAACCAGGTCGCCAGGGGCGAGTCGGACGTCCGCGTACGGGACGCCATCGGCGGGGTCGTGCGGGACGAGACCGACGACCTGGCGAGCGCGGTGGACGCCATGGCGGACACGTTGCAGGAGCGGCTGGAGGCAGAGCGCCGGGTCACCGCCGACATCGCGCACGAACTGCGCACCCCGGTGACGGGACTGCTGACGGCCGCCGAGCTGCTGCCGCCCGGCCGGCCCACGGAGCTGGTCCTGGACCGGGCGCAGGCCATGCGCACCCTCGTGGAGGACGTGCTGGAGGTGGCACGTCTCGACGGTGCCTCGGAGCGGGCCGAACTGCAGGACATCGTGCTGGGCGAGTTCGTGACCCGGCGGGTGGCGGCCAAGGACCCGGGCATAGAGGTGCGGGTGGTGCACGAGTCGATGGTCACGACCGACCCCCGGCGCCTGGAGCGGGTCCTGCTCAACCTTCTCACCAACGCCGCCCGGCACGGCAAGCCGCCGATCCAGGTCACCGTCGAGGGCCGGGTCATCCGGGTCCGCGACCACGGCCCCGGTTTCCCCGAGGATCTGCTCGCCGAGGGCCCGAGCCGCTTCCGCACCGGCAGCGCCGACCGCGCCGGACACGGCCACGGCCTCGGCCTCACCATCGCCGCAGGCCAGGCCCGCGTCCTGGGCGCCCGCCTGACCTTCCGCAACGTACGACCCGCAGGAGCCCCGGAACACATACCCGCCGAAGGCGCCGTCGCCGTCCTATGGCTCCCCGAACACGCACCGACAAACACAGGAAGCTACCCGATGATGCCGTAACGACGACGCGCGCTTCTCAACGCCGGCCCGGGAAAATCAGCCCGTCCGGCGTTTGAGGACGAGGCCCCTTCAGGGCCGAAGCGGGGGTCTGGGGGCGGCAGCCCCCAGGGCACGGGCGGCCCGCAGACAGGCCCACACGTACCCGCACGAAGAAGGCCCCCCGGGGCGGACACCGCCGGGAGGCCTTCGCTCACTGCGCGGGTCAGACCGCGTCGACCATGGGCGGCGACGCGACAGCCGCCCCGTCGGTCGCGCCGCCGCTCGTCTCGTCCGCCTTCTGCGGCCCCGCCCCCTTGAGCGGAACCTCCTTCACGAACACCGCGGCCACCAGCGCGGCGACCGCCACCACGGACCCCAGCAGGAACGCCGAGTGCGTACCGGCCGACACCGCGTGCTGGTACGCCTCGCGGGCCACGGCGGGCAGCTTGGCCAGGCTGGCCGCGTCGAGTTGCGCGGACTGCTCGGTGATCTTCGAGCCCAGCGCCCCGGCCTTCTGGGACATGACGTCCTGGACCCGGTTGTTGAACAACGCGCCCATGATCGCGACGCCGAAGGAGGAGCCGAGCGTACGGAAGAGGGTGGTGGACGAGGACGCGACGCCCATGTCCCTCATCTCGACGCTGTTCTGCGCGACCAGCATCGTGATCTGCATCAGACAGCCCATGCCGAGGCCGACGACGGCCATGAACACACCGGAGGTGAAGCGGCTGGTGCCGGTGTCCATCGTGGACAGCAGGTACAGGCCGATGACCATCAGGACGCTGCCGACGACCGGGAAGATCTTGTACTTGCCGCTGTTCGTGGTCACCCGGCCCGCCACCATCGAGGTGACGAGCATGGCGCCGAGCATCGGCAGGAGCAGCAGCCCGGAGTTGGTCGCGGAAGCGCCCTGCACGGACTGTTGGTACAGCGGCAGGAAGAGGGTCGCGCCGAACATCACGAAGCCGGTGATGAAGCCGATGAGCGACATCAGGGTGAAGTTGCGGCTGCGGAAGATGTGCAGCGGCACGATCGGCTCGGCGGCCCTGGTCTGCCAGTACACGAACCCGATGAGCGACGCGACGCCGATCCCGACGAGCTCCATGATCCGCGCGGACGTCCAGTCGTACTCCGTGCCGCCCCAGGTGGTGACGAGGACGATGGAGGTGATGCCGACGGTCAGCAGGACGACACCGAGGTAGTCGATGCCCGCCTTCGCCCGCTTCTTCGGCAGGTGCAGTACGACGCTGATCAGCGTCAGCGACACCGCGCCGAGCGGCAGGTTGATGTAGAAGGACCAGCGCCAGCCCCAGTTGTCGGTGATGGTGCCGCCGACCAGCGGGCCGCCGATCATCGCGAGCGCCATGACGCCGGCCATCATGCCCTGATACTTGCCGCGCTCCCGCGGCGGGATCAGGTCGCCGATGATCGCCATGACACCGACCATCAGACCGCCCGCGCCGAGGCCCTGGATCGCGCGGAAGCCGATCAGCTCGCCCATGTTCTGGGCCATACCGCTGAGCGCGGACCCGATCAGGAACAGCACGATCGAGGCCATGAAGACGCCCTTGCGCCCGTACATGTCGCCGAGCTTGCCCCAGATCGGGGTGGAGGCGGCGGTCGCGAGGGTGTACGCGGTCACCACCCAGGAAAGGTGTTCGAGCCCGCCGAGGTCGCCGACGATCGTCGGCATGGCCGTACCCACGATCATGTTGTCGAGCATCGCGAGCATCATCGTGATCATCAGCGCGAGCAGGACGACCCGCACACTCCTGGGCGGTTTCTCCGCCTCTGTCTCCACTGCCTTGGTGTCCGCCATCTTCGCCACTCCCCTGGCTCCCCCCGACCGGCCACTTACTTGCCGCCCGGCTAGTTCACTACACTGGGGAAGGTAGACCTGTCACTAGCCGGGCGTCAAGTAAGTTCCCGGGATCAGACTAGCCGGGCGGCAAGTAAGTTTCCGTGGGAGCTCGAGGAGTACGAGGATGGACGTCACCATGGACGGCACCAAGCAGCAGCGACGCGGCA
Source organism: Streptomyces sp. yr375 (assembly GCF_900110755.1). Lineage (GTDB taxonomy): Bacteria > Actinomycetota > Actinomycetes > Streptomycetales > Streptomycetaceae > Streptomyces. Next base: position 30,937 of record NZ_FOFF01000034.1, read on the forward strand.
ACACTCGCCAGCGCATCCAAGACGTGGCACTCGAACTCTTCGTCGAGCAGGGCTACGAGAAGACCTCTCTCCGCGAGATCGCGGAGCGCCTCGACGTCACCAAGGCGGCCCTCTACTACCACTTCAAGACCAAGGAAGAGATCGTCGTCAGCATCTTCCGAGATCTGACGAAGCCGATCGAAGACCTGATCGAGTGGGGCAGGAGCCAGCCGCACACCCTGGAGACCAAGCAGGAGCTCGTACGGCGTTACAGCCAGGCGCTCTACGAGGCGAGCCCGTTCTTCCGCTTCATGCAGGAGAACCAGGCGGCGGTGCGGGAACTCGAGATCGGCGACGCGTTCAAGGACCGCATGCGCAGCCTGCTCGACATCATCATCGACCCGAACGTCTCCCTCACCGACCAGGTCCGCTGCGTGAGCGCCATCTTCACGCTGCACGCGGGCATGTTCTTGCTGCAGGACATCGAAGGCGACCCCGAGGACAAGCGGAAGGCCGCCCTCGAGGTCGCCGTGGATCTGGTGACTCAGGCGCACCAGGGCACCTGATCACAGCAGCGTCAGACCTTCACGCCCTTGCCGCGCAGGAAGGTGACGGGGTTGATGGCCGAGCCGTAGTTCGCGGTCGTACGGATCTCGAAGTGCAGGTGCGGACCGCTGGAGTTGCCGGTGTTGCCGGACAGCGCGATCTTCTGGCCCGTCTTGACGATCTGGCCGATCTTCACCTGGATGCGTGAGAGGTGGGCGTACTGCGAGTAGACGCCGTTGGCGTGCTTGATCACGATGGCGTTGCCGTAGGCGGGGCCGTCACCGGCGCCGTTGCCGCCGGCCTTGACCACGGTGCCGCCGTGCGCGGCCATGACCGTGGCGCCGCTCGGCACGGCGTAGTCCTGACCACTGTGGGTGGACTGCCACATCGCGCCGGCCTGGGCGAAGCCCGCGGACAGCGTGTACTTCTTCACCGGGTCGATCCAGGTCGCGGCCTTGGCGGCCGTCTTCGCGGCGGCAGGCGCGGCGGCCGGTGCAGCGGCGGACGCCACTCCGGTTCCCAGCACGACCGAGGCGCCCACAGCGGCGACCCCGACGGCCACGCGGGAGCGAAGCAGGGACGTACGGGAAGAACGGAACGTGACGCGCTGGAACATGAAGACCTCATGGGGACGGGGACAGAGAAACCACCCGGCGTGAAGCTCTGCCGGGGTGGCCATCCCTTGGTAACCCGCGAGCCCAGATACCCCCAAACGTGTGATCTACGACGGAAGCTAGTACTTCACCACAAAACTTCTGATCCCTTGACAGACCACCTCTTACGGACACTTCCGGCACCAACCCGTGCCCGAGACTGGAGCGGGGTGCGAGGCCCCGGACCGATCGCTCCTTTTGTGCGATTTTGGAGTGCGACTAACCGGCCTAGTAGGGCTCGAATCGCCTGTGCCGCTTGTCACCGGCCGCCCGCTTCAAGGGACTTCGGAATGTGACGGCGGCTACTCCCGCACCCCGCAGGGCACTTGTGACCCCGGTCACGATCACGTGCACGGGTCTGTGACCGGCCTCTCACCGCCCACTACCGTCCAGTAACCCGCTGGTTCCTCGCAGGCCATCCCCAGCGATTAGCATGCCCACGACACCGGTAGCGCAAGGACGCGAGAGGACCCCCACACATGACCAGAGGCACCTGGACGCGTATAGCCATGACCGCCGTGGCGACCGCCGCCGTCACGGCGATGGCCGTCCCGGCCGGCGCCCAGGCCGCGACGGCCACCGGCACCTCCACCGTCGCCGCCTCCACCGCCTCCGCGTCCGCCGCGGCGGACGTCGACTACGCCACCTGGCAGCAGGACTGCCAGGCCGTGATGGACCAGGCCCTGCCGGCGCTGAAGCAGCGCATCGCCGCCGCCAGGCCGGGCGAGAAGCAGGCGATCGTCTTCGACGTCGACAACACCACGCTGGAGACCGACTTCGGCTTCAGCTACCCTCAGCCGGCCAACAAGCCGGTGCTCGACGTCGCCACGTACGCCCAGGAGCACGGCGTCTCGCTGTTCTTCGTCACCGCCCGCCCGGGCATCATCTCCGGGGTGACCGACTACAACCTCAAGCACGTCGGCTACACGGTGTCCGGCCTCTACGTGCGCGGCTTCCTCGACCTCTTCAAGGACGTCGCCGCCTACAAGACCGCCCAGCGCGTCACGATCGAGTCCAAGGGCTACACGATCATCGCGAACATCGGCAACAGCGCCACCGACCTGTCGGGCGGCCACGCCGAGACGACGTACAAGCTGCCGGACTACGACGGCCAGCTCTCATAACCGATCCCGGACATGCGAAAAGGGCCGGTGCTTTTCAGCACCGGCCCTTTTCTTCGGCTCGACCCCCGAAGGGTCAGGCCTCCTTGCTCAGGTTCGGTCCGGCACCGCCGGCCGCCTGCTCGATCGGCGGGACGTCGGGCAGCGCCGACTTCTCCTCACCGCGGAAGGTGAAGGTCACGGTCTCACCCTCGCCCTCGGTGTCGACGACCACGATGTGACCGGGGCGCAGCTCGCCGAAGAGGATCTTCTCCGAGAGCGTGTCCTCGATCTCGCGCTGGATGGTGCGACGCAGCGGACGCGCACCCAGCACCGGGTCGTAACCCTTCTTGGACAGCAGCTCCTTGGCGGACTGGGAGAGCTCGATGCCCATGTCCCGGTCCTTCAGACGCTCGTCCACCTTGCCGATCATCAGGTCGACGATCCGCAGGATGTCCTCCTGCGTGAGCTGCGGGAAGACGACCACGTCGTCGACGCGGTTGAGGAACTCGGGGCGGAAGTGCTGCTTGAGCTCGTCCGAGACCTTGTTCTTCATGCGCTCGTAGTTGGACTTCTTGTCGCCCGAGGCCGCGAAGCCCAGGTTGAAGCCCTTCGAGATGTCCCGCGTGCCGAGGTTGGTCGTCATGATGATGACCGTGTTCTTGAAGTCCACGACCCGGCCCTGGGAGTCGGTCAGGCGACCGTCCTCCAGGATCTGCAGCAGCGAGTTGAAGATATCCGGGTGGGCCTTCTCGACCTCGTCGAAGAGAACGACGGAGAACGGCTTGCGGCGGACCTTCTCGGTGAGCTGGCCGCCCTCTTCGTAACCCACGTATCCGGGCGGGGAACCGAAGAGACGCGACACCGTGTGCTTCTCGCTGAACTCCGACATGTCGAGGGAGATCAGCGCGTCCTCGTCACCGAAGAGGAACTCGGCGAGCGCCTTGGACAGCTCGGTCTTACCGACACCGGACGGGCCGGCGAAGATGAACGAACCACCGGGACGCTTCGGGTCCTTGAGGCCCGCACGCGTACGACGGATCGCCTTCGACAGCGCCTTGACGGCGTCGACCTGGCCGATGACCCGCTTGTGGAGCTCGTCCTCCATGCGCAGCAGACGCGAGGACTCCTCCTCGGTCAGCTTGAAGACCGGGATGCCGGTGGCGGTCGCGAGGACCTCGGCGATGAGCTCGCCGTCGACCTCGGCGACGACGTCCATGTCGCCGGCCTTCCACTCCTTCTCCCGCTTGGCCTTGGCGGCCAGGAGCTGCTTCTCCTTGTCGCGGAGGGAGGCGGCCTTCTCGAAGTCCTGCGAGTCGATCGCGGACTCCTTGTCGCGGCGCACGCCCGCGATCTTCTCGTCGAACTCGCGCAGGTCCGGCGGAGCGGTCATCCGGCGGATGCGCATCCGGGAACCGGCCTCGTCGATCAGGTCGATCGCCTTGTCCGGCAGGAAGCGGTCCGAGATGTACCGGTCGGCCAGGGTGGCGGCCTGGACCAGCGCCTCGTCGGTGATGGAGACGCGGTGGTGCGCCTCGTACCGGTCGCGCAGGCCCTTGAGGATCTCGATCGTGTGCGGCAGGGACGGCTCGGCGACCTGGATGGGCTGGAAGCGGCGCTCGAGGGCCGCGTCCTTCTCCAGGTGCTTGCGGTACTCGTCCAGCGTGGTGGCGCCGATGGTCTGCAGCTCACCGCGGGCCAGCATCGGCTTCAGGATCGAAGCGGCGTCGATGGCGCCCTCGGCGGCACCCGCACCGACCAGCGTGTGCAGCTCGTCGATGAACAGGATGATGTCGCCGCGGGTGCGGATCTCCTTGAGGACCTTCTTCAGGCGCTCCTCGAAGTCACCGCGGTAGCGGGAGCCGGCGACCAGCGCGCCGAGGTCCAGGGTGTAGAGGTGCTTGTCCTTGAGGGTCTCGGGCACCTCGCCCTTGACGATGGCCTGGGCGAGGCCCTCGACGACGGCGGTCTTGCCGACGCCGGGCTCCCCGATCAGGACCGGGTTGTTCTTGGTACGGCGGGACAGCACCTGCATGACCCGCTCGATCTCCTTCTCGCGCCCGATGACCGGGTCGAGCTTGGACTCACGAGCGGCCTGGGTGAGGTTCCGGCCGAACTGGTCGAGGACCAGGGACGTCGAGGGCGTGCCCTCGGCAGGCCCGCCGGCGGTGGCGGTCTCCTTGCCCTGGTAGCCGGAGAGCAACTGGATGACCTGCTGCCGCACCCGGTTGAGATCGGCACCCAGCTTGACCAGGACCTGGGCGGCGACGCCCTCGCCCTCACGGATCAGGCCGAGCAGGATGTGCTCCGTGCCGATGTAGTTGTGACCCAGTTGAAGAGCCTCGCGGAGCGACAGCTCCAGGACCTTCTTGGCACGGGGGGTGAAGGGGATGTGCCCGGACGGGGCCTGCTGGCCCTGGCCGATGATCTCCTCCACCTGCTGGCGGACCGCCTCGAGCGAAATCCCGAGGCTCTCAAGGGCCTTGGCGGCGACACCCTCACCCTCGTGGATCAGGCCCAGGAGGATGTGCTCGGTGCCGATGTAGTTGTGGTTGAGCATCCGGGCTTCTTCCTGAGCCAGGACGACAACCCGCCGCGCGCGGTCGGTGAACCTCTCGAACATCGTTAATCGCTCCTCAGAGCGGTCAGGCAGTGGGGGGAACTTCCCCTCCCTGTCCTTCCGCAGCTTAGTCCCGCAAGCGGGGACCGCTCATTCCAACTGCCGACACCGTCGATGGCCTCCTGACCCCGAACGCCGACATCTGCTCCAACCCGATGGTGCGAGACGATGTTCCCGCAGGCCAGGCAGTTACCCCAGTCGCCAGTACGCCGATGGCGAACGTGAGACCGGCCTTTCCCGCGTGTCGCCCCCTCCCACTAGGCATGTCTTACCCGCTGGGACTGACACTCCATGCCGTGTGCCCCGGTTCCCTCCGCTACGGGCGAACAACCTTCCGCCCGCCGACCCCCTCGCCCGCCCCTTTTGTCGACACGCGGTGCGGTCATGGGAACACCCAGCGTAACTCGCGGGTCTTTTCGGCGGTTGCACTTGGCATGGTTGGCTCCGTCCCCCCGGCTGCCCGCTCGGCCGCGCCTGCAATCCTCACGGTTCCCCTCCCCCGACGGCCGCTGGATCCGGATGATCCGGCGGATCCGATCCGCGGCTGGTACGAGAACGAACTGGGCTGGGCGACAGTGCCCGGGGAGCCGGTACGACTTTTGGTGGGCGAGCGCTTCGACGTCCTGGACGTGCCGGCCGAGGCGGGCCTCGCGGCGCTGCGGCGCCTGGCGCCGGGCTCGCCGGTGGCCGTGCGGGGCGACCGGCTGCGGCTGCTGGTGGCAGCGGGCGGCGCGGAGGAGGTGCCGGGGATCCTGCAGTGGCTGGAGTGGGGCGCGCTGGCACTGGATCTGACGGCGATCGGCGCGGGCGGGCTCATCGAGGCGCCTGTGCCCCCGGGCCGGAATCCGGGCCGGGCCCCCGGCCGGGACGCGAGCCGCGATCCGGGTCACGGCGCCGACCACGACGCCGGCCACGCTCCGGGCCGTGTCGCAGGGGGTGTTCCGGGCGCGCGCGGGCCCGGGCCGGTGCAGGGGGCCGCCGTGTGGCTGCGGCCCCCCGTGGCAGGGTGCGAGGTCGAGGCCTCGCTGCCGACGATGTCGGCCATGGGGGGCGTTGGGGGCGCCCCCGATCTCGTACGGCTGGTGGACACGCTGGCGACGCATTGCCACCGGGTCCGGCTGCGGCGCGTGAGCGCTCAGCCGTTGGCCTTCTCGTAGGCCTCGCGAATGGACGCGGGAACGCGGCCACGGTCATTGACCTCGTAACCGTTCTCCTTCGCCCACGCGCGGATCTGAGCGGTGTCCTGGCTGCCGCCGGAAGCGGCGCGCGCCTTTCCACGCCCACCCGAAGCACGGCCCCCGGTACGACGGCCGCCCTTCACGTAGGGCTCGAGAAGTCCTCGCAGCTTGTCGGCATTGCCAGTCGTGAGATCGATCTCGAACGTCTTGCCGTCCAGAGCGAACGTCACGGTCTCGTCCGCCTCGCCGCCGTCGAGGTCGTCGACAAGAAGGACCTGAACCTTCTGTGCCACCGGATTTCCTTTCATCGAAAACGTGAGGGTCGGGGATCCGCGGCGTCCGCCGTTTAGCCGCGCCCTGTTATATGCAGTACTGCAGTACGTCCGAAAGCAAACCGCTTTTGCTGGGAAAACACAAACCCCCGGCAGAGGCCGGCAGCCCGCCGCCCGTCCGAAAACGTGCGCGTTTCGGACATAGGGCACCCGGGCAAGGCGGTTCGGCCGGAATGGACGAGCACGATCACAGATGCAGAAGCATCCGGCTGTTGCCCAAGGTGTTGGGTTTCACTCGTTCGAGTCCGAGGAACTCCGCGACGCCCTCGTCATAGGAACGCAACAGCTCCGCGTACACATCGGTGTCGACCGGCGTCTCACCGATCTCCACGAAGCCGTGCTTGCCGAAGAAGTCCACTTCGAAGGTCAGGCAGAAAACTCGGCGAACACCGAGCCAGCGTGCGGTGTGGAGCAACTTCTCCAACAACTGGTGACCGACGCCGGCGCCCTTCAGGCCACGCTTCACCGCGAGAGTGCGGACTTCCGCCAGGTCTTCCCACATGACGTGCAGGGCGCCGCAGCCGACCACCTCGGCGTTGTCGTCCCGTTCGGCGACCCAGAACTCCTGGATGTCCTCGTAAAGCGTGACCGTCGCTTTGTCGAGCAGGATGCCGCCACGGACGTAGGCGTCAAGGAGACGGCGTACGGCGGGCACATCGCCGGTCCGGGCCCGCCGGACGGTGATGGCATTAGCGCTGACTTCGGGGTTCTCGGCGGAGGGACTCTCTGCTGACATGAGCGGACGCTATCGCCCGTCGGCCTCCGTTGCCGAGGCGGGGTTCTCCCCGACACTCGCCGCAGTCCCGCTCCCGGTACTCCCTGTGCTCTCGGCACTCCCCGTAGTCGCGGTTTCGGCAGTTTCCGGACCTTGGACCATGCGTACGGCGTCGCGCAGCGCATGGCGCTGTTCGTCGCTCATCATCCCGAAGAAGGCGACGAGAGCCGCTGCGGGGTTGTCGCTCTGCGCCCAGGCGTCGTTCATCAGGGCGGCAGCGTAGGCGGCTCGGGTGGAGACCGCCTCATATCGATAGGCCCGGCCTTCCGCTTCACGGCGCACCCAGCCCTTCTGATGGAGATTGTCCAAAACGGTCATCACCGTGGTGTACGCGATGGACCGTTCCTGCCGAAGGTCTTCCAGGACTTCTCGAACGGTCACCGGGCGGTTCCACTTCCACACCCGCGTCATGACCGAGTCTTCGAGTTCTCCCAATGGGCGAGGCACAGCTCAGAACAATAGTGGGAGATCTCGCCAATCGCGTGCCGGACGTGCACTTTCATCGACAAACGGGAACAAAGAGGGCGTGCGGCCCCCTGCGGGAGCCGCACGCCCTGGATGGCTCGGAAGCGTCGTGCGTCGGTCAGGCGTCGGGGCCCGCGGGGGCCTGGCGGGCACCCTCCACGCGCGCGAGGGCGGCGTCGACGACCGCGTCCTCCTTGGCCTTGTTGGCCCCGCCCTGGGTCTTCACGATCACCCTGATCACACCGATGAAGAACACGGCCATGACGACGGGGGGCACGAGCGCGGAGACGTAGTCCATGGATCCAGGGTAGCCAGGGAGGAACGGGACATCGGGGCGGGGTCGCCCGGCCGGTGCGCCCGGGTCAGCCGGCGGCCAGTCGCTGCTGGTCAGGGGTGGCGGGCGGCGGGGTCGGTTTGCGGCGCGGGAAGACCTCGCCCGGCGTGGGGACGGGCCGGCGGGCGGGGTCCGGGGCGGCGGGCCTGGCGGGGGCGGGGCCCGGACCGGGCGCGGGGGCTGGGGCGGCCGGCTTCTCGGCGGGTTTCTTCCCCGGTTCCTCGCCCGGACGCCGGCTCGCGTCCTCGGCGACGACCGAGAGGCGGGCGTAGCCGTCGCCGGAGAGGCCTCCAGGAAGGGCCAGGAGGCGCGTACGGGACGCCGGGACGGCCGGGGTGACCGGAGAGAGCCTGCGGGCCGTACGGCGCGCGAGACGGGCGCGTACGTCGTGTTCGGCGAGCGACTGGCAGCGGTCCAGGAGGGCGGCGGCCGTCGGGTTGCCGCGCAGGGCGCGGAGGGCGGCGAGGTCGTCGGGTTCGGGCCGGTAGCCGGTGGCCAGGACCTCCTCCAGGAGCGTGAGGTAGCCGGCTGCGGTGCCGGGGAGGGCGGCGCGGTACCGGGCGAGGTCGGCCACCAGGAAGGCCCGCAGCCGGGCGGCCTCACCCATCGCCTCGTCGAGGGACTCGGCGAGGCGATGGCAGTCCTGGACGTCCTCGGCGGAGACGGGGCCGGGGTGGAGGGCGAGGGCGAGGGCGCGGCGGAGCACACGCAGCTCCTCCGCGCCGAACGCCATGCCGCCGCGGGATCCGTAAGGCGTGGGCATGCCGCGACGATACGCGCTAATCAGACAAATTCGACATCAGGAATGGGTGCGGCGCGCCCGAATCCGCCCTGGTGGCCCCGTGGCCTCCTGGGCCGCCGCCGGGGCCCTGTGGCGGCGCGGTCCGCCCGCCGCGCTCACATGCGCGACACGTTGCGCTCGTAGACCAGGCGCAGCCCGATCAGCGTCAGCCACGGCTCGTGCTCGTCGATCACCGTGGCCTCGCCGAGCACCGTCGGCGCCAGGCCGCCCGTGGCGATCACCGTCACGTCGTCCGGGTCGTCCGCCAGCTCGCGGGCCATCCGGGTCACCACTCCGTCGACCTGGCCTGCGAACCCGTAGACGATCCCGGACTGCATCGCCTCGACCGTGTTCTTGCCGATCACGCTCCGGGGGCGGGCCAGCTCGATCTTGCGCAACTGCGCGGCCTTGACGCCCAGGGCCTCGACGGAGATCTCGATGCCGGGGGCGATGACCCCGCCGACGTACTCCCCGCGCGCGGAGACCGCGTCGAACGTCGTCGCCGTGCCGAAGTCGACGACGATCGCCGGGCCGCCGTAGAGCTCGTTCGCCGCGACGGCGTTGATGATGCGGTCGGCGCCGACCTCCTTGGGGTTGTCGAACAGGATCGGCACGCCCGTCTTCACGCCGGGTTCGACGAGCACCGCGGGGACGTCGCCGTAGTAGCGCCGCGTCACCTCGCGCAGCTCGTGCAGCACCGAGGGCACGGTGGCGCAGATGGCGATCCCGTCGATGCCGTCGCCCAGTTCGTCCCCGAGGAGCGGGTGCATGCCCATCAGGCCCTGGAGGAGCACGGCCAGTTCGTCCGCGGTGCGGCGGGCGTCGGTGGAGATCCGCCAGTGCTCGACGATGTCCTCACCGTCGAACAGGCCGAGCACGGTGTGCGTGTTGCCCACGTCGATCGTCAGCAGCATGGCCGGTCCCCGTTCCTACTCGGCCGCTCGTAGATCCAGACCGATGTCCAGGATCGGCGAGGAGTGCGTCAGGGCGCCCACGGCGAGGAAGTCGACACCGGTGTCGGCGTAGGCCTTGGCGGTCTCCAGGGTCAGCCGGCCGGACGCCTCCAGGAGGGCGCGCCCGCCGACGACTCCGACGGCCTCCGCGCACTCCCCGGGTGTGAAGTTGTCCAGCAGGATCAGGTCCGCTCCGGCGTCGACGACCTCGCGCAACTGGTGCAGGGTGTCGACCTCGACCTCGATCGGCACCTCCGGGAAGGCCTCCCGTACGGCCTCGAAGGCCTGGGTGACGCCGCCCGCGGCGACCACGTGGTTGTCCTTGACCAGGGCGGCGTCGGACAGCGACATGCGGTGGTTGACGCCGCCGCCGCAGCGGACGGCGAACTTCTCCAGGGAGCGCAGGCCCGGCGTCGTCTTGCGGGTGTCACGCACGCGTGCCTTGGTGCCGTCCAGGACGTCCGCCCACGCGCGCGTGGCGGTCGCGATGCCGGAGAGGCGGCACAGCAGGTTGAGCGCGCTGCGCTCGGCGGTGAGGAGGTCACGCGTGCGCGTGGTGACCGACAGCAGCTTCTGGCCGGCCTCCACGCGGTCGCCGTCCTCCACGTGCCGCTCGACCTCGAACTCGTCCGTGCAGACGACCGAGACGACCGCCTCGGCGATCCTGAGGCCCGCGACCACGCCCGCCTCGCGCGCGGTGAAGTCGGCGGTGGCGACCGCGTCCTCGGGGATGGTCGCGACCGTCGTCACGTCGACGCCGTGGTCCAGGTCCTCCTGGATGGCGACGTTGGCGATGTCCTCGACCTCCACGGGGTCGAGCCCGGCGTCCACCAGGAGCTGGGCGAGCGCGGGGTCGAGCCCGCACTCCATGTACTCGGCGTAGCCCTCTTCGCCGTACTCGGCGTCGGCGCCACAGGCACAGCCGTCGCCGCAGCCGCCGCTCTGGGCGAGGGGAAGGTCGGGGGTGCTCACGTCTGTCACTGCTCCTGGGGACGGTGCTCCGGCTGGTGCTGCCGGGTCGGGGGGAAGTCTGCGGTATCGGTGGTGTGTACGGCGAGCGTGCGGTCCGGATTCAGCCTTACGACGATGTGGCGGCGCCAGTTCGCGTCGTCGCGGTCGGCATGGTCCTCGCGCCAGTGGCAGCCGCGGGTCTCCTCCCGCTGCCGGGCGGCGGCGACCAGGACGCGCGCGACGCACAGGAGGTTGGTGGCCTCCCAGGTGTCGACGCCGGGCTCGGCCGTCTTGCCGTTCTCGTCGAGGGCGTCGCGGGCCTCGGCGTGCAGCCGCTGCAGGTGCCCGGCGGCCCGCTCCAGGGACGCGGCGGAGCGCAGGACGCCCGCGCCGTCGCTCATGACGCGCTGAATGGCGAACCGGGCCTCGGGGGCCAGCAGCGGGTGCGCGGGCTTCTCGGGGTGCTCGACCGGCGCGGGCACACGCGCGTGGAGGCCGTCCTGCCCGCGGCTCTCGGCGATGTCGGCGACGATGCGCTCGGCGTAGACGAGTCCCTCCAGGAGGGAGTTCGACGCGAGCCGGTTCGCGCCGTGCACGCCGGTGCAGGCGACCTCCCCGCACGCGTACAGGCCCGGCACGGTCGTACGGCCTCGGGAGTCCGTGCGCACGCCTCCGGAGGCGTGGTGGGCGGCCGGGGCGACCGGGACGGGCTCGGTGACCGGGTCGATGCCGTGCGTGCGGCAGGCGGCGAGGATCGTCGGGAAGCGGTGCTCCCACATCTCGGCGCCGAAGTGCCGGGCGTCGAGGAACATGTGCTCGGCGTCCTGCTCCTGCATGCGGCGCATGATGCCCTTGGCGACGATGTCCCGGGGCGCGAGCTCGGCCAGTTCGTGCTGCCCGACCATGAAGCGCACACCGGCCGCGTCGACCAGGTGGGCGCCCTCGCCGCGCACCGCCTCGGAGACGAGGGGCTGCTGGCCCTCCGCGTCGGCGCCGAGGAACAGGACGGTCGGGTGGAACTGCACGAACTCCAGGTCGGAGACCTCCGCGCCCGCGCGCAGGGCGAGCGCCACGCCGTCGCCGGTGGACACCGACGGGTTGGTGGTGGCGGAGAACACCTGGCCCATGCCGCCGGTCGCGAGGACGACCGCGGGGGCGTGCACGGCGCCCACGCCGTCGTGCTGGCCCTCGCCCATGACGTGCAGGGTGACGCCGGCGGTGCGGCCGTCGGCGTCCGTGAGCAGGTCCAGCACGAGCGCGTTCTCGATCGTGCGCAGGCCACGCGCGCGTACCGCCTCGACGAGCGCGCGGGTGATCTCCGCGCCGGTCGCGTCGCCGCCCGCGTGCACGATCCGGCGGCGGTGGTGGCCGCCCTCGCGGGTCAGCTCCAGGCCGCCTTCCTCGGACTCGTCGAAGTGGGCGCCGGTCTCGATCAGCCGGCGCACGGCGTCGGGGCCCTCGGTGACGAGGATCCGTACGGCGTCCTCGTCGCACACGCCCGCGCCCGCCACCAGCGTGTCGTCCAGGTGCTGTTCGGGCGTGTCGCCCTCGCCCAGGGCCGCCGCTATGCCGCCCTGCGCCCAGCGGGTCGAGCCGTCGTCGAGGCGTGCCTTGGTGACGACGACCGTCTTCAGACCGGCGGCCTCGCAGCGCAGGGCGGCGGTCAGGCCGGCGACTCCGGAGCCGACGACCACCACGTCCGCGGCGATGTCCCACCCGGGCGCGGGCGCGTGCAGTCGTATACCTGTGCTGGTCACGAGGCGGCTCCGAGGGTTCCGAAGGTGAGAGGGAGGTTGTCGATCAGCCGGGTCGTCCCGACCCGGGCGGCGACGGCGAGGACGGCCTCGCCGGTGAAGTCGCCCTCGATGCCGGTGATCTCCGTGAAGTCCGCCGGGTCGACGAGCGCGAGGTAGTCCAGTTCCAGCGGCGGGTCGAGGCGCGCGGCGCCGTCGAGGACCGCGAGGGCCGCAGCGCGGACGGCTGCTGGGTCGCCGGGCGCGGCCTTCGCGACGGCGTGCGTGTCGGCTGCCGCGCGGGACTCCCCGATGGCGCTGAGCGCCTCGGCGCGCGCGTAGGTGGCGGGCACCTCACGCGCGCGTGCCCGCAGCGCCTCCTGCGCGGCGTGCCGGTCAGCGCCCGCGAAGAGGGCCTGGGAGAGCGCGAGCGCGGTGCGCCGCTCCCTGGCGGACAGAAAGCGGTTTCGGCTGGACAGGGCCAGCCCGTCGTCCTCGCGCACGGTCGGTACGGCGACGATCTCCACGCCGAAGTTCAGGTCCCGCACCATGCGGCGGATCAGGGCGAGCTGCTGGGCGTCCTTCTGCCCGAACAGGGCCGCGTCCGGCCGGGTGAGGTGCAGCAGCTTGGCGACGACGGTGAGCATGCCGTCGAAGTGCCCGGGGCGCGAACCGCCCTCCAGGCGCTCCCCCATGGGGCCCGCGGTGATGCGGACCTGGGGCTCGCCGCCCGGGTAGACCTCGTCCACGGAGGGGGCGAACACGACGTCCGCTCCCGCCTGCTCGGCGATCTCGAGGTCGGCGTCCAGGGTGCGCGGGTAGCGGTCGAGGTCCTCGCCCGCGCCGAACTGCAGCGGGTTGACGAAGACCGTGACGACGACCTCGCCGTCCGGCCCGGCGAGGTCGCGGGCGGTGCGGATGAGGGTGGCGTGGCCCTCGTGCAGGGCGCCCATGGTCATCACGACGGCCCGGCGGCCGCCACGCGCGCGTGCGTGCAGTTCGCCGGCGGTCAGCAGGGTGGCGGTCATCCGGCGTCTCCTTCGGTGCCGTGCGCGCCGGGACCACCGGGGGTGCCGGGAGCGCCGGGCGTGCCATGGGCGCCGTCGGCGAGTACCCAGAGGAGGTCCTCGGCGAGTTCGGGCTTGAGGAGCCCGCGCGCGAGTGCGCGGTCGGCGGTCGCGCGGGCCATCGCCAGGTAGCCGGCGACGGTCTGCGGGGCGTGCTCGCGCAGCTCCGCGACGTGCGCGGCGACCGTGCCCGCGTCCCCGCGCGCGACGGGCCCGGTGAGCGCCCCGTCACCGGAGCGCAGCGCGTTGTCGAGAGCCGCGCCGAGCAGCGGGCCGAGCATCCGGTCGGGGGCCTCGACGCCGGCCGCGCGCAGCAGCTCCATGGACTGGGCGACCAGTGTGACCAGGTGGTTCGCGCCCAGGGCGAGGGCCGCGTGGTAGAGCGGGCGGTGCTCCTCGGCGATCCACTCGGGCTCGCCGCCCATCTCGATCACGAGGGCCTCCGCGGCCAGCCGCAGCTCTTCGGGCGCGGTGACGCCGAAGGAGCAGCCGGCCAGCCGCTGGACGTCCACGGGCGTGCCCGTGAAGGTCATCGCCGGGTGCAGCGCGAGCGGCAGCGCGCCCGCGCGCAGGGCGGGGTCGAGGACCCGCGCGCCGTACCGCCCGGAGGTGTGCACGAGCAGTTGGCCCGGCCGCACGGCGCCGGTCTCGGCGAGGCCCTCCACGAGCCCGGGCAGGGTGTCGTCGGGGACGGTCAGCAGCACGAGGTCGGAGCGCTGGAGAACCTCGGCGGGCGGCACGAGGGGCACGTCGGGCAGCAGGAGCGCGGCCCGCCGCCTGGAGGCGTCGGAGACGCCCGAGACGGCGACCGGGCGGTGCCCGGCGAACTGGAGCGACGCGGCCAGGGCGGGACCCACCCGGCCCGCGCCGACGACGCCCACGGCGAGCCGCGCGGGGCGGTCCCTGGGGTCTGGCTGTTGGGCTGTACTCACGCGACGACGGCCTTCCGTTCCAGTCCGCTCCGGGTACCGGACGATTTCTCGTCATGTTAACGCGATCTGTTCGAGGGGGATCCGGTTGTCCACAGGCTGTGGGTTTTCCCACCCGCCCCCAGGGGCCGGGCGGGGCCGGCACATCCGCGCGCTCCAAATGCGTGTGCCCGCGCGAGCCGTCGCACGGCATCATCCGGGGCATGACGAACACGGTGGAGCAGGGCGATGAGAAGACGGCAGGCGAGCGGCTGCGGGAGCGGCGGGCGGCCGCCTACCGGGAGGCGGACCGCGTCCTCGCGCGCGGGGGCTTCCGGGGCACGCTGCGTGACCGGCTCGCGCTGCTGCACGAGGCCGCACCCCAGGTCTACGACCTGGACGAGCCCGCGGACATCTACGGCGACGGGGTCGTGGCGGCCCTGGAGGAGCGGGTCGCCGGGCTCCTGGGGATGGAGGCCGCCGCGTTCTTCCCCACCGGCACGATGGCCCAGCAGGTCGCCCTGCGCTGCTGGGCGGGCCGCACCGGCAACGCCACGGTCGCGCTGCACGCGCTGAGCCACCCCGAGGTGTGGGAGCGGGGCGCGTTCGGCGCGGTCAGCGAGCTGCGCACGGTCCGGGTGACGCGCGAGCCCCGGCCGCCGACGGCCGAGGAGGTCCGCGCCTTCCAGGAGCCCTTCGGGGCCCTGATGCTGGAACTGCCCCTCAGGGACGCCGGTTTCGTACTGCCCTCCTGGGAGGAGCTCACCGACGTCGTTCAGGCGGCGCGCGAGCGCGACGCGGTGGTGCACTTCGACGGCGCGCGCCTGTGGGAGACGACCCTCCACTTCGGCCGCCCCCTGCGGGAGATAGCGGACCTCGCCGACAACATCTACGTGTCGTTCTACAAGTCCCTCGACGGCTTCGGCGGCGCCGCGCTCGCCGGCCCGAAGACGCTGGTGGAGGAGGCGAAGACCTGGCGGCACCGCTACGGCGGAACGGTTTTCCAGCAGTTCCCCACCGCCCTGTCGGCCCTCGTCGGCCTGGCGCGGGAACTGCCCCGGCTGCCGGAGTACGTGACCCACGCGCGCGTGGTGGCCGCCGCGCTGCGCGAGGGGTTCGCCGAGGCGGGCGTGCCGTGGGCCCGGGTGCACCCCGAGGTGCCGCACACCCACGAGTTCCAGGTCTGGCTGCCGTACGAGGCGGACGTCCTCGCCGAGGCGGCGGCGCTCCAGGCCGAGGAGACGCGCACGATGCTCTTCGCCGCCGCCTGGGACCGCGGCGGGCCCGGGCTGTCCCTCACCGAGGTCACCGTCCGCGCGGACGGCCTCACCTGGACGGCGGACGACGTGAAGGCGGCGGTCGCGGAGTTCGTGGCGCGAGTGACGCGAGTGACGCGAGTGGCCGAGGGGGCGGGGGTGCCAGGGGTACCGGGTGTGCCGGGTGTGGCCGAAGGGGTCAGCGCGTAGGACGCGGGCTCGGGCGCAGGCGCAACCGACGGCTCAACAGCCGTCGTAGCCGCCCATGGGCGGGGCGGCCGGCGAGGACCGCGCGGAACCGCTGGTAGTCGCGCAGTTCGCGCATCACCTGCCAGTCGTGGGCGCCGGGCGCCTGGACGGGGGGCTCGCCGTGCTTCCGGGCGCGGTAGACGTCGAGGGCGTACTGCTGCGTGATGCTCATGGCTGATGCCTCTTCAGGACGTGTTTCGGGACAGGATTCGGGACCGGGACCGGGCTGTGGCCGGGTCATGGCCGGGTCATGGTCGGGCCGTGATCGGGCTGCCGGAAAGGCGATCCGGCAGGCCGCGCGGCGGCTCCGGTGTCCTCAGGCTGCGCCCGGTCGGCGCCCCGCGTCGCGTCGATTGACGGCGGCCGTCAATCGGGGACCGCGTTGTCAGTGGTGGGGTGCACCATGAGGGCATGAGCGTGAGCATCGACATCGCGGGGCTGCGGCCGGAGAGGGTCGCCGTCGTCCCCTCGCCCCTGGCCGAGCTCGGCATGGCGCTGCACGCGCTGTCCGAGCCGGGGCACCATCCCGGTCTGCAGAGCTGGGTCACCGGCGTCACCGCGCGTCTCGACCCACGGCTGGCCGACCGGATGTGCGAGGCCGACTTCCTGTGGCGTACGACGTTCTCGGACCTCTTCCTGCCGTACGCGGGCATCCCGGGCCGCGGCACGCTCCCCGGGGCCACGCTGGCCGAGGAGCTCGACCTCCTGGACAAGCTGACGGACGAGGAGTTCGTGGACCTGGCCCTGGAGTTCACCTGCGCGCCCGGCTACGAGCTGCCGGGCCCCGGTGTCCTGTCCGACCCCGCGCTGCGCCGCCGCACCTTCGAGCTGGCCGCCTCACGCGGCCCGCGCCAGGTGCGGTTCACCCAAAGGGTGCTCGAGGAACCGCCACGCGTGCGTGCCTGGCTGAGGGAGTTCCTGGAGGAGTGCGAAGAGGCGTTCTTCGCCGACGTCTGGGCCCGGGTGCGCCACCCCCTCACCGCGGACGCCCGCCACAAGACGGACCTGCTGCGCCGCAAGGGCCTGGCGGAGGCGCTGCACGCGGTGTCCCCCGCCGTGACCCTGGACGAGCACACCGCGCGGATCACCGTCGACAAGCTGGTCGACGTCCGCGGCACCACGGGCGACGGCGGCCTGCTGCTCGTACCGACAAGTCTCGGCTGGCCCCACCTGGCGGTGCTGTACCGGTACGGCTGGCAGCCGGTGATCCACTACCCGATCGGCTCGCCGGAGCTGGCGTCGCCGCCGTCCGTCGAGCAGGTGACGTTGCGGCTTACCGCGCTGTCCCACCCCGTCCGGATGCGGCTCTGCCGCCAACTGGCGCGCAGCGCGTACACCACGACCGAGCTGGCCCAGGTGCACGGCATGACGGCCCCCGAGATATCCCGGCATCTCGGCGTCCTGAAGAAGGCGGGCCTGCTCACCACACGCCGGCGCGGCCGGTACGTGCTGCACCAGCTCGACACGACCGTGGTGGCCCGGCTGGGCAGCGACTTCCTGGAAGGGATACTCCGCTAGCCGGGCGGGCGGCTCAGCGGGGTGGATCGGCGGAGTGGATCGGCGGGTTGCTCAGTCGAACCGGATATGCCGCACGCCCACCGCCGCCTGCCGCAGTCGCGTCCGCAGCGCGCCCTCGGTGTGGGGCGTGAGCGTCAGCCCGGCCAGGACGGCCACGCGGTCGGCCGTCTTCGGCACGGTCGAGTGGTCCGTCCACAGGTGCTCGGCGAACTCCGGCTCGCGCAGCCGCTCCAGGCAGTGGTCGAGCCGCTGGACGGCCCAGCTCTCCCCGCGCGGCACCGCGCTCTTTCCGGCGGCGAACCCGAGGAGGTGCCCCACGCCGCGCTCGCGCAGCCGCTGCAGGACCGTCTGGCGTTCGGCGAGGAGCGTGAAGTGGCGCACGTCGTGGCCGAGTTCGCGCAGCCTGCCGACGGTCTCCTCGAAGTACCCGGCATCGGTGACGGTCATGGGGGCGATGACCACGCCGTCGTGCCTGCGGAGCGCCAGGTCGAGGACCTCGACGACGCCCTGCCGCCAGGACGCCAGGTCCTGGAAGTCCCCGCGCAGGTCGGGCGGCAGCATGCGGCGCAGGCCGAAACCGGCGTGCTCGGGGTCGCAGACGACGCTGCCGGGCAGCCGACGCCGTATCTCGTACGCGGTCTGTGTCTTGCCGCCCCCGAAGGGGCCGTTGATCCACAGGAGCATGCGCAGACCCTAGTGGCCGTCCTTGGCTCGGCCCCGGCTCAGTGACCGCCCGCGCGGACGAGCCCCGTCTCATACGCGAGGACGACGACCTGGACCCGGTCGCGCAGCCCCAGCTTGGTGAGGATGCGGCCCACGTGGGTCTTGACGGTCGCCTCGGAGAGCACCAGCCGGGCCGCGATCTCCCCGTTGGACAGCCCCTGGGCGACCAGCACCATCACCTCGCGCTCGCGCTCCGTGAGCCGCTCCAGCTCCTTGTGCCGGGGCTCCTTGCCGGTGGCGGGCAGCATCGGCGCGAACCGGTCGAGCAGGCGGCGGGTGGTGGACGGGGCGACCACCGCGTCGCCGCTGTGCACGGAGCGGATCGCGGTGAGCAGCTCGCCCGGCGGCACGTCCTTCAGCATGAAGCCGGAGGCGCCCGCCTTCAGCCCGGAGAACGCGTACTCGTCGAGGTCGAAGGTGGTCAGGATCAGCACCTTCGGCGGCTCGGGCTCAGCGCAGATACGCCGGGTGGCCTCCACCCCGTCCAGCTTCGGCATGCGGACGTCCATCAGCACCACGTCGACCGCCGTGGACCGCACCACCTGAAGAGCCTCGACACCGTCGCCCGCCTCCGCCACGACCTCCATGTCCGGCTGGGCGTCGAGCACCATCCGGAACCCGGTGCGCAGCAGCACCTGGTCGTCGACGAGCATCACGCGGATCGTCATGAGGTCCTCTTCCGTGGGTCTTGCCGGGGGTCTTCTCGGGGATCTTCGCTATGCGGGAGGGGCGTGACAGGTGTCAACAGGGGGCGTGCGTCGGCGTCAATGCGCGGGTTTGAGCGGGAGCAGGGCGCTGATGCGGAATCCTCCGCCGGGCCGCGGGCCCGCGTCCAGGGTGCCGCCCACCATGCCGACCCGCTCACGCATGCCGATCAGGCCGTGGCCCGCGCCGTCGGCGCCGCCCTCCTCGTACAGCTCGTGCGGGGCGCCCTTGCCGTCGTCCTCGACGAGCAGGCCGAGGCCGTCGTCGAAGTAGACCAGGCGCACGCTCGCGCCCGCGTTCGGGCCGCCGTGCTTGCGCGTGTTCGTCAGCGCCTCCTGGACGATGCGGTACGCCGTCAGCTCGACGCCGCTGGGCAGCGGCCGGGCGGTGCCCTCGACCTTGAAGTCCACCGGCAGGCCCGAACCGCGGCACTGCTCGACGAGGTCCTCGATCTGCTCGACGTCCGGCTGCGGCACGTACTCACCGCCCTCCTGGTGCTCGCCGGTGCGCAGCACGCCCAGCAGGCGGCGCATCTCGGCGAGGGCCTGGCGGCCGGTGGAGGAGATCGTCTCCAGGGCCTTCTTCGCCTGGTCGGGCGCGGCGTCGAGGACGTAGGCGGCGCCGTCGGCCTGCACCACCATCACCGACACGTTGTGCGCGACGACGTCGTGCAGCTCGCGCGCGATACGGGCGCGCTCGGCGGCGACCGCGACCTTCGCCTGCGCCTCGCGCTCCTTCTCCAGACGGGCCGCGCGCTCCTCCAACTGGGCGAAGTACGCCCTACGGGTGCGCACGGAGTCGCCGAGCACCCAGGCGAGGGCGAACGGCACCGTCAGGAAGACGACCGTCGCGACACCGGCCGGCACGCTCGAGTCCTCGTGCGGCCAGCGCAGTTGGGCGACGGTCGCCGCGCACAGGCCCATGCCGAGCGCCAGCCGGGAGGCCCAGCGGGCACCGGTCGCGGCGACCGTGTACACGATCACCAGCAGGGCGAAGTCGGCAACCGTCGTCGCGACGTCCAGGACGAGCTGCGCCAGCCCCAGGGCGGCACCCAGCAGCAGCATCTTCTCCGGCATGCGCCGGCGCAGCGCGATCACCAGGCACAGCAGGAACACGACGGGCACGTACAGCGCCATGGAGTCGGTGCCCCCGCGCTGTTCCTGGCCGGAGGTTCCGGCCAGGACAGAGATCCCGAACAGGACGAGGGCCCAGAAGCCGTCCACCCCGGTCGGGTTTCTGCGGAGGAAGTCATAGAGACGCTGCACGTAACCCAGCGTAGGGAAGCCGGATGTGTGCCGGGTCAACCGGAGGGCCGATCCGGTCCGGGCGCGCGTACTCCGCAAGGTGGATGCCGTGATCACCTGTACGCCTAGTCTGGCCGGGTGGCGGACGATCTGACCGGATGGTGGACGAGGTGACAGGCGGCCCGGGCGAGTGGCGCGGCTGGCGGGCGGCGACGCAGGCCGCGCTCTACGGCACGAGCGGCATGGGCGATACCGCCGGAACCGGCGGCACGGGCGGCTTCTACCGGCGGCCCGAGGGCCCGGCCGGGCACTTCCGTACGTCGGTGCACGCCTCGCCGCTCTTCGCCGGGGCGGTGGCCCGGCTGCTGTGCCGGGTCGACGAGGCACTGGGCCGTCCCGCGTCGCTCGACTTCGTCGACATGGCCGCCGGCCGGGGCGAACTGGTCACCGGGGTGCTGGCCGCGCTCCCCGCCGACGTGGCCGCACGCACGCGCGCGTACGCCGTCGAAGTCGCCGGCCGCCCCGAGGGCCTCGCCCACCGGATCGAGTGGCTGTCCGAGCCCCCGGGGCAGGTCACCGGGCTGCTCTTCGCCAACGAGTGGCTGGACAACGTGCCCGTGGAGGTCGCGGAGGTCGACTCCGCAGGGGTGGCGCGGCTGGTGCTCGTCCGGGACGACGGGGTCGAGCGCCTCGGGGAACCGGTGTCCGGCGCGGAGGCGGAGTGGCTCGCCCAGTGGTGGCCGCCGACGGGCGAGGAGGGCCTGCGGGCGGAGATCGGGCTGCCCCGGGACACGGCGTGGGCGTCCGCCGTCGCCTGCGTCGTACGGGGACTCGCGGTGGCCGTGGACTACGCGCACGCGGCGGACGCCCGCCCCCCGTTCGGGACGCTCACCGGCTTCCGGAACGGCCGTGAGACGACGCCCGTGCCGGACGGTACCTGCGACATCACCGCCCACGTGGCGCTGGACGCGTGCGCGGAGGCCGGGAAGAGGGAGAGGGAGAGGGAGGGCGCGAGGGGCTCCCGCACCCGCCTGCTCACCCAACGCGCCGCGCTGCGCGCCCTGGGCATCACCGGCGCACGCCCCCCGCTCGCGCTCGCCTCCACGGACCCCGCCGCGTACGTGCGCGCCCTCGCGAGCGCCGGAGAGGCCGCCGAACTCACCGCGCCGGGCGGCCTGGGAGACTTCGGGTGGCTGCTCCAGTCGGTTGGAATTCCGGACCCACTCCCATAGGGCGGACCCGCTTCTATAGGGGCGGACTTACTCCTATAAGGCGGGCCCGAGCAGCCCCTGGTTGCCCTACTTGTCGATGTCTCCCACCACGAAGAACATCGACCCCAGGATCGCCACCATGTCCGCGACCAGTGTGCCCGGCAGCAGTTCGGTGAGCGCCTGGATGTTGTTGTACGACGCCGAGCGCAGCTTCAGCCGGTACGGGGTCTTCTCGCCCTTGCTGACGAGGTAGTAGCCGTTGATGCCGAGGGGGTTCTCGGTCCACGCGTACGTGTGCCCCTCGGGGGCCTTGAGGACCTTCGGGAGCCGCTGGTTGATCGGGCCGGGCGGAAGGTCGGCGAGCCGGTCCAGGCAGGCGTCCGCGAGGTCGAGCGAGTTGTGCGTCTGCTCCAGGAGGCACTCGAAGCGCGCGAGGCAGTCGCCCTCGGTCCGGTGCACCACCTTGAGAGTGTCGTGCAGCTCCCCGTAGGCGAGGTAGGGCTCGTCGCGGCGCAGGTCGAAGTCGACGCCCGAGGCGCGCGCGACGGGCCCGCTCACGCCGTACGCGTGCACGTGCTCCGGCGCGAGGACGCCCACATCGCGCGTGCGCCCCCGGAAGATCTCGTTGCCGAGCACGAGGTCGTCGAAGACGTCCATACGGGACCGCACGGCGGCGACAGCGCCACGCGCGCGTGAGGCCCAGCCGGCCGGCAGATCCTCCTTGAGGCCGCCCACGCGGTTGAACATGTAGTGCATGCGCCCGCCGGAGGCCTCCTCCATGACGTTCTGGAGCACCTCGCGCTCGCGGAAGGCGTGGAAGACCGGTGTGATGCCGCCCAGCTCCAGCGGATACGACCCCAGGAACATCAGGTGGTTCAGCACCCGGTTCAGCTCGGCGAGCAGCGTGCGGGTCCACACCGCGCGCGGGGGCACCTCCATGCCGAGCATCCGCTCCACCGCGAGGACCACGCCCAGCTCGTTCGAGAACGCCGACAGCCAGTCGTGCCGGTTGGCCAGCATGATGATCTGCCGGTAGTCGCGCGCCTCGAACAGCTTCTCCGCGCCGCGGTGCATGTAACCGATCACGGGCTCTGCGTGCCGGATGCGCTCGCCGTCCAGCACCAGCCGCAGCCGCAGCACACCGTGCGTGGAGGGATGCTGGGGGCCGATGTTGAGCACCATGTCGGTGCTCTCCGCGGCACCGCCGATCCCGACCGTGGTCTCCGTCATAGGAGTCATG
This sequence comes from Streptomyces sp. yr375, assembly GCF_900110755.1. GTDB lineage: Bacteria > Actinomycetota > Actinomycetes > Streptomycetales > Streptomycetaceae > Streptomyces. The sequence continues at coordinate 53,458 of NZ_FOFF01000034.1, forward strand.
CGCACCAGTCTCCCCTACGTACCCTGGCCGGATGGAAACGGGGAGCCCTGGGGGCGTGGAGACGACGGACAGCGGACCGGCCGGACCGGTGTGGACCGGACTGCCGCCGGGACTGCTGCGGATGCGGCGGCTGTTGCTGGTGGTGTGGCTGGGGCTGGCGGCCGTCGGCACCGGGCTGCCGCTCGGCCTGCTCGTCGGCCCCGCGTGGGCGGCGTTCGCCCTGCTGCCGCTGGCCGGCATCGGCTGGGGCTGGGTGCTGCTCGGCCGCAACTGGCGCTCCTGGCGGTACGCCGAGCGGGCCGACGACCTGCTGATCAGCCGGGGTGTGCTGTGGCGCGAGGAGACCGTGGTGCCGTACGGACGCATGCAGCTCGTGGAGGTCACCTCCGGTCCCGTCGAGCGGCACTTCGGGCTGGCCAGCGTCCAACTGCACACGGCGGCCGCCGCGACCGACGCGGCCATCCCGGGCCTGGACCCGGCCGAGGCGGAACGGCTGCGCGACCGGCTCACGGAGCTCGGCCAGGCCCGATCGGCGGGGCTGTGACAACGCCGGGCGTCGAGGACGGCGTACCGCCAGAGCTGCCCGTCACCAAGGCCACCGGGGCCACCACGGCCGCTGAGGTCACCGGGGCCGGTGAGGCCAGCGGGCTCACCGAGCGTCGGCTGCACCCCGTCACGCCGTTCCGGCGGGCGTGGGCACCGATCGCGGTCCTCGCCGGGTGGGCGGTGCACGACCCGGACCAGGCGCAGGCGCAGTTGACCCGGCTGACCACCACGACGCTGCTGATCGCGCTCGCCGTCCTCGTCCCCGCCGCCTCCCTCTACGGCTTTCTGACCTGGTGGTTCACCCACTTCGCGGTAACGGACAGCGAACTGCGCATCCGGACCGGCCTGTTGTTCAAGCGCACCGCGCACATCCGGCTGGAGCGCATCCAGGCGATCGACGTCAGTCAGCCGCTGCTCGCGCGGGTCGCGGGCGTCGCGAAGCTCCGGCTCGACGTGGTCGGCGCCGAGAAGAAGGACGAACTCGCCTTCCTGGGCGCGGAAGAGGCCCGCGTACTGCGGGCGGAGCTGCTCGCGCGGGCCGCCGGTTTCGCCCCGGAGACGGCGCACGAAGTGGGCGAGGCGCCCGCGCGCGAGCTGCTCCGCGTGCCGGCGCGCAAGCTGGCGATCGCGCTGGCCCTGACCGGCGCGACCTGGGGCGCGCTCGCCGCCGCGCTCGTCGTGCCGCCGGTGCTGTGGCTGACCACCCACAGCGTGTGGACGGTCCTGGCGACCGGCGTGCCGCTGCTCGGCGCGGCGGGCGCGAGCAGCGTGGGACGGTTCGTCGGCGAGTACGACTGGACGGTCGGCGAGTCGCCGGACGGGCTGCGCATCGACCACGGGCTGCTGGACCGTACTCACGAGACGGTCCCGCCCGGACGCGTCCAGACCGTACGGATCGTCAGGCCGCTGCTATGGCGGCGGCTCGGCTGGGTGCGCGTCGAACTGGACGTGGCCGGCTCGGCCAACTCCGTGCTCGTGCCGGTCGCCCCGCGCGAGGCCGCGGAGGCCGTCATCGCGCGCGTGCTGCCCGGGGTGAGCGTCCCGGCCGAGGCCTCGCTGTCGCGCCCGCCGCGCCGGGCCGGGCGGTGCGTGCCGGTGTGGTGGCGGGGCTACGGGATCGCCGTCACGGACACCGTGTTCGCCGCCCGGCACGGACTGCTGCGCCGCCACCTCACGCTCGTGCCGCACGCGAAGGTACAGAGCGTGCGGCTGCGACAAGGGCCCTGGCAGCGCCTCTGGGGCCTCGCGGAGGTCCATGTGGACACGGGGGCCGACAAGACCGTCACAGCCCGGCTGCGGGACGCACAGGAGGCCGCGGAGCTGCTCCTCGGCCAGGCCGAGCGGTCACGGACCGGACGCCGCGACGCCCGGCCCGACCGCTGGATGGCGTAGGCCCCCGCCGGGAGCGGTCTCAGGAGACGGTGTCAGGAGACGGCGCTGCGCAGGCTCTTGAGGTCGATCTGCTCGGTCTCGTCGTGGGCGGTCAGGTCGATGACCTGGCCCACTGCGCGCGATGCCTCGTCCACCGGCTTGAACTGCGCCTCGGACTCGGCCTTGTGCAGCGCGAGGGCCTCCTGACCGACGACGTCGGCGAGGTCCTCGTTCTGCACCGCCGCGAGCGCGTCGTGCGCCGACTCGCTCTGCGTACCGAAGAAGTCGAACCCGCCCTCGGCCGTCCGACGCCGTACGGGCTCGGCGGCCGGTACGACGGCCACGGCGGTCGGCACGGCGAAGTGGCCGGAGGGACGCTGCACGGGAGCGGCGGGACGGCGGACGAGCGCGGCGCCGACCTCGGAAGCGAGGGCGGGGGCGGGGGCGATGTCGCTCGCGTCATCCGCGTCGCTCGCCTGGGCAGTGGCCTCTTGCGGGACGTCCTGCTCCGCGACGGCGACCGCAGCCTCGGCCGTCGTCCCGTTCTCGTTCCCGTTCTCGTTCCCGTTCTCGTCAGCCAGGTTCAGGGCGGCCGCGCGCGTGTGCTCGGCGGCCGCCTCGGGCTTCCCCTGCGCCTCGTCCTCCTGCGCGGCCTCCGTGTCGCCGCCGGCAGTGGCACCGACGTCTACGGAAGTCGCCTGTGCGGACTGCTTCTCGGCCGGGCCGTCGCTCTTCGCGGCCTTGCCGCCGTCGGTCTCGAAGCGGGCCAGGGCCGCCTGTGCCCGCAGGAACAGTTGTGACCCCTCAGGGGAGAAGGCCGCCGGAACCCTCGGCTCAGCCTCGGCCGACTCCGCCGATTCCACCGTCTCCTCGGCTTCGGCCTCCGCCTCGACGGCCTTCGCCTGGACGGCGTCCGAGCTCGCACCGGCTTCGATCGCCCGCTTGGCGACCGCACCCGTCGACCCGGCCGACTTGGTCGACCCGGCATCCCCCGCCGCACGCGCGGCAGGCAGCGCCGGCGAAGGCGCCGCTTCTATCTCGAGGAGACGGCGGCCCTCCAGGGCGCTGGCCCGCTCGGTCTCCGCGGTGGCGTAGCGGCGCAGCAGCGCGGCGTGCTCGTTGCGCAGGCCGGCCAGTTCGGTGCGCTTGGACCGCAGCCGCTGCTCCAGCTTGCCGCGCAGTTCCCGCGATTCGTCGAGGTCGCTCTCCAACTCGGCGACGCGTTCCTCGTAGCGCCATTCGTCACCGGCACGCGCGCGCGTGAGGTCGGCGACGCGCTTGCCGGCCTGGATGTCCCAGTGCCGCATCACGACCGCGCCGACGATCGCCGTCGCCGCGGCCGCGGCGGCCAGGCCTCGGAGCGCCATCGGCTCCGTGAACACCCAGGGGCCGAAGGCGCAGACAAGGGACACGCCTGCGATCGCCGAGGGAGGCAGCAGCCTGTGCAAAGGCGGGGAATGGCGGTGACGTCCACGTGGCATGGCCAGAAACTTACCGCGCGTAGGCGAATGTTGGCGCCCCGCCCCGCAAAAACACAGCCATACCGAAGTCTTCACAGGGGATCACCAATCAGAGCTGCCCTTGAATTCGACGGGAAGCAAGATCATTTCCGGCCTGGCGCCGCCGCGGAGCGTCGAACAGCGACGTCACCGGTCACTCAGCCGCCCGCTGATCCACTCCAGGGTCGGCGGGATCTCCCGCCGCCAGGTATTGAAGTTGTGCCCGCCGCTATCCAGGATGATCGACGAGATCCGCGTCCGGCCCGTGCTCTTCGCCAGCGCTATGAACTTCGTCGTGGCCTTGTAGTTGGATTCACCGACCTTGCTGCTGGTGACGAGCAGCGAGGTGTTCGGAGCGGAACGATTCTTCAGATACCAGAGCAAATCCGCCTCGTTGCGGAGGTTCTTGTTCCCGTGGAAGAGGTCACCGGTGGTCGGGTCGATCGGCGCCTTGTAGTACGCCGACAGGCCCGCGCCGGCCGCGTAGACCTCCGGGTGGTGCATCGCCAGCTTCAGGGCGCAGTAGCCGCCCGTGGAGTCGCCGATGATGCCCCAGCTCCCGGGCTTCTTGCCGACCCTGTAGTGGGCCGTCACCGCGTCCGGCAGGTCCTTCGCGAAGAACGACTCGGTCTGCGGCCCGCCGGGGATGTCCACGCACTCCGTGTCGCGCGGCGGCGCCACCGTCGGCCGCAACATCACCAGGATCATCGGCTGCATGTGCCCGTTCTTGGCGAGCTGCCGCGCGGTGCCCGGGTAGTGCAACTTGTCCACGAGCGCCTCTGCCGTGCCGGGGTACCCCGTGAGGACTACGGCGGCGGGGAACGTACGCGTGCGGTACGCCGGGTCGAAGTACTCCGGCGGCAGGTACACGAACGCGGGCGTGACGATGTGCGTCGTACGTCCGCTGATGGAGACCTTCTGGACCTGCCCGCCGAACTGCGGGCGCCCGCTGCCGCCGTCCACGCGCCGCTCGTCGACCACCTGAAGCGGTCCCGCCGGGCCACCGCCCGCCGCGTGGTCGACGACCACCCCGGGGTCGGTCTCCTTGCCGAACAGGTCCGCCCAACTGGCGTAGAAGCCGAAGGCCTGGTTGGCGGAGAGGCCCACCGACGCGAACAGCGCCAACTGGGTGGCGAGCAGCAGGCCGACGCGCCCGCTGACGGCACGCCAGCCGCGCCGGGCCAGGCGCGGCCACAGCCACACCGTGCCGACGAACAGCAGTAGGGCGAAGAGCACTGATAGCAGCAGCACTTTGTTGCTCGTGAGACCCATGCGGTGGTTTCCTGCCTGCTCTCCGTCCGGGAACGAGCCCGCTCCCCCGGCTCCTTCGCGAGGGCTTGTCCCGAACTTTCCTTGGCCTTTCCACTGGCTTTGAGGAAATGAGTGAACCTCTCAGCCCAAGACACCGTCCTAGAGGGCGCAATGTCGCCGGATGCCCGAATAGGCGCCGGGTTCAAGGTCTCTCGCGGAACTACGGGATGCGATGTCTGTCACGGAAGATGGGGAAATGTCGGGCGGGGTTCCGCGCCGATCAAGCCGGGTGCGGCAGATCGTGCGAGGTCCGCGCCCCGAGTCCGTACCCGCCCTCGTTGGCAGAGCATGTGCCCTCGTGGGCCTGCTGGACGTGGCCGCGGGGGTCTTCCCGCGGTTCAGGCACAGCCGTATGCACACCGTCGCCGAGGTGCTGCCCGGCTCCTTCGGGCCGTTCGCGGCGGCACTGTCCCTCAGCGCGGGCATCCTGCTGCTGCTGCTCGCCCACGGCCTCAAGCGCAGCAAGCGGCGCGCGTGGCGGGCAGCGGTAGTACTGCTCCCGGCGGGCGCGGTCGCACAGTTCGGGTACCGGCACTCGATCGTGGGCGCGCTGATCTCGGTCGCGCTCCTGGTGCCGCTGCTGGTGCACCGCGACCAGTTCGCGGCGCTGCCCGACCCGCGCAGCCGCTGGCGCGCGCTCGCCAACTTCGTCCTCATGGGCGCCGGCTCCCTCGGCTTGGGGCTGGTCATCGTCAGCGTCCACTCCAACCGCCTGATCGGCGACCCGAGCCTGGCCGATCGCCTGACGCACGTCCTGTACGGCCTCTTCGGCTTCGAGGGCCCGGTCGCCTACCAGGGCAACACCTCCTGGACCGTCGCCTTCTCCCTGGGCGCCCTGGGCTGGATCACCGCGGTGACGACGATCTACCTCGCGTTCCGCCCCGAGCACCCGGCCGCCCGCCTCACCGAGGAGGACGAGAGCCGGCTGCGCGCCCTGCTGGCGAAGCACGGCCGGCGCGACTCCCTGGGCCACTTCGCGCTGCGCCGCGACAAGGCCGTCGTCTTCTCCCCCAGCGGCAAGGCGGCGGTGACCTACCGTGTCGTCTCCGGCGTGATGCTCGCCAGCGGCGACCCCATCGGCGACGTCGAGGCCTGGCCCGGCGCCATCGAGCGCTTCATGGACGAGGCGAAGGCCCACTCCTGGACGCCCGCCGTCATGGGCTGCTCGGAGACGGGCGGCGAGGTCTGGACCCGCGAGACCGGCCTGGACGCCCTCGAACTGGGCGACGAGGCGGTGGTGGACGTGGCGGATTTCTCCCTGGCCGGCCGCGCGATGCGCAACGTGCGCCAGATGGTCAAGCGCATCGAACGCGCCGGTTACGAGACCCGGGTACGGCGCGTGGGTGACCTCGGCGAAGCCGAACTGGCCCGCATCCGGCAGGCCGCGGAGGACTGGCGCGGCACCGACACCGAGCGCGGCTTCTCGATGGCCCTCGGCCGCGTCGGCGACGCCGCCGACGGCGACTGCCTCATCGCCACCGCCCACAAGACGGACGAGGTCCCCGGCGAGTACGGCGACCTGAAGGCGATCCTGCACTTCGTGCCCTGGGGCACGGACGGCGCCTCCCTGGACCTGATGCGCCGCGACCGCTCGGCCGACCCGGGCATGAACGAACTGCTGATCGTCGCCGCCCTCCAGGCCGCCCCGAAGTTCGGCATCGCGCGCGTGTCGCTGAACTTCGCCATGTTCCGCTCGGCGCTGGCCCGTGGCGAGAAGATCGGCGCCGGCCCGGTGCTGCGCGCCTGGCGCGGACTGCTGGTGTTCCTCTCGCGCTGGTTCCAGATCGAGTCGCTGTACAAGTTCAACGCCAAGTTCCAGCCGCGCTGGGAGCCCCGCTTCGTCGTCTACCGGGCCTCCGGCGACCTCCCCCGCATCGGCTTCGCCGCCATGCAGGCCGAGGGCTTCGTCAACCTCGCCCTCCCGCTGCCGCGCTTCCTGCGCCGCCGCACCAGCGCGGCACGCGCGTGTGCGCACACGGTGGCGGAGCGCGACGTACGGGCGGCGTAGTCCCGGCGATGGAGTTCCCGCAGGACTCGGGCCCGGGCCGCACCACGGCCCGGCTCCTTCCTGGGCCTACGCTGAACGTATGAGCAAGCAGAGCGGACGCGGGCGCGTCGACGGCCTTCCGGAATGGGACCGCTGCGCGGTCATGGGAGTCGTCAACGTGACCCCCGACTCCTTCTCCGACGGCGGCCGCTGGTTCGACACGACGGCCGCCGTCAAACACGGCCTCCACCTCGTCGCCGAGGGCGCGGACCTGGTCGACGTCGGAGGCGAGTCCACCCGCCCCGGCGCGACCCGCGTGGACGAGGCCGAGGAGCTGCGCCGGGTCGTCCCCGTCGTCCGCGGCCTCGCCTCCGAGGGCGTCGTCGTCTCCGTCGACACGATGCGCGCCTCCGTCGCCGCCCAGGCCCTCGCGGCCGGCGCCGCCCTCGTCAACGACGTCAGCGGCGGCCTCGCCGACCCGGCGATGATCTCGGCCGTGGCCGACGCGGGCGCCCCCTTCGTCGTCATGCACTGGCGCGGCTTCCTCGACGGCGGCAACGTCAAGGGCGTCTACGCCGACGTCGTCGCCGATGTCATGGACGAGCTGCACGCGCGCGTGGACGCCGTTCTGGCGGGCGGTGTCTCCCCGGACCGCATCGTCGTCGACCCGGGCCTCGGCTTCTCCAAGGAGGCCGACCACGACCTCTCCCTGCTGGCCCACCTCGACCGGCTGCACGCCCTGGGCCACCCGGTGCTCGTCGCCGCCTCCCGCAAGCGGTTCCTCGGCCACGTCCTGGCCGGCCCAGGAGGCCCGCCGCCACCCGCGCGCGAGCGGGACGCCGCCACGGCCGCCGTCTCCGCCCTCGCGGCACAGGCCGGCGCCTGGGCGGTCCGCGTGCACGAGGTGCGCGCCACGGCGGACGCGGTACGGGTCGCACGCGCCGTGGAAGAGGCGCGCGAGGCAGGAAACGCGCCGGACACGCGCCTCGACACGCCGGACACGCGCCCCGGCGCACCCGGCCCGCACAGCGCACCCCTCACGCACCCCGCACGCGCCCCGCACGCCCCGCACGGCGCAGAAGGAGCCCGGTGACCGCCCCCCACACCGACGTCGAGCAGGTCGAGGCCGCCAACACCGCCTTCTACGAGGCGCTGGAACAAGGCGACTTCGAAGGCGTGTCCTCGCTCTGGCTCACCCCGGCCGACCTGGGCGTGGACGAGACGTACCACGACCCCGCGGACGTCGGCGTGATCTCCTGCGTGCACCCCGGCTGGCCCGTGCTCACCGGCCGCGGCGAGGTCCTCAGGTCGTACGCGCTGATCATGGCGAACACCGACTACATCCAGTTCTTCCTCACCGACGTGCATGTCTCCGTCACCGGCGACACCGCCCTCGTGACCTGCACCGAGAACATCCTCAGCGGCGGCCCCGCGCCGGAGGCCGGCGAGGAGCTCGGGCCGCTCGTCGGCCAACTGGTGGTCGCCACGAACGTGTTCCGCCGCACGCCCGACGGCTGGAAACTGTGGTCGCATCACGCCTCCCCGGTACTGGCCGAAAACGACGAGCCGGACGACTCCGAGGACCCCGACGACGAGGACACCCCCTCCTGAGCGGGTAGGCGACCCGAGGAAGCACGCGGGAAGCCCACAGCGACGGGAAGTGGTTGGAATCACGAACCGTGGGTAGGGGCGGCTACCAGCCCGTGAGCCGCCGGGTTCCCTAAGGGAAACACCCGGTGAAACTCCTGGCTCCGACCCGAACGACCGCGGCCGGAGCCAGGCGCTGTCAGTGCTCGCAGGTAGATTCGTTCGAGGCCGGGATGCCGTCCGCACCCGGTACGCACCGGCCGAAACCGACGATTGCAGGAGTGATTCGCGTGGATCGTGTCGCGCTGCGCGGCCTGAGGGCCCGCGGGTACCACGGCGTGTTCCCCAAGGAACGCGAGGAGGGCCAGACCTTCATCGTGGACCTCGTCATGGGCCTGGACACCCGACCGGCCGCCGCCGACGACGACCTGGCGAAAACCGTGCACTACGGCATCGTCGCGGAGGAGGTCGTGGCCGTCGTCCAGGGCGACCCCGTCGACCTCGTCGAGACGCTCGCCGAGCGCATCGCCCAGGCCTGCCTGAAGCACGAAGGGGTCCAGGAGGTCGAGGTCTGCGTCCACAAACCGGACGCGCCGATCACGGTCCCCTTCGACGACGTGACCGTCACCATCACCCGGAGCCGAGTATGACCGCGTTCTTCACCGACGGGCAGAGCGACCCGACCGTCCAGCCGGTACCGGCCTCCGTCGTCGAGAAGGTCGACGCCGCCGACACCACCCTGCACAACCCCCAGCGGGCCGTGGTCTCCCTCGGCGCCAACCTCGGCAACCGCCTGGAGACCCTCCAGGGCGCCATCGACGCCCTGGAGGACACCCCGGGCGTCCGCGTCAAGGCCGTCTCCCCGGTGTACGAGACCGAGCCGTGGGGCGTCGAGCCCGGCAGCCAGCCGTCGTACTTCAACGCGGTGGTCCTGCTGAAGACGACCCTCCCGCCGTCCTCGCTCCTGGAGCGGGCGCACGCCGTCGAGGAGGCCTTCCACCGGGTACGGGACGAGCGCTGGGGCGCGCGCACCCTCGACGTCGACATCGTCGCGTACGCCGACGTCGTCGACGACGACCCGCAGCTCACTCTCCCCCACCCCCGCGCCCACGAACGCGCCTTCGTTCTCGCCCCCTGGCACGACGTGGAACCCGAGGCCCAACTCCCCGGCCGCGGCGCGGTCGCCGACCTCCTCGGCACCGTCACCCGCGAGGGCATCGCAACCCGCCAGGACCTGGAACTCCACCTGCCCGAGTAGTCGTTAAGGTCATGAAGGAAGGTCACGAGGACCACTGCCCGCGCGCTGTCCACGCCCGCGGGCTCGGGGGAGCTGAAGGGACACCGTGAAAGAGCTGCGCATTAGGGTGCTGGCCGGCGTGTTCGTCGTCGCCGCGATCCTGTCCTGGGCGGGCGCCCGCCTCTGGAACTCGATCGGGACCCTCCCCAGCGTCCCGCTGGCCGCCCCCATCGTCCTGGGCCTGATCGCCGTGGTCCTGCTGGCCACCGCGCTCTCGCTGCGCGCCCGACTCAAAGCCCAGCGCGAGCGCCGCCCCGAGGCCAAGGGCGTCGATCCCCTGATGGCGGCCCGCGCGGTCGTCTTCGGCCAGGCCAGCGCCCTGGTGGCCGCCCTGGTCTCCGGCATGTACGGCGGCACGGGCGTCTTCCTCCTGGAGTCCCTCGACATCCCCGCCCGCCGCGACCAGGCCATCTACGCCGGCTTCTCGGTCCTGGCCGGCATCGCGGTCATAGCCGCGGCCATCTTCCTGGAACGCGTCTGCCGACTCCCCGAGGACGACGACCACGAGAAGGGCGCGGCGTCCACCGCGTGACGCCGTGCGCCCGCGTGCGGTGCGGGTGCGCATGCGTGCAGGCGGGCGTCAGCGCGCCATGATCAGGCTCATCGCCTCGTTGCGCGTCGCCGCGTCCCGCAACTGCCCCCGCACCGCCGACGTGATGGTCTTGGCGCCGGGCTTGCGGATGCCCCGCATGGACATGCACATGTGCTCGCACTCGATGACCACGATCACACCGCGCGGCTCCAGGATCGTCATCAGGGAGTCCGCGATCTGCGTGGTGAGACGTTCCTGCACCTGCGGACGCCGCGCGTAGACGTCCACGAGCCGGGCCAGCTTGGACAGGCCGGTGATCTTCCCGCTGACGGACGGGATGTAGCCGACGTGGGCGACGCCCCTGAACGGCACGAGATGGTGCTCACAGGTGCTGAACACCTCGATGTCCTTCACGAGCACCATCTCGTCGTGCCCCAGGTCGAAGGTCGTCGTCAGCACGTCCTCCGGCTGCTGCCACAGCCCCGCGAATATCTCCCGGTACGCCCGCGCCACCCGCGCCGGAGTCTCCTTCAGCCCCTCGCGGTCCGGGTCCTCGCCGACCGCGATCAGGAGCTCGCGTACGGCGTTCTCGGCGCGCTTCTCGTCGAACTCGCCGATGGAGCCCTCGCCGTCCAGTGTCACGGGGTCGGTCATTCTGGTGCCTCGTTCCTGTGCGGGGTCGCGCGTGTGGGTCACGTGCCTCGGCTGCGGGCATCGAAAACCGGTCATACCGAAATGCCGCGCCCCCCAGGCTAGATCCTGGGGGGCGCGGCATCCATTCCGGGCCTGGTGGGGCTTCCGGGAGCCGGTTCAGCTCTCGGGGCGGTCCTCCGGGGCGGGCTCGGCCACCGGGGCGGACTCCACCGTGGACTTGGCGGTGGAGATCGCCGGCGTCGCGCCGTTGGCGCCGTTCGTCAGTGCGAGCTCCCTGGGGGAGAGCACCGGCGGACGGGTGGACGGCGTGCGCCGCGAGGAACCGGTCCAGGCGGGCCGGGCCGGGCGCTTGACGATGGCGGAGAAGACCTCGGCGATCTGCTCCTTGTTCAGCGTCTCCTTCTCGAGGAGCTGAAGCACCAGGTTGTCGAGGACGTCGCGGTTCTCGACCAGGATCTCCCAGGCCTCGTTGTGCGCGTTCTCGATGAGCTTCTTGACTTCCTCGTCCACCAGCGCGGCGACCTCTTCCGAGTAGTCGCGCTGGTGAGCCATCTCACGGCCGAGGAACGGCTCGGTGTTGTCGCCGCCGAACTTGATCGCGCCCAGCCGCTCGGTCATGCCGTACTGGGTGACCATCGCCCGCGCGGTCGCCGTGGCCTTCTCGATGTCGTTCGCGGCGCCCGTGGTCGGGTCGTGGAAGACCAGTTCCTCCGCCGCTCGGCCGCCCAGCATGTAGGCCAGTTGGTCGAGCATCTCGTTGCGCGTGGTGGAGTACTTGTCCTCGTCCGGGAGCACCATCGTGTAACCGAGCGCACGGCCGCGGGACAGGATGGTGATCTTGTGGACCGGGTCGGAGTTCGGGGAGGCCGCCGCGACCAGGGCGTGGCCGCCCTCGTGGTACGCGGTGATCTTCTTTTCCTTGTCCGACATGATCCGGGTCCGCTTCTGCGGGCCCGCGACCACACGGTCGATCGCCTCGTCCAGGCTGTGGTTGTCGATCAGCTTCTTGTCCGAACGGGCCGTCAGCAGCGCGGCCTCGTTCAGCACGTTGGAGAGATCGGCACCCGTGAAGCCGGGGGTGCGGCGGGCGACGGCGGACAGGTCGACGTCGGGCGCGACCGGCTTGCCCTTCTGGTGGACCTTGAGGATCTCCAGACGGCCCTGCATGTCCGGGCGGTCGACCGCGATCTGACGGTCGAAGCGGCCGGGGCGCAGCAGAGCCGGGTCGAGGATGTCGGGCCGGTTCGTGGCGGCGATGAGGATCACGCCGCCCTTCACGTCGAAGCCGTCCATCTCGACGAGCAGTTGGTTCAGCGTCTGCTCGCGCTCGTCGTGACCGCCGCCGAGGCCGGCGCCGCGGTGGCGGCCGACCGCGTCGATCTCGTCGACGAAGACGATCGCCGGGGCGTTCGCCTTGGCCTGCTCGAAGAGGTCACGGACTCGGGAGGCACCGACGCCGACGAACATCTCGACGAAGTCGGAACCCGAGATCGAGTAGAAGGGGACGCCCGCCTCGCCGGCGACGGCCCGCGCGAGCAGGGTCTTGCCGGTGCCGGGAGGCCCGTACAGGAGCACGCCCTTGGGGATCTTGGCGCCGACGGCCTGGAACTTCGCCGGTTCCTGGAGGAACTCCTTGATCTCGTGGAGTTCCTCGACGGCTTCGTCCGAACCGGCGACGTCGGCGAACGTCGTCTTCGGGGTGTCCTTGGTGATGAGCTTGGCCTTGGACTTCCCGAAGTTCATGACTCGGGAGCCGCCGCCCTGCATCTGGTTCATCAGGAACAGGAAGACGACCACGATGAGGACGAAGGGGAGCAGGGACAGCAGGATCCCGACGAAGGCGTTCTGCTTCGTCGGAGAGACCGTGTAGCCGTCCGGGATCTGCTTGTCCTGGTACTTGGTCTGCAGCGTGTTGGCAATGGTCACGCCCTGGTCGCCGATGTAGCTCGCCTGGATCTTCGAGCTGCCATCGATCTTTGTGCCGTCTTTGAGCGTGGCCTTGATGGTCTGCTCGTCACCGGTGGTGAGTTTGGCCGACTCGACCTTGTTGTCGTTGATCGCTGCAATGACCTGGCCTGTGTCCACCGTCTTGTAGCCGCCGGACGAGCCGACGACCTGCATCAACACGACCACGGCAAGGACGGCCAGCACGATCCACATGACCGGCCCACGGAAGTATCGCTTCACGTCCATCCATACGGAGCGGTGTCGCCCCGTCCCTCCTGCCATAGTGAGTTTGATAAGACAGTTCTTCTGACGGTACCCCAGCTTTGTCGCGCAAAGCCGCACGGGACAGTTGGCGCACCCGTCTGCATGCTCCAACGGCGGGAGGCCCCCCGAGGTTCCCGATCTTCGTACGGGGCTTGGGCCCTTCGGGTTCAGCCGCCGTAGACGTGGGGCGCGAGCGTACCCACGAACGGGAGATTTCGGTACTTCTCGGCGTAGTCGAGACCGTAGCCGACGACGAACTCGTTGGGGATGTCGAAGCCGACCCACTCGACGTCGATCGCGACCTTCGCCGCCTCGGGCTTGCGCAGCAGCGTGCACACCTTCAGGGAGGCGGGCTCGCGCGAGCCGAGGTTGGACAGCAGCCAGGACAGGGTCAGGCCGGAGTCGATGATGTCCTCGACGATCAGGACGTGCTTGCCCTTGATGTCGGTGTCGAGGTCCTTGAGGATCCGCACCACACCGGAGGACTGGGTGCCCGCGCCGTAGGACGACACGGCCATCCAGTCCATGGTGACGGGGGTGGACAGCGCTCGGGCGAGGTCGGCCATGACCATCACGGCGCCCTTGAGGACGCCGACGATGAGCAGGTCCTTGCCCGCGTACTCCGCGTCGATCTTCGCGGCCAGCTCGACCAGCTTCGCGTCGATCTCTTCCTTGGTGATGAGCACCTCTTTGAGGTCGGTGCCCATGTCTTTCGCGTCCACCCGCATCACTTTCGGTTGTCCCACCGGCCACCGGGACCGCCCACGACCACGTAAGCGGTCCTGGCCGGAGGGCCCGGATTCAGCCTTGCCGAATCACCAGTCTGCCACCCTGGCGCTGGGCGACGACTTTGCCGGGGAGATTGATGACTCCCTGGCCGCGCCAGCCGGTGATCAGCCGGTCGACCTCCTCGATGTGCCGGGCGAAGAGCGAACCGGCCGGGGCGCCCGCCTCGATGGCCGCTCGGCGCAGGATCCGGCGGCGGACGGCGGGCGGCAGGGCGTAGAGCTTGGCGCACTCCAGGAGACCGGCCGCGTCCCGTACGGCGGACTCGGCCTGGCCGGCCCAGGCGTCGAGGGCGTCGGCGTCGTCGCGGGAGAGCTGGGCCGTGCGGGCGAGGGCTTCGACGACGCCCTTGCCCAGGGCCTTCTCCAGGGCGGGCAGGCCCTCGTGGCGCAGCCGGGAGCGGGTGTAGGCCGGGTCCGCGTTGTGCGGGTCGTCCCAGACGGGCAGGGACTGGACCAGGCAGGCCTTGCGGGCGGTCTGCCGGTCGAGTTGGAGGAAGGGGCGGCGGTAGCGGCGGGCGGCGCCCGGACCCCCGGAGACGGCGGCCATGCCGGACAGGGAGCGGATGCCGGAGCCGCGGGCGAGGCCGAGCAGGACGGTCTCGGCCTGGTCGTCGCGGGTGTGGCCGAGCAGGACCGCGGCGGCGCCGTGGCGTTCGGCCGCGGCGTCCAGGGCGCTGTAGCGCGCGTCGCGGGCGGCGGCTTCGGGTCCGCCCGCGCGGCCGACGGTCACGGCGGTGGACTCGACCGGGTCGAGGCCGAGGCCGCGCAGCCGCAGGACGACTTCCTCGGCGCGCAGGTCCGAGCCGGGCTGCAGGCCGTGGTCGACGGTGACGCCGCCGGCGCGGACGCCGAGCCGGGAGGATTCGAAGGCGAGGGCGGAGGCGAGCGCCATGGAGTCGGCGCCGCCGGAGCACGCCACGAGCACGAGCGGCGGCGACGGCGGGCGCTCGGGCGAGCCCGCTTCGGGGGTGTGGTCGTTGAGGATGTCGTGAAGTACGCGGCGGACCGCCAGGCGTATCGCCGCGACCGCAGGATGGGGACCCACTGTCCGGTTCCCTTCATGAAGTTTTTCGGGGGTGAGGGCGAAGTTCGGTCACTCAGAGTGTGTAGATGGTGACAGAACCAGGCTGTTCCCCGAGCATTGCACGCCAACCCGAGGCTCACGGTCCCTCGGACGGGTGATTGAAGGGGCGTTCGACTGCCGTCGGCCGGTTTATGTTCACCACCTCTGCCGGGGGTTCACGACTCGGCCTTGCGGTGCACCCGCGCGACCCAGTCCGCCGGTTTGGCGATCTCGGCCTTGGTCGGAAGTGTGTTCGGGGAGGTCCATACGCGGTTGAAGCCGTCCATGCCGACCTCGTCGACCACGGAGCGTACGAAGCGTTCGCCGTCGCGGTACTGCTTGAGTTTGGCGTCCAGGCCGAGGAGTTTGCGCAGGGCGATGTCCAGGCGGGAGGCGCCCTTGGCGCGGCGCTGCTGGAACTTCTCGCGGATCTCGGCGACGGACGACACGACTTCGGGACCTACGCCGTCCATGACGAAGTCGGCGTGGCCCTCCAGGAGGGACATCACCGCGGTGAGGCGGGCGAGGATGTCGCGCTGCGCGGGCGTCTGCACGAGCTCCACCAGGGAGCGCCCGCCGTCGTCCTCCTCGCCCTCGGGGCGGCCGCCGGCGAGGGACTGGGCGGCTTCCCGGACGCGCTCCAGGAACGTCATGGGGTCGACGTCGGTCTCGCCCAGGAACGACTGGATCTCGCCCTCCAGGTGGTCGCGCAGCCAGGGCACGGCGGAGAACTGGGTGCGGTGCGTCTCCTCGTGGAGGCACACCCAGAGGCGGAAGTCGTGGGGGTGCACGTCGAGTTCGCGTTCCACGTGGACGATGTTCGGCGCGACGAGCAGCAGTCGGCCGCCGCCGCCCGCTCCGGCGGGCAGGTCGCGGGTGGCGGGGGCGAACGTCTCGTACTGGCCGAGGACGCGGGAGGACAGGAACGACAGCAGCATGCCGAGTTCGACGCCGGTGACCTTGCCGCCGACGGCGCCGAGGACCGCGCCGCCGGGGGTGTTGCCGCGCCGCTCCTGCATCTTGTCGAGGAGGGGTTTGAGGATCTCCCGGAAGCCCGCCACGTTGGCCCGCACCCAGCCGGGGCGGTCGACCACGAGGATCGGGGTGTCGTGGAGGCCCGCCGTGCCCATACGAGTGAAGCCCCGGACGTGTTCCTCCGAGGCCTTGGCGTGTCGGCGCAGTTCGGCGACGACGGCACGGGCCTCGTCACGGCTCACCTCGGGGCCCGGCCGTACGAGCCGGGTCGCGGTCGCCACCGCGAGATTCCAGTCGACCATCCCCGAAGAAGCGGCACCACCGATGCTCGTCATGCGTCAACCGTACGTGAGCAGCGCCGTCGGGGGCAGGCCGCCGGAGGCCGGTCAGGGAGATGTCAGGGTCGGAGCCGACAGCGGCTCGGGGGTGCCTCGGGGTCGGCTCGGGGGTGGCGTGCGGCGGCCCTCAGCGGCAGCCGCAGCCGGCGAGCGCCGTGGCCGCCCGGTCCAGCGCCGCCTGGGCGGCCGCCGGGTCGGTCGTGCCGCCGGCCAGGAGGGCGAACGCGAGGAGGCGGCCGTCCTGGTCGACGACCGTGCCGGCGAGGGCGTTCACGCCGGTCAGGGTGCCGGTCTTGGCGCGGACGACACCGGCCGCGCCGTCGGCGTAGCGGCTGGTGAGGGTGCCGGTGAAGCCGGCGACCGGGAGGCCGGTGAGGACGGGGCGCAGGTCGGGGCGGGCAGGGTCGCCGGCCTTGACCAGGAGGGCGGTCAGCAGGTTCGCCGTGAGCCGGTCCTCGCGGTTGAGACCGCTGCCGTCCTTGAACCGGACGCCGGCCGTGGGCAGTCCGAGCTTCTTCAACTGGGCCTGGACGGCCCGGCCCGCGCCGTCGAAGTCGGCGCGGACGCCGGTCGCGACGGCGGTGTGGCGGGCGAGGGCCTCGGCGATGTCGTTGTCGCTGTTGGTGAGCATCCGTTCGACCAGGGCGGACAGCGGGGGCGAGGAGACCGTGGCGAGGCTCTGCGCGCGCGTGGTGGCCTTGGAGGGGCCGGGAGCCGTGGTCGTGATGCCGGCGGCCTTCAGGAACTGCGCGAACACGCGGGTCGTGTCGGCCGCCGGGTCGCTCACGCGGGTCGTCGGGCCGCTGGTGGAGCCGTCGGTGCGGCCCTCGTCGGCGGACAGGGCGGTGACGGGGGCGAGGTTGGGGTTGACCCCGATGGGGTGAACTTCCGCGCCGGCGAACAGGGTCGTGTCGTAGGAGAGCGTCACCTGGGTGAGGCCGCGCTTCTTCAGGGCGGCGGCGGTTGAGGCGGCGAGGGTGCGCAGGCTCGCCCAGCCGTCGGCGTCCGCGCGGGCCGTGAGGGTGGGGTCGCCGCCGCCGACGAGGACGAGCTCCTTGGTGTCGGGCTCGAGCGCCGCGCGCGTGGTGAGGCGGTGTTCGGCGCCCATCGCGGAGAGCGCGGCGACCGCGGTGGCGATCTTGGTGGTGGACGCCGGGGTCAGCGCCTCGTCGGCCCCGGTGCCGTACAGCAGCTTGCCGGTGGCCACGTCGACGACCGCGGCGGTGCGCGCGGTGCCGAGGGCGGGATCGCCCAGGAGGGGCTTCAGGACGCCCGTGAGGCCCGCGCCGGTCGGGAGGGCGGCCGGGGCGGACTTCACGGCGTTGACGGTGCCTCCGAGGCCCGCGAGGACGGACGCTGCGCTGGGGGCGGGCCGCGGCGCTCCGGCCGCCGTGTCGGACGTGTCGGACGTGTCGGCCGCGGACGTAGGGGACGAATCGTCCGCACGGCCGTGATCTGCGCCACCCCTCCGTTCCAGGGCGGTTGCCCGGTCCCGCTCCGCCGTACGCTGACCGGTGGAGTCCCAGGGGCCGGCGGCGGTCACCACACCGGCGGCCAGCGCCAGTCCGGCGGTCGCCGCACCCGCGGTGTACTGCCAGGGCCTGGCGCTCCGCCCGGCCATCGGCTTCGTGACGCGTGCGAGATGCGGCTTGGCCGCCTGTGTGAGCCGTGCGACCTGCGGCCCGGCGGCGGCGCTCACGCGCGCGAGACGAGGCCGTACGATCCCTGCGGCCCGTGCCAGACGCGGTCGTACGGCGTTCGCGGCCCGCACCATGTGCGGTCTCGCGGCCCGCCAAGGCCTCAGCTCTGGCACGAACACCAGCCCCTTTCGCGATCACCCGGCTGCGTGAGGGACACTTAACCACCAGAACTATGTGTTGATCATGGAGGAGCCACCGGTGGAGTTCGACGTCACGATCGAGATCCCGAAGGGTTCGCGGAACAAGTACGAGGTGGACCACGAGACCGGTCGGATCCGCCTGGACCGTCGACTCTTCACCTCGACCGCCTACCCGACCGACTACGGATTCGTCGAGAACACTCTCGGCGAGGACGGCGACCCGCTGGACGCGCTGGTCATCCTGGACGAGCCGACCTTCCCGGGCTGTCTCATCAAGTGCCGCGCGATCGGCATGTTCCGGATGACGGACGAGGCCGGCGGCGACGACAAGCTGCTGTGCGTCCCGGCGACCGACCCGCGCGTGGAGCACCTGCGCGACATCCACCACGTGTCGGAGTTCGACCGCCTGGAGATCCAGCACTTCTTCGAGGTCTACAAGGACCTGGAGCCCGGCAAGTCCGTCGAGGGCGCCGACTGGGTGGGCCGTACCGACGCCGAGGCCGAGATCGAGCGGTCCTACAAGCGGTTCAAGGACGAGGGCGGCCACTGAGGCTCAGGCCGTGTAGAGGTGTGTGAAGGGCCGCACGCGTACGCGTGCGGCCCTTTCGCGTGTCTGTGCGCATACTGAGGTCCAATCGGAAGGTGTCGTTCAGGGAGCGTTGCTGAGTGTCGGAGGCGGAGGACCGCAAGCCGCAGTCGGACGAGGCGAAGAGCGCCTTCGACCCCGAGATCACGTCGGAGTTCGCGCTCCCGGCGGGGCTGGCCGTACCGAAGGCCGGCGGTGAGCCGGAGACCACGTCGGAGTTCGCCGTCCCGGAGGGCCTGGACGTGGGGCAGCAGGCCGCCGGGGAGGGCGAGGGGTCGGCGTTCAGCCTGCCGAGCACCTACAGCGCCCGTGAGGCCCCGGCCGCCTTCACCCCGGCCGACGGCGTGCCGGTGGTGAGCCTGATCAAGGATCTGCCCTGGCAGGACCGGATGCGCACGATGCTGCGGATGCCGGTGGCCGACCGGCCCGCGCCGGAGCCGCGCCCCAAGGCGGAGGAGGGCGGCCTCGCCGTCCCGCGCGTGCTCGACCTGACGCTGCGCATCGGCGAGTTGCTGCTCGCGGGCGGGGAGGGCGCCGAGGACGTGGAGGCCGCGATGTTCGCGGTCTGCCGCTCCTACGGGCTCGACCGCTGCGAGCCGACCGCCACCTTCACGCTGCTGTCGATCTCGTACCAGCCGTCCCTGGTGGAGGACCCGGTGACGGCGTCCCGGACGGTGCGCCGCCGGGGCACCGACTACACGCGCCTGGCGGCCGTTTTCCGGCTCGTGGACGACCTGAGCGACCCGGAGAGCCACCTCTCCCTGGAGGAGGCCTACCGGCGGCTCGCGGAGATGCGCCGCAACCGGCACCCGTACCCGACGTGGGTGCTGACCTCGGCGAGCGGGCTGCTCGCGGGCGCCGCCTCGGTGCTGGTCGGCGGTGACCTGGTCGTGTTCGTGGCGGCGGCGCTCGGCGCGATGCTCGGCGACCGGCTGGCGTGGCTCTGCGCGGGGCGCGGGCTGCCGGAGTTCTACCAGTTCCTGGTCGCCGCGATGCCGCCGGCCGGGATCGGCATCGCGCTGACCCTGGCGGACGTCGATGTGAAGGCGTCCGCGGTCATCACCGGCGGGCTGTTCGCGCTGCTGCCGGGGCGGGCGCTGGTGGCGGGCGTCCAGGACGGTCTGACCGGCTTCTACATCACCGCCGCCGCGCGCCTGTTGGAGGTCATGTACTTGTTCGTGGGCATCGTCGCCGGGGTGCTGGTGATGCTCTACGTCGGTGTGCAGCTCGGCGCGCATCTCAACCCCGACGCGGCCCTGGGCGTCACCAAGCGGCCGCTGTGGCAGATCGGGGCGTCGATGCTGGTGTCGCTGACGTTCGCGGTGCTGCTCCAGCAGGAACGTTCCACCGTGCTGGTCGTGACGCTGAACGGCGGTGTGGCCTGGTCGGTGTACGGGGCGATGCACTACGCCGGGGAGATCTCGCCGGTGGCCTCCACGGCCGTCGCGGCGGGGGTGGTGGGGCTGTTCGGGCAGTTGCTGTCGCGGTACCGCTTCGCTTCCGCCCTGCCGTACACGACCGCCGCGATCGGGCCCCTGTTGCCGGGTTCGCCGACCTATTTCGGGCTGCTGGCGATCGCGCAGAACGAGGTGGACGCGGGGCTGGTGTCGCTCATCAAGGCCGCCGCGCTGGCCATGGCCATCGCCATCGGCGTGAACCTGGGTTCCGAGGTGTCGCGGCTGTTCCTGCGGATCGGCTCCGCCGAGAAGCGGCGGGCCGCCAAGCGGACGCGAGGATTCTGAGCAATGCCCCGCGCCCCCTCGGGGGTGTTTCTAGTAACCCTGGTTCTGGTTCTGGTTGTACGGCGGGTACTGGCTGTTGTGCTGAGCGCCGTACGGCTGCTGCTGGGGCTGGGGCTGCTGCTGCCACTCCTGGGGGTACGGCTGCTGTTGCGGGTACTGCTGCTGGCCGTAGTAGTCGTTCTGGTGGCCCTGGTTGTGGTGGCCCTGGTGCTGGTCGGGGTGGCCGTACGGGGTGGGCTCTTCGATGCGGCGGAGCTGGGTCGTCGCGTCGTCCATGGCCGGGGGCTGCTGCTGGTGGGGGTGCTGGGGCTGCTGCGGCTGCGCGGGCGCGTTACGGGCTTCCTTGCGCGCCTTGAGGATCTCGAAGATCACCGGGACGACGGAGAGGACGACGATCAGGACGAGGATCGCCTCGACGTTGGACTTGATGAAGTCGATCTGGCCCAGGAAGTAGCCCGCGACCGTCACACCCGTGCCCCAGAGGATGCCGCCGACCACGTTGTACGTGATGAAGGTGCGGTACTTCATGCGGCCGGCGCCGGCGACGATCGGCGCGAACGTGCGCACGATGGGGACGAAGCGGGCCAGGACGATGGCCTTGGGGCCGAACTTCTCCATGAACTCGTGGGCCTTCTCCAGGTTCTCCTGTTTGAAGAGCTTGGAGTTGGGGCGGTTGAAGAGCTTCGGGCCGAAGAACTTGCCGATCAGGTACCCCACCTGGTCACCGAGGACGGCCGCGATCACGATCAGGGTGCACACCAGCCACAGCGGCTGGCTGATCCACTTGCCGTCGGCGACCAGCAGACCGGCGGTGAACAGCAGGGAGTCACCGGGCAGGAAGGCGAACAGGCCCGACTCGGCGAAGACGATGACCAGGATGCCGACCAGGCCGAACGTCGAGATCAGATAGTCCGGAGTAATCCACTCGGGGCCGAGGGCGAGGGTAGTCACGGGTTCCGGGCTCCTGAAGGGGTGAAGGCGGTCGCTGCGGCGGCGGGACCGCCCAAACCTATCAACGTGGCGCCACAGGACCAGGTTCCCAGGGCTGCCCCCAGGATGCACTGTGCCCCCTCTTGGTCAAACCTGTGAACATGGGTATCGAGGATTACGGCGGCGGGCAGGGCCCCCAGCCTGACGTACTGGTCGTCACCACGAACGACGTGCCCGGGTTCCGGGTGCAGCAGGTCATCGGCGAGGTCTTCGGGCTGACGGTGCGCTCACGGCACCTCGGCAGCCAGATCGGCGCCGGTCTGAAGTCGATGATCGGCGGTGAGCTCAAGGGGTTGACCAAGACCCTCGTGGAGACCCGCAACCAGGCCATGGAACGGCTCGTCGAGCAGGCACGCGTGCGTGGCGCCAACGCCGTGCTGATGTTCCGCTTCGACGTCACGGAGGCGGCGGAGGTGGGCACCGAGGTGTGCGCCTACGGGACGGCGGTGGTCCTGGTCGAGGAGTAGCCGCCAGGACCACAAGGGGCGGCCCTCAGGCCGTGTGCCGGGCCGCGTTCGCCGTGATCGCCTCCCTCAGGTGCTCGGCGAGGCCCGGGTGCATGGCGTCGTAGAACGCCTTGAAGCGCTCGTCGGAGACGTACGTCTCCCCCAGGGACCGGTGCATCTCGTACGGGCAGTCGTAGTACCACCTGCCGATGTGCCGGCGGTGTTCCTCGGCCATGTCCATGGCCGCCTCGCCGGTGGGCGGCTCGCCCGCGGCCACCAGGCCGGCGTAGCGCTCGCCCCAGGCGTCGACCTCGGCCTGGACGCGCTTCCAGTCCTCCTTGGTGTAGCGGGCGACGCGGCGCTGCGACTCGGCGTAGGCCTCGGTGCCGCCCCAGCGCTGCTCGGCCTCCTCGGCGTACTGCTCCGGGTCCTTGTCGCCGAAGACCTCGAACTTCTCCTCGGGGGTGAGGTTGATGCCCATCTTGCGTGCCTCCATGGCGTGTTCCACGGCTGCGGCCATCTGCCGCAGCTTCTCGATCCGGGCGGTCAGCAGCTCGTACTGGCGGCGCAGGTGCGCGCGCGGGTCGGCTGCCGGGTCGTCGAGCAGGGCCGCGACCTCTTCGAGCGGGAAGCCGAGCTCGCGGTAGAACAGGATCTGCTGCAGCCGGTCGAGGTCGGCGTCGGCGTAGCGGCGGTGCCCCGCGTGGCTGCGCCCGCTCGGGACGAGCAGGCCGATGTCGTCGTAGTGGTGCAGCGTGCGCACGGTGACCCCGGCGAATCCTGCGACCTGCCCTACGGAGTAGCCCGAGTAGCCCGAGTAGCCCGAATAGCCCGAATAGCTCGAGTCGCTCACTTCCGTCCGCTCCCTTTCCCTTCTCGGTACGGGCTCCACGGTGCGTCCTCACGCCGCGTGAGGTGCAAGCCCCGCCTCCGAGAGACGCCTCTTCGAAGAAGGCTTCGAGGTGTTCGTCCCGTTGTGCCCGCTTATCGTGAGCCCGTGGCCCAGGACACCGCGCGGCAGACGCCCCCCGCTCCGGCGACGCCGGTCCGCGCCCTGCTGCCGTTGATCCTGCCCGCTCTCGCCGTCGGCGCTCTGGCGAGCCTGATGCTCCTGCTGGTGACGTGGGTGGCCGGGCGACTGCAGGACGTGCTGTGGCAGAACTTGCCGGACGCGCTGGGCGTGGGCCGGTACTCGGTGCTGTGGATGCTCGCCATGCTCACGGCGACCGGGGTGCTGGTGGGGCTGGTGGTGTGGAAGGCGCCGGGGCATGCCGGGCCGGATCCGGCCACGATGGGGCTGGACGCGCGCGTGCTGCCGCCGGCGGTGCTGCCCGGGCTGCTGGTGGCGACCGCGCTGATGCTGGCGGGCGGGCCGAGCCTGGGCCCGGAGAACCCGATCATCGCCGTGAACGTGGGGCTCGCCTTATGGCTGGGCCGGCGGTTCCTGTCGCGGGCGCCGGGCGCGGTGTGGGTGGCGCTCGCGGAGGCGGGCACGATCGGCGCGCTGTTCGGGACGCCGGTGGCGGCGGCCCTGCTGATCTCCGAGGCGCTGGCCGGGCGGCAGACCGAGGGGCCGCTGTGGGACAGCGTCTTCGCGCCGCTGGTCGCCGCCGCGGCCGGTTCGATGACGACCACGCTGCTGGCTCATCCGACCTTCGACCTGCACCTGCCCCCGTTCGGGCATCCCGGGTGGGACGACCTGCTGGCGGCGCTCGTGATCGCGTCGGTGGCCGCGGCGCTCGGCATGTGCGCCGTGTACGCCTTCCCGTACGTCCACGGCGCGTTCGGGCGGCTGCGGCACCCGATGCTGGCGCTGCCCGCCGGTGGGGTCGTGCTGGGGCTGCTGGCGGCCCTGGGCGGCCATCTGACGCTCTTCAAGGGGCTGGACGAGGTCGGGGAGCTGGCGGCCGATCCCGAGGGCTGGTCGGCCGGACAGTTCGCCACCATGACGGTGGTGAAGCTGACCGCGCTGCTCGTCGCCGCCTCCTGCGGTTTCCGGGGCGGGCGGATCTTCCCGGCCGTGTTCGTGGGGTGCGCCTTCGGCCTCACCTCCCACGCCCTGGTGCCAGGCGTCCACCCGGCGGTGGGTGTGGCGACCGGGGTGCTGGGCATCCTGCTGGCCATCACCCGGCAGGGCTGGTTGAGCCTGTTCGTCGCCGCCGTGCTGGTCGCCTCCCCCTCGATCATCGCCCTGCTGTGCTTCGCCTCGCTGCCGGCCTGGCTGCTGGTGACGGGGCGGCCGCAGATGCAGTTGCACGACGACGGAACGGCGGTGCGGTGAGCGCGTGAACCGATCAGGCCCCTCGATCCGATGAAGCGGTAGAACGCCACCCGGCGGTCACCGCTCAGAGTTGGGAGAAGAAGCCATGCCCCTCCACGAAGGCCCCCAGAAGCCCGACGAGCGTCCCCTGTCCGTGAACCCCTTCTACAGCGAGGCGAATCCGCTCGGCGGGATGACCGAGGCGCCGCCCAAACACCGGCTGCCGGACACCCCGATGCCGCCGTCGACGGCGTACCAGCTCGTGCACGACGAGCTGATGCTGGACGGCAACGCACGGCTCAACCTCGCCACCTTCGTCACCACGTGGATGGAGCCGCAGGCCACGGTGCTGATGGCGGAGTGCCGGGACAAGAACATGATCGACAAGGACGAGTATCCGCGCACCGCCGAGCTGGAGCGGCGCTGTGTGGCGATGCTCGCCGACCTGTGGAACGCGCCCGACCCGTCGGCGACCGTCGGGTGTTCGACGACGGGGTCGAGCGAGGCGTGCATGCTCGCCGGGATGGCGATGAAGCGGCGGTGGGCGCAGCGCAACGCCGACCGCTATCCGGCGCGCGATGTCCGTCCGAACCTGGTGATGGGGGTCAACGTCCAGGTCTGCTGGGACAAGTTCTGCAACTTCTGGGAGGTGGAGGCCCGTCTGGTCCCCATGGAGGGGGACCGGTTCCACCTCGACCCGCAGGCGGCGGCCGAGCTGTGCGACGAGAACACCATCGGGGTCGTCGGCATCCTCGGCTCCACCTTCGACGGTTCCTACGAGCCGATCGCCGAGCTGTGCGCCGCCCTGGACGCCCTCCAGGAGCGGACCGGGCTCGACATCCCGGTGCATGTGGACGGCGCGTCCGGCGCGATGATCGCCCCCTTCCTCGACGAGGACCTGGTGTGGGACTTCCGCCTCCCGCGCGTGGCGTCCATCAACACCTCGGGGCACAAGTACGGGCTGGTGTATCCGGGCGTCGGCTGGGCGCTGTGGCGCGACAAGGAGGCGCTGCCGGAGGAGCTCGTGTTCCGCGTGAACTACCTGGGCGGCGACATGCCGACCTTCGCGCTCAACTTCTCCCGGCCGGGGGCACAGGTCGTCGCGCAGTACTACACGCTGCTGCGGCTGGGCCGCGAGGGCTACCGGGCGGTGCAGGGGTCCGCGCGGGCCGTGGCCCGGGGCATGGCCGACCGGGTGGAGGCGCTCGGCGACTTCCGCCTCCTCACCCGGGGCGACGAGCTGCCGGTCTTCGCCTTCACGACGGCTCCGGACGTGAAGGCGTACGACGTGTTCGACGTCTCCCGGCGGCTGCGGGAGAGCGGCTGGCTGGTGCCCGCGTACACCTTCCCGCCGAACCGGGAGGATCTGTCCGTCCTGCGGGTCGTGTGCAGAAACGGCTTCTCGGAGGATCTCGCCGAGTTGTTCATGGCCGACCTGACCCGCCTGCTGCCGGAGCTGCGGCGCCAGTCGGGGCCGTCGCCTCGGGACAAGGGGGCGGCTACCGGGTTCCATCACTAGGGGGTGCCCAGGACGCCGTCCGGTGCCTGTTCGTCGCCGTATCGCTCCTTGAAAACTGCATAGTGGTGGTCCCTCAGCGGGAGTCCCCCGGATGCCGTTCGCCCGTCGCGTACGGGTTCTCCTGGCCCGCCGCCAGTACGCCGACGAACGGGGCGCCCTCCCCCGCGAAGGTGTAGGCGCCGCCCTCGATCCGGGCGATGAGGCCCTGGGTCCACTCGGCGTCCGCGTCCGCCGTGTGGATCCAGAGGTTCATGATCTCGCCGATGTGGCCCAGTTGCTCCGGGCCGTCCTCGGGGACGTAGTTCTCGGTGACGGCGGAGCGCCACTCCTCGATGCGGCGGACGCGCTCCTTCAGGAGCGACACGGCCTCCGCGCGCGGGAGGTCGACGACGGCGCCGATGGCCGCCGTCTTCATGTCCATCTTCTGGTCGTACGAGGTCAGCGCCTCGCGTACGAGCCTGAGGTACTCCTCGGTGCCGGCCTCGGTGATCTCGTACTCGGTGCGCGGCGGGCCGCCCGCGGTGGACGGGGCGGTCTCGTGCTCGCGCAGCAGTCCCTGCTTCGCCATCTGCTTCAGGGCGTGGTAGATCGAACCCGGCTTGGCGTTGGACCACTCATGGGCGCCCCAGTACTCCAGGTCGCCGCGCACCTGATAGCCGTGGGCCCGCCCGTGCTGACGCACGGCGCCCAGCACGAGAAGCCGGATCGCTGACATGGGCCCAGGTTAGGGCGTGGCGGGCAGGCGCCCGGCAGGTGCACCCGACAGGTGCACCGGCAGGTGCCTGCCCGCGCGGAGCGGTGCTCAGAAGGGGAAGCCGCTGCGGCCGTGCTGGACGGAGATCCACTTCGTGGTGGTGAAGGCCTCCAGGGTCGTCTCGCCGTTGAGGCGGCCGACGCCGGAGTTCTTCTCGCCGCCGAAGGGGACGATCGGCTCGTCGTGGACGGTGGCGTCGTTGACGTGGAACATGCCGGTGTCGATCTGCTTGGCGAAGGCGACGCCCCGCTCGACGTCGGCGGTGTGGACGGCGCCGCTCAGGCCGTAGGGCGTGTCGTTGACCAGGCGGACGGCCTCCTCCTCGCCGTCGAAGGTGTTGAGGAAGACGACCGGGCCGAACACCTCCTGCCGGAGCAGCGCGGAGCTCTCGGGGAGGTCGGCGAGCACGGAGGGCGCGACGACGTTGTCGGTCGTCGTACCGTGCACCAGCGCGTGCGCGCCCTCGGTTATCGCCTGCCGGACGACGTTCGAGACCGCTTCCGCCTGCGAGGAGTTGATCAGGGGGCCGATGGCGGTTTGGGGGTCGCGCGGGTCGCCGGCCTTGAGGGTCTTCACCTTGGCGACGAACTTCTCGGTGAACTCGTCGGCTATCGCGCGGTCGACCAGGACGCGGTTGGCGGCCATGCAGACCTGGCCCTGGTGGACGAAGCGGCTGAAGACGGCGGCGTCGACCGCGTAGTCGACGTCGGCGTCGTCGAGGACGACGAAGGCGCTGTTGCCGCCGAGTTCGATGATGGACCGCTTGAAGTGCGAGGCGGCGACGGTGGCGACGTGCCGGCCGACCTTGTCGGAGCCGGTGAAGGAGATGACCCGCGGGATCGGGTGCTCCAGGAAGGCGTCGCCGATCTCGGCGATGTCGGTCACGACGACGTTGAGCAGGCCCGGGGGCAGACCGGCGTCCTCGAAGAGCTTGGCGATGACGGTGCCGCCGGAGATCGGGGTGTTCTGGTGCGGCTTGAGCACCACGCCGTTGCCGAGGGCCAGCGCGGGGGCGACGGACTTCAGCGACAGCAGGAAGGGCACGTTGAACGGGCTGATCACACCGACGACGCCGACCGGCTCGCGGTAGACGCGGTTCTCCTTGCCGTCGATCGGCGAGGGCAGGATGCGGCCCTCGGCGCTCAGCGACAGGTGGACCGCCTCGCGCAGGAACTCCTTGGCGAGGTGGAGTTCGAAGGCGGCCTTGCCGAACGTGCCGCCGGCCTCGTCGACCAGGACCTCGCTGATCTCCGCCTCGCGCTCCTCCACCAGGCGCAGCACGCTCTCGAAGACGGCGCGGCGGGCGTAGGCGTTGGTCGCGGCCCACTGCTTCTGGGCGCGGGCGGCGGCGCGGTACGCCTCGTCGATCTCCTCGACGGTGGCGGTGGTGATCGAGGCGAGCTTCTCACCGTCGTAGGGGTTGATGGTGATGATGTCCCAGGACCCCTTGCCCGGACGCCACTTGCCGTCGATGTACTGCTGGGCCAGGTCGGTGAAATAGGACGACATGTGAACCCTCAATCCCCTGCTGCGATCGCCTGCGACCGCTCGGCGTCACGATCTGATCACACGTCATCGTACGTGTGTTTCAAGGGAGTTGGGAGGGAAGCCGGTCAGGAAGCCGGTCAGGACAACTGGATCAGTCCGCGCAGCAGGTCCCGGCTCTCGTCCGGTCCGGGGCTGTCCTGCTGGAGCTCCTTCAGCGCCTGTTCGTACTGGCCGACGTCCTCGCGCTTGTCCAGGTAGAGGGCGCTGGTGAGCTGCTCCAGGTAGACGACGTCCTGGAGGTCGGACTCCGGGAAGCTGAGGATCGTGAAGGCGCCGGACTCGCCGGAGTGCCCGCCGAAGCCGAACGGCATCACCTGCAGCCGCACGTTCGGACGCTGGGAGACGTCGATCAGGTGCTGGAGCTGCCCGCGCATCACCCCGCGGTCGCCGTACGGGCGGCGCAGGGCGGCCTCGTCGAGGACGATGTGGAAGTCGGGGGCGTTCTCCGCGACGAGGTACTTCTGCCGCTCCAGGCGCAGTGCGACACGCCGGTCGATGTCGGCGGCGTTCGCGCCCTTCATGCCGCGACTGACGACCGCGTGGGCGTAGGCCTCGGTCTGCAGCAGGCCGTGCACGAACTGCACCTCGTACGCCCGGATCAGCGCGGCGGCGCCCTCCAGGCCGACGTAGGTGGGGAACCAGTTGGGCAGGACGTCCGAGTAACTGTGCCACCAGCCCGCGACGTTGGCCTCGCGGGCGAGTCCGACGAGCGACTGGCGCTCCGCGTCGTCCGAGATGCCGTACAGCGTCAGCAGGTCCTCCACGTCCCGGGTCTTGAAGCTCACCCGGCCCAGTTCCATCCGGCTGATCTTCGACTCCGACGCCCTGATCGAGTATCCGGCCGCCTCGCGCGTGATGCCTCTCGCTTCACGCAGCCGCCGTAGTTGCGAACCGAGCAGCATCCGCCGCACCACCGATCCGGGCTCTCCCGCGCTCACGTTCGCCAGCCTCCCCAGCCGTCTTCAAGGGCCGCAGTCTGCCACTAAAACACTTCGAGCAGTACTCGTCCGATTACAGAGATGGAAAGAAGCCAAAGGATACGCACAGCACGATGCGAGGGAAGAGTGTGGGTAAAGCGAAAGAAGTGCTTGTAAGAAGCGGCAACTTGGCGGAAAAAATGGCCAAGAAGCGGTACGGGCGGGTCCATTTCGGTCACGTGCACGTGCATCTGCCCTTGCATCCGCAGTGCGCATCAGAAACCATGGTCCCGCGCCACCGCTGCATCGCAACGACCGCGAATCCGGGGAGTGCCTCGCATGGGGACGAATGGATCGACCATGCTCGAGCCGTTACGGCAGGGCCTTCCGCCGCTTGATCCCGCGGCTGTGTCCAACGCCGCGTCGTGCGCTCTGCCCGCCCGCTTCGAAGCGGTGCGCGAAGCCCGGCAGTTCACCCGACGGACCCTCGATCAGTGGGACGACGTGGCCGACCGTTTCGACGACGTCTGCCTGGTCGTGTCGGAGCTGGTGACCAACGCGCTGAGACACGGACTGTCCTCGGAGGGCAGCACACAGGATCGGCATCCGCATCCGCCCGTGCGGCTGCACCTGATGCGGTGGACCGAGCGGCTGGTGTGCGCGGTGCGCGACCCCAGCCATGACAGTCCGCTGCCCCGCGAGAGCGAGGACTTCTCGGCGGAGTCGGGCCGCGGCCTGTTCCTCGTGGACTCGTTCGCCGACAGTTGGGGCTGGCACCCGCTCTCCAGCAACCTGGGCGGCAAGGTCGTCTGGGCGCTGTTCCGACTGCCCGCTCCACACAGCCCGAACGGTCCACACAGCCCGAACGGTCCGCACGGTTCGAACACCCCGCACCGTCCGAACACCCCGTAGCGTCCGCGCACTTCCGGCGAATGACGGACCGCGGGGCACCAACGCGCCACGGTTCTACGCGCGTTGTGAGCGATGACACGGTGACGGCGGCGACGGATGCCGGGGCGAAGGGCGGCGGCGTCAGCTCGCGATCAGGTGGTCGAACTCGCCGTCCTTGATGCCGAGCAGCATCGCCTCTATCTCGGCTCGGGTATAGACGAGCGCGGGGCCGTCCGGGAAGCGCGAGTTGCGTACGGCCACCTCGCCGCCCGGCAGCCGCGCGAACTCCACGCAGGAACCCTGCGAGTTGCTGTGCCGGCTCTTCTGCCAGGCAACCCCGTACAACTGTGTGGCCGTCATGCCGTTGTACACGTCGTGCCCCCCGTCAACGTCGTCAACGTCGTGGTCCACAGGTCGCTCCCTGCTGGTGCGCTGGCTCGTGTGGCCCGAGTGGCCATTGGTGCCGTGGTCAACTGTCTCAACTGCCCGGATCATAACCCCGTTCACGTGCAGTCGCATGAGCAGATGCACGTGCACGCGGGGTGCTTGTGCGGTTACAGCTTTGACGCCCGCTTTACCCAACTCGTTCGATTCGGTGACGGTCATGGACTGCGGGTGAAGGTCGTCCGATTCGAACCACTCGTGCTCTAGGAACAGACGCGCACTGCGGCCGTCCTGTTCCCTCAGGACCGCATCGGACTGGACCGGATCGGACTGGACCGGATCGGTGCTGCGGCGGCTCCACCGCGGCAAGCCCGCGCCCCCGCGTCCGACGGGTGGCGTCGGCCGCGGGGGCGGGGGCGAGGTGGGTGCCTACCGGACCACGGCCGGTCGGCCGCCCGGGGGTCAGTGGGCGGGGCCGTAGGGCAGGAGGGCCATTTCCCGGGCGTTCTTGATCGCTCGGGAGATCTGGCGTTGCTGTTGGGCGGAGATACGGGTGACGCGGCGACTGCGGATCTTGCCTCGGTCCGAGATGAACTTTCTCAGGAGATCGGTGTCCTTGTAGTCGATGTAGGTGATGCGTGCCTGGTCAAGGGGGTTGGGGCGGGGCTTGGCGGGCTTGCGCTCGGGCTTGCGGGGCATGGGGTCAGACCTCCAGGAGGGTGTCGAAAGCGGGCGGCAACTGCTTCCAGGCGGCGCGCCCGGCGGCGTACTCGGCGTCGGTGAGCAGGCAGGACTCCAGGAGCTCGGCGAGTCCGTCGCGGTCGAGGCCGGGGGAGGTGAAGACCAGGTGCTGGCAGCAGTCGCCGTGCTCGGGGTGCCAGTCCAGCGCGGCGGCGGCGCGGCGGACCGGCGGGACCATGTCCCAGGCGGCATCCGGGAGGGACGCCAGCCAGGGGCCCACCGACTCGACGCACAGAGCGCCGCCCGCCGCGTCCCAGTGGAGCAGCACGTCGGGCTTGTCGGCGAGCCAGAACCGGCCACGACTGCGGGCGGCGGCGCAGGTCAGATCCTCCAGCGCGTCGTACAGCCGCTCCGGGTGGAAGGGGCGGTTCCGGTGCCAGACGAAGGTGCTCACGCCGTGCGCGTCGGCGTCGGCGGGGAGCAGCGCGCAGGCCGGGTGCTGGGCCGCGGCGGCCGATTCGACGTCGAATCCGGCCAGCACCGCCCGCGCGAGCGGAGACCGTGCGTCGGCGCGGGCATCGGCGGCGATCCGGACCTGGCGGGCCGTCGGGTGGAGCTGTGCCAGCAGCTCGCGGTCCTCGTCGTCGGCGTCCTCGGAGTCGACGACCGCCAGGACGGGGGCGTACTCCAGTTGCCGCGCGAAGGTGTCGGCGACCGTGCGCTGGTCGCTGGCGGCCGCGGCGAGTCCGACGTCGGCGAGGTCGTCGCCGTTGCCGAGGCAGGGCAGCAGCAGCGCCGGGTCGACGGCGGTGACGACGCCGGTGACCATGAGCCCGCCGGCCACGACGACCTCGGCCATGGCCTTGGGTTCGACGGAGTCCCACAGTTCGACGACCGCGAGGCGCGTGGTGCCGTCGGCGGCGAGGCGGCGCAGTTCGGGGACGAGGTCCTCGCGCAGCGCGCAGCAGGCGCAGTCGTTGGACAGCGGCGCCTCGCCTGCGGACAGGATGCCGGTGGCGTCGCTGATCGTGCGGACGACCGTGCCCGCCTCGGCCGTCCCGAGGTCGTGGTGGAGGACGACGCTGCCGGGGACGTCGGCGAGCAGGCGCGCGACCGTCGCCCGGCGGGCGTCGGCGTGCAGCCCGCCGACGATCACGACCGACATGCTCACGCCCCGCCCCGCTTCCCGTAGCGGCGCTCGAAGCGCTCGACCCGGCCGGCCGTGTCCAGGACGCGGGCGGTGCCGGTGTAGAAGGGGTGGCTGACGTCGGAGATCTCGACGTCGACGACGGGGTAGGTGTTCCCGTCCGCCCACTCGATGGTCTTCTCGCCCGCCGTGGCGGACAGCGTCGAGCGGGTGAGGAAGGTGTAGTTCGCGGCGCGGTCACGGAAGACGACGGGACCGTAGGCCGGGTGGATTCCCTTACGCATGGCGGTGGTTCAGCGCTCCTCTCGGAAGTCGACGTGCCTGCGGACGACGGGGTCGTACTTGCGCAGGGTCATGCGGTCCGGGTCGTTGCGGCGGTTCTTGCGGGTCACGTAGGTGACGCCGGTGCCCGCCGTGGACCGGAGCTTGATGACCGGGCGGAGTTCGTTGCGTGCCATGCTGGTACCTTAATGAAAATGAATTCCATTAGCACCATCGATCCTGGCATCGACCGAGGAGAGGTACGTCACCCGTGTCCGCGCACTGCATGCTGACCGGCGCCCAGCCGGGCTTCGGCAACCGCATCTCCCACTCCCACCGGCGCACGTCGCGCCGCTTCGACCCCAACATCCAGTCCAAGCGGTACTGGTTGCCGAGCGAGGGCCGCTACGTGCGGCTGCGGCTGAGCACGAAGGGGATCAAGACCGTCGACACGATCGGCGTCGAGGCGGCCGTGACGCGCATCCGCGCGCGGGGGGTGCGGGTCTGATGGCGAAAAAGAGCAAGATCGCGAAGAACGACCGGCGGCAGGAGGTCGTCGCGCGGTACGCGGCGCGCCGGGCCGAGCTGAAGGAGATCATCCGGCGGCCGTCCTCGACGGACCCGGAACGGGAGGCGGCGCGGCGGGAGTTGAGCGCCCAGCCGCGCGACGCGAGCGCGACGCGCGTACGCAACCGGGACCAGACGGACGGGCGCCCGCGCGGGTACTTCCGGACGTTCGGGCTGTCCCGGGTGAGTCTGCGGGAGCAGGCGCACGCGGGGTACCTGCCGGGGGTGCGGAAGTCGTCCTGGTAGTGGTGGGTCACGA
Source organism: Streptomyces sp. yr375 (assembly GCF_900110755.1). Classification (GTDB taxonomy): domain Bacteria; phylum Actinomycetota; class Actinomycetes; order Streptomycetales; family Streptomycetaceae; genus Streptomyces. The sequence continues at coordinate 86,409 of NZ_FOFF01000034.1, forward strand.
GTGCCTCAGGGGCGGGCTCGGGGGTGGTCTCGGGGGCGGGCTCGGGGCGGGCTCGGGGCGGGCTCGGGGGTGGCCTCCGGGCCGGGCTCCGGACCGGGCTCAAGGGCAGTCTCCGGGCCGGGCTCAAGGGCGGGCTCGGGGCCGGGCCCAGGGGCGGTCTCAGGGGCGCTCTCGGGGCCGGGCTCAGGGCCGGGCTCAGGCCGGGCTCAGGGCCGGGCTCCGGGGTGGTCTCCGGGCCGGGCTCAGGGCCGGGCTCCGGGGTGGTCTCCGGGCCGGGCTCAGGGCCGGGCTCAGGGCCGGGCTCAGGGGTGGTCTCCGGGCCGGGCTCCGGGGTCGTTTCATAAGCGGTGCCCAGGATTCTGCTCGGGATTCCGCTGGAGCTTGCTGGTAGCTTGCTGCGGACTTTCGGTCCTCGCAGTCCAGGGCGGGCCGGGCCGGCTACAGCTTGGGGGCTTGCAGTGACTTCGGCGACTTCGGCGATCTTTTCGCGGGGCGCGGCCGTGGCCGCCACGCTGGCGGGCGCGCTCGCGCTCGCGCTGACCGGGTGCAGCGGCGACGGCGGCTCCGGCGACGGTTCCTCGGCCACGCCTACGACGGCGGCGAGCGCGGACGCCGCCGGGGGCGCCGGGGGCACGAGTGGGGCGACGGCGTCCGCCTCCGGCTCCGGCTCGGTCTCCGCCTCCGACGAGCTGGAGGGCAGTTGGCTGGCCACGACGGACGGCAAGGCGGTCGCCCTGATCGTCACCGGGAAGCAGGCCGCCCTCTTCGTGACCGGCGGGTCCGTGTGCAGCGGGACCGCCGGTACGGAGGCGGGCATGCAGATGATCCACCTCAAGTGCACCACCGGGAAGGACGACCGGACGACCGGCATGGTCGACACCGTCGACGCGAACTCCCTCGAGGTGACCTGGTCGGGCGCGGCCGGAAAAGAGACGTTCACCAAGGCGGAGGGCGGCCAGTGGCCGTCGGGACTGCCGACGCCGGGACTCGGGTAGCGGGCGCGGAGCCCTCGGCGGTCGCCCGCGCGGCGGCTACGAGGGTGGGGGCGCGCGAGGGTGTTCCGCGCGCGTGCGTGATGATCCTTCGAGCACCGTCACGAGACCCGAGGGACCACTCATGCGCGCCGTTCCCATCACCGTCACCGCGCTCGCCGCAACCCTGCTCCTCACCGCCTGCGGCGGCGGGGACGACAGCGGCTCCGCCGGCGACGGCAAGAGCAAGGCCACCGACTCCGCCAGCGCGGCAGGCGCGGCCGGCAGCGCCTGTGCCGCCGGCGACCTGAGCCCGGAGGTCGGCCCCGTCGACGCCGCGCCCGCCGCCGGCGACACCGGCAACGTCACCGTCACGCTCCTCAACAAGGGTGCGGAGTGCACCCTGAACGGCTTCCCCACCGTCAGCCTCCAGGCGGACGGCACCTCCGCGACCGTCGCGAAGGACGCCGCCGCCGAGGCGCAGCCGCTGACCCTCCCGGCTCAGGGCACCGCCTCCTTCACGATCACCTATGTGCGCGGCGCGGGCAGCGGCGACAAGAGCCTCGCCGTCAAGACCGTGAAGTACGGCCTGCCGAGCGCCTCGGCCGACGAGAGCTTCCCGTGGTCGTACGGCGATGTCGCCCTGAAGAGCGCGGACGTGCCGGACGCGACCGTCAGCGCCTTCCAGCAGGCGGGCGACTGACCTACCGGAGGATTACGCCGGACGGGTCAGGGCAGCCGGGGCCGGGACTGTACCCGGGCCCGGTCCGCCGCTTCCGCGCCCTCGGTCCAGCCCGCCTCGTCGGTGACGCCGCGCAGGCGGGTGGAGACCGTCTCGGGGAACATCCGGTCCGTCGCCGCGTTGACCGCGACCTCGCGGGAGGCGAGGACCGGCAGCAGGTCGGCGGTGACCCGGGTCTCGGCGGCGACCGTGATCTCGCCGAGCCGGGCGCCGATGCGGTGGGCGTAGGCGGCGAGGAAGGACTGCCGGAAGGTCTTGGTCCGCTTACGGCCGCCCGCCCGCTGGGCCGCCTCCGCCCTGGCCATCGCGGACTGCGCCTGCACCAGCAGCGAGGTGTAGAGCAACTCCACCACCTCCAGGTCGGCCTCGAAGCCGACGACCGTGGAGAAGGCGAAGGGTTCGTTCCACACCGCCTTGCAGTGGTTGGCGTCGGCGACCGCGTCCAGCAGCACCGCCTTCGCCTGCTCGTACGGCGGCTCGACGCCGATCCGGCAGGCGCCGGGCGCGTCCGGGTCGGGGGCCTGGGCGTCGAGCAGCGCCTCGTCGACGCTGTGCCGGGCCATCAGCTCCTGCGCCTTCGCGGTGAGCGCCTCCGCCTCCTCGGGGAAGCCCGTCGCCTCCGCCTTGGCGAGCAGCGCGCGGATACGGGTGAGCATGCGGGAGTGGTCGCTGGGGCGGGACGACGTGCCATGCGGCCCACGCGCGCGTGCGTGTTCCCGTTCCCGTTCCCGTCCCTGTTGCTGTTGCTGTTGCTGTTGCTGTTCCTGGAGGGGTTCGAGCTTGGGCAGGCGCAGCAGCAGGCGGTAGAGCTCCAGGACCGCGGTGGCGTGCGAGAAACGGTCGCCGGGCGGTGTGGTGCCGGCGGGCAGTTCGGCGAGCTGGGCCGCCCAGCGCCGGCCGCGCGGACGGTCGTCACGCGCGTGTGCCCGTATCGACTCCGCCACCAGGACGACGTGGACGCCGTCCAGCTCGCGCCGCACGATCCGCACCACGTCCGCGGGCTGCCAGCCGCGCCGCCAGAGCGCCGCCACGAACTCCGCGCCGCGCCGGGCGAGTTCGGCGTCCGCCGCCGGGTCGGCGGCGAGGAGCGATGCGCCCCGGTCGAGGGTGGCGTCGGCGGTGTCGTACAGGGCGGCCTGGAAGGCGCGCTCAACGACGCCGGGCGGGTTGCCGCCGGTGCTGTCACCGGTGCCGTGGCCGGTGCTCTCGTCGGTGCTGTCGCTGGTGCTACTCACCGGTCGATCGTGCCATGGCGGTCAGAGTGACAACCTTGGGTTGACACCCTGACCACTGTCAACCTAAGGTTGACACATGACGACTCCACGCCCCGGAACCACCGCATCCGTCCGTCTGGACGACCTCATCGACGCCATCAAGAAGGTTCACGCCGAGCCGCTCGACCAGCTCCAGGACGCCGTCATCGCCGCCGACCACCTCGGCGACGTGGCGGACCACCTCATCGGTCACTTCGTCGACCAGGCCCGCCGCTCGGGGGCCTCCTGGACCGACATCGGCCGCAGCATGGGCGTCACCCGGCAGGCCGCGCAGAAGCGGTTCGTGCCGAAGGAGTCCGCCGACCTCGAGGCCAACCAGAACTTCGGCCGCTACACCCCGCGCGCGCGGAACGTCGTCATGGCCGCCCACAACGCGTCCAAGGCCGCCGGCAACGCCGAGGGACTGCCCGCGCACCTGGTCCTCGGTCTGCTCGCCGAGCCGGAGGGCCTCGCGGCGAAGGCGATCGCCGAGCAGGGCGTCACCCTGGACGCGGTCCGCGAGGCCGCGACCGCCGTACTCCCGCAGCCCGTCGAGGACGCGCCCGAGTTGGTCCCCTACGGCCCGGACGCCAAGAAGGTCCTGGAACTCACCTTCCGCGAGGCCCTGCGCCTCGGCCACAACTACGTCGGCACCGAGCACATCCTGTTGGCGCTGCTGGAGTTCGAGAACGGCGAGGGCGTCCTCAGCAGCCTCGGCATCGACAAGCCCGGCACGGAACAGTACGTCGCGAAGGTCCTGGCCCTGATCGCGGCGCAGGAGCAGGAGCAGGAGACGGAGACGGAGGAGAAGGACGAGGGCTGAGGCTGACGGCTGAGGGTCAATGTCAGACCCCCCTGCCACACTCGGGACATGGCCGACCGGTGGGCACTCGCTCCGGCCGAGGACGGTGGTGTGGAACTCGCCCCCCTCGGCCCCGGCGGGCTGCCCGCCGGGCCGGTGGTGCGGGAGGCGGACCTGGCGCGGGCCGTGCGCGAGCGGCCCGACGTCACCCGCTGGGTCTGGCGTTCCACGGCCGAGGTGTATCCGCGTCTGCTCGCCACGGGGGTGCGAGTCGAGCGGTGCTACGACGTCGAGGACGCCGAGACCCTCCTCCTGGGCCACGAGGGGCGCTCCGGTGAGCCCCGCTCGGCCGCCGCCGCGCTGGCCCGGCTGCGCGGCGGACCCGTACCGCCGGATCCGCCGCAGCGGGCCGCCGCGCCCGGCGCGCAGTCCTCGCTGTTCGACGCGCAGGACACGGCCGTCCGGCTGCCGCTCGACGACCTCCTCGCCGTCTACGCCGAGCAGCAGCGGCGGCACGAGCGGGCCGAACACCCGGCGCGGATGCGGCTGCTGACGGCGGCGGAGTCGGCGGGGATGCTGGTGGCCGCCGAGATGAACCGGTCCGGGCTGCCGTGGAGCGCGGACGTGCACCGCGCGGTGCTGCACGACCTGCTCGGCGAGCGGTACGCGGGCGGGGGCGAGCCGCGGCGGCTGGCCGAGCTGGCCGAGGAGGTGTCCGCCGCGTTCGGGCGGCGCGTCCGTCCCGACCTGCCGGCCGATGTCGTCAAGGCCTTCGCGCAGGCGGGGATCCGGATCAGGTCGACGCGGCGCTGGGAGATCGAGTCCCTCGACCATCCGGCCGTGAAGCCGCTGATCGAGTACAAGAAGCTGTACCGCGTGTGGGTGGCCCATGGCTGGTCCTGGCTCCAGGACTGGGTGCGGGACGGGCGGTTCCGGCCGGAGTTCCTGGCCCACGGCACGGTCACCGGGCGGTGGGTGACCAACGGCGGGGGCGCGCTTCAGATCCCCAAGGTGATCCGGCGGGCCGTGGTCGCCGACCCGGGCTGGCGGCTGGTCGTCGCCGACGCCGACCAGATGGAGCCGAGGGTGCTGGCGGCGATCTCCCGCGACCCCGGTCTGATGGAGGTCGCGGGCCGCGCGAGCGACCTCTACCAGGCCGTGTCCGACCGCGCCTTCTCCGGCGACCGCGCGCAGGCCAAACTCGCGGTGCTCGGCGCGGTGTACGGGCAGACCTCCGGCGACGGGCTGAAGAACCTCGCCGCGCTGCGCCGCCGCTTCCCGCGCGCGGTGGCGTACGTCGACGACGCGGCCAAGGCCGGCGAGGAAGGCCGTCTGGTACGCACCTGGCTGGGCCGGACCTGCCCGCCGGCGGCGGGGACGGGGGACGGCGCGACGGAGGAGGCGGGCATCCCGGTCCATTCCAACGGCCTTGTCGGCTCCGATGGCCTGGTCGACTCCGGCGGCACCGTCGCAGGGGACGACGTCTCGGACGACCGGCAGTGGGTGCCGGGGTACGCCTCGACCAACGCACGCGCGCGTGGCCGTTTCGCCCGCAACTTCGTCGTCCAGGGCAGCGCCGCCGACTGGGCGCTGCTGCTGCTCGCCGCGCTGCGGCAGGCCTGTGCGGGGATGGAGGCCGAGCTGGTCTTCTTCCAGCACGACGAGGTGATCGTGCACTGTCCGGAGGGGGAGGCGGAGGCGGTCGTCGCCGCCATCCGGGAGGCGTCCGACCTGGCCGGACGGCTGACGTTCGGGGAGACGCCGGTGCGGTTTCCGTTCACTACGGCGGTGGTGGAGTGCTATGCCGACGCGAAGTGAGGGGACGGGGGGCGGCGTCGGCTCGGTAGTGGTGATGCCGGCTGGCGGGCGGTCAGATGACCGGGGGCCTGCCGAGCCGGGTCAGGTGCCATACCGTGCGCCACTTCATGGGACGTCGTACGCCCGCCGGTTTCCGTACGCCTTCCGCGAACCCGGCGAACCAGGCCTTCAGGCCGCCGAGGGAGCGGGTGCGCAGGAGGGTGACGGCGATCCAGACGCCCAGGTGGACGGGGATGAGGGGCAGCGGAAGATTGCGCCGGACGAGCCAGACCCGGTTGCGGGCGGTCACCCGGTGGTAGATGGCGTGCCGGGCGGGCGAGGTCTTGGGGTGCTGGAGCAGCAGCTCGGGCGCGTAGAGGATCTTCCAGCCGGCGTCCGTCGCCCGCCAGGCGAGGTCGGTCTCCTCGTGCGCGAAGAAGAACTCGGCGGGCCAGTCGCCGGTCTCGGCGAGCATGGCCATGCTGAGCGCGTGGCCGCCGCCGAGGAACCCGGTGACGTACCCGCCCTGCATCGGATCCGCGGCCCCGACGCGCGGCACGTGCCGGCGCTGGGTCTCGCCGTGCTCGTCGGCGATGCGGAAGCCGACGATGCCGAGGCCGGGATCGGCGACGTACAGGTCGCGGACGCGGCTCAGGACGTCGGCGTCGACGAGCAGCCCGTCGTCGTCCAGTTCTACGACGATGTCCACGTCGCCGTATGCGCGGAGGCGGGCGAGGGCGACGTTGCGGCCCCCGGGGCAGCCGAGGTTCTCGTCGAGGTCGATCGTGGTGACTTCGCCGGGCAGCGAGAGGCGCTCGGCGAACTCGGGGAGGCAGCAGCCGTTGCCGACGATCACGACGCGCGCGGGGGCCAGGTCCTGCTTGGCCACCGACTCCAACAGCGCGTCGACCTCGGCGGGCCGGTTCCCCATGGTGACCACGGCAACGGCGATCCTCGGCTCCACCGACTCCACCACGTCCCTCATTCCATCCGGCCTCGACGCCGACCGCGTCCCGTCCACGCGCCGCCTCGCCGTTCACCTGGATGTCGCCCCAGGTGCGGACGTTGCTCCGGCGCCCCCTTATTCTGCCTCGCTCTTCCGCCGTTCCCGGGATGCCGAGCCCACTGCTGGCGGCGCTGAGGGAGGGCCGTATCGCGGGCGTGGACGTCTTCGACGTCGAGCCCCTCCCCGCAGACCACCCCACGCGGACGGCTCCCCGCCTGCCGGCCACCCCGCACCTCGGATACGTTTCCCGGGCGAACCACGAGCGGTACTACGGGCAGGCGGCGGAGGGGGTGCGGGCGTATCTGGCGGGGACGCCGGTGCGGGTGCTGGGCGGCTGACGACCGCTACTCGGTCGCCGCGAAGAGGTCGTCGGCGGCGGTGGCGTGGACGGCGCGCTGCGACCAGGCGGTGAGCTGGTCGAGGTCCGCGCAGGACGCGACGCGCACACGGACAGCGTCCGGCACGGGGATGCCACGCCATTCGAGAATGCTGAGGATCATGTCGGCCCGGTCCGCGACGCGCCCTTCCTCGCGCCCCTCTTCACGCCCTTCCTCGCGCACCTCCTCCGCGAGGGGGTGTCGCCAGAAGTACTGCATTGCGGTCATGAGATCCCTCCACATCCGCTGCGCCTGAGCATCTGTCAGGCACGAGTCGACGAACTGCACGAGCGCCGCTGCGCTGTCGCGGTCGATGGTCCGTAGGGCGGCTGCCAGCGATTCCAGTATGGCGGGGGCCTGCCGCCCCCGGCCGTGTGTCATCGCGGAAAGCACCGCAAGGGGTACGTCCCGCTCGGCCTCCTGCCGGGTGGCGATGACGGGAACGTTGTCCGGGCCGAGCACGAAGGGCCGCACGGTCAGCGAGGGCATTCCCCGCACACCGAGGTGAATGGGCTCTTCCGCCCAGCGCGCTGTGGCCCTGTTCTGCGTGACGACGATGAGGACGGGTTCACAGCGGTACTTCTCGTGGAGATAGCTGAGGTAGTACGGCCAACTGCCGCGCTTCCTCTCGTCCGGCCGGCCCTGCGACTCCACGACCAGGAGGTAGCTTCCCTCGTCGGTCTCGGCCCGCAGGAGCGTGTCCACGCGCCGCTCGATGGGCTCGATCTCGGTGAGGTCGACGTTCATGGCAGCGAAGTCGTGGGGCGTGGGGAAGGGAACGGACAACACCTGCTGGAGGGCGCTGGTCAGGAGTCCGGGTTCCTTCTGGAAGATCCGGTGCAGCGCCTCGTGCGACGAGCCGACCATCGGCTCTCCTTTCTGTCCTACGTGCTCAACGAGCTACGCCGCGTTCAGTTCGCACCACACGAGCTTGCCCCGGTGGCCCATGCGGGAGAGCGGCTGCCAGTGCCAGAGGTCGGAGCAGGCCCGGACGATCGCCATGCCCCGGCCGTTCTCCGCGTCGCCGAGGTCCTCCAACTTGCGTGCGGGCTCGGGGGGTTCGGGGTCGGCGTCCCAGGCCCCGATCTGGAGGACGCCGTCCCGGAAGCGGAGGCGGAGGCAGGCGGGGCCCTTGGTGTGGAGTACGGCGTTGGTGACCAGCTCCGAGGCGAGGAGTTCGGCGGTGTCGAGGAGACCGGCGAGGCCGTGCACGGTGAGGATCGGACGGAGCGTGAGACGACAGACGGTGACGGCTCTGGGGTCGTGGGGGATGTAGAGGGAGTACTCCCAGGAGTCGGGGGCGGGGGTGAGGGCGGGAATGGGAGCGGGAGCGGTTTCGGGCATGGGGTAGCTCCAGAGGTGGGGTGGGGTTTGTGCGCGGTGGCATGCCTCAGCCGTCCTGGCAGGACGGAGCGGTGCGCTTCCGCAGCGTGTGCGTTGCATCACCGACGGTAGACCTTGAATTCAAGGTTGAGCAAGTGGATCGCGTAACCTGACACCCGAACGAGTCGCGCTTACGGGCATGTTGGGAGGAGCGGTCGATGGGGTTGCGGCGCGAGCCAACAGCACGTCAGCTACGGT
>NZ_FOFF01000041.1 GCF_900110755.1 Streptomyces sp. yr375
CTGGGTTTAGAACGTCGTGAGACAGTTCGGTCCCTATCCGCTGCGCGCGCAGGAATATTGAGAAGGGCTGTCCCTAGTACGAGAGGACCGGGACGGACGAACCTCTGGTGTGCCAGTTGTTCTGCCAAGGGCATGGCTGGTTGGCTACGTTCGGGAGGGATAACCGCTGAAAGCATCTAAGCGGGAAGCCTGCTTCGAGATGAGTATTCCCACCCCCTTTGAGGGGTTAAGGCTCCCAGTAGACGACTGGGTTGATAGGCCGGATGTGGAAGCCCAGTAATGGGTGAAGCTGACTGGTACTAATAGGCCGAGGGCTTGTCCTCAGTTGCTCGCGTCCACTGTGTTAGTTCTGAGGCAACGACTGTTGCCGGCTAGAGCTGGAAACAAGTAAAAAGTGTGCTTGTTCGCTCGAAACCATTAGGGTTTCGGTGGTCATAGCGTGAGGGAAACGCCCGGTTACATTCCGAACCCGGAAGCTAAGCCTTACAGCGCCGATGGTACTGCAGGGGGGACCCTGTGGGAGAGTAGGACGCCGCCGAACAATATTTGGAAAAGGACCCTCGGTCCCAGCGTTCAGCTGGGGCCGAGGGTCCTTTTTGTTTTTCCGGAGCGCGCCGGGTACCCGGGTGCGCGAGTATGTTTGCGGTACCGAAGACAGGAGTCACCCGATGTCCACCAACTCTCCCGACGACCGACCGGAGCGCGACCAGCGGCGACGGGACAATGGGGACCGCGGTGATCGCGGCGATCGCGGTGCCAGCCGCGGGGACCGTGGCGACCGTCCCGCCTTCCGGCGTGATGACAACCGTGGTGGTGGGGGCGGCGGTTACGGCCGGCGTGACGATCGTCGTGACGACCGTGGCCGTGACGACCGTGGGGACCGTCCCGCGTTCCGCCGCGACGACCGACGCGATGACCGTCGGGACGATCGGCGTGACGACAACCGTGGCGGTGGCGGCGGTGGGTTCCGGCGCGATGACAATCGTGGTGGAGAGCGTCCCGCTTTCCGGCGGGACGACAACCGTGGTGGTTCCGGTGACCGTGGTGGTTTCCGTCGGGACGATCGTCGTGATGACCGTCGTGAGGGTGATCGGGGTTCTCGTCCGGCGTTCCAGCGGGACGACCGCGACCGTGCGCCCCGTCGGGACGACCGGGGAGACCGGCCCCCCTTCCGCCGCGATGACAACCGTGGTGGTTCCGGTGACCGGGGTGGCTTCCGGCGTGACGATCGTCGTGACGACCGGGGCCGTGACGACCGTGGGGACCGTCCCACGTTCCGCCGTGACGACCGACGCGACGACAACCGTGGTGGAGAGCGTCCCGCCTTCCGCCGCGATGACAACCGTGGTGGGGACCGTCCCGCTTTCCGTCGGGACGACAACCGTGGTGGTTCCGGTGACCGTGGTGGTTTCCGTCGGGACGATCGTCGTGATGACCGTCGTGAGGGTGATCGGGGTTCTCGTCCGGCGTTCCAGCGGGACGACCGCGACCGTGGACCCCGTCGGGACGACCGGGGAGACCGGCCGCCCTTCCGACGCGACGACCGTGGCGAGCGGCCGCCCTTCCGGCGGGATGACAGGCGGGACGACCGACGCGATGACCGTCGGGATGATCGGCGTGACGACAGCCGTGGTGGGGAGCGTCCCGCTTTCCGTCGGGACGACAACCGTGGTGGCGGTGGGTTCCGTGGTCGGGATGACCGGGGTGCTCGTGGGCCGCGTCGGGATGACCGGGGTGGGCGGCCCGGTGGATTCCGGGGCCGGGATGGGCGCGATGACCGTCGGGACGACCGGCAGGGCGGTGGCGGCCGGTTCCGTGACGAGCGGGACCGTGACCGTGAGCCGATCAAGCGGCTGCCGATCCCGGAGGACGTCACCGGTGAGGAGATCGACAAGGACGTGCGGCAGGAGCTGATGAGCCTGCCCAAGACGCTTGCCGACGACGTCGCCAGGAACCTGGTGATGGTCGCCCGGCTGATCGACGAGGAGCCCGAGCAGGCGTACGCCTACTCCAAGATCGCCCTGCGGCTGGCCTCGCGCGTCGCCGCCGTGCGTGAGGCCGGTGGGTTCGCCGCGTACGCCAACCAGAAGTACAGCGAGGCGCTCGCCGAGTTCCGGGCCGCGCGGCGGATGAGCGGCGGTGTCGAGCTGTGGCCCGTCATGGCCGACTGCGAGCGTGGGCTCGGGCGGCCGGAGAAGGCGCTCGAGATGGCCGGCGCTCCCGAGGTGAACAAGCTGGACAAGGCCGGCCAGGTGGAGATGCGGCTCGTCGCCGCCGGGGCCCGGCGTGACCTGGGGCAACTGGACGCGGCCATCGTGACGCTGCAGAGCCCCGAGCTGGCCGCCAGCTCCGTCCAGCCGTGGACCGCGCGGCTGCGGTACGCGTACGCCGACGCGCTGCTCGCCGCCGGGCGCGAGGGCGAGGCGCGGGAGTGGTTCGCGAAGGCCATCGAGTCCGACAAGGACGGCAGCACGGACGCCTCCGACCGGCTCGCCGAACTCGACGGGGTGGACTTCGTCGACGCCCTCGACGAGAGCGAGACCGAGGCCGAGACCGAGGCCGAGGCCGAGGCCGAGAGCGACACCGAGAGCGACATCGAGACCGAGAGTGACGCGACCGTGGCTGAGGAGGCCGAGGTCGTGGTCAAGGTCGAGCGTGACGAGGACTGACCTGGTCTGACGCAGGTCTAGGGGCGGGATCCGGTGTCACCGGGTCCCGCCCCCCTTTTTTTTGTGCGTCGGGAGGTCAGATGTCGAGTGCGCGCAGGACCAGGCCCGAGGCCGGTTTCGGGCCGAACGACGTCGACTTGCGGGGCATCGTGACGCCCTGGCGGGCGAGGTCGCGGACGACGTCCTCGCGGACCGGGTGGAGCAGGACCGCCGTACCGCCGTCGCGTTCCGCCTTCGCCACCGTCGCGGCCGTGTCGTGGATGTAGGCGACGCGGGCGGGGTCGTCCTCGGGGATGTGCCACACGTGGTCGAGGAGCGTGGCGTGCAGGACCGTCGCGTCCAGGGTGCGCCAGGCCGCCGGGCGGTCGGCGGGGATCGTGCGGTCCAGGAGCGCCGGGTCCGGGCGGTCCACGAGGTGGAACGCGCCGTCGCCCGCCAGGAGGAACGCGTTGCCCGCGCAGGCCGCGTCCGCCAGGGCGTCGAGGGCCTCCGGGAGGGGGACCGTCAGGCGTTGGACGCGGAACCGGCCGTCGAGCGCGGCCAGGGCCTGGGCGACCGGCAGGCCGTGCAGGAGGCGGTGGATGGCGCGGACGCGCAGGGGGTAGCGGGCGGTGTCGACCAGGAGGACCAGGCCGTGGTCCCAGGGGCTGGGGGAGGGGTGCTCCGCGTGGAGGCGGAGATAGGTCGCCCAGCGGTGGTGGCCGTCGGCGATGAGGGCCTGGTGGCGGGCGAGGTCTGCCTGCACGCGGGCCGTCTCGGCGGGGTCGGTGATCGCCCAGAGGCGGTGGCCGTAGCCGTTCTCCGTGGTGGTGGACAGGAGCGGGGAGCGCTGCGCCGTGCGGTCCACGATCTCGGCCGCCGTGCCATTGCCGCGGTAAGTGAGCAGCAGGGGTTCGAGGTTGGCGTGCGTGGCGCGCATCAGGGCCGCGCGGTCGGCGACGATGTGCGGTATGACGTCCTCGTGCGGGAGGACGATCCCCTCCGACGGCTCCGAGACGCGCAGGGTGCCGATGAGGCCGCGTTGCAGCATGCCGTCCGCGTGCCGCTGCTCGTAGACGTACAGGGCGGGTTCGGCGTCGGCCGTCAGGATGCCCTCGGACAGCCAGCGGCGCAGGGTGCCGGCGGCCTGTTCGGTGCGGGCGGTGGAGGTCGTCGCCTGGGGGAGGATCAGGCGGACGATGTTGTACGGGTCCGCGTCCTGGAGTTGGTGCAGGCCGTCGGGGCGGACGACGACGTCGTACGGCGGGGAGGTGACGGCGGCGAGGCTGCCGACCCGGTCGGGGTCGTAGCGCAGGCCTCGGAACGGGGTGAGTTCCAGGCCTCGGCGCGCCGTTGCTTCCGAGTGACCTGCTGTGTTCATCCCGGCATCGTACGTGCGACCCGGGTGTCAGTGGCATGCGGGATGATCGGGGGAAAGCGGACCGAACGAGGAGCGATGTGCAATGAGCCGGACCGTCAGGACGCGGCCCGAGGCCAGTGGGCAGGCCCTGAGCGAGGCGTACGACACGGCGCTGCTCGACCTGGACGGGGTGGTCTACGCGGGCGGTGACGCGATCGCGTACGCCGTCGAGTCGCTGGCCACCGCCCGCGCGGGCGGGATGCGGCTCGCGTACGTCACCAACAACGCGCTGCGGACGCCGGACACCGTGGCCGGGCACCTCACCGAGCTGGGGATACCGACGGCGGCCGGAGAGGTCATCACGTCGGCGCAGGCGGTCGCGCGGCTGATCAGTGAGCAGGTGCCGGCGGGTGCGCGGGTGCTGGTGATCGGCGGGGAGGGGCTGCGGGTCGCGCTGCGCGAGCGCGGGCTCGAGCCGGTCGAGTCGGCGGACGACGATCCGGCGGCCGTCGTGCAGGGGTTCGGCGGGCCCGACCTGCCGTGGGGGCGGTTCGCCGAGGCGTCCTACGCGGTCGCGCGCGGGGTGCCGTGGTTCGCGTCCAACACCGACCTGACGATTCCCAGCGGGCGGGGCATCGCGCCGGGCAACGGGGCGGCGGTGCAGGTCGTACGGATCGCGACCGGCGCAGAGCCGCAGGTCGCGGGCAAGCCGCTGCCGCCCATGCACCGGGAGACGATCCTGCGGACGGGCGCGGAGCGGCCGTTGGTCGTCGGAGACCGGCTGGACACGGACATCGAGGGGGCGTTCAACGGGGAGGTCGACTCGCTGCTCGTGCTCACGGGGGTCACGGACGGCGCTCAACTGCTCGCCGCGCCGCCGCAGCACCGGCCGACGTACGTCGACCACGACCTGCGCGGGATGCTCACCGGGCAGCCGGAGGTCGGCCCGGCGGGCGACGGGTTCCGGTGCGGGGGCTGGACGGCGACCGCGCGGGCGGACCGGCTGGAGCTGGAGGGCGAGGGCGAGGCGCTGGACGGGCTGCGGGCGTTGTGCGCGGCGGCCTGGACGGCGGCGGGGGACGGGAGTTGCGGGCTGGACGGGGGGAAGGCGCTGGCGCGGCTGGGGTTGTGAGGCCGTCAGCCGTCAGCCGCCGGGCTCCGTGCGGTCCTGAACCTGTGAGCCCGGCGGCGGGCGTGACCAGGGAACGAGGAGAGATGGCAGGGTAGGCTAACCTAACTACGTGTTGGTCGACAGTGTTCCCGAGCAGTGCGCGGAGACCGCCCCCGCGCCCCCGAATCGCCAGGCGATACGGGTTGTTGGACTGTTCGCCGCCGTGGCGGTCCTGGCGTTGGTGGCGGTGGCGAGCATCGCCGTCGGGGCCAAGGAGCTGGCCGTCGGGCAGGTCTGGCACGGGCTGTTCGAGGACTCGGGGACGTACGCGGACGTCGTCGTCGACGAGCGGCTGTCGCGGACCGTGCTCGGGCTGCTCGTCGGGGCCGCGCTCGGGCTGTCCGGGGCCGTGCTCCAGGCGCTGACGCGCAATCCGCTGGCCGATCCCGGGCTGCTCGGGATCAACGCGGGCGCTTCGGCCGCCGTCGTCACCGCCATCACCTACTTCGGCGTCACGAGCCTGACCGGCTATGTGTGGTTCGCGTTCTTCGGGGCGGCCGCGGTCGGCGCGCTGGTCTGGTTCCTCGGCGGCAGCCGGGGGGCCACGCCGGTGCGGCTCGCGCTCGCCGGCACCGCGATCAGCGCCGCGCTCTACGGCTACCTCCAGGCCGTGATGATCATGGATGAGGCGGCGCTGTCCAGGATGCGCTTCTGGACGGTCGGTTCGCTGTCCTCGGCGACCGACGAGATCATCTGGCAGGTGCTGCCCTTCCTGGCGGTCGGCACGTTCCTCGCGTTCGCCCTCGCCCGGCCGCTGAACGCCGTGGCCATGGGCGACGACACCGCCAAGGCGCTCGGCGCGAACCTCAAGCGGACGCGCGCGCTGTCGATGCTCGCCGCGACCGTGCTGTGCGGAGCGGCGACCGCCGCCTGCGGGCCGATCGTGTTCGTCGGGCTGATGGTCCCGCACGTCGTGCGCTCGTTCACCGGCCCCGACCTGCGCTGGATCATGCCGTACGCGGCCCTCCTGTCGCCGGTGCTGCTGCTTGGCTCCGACGTCATCGGCCGGGTCGTCGCACGGCCGTCCGAGGTACAGGTCGGCATCATCACCGCGATCATCGGCGGGCCGGTCTTCATCTTTCTCGTACGACGGCGGAGGACGGCCCAGCTATGAAGACCGTGGACATTGCGGACAGTGGGCGGAAGACCTCTGGTCGTCCCCGTGCGCTGCGCATGCCGGGTGGGCTGTCCGTGCGGCTGGATCCCCGGGCGCTGGTCGTCGTCGTGCTGCTGGTGGTGGCCGCGCTCGCCGCGAGCGTGGTGCTGATCGGCACCGGCGACTTCCCGATCTCGTCCGGTGACGTCGTCCGGACACTGCTGGGCGACGGCAACGCCGGGCAGGAGTTCATCGTCAACGAACTGCGGCTGCCGCGCGTCCTGGTGGGGCTGCTCGTCGGCGCGTCGCTCGGGCTCGGCGGGGCGCTGTTCCAGGCCGTGTCGCGCAACCCGCTGGGCAGTCCGGACGTGCTGGGGCTCGGGCAGGGGGCGACCGCCGGGGCGCTCGTGATGATCGTGCTGTTCTCCGGGAGCGCCGCCCAGGTGACCCTCGGCGCGCTGGTGGGCGGGCTGGTGACCGGCGCGCTGATCTACCTGCTGGCGTGGCAGCGGGGCGTCCACGGGTACCGGCTGGTGCTCGTCGGCATCGGCGTCTCGGCCGTCGCGACGGCGGTCAACGGATACCTGCTCACCAAGGCCGACTTCGTGGACGCGGCCCGCGCGGTCGTCTGGATGACCGGCACCCTCGACGGCCGGGACTGGAAGCAGGTCTGGCCGCTGCTCGCCCTGGCCGGCGTGCTCGTACCGCTGGTCCTCGCCAACGCGCGCGGGCTGCGGATGATGGAGATGGGCGACGACGTCTCCCACGCGCTGGGCGTGCGCGTGGAGCGCGTACGGCTGCTGCTGATGGTGGCCGCCGTCCTGCTCACCGCCGCCGCCACCGCCGCCGCGGGCCCCGTCAGCTTCGTGGCGCTCACCGCGCCGCAGCTCGCCCGGCGGCTGACCCGGTCGCCCGGGCCGAACCTCGTGCCGTCCCTGTGCATGGGCGCGGCCCTGCTGGTCACCGCCGACTGGGCCTCGCAACGGCTCTTCGGCGACGGACAACTGCCCGTGGGCGTGGTCACCGGCGTGCTCGGCGGGGTCTACCTGCTGTGGCTGCTGGTCACCGAACGCAAGGCGGGCCGGATATGAGCACCACCGATCCGGACCTGAGCACCACCCCTGTCGAAAACCGCGGGTCGGACAACCGAAGGAGCACCGTGAACCGCCTCTCCGCCGAGAACGTCACCCTCGCCTACGACCAGCGGGTCATCGCCGAACAGCTCTCGGTGGAGATACCCGACAACTCCTTCACCGTGATCGTCGGCCCGAACGCCTGCGGCAAGTCGACGCTGCTGCGGGCGCTGTCGCGGATGCTGAAGCCGAGCCACGGCCGGGTGCTGCTCGACGGGCAGGTCATCCAGTCGATGCCGGCGAAGAAGGTCGCGCGGACGCTGGGGCTGCTGCCGCAGTCTTCCATCGCGCCCGACGGGATCACCGTCGCCGACCTCGTGGGCCGTGGCCGCTACCCGCACCAGGGCATCCTGCGGCAGTGGTCCTCCGAGGACGAGCGGGTCGTGCGGGAGTCCATGGCGCAGACCGGGGTCGCCGAGCTCGCCGACCGGTACGTCGACGAGCTGTCCGGCGGGCAGCGGCAGCGCGTGTGGATCGCGATGGCGCTGGCCCAGCAGACCCCGCTGCTGCTGCTCGACGAGCCGACGACCTACCTCGACATCCAGCACCAGATCGACGTCCTGGACCTGTGCGCGGAGCTGCACGAGGAGCAGGGGCGCACGCTCGTCGCCGTGCTGCACGACCTCAACCACGCCGCCCGCTACGCCACCCACCTGATCGCGCTGAAGGGCGGCGAGGTCATCGCGCAGGGCGCGCCGAACGACGTCGTGACGGCCGCTCTGGTGGAGGAGGTCTTCGGGCTGCGCTGCCAGGTCATCGACGACCCGGAGACGGGGACGCCGCTGGTGGTGCCGGCGGCCCGGAAGGCCCGCGCGCGCGAGACGGTCACGGCCGCTTCCTGAGGGCCGTCTACAGCAGCTTTCTGAGCTGGAACAGGTCCCGCAGACCGGCCTCCAGCTTCACCCGGCCCGAGCCCCACGCCTTCGCGAAGTTCAGCCCGCCGTCGACCAGCGCGACCAGGTCGTCGCCGCTCATGGTCAGCCTGATCTGGGCCTTCTCCCGAGGCGGCCCTTGCAGGGTGTCGTGCACGACGATCCGGCCGTCCGCCATGCGGCCGACGAACGTCACGTCCAGGTCGGTGATCCGGCAGCTCACCGAACGGTCCAGGGCCGCGGCCGCCCGGACGTCCCCTTCGGTGCTCTGCATGTTGTCCGAGAGCTTCTCGAGTGCGGCGCGGCACTCCTCGATCGTGGCCATCGTGATCGACGGTACCCCAGCGGTTCGAGGTAGCGTCTGGGCATGAGCGACACAGTGCCGGGGGAGGACGTGCCGGGGGCGGACGTGCCGGAGCACGACCCCGCCGCGCCCGCCCCGCTGGCCGTCCCCCGCGTCCCCACCGGCGACGCCGGGGTCGACGCGCAGGTGGCACGGCTCGCCGACGCCGACCACCTCGCCACCGAGGGGCACCTCGAGGTGTACGAGGATGTACACCGGGGGCTGCGCGACGCGCTCACCGCGCTCGACGCCCGCCCGGGAACTCCGGGGCTCCCGCCGTCGTATGGCAATTAGGCACTAGCAGCACGCAGCCCCCAACGGGCAACACGCAACAGGCAACACGCAATAGGCAATAGGAGCTGAACCGAACGTGGCAGGAGTCGCACGGCGCCGTCTGGACGCGGAGCTGGTCCGCAGGAAGCTCGCGCGGTCGCGTGAGCATGCCGGGCAGCTCATCGCCGCCGGGCGGGTCTCCGTCGGCAAGACCGTCGCGACCAAGCCGGCCACACAGGTGGAGACGGCGGCCGCGATCGTCGTCGCCGTCGACGGCGACGACCCCGACTACGTGTCCCGCGGCGGGCACAAGCTGGCCGGCGCGCTGGCCGTCTTCGTACCGCTGGGGCTCGCGGTGGAGGGGCGGCGGGCGCTGGACGCCGGGGCGTCCACCGGGGGGTTCACCGACGTGCTGCTGAGGGCGGGCGCCGCACATGTCGTCGCGGTCGACGTCGGATACGGACAACTCGCGTGGTCTCTCCAGAGCGATGAACGCGTCACCGTCAAAGACCGTACGAACGTACGCGAGTTGACGCTTGAAGCGATCGATGGGGAGTCTGTGGATCTTGTCGTGGGGGACTTGTCCTTCATCCCGCTCGGGTTGGTCCTGCCCGCCCTTGCGCGGTGCACCAAACCGGACGCGGACCTGGTGATGATGGTCAAGCCGCAGTTCGAGGTGGGGAAGGAACGGCTCGGCAGCGGAGGCGTCGTACGGAGTCCGCAGTTGCGGGCGGAAGCCGTGCGGGGCGTGGCCGGGAAGGCGTGGGAGCTCGGGCTCGGGGTGAAGGGTGTCACCGCCAGTCCGCTGCCCGGACCTTCGGGCAATGTCGAGTACTTTCTGTGGCTCCGGGCCGGGGCGCCTGCCCTGGACCCGGCCGATGTTGACCGTGCAGTGGCGGAGGGGCCGCGTTGACTCAGAACCGAGCTCGTACTGTTTTCCTGCTCGCCCACACCGGGCGGCCAGCGGCCATCCGCAGCGCCGAGCTGGTGGTCAAGGGGCTGCTGCGCGAGGGCATCGGGGTGCGCGTCCTGGAGTACGAGGCCGCCGACCTGCCGCTGCCGGACGAGGTGGAGCTCGTCTCCGAGGCCACCCCGCAGTGCCTGGAGGGGTGCGAGCTGCTCATCGTCCTGGGCGGTGACGGCACGCTGCTGCGCGGCGCGGAGTTCGCGCGGGCGTCGGGGGTGCCGATGCTCGGCGTCAACCTCGGCAGCGTCGGCTTCCTCGCCGAGGCCGAGCGCGACGACCTCGACAAGGTCGTCGACCGGGTGGTGACGAAGGCGTACGAGGTCGAGGAGCGGATGACCGTCGACGTCGTCGTGCATCGCAACGGGGACATCGTGCACACCGACTGGGCGCTGAACGAGGCGGCCGTGCAGAAGGCGGGCGCCGAGAAGCTGCTCGAAGTGGTGCTGGAGATCGACGGGCGGCCGGTCACCGGGTTCGGGTGCGACGGGATCGTCCTGTCGACGCCGACCGGGTCCACCGCGTACGCGTTCTCCGCCGGTGGGCCCGTGGTGTGGCCCGAGGTGGAGGCGTTGCTGATGGTGCCGATCAGTGCGCACGCGCTGTTCGCGAAGCCGCTGGTGACATCGCCGGACTCGGTGCTCGCGGTGGAGGTGCTGCCGCATATTCCGCCGGGCGTGCTGTGGTGTGACGGGCGGCGGACCGTCGAGCTGCCGGCCGGGGCGCGGGTCGAGGTGCGGCGAGGGGCGGTGCCGGTTCGGCTTGCCCGGTTGCATCACGCTTCGTTCACGGATCGGCTGGTGGCGAAGTTCGCGCTGCCCGTTTCCGGGTGGCGTGGGGCTCGGCACTAGCCTTCTGCGCTGTTTGCAGGGGGTGGTGGGGACTCGTGGCGGCTGCGGGTTAGTCGTGGCTTGTCGCGCCCACGCGGCGGAGCCGCATATCGATGCGGCCCGCGCCCCTCAGGCGAGTCCACTCGCCCGGGTGACAGGGCGCCTCGCACTTTGCCTCCCCGACCTCGTAAGGTTCGGGTCGTGTTGGAGGAGATGCGGATACGGTCGCTCGGGGTCATCGACGACGCGGTGGTCGAGCTGTCGCCCGGGTTCACCGCCGTCACGGGTGAGACGGGCGCGGGCAAGACCATGGTGGTCACCAGTCTCGGGCTGCTGCTGGGCGGGCGCGCCGATCCCGCGCTCGTGCGGATAGGCGCCGAGAAGGCGGTCGTGGAGGGGCGCATCGCGCTGCCCGCGGGCGCTTCGGTGGTCGTACGGGCCGAGGAGGCCGGGGCCGAGCTCGACGACGGCGCGCTGCTCATCAGCCGTACCGTTTCCGCCGAGGGGCGGTCGCGGGCGCACGTGGGCGGGCGGAGTGTGCCCATGGGCGTGCTCGCCGAACTCGCCGACGAGCTGGTGGCCGTGCACGGGCAGACCGACCAGCAGGGGCTGCTGAAGCAGTCCCGGCAGCGGCAGGCGCTCGACCGGTACGCGGGGGACGCGGTGGCCGTGCCGCTCGCCAAGTACACCGAGGCCTACCGGCGGCTGCGGGCCGTGGCCGTCGAGCTGGCGGAGATCGTCACCCGCGCGCGTGAACGGGCTCAGGAAGCCGACCTGCTGCGCTTCGGCCTCGACGAGATCGCCGCGGTCGAACCGCGCGCCGGGGAGGACGTCGAGCTGGCCGAGGAGGCCGAGCGGCTCGGGCACGCGGAGGCGCTGTCGTCCGCCGCGACGGTCGCGCACGCCGCGCTGGCCGGCAACCCGGAGGATCCCGAGGGCATCGACGCCGCCACGCTCGTCGCGGGCGCGCAGCGGGCCCTGGAGGCCGTCAGGTCGCACGATCCGGCGCTGGCCGCGCTCGCCGGGCGGATCGGGGAGATCGCGATCCTGCTGGGCGACGCGGCGGGCGACCTCGCGGGGTACGCCGACGACCTCGACGCCGATCCGCTGCGGCTGTCGGCCGTCGAGGAGCGGCGGGCCGCGCTCACCGGGCTCACCCGCAAGTACGGGCAGGACGTGAACTCCGTTCTCGCCTGGGCCGAGCAGAGCGCCGCCCGGCTCACCGAACTGGACGGCGACGACGAGCGCATCGACGAACTGACCGCCGAACGGGACGGTCTGCGGGCCGAACTCGGCGGGCTGGCGCAGGCGCTGACGGACGCGCGCACGGAGGCCGCCGAGCGGTTCGCCGCCGCCGTGACCGCCGAACTGGCCTCCCTTGCGATGCCGCACGCGCGCGTGTCGTTCGACATCCGGCAGACCGAGGACCCGGAGGGCGTCGAGGTCGGCGGCCGTACCGTGGTCTACGGACCGGCCGGCGCGGACGAGGTCGAGCTGCTGCTCGCCCCGCACCCGGGCGCTCCGGCGCGGCCCATCGCCAAGGGCGCGTCCGGCGGTGAGCTGTCGCGCGTGATGCTCGCCGTCGAGGTCGTGTTCGCTGGGACGGATCCGGTGCCGACGTATCTCTTCGACGAGGTCGACGCGGGCGTGGGCGGCAAGGCGGCCGTGGAGATCGGGCGGCGGCTGGCGCGGCTCGCCAAGACCGCGCAGGTCGTGGTCGTCACCCACCTTCCGCAGGTCGCCGCGTTCGCCGACCGGCAGTTGCTGGTGGAGAAGACCGACGACGGGTCGGTGACCCGGTCCGGCGTGAAGATCCTGGAGGGCGAGGACCGCATCCGCGAACTGTCCCGGATGCTCGCGGGCCAGGAGGACTCCGAGACGGCCCGCGCCCACGCGGAAGAGCTGCTGGCCACGGCCCGGGCGGACGGCTAGCGGCACCCATGCGAAGCGGACGGGGCACGGCTTTCGCGGCGGCGGCCGGGCTGACGCGGGCGACGGCGGCCGTGTTGCGCGGGGCGGCTCCTGGTGGGCGGGCGCGCTGGGAGCGCGAGAACCATGCGGGGCGGACGGTCGGGCTGTACGCCGGCCCCGCCGCCGCGCTGGCCGGCGCGGTCGTGGCCGGGCGGGTGGCTCCGGCCGCCGCGCTCGCCGTGGGCGTCGCCGGGATCTGCGGGGCGTACGACGACGTCGTCGGCGTCGGCGATCCGCGCCGGGGTTTCCGGGCGCATCTGGGCGCACTGCGGCACGGCGAGGTCACCAGCGGGGCCGTGAAGCTGTTCGGCATCTCGGCGGCCGGGCTGGTCGCGGGGGCGCTGCTCAAGGAACGGCCGCTGGACAAGGTGCTCGCCGGGGTGGTGATCGCCGGGGCCGCGCACTTCGTCAACCTCCTGGACGTACGCCCCGGGCGGGCCGCCGGCGCCGTACTCGCCCTCGGCGCGCCCGGTTTGCTGCGGGCGGGGATCGCCGGGGAACTGTCCGCGGCGGCGGTCGGCGCCGGTGCGGCCGTCCTGCCCGAGGACCTGGCCGGGCAGGAGATGCTCGGCGACACCGGGGCACACGCACTGGGCGCGCTGCTCGGGGCGGCGGTGGCGGCCGGCAACGGGCGCGCGGGGCTCGTCGCGCACGCGGCTGCTGTGGTGGCCGCCGCGGTGTGCGGGGAGCGGGTGAGTGGGGTGGCGAGGTCCGGGTTCGGGCGGTCGGCAACGGGCGCGCGGGGCTTGTCGCACACGCGGCGGCCGTCGTCGTGGCTGCCGTGGTGTGTGGGGAGCGGGTGAGCGGGCGGTGAGGGCTGGGTTCGGGCGGACGGGGCTCGGGTGGTCGGGACGCGGTCCATCGAGACTCGGGTGACCGAGAGTCGGGTGATGTAGGCCCGGGTAATGCAGGCCCGAGTGGTCCAGGCCCGGTCATTCAGGCTTGGGTAATCGAACGGAACCCTGTTTTTCTCACCCGTGTGGGTGATGCAGGGGGGCCTGTTGCCGGGTGCCGGGGTGCTCGGCGGCACGGAACACCCGTACGTGCTGGCATCCTTGGGCGGAGAACGTGGAGGAACGTCAGCGGTCCACCCCTCCGCCCGGCCCTTCAGTACGTTTCACCGTGACCGTCCGACGCCGAACCAGGAGCCCCGGCCACGTGAGCAGCCACTCACCGCACGGCCAGTCCGCGCTGCGCACCGTGCAGGTGCTGGGCGGCGGCAACGCCGGCAGCAGCGCACATGTGCGCTCCCTGGCCGCGGGGCTCGTCGCGCGGGGCGTGCGAGTGACCGTGTGCGCCCCCGTCGAGGCCGATCACGCCTACGACTTCACGGGCGCCGGCGCCGAACACGTGCACGTGCCGCGCAGCAGCGATCCGGGGTCCGTGGCGGCGCTCCGGGCGGCCTGCGCGGACGCCGACCTGGTCCATGCGCACGGGCTGCACGCCTCCTTCCGGGCCGTCCTCGCGCTCAGCGGCCGGCACACCCCGCTCGTCGTCACCTGGCACAGCCGGGCGCACGCCGAAGGGGCCCGCGCCCATCTGCTGCGGCTGCTGGAACGGCGGGTCGCGCGGACCGCCGCCGTGGTCCTCGGCACCACCTCCGACCTGGTGGACCGGGCCCGCCGCACGGGCGCCCGCGATGCCCGCCTCGCCGCCGTGGCGCTGCCCGAACCCCGCCGGGGCGAGGGCGAGGGACCCGAGGAGTCCGAGCAGCCGGGGTCCAAGCTGCGGGCCGAACTCGGCGCCATCGGACGCCCGTTGCTCGTGGCGGTCGGCTCCCTGGACCGCCACCGCGGCTACGACCTCCTGCTGGACGCCTCGCGCGCGTGGCGCGGGCTGGACGCCGTACCCCTGGTCGTGGTCGCGGGGGAGGGGCCGCAGCGGGCGGAGCTCCAGCGCCGTATCGAGGACGAGGAGTTGCCGGTCCGGCTGCTCGGGCGGCGGGACGACGTGAGCGAACTGCTCGCCGCCGCCGACCTCGCGCTGCTGCCGGGCGGCGAGGAGTCACGGTCGGTCCTGGCGCAGGAGGCGCTGCACGCGCGCGTGCCGCTCGTCGCGGTCCAAGCCGGCGGCATCCGCGAACTCGTCGGCGACGCCGCCGAATTGGTACCGCCCGGCGACGCGGAGACCTTCGCCGCCGCCGTCGTACGACTTCTCGGCGACCCCGAACGCTGCGAAGTCCTCCGGGACTTGGGCACCCGGCAGGCCGCCACCTGGCCCACCGAGGACGAGACCGTCGCCCAAGTCCTCAGCGTCTACGATGAGTTGACGCAGCTCCGGCCGATGATCTGACTCCTCAGAGCACATGCCGTCGGGCCTGGAGTGCCAGGCTCAACGCCAGGACCGTCTGCGGGTCGTCGAGGTCGGTGCCGAGCAACTCGCCGATGCGGGCGAGGCGGTTGTACAGCGTCTGGCGGTTCAGGTGCAGTTCGCGGGCCGTCTCCGCCTTGCGGCCCGCGTGCGCGAGGTAGGTCTCCAGGGTGGGCAGCAGGGCCGGCTTGGCACGGCGGTCGTGGTCGCGGACCGGGCCGATCGCACGGTCCACGAAGGCCGCCAGGTCGGGGTGTTCGCGCAGCCGCCACAGCAGCAGGTCGATGTCGAGGCGGCGGGCGTCGTACCAGGGGCGGTCCGGCAGGCCCTGCGCGGCGGTCGCCGTCTCCGCCGCGTGCCGCAGGCCCGCCGAGGCGGCCGCCCAGCCGCCCGCGACCCCGACGACCACCACCGGCGGCGCGGCCCCCGGCCGCCGCATCCCGGCCCGCTCCACGCCCGCCCGCAGCGCCGCCGCGACCCGGTCGGCCACCGCCGGCCGCTCCGCCTCCGCCCGCAGCCCCAGCAGCAGCGGCACCCGGCCCTCCACCGGCCGGACGCCCAGCAGCACCGGCACGCCCACCGACGCCAGCTCCTCGGCCACCGCCCGCGCGAGCACCGCCCAGCCGCCGCCGGGGGAGAGGCCCTCGCCCAGCCGCATCACGACCGGCAGCAGCGGGCCGTCCCCCGGTCTGAAGCCGAGGACGCGCGCCTGCGCCGGGGCGTCCTCGGCGGCGATCCGGCCCTCGCCGAGGTCGGTCAGGAAGTCGCCCCGGCCGCGCGCCGCGAGCTCCTCCTCCTGGCGGGCCTGCATCAGCACCACGGCCAGGATCCCGGCCGCCCGCTCGGCGGCGATCCGGTGCACCGGCGCGAGCGGGGCGCGCACGGGCAGCAGTACGAGCCGGGCGCGTACCGAACCCGCCCCCGGCCCGCCCCCGGGCACGTCCACCAGGACCGAACCGGCGGGCGGCGGCGCGTCCTTGTGCGGGCCGCGCAGCCCCTCCCACACCTGGAGCGGGTCCGCGCCCTCGGGTCCGGCCCCGGCCGCGTACAGGAGTTGGCCGTCGGTCGTCTCCAGGAACACCGGGTTGCCGCTGAAGTCGGCCAGGATGCCCAGTACGTGAGGGATCCCGCCGCCGCCGAGCAGGGCCTCCGTGCAGCGCCGGTGCACTTCCTCTGCCCGTTGGAGCAGCGCGTAGTGGCCGTTGACGATCTCGGTGTGGATCTCCTCGGTGACCGTCACGAAGGGCACCTCGCGGTGCAGTTGGACCAGCGGGAGGCCGCTCGCGCGGGCCGTCTCGACGAGGGCGGCGGGCAGCCGGGTGAAGCGCGGGCCCAGCTCGATCACCAGGGCCGTGATGCCCCGCTCGGCCAGTGTGCGGACGAACGCCCGCTGCTCGGCCGGCCGGGTGCCGAGGCCGTAGCCCGTGGTCAGCAGCAGTTCGCCGCCCTTGAGCAGTGAGGCGATGTGCGGGACCTCGCCCGCGTGCACCCAGCGCACGGCGCGCTCCAGCCGGTCGGCGCCCGCGAGGATCTCGGGCAGGCCGCTGCGCAGGCCGGGCAGCTCCAGCGCGCGCCGCACGGTGATGCCGGCGCCGTGGCTGTCGAGACGGTGGTCGGTGGGGCTGTCCATGCAGCGGACGGTACCCGCGCGGCCGCCCCGGCAGCATCAGCGGACCGGGTCGGACGGCCCGGCCACCGTCCTCGACGAGGGCGCGGCAGCCGGGTGGGCGATCAGATGGGCTTGATGTTGTGGTTGAAGCGGAAGACGTTGTCCGGGTCGTACCGTCGTTTCACCTGTCCGAGCCGTTGGGCGTTGTCGGCGCCCACGCCGGCCACCACCCGGTCGGTGCCCTCGTCGCCGATGAAGTTGAGGTAGACCGCGCCCGTGCTCCAGGGCCGTACGGCGGTGCGGACGTCCCGCACCCACTGGACGCACCGCTCGTCGTCCGCCGGGTCCTCCCACAGCCCGAAGGGGTGCACGGCCCACGGCGCGTCGCGGTAGGGGACGGGGTACTCGTGCGGCCCGGCGGCGATCGCGCCGCCCTGCGGGAACAGGGCGTGCATGGTGCCCGTCGGCACCGGCACCGACTCGCCGCTGGCGCAGAAGGCGTCCACCAGGTCGTCGGGGGCGTCCGTCAGGTACTCCGCCGACCAGTAGTTCCGCATCCCGGGCGGGTCGTCGAGCATGCACTGCACGTCGGCGTACGGCATCGCCCCGACGACCTCCGACTCGTGCGGCAGCGCCAGCAGCGGTTCGGCGAGCTTGCGCAGGTCCGCCTCGGTGCCGGCGTACGTCAGCAGCGCCGCGACCAGCCGGGTGCCGACCAGGTGCGGCGGGACGAACTCCGCGGGCGGCGCGGTCATGTAGAGGGCGGCGCCGCTCGCCTCGTCCGGGCCTGCCGCGATCACGTCACGGTAGGTGCGGGTGACCTCCCGGCCGTACTCCGGGAGGTACAGCAGCAGGGCGATGGAGAACTCGGGCAGCTCGTGCAGCTTCAGGGTGAGCGCGGTGGCGACGCCGAAGTTTCCGCCGCCGCCGTGCAGCGCCCAGAACAGGTCGGGGTTCTCGTCGCCGCTCGCGTGGATCCGCTCGCCGTCGGCGGTGACCAGCTCGACGCCCAGCAGGTTGTCGACCGCCAGCCCGCAGCAGCGGTCCAGCCAGCCGCTGCCGCCGCCGAGGACGAAGCCGCCGACGCCGGTCGTGGAGGCCCGCCCGCCGGTCGTGGCCAGCCGGTGCGGCTGGCAGGCGCGGTCCAGGTCGCTCATCGTGGCCCCGCCCGCGATCCGTACCGCCTCGGCCGCCGGATCGACGCCGACCGCGCGCATGTGACGCAGGTCCACGACCACGGCCCCGTCGCCCAGCGCCATGCCCGCCACACTGTGCCCGCCGCCGCGCACCGCGACGGGCAGGTCCAGATCACGGGCGAAGCGCACCGACCGGACGACGTCCGACTCGTCCACGCACTGGGCGATCACGGCGGGACGGCGGTCGATCATCGCGTTGAAGACCGCCCGGGCCTCGTCGTAGCCCGGATCCCCCGGGGCGAACACGTCGCCGACCAGATCCTCGCGCAACGCGGCAAGCGCCGCGCCCGCCTTCGACGGGGAGGCCATACGGCGCCCCCTTCCATGCAGGGGCTGCTGACCTTCCCAGCCTAGGCGTGCGCGGCGCCGCGGTCCTGTTCAGCGTCAGCCGCCGTATGCCCCCGACGCCGTCAGGCGCAGGGCCGTGTCGATCAGGGGGACGTGGCTGAAGGCCTGCGGGAAGTTGCCGACCTGGCGTTGCAGGCGCGGGTCCCACTCCTCGGCGAGCAGACCGAGGTCGTTGCGCAGGGCGAGCAGCTTCTCGAACAGCTTGCGGGCCTCGTCGACGCGGCCGATCATCGCGAGGTCGTCCGCCATCCAGAACGAGCAGGCCAGGAACGCGCCCTCGTCGCCGGGGAGGCCGTCGACGCCCTCGTCGCCGCCCGAGGTCGGGTAGCGCAGGATGAAGCCGTCCGTGGTGGACAGCTCGCGCTGGATCGCCTCGATGGTGCCGATGACCCGCTTGTCGTCCGGGGGCAGGAAGCCCATCTGCGGGATCAGCAGCAGCGACGCGTCCAGCTCCTTCGAGCCGTAGGACTGCGTGAACGTGTTGCGTTCCTTGTCGTAGCCCTTCTCGCACACGTCGCGGTGGATGTCGTCGCGCAGCTCGCGCCACTGCTCCAGCGGGCCGTCCGCGTCGCCCGACTCGATCAGCTTGATCGTGCGGTCGACGGCGACCCAGGCCATCACCTTGGAGTGCACGAAGTGCCGGCGCGGGCCGCGCACCTCCCAGATGCCCTCGTCCGGCTCGTCCCAGTGCTGCTCCAGGTAGCGGATCAGCTTGAGCTGGAGCAGGGAGGCGTAGTCGTTGCGGGCCAGGCCCGTCATGTGGCCCAGGTGCAGGGCCTCGGTGACCTCGCCGTACACGTCGAGCTGGAGCTGGTGGGCCGCGCCGTTGCCGACCCGGACCGGGCCGGAGTTCTCGTAGCCGGGCAGCCAGTCCAGCTCGGCCTCGCCGAGCTCGCGCTCGCCCGCGATGCCGTACATGATCTGCAGGTTCTCGGGGTCGCCGGCGACCGCGCGCAGCAGCCACTCGCGCCAGGCGCGGGCCTCCTCGCGGTAGCCGGTGCGCAGCAGCGAGGACAGGGTGATCGCCGCGTCGCGCAGCCAGGTGTAGCGGTAGTCCCAGTTGCGGACGCCGCCGATGTCCTCGGGCAGCGAGGTGGTGGGCGCGGCGACGATGCCGCCGGTCGGCGCGTACGTCAGGGCCTTCAGCGTGATCAGGGAGCGGATCACGGCCTCGCGGTAGGGGCCGTGGTACGTGCAGTGCTCGACCCACTCGCGCCAGAAGTCCTCCGTGGCCGTCAGCGACTGCTCGGGCTCCGGCAGCGCGGGCGGCTGCTTGTGCGAGGGCTCCCACGAGATGGTGAACGCGATCCGGTCACCGGGGGCGACCGTGAAGTCGGCGTACGTCGTGAGCGACTTGCCGTAGGTCTCGCAGTCGGTGTCGAACCACACCGAGTCCGGGCCCGCGACGGCCACCGTACGGCCCTCGTGCTTGTGCACCCAGGGGACGACCCGGCCGTAGGAGAACCGCATCCGCAGGGCCGAGCGCATCGGGACGCGGCCCGAGACGCCCTCGACGATGCGGATCAGTTGCGGCGCGCCGTCCCGAGGGGGCATGAAGTCGATCACCCGGACCGTGCCGCGCGGGGTGTCCCACTCGGACTCCAGGATCAGCGAGTCGCCCCGGTAGGAGCGCCGGGCGGCGCGCGGCGGCGGCGCGTCGGAGGCGTGCGCGGGGCCCAGCCGCCAGAACCCGTGTTCCTCGGTGCCGAGCAGACCGGCGAAGATCGCGTGCGAGTCGAAGCGGGGCAGGCACAGCCAGTCGACTGTGCCGTCCCGGCAGACCAAGGCGGCGGTCTGCATGTCTCCGATGAGTGCGTAGTCTTCGATGCGCCCGGCCACGTGCAACTCCAGTCGAACGGCCACGTCACCCCCATGCGATACGGGGGCTGTCGCTAGTGCGGTCAAGGGGTCGTTTGTCATGCGTCGTTTAGCGCTGAAGCAAAGCAGTCGGCCGGCCATCTAGGCAAAACGCCGATTCTTGCTCAACGAACTGACGAGGTCTCGTTGTTCCGGTGGGATACGGGCGGGGGTGTGCCGTCTTTCCGACCGGACTCGGCAGCGAGTGTCCGAGCAGGATACGACGCACGTAGATGATCTGCGTGCCGCTCCGGACAACCAGGGTGGGCCGAACGGGTGAGCGGCGGGTGAGGAACCGGTGCGGGAGCCGCCGTCCGTGTCGGGCTGTGCGCGGAGCGTGGCCGGAAGCCAGGTCTCCGAGGCGCTGATACCCTGGTAGCCCGTGGACCGGTGGTCTCGAAGCCCCCGAACCGCAACCCCAAATAGCGACCACGGGAGCCCCCTCTTGGCCATGACGCCCACTGCTTTTCGATCTGGCACAGCCACGACGACCAAGCACATCTTCGTCACCGGGGGTGTCGCCTCCTCGCTCGGCAAGGGTCTGACGGCCTCCAGCCTCGGCATGCTGCTCAAGGCGCGCGGTCTGCGCGTGGTGATGCAGAAACTCGATCCGTACCTGAACGTCGACCCGGGCACGATGAACCCCTTCCAGCACGGTGAGGTGTTCGTCACCAACGACGGCGCCGAGACCGACCTGGACATCGGCCACTACGAGCGTTTCCTCGACCGCGACCTCGACGGCTCCGCGAACGTCACCACCGGCCAGGTCTACAACACGGTGATCGCCAAGGAGCGGCGCGGCGAGTACCTGGGCGACACCGTCCAGGTCATCCCGCACATCACCAACGAGATCAAGCACCGCATCCGCCGCATGGCGACGGACGAGG
Source organism: Streptomyces sp. yr375 (assembly GCF_900110755.1). Classification (GTDB taxonomy): domain Bacteria; phylum Actinomycetota; class Actinomycetes; order Streptomycetales; family Streptomycetaceae; genus Streptomyces. The sequence goes on from NZ_FOFF01000041.1 coordinate 20,869, forward strand.
TCGACGTCGTGATCACCGAGGTCGGCGGCACGGTCGGCGACATCGAGTCGCTGCCGTTCCTGGAGACGGTCCGCCAGGTCCGCCACGAGGTCGGCCGGGACAACGTGTTCGTGGTGCACATCTCGCTCCTGCCGTACATCGGCCCCTCGGGCGAGCTGAAGACCAAGCCGACCCAGCACTCGGTCGCGGCCCTGCGCAACATCGGTATCCAGCCGGACGCGATCGTGCTGCGCTGCGACCGCGAGGTGCCGACCGCGATCAAGCGCAAGATCTCGCTGATGTGCGACGTCGACGAGTCCGCGGTGGTCGCCTGCCCCGACGCCAAGTCGATCTACGACATTCCCAAGACCGTGCACGGCGAGGGCCTGGACGCCTATGTCGTCCGCAAGCTGGACCTGCCGTTCCGCGACGTGGACTGGACGACGTGGGACGACCTGCTCGACCGCGTCCACAACCCGGACCACGAGATCACCCTCGCGCTGGTCGGCAAGTACATCGACCTGCCCGACGCCTACCTCTCGGTCACCGAGGCGCTGCGCGCCGGCGGCTTCGCCAACAAGGCCCGCGTGAAGATCAAGTGGGTCACGTCGGACGACTGCAAGACCCCGGCGGGCGCCAGGGCGCAGCTCGAGGACGTCGACGGGATCTGCATCCCGGGCGGCTTCGGCGACCGCGGGGTGCTCGGCAAGGTCGGCGCCATCCGCTACGCCCGCGAGCACAAGGTCCCGCTGCTGGGCCTGTGCCTGGGCCTGCAGTGCATCGTGATCGAGGCCGCGCGCAACCTGGCCGACATCCCCGACGCCAACTCCACCGAGTTCGACTCGGCCACCGGCCACCCGGTCATCTCCACCATGGCCGAGCAGCTCGACATCGTCGCCGGCGACGGCGACATGGGCGGCACGATGCGGCTGGGCATGTACCCGGCCAAGCTGGCCGAGGGCTCGATCGTGCGCGAGGTGTACGACGGCAAGGAGTACGTCGAGGAGCGCCACCGGCACCGTTACGAGGTGAACAACGCCTACCGCGCGGAGCTGGAGAAGAAGGCGGGCATCCTGTTCTCCGGCACCTCGCCGGACGGCAAGCTCGTCGAGTACGTCGAGTACCCGCGCGACGTCCACCCCTACCTGGTCGCCACGCAGGCGCACCCCGAGCTGCGCTCGCGGCCCACGCGTCCGCACCCGCTGTTCGCCGGCCTGGTGAAGGCGGCGGTCCGGCGGAAGGTCGAGGCGACGGCCGAGGTCACGGCCGGGGCGGCGGTCGAGGCGGGGAAGGCTTCGAAGTAACACACCAGTTGTACGGTGGCCGGGGCGCGGATCTTCAAAGGTCGGCGCCCCGGTTTCTCGTTTGCGCACGTGGCATGTGGAAGGACAGGCATGACGATCAAGGACACCCCCGAGGCGTGGGAGATCCGGGCCACCGAGACCCCCTTCGTGGGCAACAAGACCTCGGTCCGCACCGACGACGTGGTCATGCCCGACGGCTCGGTGGTCCGCCGGGACTACCAGGTCCACCCCGGCTCGGTCGCCGTCCTCGCCCTCGACGACGCGGGCCGGGTGCTGCTCATCAAGCAGTACCGCCACCCCGTGCGGCAGAAGCTGTGGGAGATCCCGGCCGGCCTGCTCGACGTGCCCGGCGAGAACCCGCTGCACGCCGCCCAGCGCGAGCTGTACGAGGAGGCGCACGTCAAGGCCGAGGACTGGCGGGTGCTGACCGACGTGTACCCGACCGCGGGCGGCTGCGACGAGTCCGTGCGCGTCTTCCTGGCCCGCAACCTCTCCGAGGCCGACGGGGAGCGCTTCGCGGTGGAGGACGAGGAGGCCGACATGGAGCACGCGCGCGTGCCGGTCGACGAGCTGGTCCGGGGCGTGCTCGCGGGCGACGTGCACAGCAACTGCCTCGTCGTGGGCGTCCTTTCGCTGATCGCCGCGCGCGCCGGCGACGGACTCGACGCGCTGCGCCCGGCGGACGCGCCGTGGCCGGCCCGCCCGTTCGAGTCCTGAACGCGACAGGCTGGAACCGGCCAGATGCGAGTGCACCCGATCGTCGGCGGTGTGACGATCGGCTGATCCGATCGGGGGACGTCCCGGTCGTGCCCCGCCGTACTCCTCCCGGAACGTCGCAGAGCGTGAACTAGGCTCTGGAATCACCCGATCCGGAGTCCCGGCGGGCTTGCGTGTGCGGTGGGACGGGAGTGTGGCCCGTGACGGATCAGGCGGTGGACACAGGCGGCGTGCGGCTGTCGGGACACGCTGCGCCAGAGGGCCATTTCCTGGGCCGTACCCGGGAGTTGAAGGAACTGCGCGCCGACATCGAGCGTGCCGGGCTGGACACCATCTCCGGGAAGAAGGCCCCCCGCGCGCGCGTGCTGCTCATCGCGGGCCGGGCCGGCTCCGGGCGTACGGCGCTCGCCGAGGAGCTCGTCCGCCAGCTCGCCGACCGCTACCGGGACGGCGTGCTGCGCGCCCGCCTCGCCGAGCCCGACGGCACCCCCGTACCGGTCGAGCGCGCCGCCCGCACCCTGCTCGCCGCGCTGGACGTGCCGACCCCGCCCGGCGCCGACGAGGACGACCTCGCGGCCCTCCTGCGCGAGGCCCTCGCCGAACGGCGCGTGCTGCTCCTGCTCGACGACGCGGCCGGCGCCGAACAGGTCGACGCGCTCCTCCCGGACACCCCGGAGTGCCTGCTCGTCGCCGTCTCCGCCGGACCGCTCACCGGCATCGCGGACGTCCGCCCGTGCACCCTGGGCGGCCTGGACACCAAGTCCGCCCTCGACCTGCTGACCCGGTTCACCGGCTCGGTCCGCATCACCGTCGACCCGCGCTCCGCCGAGGGCCTCGTGGAGGCATGCCAGGGCCAGCCCGCCGCGCTGATCCTGGCGGGCGGCTGGCTCGCCGCCCGCCCCCAGGCGGCCGTCGCCGACCTCGCCAAGCAACTGCACGCCGAGGGCGACGAGGGCACCCCGCTCAGCCGCGTCTTCCGGCTCGTGCACGCCGCGCTGCCGGCCCCCGCCGCCCGGATACTGCGACTGCTGTGCCTCGCCCCGGCCGGCCTCGCCGACCCGCACACCGCCTCCGCGCTCGCCGGCTGCTCGGTGGGCGCCGCCCACACCACCCTGGACGACCTCACCGCCCTCGGCCTGCTGCGGGCCGTGGACTCCCCGCTGCCGCAGTACGAGGTCCCCGGCTGCCTGCACCCCCTGCTGCGCGCCGCCGCCGAGACCCACGACCGCCCGGCCGAGCTCCAGTTGGCCCGCGCTCGCATGCTGGAGCGGACCGTACGGCTGCTGCACTCCTGCCGGGCCATCACCGAGACCGACAACCCGCAGGCCCGCGAGAAGCTCCAGGGCCTGCCCCGCGCCCTGCGCTTCCCCACCCCGCGCGCCGCCGCCGACTGGCTGCGGGTGCGCCGTCCGGCGCTGCTCGCCTCGGCCCGCCTCGCGGTCGCCGACGGCGAGCTGGACACCCTGGCCCGCCGTCTGATGTCCCAGTTGGTCAGGGCGATGGTCGCGCACTTCGGCACCCAGGAGGCGGCGCCCGACCTGTACGGCGTCCACCAGCTCGTCCTGGACGTGGCCGAGCGCCGCGACCTGCCCCGCGAGAAGGCCGCCGCCCTGCTGAACCTGGCCGACGTGGACGCCAGGACCGGCCGCACGGCGGAGGCGCTGGTGCGCTACCGGGCCGCGCTGGACGCCGGACGCGCGGCGGGCGACCCGTACGCGATCGGCCGCGCGATGGAGTCCGTGGGCGGCGCGCATCTCGAGCTCGGGGACTACGACCGGGCCGCCGACTGGTTCGGCCGGGCCCTCGCCCAGCGCCTGGCCCGCGACGAGCGCGCGGACGCCGCCCGCCTCTACGGCCGTATCGCCACCGCGCACACCTACGCGGGCCGCTACGGCGACGCGCAGCGGGCCTGGCGGGCCGCGGCGGCCGGGCACCGCAAGAACGGCGATGTGGGCGCGCACGCCCGGGCGTTGAGCGAGCTGGCCCGGGTCCAGGAGTACGCGGGCCGCCCCGAGGAGTCGCTGCGGACCTGCCAGGAGGCGGTGGAGTGGGCCCGGCGCGCCGAGGACACGCGGCTGCAGGCCGCCGTGCAACTGCGGCTGGCCGACACCCTGGAGCGCCTCGGCGACCCGGTGGCGGCGGGCCTGCACCGGGGCGCGGCCGAGCGCATCCTGGGAGAGGAGCTCCCGGGTCTCCAGGGGCACGAGGGTCCCCCGGAACACCCGGGCCGTACGGGCCGTCCGGGGCATCCGCAACGCCCGGATCACCGCGATACAGAGCCGGAACGGCCGGAACACGGAGCTAACACCTGCGAAATCCGCAGTACATCCGCTGAAGATTGATGCAATGAAAGGCTAGACAGCGGGAACACCTTCATTAGACTGGCTCTGCCGCACGTTGTCCTGCGGTGTATCCGGACATGCCCCGTACCTCCAGGTATGTCTTCTTCGCTGTGCTCCCACACCCTCTGAGCCAAGGACCGTGATCGACGTGAAGGTCGGTATCCCCCGCGAGGTCAAGAACAACGAGTTCCGGGTGGCCATCACCCCCGCCGGCGTGCACGAGCTGGTGCGCCACGGCCATCAGGTCGTCGTCGAGCGAGGCGCCGGCGTCGGCTCGTCGATCCTGGACGCCGAGTACGTGGCCGCCGGTGCGCGGATCCTGGACACGGCCGACGAGGTGTGGGCCACCGCCGACCTCCTGCTGAAGGTCAAGGAGCCCATCGCCGAGGAGTACCACCGCCTCCGCAAGGACCAGACGCTCTTCACCTACCTGCACCTGGCCGCCTCCAAGGAGTGCACGGACGCCCTCATCGGGTCCGGCACCACGGCGATCGCCTACGAGACCGTCGAGCTGCCGAGCCGCGCGCTGCCGCTGCTCGCCCCGATGTCCGAGGTGGCCGGCCGGCTGGCCCCCCAGGTCGGCGCCTACCACCTGATGCGCGCCAACGGCGGCCGCGGTGTGCTGCCCGGCGGCGTCCCCGGCGTGCTGGCCGCCCGGGCGGTCGTCATCGGCGGCGGTGTCTCCGGCTGGAACGCGGCGCAGATCGCCATCGGCATGGGCTTCCACGTGACCCTGCTCGACCGGGACATCAACAAGCTCAAGGAAGCCGACAAGATCTTCGGCACCAAGATCCAGACGGTCGTCTCCAACGCCTTCGAGCTGGAGAAGGCGTGCCTGGAGGCCGACCTCGTGATCGGCGCCGTCCTCATCCCGGGCGCCAAGGCCCCGAAGCTGGTCACCAACGAGCTGGTGTCCCGGATGAAGCCGGGAAGTGTCCTTGTCGACATCGCGATCGACCAGGGCGGCTGCTTCGAGGACTCCCGTCCGACCACCCACGCCGAGCCGACCTTCGCGGTGCACGACTCGGTCTTCTACTGCGTCGCCAACATGCCCGGCGCGGTCCCCAACACCTCCACCTACGCGCTCACCAACGCCACGCTGCCCTACATCGTCGAACTGGCCGACCGCGGCTGGGTGGAGGCGCTGCGCCGCGATCCCGCGCTGGCCAAGGGCCTCAACACCCATGACGGCAAGGTCGTTTACCGCGAGGTCGCGGAGGCGCACGGCCTGGAGCACATCGAGCTGGCGGCCCTGCTCGGCTAGCCGTTCCGGCACCTCGTGGAGCACCCGTAGACCACCTCGTACGGCCAAGTCGGCGTTCCGCAAAAGGCGATACGTCAACACGGGTCGTCAACCTCGCGCACCCGGCCGGACCTTGCCCGACAAGGTCCGGCCGGATGTGTGTATGGTCACTTTGCGGCTCTCGGTCAACTCGCCTCGAACGTAACCCTTCGACCGATTCGTTCACCGGTGAAGCCTGCCGTGCGACGGCCGTACGCCCTTGACAGAGGGATGTTTCATTGCCGACACATCGGGCCGGGTCCGGCGGATTGTGTTGCTGCGGACGCCCGACACGCCATAGAGTCGCCAACCGTCGGCATGGTGCCACGCTGACCTTGTCTAGAAGTTTCCTGGTCACCAAGGAGGTAAGACGACTTGTGAATGAGTCGACATTTTCTCCCGGGGGTGGTCATCCAGGAATGCTTACGCGGGGCGCGGGTTCCGCGGGGCTCGAGGCTGTCGGCTCCGTCGCTGTCCGAACCTTCGCAGCCCATCAGAGCCAGACCAGCCCCCTACTGGCTCAGACAGCACCCCAGAGCATGGATGGCCATCACGTGAACGCCATGGCCGGCGACGGAAGTGGCGCGCCCCACAACCACTTCGCCGACTACGACGAACTGCCCGACGGGCATTTCTACGACCCCGATGCCGAGTACGAGCCGGACCCGGAGTACGCGGCCACGCTCGCGCCCGACGCGGCCCGACAGCGCCGTGAGCGCGTCGGTCCGACCGGACGCCCGCTGCCGTACTTCCCGATCCCGGGCCCGCTGACCCAGCACGGCCCCGCGACGATCATCGCGATGTGCAACCAGAAGGGCGGCGTGGGCAAGACCACGTCGACCATCAACCTGGGTGCCGCGCTCGCGGAGTACGGCCGCCGCGTGCTGCTCGTGGACTTCGACCCGCAGGGCGCGCTGTCGGTCGGTCTCGGCGTCAATCCGATGGAGCTCGACCTCACCGTCTACAACCTGCTCATGGAGCGGGGCATGGCGGCGGACGAGGTGCTCCTGAAGACGGCGGTCCCCAACATGGACCTGCTGCCCAGCAACATCGACCTGTCGGCGGCCGAGGTCCAGTTGGTCTCCGAGGTCGCGCGCGAGTCCACGCTCCAGCGTGCGCTCAAGCCGTTGCTGCCCGACTACGACTACATCGTCATCGACTGTCAGCCCTCGCTCGGTCTGCTCACGGTCAACGCCCTCACGGCGGCGCACAAGGTGATCGTGCCGCTGGAGTGCGAGTTCTTCGCCCTGCGAGGCGTGGCACTGCTGACCGAGACCATCGAGAAGGTCCAGGAGCGGCTGAACCCGGAGCTGGAGCTCGACGGGATCCTCGCCACGATGTACGACTCGCGCACCGTGCACAGCCGTGAGGTGCTCGCGCGGGTGGTCGAGGCGTTCGACGACCACGTCTACCACACGGTCATCGGGCGCACGGTCCGCTTCCCGGAGACCACGGTCGCCGGTGAGCCGATCACCACGTACGCCTCCAACTCAGTGGGCGCCGCCGCCTACCGTCAGCTCGCCAGGGAGGTGCTCGCCCGGTGTCCCGCCGAGTGAGTCTGCCGGGGGCCGACGAACTCTTCCGTACGACAGGGGGAATGGCGCTTCAGCCGTCCGCGGCCCGGCGCTCCGCCAATGGCGACGCCCGGGTGCCCGGGCCGGCCGGCGAGAGCGACGGCGCGGCGGCCGGCGGTGCGCAGGACGCGCCGCAGGCCGTGCCAGCCCAGGGCGGCGACGGCGAGGGCGCCGAGCACGCGGCGGCCGAGGCGGGTCAGACCGCCGCCGGGGAGTCCCGCACCAGGGGCGCCGTCGGGGAGCGCCCGGAGCGCCGTCAGGGCGTGCAGGAAGGTTCTGCCGCGGACGGCTCGGGCGAGGCCCCGTCGCGCAAGCGCGGCCGGGCCCCGTCCCGTCGGCCCAGCGGCCGGGAGCGGCACGACGAGAAGATCACTGTCTATGTCTCCGCCGAGGAGCTCATGGACCTGGAGCACGCCCGGCTGGTGCTCCGTGGCGAGCACGGGCTGGCGGTGGACCGGGGGCGCATCGTCCGCGAGGCGGTCGCCGTGGTCCTCGCCGACCTGGAGAGCCGCGGCGAGGCGAGCATCCTCGTACGACGACTGCGCGGGCGCTAGCGGTAGCCTGCGGGGGCCATGACCTCGAACGACGTCCCAGCCCCCGGCCCCGCCCCGGTCCCCGGCCCCGGCACGGCAGCCGGACGCCGGCGCGCGCTGGGGCGGGGGCCGGGGGCGGCACCCGATCCGCCGCCTCCGGAACCCGCCGGGGAAACCCTGGAGGACGTCCCTGAGAACATCCCCGGGGACATCCCTGCGAGTGTCCCTGAGGACGTCCCCGACGGTGTCTTCAAGGTGCGGCTCGCCAACTTCGAGGGCCCTTTCGATCTGCTGCTCCAGCTCATCTCCAAGCACAAGCTGGACGTCACCGAGGTCGCGCTGTCGAAGGTCACCGACGAGTTCATGGCGCACATCCGGGCGATGGGCCCGGACTGGGACCTCGACCAGACGACCGAGTTCCTGGTCGTGGCCGCCACGCTGCTCGATCTGAAGGCGGCCCGGCTGCTGCCCGCCGCCGAGATCGAGGACGAGGCCGACCTCGCGCTGCTGGAGGCCCGGGACCTGCTGTTCGCCCGGCTCCTCCAGTACCGGGCCTACAAGCAGGTCGCCGACGTCTTCACGCACCGGCTGGAGCGCGAGGCCCGCCGCTACCCCCGTACCGTCGGCCTCGAACCGCACCACGCCGAGCTGCTGCCCGAGGTGGTCATCAGCATCGGCGCGGAAGGCTTCGCGAGGCTCGCGGTCAAGGCGATGCAGCCCCGGGCCGCGCCGCAGGTGTACGTCGACCACATCCACGCGCCGCTGGTGAGCGTGCGGGAGCAGGCCGGGATCGTCGTCGCGCGGCTGCGGGAGCTGGGGGAGGCGAGCTTCCGGGTGCTCGTCCAGGACACCGACGACACCCTCACCGTCGTCGCCAGGTTCCTGGCGCTGCTGGAGCTGTACCGGGAGAAGGCCGTCGCGCTCGACCAGGAGACCGCGCTCGGGGAGCTGCTGGTGCGCTGGACCGGCGGGGACGGGGACGCGCAGCCGACGGTCACGGACGAGTTCGACCGGCCGCCCGAGCCGCCCGAGGAGCCCGAGCAGCCCGGGAAGTCCGGAGAGGAGAAGAACACGTGAGTGGCGTGCGTGGTGTGAGTGAGGAGAGCGTCGCCGGGCTCGATCTCAAGCCGGCGCTGGAGGCCGTCCTGATGGTCGTCGACGAGCCCGCGACCGAGGAGCACCTCGCGAAGATCCTCCAGCGGCCCCGCCGGCAGGTCGCCGGCGCGCTGCGCGAGCTGGCCGACGAGTACACCGCGCAGGGGCGCGGCTTCGAGCTCAGGCTCGTCGCGGGCGGCTGGCGGTTCTACACGCGGCCCGAGTACGCGGCGGCCGTCGAGGGCTTCGTCCTGGACGGGCAGCAGGCCCGGCTCACCCAGGCGGCGCTGGAGACCCTGGCGGTCGTCGCGTACCGCCAGCCGGTCAGCCGCAGCAGGGTCTCCGTGGTGCGCGGAGTCAACTGTGACGGTGTCATGCGCACGCTGCTCCAGCGGGGTCTGGTCGAGGAGGCGGGCGCGGAACCCGAAACAGGTGCGATCCTGTACAGGACGACGAACTACTTTCTGGAGCGGATGGGCCTGCGCGGCCTGGACGAGCTCCCGGAGCTCGCGCCCTTTCTCCCCGAGGCGGAGGCGATCGAGGCCGAGACGCTGGAAGGGGTCCCGTCGTTCGATCCGGACGCACCGGACGCAGATGCAGACGACACGACGACGACGGAACTTTGATGCGAAGCAGTGGCAGTGGTAGCGGCAGTGGCAGGAACAGCGGGCGCGGCAAGCCCCGGGGAACCGGTGGGGGCGCTGGCCCCCGCGGGACCGGCGGTGGCGGCAACTCCCGCGGGACCGGTGCCGGCGGCAACTCCCGTGGGAGCGGCTCCCAGCCGACGGGCGGGGGCGGGCGCGACCGCGACGACAGGCCGAAGCGCGCCGGCAAGCCCCGTCCCGAGGAGCGCCGCTACGACGTAGGGCCGGGCGGGAACCACGAGGGCCCCAAGTCCGGGCGCGGCGCTTCCGCGCGCGGCGGCGCCAAGGGCGGGCCCAAGCAGAGCCAGGGCACCGGCCGCGGCCGTTCGGTTCCGGCGACCTCCCGTGAGTACGAGGCGCGGGCCGAGGAGCGCAACCGCGAGCGGTACGCGGGCAAGAAGGACGTCAAGCTGCCCAGGACCTTCCCGGGCGCGGAGCAGGAGGGCGAGCGGCTGCAGAAGATCCTCGCGCGCGCGGGCTACGGCTCCCGGCGGTCCTGCGAGGAGCTGATCGAGCAGGCGCGGGTCGAGGTCAACGGCGAGATCGTGCTCGAGCAGGGCAAGCGCGTCGACCCGGAGACGGACGAGGTCAAGGTCGACGGTCTGACCGTCGCGACCCAGTCGTACCAGTTCTTCTCGCTGAACAAGCCGGCCGGTGTCGTCTCCACGATGGAGGACAACGAGGGCCGGCAGTGCCTCGGCGACTACGTGACCAACCGTGAGACGCGGCTGTTCCACGTGGGCCGGCTCGACACCGAGACCGAGGGCGTCATCCTGCTCACCAACCACGGCGAGCTGGCGCACCGGCTGACCCACCCCAAGTACGGCGTGAAGAAGGTCTACCTCGCGCACATCGTGGGCCCGATCCCGCGCGACCTGGGCAAGCAGCTCAAGGACGGCATCCAGTTGGAGGACGGGTACGCGAAGGCGGACCACTTCCGGGTCGTCGAGCAGACCGGCAAGAACTACCTGGTCGAGGTCACCCTGCACGAGGGCCGCAAGCACATCGTGCGCCGGATGCTGGCCGAGGCCGGCTTCCCGGTCGACAAGCTGGTGCGCGTCTCCTTCGGCCCGATCACCCTGGGCGACCAGAAGTCGGGCTGGCTGCGCCGCCTGTCCAACACCGAGGTCGGCATGCTGATGCAGGAAGTCGACCTCTAGGGATGCGGGATTCCTGATCTTTAGGGATTCCTGAGGATCCGAGGGCTTGTGCGCGACGCACCCCCTTTTTATAGTCGTGATGACTATAAAGAGGGGGTGTTCGTCATGTGGGGCCACGGCAACGACGCCTACGACAAGCATGCCTACGAGCCCTTCGCCGTCACCGTCGACCTCGCCGTCCTCACGCTGCGCGCGGGCGCCCTGCACGTGCTGCTCATCGAGCGCGGCCACGAGCCGTACGCCGGACACTGGGCGCTGCCCGGGGGCTTCGTCCTGCCGGACGAGTCCGCGGAGACGGCCGCCCGGCGCGAACTCGCCGAGGAGACCGGCCTGAAGGACGTCTCCGGGCTCCACCTGGAGCAGTTGCGCACCTACAGCGAGCCCGACCGCGACCCCCGGATGCGGGTCGTGTCCGTCGCCTTCGCCGCCCTGCTGCCCGACGCCCCCGAGCCGACCGGCGGCGGCGACGTGGCGCAGGCGCGCTGGCTGCCGTACGACGGGGTCGAGCCGCTCGCCTTCGACCACGACCGGATCCTGGCCGACGCCCACGACCGGGTCGGCGCCAAGTTCGAGCGCACCGGCCTCGCGACCGCGTTCTGCCCGCCGGAGTTCACCCTCGGGGAGCTCCAGCAGGTCTACGAGTCGGTGTGGGGGACCGCGCTCGACCGCCCCAACTTCCGGCGCAAGGTGCTCGCCACCCCCGGCTTCGTCGAACCCGTGCCCGGCGCCGCCCGGCTGACCGGCGGCCGCGGCAAACCCGCCGCCCTCTACCGCGCGGGCACCGCCACCACACTCCACCCGCCCCTGCTGCGACCGCCCCCGGAAGGACGCCCCGCATGACCACCTCGACCACCGCCGTCCGCAAGCGCGCCACCGGCTCCCTGCTGGGGCTCGCGCTGGGGGACGCGCTCGGGTTTCCGACCGAGTTCAACGACGTCCCGTCGATCCTCGCCAAGTGCGGGCCGTGGCGCGAGATGGAACTGCCCACGCGCGCCTTCGTCTCCGACGACACGCAGATGACCCTCGCGGTGGGGCGGGCCATGCGCACCGCCATGGACCGGGGGCTGCTCACCCCCGAGGGCATGGCGCAGCCGCTGCGCAAGGAGTTCGTCGACTGGAACCGCTCGCCCGACAACAACCGGGCCCCGGGCCAGACCTGCCTGACCGCCTGCGACCTCCTCGAGGACGACAAACGCCGGTGGCAGGACGCCAGCCAGATCGGCTCCAAGGGCTGCGGCGCCAACATGCGCGTCGCGCCGCTGGGCCTCGCCCCCGGGCTCAGCGACGAGCAGCGCGCCGGGGCCGCCCAGCTCCAGTCCGCCCTCACCCACGGCCACCCCACCGCGCTCGCCGCCTCCGACCTCACCGCCCACGCCGTACGGCTGCTCACCCAGGGCGCCGACCCGGCCGCGCTGGTCGGGCTGCTGCGCACGTACGCCCTCGACAACCGCACCCACTACCACCACCGCTGGCTCGGCGACCTGTGGACCGGCAGCCAGGACCCCGACCCGGAGCACTTCATGGCGCGCGGCTGGGACGACTGCCTGGGCGTGCTGGACCGGCTCGAGGAGGCGCTGCGCGACCCGTCGCCCGAGACCGACCCGTGCCTGGCGACGGGGGCGGGGTGGATCGCCGAGGAGGCCATGGCCTCCGGCCTGCTGTGCTTCCTGCTCTTCCCCGACGAACCGGTGACCGTGCTGCGCCGGGCCGCCTGCTCGTCGGGGGACTCCGACTCCATCGCCTGTCTGGCGGGCGCGTTCGCGGGCGCGTACGCCGGGGCGGACGCCTGGCCGACCGCGTGGGCCGACCGGATCGAGTACCAGGGGGAACTGGTGACGCTCGGGGCGCTCTGGGACCAGTGAGCCGCTGATCCGTCGGGGTCGGCACATCGGTGACGGGGGCGGCTCAGGTCAGTTTGATCGTGCTGCCCTCGACGGTGATCTGCTTCGCGGGCAGCGGCTTGGGCGCCGGGCCGTGGGCCACCGAGCCGTCGGCGATGTGGTACTTGCTGCCGTGGCAGGGGCAGTCGATGGTGCCGTCGGCGACGCTGCCGACCGTGCAGCCCAGGTGCGTGCAGATCGCCGAGAACGCCTTGAAGTCGTCCTTGGTCGGCTGGGTGACGACGACCTTCTCGGCCCCGAAGATCTTGCCTCCGCCCAAGGGGATGTCGGTCGTCTTCGCCAGCTCCTGGCCGGCCGCGGCCGACTTCTCGGACGAGGACGAGGACGACGAGTTGTTGTCGCCGTAGTTGCTGCAGGCCGCCGTGAGCGCCGCTGCCGCGCCGCCCGTCGCCAGGAGAACCGTGCGCCGTGTCGCGGGGAGAGTCATGTCGTCACTCCGAAAGTGCGGAAGAACCAGAAGGCCGAGGTCAGCCAGATGATCGTGAGCGTGGCGAAGACGAGTCCGCCGACGATCGGCAGCAGCCAGCCGGGGAGTCGCTCCGAGCGGAGCAGCAGCATCTTGGCACTGAAGGCGCCGAAGAAGAAGCAACCCAGGACGGAGTGCCACAAAACACGCGTTTCATATGTCTGATAGCCAAGCGCGTACAGGCAGTGCACCGCAACCGGGACGGCGATCAGAAACGCCGCGCGGCCCGACCAGCGGTGCAGCGTGCCCGACCAGGCGGGGCCCGGCAGCTTCCCGTAGAGCATCAGCGCCGAGACGACCTGGACCAGGGCGAAGAAGATCGCGGCCGTCGCCAGCCACGACTTCACCGCGCCCGTACTGCTGAAGCCGGCCAGGTTGAACGCCGTCCCGGCCGGGTCGTGGACCTTGCCGTACGCGCCGAGGGCGACGGCGACCGCGGCGGCGACGAGCGCCGGGACCAGGTAGCGGGCGGGGTGCGGGCCGCGCCGCGCGGGCTCGGGGGCGGGGAAACCCTGGGTGGCGGCGTTCGGGTCCACGGTCATGACAGCTCCCTGCTCGAAGGGGGTCAGGGGGTCAGGGGGTTGCGGGGCGGGCGGTGAGCTGCTGTCCGTCGACCGTCACCGCGCCGGTGGCCGGGTCGATGCGGGGTGCGGGGGAGGGCTCGCCGTCGCGGGTGACGATGCCGACCTGGGTGCCGTCCTTCAGGACGATCCAGCCGGCGTCGATCTTCGCGGAGCGCACGGTGGCCGTCGCCCGCCACAGCCCGGACGGCTTCGTCGCCCGGTCCGCGGTGAACGCGTGGTGGCCGCCGCCGACGTCGACCGTGCCGTCGATCCGCTTGCCGTCCCGCAGCGTGCCGTCCAGCTTCGCGCCGTTCTTCCCGGTGAGCTTCAGCGTGCCGTCGCCGCGCACGTCGCCCTTGAGCCAGGACTCCCGGGTGTGGCCGTCGCAGAAGTACGCGATCGCCCTGCCGTCACGGACGGAGACGGCGATCGCCGCCGCGTCGTCGGCGGTACGACCGGCGTAGTCGGCGTCCGTGGCCGTGGCCGGGGTGCGGGAGGGGGTGGACGTGGGTGCGGGGGAGGTGGTGGTCGGGCTCGGTGACTTCTCCTGCTGCTTCTCCTGCTGGGTGGACGAGACGGTCTTCGTCCCCGTCGTCACGTTGAGCGTCAGCAGGAACAGGCCGAGCACCAGTCCCGCCAGAAGGGTGAGCAGGGGTCCTGGACGCTTCATGCCGGGCCTTCCCCGATGCGGGTGTCCTGCCGTCAGAGTGCCATGAGAGCGCAGGCCGCACCCGCCGTAAAGGGCGTACGGGCGCACTCCGTCTCGGCACGCGGGCGGCGCGCACCGGACCGCCGCGGGCTGACTACGCTTGATGCGTCATTGCATCGCAGCACATGCATCACCTGCATCACCAGATCAGCGAGGAGCAGCGCCGTGGCGGTACGAGCGGTCCGGGGAGCCGTCCAACTGGAGCGGGACGAGGCCGGGCACATGGACGAGCAGGTCGGGGCCCTGCTCACCGCCGTCCTGGAACGGAACTCCCTCAGCGCCGACGACCTGATCAGCATCTGGTTCACGGCCACGCCCGACCTGCACAGCGACTTCCCGGCGGCCGCCGCGCGCAAGCTGGGCATCGTCGACGTGCCGTTGATCTGCGCCCAGGAACTCGACATCGAGGGCGCCATGCCGCGCGTCGTCCGCATCCTGGCGCACGTCGAGTCCGACCGGCCGCGCGCCGAGATCAGCCACGTCTACCTCGGCACCGCCGCCGCCCTGCGCAAGGACATCGCCCAGTGAGGACCGCGCTCGTCATCGGAACCGGGCTGATCGGCACGTCCGCCGCGCTGGCCCTCGCCCAGCGGGGCGTCGTCGTCCACCTCGCCGACCACGACCCCGGGCAGGCCCGGACGGCCGCCGCGCTCGGCGCCGGCACCGACGAGGCGCCCGAGGGCCCGGTCGACCTCGCGATCGTCGCCGCCCCGCCCGCCCACGTGGCCGGGGTGCTCGCCGACGCGATGCGCCGGGGGGCGGCCCGCGGCTACCTCGACGTGGCCAGCGTCAAGGGCGGGCCGCGCCGAGAGCTGGAGGCGCTCGGCCTCGACCTGTCGGCGTACATCGGCACGCACCCCATGTCGGGGCGGGAGAAGTCCGGGCCGCTGGCCGCGACCGGTGATCTGTTCGAAGGGCGACCCTGGGTCCTCACGCCGACCCGGGACACCGACACCGAGGTGCTGAACCTCGCCCTGGAGCTGGTCTCGCACTGCCGGGCCGTCCCGGTGGTCATGGACGCCGACGCCCACGACCGCGCGGTGGCGCTCGTCTCCCACATGCCCCACCTGGTGTCCAGCATGGTCGCCGCGCGCCTGGAGCACGCCGAGGAGGCCGCCGTACGGCTGTGCGGGCAGGGCATCCGGGACGTCACCCGGATCGCCGCCTCCGAGCCCGCGATGTGGATCGACATCCTGTCCGCGAACCCCGGGCCGGTCGCCGACCTGCTCACCGACGTCGCCGCCGACCTGGCGGAGACGGTGCAGGCGCTGCGCGCCCTGCAGTCCTCCGACGACGCCAAGCGCGACGAGGGCGTCGGCGGCATCCAGGACGTCCTGCGCCGCGGCAACGCGGGCCAGGTGCGGGTGCCCGGCAAGCACGGGGCCGCGCCGCGGGTGTACGAGGTGGTCGCCGTGCTGATCGACGACCAGCCGGGGCAGTTGGCCCGGATCTTCGCGGACGCGGGGCAGGCGGGGGTCAACATCGAGGACGTCCGCATCGAGCATGCGACGGGGCAGCAGGCGGGGCTGGTGCAGTTGTGGGTCGAGCCGAAGTCCGCGGTGGTTCTTTCTTCGGCGTTGCGTGAGCGAGGGTGGAGTATCCGGCAGTAGGCACCCGGTGTTGGTGTGGGCGTCGCTGGGGGCTGCCGCCCCCAGGCCCCCGCTTCGGCCCTTAAGGGGCCTCGTCCTCAAGCGCCGGACGGGCTGGTTGATGCGCACCTCGGCCGGAAGGGTGACTGGTGCCCGGTAACCTTGTGCGGGGCACGATCGTGTCCCGTGCATCCACCGCCTCGCACCAGGAAGGTGTCCCCCCGTGGAAAACGGCGCCACCCAGCCCGTGATCGTCGCCATCGACGGCCCCTCCGGCACGGGCAAGTCGAGCACGTCCAAGGCCGTGGCCGCCCAGCTCGGGCTGAGCTACCTGGACACCGGTGCCCAGTACCGGGCGATCACGTGGTGGATGGTGAGCAACGGGATCGACGTCGAGGACCCCTCGGCGATCGCCGCCGTCGCCGGCAAGCCGGAGATCCTGTCCGGCACCGACCCGGCCGCGCCGACCATCGAGGTCGACGGCTTCGACGTGGCCGGCCCGATCCGCACCCAGGACGTCACCTCCAAGGTCAGCGCCGTGAGCGCCGTACCGGAGGTGCGGGCCCGGATCACCGAGCTGCAGCGCGCGCTGGCGGCCTCCGCCGAGCGGGGCATCGTCGTCGAGGGGCGCGACATCGGTACGACCGTGCTGCCCGACGCCGATCTGAAGATCTTCCTCACCGCCTCGCCGGAGGCCCGCGCCGCCCGCCGCAGCGGTGAGCTGAAGGGCGCCGACGTGCACAGCACCCGCGAGGCGCTGATCAAGCGGGACGCGGCCGACTCCTCCCGCAAGACCTCACCGCTCGCCAAGGCGGACGACGCCGTCGAGGTGGACACCACCGAGCTGACGCTGACCCAGGTCATCGAGTGCGTCGTCACCCTCGTCGAGGAGAAGCGGGCCGTGCGGTGAGCCTTGCGTCCGTGCCCTCCGAGCGGGGCGCCGAGGTCGGGCGGCGGATCGGCGTCGGCCTGATGTACGGGCTGTGGCGGCCACGCGTGCTGGGCGCCTGGAAGGTGCCCGCGAGCGGCCCGGTGATCTTCGCCGTCAACCACTCCCACAACGTCGACGGCCCGATGGTCATCGGCGTCGCGCCCCGGGCCTCGCACTTCCTGGTCAAGAAGGAAGCGTTCATCGGCCCGCTCGGCCGGTTCATGACCCGCGTCGGCCAGATCGAGGTCGACCGGGGCACCGCCGACCGCACGGCCATCACCCGCGCGCTGGGCGTGCTGGAGAACGGCGGGGTCCTGGGCATCTTCCCGGAGGGCAGCCGGGGCGAGGGCGACTTCGCCGCCCTGCGCGCCGGGCTCGCCTACTTCGCCGTCCGCAGCGGGGCGCCGATCGTGCCCGTCGCCGTGCTGGGAAGTTCCGAGAAGCGCGGACGGTTGATAAAGGCGCTGCCGCCGCTGCGCTCCCGCGTCGATGTCGTCTTCGGCGACCCGTTCGAGGCGGGCGACGGCAGCGGACGCCGTACCCGCAAGGCACTGGACGAGGCGACCGAACGCATCCAGAAGCATCTGGCCGCCCACCTGGAAAACGCCAGGCGCCTCACCGGGCGCTGAGCGACACTGAAAACCGACTTGACCGACTTGACCGAGTAAAACCGGTAAACCGAATAACCGAGTAGTGGATCAACCCGGACGGATCGGGTGCTCCACCGATCACCACGAATGAACGACGAGGGACGCACTTCATGAACGACCACACCCAGCCCGACGGCTCGGACGGCTTCGAGCACGATCACGGGGCGCTCGGCGACGCCGAGTACGCGGAGTTCATGGAGCTCGCCGCCGTCGAGGGCTTCGACATCGAGGACGTCGAGGGGGCGATCGAGGCCGCCGGGCACGGGCCGCTGCCGGTCCTCGCCATCATCGGCCGCCCGAACGTCGGCAAGTCGACGCTCGTCAACCGGATCATCGGGCGGCGCGAGGCGGTCGTCGAGGACAAGCCCGGCGTCACCCGCGACCGTGTCACCTACGAGGCCGAGTGGGCGGGCCGCCGCTTCAAGGTCGTCGACACCGGCGGCTGGGAGCAGGACGTCCTCGGCATCGACGCCTCCGTGGCCGCGCAGGCCGAGTACGCGATCGAGGCGGCCGACGCCGTCGTCTTCGTCGTGGACGCCAAGGTCGGCGCCACCGACACCGACGAGGCGGTCGTCCGGCTGCTGCGCAAGGCCGGCAAGCCCGTCGTGCTCGCCGCCAACAAGGTCGACGGCCAGAGCGGCGAGGCCGACGCGTCCTACCTGTGGTCCCTGGGCCTGGGCGAGCCGCACCCGATCTCCGCGCTGCACGGCCGCGGCACCGGCGACATGCTGGACGCCGTCCTGGAGGCGCTGCCCGAGGCGCCCGAGCAGACCTTCGGCACCGCCGTCGGCGGTCCGCGCCGTGTCGCGCTCATCGGCCGCCCGAACGTCGGCAAGTCCTCGCTGCTGAACAAGGTGGCGGGCGAGGAGCGCGTCGTCGTCAACGAGATGGCGGGCACCACCCGTGACCCGGTCGACGAGCTGATCGAACTCGGCGGCATCACCTGGAAGTTCGTCGACACGGCGGGCATCCGCAAGCGCGTCCACCTCCAGCAGGGCGCCGACTACTACGCCTCGCTGCGCACCGCGGCCGCCGTCGAGAAGGCCGAGGTGGCGGTCATCCTGATCGACGCCTCCGAGTCCATCTCGGTCCAGGACCAGCGGATCGTCACCATGGCCGTCGACGCGGGCCGTGCGATCGTCCTCGCCTTCAACAAGTGGGACACCCTCGACGAGGAGCGCCGCTACTACCTGGAGCGCGAGATCGAGACCGAGCTCGCCCAGGTCGCGTGGGCGCCCCGGGTGAACGTCTCGGCGCGCACCGGCCGGCACATGGAGAAGCTGGTTCCGGGCATCGAGACCGCCCTCGCCGGCTGGGAGACCCGCGTCCCCACGGGCCGCCTCAACGCCTTCCTCGGCGAGCTGGTGGCGGCCCACCCGCACCCGGTCCGCGGCGGCAAGCAGCCCCGCATCCTCTTCGGCACCCAGGCCGGCACCAAGCCCCCGCGCTTCGTGCTGTTCGCCTCCGGGTTCATCGAGGCGGGCTACCGGCGCTTCATCGAGCGCCGGCTGCGCGAGGAGTTCGGCTTCGACGGGACCCCGATCCACATCTCGGTGCGGGTGCGCGAGAAGCGCGGCGCCAACAAGAAGAAGTAGCAGCAGAAGCGGAACGAGCGGTCACATGGTTGAGGGCGGCACCCGTGACGGGTGCCGCCCTCAACCATGATCAGAAGGTCCTGCGGGGCGCCGGCGGGAGCGCCGCGGGGAGTGCCGCCGGGATGTGGTGCATCGCGGTGGGCGGGTGCGGCTGGCCGAGCTGCCCGACCCGCTGCCACTGGGACTGCTGCCCGATCCCGTGCCGCGCGCTCTGCGCGCCCGCGCTGTAGGCGCTGTAGGAGCTGCTGAACGATCCCGGGCGGGGCGGCGCGCACGAGCCCGTGCTGTGCGGGATGTTCCCGAAGGCGGTGAACCCCAGGTCGTCCTCGCCGCTGCGGTCGCCCGGCAGCGAGCGGAACGTCTTGACGTACTCGGAGTAGAGCGCGTCGTAGATCGGCGTGGCCGATGGGCCGCCCTGGGAGTCCTGGGCCGGTCGCGCGGACGGGATCGACTGGTAGGACGGGCGGCGGGGAACGTCGTAGGTGTGCACGTATGTCCAAACGACGCGGTACGGGAAGGGATGCGGTTGTGCGGCGCGCGCGCAGGGGCGCGGGGCCGCACCTGCGTGCGGCCCCGCGCCGTGCGTGGACTCAGGTGCCGGCGAGCGGCAGTGCCGCGCCCACCAACTGCCCGTTCGCCGCGGACTTGTCGAGCGCGTCCCGCAGCAGGTCCTCCCGGGGCTGGCGGCCGATCGAGCCCACCGGCGCCGCGAACATCAGGACCTGCTGGTGCTTGTTGGCGGCGGCCCGCCAGCCCTCCGTCACCTGCAACGGCTGATGCGCCTGCCACCAGGCGACCGGCTGCCCGCCGTTGGCCGACGGCTGCAGTACGGCGTGTAGTTGGCCCATCGCGAGCAGTACGGACCAGCCGTGCTGCACCGGCGGGACCTCGGTGAGCTGGCTCAGCGGCATGAAGCCCTGCTCGATGAGGAGGGGCAGGAAGTCGTCGCCGGCGCCGGTGGTGCCGGGCCGCACGATGGGCGCGGTCGGCTCGACGACCAGGGCCGGGTGCAACTCTCCGGCGATCAGGACGAGTCCGCTGGTCACGCCGAGCACGGCCTGCTCGGGGATGACCTTGGCGGGGTCCAGGTCGACGGTGTCGCCGCTGATGGAGCGGACCGCGCCCTGGAGTTGCTCCTCGGTGACCTGGACGACCTGCGAGGGCAGGCAGGTGGAGTGGGCGAAGGCGAGGACGGCGGTCTCGTCGCCGATGAACAGGACGGTGCTGGTGCGTTCGTTCTCGGAGTCGCCCGGGGTGCGGCAGGACGTGCAGTCGTAACTGCCCGGGGCGTTGTCTCCGGCGAGCAGCCGGTCGGCTTCTTCGTCGCCGATCTCGGCGCGTACCTCGTCGCTGACGTCGAGCATGCGCGGCACGGGTGACTCCCTCGGATGCGGTGCTTGGGCGAGGCCGGGGTGGGCTCCGGCTCGTGGTCCGGGTGGGTCCCCGGCTCATGAAGAAGACAACGGGCGAGCTGTGGCGGGAGTCACGCTGCACGGCCGACGTAATCGAACCATCCTGCGCACGTGATCACGCTGCGTGCGGAATCGGACACTCCATGTCAAGTAACAGGGAGATTACGGAACTTGGTCCGGTGAACTGACTCACAGTTTGTTCGAGTGGCTGGTCGACAAAACGCGAAATGGGCGGATGAAGTAGGTGGCCGGAATTCGCCGCTACCAACGGTAACCAGTAACTGGCCTGGGAGAACAGGTAGTTGGTTGATAACGGGTCGTCAGGGTCCCTAGATTGCTCCGCCGTGTGCAGCTTGCACCGCTCGGGTACGTCCGCCGGCCGCGCGGAGTCCGGACACAGAGTCCGGAGGACGCGCAGTACGACCGCCGGTGGACGGGGCGGAGCGCCACGACCGCGTGCTTGCGCGGCCGAAGCGCTCCGGCCAGGGGGAAGCCCGGGTCCGTAGAGAGGGATCCACATGTCCGAATGTGCCGATATCCACACCCGCACGTCGTCACGCAGGGCGGCGGTCCTCGCCGGGGCGATACTCCTCGCCCCCCTCGGACTGCTCTCCGCGACCGGCAACGCCGCGGCGGCCGACGGCGGGGTGTGGGACCGCATCGCCCAGTGCGAGAGCGGCGGCAACTGGTCCATCAACACCGGCAACGGGTACTACGGCGGACTGCAGTTCTCCGCCGGCACCTGGCGCGCATACGGCGGCACCGCCTACGCGTCCACCGCCGACAAGGCCAGCAAGGCACAGCAGATCTCCATCGCCGCCAAGGTGCAGAACGCGCAGGGGTGGGGCGCGTGGCCGACCTGCTCGGCGCGCGCCGGAGCGTACGGCAGCGCACCGACGAACGGGTCGAGCGGGACGGGCAGTTCGTCCTCCGGTACGTCGGGTTCCACCGAGTCGAGCTCCTCGAAGTCCTACTCCGGCTCGTCGAAGTCGGGTTCTTCCAGGTCGAGTTCCTCGAAGGGGACGGAGGCGTCGGAGTCGTCGCAGTCGTCGGAGCGCTCGACGAGCGAGACCTCGCGCGGTACGTCCCGCGGTACGTCGCATGGTGACTACACCGTCCGGCAGGGCGACACCCTCAGCACCATCGCGGACCGGCACGGGCTCACCTGGCAGCGGGTGTACGCCGCGAACAAGGCCGTCGTCGGCGGCGACCCCGACCTGATCGTGCCCGGCCAGCGCCTCATGCTCTGACCGTTTCCCCCCCGCGGGACGAGGCGGCCCCATCCGGTGCGGCGACCGGGTGGGGCCGCCGCGGTTGTGCCGGGGGCGTACGGAGGACGTGTGGGGGAGCCGTGCATTTCCTATGGTCCGTCAGGTCGCGCGATCTTGCGTGGATTCGGAATGCGGCGAGGGTCGGGGGAGGTTCTCCGGGCGCTTTTCGGCCGGTTATTCGAGGCCATCGGACGACACGCGGGAATTGCGTTCGAATACGCGCGTAAGGCGTACGAAACCGCTCGTACGTGTGATGGAGTTCGACGAAACGCGTGTCGTGATCCTGTGACAGAAGTGTGACCGGAGTGATCCGCGGCACCGGTCCGGGGGCCGGGGTTCCGAGAGCGCGGCTCGCGGCCTAGCGTGGCCGTATGGCACCGAATCCCACTCCGCCAGCGGAGCCCCAGGACAGTCCGGACGGGTACGTCGGCCTCGAGGCCGCACGGGCCGAGCGGCTCGCGCGTGAACGGGGATGGTCGACGGTGCGCGCGTTGGCGCCCGGCACGATCATCACCATGGAGTACCGCTTCGGGCGGCTGAATTTCGAGGTACGGGACGGACATGTGGCCCGCGCCTGGAAGGGCTGACAGGCAATCCCCGTAGGCGCTACAGGCGCTACGGCTGCTAGAGGTACTCGGGTACGGCGAAGGCCCCGGTTCCTGGAATTCATTGCTCCAGGGGCCGGGGCCTTTCGGGTGCGGGACCGGGTTGTGCGTACCGGGGTCCCGCCGTTGTGGGGCAGGGTTCGTGCAGGTCAGCCGCCGGTCAGGGGGCGGGCCGGGGCCGGGGTCGGTGCCGTGCGCGGGAGGCGGTCGGCGTGCGGTGGGCGGCGGCTGCCGACCGGGGTGACCGGCGTGCGCTCCGAGCGGGTCGTGTGCGGGCCGGGGGCCAGATACACCGGCGCGCGCGGCGCACGGGCCGGAGCGACCGGCTCATGGGCGGCCGGAGCTTCCTCCTGGACCATCGCGCGCGGCTTGAGCGACACGGGTACGGCGACCGGAGCGGGGGCGGGAGTGGGGGCCGCCGGAACCGGGACAGGGGCCGTGGCGGAGCGGCGCTCGCGCCGGCGGTCGCGGAGGGCGAAGATCGAGACCTCGGCGCGGGCGATCAGCGGCTCGCACCAGGGCAGCGCAAGCAGGACCAGCAGACCAGCCGCCCAGCCGAGCACCACGTCGCTCAGCCAGTGCGTACCGAGGTAGACGGTGGTGAGGCCGACGCCGAGCGAGACCACCGCGGACACCGCGGACAGCCAGCGGCGAGCCCTCGGCGTGGAGGCCAGATACGCCAGGATTCCCCAGGTCACGACGGCGTTGGCGGTGTGGCCGCTGGGAAATATATCGCCGCCCAGGCCCATCTCGTTCGAACCGATGGTCGTCGCGTAGTGCGGGCCGAGCCGGCCCATGCCGAGCTTCGCCGCGCCGACGGTGATGTTCAGCAGCAGCAGCGACGCGCCCAGGGTGAGCATCGGGCGCAGGGTGTGCTGCCGCCAGGAGCGCCAGCCGAGCCAGGCGGCGACCATCACGGCGGTCGGGCCACGCTGGCCCAGCACCACGTAGTAGTCGAGGAACGCGTGGATCTCGGGCCACTGCTGGTACGGCCGGAAGAACATGACCTGCCAGTCGAAGCGCACGAGCCACGAGGTGATCACCACGAGCCACACGATCGCCAGGTAGAAGGCCAGGGTCAGGGCGAGCAGGGCGACCCGGTGCCTGCTCATCTTCGGCACATCGATGTGGGCCGGTCGTTCCGGCTCACGGTCGAGCCTCGCGAACACCCGGTCCAGACGGGTGAGGTTTTGTTCGGTACGCACCTAAACGACGTTACAGCGAGTGAGCTCAGGACCCGGCCGATTCCGCCGCTTTGTGATGACGATGTGATGTGGGATTGCTCTCAGAACGGTGTTTATCCCTCTGGAATCATTATTCGTCGAACGCCGTTTCCTTCAATTCCTTTGATCATTCCAGGGGATAGTTTTAGGGAACTTATGAAAGGTTTCACTGAAAAGCAGGAGTCCTCTTACGGAGGACCGGAGCCGTTCAGCCACCACGCGCCGTACCCGGCCGAGGCCACCGCGACACACCCCAGCAGCAGCGCCGCCCTGGACGTCCGCAGCCGGGCCAGGGCCAGAGCGGCGGGCAGCAGCAGCGGGAACGCGGGCAGCAGCAGGCGCGGCTTGGAGCCGAAGTAGCTCGACGCGCACAGGGCCAGCGCGAGGACGACACCCCCGTACACGAGCAGCGGGAGCGGCTGACGCTGCCGTACGCAGGTGACGTACAGCCACAGCAGCAGGGCGACGCCGACGACGAGTCCGAGGCCGGCGAGGGCCGACGGGAAGGACGTGAACTTGGCGGCGACGAAGCGGGCGAAGGCGTACCCGCCGTCGAAGCCGTTGCGCCAGCCCGCCTGGACGTCGAGGTAGCCGAGCGGACCGTGGCCGGTGCGGTGGCCGACCCACAGGACGTAGCCGGCCGCGCCGAGGGGGGCGAGGAGCATGCCGAGGGCGCGCCGGTGGGAGGGTGCGCCGGGTGTGGACGTCGCGGAGGAGTTCCCGTCGCGGAGGGAGGGCGTCATGGCGGCCGCCCATACCGCCGCGACGACGGCGAGTCCCACCGGGCGGGTCAGGCCGGACAACGACGCGAGGGTTCCCGCGGTCACCCAGCGGTCGGTGAGCACGGCGTACAGCGACCAGGCGGCCAGCGCGGTGAACAGCGACTCGCTGTACGCCATCGACTGGACGATCCCGACGGGCAGGACGGCCCACACCAGCACCGCGCACACCCCGGCCCGGCGCCCGTAGACGTGATCGGCGACCGCGAAGATCCCCCAGGCCGCGGCGAGCGAGGCGAGCAGGGACACGACGAAGCCGGCGTCGGCGTACGACAGCGGGGTCGCCGCGTGCAGGAGCCGTTCCAGCCAGGGGAGCAGGGGGAAGAAGGCGAGGTTGGAGTGGATGTCGCCGTTCGGCAGCCGTACCTCGTAGCCGTATCCCAGCTCGGCGACCCGCGTGTACCAGAGGGCGTCCCAGCGGGCGGTGAGCAGGGTGAACGCGTTCTTGTCGCGGGCGGCGCTCCACAGGGCGAGGGCCAGCAGGCCCAGGGCGCGCACGGCCGCGTACCCCAGAAGGGCGGGGGCCGCCCGGCGCAGGGTCGCGGAGCCGGGGGGCGTCGCGCGTGTCTCAAGA
This sequence comes from Streptomyces sp. yr375, assembly GCF_900110755.1. Taxonomy (GTDB): domain Bacteria; phylum Actinomycetota; class Actinomycetes; order Streptomycetales; family Streptomycetaceae; genus Streptomyces. The sequence goes on from NZ_FOFF01000041.1 coordinate 45,767, forward strand.
TCGGTCACAGGCTCGATTATCGGCGGGGACCGACGGAGCGTGTGGGGCGCGTGCGGGGGCGCGTGTGAAGAGCGGTGCGTGGAGTGCCGGGGGAGTGTCTGGGGTGCGTCTGGAGTGTGTCTGGGCAGTGGTGTACGCCACATGGGTTGCCCGTGGGGTGTGAGAGGTCCGCCACGTGGCCCAGGCGCGAACTCGCGTACGCTGCGTTCCACTCGTGTTCGTTTGCGCGGGCCGGAGACCACCGCTCCTCTCCGGCCGAGTCGCGGGGAGTCCCCACCCCGTGAGCCCGCCGGACCGAGGGATCACCTGGGAGGTACGTACATGTCCTGGACGACCACGGCCGCCGTTCTCGGGTTGCGCCGTCGGGCGGCCGGGGCCGGTGCCAACCGGTGGGTCGTCCTGGTGGTGCTGTGCGTCAGCCTGCTCCTGGTCGCCGTCGACGCGACCGTGCTGCATGTGGCGGTGCCCGCCGTCACCGAGGACCTGCGGCCCGGCGCGATCGAGCTGCTGTGGATCGTGGACACGTATCCGCTGGTCTGCGCCTCGCTGCTGATCCTGTTCGGCACGCTCGGCGACAAGGTGGGCCGCCGCCGGATCCTGCTGCTCGGGTACGCGCTGTTCGGCGTCGCCTCCGCGTTGGCGGCGTTCGCCGGGAGCGCGCAGACGTTGATCGTGGCGCGGGCGCTGCTGGGCGTGGGCGGCGCGATGATCATGCCGGCGACGCTGTCGATCCTGCGGCAGGTGTTCCCGGACCGGCGTGAACGGGCGCTGGCGATAGGCATCTGGAGCGCGGTGGCCGCGGTCGGCGCGGCGGTGGGTCCGCTGCTGGGCGGCTTCCTGCTCGAACACTTCTGGTGGGGCTCGGTCTTCCTCGTCAACATCCCGCTGATGCTGGTCAGCCTGCCGGTGGGGCGGCTGCTGCTGCCCGAGTCGCGCGGCGCGGGGGACGGCCCGTGGGACGTGGTCGGCGCGCTGACGGCGGCGGCGGGACTGTTCGCCGTCGTGCTGGGCGTGAAGCGGCTGGGCGGCGGCGAGCTGGGGCCGTTCACGATGGTGCCGCTGCTGGTGGGCGCGGTGCTGATCGTGTTGTTCGTACGACGTCAGCGGCGGCGCGTGCATCCTCTGGTGGACCTGCGGATGTTCGGGCGGCCGGCGTTCAGTACGTCGGTGGGGTGCATCGTGCTGGCGATGCTGGCGCTGGTCGGCCTGGAGCTGATCGCGGCGCAGTACTTGCAGTTGGTGCTGGGTCTTTCTCCCCTGGAGACGGGGCTACGACTGCTGCCGCTGACGATCGCCGCGATGGCGGCGGGGCTGGCGGGGGCGCGGCTGCTGCGGCGGTTCGGGCCGCGGCGGATGGTGTGCGGGGGGTTCGTGCTGACCGCGGTCGCGGTGCTGACGCTCACCGCGATGGGCGGGTCGGACAACGCCGGGCTGTTGCTGTTCGGGTTCGTGCTGCTGGGCTTCGGGCTGGAGACGACGTTGTTCGCGGCGTACGAGTCGATGCTGAGTGAGGCTCCGCCGGAGCAGGCGGGTGGGGCGGCGGCGATCGGGGAGACGTCGTACCAGTTGGGGGCGGGGATCGGGATCGCGTTGCTGGGCAGCGTGATGAACGCGGCGTACGTGCCTGGGCTCGCGTCGGTGCCGGGGGTGCCGGCGTCGGCGTCGGCCGCGGCGGGGCATTCGCTGGGCGAGGCTTACGAGGTTGCCGGGCGGCTCGGGGGGCCGGCGGGGGGTGCCCTGCGTCGGGCGGCGCGGGATTCCTTTGTGCACGGATTGCATGTGACGTTGCTGGTGAGTGCGGGGTTGTTGTTGCTGGGGGCGGTGATGGCGGTGCGGTTGCCGAGGGCGATGCAGGGTGAGGCCGCGTCCGTGGAGGTGCCGGTCCCGGGGCCCAGGGAAGTCACAGAGTCCCGCGTCTCGGTGTAAATCTCCCACCCACGCACCACCCGTGACTGTTGGACGAGAGGTGAGCGTTGCCCGCGGCGGCGCGCCACCGTTCGCGGCTCGCGGCTCGCGGCTCGCGGCTCGCGGCTCGCGGCTCGCGGCCTGCGGCCTGCGGGGCCGAAGGGGAGTGAAGGGGGGGTGAGGTGTGTGTTGGGCGTGTGTCGGACTGGGGGTATGAGGCGTGCCTGGCGTGGCAGGCACGGACCTGGCGTGGCGTGGCGGGTCGGCGTGGGCTGGTGTGTTGGGCGTGTGGGACTGGGGGTGTGGGGCGCAGGCCCGGTCTGGTGGGTGCGGGCCTGGCGTCGTGGGCCCGTGTGGGTCTGGTGGCGTGGGTGTGCACTCGGCGTGTGCCGGGCTGGGTGTGTGGGGTGTGGGCCCGGCGGGGCTGGCGTGGGTCTGGCGTGGCAGGGTCGGCGTGGGCCTGGCAGGTGGTGGGCTGGTGGGGGTGGCGTGTGCTGGGCGTGGTTCGGGTGTACTGGACGTTGGCGTTGGTGGGTCGTAACGTCGGGTGGGATATTTGACTAACGGTGCTAGTTTTTGGTTTCTGTCGGAGGATCTTTTTATGTCCGCGTCCTCGAAGTTGCCGGCCTTCGATCCCGTTGATCCGCTGGGGATCGACGATCTGCTGGAGCCGGAGGATCTTGCGGTCCGGGATACCGTGCGGCGGTGGGCGGCGGACCGGGTGTTGCCGTATGTCGGCGAGTGGTACGAGAGCGGGGAGTTGCCGGTCATCCGGGAGCTTGCGCGGGAGCTCGGGGGGATCGGGGCGCTCGGGATGTCGCTCGACGGGTACGGATGCGCGGGCGCGAGCGCCGTGCAGTACGGGCTGGCCTGTCTCGAGCTGGAGGCCGCCGACTCCGGCATCCGCTCCCTCGTCTCCGTGCAGGGCTCCCTTGCCATGTACGCCATTCACCGCTTCGGCAGCGAGGAGCAGAAGCAGGCCTGGCTGCCGCGGATGGCCGCCGGTGAGGTCATCGGGTGCTTCGGGCTCACCGAACCCGACCACGGCTCCGACCCCGCCGGCATGCGGACGTACGCCAAGCGGGACGGCTCGGACTGGGTGCTCGACGGCCGCAAGATGTGGATCACCAACGGGTCCGTCGCCGGCGTCGCCGTCGTGTGGGCGCAGACGGAGGGCGGCATCCGCGGCTTCGTCGTGCCCACCGACACCGCCGGGTTCAACGCCCCCGAGATCAAGCACAAATGGTCCCTGCGGGCCAGCGTGACCAGCGAACTCGTCCTCGACGGCGTGCGGTTGCCCGCCGACGCCGTGCTGCCGGAGGTCACCGGGCTGCGCGGGCCGCTGAGTTGTCTGTCCCACGCGCGCTACGGGATCGTCTGGGGAGCGATGGGCGCGGCCCGCTCGTGTTTCGAGACCGCGGTCGAGTACGCGAAGACCCGGGAGCAGTTCGGGCGGCCCATCGGCGGATTCCAGCTCACTCAGGCCAAGCTCGCCGACATGGCGGTCGAACTGCACAAGGGCATTCTGCTCGCCCATCATCTGGGGCGGCGGATGGACGCCGGCCGCCTGCGCCCCGAGCAGGTCAGCTTCGGCAAGCTCAACAACGTACGGGAGGCGATCGAGATCTGCCGGACCGCCCGCACCATCCTCGGGGCGAACGGGATCTCGCTCGAATACCCCGTCATGCGGCACGCGACCAATCTCGAGTCGGTCCTCACCTACGAGGGCACGGTCGAGATGCATCAGCTCGTGCTGGGCAAGGCGCTCACCGGACTCGACGCCTTCCGCTGACCCGGCCCAGGGCCGAGGCAGGGCCGGTGAGCGGCCCTGCCTCAGCTCTGGTTGAAGAAACCGTCCGCCCGATGCGCGGACGGGTCTCCGTTCACGATCTCCGTGTTGGCGGGGGTCAGCAGGAACACCCGCGTCGACACCCGCTCGATCGAACCCCGCAGGCCGAAGATCAGCCCGGCCGCGAAGTCGACGACGCGCTTGGCGTCGCCCGCCTCCATGGCGGTGAGGTTCATGATGACCGGCACGCCCTCGCGGAACAGCTCACCGATCGCCCGTGCGTCCCGGAAACTGTCCGGGGTGACGGTGCCGATCCGGCGGCCCTTCTCCTCGGCCGTGTCCGTGGCCACCTTTACCCGAGGGTCGGTGACCCAGGCGTCCCCGGAGTCGGTCCCCTCGGAATAGTCGTCGTCGTAGTAACGCTCGTCATCGTTGTCGTCGACGAGGCCAAGCCAGGCACTCGCCTTGCGCACCGATCCCATGGACGCCTCCTCTCACAGCGGTCACAGCGGTCTTTCTGCTATCCGCATTCCCCATGGTCGTCCATGATGCGGAGGTCGCGCCAAGTGGATAGACGCCGCGCGGGGGGTTTGTGACGGTACTGGTGCACAGCGAATACGTCGAGAGCCCGCGCCCCCCAAGGGTCGTGCAGCGTACGGCTGCTGACTGTGAGTGAAATATGATTCTTTGTGGCGGATGGGTGACGTACGGTGCGTCCGGGTGAACCGAACACCTCCTTACGGCCTCCTTCCGGCCTGACAATCGGTCGATAACATGCGGCAGCTCAATGTCCCAAGGACGACGGGGGTTGTCGTGTTCGGAATCGTCAGGCCGTGCGGTCATCGGCTCGGTGCGGGTCTCAAGACCCAGTGGATGGCGCACTTGTGCGGGCTCTGTCTCGCGCTGCGCGGCGACCACGGGCAGTTCGCGCGGGTCGTCACCAACTACGACGGGCTGCTCATATCGGTTCTGACGGAGGCTCAGGCCGAGCGGACCGCGGCCGACGGGTGGCGGCGCACGGCCGGACCGTGCCCGCTGCGCGGGATGCGCACCGCGTCCGTCGCGCAGGGCGAGGGCGCGCGGCTCGCCGCCGCCGTCTCACTGGTGCTCGCCTCGGCCAAGGTACGCGACCACGTCGCCGACCGGGACGGGCTGCTGGCGCGGCGGCCGGTCGCCGTCGCCGCGCGCAGGGTCGCCGCGCGCTGGGGGCGGGCCGGGGAACGCGGCGGGGCCGCCGTCGGGTTCGACACCGCCGTCCTCGTCGACGCCGTGGAGCGGCAGACCGGCGTCGAGGCGCTCGCCGGTCCCGGCACCTCGCTGCGAACCGTCACCGAGCCGACCGAGACCGCCACCGCCGCCGCGTTCGCGCACACCGCGGTCCTGGCGGGCCGGCCCGGCAACGTCGTGCCGCTCGCCGAGGCCGGCCGCCTCTTCGGACGGCTCGCGCATCTGCTGGACGCGGTCGAGGACCGGGCGGCGGACGCGGCGGCCGGTGCCTGGAACCCGCTGACGGCCACGGCCACCCCGCTCACCGAGGCCCGGCGCATCGCCGACGACGCCCTGCTCGGCATCCGGCTCGCCCTGCGCGACATCGAGTTCGAGGACGGCAGGCTGGCACATCTGCTGCTCGCCCACGAACTGGAGCGGTCGGTGGACCGGGCGTTCGGCACGTCCTCGTGTGGCCACGCGCACGCCCCCGGGCCGCAGGGAGCCTTCGGGCCGCCACCCACCGGGCCGTACGTCACCCAGGGACCTCAGGGACCTCAGGGACCCCAGGGGCCCCATGAGCCTCAGGGGCCCGGGGGTCCGAACGTGCCCGGCAAGCGGGGCTTTCTGGCCGGGTGTGCGGTCGCGCTCGGGCTGTGCTGCACCTGCCAGGTGTGTTGCGCCGACGAGTTCGAGGGGCCGTGGTCGAGGAAGAAGCGTGAGGGATGGTGCCGCGACGGCTGCGACTGTGACTGCGGCTGCTGTGAAGCGTGTGAGTGCTGTGAGTGCTGCGCCTGTGACTGCTCGTGCTGACGCGCCGTCATATGCCGTGCGTACGGGCTCATCACGTGCCGTGTGTAGGCGCTCATCGTCCGTGGCGGGCGTCGGCGTGGTGAGCGGTGGGCCGCCCGGGGACGTATCTCCCGGAGAGGACGCGGATGTGCGAAAGGACACGGATCATGCCCGGTCGCTCTGACAACATCGTGCCGCTTGCCGTGAAGATCGTGGTGAGCGGGGGGCTCGGGGTCGGCAAGAGCACGTTCATCGGGGCCGTCTCCGAGATCGAGGGGCTCGACACGGAGGCGGCGATCACCCAGGTGTCGGTGGGGATCGACTCGCTGGAGGGCGTCGAGTCCAAGACGGCGACCACCGTCGCGCTCGACTTCGGGCGGATCTCGTTCGACCGGTCCATCGCGCTGTACCTGTTCGGGACGCCCGGCCAGGACCGCTTCTCGTTCCTGTGGGACGACCTGGTGGAGGGCGCGCTGGGCACCGTGGTCCTCGCGGACACCCGGCGCATCGAGGACAGTTTCCCCGCCGTCGACTACTTCGAGTCCCAGGACGCGCCGTTCGTCCTCGCCGTGAACCGCTTCGACGGGGCCGAGCGGGTCGAACTGGACGAAGTCCGGGAGGCTTTGGGGCTCAGCGCCGACGTGCCGGTGCTGGAGTGCGACGCGCGGGAACGGGGCTCGGTGCGCGATGTGCTGGGTGCCCTGATGGACCGGGTGGTCGGGGCGCGCGCCGTGCCCGGGCGTCGGGCGGCGGTGGCACCGGGCTGAGGGATGACGCTGGGGACGGGGATGGGGGTGGGTGCGAGGGGAGGGGGTGCGTGAACGTGCGGGTGTGAAGGCGGAACTGGTGAGGGAGAACGCGAAAAGGCGCCCGGAACGCGGGCGCGCAGTGGGTCAGCTCAACAGGAACAGGACCACACACGACCGAAGTCGATGTGGGAGCGGGTGACCAGCCACTGCTGCGCATACATGCGCCCAGTGGAACAGGTCTTCGGATACCCGTCAACCGATGTGAGACCGACGGCCCACAGTCCGGACAGCTCACAGTCCGGACAGCCTTGACAGTGCGGGGAAACCCCCGCGTACTCTCGCTGCACGGCCCTGCTGAGGGGCTCGGCCGTGATCTCCCGCCGTGCGAAACCGTGCGAACCGTGTGCAAGGCACCCACCCGTGTCACGGAGTCTTCGCATGCCTTCCGAGCCCCCTGCCCCGGCCGCCCCGGCAGTCCACCCGACGAGACGGTCTCTCGTGATCGTCGGAGCCGGGCCGCGCGGGACCGGTCTCATCGAGCGGATCGCCGCCAACGCGCCCGAGCTGTACGCCGGTTCGGGCCTCGACATCCATCTCGTCGACCCGTATCCGCCGGGCGCCGGGCGCATCTGGCGGGCGGCCCAGTCGCCGCTGCTGTGGATGAACTCGCACGCCGAGGACGTCACCATGTTCACCGACGACACGGTGCGGATGGACGGACCCGTGCGACCCGGCCCCACGCTGCACGAGTGGGCCGGCCTCGCCGGGCGTACCTTCGCCGACCGGCAGTTCCAGGGCTCCTACCTGCGCTGGGTGCACGAACAGGCCGTCGCCGCCCTGCCCCCGTCCATCGCCGTCCGGCACCACCCATGCCGCGCGCTGCGGGTGAGCGGCTCCCGCGAGGGACGTCAGCAGGTGTGGCTGGAGGGCCGCGCCCGGCCCCTGCCCGCCGACCTCGTCGTCCTCGCCCTCGGCCACCTCGACGCCGAACTCGACGACGAGCAACGTGCGTTGGCGGCGCACGCGCGGGAGCACGGCCTCGTGCATCTCCCGCCGGACTTCACCGCCGACAGCGACCTGTCCGCGCTGCGGCCGGGCGAACCCGTCCTGGTGCGCGGCTTCGGGCTCGCCTTCGTCGACCTGACGGTGCTGCTCACCGAGGGGCGCGGCGGACGCTACGACGGGGACGGCACCTACCTGGCCTCGGGGCGGGAGCCGGTGCTGTACGTCGGTTCGCGGCGCGGAGTGCCGTACCACGCGAAGATCGGCTACGACTGGACGGGGGAACGGCCGCCGCTGCCCCGGTTCCTGGGGCCCGCCGAGATCGACGGGCTGCTCGCGCGGCCCGGCGGCGTCGACTTCCGGCGGGACGTGTGGCCGCTGGTGGAGAAGGAGTTGGGCTTCGCCCACTACCACCGGCTGTTCACCGCGCACGCCGAGCGGACCGCGATGGCCTGGACCGACTTCGAGGAGAAGTACGCGGCCGCGTCCGGGGGAGTCGAGCGGGAGGCGCTGGTCGCGTCCGCCGTGCCCGACCCCCGCGACTGGCTCCAACTGGGCGCGCTCGACCGGCCGTTGACCGGGGTGACGTACCAGTCCTTCGAGGAGTTCCAGGAGGGCCTGCGCGGGTACGTCGAGGATGATCTGAGTCGCCGTCACGATGCCGACCACAGTTCGGACTTGGCCGTGTTTCTCGGACTGCTGTCCGTCTACGGGCAGTTGATCCGGCTCGGAGGCATCGGGTCGTGGTGGCACGGGTTCTTCAGCTACCTGGCCTCCGGGCCGCCCGGGCCCCGGCTGCGGCAGTTGCTCGCGCTGTCGCGGGCGGGGGTGGTGAAGTTCGTCGGCGCGGACATGGCCGTACGCGCCGAGGACGGTGTGTTCCGGGCGTCGAGTGCGACCGTGCCGGGGTTCTTCGTCGAGGCGCGGGCGCTGGTGGAGGCCCGGCTGCCCGCGCCGACGGTGCGGCGCGCCCTCGACCCGCTGGTGCGTGAACTGCACGCCGACGGCGCGGGCGAGACCCCGGACGGGCTGCTGCGGGTGGACCGCGCCGACGGGCGGGTCCTGGACCGGGCCGGCCGCCCGCACCCACGGCGCTTCGCGCTCGGGCCGCACACCGACGCGCGTACGCCGGGCGCTTTCACCCGGCCGCGCACGGGCGGGCCCGCGTTCCGGCAGAACGACGCCACCGCGCGGGCCGCCCTGGTGTTCCTGCGGGACCTGGGCACCGACGCCGTCGGGTGAATCCCCTCCACTTCGAAGCGTCACAGAAAGGGTTCTCCCATGACCTCATCGCCCGGCCGGGGCCTGCTGCATCTGGCCGCCGCCGTCGACCAGCCAGGGGTGCACGACTCCGGTGCCGACGCTGACGCCGGTGCCTACGTCGAGGCGGCGCGGCTCGCGGAGCGCGGCGGGCTCGACTTCGTCACGCTGGACGACACCCTCGCCCGGTCAGGGACGGAGAGACGGGCCGGTGCGGCTGCCGTGCTCGCGCGGGTGGCGTCGGTCACGCACCGGGTCGGGCTGGTGCCCCTGCTCACCGTCACCCGCGCCGAGCCCGTCCGCGTGCCGGCCGCGATCGCCGGCCTCGACCGGGTCAGCCGGGGCCGGGCCGGCTGGCGGATCGACGTCTCCGACGGTGCGGGGGCGGTGTGGCAGGAGGGGGAGACCGGTGAAGTCGCCGATGTGGCGGGGCAGTTGTCGGGCGGTCGGGAGGGCGGTGCCCAGGCCGGATCTCCGCAGGGGCACCCGGTGCGGGTCGTCGGCGCTGCCGAGGGAGCCGCTCTGGCCGCCGCCCGGTACGCCGACGTGGCCCTCGTCCGGGCGACGAGCCTGGCGCAGGCCCGTGCCGTCCGTGACCGGTTGCGGTCCGACGCGGCCGGGTGCGGGCGCGACCCCGACTCCCTGCGGGTTCTGGTGAGTCTGCTGATCGACCTCGGCGACGGTGAGTGCGCCGCCGTACCCGGCCACGGCGGAGGCGGCCCCCGGCAGACCGTGCGAGGCCCGCTCTACCGCGGCGGGCCGGTCGACCTCGCCGACCTGATCGCCGCCTGGCACCGGGGCGGGGCCGCCGACGGCTTCCACCTCACCCCCGTCGAACCCCGCCGCGACCTGGAACGCCTGGTCAACGGCACGGTCGCGCTGCTGCAACACCGTGGCCTGTTCCGCACCTTCTATCCCGGCAGCACACTCCGCGAACACCTGGGGCTGGGCCGGCCCGCCGAACGGTACGCGGGGGGAGCGGCATGACCTCCCCCGGCACCCCGCCGCCCCGGTCCGGCGTCGCCGCCCGTTCCGTCCTCGTTGCTCCAGGCGTGTGGCGTGTCCGTACGGCATTCGAGGGAACTGTTGCGCGCTCGCTCGAACGGTGGCGGGCGGACTGTCCGGACGGTCGGCTTCCGGACAGGCGGTGTTCCGCGCCCCGGCGCACCCGCCGCGGACGGATGCACGACGCCTCTCTTCGCGCTGTCTCTTCCCGTCGCCGGGGAACACCTGTGACGTGGTGGTCGAGGCAGAGAGGCGGAGCCTGGTCTGAGCTGGGGCGAGAGGAGTGCACGAGGGTCGTGGGCGGGCTCAAGTCGCGCGGTTCGTTCACGGTCTGACGGCCGAAAGGCGCCCTTGCGCCGACCGTCCGTTCGGCCGAATACTCCCCCTCAGCGCTTGTCAGGGCCACGGCGTGTCCGGAATTTCGGGCGAACGTCGGTCCTGGCTGCGCCTCACCGGCCCCGACCCCACACGACGGGCCCCCGACTTCCCCTGGGAGGGAACGAAACGTGAGGATCAAGCGCACCACCCCCACCACCCCCACGCGTGGCATCTCGAGACGGACCCGGCTGACCGCCGTCGTCACCGGACTCGTGGCCGCCGCCGCCATCGCGACCCCCCACGCGAGCGCGGCCGACGACACCGCCACCTTCAGTACCGCGCAGCTCAAGAGCGCGAGCGCCGCGGTGCTCGCGGCGGACGTCCCGGGCACCGCCTGGGCCGTCGACAGCAAGAGCGGGCGTCTTGTCGTCACGGTCGACAGCACCGTGTCCGACACGGAGATCGCGCAGATCAAGGAGCAGGCGGGCAGCAACGCCGGCGCGCTCACGATCAAGCACACGCCCGGCAGGTTCAACAAGCTGATCGCCGGCGGCGACGCCATCTACGGCGGCGGCTACCGCTGCTCGCTCGGCTTCAACGTGGTCAGCGGCAGCACCTACTACTTCCTCACCGCCGGCCACTGTGGCGAGGTCGCGTCGACCTGGTACTCCAACTCCGGGCAGTCGACCACGCTGGGCACGAACGTCAGCTACAGCTTCCCGACCAACGACTACGCGCTGGTCCGGTACACCAACACCTCGGTCACCAAGTCCGGTACCGCGGGCAACACGGACATCACCAGCTCGGGCACGCCCAGCGTCGGCACCACGGTCTACCGTGACGGCTCGACCACCGGCATCCACAGCGGGCGCGTGACCGCGCTGAACGCGACCGTCAACTACGGCAGCGGTGACATCGTCTACGGCATGATCCAGACCAACGTCTGCGCCGAGGGCGGTGACTCGGGCGGCCCGCTGTACTCGACCAGCGGTATCGCCTACGGGCTGACCTCCGGTGGCAGCGGTGACTGCACCTCCGGCGGCACGACGTTCTTCCAGCCGGTGGCGGAGGCCCTGAGCGCCTACGGAGTCAGCGTCTTCTAGTCGTAGTCTTCCGGTCGTCGGTCCACAGCACACCGGCGAGCCCCTGTACGCGATCCGGCGTGCGGGGGCTCGTTGTCGTCCGGGGCCGGAACCCGTTCGTCCGGGGCTGACAAAAGCGTCGGCCGGGGCTGCGTACTTGTGAGCACTGCCCGATCACGTGGGCTCGACGGTCCTACGGTCCGGCTATGAACACGAGTCGCAGCAGAGGAACAACCGCGAAAGCACTGCGCGGTGCCGCGCTGGCGGTGCTGCTGATCACCGGCACCCTCACCGCGGCCGCCCCGAACGCCCAGGGGGAGACCGGGAGTTCGGGGCGGACCGCGAGTGCGGGGAGGACCGAGACGCCGGTGGCGTCGACGAGTCCGGTCGTCGGGGTGACCGAGTCGGTGGTGCGGGTGAAGGCGCCGTTGCCGGTCTCCTTCGGAGCGCGTCCGGCGGCGTGCGACTGGCTGTCGTACCTGCGCTACCGCTCCGTCGACGGCCCGGTGGCGGCGGCCGACGCCGACCGGATACTCGTCGCCCAGCCGGGCATCCTGGAGGGCGCCGGGGCGTTCGACAGCGTCGCCCGCAACACCGTGGCACGGGCCGCCGCGCAGGGCCGGCACATCGAGTTCTGGGCCCTGGACCGGCGCTCCAACTGCCTGGAGGACCACGCCGGCATCGACTCCGGCGACCAGCACACGGCCGTCGACTACTACTACCGCGGCAAGCCGGTCGGCGGGCGGGCCTTCGCCGGGTTCGTCGGCAACGACCGGCTGGGATGGCTGGCGAGGCTCGGCATCGAGCAGACCGTCCGCGACCAGTACGACCTGCTCGTCGCCGAACTCCCCGACCAGGGGCTGCGGGAGCGCAAGGTGCTGTGCGGCGGGCACTCGCTCGGCGGGGTCGTCACCGGGTACTTCGCGACCGCCGACTTCGACGGGAACCGCGCCACCACCGCCGACGCCGGCTACCGCCAGTGCGCAGGCTACTTCGCCCTCGACACCACCGTCTCCACATCGCTCGCCGACCTCAGCGGCAGCATCCCGGACGACACCAACCTGCCCGACACAGGCCTCGGTTACGGCGTCGTACAGGCCGGGCTCGACAGTGGTGTGCTGCCGCGTTCGCTGTCCGCGCCGGTGCTGCTGAACCCCGCGACGATGACGCTGCTGGCCATCGCGGGGCTGGGCGCCGTACAGGATCCGGGGGCCGAGGCCGACCTGCCGTCCTATCTGCCCGCCGACCTCAACATCGAGGCCACCAACCGGTTCCTGTTCTCCAAGGACACCGCCGCCTTCCTCACCGGCTCGCCCGCCGTGAAGGACTTCCGGCTCACCAACGCGGCGGTGCTGGGAGCGCTGCTGGACGACAACTCCGTACCGCTGGCGTTCCTGCAGAGCAGCGTCGGCTTCTTCGACGGCGGGCCGGTCGCCGACAAGAGCTTCCCCGTCGCCAACGGCGGCGACCAGCAGCCGGGACTGTCCGGCGTCGCGTACAAGGCCATCCCGGACCGGCCGCACGGGCCGCTGTACACCTGGCGCGACTACGACCGGGTCGGCGACCCCGACGACCCGGGGTACCGGTCGGCCGACGGTACGCCCTTCACGGGTGCCGACAAGGAGGTCACCGACCTTCAGGAGCTGGCCCGCAGTCTTGCCCAGCAGCCGTTGGACTTCACCGAGCAGTACTTCCCGACGAAGCTCGTCACCGACCTCGAACTGGCCACGTCACCGCAGGTGAAGCGGCTCGTCGCGCACCCGGAGGGGCTCACCGCCCACCCGACGCTCACCGTCCTCGCGGGCGACGGACTGCTCGCCGGGCGCATCCCGGCCGACCTGCACCCGGTGGTCGCCGACGGCTACCAGCACCTCGACGTGCTGACCGCCGCGCCGGTGCAGAACAACGGCCGGCCCGAGCCCGTGTCGAGTGCCCTCACCGAGTTCGCACGGGACCCCCGGTAGCAGTACCCGTGCGGAAGAAGGGCCCGGGAGGAGATCGAGCTCCTCCCGGGCCCCGCCACGCTTGAGTCGCGGCTCAGATCCTGGCTGCGGCGAAGACGGCCGCCGCTTCGGCGTTCACGGTGTAGCCGAGGTGGGCCGGCGCGTCGCCGCCGCCGTTCTGGCAGATCGGGTCGCCCTGGGCGCAGAAGTCGATCGTGCGGCTCTGGTAGACGCCGGTGACGCTCTTGCCGAGGGCCCGGATCGGGTTGCCGAACAGCAGCACCGCGGCGACCCTCGGTTCCAGGGCGGCGGGGATGGTGGCGACGATGGGGCTGCCGACCACCGCCCCGGCGCTGCTGATGCCGATGGAATTGTCGACGACGTTCGCGCCCTGCGAATAGCCGACGAGGACGAAACGCTGGTTCGGACAGGCGGACGCCTGTCTTTTGACGTGGTTCACCAGATCCGCGTTGCCCTGTGCGGCGGAGGTGAGGGAAAGGTCCGCGGGATAGTCCACCTTGTGACTGGAAAGGCGTTTGCCCCTCAGTTTCCGCTGGAGCGCGGAGTGGACCGGGTCGCCGACGATCAGGCCGAGTGCGCCCGGTTCGAAGGTGCCGCGGGCCGCCACGACATCGATGTCCGAGCAGACGGCGGATTGCGCGGCGGCCGATGCCGTGGGGGTGGTGACGGTGGCCAGTCCGGCCCCGCCGAGCAGGGTGAGCGCGGCAAGGCATGAGCGAGTACGCATGGGGATCCCTTTTGTGGGTGGTGCGCTGTGCAGCGCCCGAGGGAAAGGACATCCCGAACTTATTCGCGTTCTCTGACCGAGTGTTATGGACGAGAATTCAGAAATCCCCGGCTTTTTGTTGCCTGTGTGAGCGGAGTTCCTCGGCGCGCAGGGCCAGGATGAGGTCCAGGCGGGCGCCAGGGTCGTGGAGCGCGTCGCCGAACAGTTTCTCCAACTGGCGCAGGCGATAACGGACCGTCTGCGGGTGGACGTGCAACCGGGTGGCGACGTCCGGCACGTTGCTGCCGGCGAGCAGCCAGGCCAGCAGCGTCTCGGCGAGCCGGGGGCGCTGACCCTCGGACACCGTGTCGAGCGGCGCGAGGGCCCGCGCCGCCAACTGGGCGAGCAGCGGCTCGTCGCCGTGCAGCAGCAGGGTCGACAGATGGTCGGCGCAGCGCACCACGCCCTGCCGGGGCAGTACGCCACGGCCCATCAGCCCCAGCGCCCGGGTGGCGCAGTGCAGCGACTGCGCGGCCTCGACGAGCGGGACCGTCGGGCCGATCGCCGCCGGACGCCCGCGCAGCGCGGCGGCGAACGCCCGCCCGCCGAAATGGCCCGAGCCGTCCGGGTCGGGCACCAGCATCCGGGGCGGCCGGGACTCCATGTCCACCAGCGCCCCGCCCGCGCCGAGCGGCAGCTCCCCCTCCCGTGTTCCTTCCCGCGCCCCTTCCCGTTCCTCGTCCCGCTGTTCCGTGGCGGACGCGAGGGCGACGACCGCGACGTGCCGGGGCACCGGCCACCGGGCGGCGTGCGCCAGGTCCTGCACGGCGTCCAGGGACACCGGGCCCTCGCCCAGCAGCAGGTCGAGCAGCCGTCTGCGGCGGCGTTCCAGCTCGTCCGCGCTGTGCGGGCGGGCCTCCGCGTAGCCGGCGGCCGCCGCTTCGGCCACCTCGTGGACGGTCCGGAACGCCAGCTCGCCCAGAGCCGACACGACCGTGGAGTCCAGCCCGAGTTCCTCCGCCGTACGGCCCAGCAGCCGCCAGGCGTGCAGCCCTCCGACGCGCAGCGCGGACTGCAACGTGTCCAGGCTGCGGCCGTCCAGGGCCGCGCTGCGGCCGAGTTCGTAGTACGTCGCCGCGATCGCGTCCCCCGGACCGCGCGGGTCGGCGATGTGGTCGACGAAGAGGGTGAGGGCCTGCACGACCCCGCCTCTGAGCTGCCTGTGCTCCGTCCCGTCGGCCGGCCGCGCGTACTCCGGGACCTGACTGCGCACCTCCGCCTCCACCTCGTCGGCGACGGCCTCGAGTTGGGCGCGCAGCAGCTTCGCCAGGTCGGGCGGGACCGGGGAGGCGTCGGGGCCCTCCGGTGGACCGTGTGGGGTGGGGGAGGCCACGGCGGACCCTGCTTTCATCCGGAAGCGGCTCACCCGTGGGCCGTTGACCGTGGGGCGAGGGGACAGTCCCGTGTTTGACGGACGTCCCCTGCGCTCCGTTCCGTGCCCCGACGTTCCGTGTCCCGGTGTGCCGTGCCCCGACGGTGTCGGCGTCACTCCGGGACCCCCAGGGCACGGGCGAGCATCGGCCACGACGCGGTGAACTCCTGCTTCCAGTATGTCCAGTTGTGTCCTCCTCCCGCGTAGTAGTGGGTGGTGACGGGGACGCGGAGCAGCGCGAGCGTGTCGGTGAACGCGTGGGCGGAGGGCCACAGGGCGCTCTCCAGCACCCCGGGCAGCCAGTCACCGCTGCCGCCGCTGCCGCCGCCGGAGACACCGCTGCCGCTGGAGACGTACAGGCCGGTGCCGCGCAGCCCCGCGGCCCGGGTGCGCGGGTTGAAGTCGCGCCAGGTGAGGAGGTTCAGCACCGGGTTGCCCCAGAGGGACGGCGGCCGCAGGTTCTCGCGGGCGACGATGGCGTCCACGATCGGCGGTACGCCCGGTGCCATGGTGTCCAGGACGCCGCTGTAGGAGGCGGCCGCGGCGTACGTCCCCGGGTGCCGTGCCGCGTGCGCCATCGCGCCGTAGCCGCCGGTGGAGACTCCGGCGACGGCCCGCACACCGGAGGCCCGGTACTGCCGGGCGAGCAGCGCCGGGACCTCCTGGACCTGGAAGGTCTCGTAGTCGGGGCCGGCGCGCCAGGCGGTGGGGATGCCGGTGGGGCCCGCGTCCGGGATCGCCACGATCAGCTCCCGGCCCTCGGTGAAGGCCTCGATGTCCGTCTCGCGGGTCCAGGAGGTGTAGTCGTCGTGGGCGCCGTGCAGCAGATACAGGACGGGATAGGTCCGCGCGGCCTCGCTGTCGAAGCCCGACGGCAGGATCAGCCGTACCGGGGCGCTGCGGCCGAGGGCCGGGGACGACACGGTGACGTCCAGCGTGCGCGGCCCGAGCCGGGCGACGGCATCGGCTGTGGCGGCCTTGGACGGGGCGGCCTCGGCGGCCTCGGCTGCCGTTGCGGATCTGGCGCCTAACAGCGCGGTCAGGCCGACGGCCGTCGCGGCTTTGGCGGCGGTGCGGCGGGACACTCCGTTGGTGGGGTGGGACATGGCGACTCCTCGTCGTCCGGGTCAGCGGCTGTGCTCGGCGAGCGCCTGCCGCAGATGGGCGGCGATCTCGTCGACGTGCGGCGGGTCGAGCAGCGACAGATGGTGTCCGGCGACCGGTACGACCGTCAGGCGCGGGCACACCTCGTCCCAGCCCAGCGTCTCGTCGTCCCGCTGGTAGGCGGGGTCGGACACGGTGTGCGGCGCGGGCTCGGCGGCCCGGTACAGGACCACCCGCCCGTCGTAGGTCCCCGGGCGATGGGCCTCGCCGATCCTGAGGTCCAGGTAGGACGCGCGCTGGTGTTCCAGCGCGGCGGCGGGCACGTCGGCGGCCTCGCGCAGGGCCCGCAGCACGGCGTCGATCCGCTCGCCGTCGTCCGCCGTCGCGACGAGCTCGTCGTAGGGCAGCTCCAGCCGGACCCCGTAGGCGTCGGCGACGTGCTGGGCGAAGCCCGTGAAGTGGGCGCGGATCCGGTCGGCCGCGCTCACGCCGGGCAGCGGGAGCGGACGTACGGAGTCCAGGAGCACGACCAGCTCCACGTCCCGTCCGGCTGCGGCGAGTTGCCGTGCGGTCTCCTGGGCGACGAAGCCGCCGAAGGACCAACCGCCCAGCAGGCAGGGCCCGTCGGGGTGGACGGCGGCGATCGTCTCGGCGTAGCGGCGCGCTTTCCCGGTCACCGTACGGGCCTCGTCGATCCGCTCCAGCCCGAACACCGGCCGGTCGCCCCCGAGTCGGTCGACGAGCGCCCCGTAGACGCCGGTCGTGCCACCGGCGGCGTGCAGGAGGAAGAGCGGGGCCCGTGCGCCGGTGGTGGCGTGCAGGGTCCGTAGCGGGGAGTCCGGCGGCGGGGAGTTCAACTCCCGCTCATGGAGCGCCCGTTGGAGGTACTCGGCCGCGCTCTCGACGGTGCCGGCGCTCAGCAGGGTGCGGAGGGGCAGTTCGATCCCGAACTCTTGCTCGACGGCGGTGCGGATGCGGACGGCCAGCAGGGAGTCCAGGCCGAGATCGGTCAGGGCGGTGGCGGGGGTGACGCGGGCCGCCGGATGGCCGGTCACGGCGGCGATGTGGAGGCGCAGCCGGGTGGTGAGGGAGAGGTCCTCGTCCGGTGCCTCCGGCACGTGAACGGCCGGAACGGGTACGGCTGTCGGGCGCCGGTCCGTCCACCAGTGGCGTACGTGCCGCCAGCGCGGTGCGGGCAGGTCGATGACCTGGCCGGGCGGGGGCGGCAGGTGTCCGCCGGCCGTGTACAGGGCTCCCACCCGCGTGCGGAACGCCGCCGAGTCGTCGGCGTCGTGGCGCAGCGTGCCGAGTGCGACCGCGCCGGGCGCGGTGTCGGTGACGGCCCGGGTGAGGACCGGATGGGGCGAGATCTCGACGAAGACGGTGTGGCCGTCGGCCGCGGCGGCGGCGACGGCCCGGTCCAGGCGCACGGGACGGCGCAGGTTCGCGGCCCAGTGCGCGGCGTCGAACACCCCGTCGCCGCGCGGGTCGTCCAGGACGGTCGAGTACACCGGGACGTCCGGCCGGCCGCCCCGGACGTCGGCCAGGGCACTGGTCAACTCCGGGAGTAGCGGGTCGACTTGGGGGGAGTGTCCGGCGCCGACGACCCGCATGAGGCGGGCGGCCCGGCCCCGCAGCTCCAGCCCGTGCACCAGCCGGGACACCGCCGCCTCCGTCCCGGTGACGACCTTCTGGCCGGGCGAGGAGTGCACGGCGACATGCACCCCGGGGAACTCCCCTTCCAGGGTGTCGAGTTCGTCGTCCTCGAGGTCGACGACTGCCATCGCGCCGCCCCGCAGCCCGCTCAGCAGCCGGGCCCGCACGGCGATGACCCGGGCCGCGTCCGACACGTCCAGCGCGCCCGCGCACACCGCGGCGGCCACCTCGCCCACCGAGTGGCCGATGACGGCGGCGGGCTCGAGACCCTGGGCACGCCACAGCTCGGCGAGCGCCAACTGCGTCCCGAACAGGACGGGTTGGGTGATCTCCAGCCGGTCGAGGGCGGCCCCCGACGCCAGGTGGTCGTACAGCGACAGCCCGCATTCCGGGGCGAGTTGGGCGTCCAGCTTCTCCACGGCGGCGGCGAACACGGGCTCCTCGGCCAGCAGTCGGCGCCCCATGCCGGCCCACTGGCTGCCGTACCCGGAGAAGACCCACACCGGCCCGCGCCCGGCGAGCGGACGGTCGTCGGTGACGACCTGGGGGTGCGGGTGGCCCTGTGCCAACGCGGCCAGGGCGTCGGCGAGTTCGGGACGGTCGCGGGCGACGACGGCGGCCCGCACCGGGCCGCGCCCGGTCCGTCCGGCGAGGGTGCGCGCCACGTCGGCGGGGTGCGCCGCACTCCCCTCGGGCGTCCGGAGCCACTCGGCCAGCCGGGCCGCGGTGTCCCGGACGCGTGCGATGTCGACGTCGGAGAGGAGATGGAGCCGGGCGGCCGGAGTCGAATCGGGAGCCGGAGCCGGGGGCGGGGGCGTGCCTTGGCGCCATTCCTCCAGTACCGCATGGGCGTTGGTGCCGCCGAACCCGAACCCGGAGACCCCGGCGGTGGCCGTGCCGCCGTAGCGGGGCCACGGCTCCGCCTCGGTCACCACCCGCAGCCGTACGTCGTCGAGCGCGCTGCCGTCCGCGCAGTGCAGGGACGGCGGGACGAGGTCGTGGTGCAGCGCGAGCACCGTCTTCACCAGCCCGGCGATACCCGCGGCGGACTCCAGATGGCCGAGGTTGCCCTTGACGGAGCCGAGCAGCAGCGGCTGGTCGGGGTCGCGGCCCGCGCCCAGCACCGCGCCGAGAGCGCCCGCCTCGATCGGGTCGCCGAGCGGGGTGCCGGTGCCGTGCGCCTCGACGTGGTCGACGTGCGCCGGGTCGAGCCCGGCCCGTGCGTAGGCGGTGGCCAACAGGGCTTGCTGGGCTGCCGGGTTGGGGGCCAGAAGGCCGTTGGAGCGGCCGTCGGAGTTGACGGCCGTGGCCCGGATGACGGCGAGGACGCGGTCGCCGTCGCGCTCCGCGTCGGACAGCCGCTTCAGCAGCACGGCCGCGCAGCCCTCGCCGCGCCCGATGCCGTCGGCCGCCGCGGCGAACGGCTTGCACCGGCCGTCCGGGGCGAGGGCGCCGGCCCGCCGGAACGCGACGGTGACGGCGGGGGAGAGCAGCACGTTGACCCCGGCGGCGATCGCGGTGTCGACCTCGCCCGTGCGCAGGCTGACACAGGCGTGGTGCACGGCGACCAGCGACGACGAGCAGGCGGTGTCGACGGCCATGCTCGGCCCCCGGGTGTCCAGCACGTACGCCAGCCGCCCCGCCGTCACGCTCAACGCCCCGCCGGCCGGCGCCCAGGGGTCGACGGCGTCGGGGTCCGCGCCGGTCAGCGCCCCGTACTCGGGGGCGGAGACGCCGACGAAGACGCCGGTGGCGGTGCCGGCGAGGGAGGCGGCGGGGACGGCCGCGTGGTCGAGGGTCTCGTGCACGACCTCCAGCAGGATCCGCTGCTGCGGGTCCATGACGGCGGCCTCGCGCGGGGTGATGTGGAAGAAGTCCGCGTCGAACCCGGCGATGTCGTCGAGGTAGCCGCCGTGCCGGGGCGCTTCGGCGGGCGGGAAGGCGGTGAAGTCCCGCCACCGGTCCTCCGGGACCCGCCGGATCGCGTCGACGCCCTCGCTCAGCAGCCGCCAGTAGTCCCCCGGACCGTGCACACCCCCCGGCAGCCGGCACCCGACCCCGATGACGGCGACGGGCTCCCCGTACGGCACGGGCTCACCCGGCGGTCGGGGCGCGGCCCGGGGAACGGCCCGCGCCCCCGCGTCGCTGTCGCACAGGTGCGAGACGAGGGCGTCGCCGGTGGCCGCCTCCCACAGCAGTGTCGAGGGCAGTTCACGGCCGGTGGCCGAGGACAGTTCCCCGGCCAGGACCAGCGCGTCCCGCGAGGACATGCCGAGCTCCGCGAGCGGCCGGTCCATCGGGACGTCCGCGCCGGGCGTGCCGTTCCAGCCGGCGACCCGCTCGGCGATCAGCCGGCGCAGGGCGCCCTCGTCGACGGCGTTCACCGCGCGCTCCCCGCCGCGTAGCCGCCCGTCAGATACCGCTCGCGGGTCAGCGCCCGGGACACCTTGCCGCTGGAGGTACGGGGCACCGCGTCCGGGGGCACGAGGACGACGTCGGCGAGCCGCAGCCCGTGCCGGGCGGACACGGCCGCCCGGACCGCGCGCACCAGGTCCGGTACGTCGATCTCGGCGAGGTCCGCGGTCCGTATGTGCTCCGCCACGACGGCCACCCGCTCGCCCACGCCCTCGCCTTGGCCCTCGCCCGTGCCCTTGCCGTCTTCGCCCGGCACGGCGAAGGCGGCGAGCCGGCCGCGCCGTACCGCCGGGTGCGCGTCCTGGACCGTCGCCTCCACGTCCTGCGGATAGTGGTTGCGGCCGTCGACGACGATGAGGTCCTTCAGCCGGCCGGTGACGATCAACTGGCCGTCCAGGACCGTCCCCAGGTCACCGGTGCGCAGCCAGCCGCCGTCAGCGCTGTCGAGTGTGGCGTCGAAGACGCGTCGGGTCGGCTCCTCCTGCTGCCAGTAGCCGCGCCCGACGTTGGGGCCGCGCACCCAGATCTCACCGACCTCCCCCTCGGACAGGGCGGCACACGACCCGGGATCGGCGATGCGGAGCTGCTGGCCGGCTGGCGTACCGCAGCCCGCCAGCAGCACGGCCCCGGCGTCGTCGGGCCGCGCGGGCAGGGCCTTCCCGGCGGCCAAAGCGTCACGGTCGAGCGCGAACCGGCGCAGCGGCTGCCCGGGCCGGGCGGCGCTGACGAAGACGGTGGCCTCGGCGAGCCCGTACGACGGACAGTGCGTGTGCGCCGCGAGTCCCTGGCCTGCGAAGGCGGCGTGGAAGGCGTCGGCCGTGCCGGGGCGGACCGGCTCGCTGCCGTTGATCAGCGCGGCGACCCCGTGCAGCCGCAGGGCCGCCCGCTGCGCGCCGGTGACGGCCGAGACACAGTGGTCGTAGGCGAAGTTCGGCGCGGCGCTCAACGCGTGCGGGTGGGTGGCGAGCAGCCGCAGCCAGCGCGCGGGCTCCTGCATGAACGCGGCCGGGTCCATGAGCACCGACAGCAGCCCCCGTACGACCGGGGCGGCGACGCTCAGCACGAGCCCCATGTCGTGGTAGAGCGGCAGCCAGCCCACGCAGGTCACCGGCCGCTCGTCGGCACCGTAGGCGGTCAGCGCCTGATGGGCGTTGGCGACGACGTTGGCGTGCGTGATCTGCACGCCCGCCGGGGTGCGGGTCGAGCCGGAGGTGTACTGGAGGTAGGCGACCGCGTCGTCGTCCGGCGCGACCCACCGCAGGTCGTCGGCGGCGGTGTCGGGCACGAGGTCGGCGGCGACCACCGGCACCCCGCTGCCCGCGCAGAACTCCCGCACCTCGTCGAGGGCGCCGCTCGTCGTCACGACGGCCGCCGGCCGCGCGTCGGCGAGCACGGCCGAGAGCCGGTTGCCGTGCCCCGGCAGCCCGGGCGGGAACAGCGGTACGGCGACCAGCCCGGCGGTCAGTGCCGCGAGGAACGCGGTGACGTACTCGGGGCCCTGCGGGCACAGCAGCGCGACCCGCTCGCCGGGTTCGGCCGTCTCGGCGAGCCGCCCGGCCAGCGCCCGTACCCGCAGGTCAAGGCGGCTCCAGGTCAGGGTCCGGTGGACGCCCCGCGCGTGCGGTGAGGGGTGGTCGACGAAGGTGAGCGCCCGGCGGCCGGGGGTGGTCTCGGCCCAGTGCCGCACGTACTCCGGCAGGCTGCGGGGCACGGGCGCGAGCGGGGGGTGGGGGGTGTCCATCGGGGACGGCTCCTCATGGTGCGGAGGACGGGGAGGGGAGAGAGGGGAGTGGGAAGGGGGTCAGAGGGGGATGTTGCCGTGCCGGCGTTCCGGCATCGGGGCGCGTTTGCCGCGCAGCGCGCGCAGGGCGCGGCAGATCTGCGGGCGGGTGTCGCGCGGGGTGATCACGGCGTCGACGTAGCCGCGCTCGGCGGCGAGATACGGGGTGCCGTACGTGCTCTCGTACGCGGCGACGAGGCGGGCGCGCAGCGCGTCCGGGTCGGCGGCGGCGGCGAGTTCCCGCCGGTGCAGGACGCCGACGGCGCCCTCCGCGCCCATGACCGCGATCCGGGCCGTGGGCCAGGCGAGGTTGACGTCGGCGCCCAGATGCTTGGAGCCCATCACCGCGTACCCGCCGCCGTAGGCCTTGCGCACCACCACGGTGACCTTCGGGACGGTCGCCTCGGCGTACGCGTACAGCAGTTTGGCGCCGCGCCGGATGATCCCGGCCTGCTCCTGACGGACGCCGGAGAGATAGCCGGGGACGTCGGCGAAGGTCAGCAGCGGGATGCCGAACGCGTCGCAGAACCGCACGAAACGCGCCGCCTTCTCGGAGGCGTCGATGTCGAGGACCCCGGCGCGGTGCAGCGGCTGGTTGGCGACGACACCGACGGGCGAGCCCTCGACGAGGGCCAGCGCGCAGATGATGTTGGGCGCGAACAGCTCCTGGATCTCCAGCAGTTCGCCGTTGTCGACGACCGCCCGCAGAATGTCGCGCATGTCGTAGGCCTGCCCGAGCCGGTCCGGCACGACCGCGTCGAGCCGCGCGCCGTCGGCCGCGCCGGGCGCCTCGGCCGGCGCGTACCGCGGGGGCGGCTCCAGGTTGTTGGCGGGCAGGTACGACAGCAGGTCGCGTACGGTGTCCAGCGCGTCGGCCTCGTCGGCGGCCAGGAAGTGGGCGTTGCCGTTGACGGTGTTGCTGGCCCGGGCGCCGCCCAGCTCCTCGGCGCTGGTGCGTTCGCCGGTGACCGCCTCGATGACGTCGGGGCCGGTGACGAACATGTGCGAGGCGCCGTCCACCATCACGGTGAAGTCGGTGATGGCCGGCGAGTACGCGGCCCCGCCGGCGCACGGCCCGAGGACGACCGAGATCTGCGGGATCACACCGGACGCCTTGACGTTGCGGCGCACCAACTCGGCGTAGAGGGCGAGCGAGGCGACGCCCTCCTGGATGCGGGCGCCGCCGCCGTCGTTGAGCCCGACGACCGGACAGCCGGTCTTCAGGGCGAGGTCCATCAGGGCGATCGTCTTCTCGCCGAACGCCTCGCCCATGCTGCCGCCGAACACCGTGGGATCCTGGGCGAACACACAGACCGGACGTCCGTCGACCGTGCCGTAGCCGGTGACCACGCCGTCGCCGTACGGCCCACGGGAGCCGTCCCCGGTGGGCCGGCCCCGTACGAACAGGCCGGTCTCGGTGAACGAGCCCACGTCCAGCAGCAGGTTGATCCGCTCGCGGGCGCCGTACTCCCCGCGCCGGCGCGGCCCGCCCGGAGCCACCGCCCGGGCCCGTCGGCTCTCCAGACCGGCGAGGCGTCCGGCGGTGCCGTCGGGCCCCCGGGACGTTGTCGCCTCTTGCGTCACAGCCACACCTCCGAAAAGTGGCTCTGAATATGGCAGCGGACAGGGGGCGGACCGGGCGGATCGCCTTTCTGTGTGCGGGAGATGAGTCCCCTGAGGGCCGGATTCGTCCCTGGGTGACAACAGACCGCCGACGGACGTGCCCACGCGCGGGTGGCCAACCGGGTGGTGAACGGGGTGGTGAAGGAGCGGAGGGCGCGCGGTGCCCACCTTGTGCGCTTCCCGAGAGCGACCTTGTGTGCTCTCTGTGCGGTTCGCAAGAGTGGACGCCCGTCGACAACCAGCCTTCCGGCCCGGCGCGGTCTCCATCACCGCGCCGGGCCGACCCCCCACAGGAGGACGCGAGTTGAAGCACCGACGCATACCCGGGCGGCAGGCGGTCCTGACAGGTGCGACTGTCGCCGCGCTCGTCGCGGTGGGAGTCACCTTCCAGACCGCGAACGCCAGCGAGCCCGCGAAGACCCGGCAGCCCGCACCCCTCTCGGCCCTCGCGGCCGGAAAGCTCGCCGCGACCCTCGGCGAGGACCTCGGCACCGCCGCGGCGGGCACCTACTACGAGGCCAAGAGCCGGAGCCTCGTGGTGAACGTCCTCGACGCGGCCGCCGCGAAGACCGTCGAGGCGGCCGGCGCGAAGCCTAGAATCGTCGAGAACTCCCTCGCCGAACTGACCGGCGCCCACACGACGTTGAAGGCGGACGCCACCATCCCGGGCACCGCCTGGGTGACCGACCCGACCACCAACAAGGTCGTCGTCACCGCCGACCGCACCGTCTCCGACACCGAGTGGGCCAAGCTCGCCAAGGTCGTCGGCGGACTCGGCAAGGTGGCCGAACTCCAGCGCACCAAGGGGGAGTTCAAGCCCTTCATCGCGGGCGGCGACACCATCGGCGGCGCCGGCGGGACCTGCTCGCTCGGCTTCAACGTGGTCAAGGACGGCGCGCCGTACTTCCTGACCGCCGGGCACTGCACCGACGCCATCTCCACCTGGTCGGACTCCGCAGGCACCGAGATCGGCGCCAACGAGACGTCCAGCTTCCCGGGCAACGACTACGGCCTGGTCAAGTACACCGCCGACGTCGACCACCCGAGCGAGGTGAACCTCTACAACGGCTCGGCCCAGCGGATCACCGGCGCCGCCGACGCCACCGTCGGCATGAAGGTCACCCGCAGCGGCACGACCACCCACGTCCACTCGGGCACGGTCACCGGTCTGGACGCCACGGTGAACTACGGCAACGGCGACGTCGTGAGCGGCCTCATCCAGACCGACGTCTGCGCCGAGCCCGGCGACAGCGGCGGCTCCCTCTTCTCGGGCAGCAGCGCCGTCGGCCTGACCTCGGGCGGCAGCGGCGACTGCACCGCCGGCGGGGAGACGTTCTTCCAGCCGGTGACCGAGGCCCTGTCGGCAACAGGCACCCAGCTCGGCTGACGCCCACCCGACCACGGCTCACGGAAGTCCCGCCCCACATGCGAGGGGCGGGACTTCCGGACGTTCCCGGGTGTCTCCGCAGGCAGGCAACTGCGTTGCCTGGTCGGGGAAGCGACGGGGCGGTGTGCCGGCGTATCTGTGCCATGCCCCCGCTTCAGATGCAGATCACGATCTTTCCGCGGGTGCGTCCGCGCTCGGCGTGCGCGTGGGCGTCGGCGATCCGCTCCAGGGGGTAGGCCTGTTCGATACGGGGTGTGTAGCGGCCTTGCCGGCCCAGTTCCGCGGCCGCGGACAGGAGGGCGGAGTCGTTCTCCGCGTTGACCACATGCGTGCCCAGGCGCTGCCCGCCCGCGTGGTCGGCGACCGTCGCGACGCGCGTCGGGTCGCCCGTGATCGCGACGAGGTCGTCCAGGGATCCGGAGGCCGCGGTGTCGAGCGCGATGTCGACGCCGTGCGGAGCGAGAGCGGAGAGGCGCTGCGCGAGGCCGGGGCCGTAGGTGGTGGGAACGGCGCCGAGAGAGGTGAGGAACTCATGGTTGCGTTCGCCGGCTGTCCCGATCACGGTGGCACCTTGTGCCACAGCGATCTCGACTGCCGCGCTGCCCACGCCTCCGGCGGCGCCCTCGACGAGAAGGGTGCGCCCCGCGAGGGAGCCGAGCGCGTTCAGGCCACGCATCGCAGTCACGGACGCGAGACCGGCGCCCGCGGCCTGCTCATCGTTCCACGTGTCGGGGGCGTGGGCCCAGGCCGAGAGGACGACCAGCTCTGCGGTCGCGCCGGTGACACCGCCCAGCCCGAAGACGCGGTCGCCGATGCTCACCCCCTGCACTCCGTCACCGATTTCGTCGACCACGCCGGCGGCGTCGCGCCCGGGAACGGCGGGTAGCTCCAGGGGAATGAGCTGGTGCAGGGCGCCGGCGCGCAGCTTCCAGTCGATGGGATTGACGCCGGCCGCCGCGACGCGGACGCGGATCTCACCACGTCCGGGGTGGGGGTCGGGGGCCTGCTCGATCACCAGGCTCTCCGCTCCGCCGTATTCATGGAAGCGGGCTGCACGCATAATGTCCTGCCTTGCCTTTATGGGTCGAAATGATGGTGTTCATTCGACGCCCGTCACTCTCATGAGGTGCACATCGGCAAGCCGGCTGCCTTCCGGCCGGAGGGAGGACGGGTGCGGATCGGTGAGGTTGCCGGGCAGGCGGGCGGCCACCCGCCCCGAAAACCACGATCCTGCCCATCGTCGGAATACCTCCCGTTGCGTCGATGCTCCGGAAGATATCCAGAAGGTCGGTCACCAGATGGATACCAAGACGGAGACCGGAGACCGGAGACGGGAGACCTCGATGACGCAACGGCCGCCGCTGCCACCCGACTTGTTCGACGAGCTGTGCCCGTCCTCGCTGCTGCCTTTCCGCTTCGGTGACAAATGGGCACCCATGGTCCTGCGCTGCCTGGACGACGGCCCGCGCAGATATTCCGAACTCCGCGTGCCACTGGGCCGCGTCACCCCGAAGGTGCTCACCCAGTCGCTCCGCGGCTTGGAGCGGAACGGGTTCGTGTCACGCACGGTGCACGCCGACCCGAAACTGCGGGTGGAGTACGCGCTGACACCGCTGGGCCGCAGCATGCTGGAGCCGCTGGCCGCCGCGTGCCAATGGGCGGCCGAGCACTGGGACGAGCTGCTCGACGCCCGCGACGCCCGCGACGCCCGCGATGCCCGAGAGGGCGGAGAGGGCGGAGAGGGCGGAGAGGGCGGCATCTCCTCCATCGGTTGACTCGAACGAACCTGCGTTGGCGCGTGCCGCACCGGACGCCCGAGCGGCGTACGACGCCGTCCATCGGCACCTCGTCGGCGGCGTCGTAGAACCGGGGGGCTATGGCGATCCACCGCAGGGGATCAATCAGACGAGGCCGCCGGCGGCCGCGATCGTCTGGCCGGTGACCCAGCGCGCGTCATCACTCACGAGGAAGCCGACGACGTCGGCGATGTCCTCGGAGCGCCCGAGCCGCCCCAGAGGCGTCTGGGCGATGAACGTGTCGGCGTTCGCCCGAAACTCCGGCGACAAGCCGTCGGTGTCGGTCAGGCCCGGAAGTACCACGTTGACCGTGATTTGCCGGCTCCCCAATTCCTTGGCCAGCACATGTCCGAAATACTCCATCGCCGCCTTACTGCCGGCATATGCGGCGACGCGAGGGTTCGGCACCTTGGTGTGCTCCGTGGAGATGTTGACGATACGGCCCCCGTCGCGAACAAGGTTCGCCGCCTGCTGCTGGGCGCCGGTGTCACCCGCTTCGCTGTGGGCGACGCCGTCGTGGGTACGCAGGAGCGCCTCGACAGGGCGCTCGGCACGCAGGCGGACTATGTCCTGCTTGAGGAGTGGGAGATCGCACCTGCACCGGCAGGAGTCGATCTCGTGGAGCTGGCGACTCTCGGACTGAACGGCACGACGGCGGATCAGGCGCTCGGTGCGCTCGCCCTCGAATCGGGACAATGGCTGCTCGTCACGGGCGCTGCCGGCGGGGTCGGACTCTTCGTCGTCGAGCTGGCGCGACTTCAGGGCATCCGAGTGATCGCGCAGGCGGGGCCGGCGGACGAACAGCTCGCTCTCGACGCGGGGGCCGAGCTGTTCGTCTCGCGAGCGGAGGATCTCGTGCCGACCGTGCGCCGTCTGGTGCCCGGAGGCGTGCACGGCGCGATCGACGCCGCCAACCTTGCCGCAGGCGCGGCTGACGCGGTGCGGCACGGTGGGGGCTTCGCGTCGCTCCTCAACTCGGCGCCGATGTCCCGCCGCGAGGTCACGATGACGAACCTCACGTGGCACACCGATGCCGGGAGGCTCGAACAGCTCGCCAAGCACGCCGCCGAGGGCAAGCTCAGCCTCCGCGTGGCCAAGACCTATCCGCTCGATCGGATCGGCGACGCGCATCGACGGCTCGACGAGGGCGGATTGCGGGGGCGCATCGTCCTGGTCCCTTGAGCTGACTGGCCTCCTTGTCCCATGGACAAGGGGGCAAGTCGGCAAGGGGGCAAGGAAACGCATATGACTCACCGATTCGAGGTCGCACAGTCGTGGTCACCGGTGGCGGCACCGGTATCGGACCGAGCACGGCCGAGCGCCTCGCCGACGAGGGCGCGACCGAGGTGATCGCCGGACGACCCGAAGCGGAACCGGCCGCCGCCGAGCGGCTCGGCCCGTCGGTTCCGCCTGTCCGCGCCGACGTCACCGACAACGACGACCGATGGCCTCGCGATAGCTCTCCGGTTCATGTCCGGTGCTGTCGTCATCGTCGTCATCCCGAAAGGGTCAGGTCAGTCCCGCCGTGCTGGCAGGGCGCACCGCATCGGGCCCGAAGCGGGCCCGAGCTCTGTCGGCTGCGGCCTCGATTCGGCGGGTCTTGTCGTCGTCGGCCCCGAAGGTGAGTTGTCGGGTGGCCGAGTTCGCGTCGAACAGGCCGTCCGCCCGCAGGATGATGCCTCGGACCCTGGCTCGCTGCAGGCCGAGAGCGGCGTGCAACGCGTAGGCGGCGAGGCGTAGTTGTGGGCTGTGCGCGGTGGGCTCCGGCAAGGTGCGGCTGCGTGTGGTCGTCGAGTGATCGGCGTATCGGACGGTCAGGGTCAGGGACCGGCAGACCTGTTGTTCGCTGCGGAGTCGGGCGCCAAGGCGTTCGACCAGGTGGGACAGGACACGGCGCTGTTGGTCGGGGTCGAGTTCGTCCCGCCCGAAACGGTGCTCCGCGCAGAGGGAACGAGGCGGGGCGCCGGGGGTGACCCGGGTGGGGTCGATACCGGCTGCCCGCTGGTGCAACTGCCGCCCGGCGGCCGCACCCAGGATGCGTTGAAGTGTGGACAGCGGGGTGCCCGCGATCGTGTCGAGGGTGGTC
Source organism: Streptomyces sp. yr375 (assembly GCF_900110755.1). GTDB lineage: Bacteria > Actinomycetota > Actinomycetes > Streptomycetales > Streptomycetaceae > Streptomyces. The sequence goes on from NZ_FOFF01000041.1 coordinate 74,824, forward strand.
AGGCCGTAGGAGGCCAAGGTGCGTACGGTCGCCGGCCCTACTCCCGGCAGGGCGGCAGCCGGTAGGCCCGCCAGGAAGGCGACGATGTCCTGAGGGACATCGGGGATGGTACGGATCGCGCCGGGTGCTCCACGGCTCGCGGCCAACTGGGCGAGCAGCGGGTTGGGGGCGACACCGATCGTGCAGTCGGCGTCGAAGCCTGCGGCAGCGCGCATGCGGATCAGAGCCGCGAGTCCGGTGGCGTCGCGGTCGAAGTGCCGCGTGCTCCCCGACACGTCGGCGAATGCGGCGTCGGGTGGCAGTCCCTGCACGACCGGGGTGATATCGCCAAGCATCACCAGAAGTTGATGAAACGTTTCTTCATGGCATGGGCCGAAGTGGATGTAGAGGATCATCGTGGTCACCCGGCGCTTCCGGGGCTGGAGTGATGAAAGGTTCTTCCGTTGATGGCCGGGGCGCCAGGGGGCTTCAGATCGGCCCAGGGGTGCAGCTCGTAGCCGGTGGGCTGGGTGATGGTCCGGTGTGCGGCGGTCGGACCGGCGGTGGCCGCCGGGCGGGCGAGGCGATCGGCTACGGCGGCAGGCCCTCCGTCGCGATACAGGTCGATGAGTTCGGCCAGGTCCCAGGCGGCGATGCCGGTGATACTGAGGGCGCGCGGTGGACGTCGGGCTACCGTCCCGCGCACCAGCAGCAGGCCGCTGTGGAAGACGGTATGGGCGCAGCGCGCGTGACTGTCCTCGAAGAATGCCAGGTCGGACAGGCCGCTGGGATCGTCGAGGGTGGCGAAGATGACGCGCCTGCCGGAGCGGACCGGCGGAGTCTGGGTGGCGACCTTGATGCCGGCGACCAGGACAGGGGTGCCATGCCGCAGGTGCGGCAGGTCGGCGGCGGGGGTCGCGCCGATGTCGGCCAGCAAGGACCGGTGGTCTTCCAGCAGGTGCCGGGAGATGTCCATGCCGAGTACGTCGAGTTCCGCGGCGAGCTGCTCGGAGGCGCTCATGACCGGCAGTCCCGCCGCGGTGCTGCCGTCCCCCGGCGTGTCGAGGCCGTTGTCCATGGGGAGTTGTCCCGAGGTGGAGTCGCGATCTCGGGTGGATCGGTGAAGCTCGGCGATCTGTAGCAGCAACTCACGCCGAGGTCCGAAGGCATCCATCGCCCCGACCTGGGCCAGGCGTTCGGCCAACGGCCGACTGGGCCGGGCGCGCTGCCAGAAGTCGCCCAATGAGGTGTAGGGCCGCGCGCCGGTGATGCGCTCGGCCTCGGCCTCGGTGATGCCCCGCACTTGGGACAGACCAACCCGAACTCCCCACTTACCAGACACCAGTTCGATTGTGTGTGCGGACTGTGAGTGGTTGATGTCGGGCAACAGGAGAGGGACCCCGTGCCGACGGGCATCCGCGGCCAGGACTCTCTTGTGGTACATCCCCGGGTCGTGGGTGAGCAGTCCGGCCAGCAAAGCCGCCATCCGGTGAGCCTTGAGCCAGCTTGACTGGTACGCGGGCTGCGCGAATGCCGCTGCGTGCGCTTTCGCGAAGCCGAAACTTCCAAAGCTTTCCAGGATCTCCCATACCTCTCGGATGACCTGCGCCTGGTAACCGCGGACACGGGCCTCGGCGGCGAACCAGGCCCGCATGCGGCCGCGCCGGTCCGGTTCGGACAGTGCCCGGCGAGCCTCGTCGGCCATTCCACGGTCGCAGCCGGTCATCATGGTCATGATCGCGATGACCTGTTCATGGAAGACCACCTGCCCTTTGGTCTCCTCCAGGATCGGCTTCAGGTGCGGATGCGGATAGCGGGCCCGGGTCCGGCCGTCGCGGGCCTCGATCATCGGGCTCACCATGTTCGCGGCCACGGGGCCCGGCCGGAACAAGCTGATGTCGATGATCAGGTCGAGGAACGACCGCGGCCGCAGATTTCTGACCAACTCGCGCTGGCCTGGGCTTTCGAGCTGGAACGTGCCCAAGGTGTCACCAGATGTGATCAGGTCGTAGGTCGCCGGATCGTCGGGCGGCACCTGCGCCGGGTCGTCCAGGTCGAGGCGTTCGCCGGTGGCCCGCTCGATCTCGGCGACGGCGTGGGCGAGCGCCGACTGCATCCGCACACCGATGATGTCGATCTTCGGATGACCGGTGTCCTCGATGTCCTCCTTGTCGAACTGGGCCATCGCGATGCCCTCGACAGTGGTCGGCATCACCGGAGTGCGCGCGAGCAGCCCGGCGTTGGACACCAGGAGTCCACACGGGTGCATGGCGGCCTCGTGCGGCAGGCCGTCCAGCATTTCCACCAGCTCCCACAACCGGCCGTGATCCTCACCGGCGACCTCGCGGAGCTCCGGCAGTTCGGTCAGCGCCGCCCGCGCGTCCCGGGCCCGGATGTGAGGAAACGCCTTGGACAGCTCGGCAGCCCGATCAGGGGCCACACCCCGCGCCCGCGCCACGTCCTCGATCGCCCCACGCACCCGGTACGTCTTGTACACCGCGAGCGTCGCCACTCTCGCGGCCCCGAATCTCTCGCGTACCGCCTGATAGACCTCGAGCCTCCGAGCCGACTCCACGTCCAGGTCGATGTCGGGCAGCGCGGATCGCCGCGCGGACAAGAACCGCTCCATGACCAGGCCGTGCGCCACCGGATCGACCGGACTGATCCCCAGGAGGTGGGTGACCAGCGACCCCACACCCGAGCCACGCGCCGCGACCCGGATGCCCAGCTTCCTGGCCTCCGTCGCGACCTCGGCGACAGTCAGGAAGTAGCCGGCGAAGCGGTGTCCGGCGATGATCCGAAGCTCATCCTCCAGCCGGTCCCATCGCGCCGCTTCCCGGTGATAGCCGCGGTTCATCATGCCTGCCGCGCACTGTTCGGCCAGCACTCGGTCAGCCGACTCCGCGGTGGCACCCACCAGATCGGGCTCCGGCAGATTCAGCCGCCCCAGCCCGAACGCCTCGCCCGGATCGACCACACAGGACGCCGCCGTTTCCTCGGTCGCTTTCAGTAGCTGCTGTGCCTCGGCCCCGCGTCCCCCCATCGCCTCGGCGACCTGCCCGGCTATCCGTTCCATCTCTCCGGCGTCCTTCAGCCATCGCTGCCCGCTGTCCAGCCGTGCCGCGTCCCGGCTGTCGATCGGTACCAGCAGGCGCGCGGAATCCAGGATGTCGGCGACCTCCCGTTGGTACGGGTCGGCATAGCGCACGTTGTTGGTGAGAACGGCCTCCACCTGCTGCTCGGCGGCGAAGCCTGCCATTCGTGCGGCCAGCCGCAGCGATCCCGGTCCGGTGCCGGGCCGTCCGTGGCAGACCACTTCCAGCCGCAGTGCCTCCCCGAACCGCTCCCGCCATGGCTCCAGCAGCAGCGCCGCTCGGTCGGGCCGCCCCGATACCAGCGCGCGCCCCACCTCGGAACCCGCCCCGAGCAGCACGAACACCCCATCGTCGCCGCCGGCCAGGTCCTCCCATCGGATTCCCTCGGCCGACGCGGTCGATACCAGACGGCACAGCTCGGCCCAGCCGGATGCGGACCGAGCCAGGAACGCCGCTCGGAAGGGGGCTTCCGTCACAAAGGCACCGCCCTTGGCCGGAGTGCGCTGCCGTTCCGTCCCGGGCAACCGGGATCCCGGCACGCCGGGAACCGCCAGATCAGTACCGAACAGAGGTCGCACTCCAGCTCGCTCGCACGCCTTCGCAAAGCGCACGGCGCCGGCAAGGGAGTCCCTGTCGGTCAGCGCGAGAGCGTCCAGTCCGCGTTCCGCTGCCCGCTCCACAAGCGCATGCGGATGGCTGGCCCCGTAGCGCAAGGAGTAGCCACTGGCGACATGGAGATGCGTAAACGACATACACACCTCCTGGTACCCACAAGCCCCCCTCCGTCCGCCTCATCCCTCGAGGTCATCACCATAACTCAAGAGTCGCACATTCGTTCGATCACCGCATCCGGGGCAACCTCGCCCCTTACGCGATGGGCATGCGGCCGGGGTGGCCGGCCTCGAATCGACATCTGGAGACGCGCAAGCTCCCCGGTTCGGAAGCGGCCATCCGCTCGACAGCCACCGCATCGCCTACACCCGGCCGCTCCCCGGACCTCTCCGTGCTGCCCGACGAGCCGGGCACGGGGTACCTGCTGGACGTGGCCGCGGAGATCAGTCTCTGGCGCAACGTGGGCACCTTCGCGGAACAGAGGCTGAAGGCGCTGTACGGCATCGACAGCAGCGCCGGGCTCGCGGGCAACCGCATGCCGGCGGCCATGGCCGCCGACGCCTCCGCACCGGGAGACACCACCTGTGTTCTCCTGGGCCAAGCGGCCGACTGGTGGTATCCGCGGCCGGTCACCGCTCTGCCCGGGATCGGCCGCACCACGGCGCAGACGCTACGCAGGCACGGCCTGCACACCATCGGGCAGGTCGCCGAGCTGCCCGCCGGAACCCTGCGGCGACTGCTCGGCGCAGGGTTCCGCCCGGCTGCCGGCCGAGCGCGCCCGTGGCCACGACCCACGCCCGGTCACCCCGGTGGAACCCGCGGCGCACCTGGTCGCCGACCTGGCGCTGGACCGGGACTGCCTCGACCCGGCACAGCATCACCGGGCAGTCCCGGGCCTCGCCGACCAGACAGGCCAACGCCTGCGCGGCGAACGCCGGATCACCGGTCGGCTCACCCTCACCGCTCAATCGATGCCCCGGACGATATGTGTCTCCTCCGCATCGTCCTCCGGCTCAACTGCCGGGCGGAGTGGGGGCACAAGGGTCTCGATCCCGGCGTTGTCCGGTGCTTCGTGCACGCTGCTACCTCCTACTGGAACGTGGGCCGAACCGCTGAGCCCGGCCCAACCGGCAAGCGGGTACTGCTTGAGAGCAAGGACCACGGACACAACCGCGCTGTCAGTCAGTAGCGGTACTGGTCCGACTTGTACGGGCCGTCGACCTCGACGCCGATGTACGCGGCCTGCTCGGGGCGCAGGGTCGTGAGCTTGACGCCGAGGGCGTCGAGGTGGAG
>NZ_FOFF01000048.1 GCF_900110755.1 Streptomyces sp. yr375
TGCCCGCCCCGCAGATTCGGACGCACCGACCGCAGCAACAGGCCCGCCGCCCCGATCAGCAGCGCCATCCCCACCCCGCCCGCCACACAGGCAGGCACGTTCAGCGGCAGGTCACGGGCAACCGTCCACGCGCCGGCCAGGACCGCGCCGACGAACGCCAGCAACAACCCCGTCTTGGTGTCCGTCCGCGCGATCTCCGCCTTCACCTCAGCGTGCGCCGCCGTCAGCTTCTGCGTCGGGGTACTCATGCCGCACCGCCGGGCAGCATCGCGGCGGCCGGGCCGTTGGCCAGGTCCCGACGGGCGGCCAGCACCCGGTTGCGGGCCCGGCGGATGCGGCGGGCGTCGAGCTCGTTCGCGGGGCGGTCCATGGCCGTGATCTGCGCGTCGAGCAGGTCGACCTCCGCCGCGATGACGGGGGACTCCAGCTCGATCGCGTCCAACTCGGTGTCCGTCGGCTCGATCCAGTCGGCGAACGCCGTAACAGCGTCCTGAACAGTCACGATGGGGTTCATAGGGTCGTGGTTCCTCTCACAGGGTTGAACGGCCCGACAGCGGCCCCGGGTCTAGCCACCCGGGGCCGCGCGCCGTTAAAGGGAAGAGCCGCACAGGACATGCGGTGCGACCGCGAAAGCAGCGGTCGGAGTGCCCCGGGCGGGATTCGATCCCGCGCCCTTCACGGCTCGATGCCGGGGCTGAGGTCATGCGGTGGTGCAGGTGTCTCCCTTCGGGAACACGAGCTCCCGTTTGTAGGCGTATGGAGACGTTGGCCTTTCGGCCTAGCCATCCGGTTGACCAGGGATCCGGTGCCCTCGGTCCGCTCTGTCCCGGACCCCTTTCGGAGCAGCCCAGAGAAGGCCCCTCCTGCCGCTCCGCTGAACTAGTTCTGCGGTGCGATGTGACGATTAAGGCACGCTCTGGAGTGGGTGTCAACAGAACTAGTTCAGAAGCTCCGAGATTCGCTCGGGCGATCGCGAAGCGGCCCGGCTATCCTTATAGGACTAGTTCTGTAAGACTGGGGGCGTGTGAGTCACACATCAAGGGAGTCAGGCATGGAGGAGACCAAGGTTCCGAAGGTCCAGCGGCTTGCCGCTGAGCTTCGGGCGAAGATTCGGGAGGGGGTCTACCCCCCGGGTTCTGCGCTGCCCAAGGTTCGGGAGCTTCAGGAATCCGAAGGTGTCGCCTACCAGACCGCGCGCGATGTGTACCGGGTGCTGGAAGACGAGGGCCTGATCATTTCCCGCAGGGGTGAAGGCACGTTCGTCTCCCCTATCCTCGGGAAGATCCACCGGGACGGGACCGGCCGCTACATCAAGTCGGCTCGGGAAGAAGCCGGCGCGCGAGGCGCGTTCGCGGCCGAGATTGCCAGGCTCGGGATGACGTCGAACGCGTCAACCGTGATCAGCCGGGAGCGACCACCGAAGCGAGTTGCTCAGATTCTGGGCATCCATCACGCTGCAAAGGCACTGGTCAGGGCGCGGGTCATGCGTGCTGATGCCACCGTCGTGCAGGTGGCTACCTCGTACTTCCCTGGTGACGTGGCGTTCGATACGCAGCTTGAGCAGCAGGACACCGGGGACGGCGGAAGCAAGTCTCGTCTTGCTGAGCTCGGGTACCAGCAGACCCGTATCCGGGAGTCCGTGGATGTACGGCCTCCGAGCAAGGAAGAAGCCGAAGCGCTTGGCGTCTCAGCCGACAGGCTGGTCTACGAGATCACCCATGTCGGCCTGACCGAGAGCGGCAGGGCCGTGGAAGTCTGCGTCCACGTCATGCCCATCACCCTCTGGTCGCTCAGCTATGAGTGGCCCATTGACCAGCCCGCCGTCTGAGAGGAAAGACCGAAGTGAGCAGCAACACCGCCATCGTCCGCGACGCCACGGAGCGCTACCGCACGGCGCGTCGCGAGGCCGGCGAAAGCCGTGGGGCCTTCGAGACCGAGATCAAGCGACTCGGGGGGACTCCCCGCGTGGAAACCGCGATCCGTCGCGACACCGCGCCCTCTCAGGTCGCCGAACTTCTCGGCATCGAGAGCACTGACCAGACCGTGATCCGTGCCAGGCACATGTACGACGGTGACCGCCTGGTCCAGCTTGCCGACTCGTACGTCCCTGTCGACGTGGCAGAGGCCGCAAGCATCGAGAACCCTGACCCCGGTCTTGGCGGCATCATCAGCCGGATGCGTGACGCGGGATACGAGCAGACCGAAGCGATCGAGGAGATCACGCTGTATGCGGCGACCTCGGTCGAAGCAGAGGCGTTCGGGGTCGAGGTCGGCAGCAACCTGCTTCAGATCACGCACACCGGTTACACGAAGACCGGTCGCGCCGTTGAGGTCACCGTTCACCGCCCCAGCCCCGGTTGGGTTCTGCGCTACAGCCCGCCCATCAGCTAATCCCTGCAAGTATCGCCGGCCCGCACCGAACGCGAACGGTGCGGGCCGTCGCGTTCCGGGTATCGCTGTCAGTGGGATGCGTGAGACTGTCCAAGTGTTCATCGGTATTCTCATCGCGCTTTCCCCATGGTTGGTCGCAATTGGGATGGTTCTGTTCTTCATTCCTGGACCGGCTCAGCGCTGGGGAGTGGCGTCCTTGGAGCGTTTCGAGCGACTGCGCGCAGACACGGGGGTGCGTCGAGCTGCTCCGCTTCTGACGCAGATACTGCTACTGCCAACTCGAACACAAGATCGGGTCGGCGGCCATGGATTGGCCCCTCAGTACGTTGTGCGGTGGTGGCGCGCTCGGCCTCTGGCCGCACCAATCAACACACTCCGGTTCGTCTTGCTGCTCGTAGTCGTGGGACACGTCGACGACATAGCAGACTGGGAGCAGTTGCGGATGAGCGCAGATCCCGGACCGCAGCCCGGCCTGGTGCAGGCACTGCTCAGCAGCATCGTGGCTGTGCCGGCGTCGGTGCGCTCCTGGGACTTTTCCGCGATCGACAGAGGGACGGGGATTCTCATCTGGGCCCTGATCCTGATCGCTGAAGTGCGATTCATCAAACGCACGAACCTGACCAGCTCTGGTCACCGCTGGACGCTTGCGGCCTATGACCTGGAGGCCCTCGACGAGGACTCGGAGAAGACGAGTGCGCGAATGGAGGACCGGCGCTGCTGGCCTGTTGTTGCACTGCTGACGGTCGCAGCCCAGTGCGCCACGGTTCTCCGCCGCTGGGAGGAAACCCAGCCGGATTGCAAGATCCCGCGAATTTCCATGCAGCCGGTTGAACGTGTCATCTGGAGGGCTCACCGTACCCGCCGTGGCAGAGCCAGACGGCACAACGAGCGGCAGTTCAAAGCACATGCCGCACTGGTAGTGGGTGCGCTACGAAGGGCCGAAGCACGGCAGGACTCCGAGCCGGGCCCCGCCCTTGAAGACCTCATCGTGATGCTGCTGACCATCGCCGAACGCTACGCCGAGGGTCGCATCGACGACCTTCTCGATGCAGATCAACTCGCCGGTGTGGCTCCGGCCGCGCCGAGGGAGCGATTGCGGGCGCTGGTGGTGGGGGTCTTGGTCGTGGTGACCATGGCTGGTGCTGCTGTCCTCGGGTTGCCCGACGCTGCACTCGGCCCCTTGCTGCCGGTAGTGGTGCTCTTTGTTGCGGTCGTCTTCAACCGTGGTCGGATACCAACTGCGGGGCAGCTCAACGATTTGATCATCCCTCGGTGAGGTAGGAGCGGCCATGAGGCAGACCCAACCGCTCACCATGTAGGACACGTCTTAAGAAGCCGATACAGCGGCCAACCCTGCTTGACCAGCGAAAAGCGGATGACACCCTGACATCAACGCCTGACATCAACAGCCACGTACACTGGCACACATCGGTGGACCGACACCGGTCCACGATCGTGGATCGACGGCGCTCAACCGCTGGTCATGGGTGGCGTGCATCCGGGTGAACGCGCCTACGGATCAGAAGGTTGCAGGTTCGAATCCTGCCGAGTGCACACAGGTCGGAGGCCCCTTGGGATGATCCCAAGGGGCCTCTGACATCAACCTCTGGCATCAGCCCGCGAAGCGGATGTTGGGGGGGGAGCCCTGCTGCCGACTCTCGACAGAGCAGGGTGGGTGCTGCGCTACAGCACGCCCATCAGCTTGACCAAACGCGATCGACGGCCCGCATTGACCAATGCGGGCCGTCGGCGTTTCCACTCCGCTCGGCACAGATCGTTGTCCTGGTCTTTGTCCAGTGCGCTGACGGACGCCACCGTTCACCGCCGTACGCGCACCCTCTCTAACCTGCCCCGTGAACCCCCACGGACGCCTGTGAACGGCCGCGCGGACAGTTGGAAAGCGTGTTGGGGGCAACCCCTCACGAGTTCGAATCTCGTATCCTCCGCAGTCGCCTGAACAGGCGAAACGAAGCGCCGGGCCACGATTGTGGCCCGGCGCTTCGTTGTGCGTCGGTTGCAGTTTTGGTTGCGCTTATAAGCGACATTGAGAATATTTCGACGAACAGGCGGGCGCACGCCCCCGCGACTCCCGGCGAGCAGTCGGCACCAACCTGCGCTGCGGAGGGCCTACGGAACTTGGCGGTAGTCGCGGCCGTCGGCGGCGACTGGGAGGAGTTCGCCTCGCCGGACGCCCTGGCAGCCTTCGCCGACGTCGCTCCCGCGCCCCGCGCCTCGTGTCACGGCCTCGGCTCAGCTCCGACCTCGCCGGAAAGGTTCCATGTCGAGGCCAGCCAGGTCAGGTCGGCTCCGGCCTGGCGGCGGGTCGCCAGCTCGTGCGAGAACAGCTCCTCGGTCTTCGTCAGCACCAGTGTGTAGGGGCGTCCCTGCCGCCTGGTCCGATGGTCTACGGGCAGCTCGGCCGTGTCGATCCTGCTGTGCACGTGCCGCCGCCCGTCCTTCGCCAGCGGCCACTCCAGCGTCTGCCGCGAACGGGAGCCGAGGAACGCGCCCAGGGTGCCGCACAGCTCACAGCCGCACCCGGTCCACGCCACCGACCAGTCATCCGCGGCGCCCGTCGCACGAGCGCGCCGAGCCGGTCCCCGCACTCCTGTGCCACCGCTCCGAGCCCCGCCGCCCGGGGCTCGCCCTCCGTCTGTTCCCGCGCCGCGTGGCGCAGCATCGGCAGCAGGCACTAGAGGACCGTGTCCGGGAAGGAACGCAACGCTGCCATGATCCGGCCGCGCATCTTCGCGTCGGCCGCTTCCAGAACTCGCAGCAGCGGCAGGCTCAGCCGTTCCAACCGCGCGCGGCGGATCTCGGCCGGCCCGGTTTCGGCCCACAGCCGTAGCTCACCGTCCACCTGGGCCCAGGCCCCGGTCGACAGCAGCTGCGCCACCTCCGCACTCCGGGCGGAGCTCAGCGCCGCGCACAGCCGGGGAAGCCGCTCGGTCCAGTCGTACCGGTGTTCCTCGAAGCGGTTCCGCGCGCCGCCGAACCAGCCCTCGGTGACCTGGCCCAGCCACGGGAAGCCGTACCGCTTCGCCACCGCGGCCAGGTCGTCCGCGTGTTGCGGAGTGAGCGCGTCGATCCCGAACGGCTCAAGGAGCATCGCGGCGGTCCCGGGCGCCTGCAGGCCCTCGGCCACCCGCAGCGCGCTCCCCAGCTGCTCGGGCTGTACGCCACTGCCCTTCCAGAACGGCGCGAGGGACTCAGCTGCGGCGCGTGCGCCGTCCCGGTCGCCCTTGTTGATACGGGCCTGCAGTTCCTCGAGTGCCCACCGCGATCCGGCCTCGCCGCGCGCTGCGAAGGCCCGCTCTCGTGGCCACACCACGACCGCGGCCCGCCGGTACCAGCGGTCCAGCGTGTTGCCGTAGTTGCCCATGTAGCCCTCGTACTGGGAGTCATAGGGCTTCAGGTCCGCACTCGGGGTACTGGCGCAGCTCTCGTAGTCGCGGACGTACAGCGAGATCTGCTCGCCGTCGGCGCCGTCCGGACCGGTCCACCAGCCGAGGGTGATCTCGTCGTCGATCAGCTCGCCGAGCTCGTAGTCCTCGTCGGAACCCGCGCCGTCGACCCCGGCTGCTCCCTCTCCCTCGTCGTCCTCCTCGTCGTCGTAGCCGTAGTCGTCCCAGGGGTCGTACACGGCCGGAGTGGCGTCCCAGGTCTCCTTCACCTCGGCGAGGGCGAGTACCGCCTCGCACCCCCTTGGTCGGCCGCGGCGCGCAGCAGCGCGGCACGCTCCGCGTCGGCGCCCTTGAGCCGGTCCCAGCCGAGAGCCCGCTGCGTGTACTCGTGATCGAGCAGGTACACGAGACGACGGGGCGGATCGAGGTGCCGGCCGCCGTAGCGCGGCCTGGCCGGTGCGTCGAAGTGTTGCTCCAGGCAGTGCGCCATGTCGTCGAGCGGGCCGGACTCCTGCTCCGGGGCCCCTCGCTCGGCCAGCAGGTTGAACGTGAGGGTCACCCGGTAGCCGCTCCTGACCGGTGTCACCTCATGCGGGCAGTCGGCGTAGAAGGCCACCAGGCTCAGCTCTGTCTTCGACGCACGGTAGGTCCGGCTCTGCCCTGCGTGCCCGATGACCAGCTCGCCGCCGGTGTGTGCCGAGGGCAGCGACAGCACCAGCGTGCCCACCATGGCGTCGTCCTTCTCCGAGTCCTGGTGGGGGAGAAGAACTGCCCTTTGCCGTACACGAGGAGCGCGTGCGGCTCGGCCCGCAGCCGGGTCGACGCCGGTAGCCCGAGCTCGTCGCGGAAGTGCTCCAGCGCGCCGTCGAGCAATGTCGGCCAGGCCGGGCCGCCCAGCGTGACCTGGTCCGGCGGGATCTGCCAGGTGTCCCGCACGCTGCTGTCGCTCAGGGTGTCCTCCCCCCCCCCGGCCGAACAGTGCCGGGCGGGCCACCGCGATCAGCTTCTTCAGCAGCGGGACCCCGGGTGACCGTCTCACCCGTATGGGAAACGCCTTCCCCGGCACGGAGGACGGGCGGCCGGGAACAGCCGGTTCGGGCCCGCGTGCCCACGCGCGTCCCCCTCCGGAGACAACGGGAACAGCCAGTACCCGCACCTGGCACCCCGGCGTTGCGGAACAATGGCCCCGTGTACGACGACGATGCGCAACTGCTCTCCCAGGTACGGTCGTTGCGGGAGAAAGGCAGCGGACCCAAGCAGATCGCGCGGGCCCTCGGACTGAAGCCGGCCCGGGCGAGCGCGCTGGTGCGCCAGGTGGCCCACGAACAGCAGAGCACGGCCGCGCCGACCGAGCGCCCGGTGGTGGGGTGCTGGGTGAGCGCCGGCTGGAGCACCGACCTGGAGCTGTCCGCGGCCCCCGACTGGGCGCGCGCGGACGACGAAGGCTCCGGGAATCCCGAGGCCGCCGGTTTCGCCCAGATCCTGATCGCCCGCCAGGAGCGGGCCAGCCGGGTCACCCTCTGCGGGTTCCTGGTCGACGTCTACTGCCTCGGCGTCAAGGACACCGTCGGCCCACAGGTGATGGGCGGAGGATCACTGGACGCCTTCGTACGCGACTACTACCGGGCGTTCGACCAACCTCCGCTGCGGATCGGCCTGGAGCAGGCGCAGAGCATCGTGCACGGTGGTGTGGCCTATGCCCGCGCCCTCGGCTTCGAGCCCGCGCCGGACTTCGCACAGGCCGCCGTACATCTCGGCGAGCCCGGCCCGGCCGCCCCGCGGATCGGCTTCGGCCGCCAGGGGATGCCGTTCTACATCAACGGCCCACGCGACGACGCCCAGAAGATCGTACGCACGCTGGAGCGCACCTGCGGCGCGGGCAACTACCACTACGTCCTGGGGACGAGGCCCCTGTGATCAGCGACCACGACGAGCGTGACGAGCATCGGGTACGCACGACCGAGCACGAGGCGCAGGCCAACCTGAAGGCCGTGCTTCAACTCTGCGCGGCGGGCCGGCTGCGCTGCAGCGAGAAGACACTCCGCCCGTCCGCGGCGACGGTCAAGGCGGTCGCGGAAGCGCTCAGCGGCGGCGACTTCTACGCCGAGGAACCGATCGCGTCCTTCGCCTGGCCGCTGCTGCTCCAGGCCGGCGGACTCGCGGAACTGGCCTCCGGAAAACTCGCGCTGACCGCACGCGGCAGGGCGGCGCTGACCAAACCGGCGCACGAGACGCTTGCCCTGCTGTGGCGGCGCTGGCTCAGCCGCGGCGTGATCGACGAGTTCTCCCGCGTCGAAGCGATCAAGGGCCAGCGCGCGGCGAACGTCCTCACCGCTGTCAAACCGCGCCGGACCCAGGTCGGCGCGGCCCTGGCCGCCTGTTCACCCGGCGAGTGGACCGACGTCGACACGCTCTTCCGCACCATGCGCAAGGCCGGTCACGATCCCAGGATCGCCCGCACTGAGCGCGCCCTGTGGAAGCTCTACCTGGAGGACCCCGAGTACGGCAGCCTCGGCTACGACGGGTTCCACAACTGGGAACTCCTCCAGGGCCGTTACACCCTCGCCGTGCTCTTCGAATACGCCGCGGTCCTCGGCCTGATCGACGTGGACCACCGGCCGCCGGTGGGCGCCCGCGACGACTACCGCGACAACTGGGGCGGCGACTGGACCGACTGCATCAGCCGCTACGACGGTCTCCTCGCCCTCCGCCTCAACCCGCTCGGCGCCTACGCCACCGGGCAGACCGCCGCCTACCTCCCCACCCCCGCACCGGCCGACACCGCCCGGAGGAGTTCTGGCGGCCTGAAAGTGCTCCCCAACCACGACGTGGTGGCCCTCGACGGACTCGCCCCCGCCGAGGGCCTCCTCCTCGACGCCTTCGCCAAGCGCACCGGCGACCGTGTGTGGGCCCTGACCCCCGCCTCACTGCTCGCCGCCGTAGACGCGGGACGCGATCTCGCCGAACTCCGCCACCACCTGAACGCCGCCACCACCGTTCCCCTCCCGCAGACGGTCACCACGCTTATGGCCGACGCCGCCCGCCGCGTCGGCCAGGTCCGCGACACCGGGCCGGTGCACCTCATCGAGTGCGCGGACCCCGCCGTCGCGGCCCTGCTCGCCACCAACCGCCGCACCCGCGCCCACTGCACCCGCCTCGGCGAACTCCACCTCGCCGTCCCCCTCGACAGGCTCCCCGCCTTCCGCAAGGCCGCCCTCGCCCAGGGCTACCCCGTCGCCTGACACACGCCCTCGCGAGCACGGGACACGGACCGGCACAGTCAGCGATCCCCGAGTTCAGGCCGAGGGAGCTCATCCAGGTCAGGGGTGAAAGTGCGCCCACCGGACGGCTCGGTCGGGGGCCCACCCGTGCCGTACCCATGGGTGTGCGCCGCTATGTGGCCGGTCCCTGTGGGCATACGAAACCACGGGCAGGGCCACGGAGCCGCGCCGCCAGGGCCGGAGGAGCAACCTCAGCGGATCTTCTTGAAGTCGGTGTGCACCGCAACCTCTCGGAGGGGCTGCCGAAGCACGTGGTCGTGACGAACACGGCCAGGTCGGCTCCGAAGTGCACGTCGGCGCCCAGCAGGTCGCGTGGCTCCCCGGCCTGCGATCGCCTGAGGAACTGGCGCTGATGGCGGTATCGGGGTGGGTGACGTGGCTACCGAGGTTTTCCCCTTGCGATGCGCCGTTCCTCCGTGCGCCGGCAGCCTTCGCACACATATAGGGGTACGTTTTATAGATACGTACTTCTACATCTAACCGAGGTGCCGTGTGGACAAGCCTGCCGAGATGTTCGATCGCGATTACGAGTGGTCGGCGCTGACCCGGTTCATCGGCGACGAACAGACCGGCGCCACGCTCGGAGTGGTCTCCGGTCGGCGCCGCCAGGGCAAGACCTTCCTGCTCGACGCGGCCTGCCGTGCCGAGGGAGGCTTCTATTTCGGTGCGACCGAGGCCGCTGACGCCGAGTCTCTGCGCCGGATCAGCACGGCGCTCACCGCTCATGTCCGGCCCGCCAGCCCCTACCACTTCGCACATTGGGCCGAAGCTGTCGACGCACTCCTTGCCCTCGGCTCCGAGCGCCCTGTGCCCGTGGTGATCGACGAGTTCCCGTACCTCGTCAGAGCCAATCCGGAGCTGCCCTCCATCATTCAAGAGGCGTTCCGTCCGCTGCGGGAGCAGCGCACGGCCTCTCGTGCGCGGTTGTTGCTGTGCGGCTCGGCCCTGTCCTTCATGGGCAAGCTGTTGTCCGGCAACGCACCGCTGAGGGGCCGGGCGGGACTGGAACTTGTCGTGCGCCCTCTCGACCACCGCCTCGCCGCCGAGTTCTGGAACATCACCGACCCCCGGCTGGCCCTGCAGGTCAACGCGATCGTCGGCGGTACGCCCGCCTACCGGCGCGAGTTCGCGCGAGGAGACAGCCCGGGCGGGCCCGACGACTTCGACGCCTGGGTTGTACGTACGGTCCTCAACCCCGAGACGCCGCTCTTCCGCGAAGCCCGTTACCTGCTGGCCGAGGAGCCTGATCTGCGTGACACCGCCCTGTACCTGTCCGTCCTGGCGGCCGTCGCCGACGGCAACGCCACCCGCGGAGGTATGGCCGGCTACCTGGAACGCAAGGCCACCGACATCGCGCACCCCATCAACGTCCTCGAAGACGCCGGACTGCTGCACCGCGACGCCGACGCCTTCCGCGACAACCGCCCGACCTACCGCATCGCCGAACCGCTGATCGGCTTCTACCACGCCATCATGCGCCCGGTCTGGGACCAGTTGGAACGGCCCGGCAGCGCCGCCCGGGTCTGGCAGGCCAGCCGTCGCCGCTTCACCAGCAACGTCCTCGGCCCCCACTTCGAACAGGTCTGCCGCGACTGGACCCTCCACCACGCCGACCCCGACCTGCTCGGCGGCCTACCTGCCCGCGTCGGACACGGCGTCGTCCATGACCCCAAAGCCCGCACCGGCCACGAGATCGATGTGGCGGTCGTCGGCATCGCGGACGGCGGCAAGCTGCCACTGCTGGCCATCGGAGAAGCCAAGTGGAACGACACCATGGGCATCGCGCACATCGATCGCCTCCGGCACATCCGTGACCTCATCACCCAGGCCGGACGCTACGACACCACCCGCACTCAGCTCATCTGCTTCAGCGGGGCGGGCTTCAACGACAAGGCCCGCATCGCCGCCGGCACGACCCCTGGCATCCAGCTGATCGATCTGGCAGCCCTGTACGGCCAGGCGTAACACCGGCGCTGAGCGAGCTGCTGCCTTGATGCCGATCGGCCTCGGCGAGAATGTCATGATCCAGTCCCGAAAGAGCCGGAATCAGTCGAATACACGCGCAGGTAGAGCGGTTCGCACCGCTGGCCGGTGACGATGGTCCTGACATGGCACGCCTCCGACCGGACAGAGGAGGACGAATGGGCAAACAGGTCAAGTGCGGGTCGACCCATACCAAGACCGGCAAGCGGTGCCAGAAACCGGCGATGATCGGTTACTCCCGCTGTCAGTTGCACCGAGGCGAGTGGAGCCCGCCGCAGAAGAAGAAGACCAAGAAGCGCTAGCCGCAAGCTGTGGTGCGGTTCTCTGACGGGGAGTTCGGGGGCCTCGTGACGATTCTCAGGCCATTCCTCAGGCCATTCCTCAGGCAGCTACGCACCTCGACGACGGGCTGCGGGTCTGGGCGACGTGCCATATGTCCTCTTCCAGCGGGCTCGGTGCCGTTGGTCGCCCTGGCCGGAGCCGTTGATGTTGATCAGGGATTGCAGGGTGGCTCCGTTGTTCCACAGTCCGAGGTGGTCGCGGTGGATGGCGAGGATGCCGTTCTGCAGGGCGAAGGTTTCGGAGGGGCGGCTGAACCGGGTGGTGGTGACGAAGACTGCCAGGTCGGCGCCGAAATGGGCTTTCGCGCCGAGGAGGTCACGCAGCTCCCGGCTGGCAATGGTGCTGGTGGTGGTGTAGCGCTTGCACTGGATGATCATTGTGCGGCCGTCTGGGAGGCGGCCGGTGACGTCAGCGCCGTTGTCTCCGGAGCCGCCGACGCGGCGGACGTCGGTGCAGCCGTCGCGCCGGCAGAGAGCCGCGACCAGGTCTTCGAATTCGGTGCCGGACATCTTGTCGACGTCGGCCAGTGTCCGATGGCCGACCCGAATCGCGTCCTGCTGGCGCCAGCGCCGGTCCCCGCCGCGAAGGAGCCGGTCCGTACGTAAAAGCCACCAGGCTCCGGTAGCAAGGCCGCCGAGCACGACAGCTCCGATGAGGTACGGCCAGATCGCTGACCAGAACACCACCAGCGTGACCAGTAGCAGGGCGCCACCGCCGAGGATCACCTTCCACTGCCTGCGCGCAGATGATCGTCGCCCGCGCTTCCTGGCCATGACTTCCCCTCCGTCGCCTGTCTGCCGAGCAGTGTGGCCAGCAGTGCGGTGGCGCAGGTAGGCCGCCTCTTGGCCAATGGCTCGAATCCGGCCGCTGACCTGGGTGAAACGGGGGCAGCCTTGGTTGCAGTTTTGGTTGCATTCACCTCCGTTCAGCAGCGTCCAGAAACCTCCGGACGGACCATTCCGCCGCAGGTCAGGACGCACGCGGCCACCCCCGAACCCCCGGACGAACATTTGGAAAGCGTGTTGGGGGCAACCCCTCACGAGTTCGAATCTCGTATCCTCCGCCAGTGCCTCACCGGGCACGATGTCGAAGGGCCCCGCTGCTTGCAGCGGGGCCCTTCGGCGTGCGTCGGTTGTATGTGTTCGGCATCTGCGGATCGCGGGGATACGCCATGCTTGAACCCGGATCCGCCACGAAGCTTCCTGGTCTGACAAGGTGCACGTCGTATGAAGTCCCGATCAACGCTGGCGACATGGCTCGGCGGCCTCGACAGCTCTCGTCTGGCACGCGTGCTCGGGACACGGCCGGACGCCATGTCGCTTCCGGAGCCGCGTTCGGTGGGGGAACTGGCGGATCGGCTTCAGCGCCCGGGATCGGTGGCGCTGGTCCTGCCGCGGCTCGCGCTGCCGCATCTCCAGGTGGCCGAGGCGCTGGCGGCGCTGGGGGTGCCCGCATCGCGCGATGCCCTGGCGGAGCTGCTGGGCGTTGGGGGCGACGTGACCACCCGCGAACTGGACGCCGTGCTGGAGGCGCTGGCCGATCACGCTCTGGTCTGGCCGGACGGCGCGGGGCGGCTCCGTATGGCCGGACCGCTGCGGGAGGTGTGGAACACGCCCCTGGGGCTGGATGCTCCGCTGGAGGGGCTGCTGGCGAGCACGACTTCCGACGAGTTGCGCGGCATGCTGGTGGCGCTGGGCGTCAAGCCGCCGGGCGCCAAGCCGCAGCGGCTGGCCGCCCTGGTGGAGCACCACGGCGACCCGGAGCGGATCGCCTCCGTGGTCGCACAGGCTCCTGCGGCTTCCCGGAAACTGCTCGACCGCCTGGCGCGGGGCGCGGCGCGGCAACCGGAGTTCGTCGTGTCCGGGTTTCCCGGGCCCGACCTCGAACCGGGCGCGCGATGGGCGCTGGACCGGGGGCTCCTGGTCCAGGACCGGTACCGATACGGCCCGGCCCGTATGCCCGCCGAGGTGGCGCTCGCGCTGCGCGGGCCCGGCTGGCACGCCCCGTTCGAGCCCGTCCCACCGTGGCCCCGACTGGTACCTGTCACCCCGATGGAGGTGGATCGTGAGGCATCGGCCGCGGCCACAGCCTTCGTCGCCCATGCCGCCTCGGTCCTGGCGGCCTGCTCGGCGACCGCACCGGCCCGGCTGAAGTCCGGCGGGATCGGGGCACGTGAACTGGCCCGGATCGGCAAGGCCGCCCAGGCCGACGACGCTGTCGTACGCATCGTCCTGGAAACCTCGTACGCCGCTGGGTTACTGGGCCGGGACGGCGATCGGGTGGCCCCCACCGAGGCGTACGACGCCTGGGCGGAGCAGGAACCTCCGGAGCAGTTCGCCGTGCTGCTCCAGGCATGGCAGACCCTGGCGCTCACCCCCACTCAGGCGCGCGACGAGGACAACAGAGCACTCCCCGCCGTCGCGGGAGCACCTCCCTGCGGCGGCTGTGTGCAGGCCCGCCTCGGGCTGTTGGCCGCAGTCGCGCAGCTCCCGGTCAGGCAGGGCGCGAGGGTCGCCTCGGATCTGGGGCCGCTGATCGCCTGGCATCGCCCGCTCGCCGACTCGACACCCCAGGACGCAACGCCGTTCGCCGCCGTGATCCGTGAGGCCGAGCTCCTCGGCGTACTCGCGCGTGGCGCCCTGTCCGCTTTCGGCATCCACCTGCGGACCGGCGATACGGAGGCGCTGGGCTTCGAGTGCCGGCGGCTGCTCCCCGCGGCGACGGCAGTGGCTCGCATCGGCGCCGACCTCACCGCCGTCGTCACCGGCACGCCGTCCGCGCGACTGGCCGCGCTCCTGGATTCCGTCGCCGACCGTGAGACGAGCGGCACGGCGTCGGTGTGGCGGTTCAGCGCCGGCGGCATCCGCCGGGCCCTGGATGCCGGCCGCATGCCCGAGGACATCGCGGCGGACCTGGCCGCTGTCGCCGCCGGGCCCCTGCCACAGCCGCTGTCGTATCTGATCACCGACACCGCGCGCGGCCACGGGCGCGTGCGCATCGCCCCCGCCGCCTGCGTCATCCACGGCGACGAGCCCGCGCTCCTGGCCGAGCTAGCCGCCCACCGCGCGTTCGCGAGGCTCGGACTGCGGCAACTGGCGCCGACGGTGCTCATCAGCCGCAGTCCGGTCGACGCGACCCTCGCCGCGCTCCGGGCCCAGGGATACGCCCCCGTCGCTGAGACGGCCGAGGGCACGGTGCGCATCGAGAAAGCCGGGCCTCAGCGGGCCGCCGCTCCCGTTCCAACTCCACGCGGCACCAGCGCGCGGGACCGCGGCCGATTCGCTGTCGCTGCCACGCGCGCGAAGGCACCCGCCGCCCTCGACCCGAACGCCTTGGCGACCCGGCTGCTGGCCGCCCCGCCCACGGCTCCCGAACCCGCGCCGTTCGACGGAGGACCTCCCTTCGCCACGGACACCGAAGAGATCGTCGCAGGGTGGGCGAAGCGCCTGCCGTACAGCGACGTCCGCCAGCTCGCGTATGCCATCGACGCCGGTCAGGCCATCACCGTCGAGTACGTCGCCACCTCGGGCAACCGGACCGTGCGCTCCCTCAGCGGTCTCGCACTCGACCCGCCCTACCTGGAAGCCTGGTGCCACCTTCGGGACGCCGAGCGCGTTTTCACCCTCTCCCGCATCCACAGCGTCATGAGCGGCCTGAGCGTCATGCCCGAATGACGAGGAGGATGGTATCGGCAGGGATAGTATCGGCGGCGATACTATCCCTACGGGAGGCTTGCCATGCGTCGCTTCATCGGGCGGGATCGCGAGCTGGACGTGCTCGGCAACGCCTTGCAGGCGGTTCATGACGGCGCCGGGTCGGCGAAACCAGGCCGGTGCATCCTCATGCGCGGACGGCGGCGGGTCGGCAAGTCCAGCCTCGTCGAGGAATTCCTCCGACGTACCGAGACGCCGTACCTCTTCTTCACCGCGGCGGGCGGGACGGCGGAGGACGAGCTGACGGAGTTGCTCGACGCCGTCGCCCGATCCACCCTCCCGGAGCGGGGACTGTTCTCGGAGGAGGCCCCGGCGCAGTGGAACGCGGCGTTCAGGCTGCTTGCGGAGGTCCTGCCCGACGACAGTCCGAGTGTGGTCGTCATCGACGAGGTGCCGTACCTCATGGACCGTATCGACGCGTTCGAGGGGATGTTGCAACGGGCCTGGGACCGGCTGCTCAGCCGTAAGCCCGTGCTGCTCCTCCTGGTCGGATCCGACCTGTCGATGATGGAGGCGCTGAACAGCTACGACCGCCCCTTCCATCAGCGGGGCCGGGAAATGGTCGTGGGGCCGCTGAACCCGGCCGACATCGGCGAGATGCTCGGCCTGTCACCGGCGGCCGCGTTCGACGCCGCCCTGATCACCGGCGGTCTCCCGCTGATCTGCGCGGAGTGGCGGCCCGGAGCGGATGTCCGGGAGTTCCTCCGCGACTCGCTGGACAACCCGATCTCGGCGCTACTGGTCTCGGCCGAGCGCTCGCTGGCCGCGGAGTTCCCACCGCAGGCGATGAGCAGGGAAGTCCTGCGGGCCATCGGGTCCGGGGAGCGGACCTTCACCAACATCGCGCGCGCCGCCGGCGGCATCGCCCACACCACTCTCACCCGAGCCACGGACGTCCTGACCGAGAAGCGGGTGGTGGCGGCCGAACTGCCCCTCTCCCTGCGGCCCTCGAAGGAGCGCCGCTACCGAGTGGCAGACCCCTATCTGCGGTTCTGGCTCGCGTTTCTGGATCCGCACATGGCGGAGATCGAGCGGATGCGAGGAGATCTCACTCTCAGCCGGATCACGGAGCGGTGGACGAGCTGGCGCGGCCGCGCGATCGAACCGCTGGTCCGGGAATCCCTCGCCCGTCTCCTGCCGGACGGGCTCCTGCCCGCCGCCCCGGCGATCGGCGGTTACTGGACCCGCAGCAACGACGTCGAAATCGACCTGGTGGGCGCCGACCGGCAGCCGGTGGCCAAGCAGTTGCTCTTCCTCGGCTCGGTCAAGTGGCTGGAGAACTCCCCGTTCGACAGCCACGACCTGGCCGCACTGCAGAAGCACCGGGCGGCAATCACCGACGAGCCGGTACCGCTCGTGGCAGTCTCGCGCAACGGGGTCAGTTGCTCCGGACTCCAGGCGGCATACGGCCCCGAGGAACTGCTCGGCGCTTGGCACAGGTCATGAGCGCGTGAACTCCCGTGGTTGCGGTGCTGGTTGCGTCGCATGCACCCCTGTCTCGGGTTCCGGCATGCGGTCGCATGTGGGGTGGCATGCAGTGGCGGTGGCATCTGGTTCAGCCGCCCGCGATGCTGCACGTCATGCTCATGATCGCCATCTCATCGGCCGCGCCCTCATCCGACCCGACCGGAGTCCTGATCTTTCTCGCAGCCCTGGGGGCCGCAGCGATCTGCATCGGGGCAAGGTGGGCCTTCAACCTGCGCGGCGCCGTTGACGCGACGCTGGCGCGCCGGCGGGCCGCGCTGGAGCTGCGGGGCCAGCGCACCGGCGATCTGAGCCTCGCGGACACCGACAGCGTCGGCCCCGGGTTCTTCAAGTACCTCGGCGGCGTCATCGCCGTGGCAGGACTTGCCTTGCTGGCCCTGAGCCTCTTCCTCGTGACCGACTGAGCCGCGTACGGGCGGCAGCAGCAGCCGGGTGCCCAACCCTGTCTTGCAGGAGTTGCGCAGGTAGTTGGCCAGTTCGGGTGGATGGAGTTCGAGCGCGGTCACGGCCGATTCGTCCAACGCGACTCGCACGGGCGAGAAGTCGCCTGTGTCGGGGGCGTCGAGAACATGCACCCCGGGCTGGATGCGGGGGTCGAGCGGCACTCGCGGTTTTTCGAGGAGCGCTGGCAGCGGTTGTTGCGGTCGCTCTATCCGATCAGCGGAGTCGTGTACGACGGCCCGCGCGCGCATCGGACCGCGCTCGAAGTGCGCGGCTACCACGACCGGATAAAGGGCGTCGGCGCCCGGGGCCGGAAGTACCACGCGCTGGATCCTGAGACCTTCTACTGGGCGCACGCCACGTTCTTCGTCAGCACGATCCTGATCGCCGAGCGGTTCACGGGCGGCGGCGGCATCGGTGTGGCGGAGAAGCGGCGGCTGTTCGACGAGCATGTGCGGTGGTACCGGATGTACGGCATGAGCATGCGGCCGGTGCCGGAGAGCTGGGAGGACTTCCAGCGCTACGGGAAACGCATGTGCGCGGAGGTGCTGGAGGACAACAAGGCCACCCGGGACGTCCTCGACACCGCCGGCCTCGCGAGGCCGCCGTTTCTGCCATGGCTGGCGGAGGTGATGTGGCGCCCGGTCGGTGCGTTGATCGGGCGGAGCTTCGTGTGGTTCACGATCGGGCTGTACGACCGGGAGGTCCGCGTCCTGCTCGGCTTCGCCTGGTCGCGGCGCGACGCCCGGCGGCATCGCCGGATCTGTCAGGCGATCAGCGCCGTCTTCAGGCTCGTCCCGCACGACCGCCGCTACCACCCGCGGGCGCGGGCGGGCCGGCGTCGCGCCCGCGGTGAACTCGCTGCGGACGCCGAGCCGGTCGAGACCCCGCGAAGGAACCTTCCGCCACCGTCACCGTCCGAACGCGGCAAGCCGGAGCACTACGCACCGGATGTCCAGGAGCCTGCCTGGGTCAGGTACGGGAACGGCGTCGACGTCACCGGGTAACCGGTGTACCGCTCGGCCTGGTCCGGTGTGTTGAGCCATGCGGAGGGGGCCGTCGGCGCTTCGGTGTCGGCGGCCCCCCTCTTCGTCGCCTCCGTCTCCGGTCAGCCAGCGCCGTCCGCCAGGAGTTTCAGTTCGTCCAGGAACGTCTCCGCGAGGAGTGCGGCGTCCTGGTTGCCCGAGTTGGTGGCGACGCTGAGTGTGTGGCCCTGGGCGCAGCCGCCCAGGGCGAAGGTGGCCGTGTCGGCCGGGGGGACCATCGGGACGATGGTGAGGTGGCGCAGTGGCCGTCCGGCCAGGGTCTGGCCGTGCTCGCGCAGATGGACGTAGGAGCAGGCCGCCGGGGCGTACGCGGGCGCGAAGATCTTTCCGCCGGCCAGGGCCAGCGTCGCCCCGGGAACCGCCGCGAGGGTGCCTTCGACCAGCTTCTCGGCGGTGCGCCGGGGGCGGGTGACGGTGGTGAGCAGGCCGGTGCACGCGGTCAGCCGGGCCGCCGGGTCGGACAGCGTCACCGGCGCGGGGACGCGGACGTTCGCGAACGCGTTGCCCAGGAACTCCCCGCAGTCGTCCGGGCGTTCGTCGACCGGGACGGACAGCCAGACCTGTTGCGATCCAGAGTCCATCCCGTCAGTGCCCAGGCAGGAGCGGAGTACTCCGGAGACCGTTGCCAGGAACACCTCGTTGGTGGTCGCCGGGCGGGGCGCGCCCGCCTCGCCCGTTCCTGCCGTGTGGACGGCTTGGCGGGCGGCTCGTAGGACGTCGGTGCGTAGGCGTACGACCGTGTACGCGGGCTCGCGTGCGCCCTGGTGCGGCAGGGGCACCGCGCGGCCGGCGGTCAGCAGGCCCGGCGGGCCGCCCGCCACCGTGCTGTCGAGGCGGGCCGTGCGGCGGCGGGGGCCGGGTACGGCCAGGGAGGCGGGGCCGTCCAGCGGGCCGCCGTCGTCGAAGAGGGCGCGCAGGAGGGTCGTCAAAGAGCGGCCGTCGAGCAGGCTGTGGTGCATCCGGAAGAGGAGGGAGAACTCGCACTCCGTCGCGCCGCGCAGGAGGTGCAGGCTCCACGGCGGGCGGCCCGCGGGGAACGGGGTGTGGAACCACTGCCGGACCGCGTCCCGGAGGGTGGCGTCCGCGCTGTCGACCTGCTGGGCGAGGTCGTGGCCGTCCCGCCGCGCCCAGCGGTGCCGGCCGGTCCACCAGGCCAGGCCGCCCGGGCGGGCCGCGCCGGGCGCGACGAGGGTCTGGGTGAGGCGGGGCAGCGCCTTCCAGCGTTCCTCGACCAGCGCCCGCAGTTCGTCCAGCGCGGGCGGGGCTCCTACGAAGTCCAGGGCGATCCCGGCGTTCGGCGGGCCGAACGGCCAGCGGGCCATCCCCTCCTCCATCAAGGGCAGATGCGATCCGGGCATGAGACTGCTCCTGTCATGGGCTGAGGACGACGACGTCCTGTACTCCCAACGGCCGATCCCGACCGGCGGTCACGTCCCACCGCCCTCTCAGGGGTCAACGCGCGGCCGTGCGGGCTCCCTGATGGAGTGACACTGCAGCAGGTTTGGGGTCCCGAACCGCGTCGGAGCGCCTTTAATCGGGACTCCGCGTCTGCCGTCCTTTCCGCCGTCCGGACGCGCGTCCTTCCGTCCCCGCCCCGGCTCGGTGCCGGTCAGGAGTTGCGTGTCGTGCCTGGTACTCGTCCGAATCCCGCGCACATCGCCGTCTTCAACGTTCCGATGCACGGGCACGTGAATCCAACGCTGGGGGTCGTCGAGGAACTCGTACGACGCGGTCACCGGGTCAGTTACGCCGTCACCGAGGACTTCGCGCACCAGGTGAAGGCGGCCGGCGCCGAGCCCGTGCTCTACCCGGACCCGGGGGACGGCTCGGACGCGCCGGAGGACATGGGCGAGGGGTTCGCGCGGGTCGTCCGGGTGGCGCTGGCGTCCCTGCCCGCGCTGAGCCAGGCATACGACAGCGGCGACGGCGGCGACCGTCCGGACCTGGTGGTGTGCGACATCTACGGCTTCGCCGGGCTGCTGCTGGGCGCGCGCTGGCAGGTGCCGACCGTCGTGGCGTCGCCGACGCACCTCGCCTACGACGGCATCGTCCCCGAGTTCTTCGGCGTGCCCGGTCTGCCGCAGGTCCAGGGCTTCGGCGAGCTGGCGGCGGCCTTCGCGGAGCACGGGGTCGACGCCGCGCGGATCCACGAGCTGGTGCGGCCCGAGCACGCCGTCGCGTTCTTCCCGCGCGCCTTCCAGCGCCGGGCGGACACCGTCGAGGCGCGGCGCGTCGCGTACGTCGGGCCCGCGCTCGCGGACCGCTCCTACCAGGGGTCGTGGCAGCCGCCGCGGCCGGATCTGCCGGTGCTGCTGGTGTCGCTGGGCTCGCAGTTCACCCGGCGGCCGGAGTTCTACCGGTCCTGCGTCCAGGCCTTCGCGGAGCTGCCCTGGCATGTGGTCATGTCCGTCGGCCACGCCGTCCCGCCCGAGCTGCTCGGGCCGCTCCCCGGCAACGTGGAGGTGCACGCGCACGTGCCCCAACTGGCCGTGCTGGCCCACGCGAACGCCTTCGTCACGCACGCCGGGATGGGCGGCACGATGGAGGCCCTGTACTACGGCGTACCGCTGGTGGCGGTGCCGCAGATGGCCGAGCAGCGGGTCAACGCCGCCCGGATCGAACAGCTCCGGATCGGGGTCCATCTGCCGCGCGAGACCGTCACCCCCGAGGCGCTGCGCGAGGCCGTCCTGCGGGTCTCGTCCGACCGGGAGATCCGCGCGGGCGTGTCCGCCATGCGCCGCGAGATCGTGGCGGCGGGCGGGGCGGGCGCCGCCGCCGACCTGATCGAACAGGCCCTTCCCCACCCGTAGTTCCGGACCGTCACCCGACCCGTAGTCCCGGACCGGCGTCCCGGACCGGCGTCCCGGACCCGCCCGCAACGCCGGTTTCCGCCGCCGCCCAGTGGTCCCCGCACCGAACACCGGCCCGGGAGACCGGAACCCCCGCTGTTCCTAGGAGTTACTGACACATGTTGACCCACGCCCTGCCGACCGGCATCCCCGCAGCCCGCCCCGCGAACTGTCGCCCGCACCTCTATCTCCGCCAGGTGCGCATGAGCGACCTGGACTCCATGCAGCACGTGAACAACGCCCGGCTGCTGGAGATGATCCAGGACGCCCACATCGAGATGTTCTACCTGCGCTCCGGGCTCCCCGGGCAGGAGATCCGCCCCCGGTTCGTCTACGCCCGCCACGAACTCGACTACACGGAACCGCTCGTGCTGCAGCCCGAGCCGGTCACCATCACCACCACCATCGGCGACCTGCGCCGCTCGTCCTTCCGGCTCACGAGCCGGATCACGCGCGACGCGCACGTGTTCTGCACCAGCGTCAGCACGGCCGTCGCCTACGACCCGGACGCCCGCTGCTCACGCCGACTGGAGGAAGCGGAGCTGGCCCTCGCCGCCCGACACGCCACACCACCGGACCCGGCCCACTGACCGGCTCCGGTCAATACGAGGCGGGGCCGGGCCTCAGCGCTCGATCCGTACCGTCCTCGTCTCGCTCACCTGGTCGATCTCCGACACCCGCACCGTCGCCTTCATCTCCCAGGTGCCGGGGATGGGCAGGTTGACGGCGTCGGCGGCCCAGTAGCCGCCCCGGTCGGTGACCTTGGCGTCGATGGGGCCGATCTTCTGGGCGGGGAGGCTGAAGGAGAGGCGCAGTTCGGGGACGCTGACGAAGCCGCCGTCGGGCCCGTAGACCACGGCCTGGAGGCTGTTGTCGCCGACCCGGCCCGGGTCGAGGGTGACCTGCACCTTGCCGCGGACGGTGCCGACGTCGGGGGCGCCGATCTCGAAGGGGATGTTGGTCACCGACGCCACGGGCAGCCCGGCCGACTGCTCCGCCGTCGCCGCCTCGGCCGCCGCCCGGCCCGGGAGCGTGCCGGTCAGCACGGTCGTCAGCACGAGTACGACGACGGAGACGGCGACCTCGGCCAGCACCGACCGCCGCAGCGCCCGGCGGTGGGCGTCCTCGGCCGGGGTGAGGGGCGTGGGCCGCTTGGCGGGCGACTCGGTCTTGTCGGTCTTGTCGGTCTTGTCGGGCAGTCCCGAACCGGCCGAACCGGCCGAACCGGCCGCCGGTGCGCCCACCGTCTCCGGAACCCGCGCCTCCACCTTCGTGGACTCCACCTTCAGCGCCTCCGTCGTCCCGGTCGCCTCAGTCATCTCGGTCGCCTCGGTCGTCACGTTCCCCTCCGTCCTTTCCCTTTCCCTTGCCTTCCTTGTCGCCGACGCCGTCGCCGACGCCGTAACCGTCGTCACCGTCTGGCGGGACCGTGCGCCCGCCGCCAGCAGCAGGGTCACGACGGCGACTTTGGCGAGCAGGATCCGGCCGTACGTCGTGTCCGTCAGCGCGGACAGGGAGCCAAGGCCGCGCCAGGACTGGTAGACGCCGGTCACCACCAGGACCGTCACCGACAGGCCGGCCAGCCGGGAGAAGCCGGTGACCACGTGGGACGGGACGGACGCGCGGTAGAGCAGGGTGAGCAGCGCCGTCAGTCCGCCCAGCCACACCGCCATGGCCAGCAGGTGCAGCACCGCGGACGTCATCGCGGCCGGGACCTGGATGCCGGCCGAGGCGTGTTCGGCGGCGGCCCAGGTCAGGGCCAGGCCCACCGCCAGCGCGGCGCCGGTCACAAGCACCGGGCGCGACGGCCGTTCCCCGTTCGGCTGCTCCGCAAGCCTGCGCTGCCGCAGGAGCAGGACCGCGACCGCCGCCAGCAGCGCGAGGCGCGCCACCAGGGCCAGACCCGGCCGGGTGCCCAGGGTGCGGGTCAGGCCGGACGGGTCGAGGGCCTGCGCCGGGCCGGACCCGGTCTCGTAGGGGGCGCGGAGCAGGAGCAGGAACACCGTCGATCCGGCGAGCGCCCACCAGCCGGCGAGCAGCAGGCGTCGTAGCGGCCGGACGTCCGGCGGACGGCAGACGGCGACGAAGGCGGCGGTGCCGATGAGCAGTGCCGCGGCGAGGTAGGCGACGTAGCGGCCGATGTTGAACAGGCCGCTGGTGGCCGGGTCCTCCACGGAGGTGCTGGGCAGCGGCGGCGGGGTCGCGGAGGGTTCGCCCACGGAGAAGGTGAAGGCGCCCGCGATCGGGTGGCTGTCCGCCGACACCACGCGCCAGGCCACGGTGAACGTGCCGGTGCCGAGCTTGCCGGGCAGGGTGACGCGCGCGGTGTCGGCGCGGTCGTCCGCGTGGCCCGCCTTGCCCGTCTTCACCCGCTGGTTGTCGGGGTCGAAGACGCGGAAGGAGTCGTCGAGCAGGCCTACCGACTCGGTGAAGGTGAGGGTGATGGAGCCGGGGGCCGTCTTGACGACGCTTCCGTCGGCGGGGTCGGCACCGCGAAGGGCCGCGTGCGCGGAGGCCGGTCCGCCGCCGAGGAGCAGCAGGAGCAGCACGGTGCCCAGCAGCACCAGCCCTTGAAGCCGTCTGCGGCCCGCTCGCTCACCGCCGTGCCGTCCGCCTTCGTGCCTTTCGCTCACGTCAACCGCTCCGTACTGGTCGAGACTCGAGTACTCGCGTGCTCAGGGATACGTACGCATGCACAGGGCATCGGGTTCATCGGGTTCACGTAGCTCACCACGTCGGGCGGGCCGACACCCCGCCGTCGACCACCAGGTCGTGCCCGGTGATCCAGGACGCGAGCGGCGAGGCCAGGAACACGCAGGCGTCGCCGACGTCCTCGGGGCGGCCGAGCCGGTCGACCGCGACCGCGTCCCGCCACCGCCGTACCCCCTCCGGCCAGGCCTCGGCCAGCCCCGGCCGGTCGATCAGCCCCGGCGAGACGGTGTTCACGCGGATGCCGAACGGTCCGTACTCCTGCGCCGCTGCCCGCGCGTGCATCACGACCGCCGCCTTGGCCGCGGAGTAGTGGGCGTGGCCGGGGGCGGGCATCCCCGCCTCGACGGAGGCGATGTGGGTGATGGTCCCGCCGTGCTCGCGCATCACCTCCACCGCGGCCTGCGTGCAGGCGAACACGCTGGTCAGGTTGGTGTCCACGACCGCCCGCCAGTCCGCCGCCGCCATCCCGGGCAACGGCTGCACCGGCTGCACGCCCGCGTTGTTGACGAGCGCCGTCAACCGGCCACCGTCTCGCCGATCACCCCACCGCGCGCCCCACTCGGCGGCTTCGGCGACCAGCCGCCTGCACTCCTCCTCGACGGTCAGATCCGCGCCCGGCAGGACGACGGCCCGCTCGCCGATCTCCCGCGCCAGCGCCTGAGTCGCCGCGACCGCCGTACGGCAGTGCAGCGCCACCGCCGCGCCCTCCTCGGCGAACCGCAGCGCGATACCGCGCCCGATCCCGCCGCCCGCACCCGTGATCAGGGCCACCTGGCCCGCCAGCAACGCCGTCGAACTCGTCATGGTCGGCACAGTTCCGTGATCAGGGGCGCGCGGTCCGGATAACGCGCCGTCAGGACGGCCGCGTCGCCGTGTTCGTAGTCCCCGTAGGTGAAGCCGGGGGCCATCGTGCAGCCGAAGAAGGTCCAGGCTCCCCCGGCGACCACCCGCGCGCCCATCCAGGTGCCGGCGGGCACGGTGAGTTGCGGGTGCTGTCCGCCGAGGACGTCCGGGCCCAGGACGGCCGTGCGGGAGGTGCCGTCGGGGGCGAGGAGCAGCAGGTCGAGCGGGTCGCCGAGGTAGAAGTGCCAGACCTCGTCGGTGGGCAGCCGGTGCAGCGCCGAGTGGTCGCCGACGGTGACCAGCGCGACGATCGCCGTGCCGGCGGGGCGGCCGTCCGGCCCCTCGGGACCCGCCCACGTACGGCGGAACAGGCCGCCCTCGCGGGGGATCGGTTCCAACCCGTAGTGGGCGACGAGGTCTTCGGGGGTGATGTCAGGGGTGAGCGGGGGAGTCACCCGGGGAACGCTACCTCCCGCCTCAGGAAGGCGAGCTGGGCCCGCTTCGCGGGCAGGTACACGTCCGGCAGGTCGATCTCCGGGAGCGTGACGACCGGTCCCGCCTCGAAGCCCTGTCGCAGGAACCGGGTGATGGCCTTCTCGTTGCGCACGTCCGGGTCCACCACGGCCCGCCGCCGGTCCAGACCGATCATCACGTACGAGGTGAACGCGCCCATGATCACCGCCGACCAGCCGGGCCGCGCGCCGCCCGCGCCGGCCGGCGCGATGAGCAGGTGCACGCCGATGTCGCCGGGCTGGACCTCGTAGACCTCGCCGACCCGGTCCTCGGTCGGCTCGTAGAGCTGGAAGAGGGCGGCCGGGACGCCGTCCAGCTCGGCGAGGAAAGCGTGATGGGTGTCCAGGGTGTCCATGTGGGCGTAGATCTCGGCGACTTGGTCCCGCGTCAGGCCGTTCATGCCCCAGAACGCGGCCCGTTCCTCGCTCACCCAGCCGTGGACGACGTCGGCGTCGCCCTCGGCGTCGAGGCGGCGGATGCCGACGGTGCCGAAGCCGTCGGCCACCTGCTCGTGCACGTAGGGGTACGGGTGGGCGCTCTGCGTGTAGGGGTCAGTCATCGTCGCTCTCCTTCGTCAGGTGGGCCCAGTCGGTGACGACCGGGGCCAGTTCGCCCTTGAGCCACAGGGGGAGCTGGTCGTGGTGGTGGGGGTGGCCCGGCAGGCCGGACGCCCCGTACGGGACGACCCACCGGCTGTCCTCGCGGCGGGCCAGGTCCCACACGTAACGGGCGGCCGGGCCGCGCGCGGCCAGGTCGGTCCAGCCGGGCACGGCCGATGTGCACAGCACGCAGTCGTGGTCGCCGGAGAGGGCCGGGCCCGCCTGGTCGGAGGCGTCGGGCAGGGCCCGCCAGGGCGCGAGGCGGTGAGTGTCGCCCCAGCGCTGCTGCGAGGGCTGCGCCGATTGCTGCCGCGAGGACTGCGGCTGTCCGGCGGCCTCTTCCAGGGCCTCCCGGACTAGGGCCGGCCGGTCGATCCCGTACAACTCCTCGGCGCGCAGCAGGTGTTCGAGGGCGAAGCCGACGCGCGGGAGGAGCGCAAGCCAGGGGCGGAAGACCTCCGGGTAGGCGGGCGGGGTCGTCAGGGAGGCGAACGCCGGGTGCGCGGCGAGGCGGCGGACGAGGGCGCTGCGCAGGGCGGCGAACCCGGCCGCGTCCCGGCTGTCGGCGTCCATACGGCGGTCCCAGCGCAGGAGGCGGTCCCGGAGTGCGGCGGCCGGTGTGGTCAGGTCGCCGAGGTCGTCGAGGGCGGTCAGGTGGTCCAACAGGGGGGCTGCGGAGGCGAGATACGTGTCCATGTGGAGGGCCGGCATGTCGGACGCGGTCCAGGCGCGCTTCTCGGCCAGCAGCGCCCCGATCCGGTCGGCGCGGTGCGGCGGGGCGAACTCGACGCCCAACTCCCCTGACAGGCCACGCTGGTTGGCCATCACGGCGACGCCGTCGGTCAGTCCCGCGCGGGGCGTCTCGTGCCAGCCGGTCCACTCGTGGCCGGGTTCCCAGGCGGGCACCAGCCGGGTGCCGTTGGCCGCCGCGCGCAGCGGCACCCGGCCCGCGACCCGGTGCAGCAGGCCGCCCTCGGTGTCGGCGGCCTGGACGACGTTGACGGGCTCGGCCCACAGGTCGAGGGCCCGGTCCACGTCGGCGACCCGGCGGGCGCGGAGCAGGGGCAGCAACGCGCCGAACCCCAGATCGGCGGTGACGCGGGGCGGATAGCGCAGGCTCAGCGCGAGCGGGATGCCGTCGTCCTCGTCCGGGGTGCCGTCGTCGAGACCCTCCGGGCCACCGGCGATCACCGGCCCGCGCTCGGTCTCCAGTACCTCGACCTCGGAGGTCTCCTCCCCGGCGACGCGTACGAGTTCGGTGTGCCGGGCGACCCGTCGCCAGGTGCCGTCGGGGCCGAGGGCCTCCACGCCCGCGCCGGTGCGGCGCAGCCGTTCGCGGTAGAGGTCCTGGTAGTCGGCCATGGCGTTGGTGATGGCCCAGGCGACCGTGCCGGTGTGGCCGAAGTGCGCGATGCCGGGGACACCGGGGACGGCGAGGCCGACGACGTCGAACTCGTCGCAGGCGAGGCGGATCTGCTGGTAGACGCCGGGGTCCTCGATGAAGCGGTGCGGGTCGCCCGCGATGACCGGCTGCCCGGTGACCGTCCGGGCGCCGCTCACCAGCCAGCCGTTGCTGCCAGAGGTGCCGGGTCCGTCGGCGGCGAACAGTCCGACCGCCTCGGGACCGAGCCGACGCGCGGCCTCCTCGCGCCACAGCTTGGCGGGAAACCCGGCGAACAGGATGTGCGTGGCCAGCCAGACGGCAAGCGGAGTCCACGCCTCCCAACCCCCGGGCACCAGCCCGACCCGCGCGAACTCGGGGGCTTGGCTCGGGGTCTGGCTGAGGGTTTGGCTCGGGGCTTGGCGAGGGGCCTGACTCGGGGCCTGGCGGGGAGTTCGGCTCGGGGCCTGGCTCGGGGCCTGGCTCGGGGTTTGCCCTGAGGCTGGATCGGGGGCTTGGCCTGAGGCTGGATCGGGGGCTTGGGCGGGAGTTTGGCTCGGGGCCTGGCTCGGGGTTTGCCCTGACGCTGGATCGGGAACTCGGCCCGCGGCTTGCTCGGAAGCCCGGCCCGCGGCTTGCTCGGAAGCCCGGCCCGCGGCTTGCTCGGAAGCCCGGCCCGCGGCCTGCTCGGAAGCCCGGCCCGCGGCCTGCTCGGAAGCCCGGCCCGCGGCCTGCTCGGAAGCCCGGCCCGCGGCCTGCTCGGAAGCCCGGCCCGCGCATCTCGCTTCCGCCAGGCCCTCGTTGACGCCGTCGACGTATGCCCGTACCCAGTCCGCCGTCTCCGGGTCCCGTCTCTCCAGACGGTCGAAGCAGCGTCTCGCGGTGTCGTCGAGGCGGGCGCGGCGTACGAAACGGTCCCAGGGGAGGGCTTCGGGGCCGAGGAAGGACGCCGAGGTGCCTTGCGCGCGGTGCCGTTCGACCTCCAGTTGCCAGGCGCGGTCGCGGGCGGTGACCAGTCCCTGGAGGCGGGCGAGCGCGCGGGCGCTGTCGGCTCGCAGATGCGGAACGCCCCACGCGTCACGGTAGATCTCAGCGGTCACCCTGCACCCCAGCTCTGCTTTAGGTTAGCCTTACCTAAGTAAGTTGTGCCGGAATCGTACACAAGGGGTGAAGAGTCATGGCGCAGGGGCGGGGCTGGGAGGGCGCGGTCCTCAAGTTGATGCGCGCGAAGGACTTCACACTCACCGTCACGGGGGTGGAGGAGGTCACCGGCGACTACCGCAGGCTGCACCTCACCGACGGCGGGCTGCTCGCCGCCACCGGCGTCCACCCGACGATCTGGGTCCGGCTCTGGTTCGACAACGCGGGCAAGCCGCACCAGCGGGCCTACACGCTGGTCGACCCCGACCCGGCGGCCGGCGCCTTCAGCCTGGAGTTCGCCCTGCACGAGGGCGCGGCCAGCGACTGGGCACGGGCCGCGCAGCCCGGCGACACCATCGAGGCGACCGTCCAGGGCACCGGCTTCGAACGGCCCGCCCCGGCCCCCTCCCACGTCCTCGTGATCGGCGACCCGGCCTCCCTGCCCGCCATCAACTCCCTGCTCGGCCCGGACGAGGGCGCGCTCGGCTCCGCCCCGGCGACCGTCTGGTTCGAGGGCTCCCCCGACGGCACGGCCGGACTCCCCTTCCGGACCGACCCCGCCCGCCACGAGATACGGCACGTGCCGCGCCGCGACGCGGGCGCCCACCTCGTCGCACGCGTGAAGGCGGAACTCCCCGCCCTCCTGACGGCCACCCCCGACCCGTACGTCTGGATCGCCTGCGACACCCTCACCACCCGGACCCTGACGTCCTACCTGCGCAAGGAACTCGCCGTCCCCAAGGACCGCCTGCACGCACTGGGGTACTGGCGCGCAAGCTGAGAGCGGAGTGGAGTGGAACCCGGGGGGCGCGGCGCGCGAGGCGACGGCGCAGGCGGGATCATCGACGCATGGACGTCACCCTGCACCTCTCCCAGGACCCCGAGGCCGACGAACTCCTCGGCCGCTCCCCGCTCGCCGCGCTGGTCGGGATGCTGCTGGACCAGCAGGTTCCGATGGAGTGGGCGTTCAAGGGCCCCCGCACGATCGCCGACCGCCTCGCCGCCGACGACCTCGACGCGCACGTCATCGCCGCCCAGGACCCGGAGGCCTTCGCCGCGCTCCTCTCCGAGAAACCGGCCGTGCACCGCTACCCCGGCTCCATGGCCAAGCGCGTCCAGCAGCTCTGCCAGTACCTCGTCGAGCACTACGACGGTGACGCCGACGCCGTCTGGACCGGCGTGAGCACCGGCAAGGAGCTGCTCAAACGCCTGGAGGACCTGCCCGGCTTCGGCAAGCAGAAGGCCCAGATCTTCCTGGCCCTGCTGGGCAAGCAGCTCGGCGTACGCCCCACCGGCTGGCGCGAGGCCGCAGGACTCTACGGCGAACCGAAGTCCTTCCGCTCGGTCGCCGACATCACCGGCCCGGAGTCCCTGACGAAGGTGCGCGCCCACAAACAGGAGATGAAGGCGGCGGCGAAGGCGGCGAAGGCCGCCAAGGGCTGAGCGCCTCGGCCGCTGCTCCGAACAGGTGATTCTCGCGTCCCGCGTGCTGAACGACGGGCGTGTCGCGGGCAGATGACCTGCCATGGGCAGCACCGCACGCAGACACTCCCGCAGCCGCGCCTGGCTGCGGGTGCTCGTCGTGCTCCTCGCCCTGCTGGTACCGGGCGCACCCGCCGAGGTCTCAGCGAAGCCGGTCGCCGCCGCCGCCGAATTCGCCGAGTACGACGTCGTCGAGCCGGTGCTGCGCCCCGCCCCCTGCGCCCACCGTCCCGCCGCACCCCTGCGCCCCGCGCCGCTCCCGACCCCCGCGCCCGGCGTCCCGGCGGCCCCGCCGCTCCGCACGCCGCCGAGCCCGTCGTACGCCCTGCACATCCTGCGCACCGTGGTCCTGCGCTGCTGACCGGTCCCGTCCCCGAGGCCAGTCAGTACGACGCGAGGAGCACAGCCATGCCCACCGACCCGTACGCCGTCCTGCGCGCCCTGCTGCGCGCGGAGGCCGTCCGCAACACACCGAAACCGCAGGTGCAGGAACCGAGTCCGCAGGTGCCCCAGGAGAAGCGGGACCGCTGACCGGTCGGCGGAGGCGGCACCCGGCGGACACCCGCCGGGCTACCGCCTCCGCCGTGCCGTACCGAACAGCGAACGGGTGATCTCCCGGCCGATCTGCGTCCCGACGGAACGGGCGAGAGACTTGAACATGCCGCTGCCGACGACCTGTTGGACGACGGATCGCCCTTCGCCGGGCTCCCCCGGTGCCTTGGTCCCCTCAGGCTGCCGAGGTGCCTGCTTCGCAGGCTGGGGCGTGGGCCTGGCGGCAAGTTTCTCGAACGCCGATTCTCTGTCCACAGCCTGTGCATACCGCCCGTACAGCGGGGACGCCTGTACGGCGCTGTCGAGCGCCGGGCCGTCGATCGGGCCCATCAGGGACTCGGGGGCGCGCAGCCTGGTCGCCGCGACCGGGGTCGGAGCGCCCTGCTCGCTGAGGACCGTGACGACGGCCTCGCCGGTGCCGAGCCCGGTGAGCAGTTCCTCCAGGTCGTAGGCGGAGTTCGGGAACGTCTTCACCGTGGCCTTCAGCGCCTTCTGGTCGTCCGGCGTGAAGGCCCGCAGGGCGTGCTGGACGCGGTTGCCGAGCTGGGCGAGGACGTCTCCGGGCACGTCCTTGGGCGTCTGCGTGACGAAGAACACGCCTACCGCTTTCGAGCGAATCAGCCGCACGGTCTGCGTGATGGAGTCCAGAAACGCCTTCGACGCGTCGTTGAACAGCAGGTGCGCCTCGTCGAAGAAGAAGACGAGCTTCGGCTTGTCGACGTCGCCGACCTCGGGCAGATCGTGGAAGAGGTCGGCCAGCAGCCACATCAGGAACGTCGAGAAGAGCTGCGGCTTGTCCTGGACGGCGGACAGCTCCAGGACCGACACGACCCCCCGCCCGTCAGGTGCCGTACGCAGGAACTCGGCCGTGTCGAACTCCGGCTCGCCGAAGAAGTCCGCCATGCCCTGCGCCTCGAAGGCGGTCAGCGAGCGCAGGATCACCCCGGCCGTCGCCGTCGACAGGCCGCCGATGTTCTTCAGCTCCGCCTTCCCCTCGTCGGAGGTGAGGAAGGCGACGACGGACCTCAGATCCTTGAGGTCGAGCAGCTCCAGGCCCTTGGTGTCCGCGTAGTGGAAGATCAGGCCGAGGGACTGCTCCTGGGTCCGGTTGAGCTGGAGCACCTTGGACAGCAGCACCGGACCGAAGCTGGTGATCGTGGCCCGCAGCGGGATGCCGTGGCCGAGGCCGCCGAGGGCGTAGAACTCCGCAGGGAAACCCGTCGCCGTCCATTTCTGGCCGACTTCCGCCGCCCGCCCCCGCACCCGGTCGTTCGCCACCCCGGGGGCCGACACCCCGGACAGGTCGCCCTTCACGTCCGCGAGGAAGACGGGCACGCCCTGCGCCGAGAGCTGCTCGGCGATCAACTGGAGCGTCTTGGTCTTACCGGTGCCGGTCGCGCCCGCGACCAGGCCATGCCGGTTCAGCACGGGGAGCGGGATGCGGACCGGGGCGTCGGGCAGACACGTTCCGTCCCACAGCAGGGCGCCCAGGTCGAGGGCGGGGCCGGTGAAGGCGTACCCGGCGGCGATGCCGACAGCGGTGCCGACGGCGCTCGGCGACTCGGTCATCGGCGGCCGCTCCTTCCGTTTTACCCCTGTTCATCACGTCTTTTCCAGCGTCGCACTCCGTCTCCATGGCTGCGCCCGGAACGTCGGGACCGGTAGGCTTTCCGTGTGATCTTCAAGCGCATCGGAAACGGCCGGCCGTACCCCGACCACGGCCGGGAAAGCACCCGGCAGTGGGCGGACGTCGCGCCGCGCCCGGTCCGCCTCGATCAGCTCGTGACCACCAAGCAGCAGCTCGACCTGGAAACCCTGCTCGCGGAGGACTCGACGTTCTACGGCGACCTCTTCGCGCACGTCGTGAAGTGGCAGGGCGACCTGTATCTGGAGGACGGGCTGCACCGGGCGGTGCGAGCGGCGCTCCAGCAGCGACAGGTGCTCCACGCGCGCGTGCTCGAGCTGGACTGACCCCGCCTCAGACCGTGCCGCGGGCAGCGGTTCACCCGTCGGCCGCCGGTCTGACGCTCGTCGGATACCCGTCGGATTGACCCGTTCGGGTTCTTTCCGCGTGCCCGTACGGCGTCGGATGATCGTTTATTAGTCACGGCGTCCCGGGCGCACTACGCTGCGCCCATGAGCATGCTGACTCCCCCCGGCATGGGCGGTAAATACCGGATCACGGGGGACAAGTTCCCCCGCATGCGCCCCCATCGGCGACGCGGCAGGCTGGGCGTCGTGGTCGTGGCCTGCGGCGCCGTGCTCGGCGTGGCGGGCTGGGGCACCCTGCAGCTCATCGACGTCTTCACGGGCGGCGGAGGGACGGCCACGGCCGCCGGTGCCGACTGCTCGACGAACGCCGACAAGACGACGAAGACCGGCAAGGCGACCAACGCGACCAACGCGACCAAGGCCACGAACGGCACCAAGGCGAGCCCCTCGCCCGCAGCCACGGGTGCGAGCACTGGTGCTGGTGCCGGTGCGAGTGTCGGCGGGGTGCCCAAGCCCGCGCAGATCACCGTGAACGTCTTCAACGCCACGACCCGCAGCGGTCTCGCCAAGACCACCGCGGACGAGCTGAGGAGACGCGGCTTCAAGATCGGCGAGGTGGGCAACGCCAGCAAGCAGTACGACAAGAAGGTCGCCGGCACCGGGATACTGCTCGGCCCCGCGGCCTCCCTGAACACCTCGCTGCCGGTCCTCGCCACCCAGCTCGCCGCCGCCGAGCGCCGCACGGACGCCGCGCGCACCGGTCCGGCCGTCGACCTGATCATCGGCACCGGCTTCAAGGCACTGACCAGCCAGGCGGACGCGACCAAGGCCCTCACGGCCCTGACCGCACCCAAGCCGACGACGGGCAGCCACCCGAAGAAGGCCTGCTAGCAGGCCTTCTCACCTGGGCGACTCCCCGTTACTCGGCCGCGCCGTACAGCCGGTCGCCCGCGTCGCCCAGGCCCGGGACGATGTAACCCTGCTCGTTGAGGTGGTCGTCGACGGCCGCCGTGACGACGGTCACCGGCGCGCCCGCGAGCTCGCGCTCCATCAGCTCCACGCCCTCCGGGGCGGCGAGCAGCACCACGGCCGTCACGTCGTCCGCGCCGCGCCGGATCAGCTCGCGGATCGCGGCGACCAGCGTGCCGCCGGTGGCCAGCATCGGGTCCAGGACGTACACCTGACGGTTGGAGAGGTCCTCCGGCATCCGCGTGGCGTACGTGGACGCCTCGAGCGTCTCCTCGTTGCGGATCATGCCCAGGAAGCCCACCTCGGCGGTCGGCAGCAGCCGGACCATGCCGTCCAGCATGCCGAGGCCCGCGCGCAGGATCGGCACCACCAGCGGGCGCGGGTAGGAGAGCTTGACGCCGGTGGTCGGGGCGACCGGCGTCTTGATGTCGACCTGCTCGGTGCGCACGTCCCGCGTGGCCTCGTAGGCGAGCAGGGTGACCAGTTCGTCGGCCAGCCGGCGGAAGGTCGCGGAGTCCGTGCGCTGGTCGCGCAGCGTGGTGAGCTTGTGAGCGACCAGAGGGTGGTCGACGACGTGGAGACGCATGTCCACAACACTAACCGGGCCGAACCCACCCGGCGTCCCCACACACAGCGAACCTCTCCCCTCTGCTTCTGGCGTTCGCTGGCGGCAAACCACCCATCGGAGGGAAAGTGGGAGAAAGGGATCGAGACGGACCGGGGTACCCGGGGTGGTGTGCTGATGCCTGAGCTGCCCGACTCGCCGGACCTGCCGGACCCGCCCGACCGCGACGCGCCGGACGCGTCGAAAGCATCCGGGGCACCGGACGGACCACCGGACGGTCCGCCGGACGGGCCACGACCACCCGAGTCCGACGCCGAGCGCCGGCGACGCCGCGCCCGGTTCCTGCGCGAGCTGGCCGAGGCCCGCGAACTGCGCGACCGGGTCCAGCCGCGCCGCGCGAAGACGGCCCGCCTGCGTCACGCGATGCGCATGCGCACATTCCGCTGGTAGCCGTATCCCGTAAGAGACTTGGGGCGCGAGCGGGGCGGACGGGGGGCACACGTGGGGCATACGGGGAAGATCGCCACCGTCACGGGTATCCCGGGGGGTGGGCGTGCGTGGGCGCGTGGGAAAGCCGCGTACGATCCGCTGGTGGCGGCAACGGGTGTGCCGGTGAGTCGCACGGACGTACTCAGGGACGAGCTCACGGGCGTGCGATCAAAACCACCGGACACAGGGAGCCGAAGACGTCCCCTGAACGCCTTGTTTCTGCCACGATTCCGAGTGGGTGGGGCTCGGAGCCCGAGCTCTCGCTCCGCCCGCAACCTCCGCCGGGGGGATCCCCAACCGGCACGCCTAAACCAGTGGGAGAGTCACGGTGTACTTCGCCGCACTGCTCGCGCGCACCGAAGACGGGTGGGAAGCGAGCGACACAGAGCTCGACGATGTGGAAACCCTGTCGGATCTGGCCGACCTGGCCCGGGAAGCCTCTCCCGACGACGACACGGTGCTCGTGCTGATCGAGCAGGAGGACTCCTGGTTCGGAGTCGTCCGCTTCGACGGCGAGGAGGACCCTCGCATCTTCGTCTCCGACGCCGCTGCCGCCGCTCGCAGCTCGTACGGCGAGATCCTGCTCACCGACGAACTGCTCGGAAGGGACCCGGATTCCGACGACACGGATCTGGACGCCCTCGACCTCGACGGCACCGAGGACGGTGAGAACGAGAACGATGAGACCGGCGAGGACGACGAGGACGACGCCTCCGTCGGCCCCGCGGGCGGCGGCTCCGCCGAAGCCGTGCCGCACGGCCCGGTCGGCGACCCCCGCATCCTCGACGACCTCGGCGTCGGCGAGAAGGAACTGAAGTCGCTGTCCGAGGACGCCGTCACCGAGATCGCCGAGGCCCTGGGCGCCTCGGAGGTCCTGGAGACCGTCCGCTGACCGCACCCGACGAGGCCGGCACACCCGACCCCGTACGCGACCGGTGGCGGGCCGCGATGCGGCTCGCGCTGGCCGAGGCCCGGCTCGCCGCCCGGGGCGGGGACGTCCCGGTCGGCGCCGTCGTGCTGGCTCCGGACGGCACGACGGTCCTCGCCGCCGGCCACAACGAACGTGAGGCGGGCGGCGATCCGACGGCCCACGCGGAGGTCCTCGCCGTCCGGCGGGCCGCCGCGCGGTTCGGCGAGTGGCGGCTGACCGGCTGCACGCTCGTCGTCACCCTCGAACCGTGCACGATGTGCGCGGGCGCGCTCGTACAGTCCCGGGTGGACCGGGTCGTCTACGGCGCCCGCGACGACAAGGCGGGCGCGGCCGGCTCCCTCTGGGACGTCGTCCGCGACCGACGCCTCAACCACCGCCCCGAGGTCGTCGAGGGCGTCCTCGCGCAGGAGTGCGCGGGCCTCCTCACCGACTTCTTCCGCGACCGCTGATCCCCCCTCCGTATACGGATTTCAAACCGGGGCTCACCTTGTTGTAAGGTCTCTCTCGGTAGCGTGTCCGAGCGGCCGAAGGAGCTCGCCTCGAAAGCGAGTGTGGCGCAAGTCACCGAGGGTTCAAATCCCTCCGCTACCGCTCTCACACCCTCCTGATCTGCGGAAACGCGATCAGGGGGGTGTTTTGCGTGCGGTCGGGGTCACGTGGTCACGACCAGCTCGCCGGTGGTGTGGGTACGGGCGAGGTCCACGTACGCCTGCAGGCCCTCGTCG
Organism: Streptomyces sp. yr375; assembly: GCF_900110755.1. Classification (GTDB taxonomy): domain Bacteria; phylum Actinomycetota; class Actinomycetes; order Streptomycetales; family Streptomycetaceae; genus Streptomyces. The sequence goes on from NZ_FOFF01000048.1 coordinate 35,829, forward strand.
AGGGGGTATCGGCGGCTGATGGTCGCGGGCAGTCGGCCGGACAGGGCCAGCTCGCCAACCTCATGCATGCCGCCGGACCTTCCTTCGGGCACCCTGCACCACGGCGGTGCCGACCCCGCCGGTCGCGCCCACGACCAGAACGGTCTCGTCCGGCCGCACCTCGGCTGCCCCCATCATCGCCAGCGCGGTCAGGCCGGCGGTCGCCAGTGCTGCCGGGTCCGCCGGCGGCAATCCTGCCGGTCGACGAGCGAGCAGCGGGGTGTTCGCCTCGAAGACCGTGAACTCGGCGAGCGAACCGGTGCTCAGCGAGGGTCGGGTGGCGCGGGGTACCGCGCGCATGGCCCGGGTACCGCTTCGCCGAACACCTCGTCCCCCGCCCGGAAACCGGTGACCCCGGGGCCAGCCTCGGTGACCGTCCCGGCGAAGTCGTTGCCGGGAACGTGGGGGAACTCCAGATCCAGCAGCCCGCGATACTCGCCGCCCGGCAGTCGGATGTCGGTCGGGTTCGGCGACGCTGCGGAGATTCGGACCTGGATCTGCACCGGACCTGGCCTCGGTGTCGGCACCTCCGCCAGCGTGAGCCGTTCCGGCGGGCCGTAGCCGGTCGCGACGACCGCCTTCAGGGATGTCGCTCTCCCTGTACGCCAGACTTAACCTGACCGGGCGGTCAACTTGTTAGGGTGGCGGCATGACAGCCACCCGCCCCCTTCGCGCCGATGCGGCCCGCAACAGGCAGTTGTTGCTGACAGCGGCGTCGCAGGAGTTCGCCGAGCGGGGTTTCGACGTGTCGATCGCGGACATCGCGCGCCGGGCCGGCATCGCCAAGGGCACGGTTTTCCGGCACTTCCCGACCAAGGACGACCTGATCTCGGCGATCATCGTCGACCAGGTCATCGCCCTGACCGAGGTCGGCGAACGCCTGCTGGACGCCCCGGACGCGGGGGCGGCGCTGTTGCAGTTCCTCACCACCGCCGCGCGCGAGCTGCGCCAGCTCGACCTGTCGTTCCTGACCGGCGCCGCGGATCCGGCCGCCGAGGTGGTCGAGACCGAGCAGCGGCTGTACGCCACCATCCACGCCCTGGTGGATCGCGCTCGCGACCAGGGCGACCTGCGGCCCGACATCACGGGGACGGACGTCGTGGCACTGATGTGCGCGCCGAACCACGTGGTGAAATCCCTGCCGGACGCCTCACCCGACCTGTGGCGGCGCTACCTCGGGATCATCTTCGACGGCCTGCGGCCCCAAGGCGCTCATCCCCTCCCGCACCCACCGCCCCTCCCGTTGTGACAACCGTGTCTCAGCGCCAGAGGTCCGCGACCGCTGCGGCGGCCGACCGGCCCTGGGTACGGCCCGCGGCGGCCACCGGGCCACGGCGGGCCGGATCGTACGGGTTGGGACCGATGGCCTCGACGGACTGCTCGTCGGGAGTGATCAGTTCGACCCTCGAGGTGGCTCGCATGGCTTCCACGTCCTGGTGGGCCGACGGTATTCCCCCGTGGCCGTTGGGCATGGGGGCGATGACCAGGACCCGTTCGTAGCCGTCGGCCAGTCGTGCGTTGGCGGCGGAGACCATCCCGGCGTCGATCCATGTCCGCCCGCCGAACAGGACCATCGGCGAGATGCCCGGGACCGCGCCGCTGGCCGAGACGACCTCGGCCAGCGGGTGCCCGCAGGTGTGGTCGAACGCGGTCAGGACGCCGGTGTCGGCATCCGTCGCGGTGACGTGCAGCGTCGCCGGCCACTGCGTGGTGTGGAGCCGCGCCAGCACGGTGCGACGCCGCTCCTCCACGGAGACCTGCGGGGTGAAACGGCGGGCGACGGCCCCGAACGCGGCCCCCACCTGTTCGGGATTGCCCCGCCCTTGGAGGAATGCCCCACCCCAGGCGGCGGTCAGCTCGGAGGACGCCGCGGTGACGGATTCGTCGACGGCGGGCGCCTGCTGGGTCGCGTAGAGCTGTTCGATGTCGGCGCCCGCGGCCAGCGCGGTGCCGACGAAGGAACCGGCCGAGGTCCCGAACACGGCATCGGCCTCCAGATCCACGCCCGCCTCCAGCAGACCGGCCAGCACACCGATCTCCCAGGCGATGCCGGTCACACCTCCGCCGCCCAGAACGATCGCACTGCTTCGCTTCATGGATATCGCTCCCCCTGAGCCCGATGAGTCCGACCCACCAAAACGGACCAAATGGTCATGCTATGTCGGCACGGTAGCCACAAGCGGACCGAGTGGTCAACTTGCCGGGGAGGGAGGACGATCGCCGAGCGCACCCTTCTTCCCAGTCGGTCGAGTCGGTGTAGTCGGCGCAGTCGATGGACTCGGGGCGCTTACCCAGGTAGAGCCAGGCGAGGGCGCCGACGATCGAGGTGCCGAGGATGAAGAGCACCCACAGCAGCTTCGGCAGATAGCGGCAGCGCTCGGCGGGTGTGCGGACGCAGTTGAACAACGCCCCCAGGTTCACCACGGCAACGAGGACCACCGGAACCGCGGTCGGCAGTAGCTCCAGCATGCGTCTTCTCTCCTTCTCACCCGCGTCGCCCGCCTCCCGGCGGCTGCCTTCATCCCTTCATCGGACGAGCACCCCCGATCGGTTCACGAACGCGCCGTCGATGTTCAAAAGCAGTGTGAAAATCGGACGGGCGGTTACACTCACCGCCGGCAACAGGGGCCCAAGTGGGCACAACAGGGGAGGCCAGGTGGCGGTGAACGCCAAGAAGATCGCCGTCTACGTACTCGTGGTCTTCGTGCTCTACGTGATCATCACGGACCCCGCGAAGGCGGCGGACTACGTCCAGATAGGCTTCCAGGGCATATCGGACGCCGCCAAGGCCGTCGGCGACTTCTTCACCTGGCTGGCCGACGGGGCGCACTAGGCGGGGCCGTCACCGAGGCCGTCGTACGCACTGGGAGTGTTCATGATCCGCCATCTGGTCCTTTTCAAGCTCAACGAGGGCGTCGGGCGCGACGATCCGCGGGTCGTGCGGGGCGAGGCGGCCTTCCGGGCACTGGGCGGCCAGATCGACGAACTGCGCTTCTGGGAGCTGGGCTGGAACATCAGCGACCGCCCCATCGCCTACGACTTCGCGATCAACTCGGCGGTCGAGGACGCGGACGCGCTGAAGCGGTATCTCGAGCACCCGGCCCATCAGGCGGGCGTCGCACTGTGGCGGGAGTTCGCCACCTGGGTGGTCGCCGACTACGAGTTCTGAGCCGCCCCACGCGCCGGTACTCGGCAGTACCGAGCCCTCCGCCGGAACGGTGGGGGGCTTTTGCGCGTCCCGATCCAGGATCAATGCCCCAACTTCTCCCTCAACACGGGGTTATGAGGTGCTTGCACACAGTGCACATGTCTTGTGATGCTATGACCGCTTTTGACGGATGAGTTGACCGATGGTGATCTGACGAAGAGGTGGCGTTGACCGTGTCGGCCAGTACTGCGCCGCCTCAGCAAGAGGCACCCCCGGCACCCGCTTCGGCGCCCGCCCTGGAAACCGTCCTGGGAACGGTTCTGGGAACCGTCCCGGAGGCCGCCACACAGACCGCCCCACAGGCCGCGGCGGAGACCGTCCCGGAAGTCGTCCCGGAAGCCGCCTCGGAAGTCGTCCCGGAAACCGTCCCGGCGCCCGAGCGGCGGCGCGGTGCCGACACCCGGGCGCTGACCCAACTGCTCTTCGGCGAGCTCAAGGAGCTCCAGCCGGGCACGCCGGAGCACAACCGGGTGCGCGGGGCGCTCATCGAGGCCAACCTCCCGCTCGTGCGCTACGCGGCCGGGCGTTTCCGCTCCCGCAACGAGCCGATGGAGGACGTCGTCCAGGTCGGCACCATCGGGCTCATCAACGCCATCGACCGCTTCGACCCGGACCGGGGCGTGCAGTTCCCGACGTTCGCGATGCCGACGGTCGTCGGCGAGATCAAGCGATACTTCCGCGACAACGTCCGCACGGTCCACGTACCGCGCCGGTTGCACGAGTTGTGGGTGCAGGTGAACAGCGCGACCGAGGACCTGACGACCGCCTTCGGGCGCACTCCGACCACGGCCGAGATCGCCGAGCGGCTGCGCATCGGCGAGGACGAGGTGCTCTCCTGCATCGAGGCCGGACGGTCGTACCACGCGACGTCCCTGGAAGCCGCCCAGGAGGGCGACGGACTGCCGGGCCTGCTGGACCGCCTCGGCTACGAGGACCCGGCGCTGGACGGCGTCGAGCACCGCGACCTCGTCCGCCACCTCCTGGTCCAACTCCCGGAGCGCGAACAGCGCATCCTGCTGCTGCGCTACTACAGCAACCTGACGCAGTCCCAGATCAGCGCGGAACTCGGCGTGTCCCAGATGCACGTGTCCCGGCTGCTCGCGCGCAGCTTCCAGCGGCTGCGCTCGGCGAACCGCATCGAGGCGTGAGCCGAGCCGGGGGCGTGCCCAGAGGTGCCGGGACACGGTTTCAGGCGTAGCTCGATCGTGGATCGCATGCGCGAGCGAGCTGTCACCTGTAGGAGCGAATCACTCATGAGGGTTCTTCCCGGCTGATCTGCGCTGAAAAACCGTCACACCCCCTCTTTCCAGGGCTGATTCGTCACTGACATGTCGACATGTCACTACAGCGTGTTGCCGACATGTGACATTCTGCCGGAAGCGCGTTTGCCGGGGCTTCGGCTCCGGTATTCAGGTGAAGGCTGACGTTCCTCAAGCGGGAATGTCCGCCGGCCCGTCCCGCGACCCAAAGGGGGTGGCATGTCCGCAGATCAGGGCAGCTCGAAGGTGCTCATGCTCACGAAGAGCGAGTCCGCGCCCGTCGTGCCTGTAGAGCCCGACGTGCTCGACGACGTCACAGCCCCCGAGGCCGCACAGGCCCCGGCTCTCACCACGGCCACGGGGGCCATCGACACCCGCACCCTGTCCCGCTCCCTGTTCCTGCGACTGGCCACGCTCGCCGAGGACAGCCCCGAGCGCGTGTACGTCCGGGACACCCTCATCGAGCTCAACCTCCCCCTCGTGCGCTACGCGGCAGCCCGCTTCCGCTCGCGCAACGAGCCGATGGAGGACATCGTCCAGGTCGGCACCATCGGCCTGATCAAGGCGATCGACCGCTTCGACTGCGAACGCGGCGTGGAGTTCCCGACGTTCGCGATGCCGACGGTCGTGGGCGAGATCAAGCGCTTCTTCCGCGACACGTCGTGGTCGGTGCGCGTGCCGAGGCGACTCCAGGAGCTGCGCCTCGCCCTCACCAAGGCCAGCGACGAGCTGTCCCAGAAGCTGGACCGCTCCCCGACGGTCGCCGAACTGGCCGCCGTCCTGGGCGTGTCGGAAGAGGACGTGGTCGACGGCCTCGCGGTCGGCAACGCGTACACGGCGTCCTCGCTGGACTCCCCGGCACCTGAGGACGACGGCGGCGAAGGCTCCCTGGCCGACCGCCTCGGCTACGAGGACACGGCGCTGGAGGGCGTGGAGTACCGCGAGTCCCTGAAGCCGCTGCTGGCCAAGCTGCCGCCGCGCGAGCGCCGCATCATCATGCTGCGCTTCTTCGCCAACATGACGCAGTCCCAGATCGGCGAGGAGGTCGGCATCTCCCAGATGCACGTGTCACGCCTGCTCACCCGCACGCTGGCCCAGTTGCGCGAGGGCCTGATCTCCGACTAGGGACTTCTTTCCTGACGGTACGTCAGGAACACTGACGCGATGCGAAGTCCGATACGGACATGTGGCCGCCGGGGCGCCTTATGGGGCGCGTCGGCGGCCGCCGTCGTGGTGGGGGTGGGGACTGCGGGGCTGTTGGCCGGGTGCGGGGGCGGCGGCCATGGCGGCGACTACGTCGCGATCGGCGCGGCACCGCCCGGTGCGCGCGCGGGCGGCTCGACGGCTCCGACGGGCGGGGTACGGCTCGTACCGCTGGATGGAGAGACCAACTCCCCTACGGGGAAGCCCTCTTCGGGGGCGACGGCCGCTCCAACCGCCACACCGACTGCGGCTGCGGCTGCGACCGCTGCTACGGCTACGGCTACGGCTACAGAAGTGACCGTGACAGCCACGCCAGGTATCCCGACGCCCACGGCCGCCACGACCGCAACCGCCACGGCATCGCCCACGCCCACGCCCACCGCCACCGCCCCGTCCGCCGGACCGGCCGACCTCGTCGTGAGCGAGCCCGTCCGTGCGGGCACGGATCAACGATGGTGCGAGGACGTCACCCTCACCCTCCACAACTCCGGTGGCGCGGCGGTGCGTTCCGGCACGATCGTCTTCGGGACCCATGTCGTCGACGCGCTCGGCATCGACTGGGCGACCCGCGCGTCGACGGCCCCGCTCCCCACACCGATCGCCGCCGGCACGCGCGAGGTGAAGACCTGGACGGTGTGCGTGGACGCGTGGAGAGTCCCGCTCGGGATGCACATCGAGACGCGGGACGTGTCGGTGCGGTGGGAGTGAGGAGTGAGGAGTGAGGAGTGAGGAGTGAGGAGTGAGGAAGGGTGAGGGACGGGGTTGGGGGATGAGGGTGACGGTCAAGTAGGGGCGCGGGAGGGGGAGTTACTTCAGCGCGAGCCAGGCGACCGCCGCGACGATCACGACGGCGGCGACGATGCCCACGATCAGGCCGATGCGGGGGCCGGCCGGTGCGGGGGCCGGCTGGGCGGCCCGGGGGGCGCCCTCGTCGACGAACGCGCGGAACATCTGGGTGCTGCCTGCGGGGTCGGGGTTGCCCTGGGGGTTCTGGGTGTTGGCCATGGGCCGAGACACTAGCGAAAACGGGCCGGGCGGCCCAAGTGGGGGTTGCCACAGGGATCGTCACGGGGGACGTCGCAGAGGACGTCACAAGGGTCGTCACAGAGGTCGCCACCGAACCCCCTTTGCCAACTTTTTGCGGCCATCGACCCCCCTTTTATTTGCCTGTAGCAACCAACCGGTCCTATGGTTGCCTCAAGCAACAAGTTGGGGTCGAGTTCGGGAGGTGTGATGGCAGCGCAGGCGCAGTACGAGCGGTACGAGGAACTCGCGCGTCAGCTCAGTGCCGTCGGAGCCGTGAAGCGGGAGGTCGCGCGGATCATGCCGACGGACTGTTCCGCCGGATCGGCCGCCGTCCTGGCCCTGCTCGAACAGCACGGCGACATGCGCATGAGCAACCTCTCCGAGCTGCTGGCCGTGGACATGTCGGTGACCAGCCGGTACGCCGCCCATCTCGCCGAGCGCGGCTGGATCGACCGCTCCCCGGACCCGGCGGACAAACGCTCCCGCATCCTGCACCTCACCCCCGAGGGCCGCACCCTGCTCGCCGAGCTGTCCCGGCGCAGCGCCGGCCTGCTGGCGGAGCGGCTGGGCGACTGGACCGACGACGAGGTGAGCCAGTTGATCCGGCTGATGACCCGGCTGCGCGCCAGCTTCGGCGACACCCGGACGACGACTCACCCGCACCCCGCCCGAAGTACCGGAACCACCCGAAGTACCAGCACCACCCGCACACCCGCATAAGCGACGCAGCAGTCTCCCGAGACGCAAGAAGAGACGTAAGAGAAGGAAGTTCATGGCTACGACCACACCGGCCGGTGTGCGGGCTCACGCGAAGCACGGCGGAGGGGCGCACGGCTCCGCCGAGGCCGCTCCGATGACGCACCGGCAGATCATGGAGGCGCTCTCCGGGCTGCTGCTCGGGATGTTCGTGGCGATCCTGTCGTCCACGATCGTCTCGAACGCCCTCCCGGAGATCATCGGCGACCTCGGCGGCGGCCAGTCCGCGTACACCTGGGTGGTGACCGCCACCCTGCTGGCGATGACGGCGACCACCCCCCTCTGGGGCAAGCTCTCCGACCTGTACGACAAGAAGGCGCTCGTCCAGATAGCCCTGGTCATCTACGTCCTGGGCTCCGCGGCCGCCGGCCTCTCGCAGAACTCCGGCATGCTGATCGCCTGCCGGGTCGTGCAGGGCGTCGGCGTGGGCGGGCTCTCCGCGCTCGCGCAGATCGTGATGGCCGCGATGATCTCGCCGCGTGAGCGCGGGCGTTACTCCGGCTACCTCGGCGCGACCTTCGCCGTGGCGACCGTCGGCGGTCCGCTGCTCGGCGGTGTCATCACCGACACGAGCTGGCTCGGCTGGCGCTGGTGCTTCTACGTCGGCGTGCCCTTCGCCGTCATCGCGCTGATCGTGCTCCAGAAGACCCTGCACCTGCCGGTCGTGAAGCGGGACGTCAAGGTCGACTGGGCCGGCGCGTTCTTCATCTCGGCGGCGGTCTCGCTGCTGCTGGTGTGGGTCACCTTCGCGGGTGACAAGTACGACTGGCTGTCGTGGCAGACGTACACGATGGTGGCCGGTTCGGTGCTGCTCGCGCTCGTCTTCGTGTTCGTCGAGTCGCGCGCCGCCGAGCCGATCATCCCGCTGCGCCTGTTCCGCAACCGGACGATCACGCTCTCCTCCATCGCCTCGATGTTCGTCGGCGTCGCGATGTTCTCCGGCACTGTGTTCTTCGCCCAGTACTTCCAACTGGCGCGGGACAAGTCGCCGACCATGTCGGGCGTCATGACGATCCCGATGATCGGCGGTCTGTTCGTCTCCTCCACCGTCTCCGGGCAGTTCATCACCCGCACCGGCAAGTGGAAGGCCTGGCTGGTCAGCGGCGGTGTGCTCATCACGGCCGGGCTCGGGATGCTGGGCACCATCCGCTACGACACGGAGTACTGGAAGACCGCCGTCTTCATGGCGCTGCTGGGTCTCGGCATCGGCATGATGATGCAGAACCTGGTGCTGTCCACGCAGAACCAGGTGGACCCGCGGGATCTCGGCTCGGCCAGCTCGACCGTCACCTTCTTCCGGTCCCTCGGCGGTGCGATGGGCGTCTCGGCGCTCGGCGCGGTCATGGCCCACCGGATCACCGACTACGCCAAGGACGGCATCGCCGGTCTCGGCCCCCAGTACGCCTCCCTCGCGTCCGGTTCGGGCTCCTCCAGCGAGATCCCGGACATGGACAAGCTGCCCGCGCCGCTGCGCACGGTCATGGAGAGCGCGTACGGCCACGGCATCGCGGACGTCTTCCTGATCGCCTCGGCCCTGGCCCTGCTCGCCTTCCTGATCACCCTGTTCATCAAGGAGGTCCCGTTGCGGACCAAGTCCATGGGCGCGATGGCGCAGACGGCTGCCGAGGAGACCACCCCGGCGGCGAGCGCGGCGGCCCCGAGCACGCAGGTCCCGAGCTGGGCCGACGTCACGGTCGAGGCACCCCAGGCACAGGCACCCCAGGCACAGGCACTTCAGGCAGAGGCACTTCAGGCAGAGGCACCCCAGGGCTCCTCGGGCGGCATTCCGGTCCACGGGCACGTCCGTGGTGCGGAGAGCGCGCCCGTCCCGCAGGCCGCCGTCACGCTGATCTCGCTCGCCGGGCGGCAGCTCGGCCGGTCGGTCGCGCAGGCCGACGGCTCCTACACGCTGGACGCGCCGGGTACGGGTTCGTACGTGCTGATCGCCGCCGCGGACGGGTTCCAGCCGCAGGCCTCCACCGTCGTCGTGAACGGCGAGCCGGTCGCGTACGACATCCTGCTCAGCGGGACCAGCGGGCTCAGCGGTGTGGTGCGCGCCGCCGGGTCGGGCGACGGAGTCAACGGCGCGATGGTGATCGTCGCCGATGTGCGTGGCGATCTGCTGGCCACCGCCGCCACCGGTGAGCAGGGGGAGTTCTCCTTCGCGGAGCTGGTGCCGGGTGCCGTGACCGTCGCGGTGAACGCCGTCGGGTTCCGGCCGCGCGCGCTGCCCGTCGAGATCGGCGCGACGGGCGTGACCCGCGCGGACGTCGTCCTCGAGGCGGGCGCGCGGCTCCAGGGCGTCGTCCGGGCCCCGCACGGTCCGCTGGGCGACGCGCGGGTGACGCTCGTGGACGCGGCCGGCAACGTCGTCGGCACGGCCACCACCGGCGTCGACGGGGCGTACGCCTTCGCCGACCTCGACGGCGGCGAGTACACGGTCATCGCGACCGGCTACCCGCCGGTGGCCACCGCGCTGACCGTCGCGGGCGCCGGCGTCGACGGCCACGACATCGAACTCGCCCACTCCGGCGAGTAGTACGCACTGAGATCGAACAGACGGAACTGACATGGAACTGACATGGCACTGACCGCGAGGATCCGCACCAGGGACGGCTGGGCCGTGTCGCACGCGGTCGTCACGGTGACCGACATGACGGGCGCCCAGGTGCTGCGGGCGGAGGCGGACGACGAGGGGGCCGTCCGGGACGCGACCGAGCTGGCGCCCGGCCCGTACACGGTGATCATCACCGCCGTCGGGTACGCGCCCGCCGCGTCCACCGCGATCGTCACGGCGAGCGGCCGGGCGGCGGTCGGCACCGTGACCCTGGCCCGGCAGGGCGGCGCGGAGCTGCCCCCGCCCGGCCCGTGGACCGTCGACCCGGCGCACTCCACGGTCGGCGCGGTCGCCCAGCACCTGGGCATCTCCAGCGTGCGCGGCCGGTTCACAAACTTCACGGCGGCCGTCGAGATCGCCCCGGACGACGTCACCAAGTCCCGCGTGGAGACGGTGATCCGGGCGGCGTCCATCGACACCGGCAACGACATGCGCGACACCCACCTGCGCTCGTCGGACTTCCTGGACGTCGAGACGTACCCGGAGATCACCTACCGCTCGACCGGCCTGACGGTGGCGGGCCCCGACCGCTGGACGGTCCACGGCGAGCTGACCATGCGCGGTGTCGTACGCCCCGTCGACCTGGACCTCGCCTACCTCGGCACCGGCGCGGACCCGTGGGGCGGCACCCGCGCCGCGTTCCGCGCGACGGCGGAACTGCGCCGCGAGGACTTCGCGATGGACTACAACCAGGTCGTCCAGGCCGGCATCGCCGCCATCGGTACGACCCTCAAGGTCGAACTGGACGTCCAGGCGGTGCAGGGGGACGCCCTGCCGCAGCCGTAGGCATGTCGCGGTCGTAGGCACGGGGAGCCGGGTGGTGCCGCCTAGGCTGGGCGCATGGCACCGAACATCGCTACGAACACCAAGGTCTCGCTGGACGAGCTGCTGGACTTCGTCCGCCCCCGGCATCACGCGATCCTGCTGACCCGGCGGGGCGACGGCGGGCCCCAGGCGTCGCCGCTGACCTGCGGGGTCGACGACGCGGGGCGCATCGTCGTCTCCACCTACCCCGAGCGGGCGAAGACCCGTAACGCCAAGCGGGACGAGCGGGTGAGCCTGCTCGTCCTCAGCGACGACTGGAACGGGCCCTGGGTCCAGATCGACGGCACCGCCGAGGTCGTCGACGCGCCGGACTCCGTCGAGCCGCTCGTGGAGTACTACCGCAACATCGCCGGCGAGCACCCCGACTGGGACGAGTACCGGCAGGCCATGCTGAAGCAGGGCAAGTCGATCATCCGGGTCACTCCGGAGCGGTGGGGTCCGGTGGCGACCGGCGGATTCCCGGCCCGGCTGGTCCAGGACTAGAAGCGGGGCCGAAGGGTGGGCTAACCGCGTTTCACCATCGCCTCGATGCCCGCCACCAGCAGGTCCAGGGCGAAGGTGAAGTCGCGGTCCATCATCTCGGCGACCGTGTCGCCGCCGCGGGCCGCCATCAGGTTCTTGGACTGCGCGACGATCTCCGCGGTCTGCGGGGCCTCGGCGCTCGCGCTCAGGGCGTGCTGGAAGTACTCGTCCGGGGTCAGACCGGTGTCGGCGACGCGCGTGAAGAAGTGGCCCTCGATCGTGCCGTAGCCGTACACGAACTGGAAGACGGCCGAGATCGCGCCGGTGATGCCGCGCGCGGGCAGCCCGGTGCGCAGCACGGTCTCCTGGACCGTGCGGGAGAACCTCAGGGAGTTCGGGCCGAGGTTGAGGTAGGTGCCGGCGAGCGGCGACAGCCAGGCGTGCCGGACCAGCAGCCGCCGGTAGACCGTGGCCAGCGTGCGCAGTTGCTCGCGCCAGTCCGCGCCCTCGTCCCGCGGGTCGGGCAGTTCCTCGAGTTCGCCGTAGACCCGGTCGAGGGCGAGTTCGAGGAGGTCGTCCTTGGTGTCGACGTACCAGTACACGGACATCGCCGTCACGTTCAGCTCGGCGGCCAGCCGGCGCATGGAGAATTTGGTCAGCCCCTCGGCGTCCAGCAGGCGCACGGTGACCTCGGTGATCCGGTCCAGATCGAGCCCGGAGGGCTGCTTGCCGCCCCGCCCACGCCGACGCGCCTTGCCCTCCAGCCACACGCTGTGCCGCGCGGCGTCCTTGGCGGTCCCGGCGTCCTTGGCGGTCTCGGCCATGGCAGGGGCACCTTCCTCACGTCGCGGTAACTGGGTCGCGGTAGCTGGGAAGAATGCTAGGCCTGACGGCGGAGGCGGCGGAAAGCGGGGAAAAAAGCAAAGGCAAGGAGGTCACGCGCTCCTTGCCACTCTCAACTTATAGCGCAGTGGGGGGCTTGCGGCAAGGCCCCCGTAGTGCCGCAGAATCTCCCGCCTGAGCCGGAATCTGCGGAAAACGGGGTCGTGGGAATGCGTGTGCTGTTGACGACGTACGGGTCGCGCGGGGACGTCGAGCCGCTGGCGGGACTGGCGGCGGCGGTGCGGGAACTCGGCGCGCAGGTGCGGGTGTGCGCGCCGCCGGACGGGGAGTTCGAGGAGTTGGTGACGGGCGTCGGCGCGGAGTTCGTGCCGTTCGGGCGGTCGGTGCGCGAGCTGGTGACCGGGGTGGCTCCGGTGTCGGCGGATGACGTGCCCCGGTTCGCGGCCGAGCTGGTCGCCGCGCGGTTCGACACGGTCGCCGCGGCGGCCGAGGGATGCGACGTGGTGGTGGCGACCGGCCTGCTGCCGGTCGGCACCCGGTCGGTGGCCGAGCTGCGGGGCATCCCCTACGTGTACGCGTGCTTCCATCCGTGCGAGCTGCCGTCGCCGCACTACCTGCCGTCGGCGGCGCGGCCGGGGCCGCCGTTCCCGCCGGGCGTGACCGACAACCGGGTGCTGTGGGACCTGGACGCCCGGAAGGTGGACGCGCTGTACGGCGACGCCCTCAACAGCCACCTGGCGGCGCTCGGCCTGCCACCGGTGACCGGCGTCCGCGACCACGTCTTCACCGGGCAGCCGTGGCTGGCGGCCGACCCGGTCCTCGGCCCGTGGCAGGACCTGACCGACCTCGACGTCGTACAGACCGGCGCGTGGCTCCTGCCGGACCAACGCCCGCTCCCCGCCGACCTGTCGGCGTTCCTGGAGGCCGGCGCGCCGCCGGTGTACGTCGGCTTCGGCAGCATGCCGATGCGCGGCGCGCCGGACGTCGCCCGGGTGGCCGTCGAGGCGGTGCGCGCGCAGGGCCGACGCGTGGTCGTGGGGAGCGGCTGGGCGGGGCTGGGCCTCACCGACGTGGGCCCGGTCGACGGGGACCGGATCGACGGGGACCGGGACGACTGTTTCGTCGTCGGCGAGGTGAATCAGCAGCGGTTGTTCGGGCGGGTGGCGGCCGTCGTGCACCACGGCGGCGCGGGGACGACGACCACGGCCGCGCGGGCCGGTGCGCCCCAGGTGGTCGTCCCGCAGCTCGTGGACCAGCCGCGCTGGGCCGAGCGGGTCGCCGAGCTGGGCATCGGCGCGGCGCACGACGGTCCGACGCCGACCTTCGCGTCCCTGTCGGCCGCGCTGACGACGGCCCTCGCCGACGAGACCCGCGCCCGCGCGACCACCGTGGCCGCCATGATCCGCACCGACGGAGCGGAGGTGGCCGCGCGGCTGCTGTTCGACGTCGTCGGCCGGAGCCCGGAAGGGCCGGTCGGGTCGGTCGCGTCGGTCAGGTCGGCGTGAGGCCTGTCACGCCGGTCCCGCCGCCTCCCGTCACGTGCAATGGTCGTAAGCGACCTCATATCGGAGCTGATGCAGTGAACCCCCTGACCACCAGCGCGTTCGACCTTCCCGAGCGCCTGTCCGCCAAGGCCGACCCGGCGCTGATCGCCGCCGACCAGCAGCACTTCGCGGCGATCGCCGAGTGCCTGGAGGAGGCGATCGCCGAGCTGACCGACCGCCTCGACGCCGAGCGCAGGGCGCCCGGCGGCATCGGCCGGGCGGCGATGGACCGGGACATGGAGATCCACCGGCTGACCGGCCGACTGCGCGCTCTGCGCCGCTTCGGGCTGGACCTGTGCCTGGGGCACATGGTCGGCGCGGACGGCTCCGAGCCGCTCTACGTCGGGCGGCTCGGCCTCACCGACAGCGAGGGGCGCCGGCTGCTGCTCGACTGGCGCTCGCCCGCCGCCGAGCCGTTCTTCGGGGCCACCCACGCCAACCCGATGGGGCTGGCGAGCCGCCGCCGCTACCGCTGGACCGGCGGCCGGATCAGCGACTACTGGGACGAGGTGTTCACCTCGGACGGGTTCGCCGGGCACGCCGCGCTCGACGACCAGTCCGCGTTCATCGCCAGCCTCGGCGGCAACCGGTCGGACCGGATGCGGGACGTGCTCGGCACCATCCAGGCCGACCAGGACGCCGTCATCCGCGCGGGCTCGCGCGGCGCGCTCGTCGTCGACGGCGGCCCCGGCACGGGCAAGACCGTCGTCGCCCTGCACCGCTCCGCCTACCTGCTGTACTCCGACCCGCGCCTCGGGCATCGCCGGGGCAGCGTGCTGTTCGTCGGACCGAGCCGGCCCTACCTGGGCTACGTCGCCGACGTGCTGCCCAGTCTGGGGGAGGAGGGCGTGCAGACGTGCACCCTGCGCGACCTCGTCGCCGAGGGCGCTTCGGCGGCGGTCGAGGCCGATCCGGAGGTGGCCCGGCTGAAGTCGTCCGCGCACCTGGTGCGGGCGATCGAGAAAGCCGTCCGGTTCTACGAGGATCCGCCCACCGAGGGGATGACGGTCACCACGCACTGGTCCGACGTCCGGCTGACCGCCGACGACTGGGCCGCGGCGTTCGACGCGGCGGAACCCGGCACTCCGCACAACGACGCGCGCGAGCAGGTCTGGGAGGAGCTGCTCACGATCGTGATGGACAAGCACGAGAGCGTGCACGACGGCGACGACGTCCCGCCCGTCCTGCTGCGCAAGTCGCTGCTCCAGAACAGGGAGCTGCTCACCGCGTTCAACCGCGCGTGGCCGCTGCTCGCCGCGCCCGACCTCGTCTCGGACCTGTGGTCGGTCCCCGCCTACCTGCGGATGTGCGCTCCCTGGCTCGACCGGGACGAGGTGGCGCGGCTCCAGCGCGCGGACGCGCAGGCCTGGACGGTGTCCGACCTGCCGCTGCTGGACGCGGCGCGGCAGCGGCTCGGCGACCCGGAGGCGGCCCGCCGTCAGCGCCGTCAGAAGGCCGCGCTCGCCGCCGAACGCGCCCGCCGCGACGACGTCATCGACAGCCTGCTGCAGAACGTCGAGATCGACGAGAGCGAGGGCGCGATGGGGATGCTGCACGGGCAGGACCTGCGGGACACCCTGGTCGACGAGAGCGCCCTGACGCGTATCGAACCGGACCTGCTCGTCGGCCCGTTCGCGCACGTCGTCGTGGACGAGGCCCAGGAACTGACCGACGCGGAGTGGCAGATGCTGCTGCTGCGGTGCCCGTCCCGCAGCTTCACCATCGTCGGCGACCGCGCCCAGGCCCGGCACGGGTTCACGGAGTCGTGGCGGGAACGGCTGGAGCGGGTCGGCTTCGACCGGATCAACCTGGCGTCCCTGAGCATCAACTACCGCACGCCGGAAGAGATCATGACGGAGGCCGAGCCGGTCATCCGCGCCGTCCTGCCGGACGCCAACGTGCCCACGTCCATCCGCAGCGGCGGTGTCCCCGTCGTCCACGGGTCGGTCACGGAGCTGGACTCGATCCTCGACACCTGGCTCGCGGCGCATGCCGACGGGGTCGCGTGCGTCATCGGCGACCCGACGTTCCGGGCGACGGCCCGCGTACGGTCATTGACGCCGGAGCTGTCGAAGGGGCTTGAGTTCGACCTGGTCGTGCTCGTCGACCCGGAGGGGTTCGGCGAGGGGATCGAGGGGGCCGTCGACCGTTACGTCGCGATGACTCGGGCCACGCAGCAGCTCGTCGTGCTCACCGGCTCGTGACCGGCTCCTGACGGGGTGAGGGGCCCGGCACGAACACCGACCGGGCCCCCTCGCCCCCTCAGGCGGCCAGCACCGCCGACTCCTCCCCCGTCTCCCCCTTCTCCTGCTTCTCCGCTCTGCGGAGCAAGGCCGCCGCCAGCACCCCGCCCGCCAGCACGGCCGTCGCCCCCAGCAACTGGCTGGTCTCCAGCCCGGCGGCGAACGAGTCGACCAGGCGGGCCTTCTCCGTCGCCGAGTCCGTCGCGGCCAACGCCACCGGCAGGGACTCCGCCGCGAACCGCGAGGTCAGCACCGCGCCCAGCACGGCGACCCCCAGCCCGGTGCCGAACTCCCCCAGCGTGCCGTTGATCCCCGCGCCCACCCCCGCCTTCGCCGGCGGTATGGAACTCATGATCGCGTGGGCCATCGCCGGGCTGGCGACCGCGGTGCCCACGCCGATGAGGACGAGCCCGGCCAGCATCCCGGCGTACCCGTCGGCGGCGAGCGTGGCGATGGACACCAGGCCGCCCGCCATCACCACCATCCCCACCAGCACCGACAGCGGCCCGCCGAGCCTGGTCAGCACCTTGGCCGACAGCCCGGTGAAGTTGAGGGCCACGACGGTCAGCGCCAGCGGCGCGGTGCGCAGGCCGGCCTCCAGAGGGCCGTATCCGAGGACGAATTGCAGGTGCTGGGTGAGCAGGAACAGCGCGCCGCCCATCCCGAAGGTGACCAGCACCGCGCCGGCCACCGCGCCCGTGAACCGGCGGTCGCGGAAGAACGCCAGGTCGAGCATGGGGTACGGAATCCTGCTCTCCCAGTAGGCGAACAGCGCGAGGACGACGACCGCCACGCCCGCGCTGACCGCCACCCGCGGCGACGTCCAGCCGTGCGCCGGACCGGAGATGATCGCGAAGACCAGCGAGGCCATGCCGACCGTGGAGAGGAACGCGCCGAGCAGGTCGGGCCGGTCGCCCTGCGGACTCTTCGACTCCGGGACCAACGCGACCACGGCCACCAGCCCCAGCGCGACCACCGGCAGGTTGATCAGGAAGATCGCGCCCCACCAGAAGTGGTTCAGCACGAAGCCGCCTATGAGCGGACCGGTCGCGAAGCCCAGCGAGTTCACCGCGGCCCAGATGCCGATCGCCTTCGGCTGCTCCTCGGGCGCGAAGATCTGCATGGCCACGGCGAGCGTGGTGGTGAACAACAGCGCCCCGCCGACGCCCATGCCGGCCCGCGCCGCGATCAACTGGGCGGTGGTGTCGGCGAGTCCGGCCACCAGCGACCCGACACCGAACAGCGCGAGTCCCGCGACCAGCATCTTCTTACGGCCATAGCGGTCGGCGGCGCTGCCCGCGGTGAGCAGCAGCCCGGACTGGACCAGCGAGTACGCGTTGATCATCCACTGGATGTCGGAGGTGGTGGCGTCCAACTCCCGGGTGAGGGAGGGGATAGCGACGTTCAGGACGGTGTTGTCGAGCAGCACGGTGAGCTGCGCGAGGCAGATCACGCCGAGGATCAGCCAGCGTTGGGGGTGGATCTGGGGGTGGGTCTGGGGGGACGTCGTCATGCTGTACACCGTAGAAGAGTTCCCATACGGCGTACAACAGAAATACGGGTAAGGGGCGGCGACCATGGGTCACCGCCCCTTACCCGGCTGCTCAGAGCACCGCCGTCAGCTACTCGCCTTCTGCGTCAGGTCGTAGAAGGTGGACGAACCCACCGTCACCTTCTTGTAGTTGGCCTCGACCCAGGAGCTGATCTGCGAGGACGTACCGCTGCTGCTACTGCCGCCGCCCATGCCGCCGCCGGAGGAGCCGCTGCTGATGAAGTAGTGGATCTTTCCTTCCGCCACGTACTTCTTGAACTGCGCCAGCGTCGGGGACGGGTCGGTGCCGTTGAAGCCGCCGATCGCCATCACCGCGTCGCCCGTGGCGAGTTGGTAGCTCGCGGCGTTCTGGG
The DNA here is from genome assembly GCF_900110755.1 of Streptomyces sp. yr375. GTDB lineage: Bacteria > Actinomycetota > Actinomycetes > Streptomycetales > Streptomycetaceae > Streptomyces. The sequence continues at coordinate 53,759 of NZ_FOFF01000048.1, forward strand.
CGCCGATCGCGGCGGCGACCCAGGTGTAGTCCCCGGCGTTCGCGTCCAGCAGCTTCTTGGCCGCGTCGGAGACCGACGCGCCGTTGAGCAGCCCGCCGACACCGCCACCACCGCCGCCGCCCATACCCCCACCGTCACCGGTCTGGCCGCCGGGCATACCGCCCTGCGTGTTGCCGTTGCCGTTCTGCGTGTTGCCGTTGCCGTTCTGCTGGTTCTGGCCGCCGGTGCCCCCGCCGGGGAAGCCGCCGGTGCCGCCGCCCTGCTGGTTCTGGCCCTGGCCCTGGCCTTGACCCTGACCCTGGTTTTGCGTGTTGCCGTTGCCGTTCTGGTTCTGGCCGCCGGGGCCGCCGCCGTTGCCGCCGAAGCCGCCCCGGCCACCGCCACCGCCGCCACCGGGACCGCCGCCGCCCATCATGCTCGCGCCGGCCGGACCGGCGGTCACGATGGAACCGGTGTGGCCCTCCTGGAGCGTGCTGATCGTGTACGCCGTCGGTCCGGCCAGCGCGGCCACCAGGCCCACCGAGGCCGCCGCGAGGGCGAGTTGGCGGTTGAGGCGACCCGCGAAGGTCAGGCCGAGCGCGGCGGTCAGGCCGCCGATCAGGACCAGCCACTTCAGCCAGGGCAGGTAGTCGGAGGTGCGGTTGAGCAGGACGTACGACCAGCCGGCCGCCGCGACGACCGAGGCCGCGAGGGTGATCGAGGCCCACAGCTCGGACCGCTTCTCCCACAGCAGACCGGCGCCCATGCCGATCACGGCCGCCATGTAGGGGGCCAGGGCCACCGTGTAGTACTGGTGGAAGATGCCCGCCATGTAGCTGAAGACGACCATGGTGATCAGCAGCGAGCCGCCCCAGACCAGGAACAGACCGCGGGTCGTCGACGTCCGCTTGAGCTTGCGGGTGGCGATCAGGCCGCCGATCAGCAGGACCAGCGCGGCCGGCAGCAGCCAGGAGATCTGGCCGCCGATCTCGGAGTTGAACATCCGGTCCCAGCCGGTCTCGCCCCACTGCCCGGTGCCGCCTCCGCCACCGCCACCGCCGACGCTGCCGGTCTCCTCGCCGTTGAGGCGGCCGAGACCGTTGTAGCCGAAGGTCAGCTCCAGGAAGGAGTTGTTCTGCGAGCCGCCGATGTAGGGGCGGGAGGACGCCGGCCACAGTTCGACGATCGCGACCCACCAGCCACCGGACACGATCAACGCGCCCGTCGCGACGGCCAGTTGACCGAGCCGCTTCTTCACCGACACCGGCGCGCAGACCGCGTAGACGATCGCGAGCGGCGGGAGGATGAGGAACGCCTGGAGCGTCTTGGCGAGGAACGCGAAGCCGATCGCGACCCCGGCCCACACCAGCCACTTCGTCCGGCCGTCCTCCAGCGCGCGGGCCACCATGTAGCAGGCCACGGCCATCAGCAGGGCCAGCATCGCGTCCGGGTTGTTGAACCGGAACATCAGCGCGGCGACGGGGGTGAGCGCCAGCACGGCGCCCGCGATCAGACCGGCGGCGGGGCTGAACCGGCGGCGCACGGAGGCATAGACGACGGCGACCGAGCCGACGCCCATCAGCACCTCGGGCACCAGGATCGCCCACGAGTTCAGGCCGAAGATCTTCACCGACAGCGCCATCGGCCACAGCGCGGCCGGGGGCTTGTCGACGGTGATGGCGTTGCCCGCGTCCAGCGAGCCGAAGAACATCGCCTTCCAGCTCTCGCTGCCGGCCTGGACGGCCGCCGAGTAGAAGGAGTTGGCGTACCCGGAGGCGCTCAGGTTGTAGAGGTAGAGGAGCAGGGTCGCGGCCAGCAGGCCGAGGAAGGCCGGGCGCGCCCAGCGGGGGTCCTCGGGGCGGCCGCGCCAGAGTCTGCGGACGAAGGGCTGCTTCGGCTCACCCGAGTCGGGCGCCGCGGCGGCCGGCTCCCGGGAGGCCGCGGGCGCGTCGGCCGGCGGTGTGTCCCAGGCGGTGGCCGTCGTCTGGTCGAGGTGCGTGGTCATCGGGTTTCCCCCGCGTCGGTGTCGTGGGGGCGCACGGGCTGCATCCGCATGGTGGCGTCCCTCCAGGTACCGTCCGCGGCTTCACCGGCGCGGAACTGAGTCGTGTCGTACGGGTTGTTGTGCGTGCTGTGGCTGCTGTGCGTGCTGTGGGCGCTGCTCTGCTGGTGGTTGACGTGGCGCTGCGGCAGCGGCTGCGCCGCGAAGGGGCCGCCGGCCTGCGAAGACGCGGTCGCGTACGGCGTCGTACAAGGCGCTGGAGCGGGGACGGTCGCCGGGGCGGCCGGAGACTGGGCCTCCGCCGGATCGTCGCCGTCCCGCCGGTCGGAGAACACCCACACGCGGAAGAGGAGGAAGCGCAGCACCGTCGCCGCGAGGTTGGCGGCGACGAGGACCGCCAGTTCGGTGGAGTGCGCGGGCTGGGAGGTGGCCGCGTTGAGCGCCGCGAGCGAGCCGCTGGTCAGCGCGAGGCCGATGCCGAAGACGACCAGGCCCTGTGCCTGGTGCTTGACGGCCCCGCCCCGGCCCCGTACGCCGAAGGTCAGCCGCCGGTTGGCGGCGGTGTTGGCGACGGCGGACACCAGCAGGGCGAGCGCGTTGGCCACCTGCGAGCCGCTGAACTGGCGGAAGCCGCTGTACAGGAGCAGGTAGAAGAGGGTGGACAGGCCGCCGACGACACAGAAGCCGACGAGCTGGCGGGCCAGGCCCTTGGGCACGTCCTGGATCTCGCGGTCGCGCGGATCGTCGCCGAACGGACGGGTGAGCCGGTCGAGGGACAGCGAACCGGTGGCCAGTGCCTTGCCCACGCGCCACACCCCTTTCAGGTCGTCGGTCGCCGTCTTCACGATGTGCACCGTGGAGTTCGGGTCGTCGACCCAGTCGACCGGCACCTCATGGATACGGAGCCCGGCACGTTCGGCGAGCACCAGCATCTCAGTGTCGAAGAACCAGCCGGTGTCTTCCACCAACGGGAGCAGAACTTGTGCGACGTCACGCCGGATCGCCTTGAACCCGCACTGCGCGTCCGAGAAGCGGGCCTGGAGCGAGCCGCGCAGGATCAGGTTGTAGGCGCGGCTGATGAACTCCCGCTTGGTGCCCCGTACGACCCGGGAGCTACGGGCGAGCCGGGAGCCGATCGCCAGGTCGGAGTGGCCGGAGATCAGCGGTGCCACCAGCGGCAGCAGCGCGTTCAGGTCGGTGGACAGGTCCACGTCCATGTACGCGAGGATCGGGGCGTCCGAGGCCGACCAGACGGTCCGCAGCGCACGGCCGCGGCCCTTCTGCTCCAGCCGGAAGGACTTGACCTCCGGGATCCGCGCCTCCAGCAGCCGCGCGACCTCGGGGGTGGTGTCCGTCGACGCGTTGTCGGCGATGGTGATGCGGAAGGGGTAGGGGAACGTACGCGCCAGGTGGTCGTGCAGTCTGCGGACGCACGGCTGGAGGTCCTTCTCCTCGTTGTAGACGGGGATCACTACGTCCAGGACAGGCGTACCGGCTGCCGCGGCCGGGAGGTGCTCCCGCGCCGGCAGGGTGCCGGGAGAAGAGTCGGTTCGCATGTCATCGACTTTCGTCAGGTGCCCTGTTGCACCCATGTGGTGGCACTGTGCTCCACCTGTGATTCGAGTTGCCAGTTCGTTTCGGGTGCCGGCTGGGGCGCGACGGGGCCGAGCGCGGGCAGATGCACGGTAAAAACGGTGCGTCCGGGCACGCTGTCGACGGTCACGGCGCCACCGTGCGCGGTCGCGACGGCCTGCACGATGGCGAGGCCGAGGCCGGTCGAGCCGGTGGCGCGGGAGCGCGCGGAGTCGCCTCGGGCGAACCGTTCGAAGACATGCGGGAGCAGGTCGGGGGGAATGCCCTGACCGTTGTCCTGGACGTCCACGCACAGCCACGGCCCGCGCCGCTGCACGCGCGCGGTGACGGTCGTCCCCGGCGCGGTGTGCGTACGGGCGTTGGCGAGCAGGTTGACGAGCACCTGCTGAAGGCGTGCCGCGTCGGCGGAGACGAGCGCGGGCTCGTCGGGAAGTTCGAGACGCCAGACATGGTCGCGCCCGGCGGCGCGGGCGTCGCTGATGGTGTCGATGACGAGGGGCACGAGGTCGGTCTGCTCGAACTGCAACGGCCGTCCGGCATCGAGCCGGGCGAGCAGCAGCAGGTCCTCGACCAGGAAGGTCATCCGGCCGGCCTCGGACTCGATACGGCCCAGCGCGTGCTTGGTGTCGGGGCCGACCTCTTCGCGTCCGCGCCGGGTCAGCTCGGCGTATCCCCTGATGGAGGCCAGGGGGGTGCGCAGCTCATGGCTGGCGTCCGCGACGAACTGCCGGACCCGCATCTCGCTCTCCTGGCGGGCGTGCAGCGCGCCGTGGACATGGTTCAGCATCCGGTTGAGCGCCGCGCCGACCTGCCCGACCTCGGTGTGCGGGTCGGTCTCGGACTCGGGCACGCGCTCGCTGAGGTTGACCTCGCCGGTGTGCAGGGGCAGTTCGGAGACCCGGGTGGCGGTCGCGGCGACCCTGCGCAGGGGGCGGGTGGCGACACTGACCATCACGGTGCCCGCGAGACCGGCCGCGATGAGACCGGCGAGGGTGAGGCTGACCTCGACGATGATCAGGGTGCTGATGGTGCCGTCGACGTCGGAGGTCGGGAAGCCGACGTAGAAGTCGCCGTTGTTGCCGTTGATGTACTGGACCCGGTAGGTGCCGAGACCGGGGATCTCGACGGTGTGCGCCTTCTGATCCTGCGCGACCGAACCGAGCACCTTGATCTGGGCCTCGTTGAGACCCGTGGGGGTCATGTCCGTGTAACCGGCGGTGTTCTTCGTCCGCTTGCCGACCTTGCCGCTGGTGATCGAACCGTTCTCGACCTTGGCCGCGAGGGCCTTCTGCGGCCCCGGGCCCCGGCTGACGAACTCGTCGAGGGTGATCTGCTTGGGCCCGCCGGTACTGCCGGTGCCAGTGCCGGTGCCCGCACCGGTGTCGTTCTTGGCGCCGTCCTTGCCACCGGGTCCTCCGGCGGGCCCACCGGAGACACGCATGGTGGCCTCCATCACGGAGCCGTCCAACTGCTTGTACAGATGATCGCGCAGCACGAGGGTGGTGACGGTGCCGATCACCGCGCAGACAACGGCGATCAGGGTCACGGACACGACGACGAGCCGCGTCCGCAGGGTGCGCGGCTTACCCGCTCGTCTCTTCTGCGGACGCGGCCGTCGTCGCCCGCTCATGACGCCGCGGGCTTGATCAGGTACCCGGCGCCACGCCGGGTGTGGATCATCGGCTCACGCCCCGCGTCGATCTTGCGCCGCAGGTAGGAGATGTACAGCTCGACGACGTTGGCCTGGCCGCCGAAGTCGTACGACCACACGCGGTCGAGTATCTGCGCCTTGCTGAGCACGCGCCGCGGGTTGCGCATCAGGAAGCGCAGCAGCTCGAACTCGGTGGCGGTGAGGTGGATGTTGTCCCCGGACCGCGAGACCTCGTGGCTGTCCTCGTCGAGGGTGAGGTCCCCGACGACGAGCATCGAGTCGGAGCGCCGGTCGGCGGCGCCGGAACGGCGGATGAGCCCCCGCAGCCGGGCCACGACCTCTTCCAGGCTGAACGGCTTGGTGACGTAGTCGTCGCCACCGGCGGTGAGCCCGGCGATACGGTCCTCGACGGCGTCCTTGGCGGTCAGGAACAGCACCGGAACGTCCGGCAGCTCCCGCCGCAGCCGTCCCAGGACGGTCAGCCCGTCCATGTCCGGCAGCATCATGTCGAGGACGACGGCGTCGGGCCGGAACTCCCGCGCGGTCTGGATGGCACCCGTGCCATCCCCCGCACTCCGGATCTGCCATCCCTCATAGCGCAGGGCCATGGACAGCAGTTCGGTGATCGACATCTCGTCGTCCACCACAAGCACTCGGACGGGGCTCCCGTCCGGCCTCAGCAGTTCGGTGCGCCCCTGGGGCGAGGTCGTGGTCATGTTGGACACCTTGTCCGGGTCCCCTGAGAGCACTCTTTCACTTATCTGTGATTTCCCTGAGAAACGCACAGGCACCTCTCAGGCAACACCTGGGAACCCTTCACCCGCTCCCGACACCCACCCGCCCCCGAAACACCACAAACCACCCACACCACCCACGCCGCCCACGCCACCCACCAGGCACCCTCAGAACAACCCGTCCTGCCGATGCCCGTCCCCAACGTCGAAGCGCCGGACGGGAAATTCGGGACTTACTGGACTCAAGGGACCAGCACCCCCCACGGGAACCAGCTCCCACCCCCGCATCAACCGCGTATCGAGGACGACCACCCCCGCCCGGGTGGCCACGTGCACATCAGGCCCGGCGGCAGCCACCAGCTCCCCGCCCACCGACCCCCCGGCGACGAGCTCGCTCACCTCCCCGAACGCGGCCGGCGCCCCGGCGAGCCCGAACGCCCGCACATGATCCACCGGTTGGCACGGCTCCCGCTCCAACGACTCGGGCCACCCCGCAAGTTCCACAGCGCGCCCGTACACCTCCCGTATCTCACAGGCCCGTTCCTCCTCCCCGTCCGGCAGCGCGGCCCGCACCGCCCGCTTCACCGCGTACGGAATCCGGTCCGGCACCCGCAGCGCCGCCCGCAACAGCTCCTCGGTCCGCCGGGCGGCCATCAGCGGCCCGACACCGAGCCATGTGAAGCAGACGGCCCCCTGCTCCAGCAGCCGCACCGACCCCCGCTCGGCAGCGGTGATCCCCACCTTGACGAGCCCCGGCCCGAACCACGCCAGATACACCCGGTACGGCCGCGGATCGTCGGCGACCCGGTCCGCGGCGACGGAATGCGCCCGATCCAGCCGCCCGCACTCCTCGCACCGCCCACCGGTACTCCGCCCCGACACGACCACGCCCCGAGCACACGCATACCCCCGAGCCCCGACACACCGCCGCACACCCCCCTCCACCACCCCGAAGGCCACCCGCTTCCCCCACACCAGCGAACTACGACGCCCCCCGTCCCACACCAACACGGGCCCTTCCGCAGCCCACCGCAACCCCGCGCACTTCCATGCCTGTCCCATCCCCCACAACGCTAGCCCCACCCACTGACAACGGGAGGCAGGCGGATCCCCCGCCTGCCTCCCGTTGTCACCGCGGTCCGCGCCTAGAAGTGGCCCAGGTAGTGGAAGGTGTTGTAGTGGTCGAACGTGGCGTAGACGTCGCCCGTGATGAAGTTGCGCACGATTCGCCGCGCGTTGCGCGCGCTCCTCGCCGCTCCGTAGTAGTCGAGGTCGTACTCCACGTAGGAAGACAGGTGGGTGAACCCGATCCGGTTGGTGAAGGTCGAGTAGGCCCGGTTCGCCGCCACGCCGCGGTTGCGCTCCATCTGGGTGACGACACCGTTGTAGTCGTTGTACGTGCCGCCGTAGTAGATGAACTGGGTGTGGTGAACGGCGGGCTCCCAGTATCCGAACCACTGGCGGCCATGGTTCTGACCGGGCCACCCGTGGCCGACGTTCGGCTCGAGAACGTAGTAGCTCCGCGCGTTGGACCAGTTCACGGCGAAGAAGTCGATCTCGTGGTTGGCCCAAAAGTCCGCCGCTTCACGCGCGTCGTTCCAGTCTCCCTGCGTCACGCCTTGCGGAGACGGGTTCTGCGCCGAGTTGCAGGCGCACGGGGCCGTCGGAGCCTGGGCGAAGGCGGCGCCGGAGTCGGCGATCACGCCGCCGATGAGAGCGAGCAGCAGGCTCACGACGGTCAGGATCCGGCGACGGCCCGTGAGCCCGGGCTTTGTGCGGCGTTCCACGTCAGGCGCGGACGCCGGGACAAGGGTAGAGGACACCTATTGCTCCTTCAGTTGGTCTCTGCGGTTCCGGCGGGGTCGTAGCGGCCGTGATCGCCCTGGTCTGCGGCGAAGGGGTTGGCGGCCACGATCAGTGAGGCGCCCATGGCGAGGGCGGCGGCTTGCTGGACGAACGCTGCTGCGCCGCCCCCGGTGGGGGTGTGCGCCGGCCTTGACGGGAAGGTCGACGATGACCTGTCGCCGCCGTCACGTGGCGACCGAAACGAGACGCTCGCCGTCGGACAGAACCGAGACTCGACGGCGGAGAGTTGTCGCTCAACCCCCGCTCATCAGGGGAATCAACCCGCGCTGCGGCCCCCACAGGGCCATACCCGAACGTCACAGGCCGCGCCGCCGACGGCCCGCGGTCCGAGCGGCGCTCGATCCGAACGTGCGCGGAGAGCAGGTGTGGAGACCGCGCGTCTTCGGTGGATGGACGCCACGAGTGGGGTACCTGAGTGGCACGCGGCACTTCTGTACGCCCCGGAAACACCAAAGGGCCCCGGATCTCTCCGGGGCCCTTTGACCTGTGTGCACTCGGCAGGATTCGAACCTGCAACCTTCTGATCCGTAGCTCTGTGTGGATCGGTCGCTGAGGGGCATTCCGGTTAGTCGGAAGTGCCTGAGGAGCGCTGAAGGTTGGGGGCGGTTGTTGGGGTTGCTGTAGCGGGTTGCTGTACGGTCGCGGCAGCTTCACGGGCATACGCGAGGTTGTTACGGCTGGCCAGGGTGGAGGGGTGGGTGTCGCCCAGGACCTGCTCGCGCTGGGTGAGGGTGGTTTCGTACAGGGGGATGGCCCGTCTCAGGTACCCCGCCGCCGCAAGCCCACCGGCCGGCCCGAAACCCGCGAGAACGTCTACGCGGTCACCAGCCTCGCCGCCCATCAAACCCGCCCCGCCGACCTCGCCACCGCCATTCACGGGCACTGGGGAATCGAGAATTCCTCCCATTACATCCGGGATCTCACGTTTGCTGAGGGCACCTCGACCATTCGCGCTGGCACCACACCTCGCGCCATGGCCACCACCCGCAAACCTCGCCATCGGCACCCTGAAGATCCTCGGAGCCGACAACATCGCCAAGACCACCCGCACCATCCGCGACGAACCCGAACGAGCACTCGCCATCCTGGGCATCACCAACAACCCGGACACTCACGGAACTTGATCAAGCCCTGACCCATACGTCGGACGTGGACCGCTGCCGTTCTCCCACCCCGCTGATCGCATACGGCGTTCTGTCGTGCCGGCTGGGTTTCTTCGCCCGATTCCTGGACGCCCGTTCCCCATTGCCGTCGATACTCAGGTCCGGGATGTGGATCACTATGGATCGGTTTCAACAGGATGCCTCATCACTTCAAGCACACTGCTGACTACGGCGTCACTGCGAAGGAGAGCAGAGCGAGCAGGCAGGCATTCGTGAACGCCCTGGAAGGATCTTTTCCATGTCGCGCACGACTACGACTCGGCTGGCAAACGGGATCACAGGACACCGGATTCGAACAAGTTGCTCTGACTGAGGGAAATGGATGGGCTCCTCGGCTCTGAGGCCGAGGAACCCACCCATTCGTGGCCGCCTAATCAAGGCCGCCAATTCAAGGCCACCCATTCAAGGGTCCAGACGCGGCCAGTTTTCAGAAACCCAGCTTCCAGAGCTGGAATCCGCCGTTGCTGCAGGAATTCAGGGAGGCGTTGTTGCTCACGCACAGGCCGGGTTCGAAGGCGCTCTGGAGCTTGACCTGGTTCCAGCTCGACCCGACAGCGTTCCAGAGTCCGGCGTGGAGGCCGTCGCTGCCGAGGCACGAGTCGGTGCGCAGGCGGAAGTTGATGTCGAACCTCAGGCACCGTCCGGTCGCCTTGTTCTGCAGCTGGACCACGTCACTGGACGTGTGGCGAGCGAAGAGCGGGGTCCAGGTCTGGTAGTCGTTCCCCGTCGAGCAGCCGCCCATGTAGACCTGGCCGTCCCAGTTGCTGTCCAGGCACTGCCCGTTCTCCCAGTTGCGCAGGAGGTTCGGCCCGACGTATGCGGACGCGCTGCTCGCGTTCATGAGGGACAGTCCCATGAAAAGCCCGAGAGCGAGAATCGCCGCCCATCCGCGACGCGCGAAATTCCCCAGGTTCGGGGTTCGAGTACGACCTAATGTGCCACCCATGTAAATTCCTTCCACTGACAGTCTTTCTGCAAGTAACCGTGAGAGGTCTGCCATGACGGGATGAATCAGCCAGACCCTCCATTTCCTTTCCTTTCTCCTACCCTCCTCTTCCTTGCGTGCTGTATGAGGTGCCAAAAGGACCAGATGGTTTCAGTGGGCTGCATGATGTAAGTCACATTCCCGATGCGGCACCCGGCGTTCCGATCGCCCGTCCGACCTGACCGCGACTGGACCTGAGCGACGGCTCCGGGTGACGAGCTTGTGCACCTTCCACTTCGTGCCCGCGGCCGCCGTCTCCAGGTCGTCCAGGAGGGCGAGGTCGGCGTACGGCGACCGCTCGGGCTCGGCCACCGCCGGCTCCTCCTACTCGACGACCGTCGGTGCGAACAGGGCGGCGTTCGAGGCGACGATCTCGCCCGTCTTGTCGATGTACTCCTCCACGGTGTGCATGCCGCGGAACTGCAGCACGCTGCGGGTGACCTCGCGCTCCCAGGACCCGTCGCCGAGATGGGCGCCGCCGGTGCTGATGGCCGGGCCGGCCTGACGGGTGCCGTGTTGGCGCAGCGTGCCGGGGTGGGGCAGCCGACCGTGTCCAAGGTCGAGAACGGGCGCATGGTTCCCAGCCTCGACGTCCTGCGGCGCTTCATCCTGGCCCTCGACCTTGACGAGTCGACCACCCATGAGGTGCGTGACCTCCTGGCCGCCGTCGAGGCTGCGCCGGACACCATCGAGACAACCGGCGACGACGTACCCGTCGGGGCGACCCTCGATGATGCGGTGCGGTCCGCGCGGCTGGTGCGCTCGTTCCACCCTGATCGGCGTCGAGTACGACCCGCAGACCAGCGAACCGAAATCCGTCGAACTGCTCACCCCCCTCTACCAGCACGACGAGGAGAAGTCGTCGTGGGGATCACCCCCGCTGCCCGCTGCCCGCTGCCCGCTGAAACGGGCCGGGAGAACGAGGACTTCGCCACCGCCGCTCCCGGAGCCGCCGTACTCCTGGACGGCGCGGGCGTCGCCGGGGCGGAAACCGGGTGCACGCATGGCGTCGCCTGGTTCTCCGCCACGCTGGGCGGTCTGCTGCTGAGCACCATGACGGCTCACCCCGCCCGGCCTCCGGCCGACTGCTTGGCCGACGCGATCACGGCTGTCCGGTCCCTGCATGAGGACGGTTGTGACCTGGCCTATCGGGCCAGTCCGACCAGTACGGTCGTCGCCGTCCGGGCCGGTGCGGGAGCTCTGGAACACCTCGTCCTTGGTGACTCGTCCCTCCTCCTCACCGACAAGGCCTGCGGGGTGGTCGCCGTCGCCGACCGGCGTTTGGACGGGGTCGGCATGGAACTTCGTGGGTCGCTCGACGCCTTGCCCACCGGTTCCCCCGGACACGCCGCAGCCCTGGCCGAGTACCGCGACGCCCTCACGGAGCTGCGCAACCGGCCGGGCGGCTTCTGGATCGCGGGGCCTGACCCACGAGCGGCCCAACATGCCCTCACGAGTGCGGTGCCGCTGAAGTCGCTCGCATCCGTAACGCTGCTGAGCGACGGGGCTACGCGACTCGTCGACCGTTTCGAACTCACCACCCGGCAAGAGACGCTGTCGGTTCTTGATGGGGGCTCCGGTCATCATGTCCGGGCTCATCGCCCGGCCGTGGGAGAGCGAGTTCGGTGGGCGTATGCGTCACGGCATCGCCTACCGGGCGGACGCCGTCATGGTCAACGCCCCGGCGTCGGTGCAGGGCTGATCGCCATGACCGACTCCGCCTGGGCACTGGTGCTGTGCCTGCTGGCAGTGATCGCGCTGCTGGTCCTGCACCGTCGTGTGCCGGTCGCGTTCTGGTGGCTCGTGGGCTATCCGTTCGTCGCGCTGCGCGTGCTCACCACCTACCGGGCCACGATGGGCGCCTGTGGCCTGACGGTGTCGGCTTCGGCTGTCCGTCGGGCCACGGCCCGGGGATCGGTCGGGAGGCTGCGGAGGTGCGTCCGCTGGACGCCGCAGAGGTTCGCCTCATGCTCAAGACCGCCCGGTCCCACCGCCTCTACGCCCTGTGGCTGCTGCTCGTGTCCACGGGCCTGCGGCGGGGTGAAGCGCCCGCCCTCACCTGGTCGGACGTCGACCTTACGAATGGTCAACTCCGCGTCCGTCGGAACGTACAGCGCATCCGGCGTGAGCTGATCTTCGGCAGTCCCAAGACCATGCGCTCCATTCGTACGGTGTCCCTCCCGAAGCACTGCATGCGGGCACTCGCGCAGCACCGAGCCCAGCAAGAGCGGGAACGCATGGTGGCAGGGAAGAAGTGGCAGCCTGCCTCGGGGCACCCGGACGGGCTGATCTTCACGACGACGACCGGCCGCGTCACGGACCCCCGCAGCCTCAACCGGATGCTCACCATCCTGCGCCGGGACGCCGGCGTACGACGCGTGCGCGTGTTGAGTCGGCCCGGGGCGCGGTACCGGGATTGCTCCCGGTCCGTTTCCCCGGACCGCTCGCCGAACCCGCCGTACCGATCTCTCGGTAACGGGCTCTCCACGGTGTCTGCCGTCAGGCAGTGGCGGGCCAGGGCGTTGGGATCTTGTTGCCCCGGTAGGTGTAGCGGGAGACCGCCACCTTCTCGATCCGGAAGAACTCGACCCCGTCCGCCGCGATCCGCCAGCGCCCGGTGGCGGCGGTCAGATGGCGGCGGAGTTGTCCCCAACTCCAGCCGTGGCGGGCTCTCAGCAGGTGGGCGAGTCTCCAGAACGTGAAGTCGTCCAGCTTGCTGAAGGTGTGCTTGGCCACGGCGTGTTTGAAGTAGTTGGCCCAGCCTCGCATGATCTGGCCCAGCCGGGTCAGGGTTGATGCGAGGTCCCACTGTGATGTCTTGTGCGTCAGGGCACGGATCTTCGCCTTCAGCGTCCGGACGGGCCGGGCGTCGATGAAGGTGTAGACGTACCACTTGTTCGTCCCCCTCTTGCGTTTCCACCGGATGCGGAAGCCGAGGAAGCTGAACCCGTCGCTCATGTGGACCACTTGGGTTTTGGCTGGTGAAAGCCTTAGCCCCATGGTGGCCAGCACACCGGCGACGTCTTCGCGCAGCGCTTCGGCGTCCTCGCGCGAACCATGCACCAAGATCACGAGGTCGTCGGCGTAGCGGATGATCCGCCACGTCGGCCGGCCACGGGAACGTCGGTAAGTTCGCTTTCCCGGGGTGGACATCGCCCCGCCGTCCTTCCACGGAGCCATCACGTGCTCGTCTAGCGCGGACAGCGCAACGTTGAAGATCAACGGGGACAGGATGCCGCCCTGGGGTGTGCCGGTGTGGGTGTTGCGCTGCTCGCCGAGTTCGGTGAGCACACCGGCCTTGAGGAACGCCTTGACCAGGGCCAGCACGCGTTTGTCCTTGACGCGCGCCCGCACTCGATCGAGAACGAAGGAGTGTGCGAGGTTGTCGAAGGCCGCCTCGATGTCCGCGTCCAGCACCCAGCGATATCCCCGGGTGCCGAAGTGGTGGATCTCAGCGATCGCGTCGTGTGGCCTGCGCCGGGGCCGGAATCCATAGGAGACCGGCTCGAAGTCGGCCTCGAAGATGGGTTCCAGCACCAGCTTCAGCGCCGCCTGGACGACACGGTCGGCAAGCGCGGGAATACCGAGCTTGCGGACCTTTCCCGACCCACCCGGTTTGGGGATCTTCCTCTCCCGCACCGGCAGCGGCCGGAACGAGCCGTCCCTGAGGGCGGCCCGCAGATCGTCCAGGAAACCGGGGACCCCGATCCGCTCCTCGATCCCGGCGACCGTCAGGCCGTCGACACCGGGAGTGTTGGCCCCCTGGTTGCCCGCGACCCGGTCGAACGCCATGAGCAACGTGGCCGGGTCGTGCACGAAGTTGAACAAGTCATCGAACCGACGGCCCGGATCGGCCGCCGCCCAACGGTGAAGCTTGGTCTGCATCCCCGATACCCTCGCCCATGACCCGGCAGGTCCCGGACGCGGAGCGCCGCCGTTCGGCGGTGCGTCTTCCGGCATTACAGTCTCCAGTCCTTCTCGAAACCGCTGCCGCCCTTCCCCATGTGCGCGGGCTTTCCCCGGCTCGGAGTACTACGGCGGCTCCGCCCCGTCCCAGGCCGATCGGCGGTCGGTGAGCCCGGCCCCGACCCCACGCTGGATGCACGGGTTTGGGGCAGGCCCGGGACGGTTCCCGTGTTCACAGTGATTCGCTCGTCGAAGTAGGAGCCCGACTATGCCCCTGCGGCCTCGCTGCGAGTACGCCGCAGCCCTTCCTCGCAGCCTCCCTGACAGCTCGTACCCACCGCCTCAGGAGTTCCCCGCCCACACGCTCGACGGGTGCGCGCCGCTCCCGGCCCAGATCCACCAGGTTCGAGCCGGTGTCGCATAAAGGGGGTGTCACACGCCGGTTCCTCGCGTACTCCTCTCCATCCCGCTTGCCGGACCCGCACCATCTGGCAGTACTGGCACGTCCCGGCGTTGTCAGGGCTGCTCCCACCTTCCCCGGCACCACCCGGTTCAGGCTGCCCTCAGCTCCACCGTCCCGCTGCGACGGGATCAGCGGTGAAGGTCTCTCACCTCCACTCGAACCACTGCGCCTCACGGCGCACTCACGACCTGCGACACACCTGCGCGTCCCTCCTCCATGAGCAGGGTGCCGACGCTCGCATGATCATGGAAGTTCTCGGCCACAGCTCGATCCGCGTGACCATGGACATCTACACCTTCGTCCGGCTCGACTCGCAGCGCTCGGCGTTCGATCGAGTGGGGGATGCCCTGCGGAAGGACGACGACACGAAGCCGGGCGCATAGACGGAGGCGCAGTCGAGGCTCTGCCCGGAACCCATTGTGGCTCCGCACATTCCGGCACTAAGACGGAGTCCCCGCCGCGTTGCAGGGACTCCGTCTTAGAACTGACTACCTGAGTCAGCCGCTGATCAGGTCGATGGTTTCGACCCGAGCGGACCGGATTCTGAACGTCACGACGACGTCACCGTGGCTGTCGACCGCGTAGAAGTCGATGAAGTCGCCAACGGTCTTGAACCCGGAGGCTTCGACCTCGCGCTCCTCGTCGAAGTCCCTATTGATCACGTACTTGTCCATCACGATCAGCCCTTCGACTGCTTCGGGTCGTTGCCCGGCGGGACGGTGTTCTGCTCTCGCACCTGACCGTTCGTGCCCCGGATGCGCAGCTCTCCGCCACCGTCGTTGGCCAAGATCTCCTTGGCACGCGCGGCCGCCTCAGCCTGAGTCGGCAGAACGGCGCTGGCTCGTTCAGCCCCAGGCTTCGTCACTGCCCAGCCGTCGTCGCGCTTCGACACGTCTCGAATGTTGGGTTGCCCTGTCATGAAACATCCGTTTCCGAGATCGGACGCGCAGGACGGCCATCTTGGAGGAACCAAGAGACGGCGATAGGGTCCGAAGGCGCGACCAACGCATCAGGCCCCATCCACGCGCCCAACCTCAAGTTGGGCCCCGGCTGGGGCCTGCTTTGGTTTGGCGGATCAAGTGAAGCACCCCAGACGACCCGTCAGCAAGCAAGGACACCCCAACATGTACCGGGAAACGGGGAGTCCACTACAACATCTTGTGTTTAGGCGAGAGCTCAACACCAGGATACCGGCGCCCACTGACAGTGAGGATGACCCGACGGAGACGAAGGGACTCCGAAGCGACAGTAGCCCTCACCTACGCAGACCCTCGATGATCCAGACTCGCGGTCGGGACCGCGATGAGAGCCGTAGGCGGGCGGGCACGCACCAGCCGGCCGCACACTCTCGACAGCTCCACAAAAGATGCGTGCTCCGACAACTCACGGTCGCACTAGTCACGGTTGGAGACTGTTGCCGTCAAACACTGCCGTCAACGCAAAACCCAGAGGCCCCATGGATTCCTCCACGGGGCCTCTGGCCTGCTGTGCACTCGGCAGGATTCGAACCTGCAACCTTCTGATCCGTAGCTCTACAGAGATCGGTCATTGGAGGTCATACGGGCTGCGGGGAGGGTCGTGCGGGCCGGGGTCGGTCGCTGACGGTTGCTGGGGTTGCTGTACTTCGTTGCTGTACAGCAACGGGCTACCAGTCCCGCCAGTCATCCGTGATCTCGGTGCGGCTGATGCCTCGCCTCCCTGCCAGAGCAGGGACATCTATGCCGTGCTCCATCAAGGTCTGATCGATGTAGAGGCACAGTTCTTCACGCTCCTCGGTCTCGTAGCCTGCACCGTCGTGATCCTCGTTGATCTCGTTCAGCACCAGAACGACACGCTTGATCGCTTCGAAGACCTGCTCGTCGTCCTGGTCCCGGAGCGCCTCTACATCCAACTCGAACGCGCGCAGTGCCTCATCGGTCGCCGCAAGCAGCGATTCCGGGAAGAGCTCCGACAGGAAGGCATCGCTCGGTGAGCGGGTTCCCGCCGCGATCTCTGTTGCCTCTTCGTCCACGCGCGCACGCCAACGTGCTGATGGTCTGATTGCCATGCCCTGGACGGTAAGCCCGGGCTCTGACAGTGCCGCTGCCGCGCGCGCTTTCCAACTGTGGTGGTGGTCTTGGGCGCCTCGGACGGGGCCGTTCACCTGCGTTCATGGGTGGCCGGTCGTGGGAGCGGCTACCGCCCTCGGACTCGCCTGAACGGCCGTGAATGGCGCTGAATGAGACGGAAACTGAGACGGACGGTGGGCCGAACCTCGGACCCGCAGCCGTGTCTGTCCCGCGTGGCATCATCCCCACGTGCTTAAGATCCCCGGATACGAAGGCGGCCCTCTTGTCCAGGGCAGCGCCTACCTGGCCAACCCATTGTTCTGGCCCGTACACCTCGGCACCTGCCTGCGTGGAGAGGATGCACAACGAGCGGCGTTCGGGGCCGACTGGGACGCGGCCATGGAGCTGTATCGCGTGCTGTCCGCCGAGCATGAGTGGCCGGTGTTCAGCGTGCCTCTGTTCTCCGGCCATACGATCTACGTCGTCTACCGCAACTTCGTGGGCGAATGGGGGGTTGAGGGGCCACGAAGTTTCCGGACAGGCACCCAATAGGGTTGTCCTGAACAAGGAAACGAGGAAGAAGTGGCGCCACCCAGTAAGTACTCGCCGGAGTTCCGTGAGGAAGCCGTCCAGATCGCATTGAGGTCAAGCAAGACGATCTCCGAAGTCGCCCGGGAGCTTGAGCTGAACTCGGAGACGCTACGCGGCTGGGTGAAGAAATACCAGAAGCAACAGGAACCGGCCCCCAATGCGGAACTGACGGTGAACGAGCGGGCGCGCCTGAAGGAACTCGAGCGCCGCAACCGTGAGCTGGAGATGGAAGTTACCTTCCTGAAAAA
>NZ_FOFF01000109.1 GCF_900110755.1 Streptomyces sp. yr375
CGCATCACCCTCAGCCCCGGCCGGATCGGCGACATCGCCCGCGCTGCCCTCGTGCTCAACGAACTCTGGAAATGATCACCGCTGAGAAAACGTCACTGACTCACCCTGTACGACAGCTTGCTCATCCCCGACACACACATGGAGCTCGCACCCCGTTTGCTCGTAGTTGATCGTGTCTACGAAGAAACGCTTAATGACGGCCTAACCTTCGACCTCAATCAGCTCAGGCGTGAGCGCCTGCACACGGCCCGCTTCGGGCACCATCGCCGCGATGGCATTACTCGTGAAGCCCGATTTGGACGGCACGCTCCATAGTGCGACCGCCTCGGCGGCGGCAGGGCCAACTACTCCTCGAAACACAAGCCACACCCGGCACCTCGCCGGCACACTTCTCCTTGTTGTTCCAGCGCCCCCCGGAATAACCTTCCTTTTAACCGACTTCGGCCTTCACTATCGAATAAGCTCTGCGGCACCACTCATGATGACCTCCTTCAGGGCATGAAAAGGAGTCGATCTGTTGATCGACTCCGGGATGCCAGGTAAGTGGATGATCGACATCCGTTTAGAGGTTTGGTGCTTGCGCTGAGCGCCCCAGGGCTATGCTCCTGACCATGGTTGATGGCGCGTGGTGGTGGGCCTCTCTATCGCTGGCAGGGACTGTGATCCCGATGGCGTATGAACTGGCGCGGAGATTCATTGAGCGCAAGAGGAGGTTTGATCTGGAGGAAGACGCGGCCAGGAATGGCGAACCAATTTCCGCGGAGAGGGATTATCTGAGCAAGCCGAAGCCGCCGCCGCCGGAAATCCCCCGGCAAGGGGAAGTGGGCCGCAGCCCTATAGATAAAGAGTCGAACGCCTCGTCTTCCTCTTCGGTGGAGGGGAACGGCGATGAGCGCTAGCAAGGGGAAGGTGCGGTCAGTTACCATTACCGCATCGAGTATCAGTGGCGCAAGCATCACCACGGGCATTTTGGGAATTTCATACTGGCTCGGACCTACTACGGCGCCCGGTAAAATGCTCATGTTCGCCGCCCCTTGGGCGGTCCTCTTTCTGCCGTACGTCATTGCTGCCGTGCTCAATGTCATGGATGGCGGTTTGGATAACTGGCAGACGAGCAGGCATAGGGCTCGGATGGTGAAGATTGCTAATTTGCAAGAGACCGAAGAGGACCGTCAGGACGCGATGGCCGAAGTGAAAAAGTCCGACATGGAAACCCTCAGGCGGATCCGGCAGAAGATGCGCGGAGTCGACGAAAAATCACCGCAGGAGTGAACTGAGCGTCTTCGAGTTGGCCACCGATCAGGTGATGGTCCATGAAGCGCAACGAGCGAGGCCCCCGGGCTGTTGATCGAGATGTCTGACGTCTCAACCACGCTGCTCGGGGGCCTCGTTGGTCATCTATCCTGCCGCACTCGACCTGCCCCATGCGCTCGTCGAGTGGGTGACGATGCTCGTTGTCACCCGTGAGGGCGACCGGCGCTGCAAGCTCCGTCCGTCTCAGCGTGCGATGGCACTGGTGTACCTGCGCGAGCACACCACTCTGGCGAAGATTGCTGCAGGGTTCGGGATCAGCGAGTCCACCGCTCACGCCTACACCAGCACGGTCATCAACCTGCTCGCCGAACGTGCGCCGGGACTGCTGAAGGTCCTGCGCGAGGCCGATGCGGACTTCGTCCTGCTGGAGCCTAGCCGCCTGCGGCAACCCGCCACCTGGATTCAGCAGAAGACCCCCTGATCGTGCGCCTGACGTGCAAGGCAACCAGGGTCCTTTGTGCAGCACCCATGGCTTCAACAATTCTCCGAGGTCGCACCGCCCGGTACGTACGCGCATGGCGTACCCCCCGTTCGGCTGATGGCCCGGCACCGCCAGCGCGTTCCCGCAGGGACGACGCGGGGTTACCGTGCTGCGCATGGCCATCGCCCCGACGCCGCACAACCTCACGGCGCTCCTGCTTTTTATCGACACCCACATCATCGACGCCACTGACCATGCGACTGTGTGCTTGAGGCATCTCCGTGACGAGGGGTGGATCAATCTTCAGCGGACCGACGCCATGGACACGGAACTCGCCGACGCGCCCGCAGACAAGTGGGCACGGCTCACTGAGGAGCCTCGCGTTTTCCGGACAGGCTTCTGGCCGTTCATTTCACGCGGCGATTCGCAACTTCTCGTACTCGGCGTGGACTTCGTACGGAGG
>NZ_FOFF01000004.1 GCF_900110755.1 Streptomyces sp. yr375
CCGGCTGTCCGCCCCGCCCTTCGAGCCAGGCCGGGACCGGCATCGCGTCGCGCACCACCTGCCACTCGGCGTCCGTCATGTCGGAGGGGTACTGCCGCACCCGGTCGGGTCGGTCGGCCGCGTTCCCGAACCGGTGAGCGAGGCAATCGCACGCCGACACGCGCGAGTTGGACGGGAACAACGTCGTCACGCAAGACTGGGACAACAGGGCCTCCTGGTGAACGAGTTGGCTTCGCAACCCTCGTGCTGCACCGGAGGCCCTGCTTTCATGCGCCCGCGCGGCCAAGATCACCCGACCAGGGAACCCGTTCGATCAGAACCGTCCTCGTGATCGATAGGAATACGGCTTCTTATGAGCGGGCGGGCTGGTTGGTGATCAGGAGGGTTGTGGTGGTGGGGCGGAAGCCGAGGCGGGTGTAGATGCGGGCGGTGGTTTCCTGCGCGTAGGCGAGGAAGATCGTGTCGACGTCGTGGTCGCGGGCGTGGTCGGCCAGGGTCGCTGTCACGGCTGCGGCCAGACCCTGGCGGCGGGCGGAGGGCAGGGTGCCGATGCCGCCGATCTCCGTGGTGCCGGTCGCCGGGTGGTAGTGGCCGGTGGCGAGCGGGGTGCCGTCCGGGGCGAGGGCGGCGACGAGCGTCTTGTGTCCGGCGCGGAGCGTGGCGCGTACGGCGGCCACCGTGCCGTCCTCGGTCAACTCCGCGGCCAGCCTCGACAGTTCCGTACGGTCCGACGCGGCGGCCGGCGGGGTGGGCCGCTGGGCGAAGGCCAGGCGGGGGAGGGCGAGGGCGGCGGGGAGCGCGGGGTCGTCCTCGGTCAGCACGCGCAGTGTCACACCGTCCGGCAGGGGCTGCGGAGACAGCGGGGGGTGGGCAGGAGGGAGGAGCATGAGGGGGCGTCGTAGGACCAGGAGGCCTGCGGCCTCGATACGGGCGCGCAGCGTCGGCGCCGACTCGGCGAGCCATTCGAACGCCTCCGGCACCCCGAGTTCGCGCTGGCGGGCCCGCACCCGGGCGATGTCGGCGGAGCCGACGGCTGCCGCGCCCGCCGCGGTGGGCCGGGCGTGACCGGGGCCGCCGTAGTACGGGGCGCCCGGCTCCCGTCGTACGAACAGACGCAGCGGGCCGAAGTCCTCGG
Organism: Streptomyces sp. yr375; assembly: GCF_900110755.1. Classification (GTDB taxonomy): domain Bacteria; phylum Actinomycetota; class Actinomycetes; order Streptomycetales; family Streptomycetaceae; genus Streptomyces. Next base: position 1,136 of record NZ_FOFF01000004.1, read on the forward strand.
CGTCGGCGAAGAGGAGGGGCACAGTGGCGTAGTACTGCTCGATACGGTCGCGCGACGGGTCGCTCATGCGGTGCATCCCACCACCGGACGGCGGTACCGCGCACCGATGTTTTCCGGTCGGTGTGGTGCCCGGTGGTGGTCGTCGGGGGCGGTGTCCGGGGGGTCGGGGCAGACAGTGACCGGCGCGTACGACTATCGTCACGGGCCAGTGACCCTGCTCACCAGCGCCTCTGTCACTGTTACGAGAATGGGATGATGTCGTTTATGAAGGGACGAGTCCTCGTCGTCGACGACGACACCGCACTGGCCGAGATGCTCGGCATCGTGCTGCGTGGTGAAGGTTTTGAGCCGTCTTTCGTGGCCGACGGTGACAAGGCGCTGGCTGCTTTCCGTGAGGCGAAGCCCGATCTGGTGCTGCTGGACCTGATGCTGCCCGGTCGGGACGGTATCGAGGTGTGCCGCCTGATCAGGGCGGAGTCCGGGGTGCCGATCGTGATGCTCACGGCGAAGAGCGACACCGTCGACGTGGTCGTAGGCCTGGAGTCCGGCGCCGACGACTACATCGTGAAGCCGTTCAAGCCGAAGGAGCTGGTCGCCCGGATCCGGGCCCGGCTGCGCAGGTCGGAGGAGCCGACGCCCGAGCAGCTCGCCATAGGCGACCTGGTCATCGACGTGGCCGGGCACTCCGTGAAGCGCGACGGGCAGTCGATCGCGCTGACGCCGCTGGAGTTCGACCTGCTGGTCGCGCTCGCGCGCAAGCCCTGGCAGGTGTTCACCCGCGAGGTGCTCCTCGAGCAGGTGTGGGGTTACCGGCACGCCGCCGACACGCGCCTGGTCAACGTGCACGTCCAGCGGCTGCGCTCCAAGGTCGAGAAGGATCCCGAGCGGCCCGAGATCGTGGTGACCGTCCGTGGCGTCGGATACAAGGCAGGGCCTAGCTGACATGTCCGGGGACAGTGCCGCTTCGGCCCCCGGTCGGTCCGGGGCCCGTCCGGAGCGGCCTGTCGGCCGCCGTGAGATGACATCAGGCTCGCAGGGGCCACGGCGGCCCCGTGGGGCGCGGGGGTCGCGCTTCGCACGTCTGCTCGAAGGCGGGCTCCTTCAGGGTGGGGTGCAGGGCAGTCCGGTCCTGAGGCTGCTGCTGCGCTGGGTGCGCCGGCCGCTGCTGCCCGTCATGCGGCTGTGGCGGCGCAACATCCAGCTCAAGGTCGTCGCCACGACCCTGCTGATGTCGCTGGGCGTCGTCCTGCTGCTCGGCTTCGTCGTCATCGGGCAGGTCCGCAACGGGCTGCTGGACGCCAAGGTCAAGGCCTCCCAGAGCCAGGCCACCGGCGGCTTCGCCGTCGCCAAGCAGAAGGCCGACGAGGCCGCCAGCGCCGTCGCCGCCGACGGCACCCCGGCCGACGGCCGCGCCTCGCAGAACGTCATCGAGTGGATGAGCGAGCTCGTGCTGTCGCTGTCCAGCGGCGGCCAGGGCGCCTTCGACGTGGTCACCCTGCCCCCCGGCGACGACAGCGGCGGCGGACGCGGACCGCGTGCCTCCGGCTTCGTCGACCCCAACAAGAGCGTCCCGGCGAACCTGCGCGAACGGGTCAACACCGGCACCGGCGCGGTCCAGAGCTACTCCCGCATCGTCTACCTCAGCGACAAGGACTCCCAGCCGGCCCTGGTCATCGGCAAGCAGGTCAACGACCCCAACGGCGAGTCGTACGAGCTGTACTACCTCTTCCCGCTCACCCAGGAGGAGAAGTCGCTGAGCCTGGTCAAGGGCACGCTCGCGACCGCCGGACTCTTCGTCGTCGTCCTCCTGGGCGCGATCGCCTGGCTCGTGGTGCGGCAGGTCGTCACGCCCGTGCGGATGGCCGCCGGGATCGCCGAGCGGCTGTCCGCCGGGCGGCTGCAGGAACGGATGAAGGTCACCGGCGAGGACGACATCGCGCGCCTCGGCGAGGCCTTCAACAAGATGGCCCAGAACCTCCAGCTCAAGATCCAGCAACTGGAGGACCTGTCACGGATGCAGCGGCGGTTCGTGTCCGACGTCTCGCACGAACTGCGGACGCCGCTGACGACCGTCCGCATGGCCGCCGACGTCATCCACGACGCCCGCGTCGACTTCGACCCCGTCACCGCACGGTCCGCCGAGCTCCTCGCCGACCAGCTCGACCGGTTCGAGACGCTCCTCGCGGACCTGCTGGAGATCAGCCGCTTCGACGCCGGCGCCGCCGCCCTCGAAGCCGAGCCGATCGACCTCAGGGACGTCGTGCGGCGCGTCGTCAGCGGGGCCGCGCCGCTCGCCGAACGCAAGGGGACGACCGTCCACGTCATCGGCGACCAGCAGCCCGTCGTCGCCGAGGCCGACGCCCGGCGCGTCGAGCGGGTGCTGCGCAACCTGGTCGTCAACGCCGTGGAACACGGCGAGGGCAAGGACGTCATCGTCAAACTCGCCGTCGCGGGCGGGGCCGTCGCCATCGCCGTGCGCGACTACGGCGTCGGCCTCAAACCCGGCGAGGCCACCCGCGTCTTCAGCCGCTTCTGGCGCGCCGACCCGGCACGCGCGCGTACCACCGGCGGCACCGGCCTGGGGCTGTCCATCGCCCTGGAGGACGCCCGACTGCACGGCGGCTGGCTACAGGCCTGGGGCGAGCCCGGCGGCGGCTCCCAGTTCCGGCTGACGCTGCCCAGGACCGCCGACGAGCCGCTGCGGGGCTCGCCGATACCGCTCGAACCCAAGGACTCCCGCCGCAACCGGGGAGAACGCGACGACGCCGGCCAGCCGCGCACCGGCGGCGAGAAGAGCGCCACGGCCACGGCGCCGGTCCGGCCCGCCGGCGAGCAGCAGTCCGCCGCCCGCACCCCGCTCACGCCCCGCACGGCCGGCGCGGCCCCCACGGCCGACCCGACGGCCTTGCCCGGCAACGGCGCGCGTGTCGTGTCCCGGCCCGCGTCCACGCCCGCGCCGGGGTCGGGGCCTGGGCAGGGGCCTGGTGGCGGTGGGCGGCCGTCGGAAGAGCCGCCTGGGGCCGCTGGTACGGCTGATGCTGGTGATGCGGCTGATATGAGTGATACGGCTGACGCCGGTGCTACGAGTGCTACGAGTGCTACGGATGGTGCGGCGCGGCGGGGAGCCGGGGCCGGGGCGGTGGGCTCGGACGAGCAAGGGGAGGCATTTCGTGGGCGGTGAACGGCGCACGGGGACGACCCGGCGCACGCCGGAGCGCACGGTGGCGTACGCCGCCTGTGGCGTCGTACTGCTGGCGGGGTGCGCCTCGATGCCCGACAGCGGAGACCTGAGCGGCGTCGAATCCACCCCCCGCCAGGACACCCAGGTACGGGTCTTCGCCATGCCGCCCCGGGACGACGCACCGCCCCAGGAGATCGTCCAGGGCTTCCTCGAGGCGCTCACCAGCGACGACCCCGGCTACGCGACGGCACGCCAGTACCTGGCCGCCAAGGCCGCCCAGAAATGGCAGCCCGAACGGTCCACGACGGTCCTGGCGGACGGACCCGCCACCGAGACCGTGCCCGCCGGGAGCCGCGAGGACGGCGACGACTACTCGTACATCCTGACCGGCACCAAGGTCGCCACCGTCGACGCCCAGCAGTCGTACGCGCCCGCCTCCGGCACCTACGGGCAGACGGTCCACCTCACCCGCGACAAGAAGACCCGGCAGTGGCGCATCGACGCGCTCCCCGCCGGCGTCGTCATGGGCAAGTCCGACTTCCAGCGCAACTACATGTCCGTCAACAAGTACTACTTCGCCTCCAACACCACGGCCGACGGCTCCGGGCAGCCCATGGCCGTCGCCGACCCCGTCTACGTACGGGAACGCGTCGACCCCATGACACAGATGGTGCGCTCCGTGCTCACCGGACCCACCAGTTGGCTGCGCCACGTCGTCAGATCCAGCTTCCCCACGGGCACCGCGCTGCCCAAGGGCGTCACCTCGCTCGCCCCCGACGACCAGAACAAGCTGACCGTGCCGCTCAACGACAAGGCGGCCCACATCGGACAGAGCAAGTGCGACGAGATGGCCGCACAGCTCCTGTTCTCCCTGCAGAGCCTCACCCCCACCATCGACGAGATCGCGCTGCGCGCGGGCGGCGCCCAACTGTGCTCCCTCACCGAGGACCGGGCCGTCGCCGTCGCCGCCCGCGGCTCCCAGAGCAACCCCGGCTACCTGTACTTCATCGACGGCCAGCACCGCCTCGTCCGCATGACCAGCGGCAGCGGCAACACCAGGGCCGAACCCGTGCCCGGAGCGCTCGGCGACGGCGCCAAGGCCCTGCGCTCGGTCGCCGTGGCCCGCGACGAACACAGCGCGGCCGGCGTCGCCCTCGACGGCAAGGCGCTCTACGTCACCTCCACCGTCGCCGGCAGCTCCATCGGCGACCCCGTCCTGCAGAGCAAGGGCAAGACCGAGACCGACCGGCTCACCACGCCCAGTTGGGACGCCCAGGGCGACCTGTGGGTGGCCGACCGCGACCCCGACAACCCCCGGCTGCTCCTGCTGGCGAAGGGCGGCGGCCAGCCGCTGGAAGTCCTCACACCGGGCCTGGACGGCCGGATCAACGCCGTACGCGTGGCCGCCGACGGGGTGCGGATCGCGCTCGTCGTGGACAAGGGCGGCAAGCAGTCCCTGCTCATCGGGCGCATCGAACGGGGCGAACGGGGCGAGCAGGCGGAAAAGGTTGAACAGGGCGACCAGGGCGAGCGGAGTGCGGGTGGCGGCGGGCAGTCGTCCGGGCCGGTCTCGGTTCAGGAACTGCGCTCCGCCACACCCGAGTTGGAACAGGTCAGGACCATGTCATGGGCCGGGGACAGTCGGCTCGTCGTCGTCGGGCGCGAGGCCGGCGGCGTGGAACAGGTGCAGTACGTGCAGTGCGACGGCTCGATCCCCGAGGCCGGCACCCTTCCCGGCCTCACCGAAGTCACCAGCATCGCCGCCTCCGAGGACAGCGACACCCCGCTCTTCGCGACCTCCAAGGACGGGCTGCTGTGGCTCCCCGGCGGGAGCGGCTGGCGCACGCTGAAGGAAACCGCTTCCGTCGCGTTCTATCCGGGGTGATGTCCGTGGTGACACCCGGGTGATACCCGGGGTGACATCCGGGGGGCTTTTCCTCCGGTCCGTCAGTGTCGTCGGCGGGCGTTGAGGCGGGCCGCCTGGCGGGTCAGGTGGTCGCGTTCGGCGAGGTTGGGGGCCTCTCGGGCCGCCTCGACGTACAGCCGCGCCGCCGTCTCCAGGTCGCCGTCGCGCTCGTGGAGGTACGCCGCCACCGCCGTGTGACGGGGCAGCGCGTCGTCCAGCGCCGCGAGCGCGGCCAGGCCCGCGCGCGGACCGTCCGCCTCGCCGACCGCCACCGCGCGGTTGAGCCGGACGACCGGACTGTCCGTCAGACGCACCAACTCGTCGTACCACTCCACGATCTGCACCCAGTCCGTCTCCTCGGCGGCGGGCGCATCCGCGTGGAGAGCGGCGATCGCGGCCTGCGCCTGGAACTCGCCCAGCCGGTCGCGGGCCAGCGCGGCCTGGAGGATCGAGACGCCCTCGGCGATCGACACCGTGTCCCACCGGCCGCGATCCTGCTCGGCGAGCGGTACCAGGCTGCCGTCGGACGCCGTCCGCGCGGCGCGCCGCGCATGGTGGAGCAGCATCAGCGCGAGCAGCCCCGCCACCTCCGGGTGATCGATCGCGGCGGCGAGCTGCCGGGTGAGCCGGATGGCCTCGGCCGCGAGATCGACGTCACCCGAATAGCCCTCGTTGAAGACCAGATAGAGGACACGCAGCACGGTCGCGACGTCACCCGGCCGGTCGAAGCGCACGCCGGACACAGTGCGCTTCGCCCGGCTGATGCGCTGCGCCATGGTCGCCTCGGGGACCAGGTACGCCTGGGCGATCTGGCGGGTGGTGAGCCCGCCGACGGCACGCAGCGTGAGCGCGACCGCCGACGACGGCGTCAGCGACGGGTGCGCGCACAGGAAGTAGAGCTGGAGCGTGTCGTCCACCGCGGGCGCGGGGCCCGGCGCCGGTTCCTCGTCGACGCGGTCCTCCCGACTGCGGCGCGCGGAATCCGCCCGGGTCGCGTCGAGGAAGCGCCGCCAGGCCACGGTGACCAGCCAGCCCTTCGCATCCCGCGGCGGGTCCGCCGGCCAGACGCGGACCGCCTCCACGAGCGCGTCCTGCACGGCGTCCTCGGCCGCCGCGAAGTCCGCTCCGCGACGGACGAGGATCCCGAGCACACCCGGCGTGAGACTCCTCAACAGGAACTCGTCCACCTCGAACCCCGAGGTCACTCCGTGACGGTGGGGTGCGCGCCCAGGAACGGCCGCAGCTCCAGCCACTCGTGGATCGGCTTCCCGCCCGCCCCGGGCGCCGCCGACAGCTCACCGGCCAGCTCCACGGCACGGTCGTAACTGTCCACGTCGATCACCATCCAGCCGGCGATGAGGTCCTTGGTCTCGGCGAACGGGCCGTCGGTGACCGGCGGGCGACCCTCACCGTCGTACCGGACGAACGTCCCCTCCGGGGCGAGCGCCTGACCGTCGACGAACTCGCCGGTCTTCTCCAGCCGGGCCGCGAAGTCGTTCATGTACTGGATGTGGTCCGAGATCTCCTGCGGCGTCCACTGGTCCATCGGTACGTCGTTGACCGCGGCCGGCGCGCCACGGTAGTGCTTGAGCAGCAGATACTTGGCCATTGCGTTTCTCCTCGTGCCGATGCGAGCCATTCTGGTCGCGTTCAATGCGGGGACGGAGCCGGGCACGCGTTCTCGACATCGCCGGCCGGATCGCCGTCCGAATCTTTTTCGGATCCATGCCTTCCCATCGAGCTTCCTACCCCCTCCTCCTTCGTTGCCTCTTCCCTGCGCCTTCCGGGGCCTCCCCGTCGGTGCGCTCACGAGTTGTCCACAGGCAGTTATCCACAGGGGTGGTGAGCCGCTCCCGCCCTTGGCAGAGTCATCCACGTGGAAGGCGTTCGCAGGTGGTGGCAGGAGCTCGCCGGTCTGGTGCTGCCCGCCGACTGCGGGGGCTGCGGAAGCACACGTACGGTGCTCTGCCCGCAGTGCCGTGCGGCGCTGAGCGGGACCGAGCCGTTCCGGGTACGGCCAGTGCCGCCACCACCCGGGCTGCCCGCCGTGCACGCGGCGGCCCGATACGCGGACGAAGTCCGGGCCGTGCTGCTGGCCCACAAGGAACGCGGCGCGCTGCCGCTGGCCCGACCACTGGGCGCGGCGCTGGCGGGGGCGGTGCGGGCGGGGGTGAGGGAGGGGTGGGAGGGGGAGGGGGAGGGGGAGGGGCCCCCACCCCCCGGAGGCGTACTCCTCGTCCCCGTCCCCTCCGCCCGTGCCGCCGTGCGGGCCCGGGGTCATGATCCGGCGCGGCGGATCGCGCTCGTGGCGGCCGGTGAGCTGCGGCGGGCCGGGATGCCGGCGAGGGTGGCCGCGGTGTTGCGGCAGCGGCGGGCGGTGGCCGATCAGGCGGGGCTCGACTCGCGGCAGCGGCTGGACAACCTGGTGGGGGCCTTGGCGGTGGTGCCCGGGGGCGCGCGGGTGTTGCGCGGTGCCGCGGTGGTGCTGGTCGACGACCTGATCACGACGGGCGCTTCGCTGGCGGAGGCGGCGCGCGCGGTACGGGCGGCAAAGGCGGCGGAAGCCGGGCAGCCGGAACAGCCGGGGCGCGCACTGACTGAGGAGAGGCGGCCGAAGCAGCCGGAGCGAGTGTCGGCTGAGGAGGGGCAGCCGGAACAGTCGGAGCAGCCGGACCAGCCCGGGCGCGCGTCCGGTGGGAAAGGCGGGTCGGCCGTGTACGTGGGTGTCGCCGGGGAACGCGGGGAGGTGAAGCCGTTCGGAGCAAGGGAGGCGGGCGGTGCCGGTGCTGGTGACGTGCTCTGCGCGGCCGTGGTCGCGGCGTCGCCGGACTCTTTCGAAATAAACCGGAACTGACGAAGAACTTGTGTCGTTGCAGGTAATGAGAGGGCCAATTCACCTGAACGGAGGTACGCCGCAGTAGAGGGTGACGACATCCGTCCGGGCGAGATATGTTCGGTTGTGAGGGAAAGCCGCAGGCCACACCTCTCATATCCGAATGCCGTGCTGCGGTTCGCGTAAACGTCCGCGGCGCCGGGGGTGTAGATCTCGCCCATGGGGGAGGAGGAGGTGGAAGTCACCGAGTCAGAGGTTCCGGTGCTCACCGGGGCCTGGTGCAAAAGGGAGATGCTCCGCCACTGAAGCGGAGTGATCCGGGAACGGAGTTCTGCGTGGACATCGTCGTCAAGGGCCGCAAGACCGAAGTGCCCGAGCGGTTCCGCAAGCACGTGGCCGAGAAGCTGAACCTGGAGAAGATCCAGAAGCTCGACGGCAAGGTGATCAGCCTCGACGTCGAGGTCTCCAAGGAGCCCAACCCGCGACAGGCCGACCGATGCGACCGGGTGGAGATCACGCTCCGGTCCCGTGGTCCGGTGATCCGGGCGGAGGCGGCGGCCAACGACCCGTACGCGGCACTCGACCTGGCGGCGGAGAAGCTCGACGCCCAACTGCGTAAGCAGCACGACAAGCGATACACGCGCCGCGGCGCGCGCAGGCTCTCCGCGGCAGAGGTTCCCGACCACGTCCCGGGAGTGGCGACGCTCAACGGCAACGGTCACCCCGTCCAGGCCGACCAGGCGGGCAGTGTGCCGACCAAGAGGATCGGCTCGCTGGAGGTGCAGGGCGACGGCCCCCTCGTGGTCCGCGAGAAGACGCACGTGGCCGCTCCGATGACCCTCGACCAGGCCCTCTACGAGATGGAACTGGTCGGACACGACTTCTACCTGTTCGTCGACTCCGAGACGAAGCAGCCGAGCGTCGTCTACCGGCGTCACGCCTACGACTACGGCGTGATCTACCTCGACACCGACCCGATGGTGGCCCAGGCGCACTCCCCCGAGGCGGGCGGCGCGCTGGGCGGCTGACGCTGCCCGGCACCGGGCGCATCGGCCGCATCCGACGCAGGTCGAATCCGGTGCCGACCGATTCCAACGCCGACCGCATCCGATGTCGGTCGCATCCGATGCCGACCGACTCCGATACCGATCGAATCCGGTGCAGGCCGCGTCCGGTGACGGTGTGAATGGTGACGGCGGGCGTGGTGACAGTTGAGCGATGTGCCCCTGGGAGCGCGGTGTGCGCCCCCAGGGGCACCTGTGCGCGACCCCTTCGGGCAGCGCTCTGTCACCGCGTTGTCGTCCGGGCATGGAATCATGGCAGGGCGGCTCAACCGGTGGGCCGTTGCCTTGGGTTGGCGATGGCTCGGGACCACGGCCAAAGCCTTCAGGGGGAGGAACGATGGCGGACAGCTTCGGACCGATGCGGGACGAGGACGCCGACGACGGCGTCGTCGGCATGGGCCCGGAAGCGGGCACTTCACGCAAGGAGCCGATCAGAGTCCTTGTCGTGGACGACCACGCCCTGTTCCGTCGCGGACTGGAGATCGTGCTCGCGGCCGAGGAGGACATCCAGGTCGTCGGTGAGGCGGGGGACGGCGCCGAGGCCGTGGACAAGGCGGCCGACCTGCTGCCGGACATCGTGCTGATGGACGTACGGATGCCCAAGCGCGGTGGTATCGAGGCGTGCACCTCCATCAAGGAGGTGGCCCCCAGCGCGAAGATCATCATGCTGACGATCAGCGACGAGGAGGCCGACCTCTACGAGGCGATCAAGGCGGGCGCGACCGGATACCTCCTGAAGGAGATCTCCACGGACGAGGTCGCCACCGCGATCCGCGCGGTCGCCGACGGGCAGTCGCAGATCAGCCCCTCCATGGCGTCGAAGCTGCTCACCGAGTTCAAGTCGATGATCCAGCGGACCGACGAGCGTCGGCTCGTGCCCGCGCCGCGGCTGACGGACCGGGAGCTGGAGGTGCTCAAGCTGGTCGCCACGGGGATGAACAACCGTGACATCGCCAAGGAGTTGTTCATCTCCGAGAACACCGTGAAGAACCATGTGCGCAACATCCTGGAGAAGCTGCAACTGCACTCCAGGATGGAGGCGGTGGTGTATGCGATGCGGGAGAAGATCCTCGAGATCCGCTGACTTTCCGGATCGCTGACTCCGGTCAGGCGAGTGCGCGCGTGAGTTCTCTGGCGAGCGGCTCGCGCAGGTCGGGGGTGTCCACGCGCTCCACGCGGACGTCCGTGCAGTCCACCCAGGTCGCCGCTTCGAGCAGGGCCTGTGCCACCGCCGGGACCGCCTTCGGGCCGTCCAGGGTGACCTGCCTGGCGACCAGGGTGCGGCCCTCGCGGGCCGGGTCCACGCGGCCGACGAGGCGGCCGCCGGCCAGGACCGGCATCGCGAAGTAGCCGTAGACCCGCTTCGGCTTGGGGACGTAGGCCTCCAGGCGGTGGGTGAAGCCGAAGATCCGCTCGGTGCGCGCCCGTTCCCAGATCAGGGAGTCGAACGGGGACAGGAGCGTGGTGCGGTGACGCCCGCGCGGGGGCGTCACCAGAGCCGTCGGGTCGGCCCAGGCGGGCTTGCCCCAGCCTTCGACCGTGACCGGGACCAGGCCCGAGTCGGCGATCACCGCGTCGACCTGTTCGCCCTTGAGGCGGTGGTAGTCGGCGATGTCCGCGCGCGTGCCCACGCCGAGGGACTGGCCGGCCAGGCGGACGAGGCGGCGCAGGCACTCGGTGTCGTCCAGCTCGTCGTGCAACAGGTCGGCGGGTACGGCGCGTTCGGCGAGGTCGTAGACGCGCTTCCAGCCGCGGCGTTCGACGCAGACCACCTCGCCGTACATCAGCGCGCGTTCCACGGCGACCTTGGTGCCGGACCAGTCCCACCACTCGCTGGTCTTCTTCGCGCCGCCCAACTCGGTTGCGGTGAGGGGGCCTTCGGTGCGGAGCTGCTTGATGACCTGGTCGTACGTGCCGTCCGGGAGGGCGTGGTTCCAGTGCGGGCGGCCACGGTAGGCGCGGCGACGGAACGCGAAGTGGGGCCATTCCTCGATGGGGAGGACGCACGCGGCGTGGGACCAGTACTCGAAGGCGTGAGTGTCGCTCCAGTAGGCGTTCTCGACCGTCTTGCGGTCTACGGCGCCCAGGCGGGCGTAGGGGATGAGTTCGTGGGAGCGGGCCAGGACGGAGATGGTGTCGAGTTGGACCGCGCCGAGGTGGCGGAGGACGCCGCGGACGCCGGACTTGCGGTCGGGCGTGCCGAGGAAGCCTTGCGCGCGGAGGGCGATGCGGCGGGCCTCGTCCGCGGAGAGCTCGGTGGAAGGGCGCGGGGTCGTCATGGTTCGCACGATAGGGGGTGGGTCTGACAGTGCGGGCTGAGCTGGGGTTTTGGCGTCCTGAAGGGCACTGGAGGGCACTTGAGGGTGCTGGAGGGTCGCTCTCCGCCTTCGTCCTCTTCGCCCTCACTCGCCGGGCGGGCTGTGCGGTGCCGGCACGTACGGTGCCGCCGACGGCAGTCCCAGGTCCGACGGGAGCAGGGAGGCGAGCCAGCAGTCTCGTCGTACGCCCTTGTTGTTGATGGCCGAGCGTAGGGTGCCCTCCAGGGTGAAGCCGGCGTTTTCGGCGACCGCGCGGGAGGCGGTGTTGCCGACTTCGGCCCGCCATTCGACGCGGTCGACGGAGAGGGCGGTGAACGCCCAGCGGACGGCGGCGAGGGCGGCCTCGGTGGTGTAGCCGCGGCCCCGGTGTTCCTTGGCGGCCCAGAAGCCGATCTCGGCGGTGCCCAGGGAGCGCATGGTGAGGCTGACGACGCCGGTGAGGGTGCGCGGCCCGGCATCGGGCACACCGGGGAGGTCAGCGAGGTCGGGATGGTCGGGGAGGAAGATGCCGAAGGTGAACATCGAGCTGGTCGCCCAGCCCTCCGGGGCGAGCAGTTCGGTGAAGGTCTCGGCGTGTTCGGGGAGGTAGGGGGAGGGGATCGTGGTCCAGCGCTGGATGTCGGGGTCCTGGGCGGCGGTGTACACGGCGTCGGCGTCCCGGGGGTCGAGGGGGCGCAGGACGAGGCGGGGGGTGGTGAGGGTGACGGGCTCGGGCTCCATCGGCCGATTCTGCTCGGGGTGCGCGGCGGACGCCATTGTTTTCGCGGTGCGTGAGCGCGTGATCACAATTCGCGCAATTCGTTCGGTGGACGCGGCACCATCGGCGGGGCCCGGCCGTTGTCCTCTTTGAAGAAGATTTTGGAGCAGGTGCGCAGCAGTGTGCGGTCCTCGTCGCGGCAGGCCTCCCGGCGTGGCGGGGTCCTCGCATACGATGGCCGTTGCTCAGTGAGTCAAAAGAAACCGACCGTCCCGGCCCGACCGGCAAGGAGACCACCCCCCGTGTCCGTCCTCTCGAAGATCATGCGTGCAGGCGAAGGCAAGATCCTGCGCAAGCTGCACCGCATCGCGGACCAGGTCAACTCCATCGAAGAGGACTTTGTCGACCTCTCCGACGCCGAGCTGCGGGCCCTCACCGATGAGTACAAGCAGCGGTACGCCGATGGTGAGAGCCTGGACGACCTGTTGCCCGAGGCGTTCGCCACCGTGCGCGAGGCCGCCAAGCGCTCGCTGGGGCAGCGCCACTACGACGTGCAGATCATGGGCGGTGCCGCCCTCCACCTCGGTTATGTGGCCGAGATGAAGACCGGTGAGGGCAAGACCCTCGTCGGCACGCTGCCGGCGTACCTCAACGCCCTCTCCGGCGACGGCGTGCACCTCATCACGGTCAACGACTACCTGGCCGAGCGCGACTCCGAGATGATGGGTCGCGTCCACAAGTTCCTGGGCCTCGAGGTCGGCTGCATCCTGGCGAACATGACGCCGGCCCAGCGCCGTGAGCAGTACGCGTGCGACATCACCTACGGCACGAACAACGAGTTCGGCTTCGACTACCTGCGCGACAACATGGCGTGGTCGCAGGACGAGCTGGTGCAGCGCGGCCACAACTTCGCGATCGTCGACGAGGTCGACTCGATCCTGGTCGACGAGGCCCGTACGCCGTTGATCATCTCCGGTCCGGCGGACCAGGCGACCAAGTGGTACGGCGACTTCGCCAAGCTCGTCACGCGCCTGAAGAAGGGCGAGGCGGGCAACCCCCTCAAGGGTCTCGAGGAGACGGGCGACTACGACGTCGACGAGAAGAAGCGCACGGTCGCCATCCATGAGGCGGGTGTCGCCAAGGTCGAGGACTGGCTGGGCATCGACAACCTCTACGAGTCGGTGAACACGCCTCTGGTGGGCTACCTGAACAACGCCATCAAGGCGAAGGAGCTCTTCAAGAAGGACAAGGACTACGTCGTCATCGACGGCGAGGTCATGATCGTCGACGAGCACACGGGCCGTATCCTCGCCGGCCGCCGGTACAACGAGGGCATGCACCAGGCCATCGAGGCGAAGGAAGGGGTGGACATCAAGGACGAGAACCAGACGCTCGCCACGATCACCCTGCAGAACTTCTTCCGCCTCTACGGCAAGCTGTCCGGCATGACGGGTACGGCGATGACCGAGGCCGCCGAGTTCCACCAGATCTACAAGCTCGGCGTGGTCCCGATCCCGACGAACCGGCCGATGGTCCGTAAGGACCAGTCGGACCTGATCTACCGGACCGAGGTCGCGAAGTTCGAGGCGGTCGTCGACGACATCGCCGAGAAGCACGAGAAGGGCCAGCCGATCCTCGTCGGTACGACGTCGGTCGAGAAGTCCGAGTACCTGTCGCAGCAGCTCTCCAAGCGCGGCATCCAGCACGAGGTGCTGAACGCGAAGCAGCACGACCGTGAGGCGCCGATCATCGCGCAGGCCGGCCGCAAGGGCGCTGTGACGGTCGCGACGAACATGGCCGGCCGTGGTACGGACATCAAGCTCGGCGGCAACCCCGACGACCTCGCGGAGGCGGAGCTGCGGCAGCGCGGCCTCGACCCCGACGAGCACATCGAGGAGTGGGCGGCGGCTCTGCCGGCCGCCCTGGAGAAGGCCGAGCAGGCGGTCAAGGCGGAGTTCGAGGAGGTCAAGGACCTCGGCGGGCTGTATGTCCTGGGTACCGAGCGGCACGAGTCGCGGCGTATCGACAACCAGTTGCGCGGTCGTAGCGGTCGTCAGGGTGACCCGGGCGAGTCCCGGTTCTACCTGTCGCTGGGTGACGACCTGATGCGGCTGTTCAAGGCGCAGATGGTCGAGCGCGTCATGTCGATGGCGAACGTGCCGGACGACGTGCCGATCGAGAACAAGATGGTCACGCGCGCGATCGCGTCCGCGCAGTCGCAGGTGGAGCAGCAGAACTTCGAGACGCGTAAGAACGTCCTGAAGTACGACGAGGTCCTCAACCGTCAGCGTGAGGTCATCTACGGTGAGCGGCGTCGCGTCCTGGAGGGCGAGGACCTTCAGGAGCAGGTCCACCACTTCATGGACGACACGATCGACGCGTACGTCGGCGCGGAGACCGCCGAGGGCTTCCCGGAGGACTGGGACCTGGACCGGCTGTGGGGTGCTTTCAAACAGCTCTACCCGGTGAAGATCACCGTCGAGGAGCTGGAGGACGCGGCCGGTGACCGGGCCGGTCTGACCGCCGAGTTCCTCTCCGAGTCCATCAAGGACGACATCCGCGAGCAGTACGAGTCGCGGGAGACGCAGCTCGGCTCGGAGATCATGCGTGAGCTGGAGCGGCGGGTCGTGCTGTCGGTCCTGGACCGCAAGTGGCGCGAGCACCTCTACGAGATGGACTACCTCCAGGAGGGCATCGGTCTGCGCGCGATGGCGCAGAAGGACCCCCTGGTCGAGTACCAGCGCGAGGGCTTCGACATGTTCTCCGCGATGATGGACGGCATCAAGGAGGAGTCCGTCGGCTACCTGTTCAACCTGGAGGTCCAGGTCGAGCAGCAGGTCGAGGAGGTTCTCGTCGAGGACGCCGAGCCGGTCGACATGGAGAAGCAGGACGTGGTGCCGGCGCAGTCGGGCGGGCGTCCGGAGATCCGCGCCAAGGGGCTGGACGCTCCGCAGCGTCGTCAGCTCCACTTCTCGGCGCCGACGGTTGACGGCGAGGGCGGCACGATCGAGGGCGACTTCGACAGTGACGACGACGAGGAGCCGGTGCGCTCCGAGGCCGACGGCCTCACGCGCGCGGAGCGGCGCAAGCAGGCGAAGGCCGGGCGGCGTCGCAAGAAGTAGGGATTGATTCCAGGAAGTCTCGCTGGTGTGGGGCCGGGTCACCTTGGGTGGCCCGGCCCTTCGGCGTGGGTGGGGGTCCGCTGGGCGGCGGTCCTTGTAGGGGCCTATGGGGCTCTTGGGGCCGTTCCGTGGCGTGTCGGGTCTCCTTGGGTCTTGGTGGTCGTTTCGGGGGCTGTGGGGGCTGTTCAGTCGTTCTGTGGGTGGGGCCTGCGGGGGCCGTCGAGTTCCACGGCGGTGCAGCGCCAGCGGTGGTCCGTGCCGAGTTCCAGGCGGAAGGCCATCGCGCGCAGGCGGTCGCCGGCGCTGATGCGGGCGAAGGCCTCGATGGCGCCGGCGCGGGGGACGAAGTAGCCGATGTCGCGGACGACGGGGCGGGTGCCGTGGGCGGTGGTGCGCAGGGGGCCTCGTTCCGCGAGGTGGGCCAGGTCGTCGTAGGCGTGGCCGCGGGTGTGCCGGAGCATGAAGTGGACGGGGCGTTGGCCGGTCAGGACGGCGAGGAGGCGGTCGGCGAAGAGGTCGGTGGGGCGGGGCGGGGAGACGGGGCGGTGGGGGATCTGGGCGGGGGCGGTCGGGGGCGGGGGTGTCGTGCGGGGGCGGTGGGTGGCGCTGTTCGGGGTGCGGGGTGGGGTGCCGGTGGGGCGGCGGGTGTCGCGGCGGCCGGGAGGGCGGGTGCCGGGGTGGTGCTGCGTCCTCGTCATGACCTTGTTCATGGGTGTCCCCGTTCGGTGGGCCCGGCGCATACCAGGCGGTAACTTGCCGTTGCGGATCTTGTACGGGGTTGCGGTCCGTGGCGGCAAGGAAGCGGGGAGTAGTGGGCGAGGGGGAGGGGAATTCACCTATCCGGGGTGGCCGAGGGGGTGGCGGGCCCGGTGTTGCGGGGGTGGGGCGGGTGAGTTGTGGGGTGCGGGGTTGACGGCTGTCGGGGGGTGGGCGGGGACCCGAAGGGGGACGGCCCGCACGTATCCTGAAGGCCCTCGGGGAGGCGTCGAACCGCTCTTCCGGGGCATCGAGTCCGAGTCTGCGACCACGAAAGAAAGCGGCCAGCCATGCGCGTCTACGTCCCTCTGACCCTTCCCGGTCTCGCCGAGGCGCACAAGACGGGGGAGCTGGGGTCCGGGCCGCTCGTCGCTTACGCCGTCACGCCCGGGTTGCGCGAGTGGTATCTCTCCGACGACATCGAGGAGCTGGAGTACGCGGCGCTGAGCAGGGCCGCGCTGGCCTCGCTGCGGCTGCTCGCGGCGGACCCGGGTGCCCCGCGGAGGCGGGTCGTCGTCGCCGTCGACGTGGCTGACCGGATGGCCGTCGCGGACCCCGACCGGGGGCTCGATCCGGCGGCGCTGGGCGAGGTGCGGGTGAGTGGCGCTGTGCGGCTGGGCAAGGCGGCGGCGGTGCACGTCGACGCGGGGGACGCGGAGGCGGACGTGACCGCCGCGGCGGGGGCGCTCGCGGCGGCGGACGGCGGGGACGACGACGCGCAGTTCGTGGTGGACGGGGCCGAGGACCACGAGCTGCTGTGGTTCGCCACGCAGGAGATTCCGAACCTGGTGGGGTCGGGGGGCTGAGACTCCCGTCCTCGTCCTGCCTTTGCCCTCGGCCCGTCTGCTGTGGGGCGGTTTCTGGTCGGTCACTTGATTGTCAGTGGTGGCGGGTACGTTTTCCGGTATGGGGATGCAGCAGGAAGCGGCGCACATCGTCTGGGACTGGAACGGGACGCTGCTCGACGACAATGACGCGATCATCGGGGCGACGAACGCGGCGTTCGCGGAGCTGGGGCTGGAGCCGCTCACGTTGGAGCGGTACCGGGCGCTGTACTGCGTGCCGGTGCCCAAGTTCTACGAGCGGCTGATGGGACGGCTGCCCACGGATGCCGAGTGGGAGGCCATGGACGAGGTGTTCCACCGGTACTACGCGGAGCACCGGGTGCGGTGCGGGCTCACCGAGGGGGTGGTGGAGCTGCTCGCGGGGTGGCGGTCGGCGGGGCACAGCCAGTCGCTGCTGAGCATGTACGTGCACGAGGAGCTCGTGCCGTTGGTCCGGGGGTTCGGGATCGAGCCGCATTTCGTGCGGGTCGACGGGCGGACCGGGCCGTCCGGGGGCAGCAAGGCCGAGCACATGGTGCGGCATCTGCGGGCGCTGGGCGGGGTCGCGCCGGCGCACACGGTGGTGATCGGGGATGCCGCCGATGACGCGGTGGCCGCGTTGCATGTGGGGGCGCGGGCCGTGCTGTACACCGGGGGGTCGCACAGTCGGGCCAGTCTGGAGGGGGTGGGGGTGCCGGTGGTGGACACGTTGGGGGAGGCGGTGGAGGTCGCGGGGCGGTTGGCTGCGGCTGCGTAGGCGTCGTCGCCGGGCGGGCGGGGTGGTGCGGCGTCCTGGGGCGCCGCACCTGTGGGGGCTGTCAGGTCACCGGTGCCTTCGCGCGCAGGATCGTCAGGAATTCGCGCATCCAGGCCGAGTGGTCCGGCCAGGCGCGGGCGGAGACCAGGGTGCCGTCGACCACCGCCTCGGCGTCCTGGAAGACGGCGCCGGCCGACTGCATGTCGAGCTCCAGCGCCGGGTACGCCGTGACGTGGCGGCCGCGGAGGGCGTCGGCGGCCGCGGTGAGCAGGGGGCCGTGGCAGATCTGGGCCACCGGCTTGTCGGCGTCGAAGAACGACTTGAGGATCTTGCGGAGTTCGGGGTCGTTGCGGAGGTACTCGGGGGCGCGGCCGCCGGGGATGACGACGGCGGCGTACTGGCCGGGGTCGACCTCGGAGAAGGCGAGGTCGGCGGGCCAGGTGTAGCCGGGCTTCTCGGTGTAGGTGTCGAAGCCGGGTTCGAAGTCGTGGACGACGAACTGGAGCTTCTTGCGGGTGGGGGCGGCGATGTGGACCTCGTAGCCTTCCTCGCGCAGGCGCTGGTAGGGGTAGAGGACTTCCAGGGATTCGGCTGCGTCGCCGGTGACGATGAGGATTTTCGCGGTCATGGTGGGCGGCTCCTCTCAGGAGGGCGCTGTCCTGGGCAACGTGCCTGATGGGGGCGGGCTTGCCAAGGGCCGGCGCTCTTAGCGTCCCGCGGCGGGGAGTCAACGTCGACTTTTCTCGCCCCCGCCGCCCCTACCCATCCCATCCCCAGGGGCTCCGCCCCTTCAACCCCACCAGGGGCTCCGCCCCTGCACCCCAGCGGGGACTGCGTCCCCTGCACCCCAGCGGGGACTGCGTCCCCTGCACCCCTCCTGGGGCTCCGCCCCTGTGCCGCGGGTGAGTCCCGGCCCCTTCGCCCAGCGTGGGGCTGTGCCCCTTCGCCCTGCCAGGGGCTCGGGCCCCTGCACCTCCGCCGGGGACTGCGTCCCCTGCACCCCGCCTGGGGACTCCGCCCCTCCGCCCGGCTAGGGGCTCGGCCCCCTGCACCCCCGCTGGGGACTGCGTCCCCGTGCCGCACCAGGGGGCTCCGCCCCTTGCGCCCACCTGCGGCTCCGCCCCTTCGCCACGCTGGGGAACTACATCCCCTGCCCCCTGCGGGCCCTCGCGGGGCACCCGCCTCACTCGGCCCCGGCGAAGGGCACGTTGCCCCGCCCACCCCAGGCCAGTGCACCTCACCCTGCATCGCCCCCGGTGCGTCTCGTCACGCCCCCACCCCACCCCAACAGTCCCCGCGCCCATCACCCCGCCCAGCCCACCCATCCCCGCGCCCATCACCCCACCCCACCCCGACCAGCCTCCGCGCCCATCCCCCCGCCCCCCCGGAGGGCCCTGCACGTCACCCCCGCCCCCACCCTGTGCAGAACGTCAAAGTTGTGGCCCTTGTTTTGTACACATACGGCTCATGACGTGGGGGTCGGGAGGGGCGATAGCCTGGTTGCGTGATCAGCGCGATAGTTCGCGGGGGTTTTGTGGCCCCTGCTCTGCGCCCGGTGTGTGCGGATTGTTTCCGTGGCCGGGCGGTGGGCGCTGGTCGGCGCGGGCGGGACGGGGGCGCAAGGAGCCCCTGGACGTCGTATTCGCCCCGGATGTCGGTGGCACGGAGAGCAGTGTCACATCCCGGGATTGTGTCGAACATGGCCGATAACCCCCCGCTCATCTCGCCTTGCGGCATAGCGTCGGAGCAGCCCGGAGACCTCGGGCCGTGGCGGCGAGCCGCAGGGGAAGAGACCGTACTTCCTTCTACGTCACGCAACGGCGCGCGACAGGAGCCAGAGGACAATGCAGACCAAGCTGGACGAAGCCAAGGCCGAGCTGCTCGAGAGGGCGGCGCGGGTCGCTGAGAACAGCCCGGTCGGGGGGCACCTACCGACTGGGACGACGGGTGAGGGCGCGCCGGGCACCCCGGATCATGCCGCCCTCCTCGCGTTCCTGCAGCGTTACTACCTGCACACCGCCCCGGAGGACCTGAGCGACCGGGACCCGGTCGACGTCTTCGGTGCCGCACTCTCGCACTACCGGCTGGCCGAGAACCGGCCACAGGGGACGGCCAACGTCAGGGCCCTCACCCCGACCGTCGAAGGCAACGGGTGGACGTGCAGCCACTCCGTCGTCGAGGTCGTCACCGATGACATGCCGTTTCTCGTCGACTCCGTCACCAACGAGCTGTCTCGGCAGGGGCGGGGGATCCATCTCGTCATCCATCCGCAGATCGTGGTGCGGCGTGATGTGACCGGGCGGTTGATCGAGGTCCTCGGCGCGCCGCCCGCCACCGCCGCCACCGACACCGGCAACGCCGTCGGCGATCTTCCGCATGACGCGCACATCGAGTCCTGGATCCATGTCGAGATCGACCGGGAGACCGACCGCGCCGATCTGAAGCAGATCACCGCCGACCTGCTGCGCGTGCTGTCCGACGTGCGGGAGGCCGTCGAGGACTGGGAGAAGATGCGGGAGACCGCGCTGCGGGTCGCCGACGAGCTCCCGAAGGAGCCCGTCCCCGGTGATCTGGCGCGGCCCGACGTCGACGAGGCCCGTGAGTTGCTGCGCTGGCTGGCCGCCGACCACTTCACGTTCCTCGGCTACCGCGAGTACCAGTTGCGCGGCGACGACTCCCTTGCCGCCGTTCCCGGCACCGGGCTCGGCATTCTGCGCGCCGACCCGCATCACACCGAGACCGACAGCCACCCCGTCAGCCCGTCCTTCGAGCGGCTGCCCGCCGACGCCCGGGCCAAGGCGCGCGAGCACAAGCTGCTGGTGCTGACCAAGGCCAACAGCCGGGCCACCGTGCACCGGCCGTCCTACCTCGACTACGTCGGGGTGAAGAAGTTCGACGCCGACGGCAATGTGGTCGGTGAGCGGCGGTTCCTCGGGCTGTTCTCGTCCGCCGCCTATACCGAGTCCGTGGGGCGGGTTCCCGTGGTGCGGCGCAAGGTGCAGGCCGTGCTGACGGGCGCCGGGTTCTCGCCGAACAGTCACGACGGGCGCGACCTGATCCAGATCATGGAGACGTACCCGCGCGACGAGCTGTTCCAGACGCCGGTGGATGAGCTGCGGGCCATCGTCACCAGCGTGCTGTATCTGCAGGAGCGGCGGCGGCTGCGGCTCTACCTGCGGCAGGACGAGTACGGGCGCTACTACTCGGCGCTGGTCTACCTGCCGCGCGACCGCTACACCACCGGTGTGCGGCTGCGGATCATCGACATCCTCAAGGAGGAGCTGGGCGGCACCAGCGTCGACTTCACCGCCTGGAACACCGAGTCCATCCTGTCCCGGCTGCACTTCGTCGTGCGCGTCCCGCAGGGCACCGAGCTGCCGGAGCTGTCCGACGCCGACAAGGATCACATCGAGGCGCGGCTCGTCGAGGCCGCCCGCTCCTGGGCGGACGCCTTCGGCGAGGCGCTGAACGCCGAGTGCGGCGAGGAGCGGGCCGCGGAGCTGCTCCGGCGCTTCAGCAACGCCTTCCCCGAGGGCTACAAGGCCGACCACTCCCCGCGCGCCGCGGTCGCCGACCTGGTCCACCTGGAGCGGCTCACCGGCGAGCAGAGCTTCTCGCTGAGCCTGTACGAGCCGGTGGGCGCCGCGCCCGACGAGCGCCGTTTCAAGATCTACCGCAAGGGTGACGCGATCTCCCTGTCGGCGGTGCTGCCGGTGCTGAACCGGCTCGGCGTCGAGGTGATCGACGAGCGGCCGTACGAGCTGCGCTGCACGGACCGCAGCAACGCCTGGATCTACGACTTCGGGCTGCGGATCCCCAAGTCGCTGGCCGGTCCCGGCGGCGACTTCCTCGGGGACGACGGGCGCGAGCGGTTCCAGGAGGCGTTCTCGGCGACCTGGACGGGCAAGGCGGAGAACGACGGGTTCAACGCGCTGGTGCTGGGCGCCGGGCTGAACTGGCGGCAGGCGATGGTGCTGCGCGCGTACGCGAAGTACCTGCGCCAGGCCGGGTCCACGTTCAGCCAGGACTACATGGAGGACACCCTCCGTACCAATGTCCACACCACCCGGCTGCTGGTGTCGCTGTTCGAGGCGCGGATGTCGCCCGACCGGCAGCGCGCCGGGCTGGAGATCGTCGACGCGTTGCTGGAGGAGCTGGACGCGGCGCTCGACCAGGTGGCCTCGCTCGACGAGGACCGGATCCTGCGGTCCTTCCTCACCGTCATCAAGGCGACCCTGCGCACGAACTTCTTCCAGCGGCGCGCGGACGGCGCTCCGCACGACTACGTGTCGATGAAGTTCGATCCGCAGGCCATCCCCGACCTGCCGGCGCCCCGGCCCGCGTTCGAGATCTGGGTGTACTCGCCGCAGGTGGAGGGCGTGCACCTGCGGTTCGGGAAGGTCGCGCGCGGTGGTCTGCGCTGGTCGGACCGGCGGGAGGACTTCCGTACCGAGGTGCTCGGCCTGGTCAAGGCGCAGATGGTGAAGAACACCGTGATCGTGCCGGTCGGCGCGAAGGGCGGCTTCGTCGCCAAGCAGTTGCCCGACCCGGGCGTGGACCGGGACGCGTGGCTGGCCGAGGGCATCTCCAGCTACAAGACGTTCATCTCGGCGCTCCTCGACATCACCGACAACATGGTCGGCGGGGAGGTCGTGCCGCCGTCCGACGTCGTGCGGCACGACGAGGACGACACCTACCTGGTGGTCGCCGCCGACAAGGGCACGGCGACGTTCTCCGACATCGCCAACGAGGTCGCGCAGTCGTACGACTTCTGGCTCGGGGACGCGTTCGCCTCCGGCGGTTCGGCCGGCTACGACCACAAGGGCATGGGCATCACCGCCCGCGGCGCGTGGGAGTCCGTGAAGCGGCACTTCCGGGAGCGGGGCGTGGACACGCAGGCCGAGGACTTCACGGTTGTCGGCATCGGCGACATGTCCGGTGACGTGTTCGGCAACGGCATGCTGCTGTCCGAGCACATCCGCCTGGTCGCCGCCTTCGACCACCGGCACATCTTCATCGACCCGACGCCGGACGCGGCGACCTCGTACGCCGAGCGCCGCCGCCTGTTCGAGCTGCCCCGCTCC
The DNA here is from genome assembly GCF_900110755.1 of Streptomyces sp. yr375. GTDB lineage: Bacteria > Actinomycetota > Actinomycetes > Streptomycetales > Streptomycetaceae > Streptomyces. The sequence goes on from NZ_FOFF01000004.1 coordinate 23,678, forward strand.
AGTTGGGCCGACTACGACACCAAGCTGCTGTCGGCGGGCGGCGGGATCTTCCCGCGGACGGCGAAGGCGATCCCGGTCGGCGCGCACGTCCGGGAGGCGCTGGGCATCGAGGCGGGCGTCAACAAGCTGACGCCGGCCGACCTGATGAAGGCGATCCTGCGGGCGCCGGTGGACCTGCTGTGGAACGGCGGCATCGGCACGTACGTCAAGTCCGGTACGGAGTCGAACGCCGACGTCGGCGACAAGGCCAACGACCCGATCCGGGTGGACGGCGCCGACCTGCGGGTCAAGGTCGTCGGCGAGGGCGGCAACCTGGGGCTGACGCAGCTCGGGCGGATCGAGTTCGCCCGCAGCGGCGGCGGCATCAACACGGACGCCATCGACAACAGCGCGGGCGTGGACACCTCCGACCACGAGGTGAACATCAAGATCCTGCTGAACGGGCTGGTCGCCGAGGGCGACATGACCGTCAAGCAGCGCAACAAGGTCCTCGCGGAGATGACCGACGAGGTCGGCGCGCTCGTCCTGCGCAACAACTACGCGCAGAACACGGCGATCGCCAACGCCCTCTTCCAGTCCAAGGACATGCTCCACGCCCAGCAGCGCTTCATGCGCCACCTGGTCAGGGAGAAGCACCTGGACCGGGCCCTGGAGTTCCTGCCCACCGACCGGCAGATCCGTGAGCGGCTCGGCGCCGGCCAGGGCCTGTCCAGCCCGGAGACGGCCGTCCTGCTGGCCTACACGAAGATCACGGTGGCGGACGAGCTGCTGCACACCTCGCTGCCCGACGACGACTACCTGCGCGGGCTGCTGCACGCCTACTTCCCGACGGCGCTGCGCGAGCGGTTCCCCGAGGGCATCGACAGCCACCCGCTGCGCCGTGAGATCACCACGACCGTCCTGGTCAACGACACGGTCAACACGGGCGGTACGACGTATCTGCACCGGCTGCGGGAGGAGACCGGCGCCTCGCTGGAGGAGATCGTGCGGGCCCAGACCGCGGCCCGGGCGATCTTCCGCGCGGCCCCGGTGTGGGACGCGGTGGAGGCCCTCGACAACCGGGTCGAGGCCGCCGTGCAGACCCGGATCCGGCTGCACTCGCGGCGGCTCGTCGAGCGCGGCACGCGCTGGCTGCTCAACAACCGGCCGCAGCCGTTGCAGCTCGCGGAGACCGTCGAGTTCTTCGCCGAGCGCGTCGAGCAGGTGTGGTCGCAGCTCACGAAGCTGATGCGGGGCGCGGATCTGGAGTGGTGGCAGAAGATCTACGAGGAGCTGACCGAGGCGGGCGTCCCGGACGAGCTGGCGACCCGGGTGGCCGGGTTCTCGGCGGCGTTCCCGGCGCTGGACATCGTCTCGGTGGCCGACCGGATGGGCCGCGACCCGCTGGACGTCGCCGAGGTGTACTACGACCTCGCCGACCGGCTGCGCATCACCCGGCTGATGGACCGCATCATCGAGCTGCCGCGCGCCGACCGCTGGCAGTCCATGGCCCGCGCCTCCATCCGCGAGGACCTGTACGCGGCCCACGCGGCGGTCGCCGCGGACGTCCTGGCCGTCGGCAACGGCACCTCGACGCCCGAGCAGCGGTTCAAGGCGTGGGAGGAGAAGAACGCGGCGATCCTGGGCCGGGCGCGCACCACGCTGGAGGAGATCCAGAGCTCGGAGACGTTCGACCTGGCCAACCTGTCGGTCGCGATGCGCACGATGCGGACGCTGCTGCGGACGCATTCGTAGTCATGTACGACGAGAAGGGTGCCCCCCGATGGTTCGGGGGGCACCCTTCTCGTCGTACCCGGGAGATCGGGGCCGTCGGCTACTTCTTCTTGCCGGAGGTGAACTCCTCGTAGGCCTGGAGGACCTCTTCGGTGGGGCCGTCCATGCGCAGTTCGCCGCGCTCCAGCCACAGCACGCGGTCGCAGGTGTCGCGGATCGCGGCGTTGCTGTGGCTGACCAGGAAGACGGTTCCGGCGTGCTGGCGCATCTCCTGGATGCGGGCCGCCGAACGCGCCTGGAACCGCGCGTCACCGGTGGACAGCGCCTCGTCGATGAGGAGCACGTCGTGGTCCTTGGCGGCGGCGATGGAGAAGCGCAGCCGGGAGCCCATGCCGGAGGAGTAGGTGCGCATGGGCAGGGAGATGAAGTCGCCCTTCTCGTTGATGCCGGAGAAGTCGACGATCTCCTGGTAGCGCTCCTTGATCTGCTCGGGCGTCATGCCCATGGCCAGGCCGCCGAGGTAGACGTTGCGCTCGCCGGTCAGGTCGCCCATCAGGGCCGCGTTGACGCCGAGGAGGGAGGGCTGGCCGTCGGTGTAGATCTTGCCGTTCTCCACCGGCTGGAGGCCCGCGATGCCCTTGAGCAGGGTGGACTTGCCGGAGCCGTTGGTGCCGATCAGGCCGACCGCCTCGCCCTTGTAGGCGACGAAGGAGACCTTCTTGACGGCGTGCACGATGCGCATGCCCGAGGCCTTCGCGGCCTGCTTGGGGCGCATGATGCGGTTGAGGGCGGCGGTGGCGCTGCCCCGGCCGCTGCCGGTGCCGTTGATCCGGTAGACGATGTCGACGCTGTCCACGATGACGGTGGGGGCCCGCTCGTCGACGGGTTCGGCGGGCGCGGTGGGCGTCTTGGTCTCGGTGTTGTCAGCCACGGCCGTACGTCTCCTCAGCCTTCCAGAAGTAGATGAAGCCGCCGACGCCGGCGAGCAGCGCCCAGCCGGTCGCGACCAGCCACACGTGCGGCGGGAGCTGGCTGGCGTGGAAGCTGTCGATCAGCGCGAAGCGCATCAGGTCGATGTACACCGCGGCGGGGTTGGCCCGCAGCAGGTCCGCCAGCCAGGATGGCATGCCGTGGTGCTTGCTGATGAGGTTGTCGATGCTCCACATGACGCCCGAGATGTACATCCAGGTGCGCAGGATGAACGGCATCAACTGGGCGATGTCCGGGGTGTTCGCGCCGAGCCGGGCCAGGATCATCGAGACGCCCGCGTTGAACACGAACTGCAGGGCCAGCGCGGGGAAGACCAGGAGCCAGGACAGGGCCGGCGGCACGCCCACCGCGAACAGGATGATCAGCAGGGCGCCCATCGAGAACAGGAGCTGCTGGAGCTGCTGGAGGCAGAACGAGATCGGCAGCGCGGCCCGGGGGAAGTGCAGGGCCCGCACCAGGCCGATGCTGCCGCCGATGGCCCGGGTGCCCGTCATGATCGAGCTCTGCGTGAACGTCCAGACGAACACGCCTGTGACCAGGAAGGGGATGAAGTCCGCCACGCCCTTCTTGGTCTCCAGCAGGACACCGAAGATGAAGTAGTACACCGCCGCGTTGAGCAGCGGGGTCATCACCTGCCAGACCTGGCCCAGCTTCGCCGCGCTGTACTGGGCGGTGAGCTTGGCGGTGGCGAACGCGGTGATGAAGTGGCGGCGCGCCCAGAGCTGGCGGATGTACTCCGGCAGGGGAGGACGGGCGCCGCTGACCGTGAGGCCGTACTGCGCGGCCAGGGCAGCGAGATCGCCGTGGCCGTCGGCCGGTGTCCTGGGCGGTGTGTGGAGGACCTGACTCACATCCGCTGCTTTCACTCGGGGGGAGGGGGGTGCGGGCGCCGTTTCCCTAAGCAGCCCGACGCGTTCTTACTCTGCTCTTAACGTTCTCTTACTACGTCGGGACGGGACCGTATCGTCGCAACGTGAGAGTAGGCCGAGTTGACGTCGGAACGCAACCGTATCGTCGTAACGCCCTATGCTGGTCGGCATGACGACGAACGCGACGAACGCCGAAGGACCCCAGGTGCGGGCGCGCCGCCGGGCGCCGGCGGGTGCGGCCGTGCTGCGCGAGGACGTGACGGAGGCCATCCGGGCGGCCGTGTTCGAGGAGCTCGCGACCGTCGGCTACGCCCGGATGTCCATCGAGGGCATCGCCCGCCGTGCCGGGGTGGGCAAGACGGCCGTGTACCGGCGCTGGCGTTCCAAGCTGCACCTGGTCCTCGACATCGTCTCGGCGATCGCCGTGCAGGGCCTGCCGGCCCCGGAGACGGGCAGCCTGGAGGGCGACCTGCGCATGCTCTACGAGGTGACCTCACGGGCCCTACGACACCCCGTGGCCTCGCAGATCATCCCGGACCTCCAGGCCGAGGCGGCCCGCAACCCCGACATCGCCGAGGCCCTCCAGAAGGCACTGAAGGAGGGGCAGGAGGGCGTAGCCCTGAAGATCGTGGCAGCGGCCCAACAGCGCGGCGAGATCCGCGCGACCGTCAACGAGGAACTGGCCCTCGACCTCATCTCGGGCCCCCTCTACTGGCGCTCGGTGGTCATCCGCAGCCCGAAACTACCCAAGGGCTACCTGGCCGCACTGGCCCGGGCTACGGCGGAGGCGATCAAGACGCTGTAGCTGTCGCGGGGGGTAGAGCCCCCCCAGAACGCGGGGGACCCGGCCGCCGGGCCGTGGGTCAGGGCGTGGGCCAGGGTTGTGAGTTCCGGCAGGCGCAGGACGCGGTGGTCGGCGGAGCCCGGTAGCGGGACGTGCAGGGCGGCCGTCCAGCGGCGCGGGATGTCGTCGATGCCGTACACCGCCCCGGCGAGGCCGCCCGTCACGGCCGCGACGGTGTCCGTGTCGCCGCCGAGGTCGACGGCCGCGCGGACCGCGTCCTCGAAGCAGGACGTCGTGCGCAGCGCCCAGACGGCGGAGCCGAGGCAGGGCCACACCGCGCCGTTGAACTCCGTCGCCAGGTCGGGGTGCCAGTCCGGGGCGAGGACGGTCGCGTAGCGCTCGCGGTGGTCGGCGTGCACCTCGGCGAGGGTCTCCGGGAGCGCGGCCAGCGGGTCGGCGCCGGTGAGGGCGATGCGCACCAGCTCGTGGAAGACGGCCGTGCCCTCCCAGGCGGCGCGGTCCCCGTGGGTGAGGGCGGCGAGCCGGCGGGCCGCGTCCATGGTGGCGTCGCGGCCGTGCGGCGCGAAGTACACGGCGGAGGTGGCCGCCCGCATCAACGCGCCGTTGCCCGCCGCCCGTTGACTGCGCTGGAAGTGCCGGGCGGCGGCGGTGTCCCAGGGGTCGCCGCTGGTCAGGACGGCCTCGGTCTGCAACCCGATGTCCTTGGGGTCGGCGGCGGCCCAGCGCTGGAACCGCCGGAAGACGTCCGCCGGTTCCAGTCCGCCGCACTCCAGCAGGGACTCCCCGACGAAGACGGCCATCTGCGTGTCGTCGGTCGCCTCCCCCGGGTCCCAGCCGCCGCCCCCGCACATCTCGCCGCCCTGCCCGGCGGACGGGAAGCGCGCGGAGAACGCCCCCTCCGGCCCGAACTCGAAGGGCGCGCCCAACGCGTCCCCCACGGCGGAGCCGACGACACAGCCGAGGGCGTGTGAGTACTGCTTTTGGCACATTGCGTGAATATTAGATGCCTGATGTGCCGTCAATGGCCGGGCCGGGTGGGCGTGCGTCGCACAATCGGCGGCGTGGTGTGTGTACGCGCAGCCGTCCCCGTCGCCGTCCCTGTTGCCGTTCCCGCGGCCGTCATGCTCGCCGTCGGGCTGTGGGGGATCGACCGTGGCGGTATATGGCGTGACGAGGCCGTCACCTATCAGGTCGCGGGGCGGACGGTGCCGCAGATCTGGCGGCTGCTGCACGGGGTGGACGCGGTGCACGGGCTGTACTACCTCCTCATGCACGTCGTGCTGGCCCTCCATCCGGGCGAGGTCGTCCTGCGTCTGCCGTCCGTCTGTGCGGCCACCGTCACCGCGGGGCTGGTCGCCGCGCTCGGTGTGCGGCTGGCCGGTCGCCGGGTCGGGCTGTGGGCGGGTCTGCTGTACGCGGTGACCCCGCTCGCCGGTCACTACGCCCAGGAGGGCCGTTCGTACGCGCTGGTCGCGGCCGGGGCTGCGGGGGCGACGCTGCTGCTGGTGCGGGCGGTCGAGGAGCGGCGGCTGTGGTGGCGGTACGGCGGTGTCGTCGCCGTGACCTGCCTGCTGCACGAGCTGGCGGTGTTCATGCTGTGCGCCCACGCGGTCACCCTCGCGCTGCTGCGGGTGCCGAGGGGCGTGTGGTGGCGGTGGGGGCGTGCGGCCGGGGCGGCGGTCGTGGTGCTGCTGCCGTTGGTGCTGGTCTCCCACGGGCAGTCGCGGCAGGTGGAGTGGTTGCCGGTGCCGGACCGGGGGAGCGCGGAGAGGTTGCTGCGGAGCTTCGCGGTGGGCCCGGAGGGGGTGGTGTTCTGGGGGTGCGTGATGCTGATGGTGGCGGGGCTGTGGGCCGGGCGGACGGCGGCCGTCATGGCACCGCTGATGGTGGTCCCGCCGACCTTGCTGATACTGCTTTCGCAGGTCAGGCCCCTGTATCACGAACGCTACGTGCTGTACGCCCTGGCGGGGGCGCCGCTGCTGATCGCGGCCGGGGCCGACCGGTTGGCCCGCCTCGCGCGGCGGGCCGGCCGACCGCGCTCATGGACGATCACCCCGGCGGGCGTCCTGCTCATCGCCGTCGTCTTCGTCGACCTGCTCCCGCTGCACCGCCAGTACCGCACCCTCGCCCACCGCCCCGACAACCTCGCCGCCATCTCCGCGCTGGCCACGCGCGAGGTCCGCCCCGGCGACCCGGTGCTGTTCCTGCCGTCCCTCGGCCGCCGCGCCGCGCTCGCTTACCCGAAGGGGTTCCAGGGGGCGCGGGACCTGGCGCTGAAGGTGCCCGGCGCCCAGTCCGGCACGCTGTACGGCCGCGAGGTCGGCCCCCGTGAGCTGCGGCGCAGACTGGCCGGGGTGAGCCGACTGTGGATCGTCGCCGAGCCGTACACCCTGCGCTCACACTGGCTCCCGGGCGACCCGACCGAACGCGCCAAACTCCTCACCGTCGAGGAACGCTTCACCCCGCGCCGAGAGTACGACCGCCCCGACATCGCCCTCCGCCTCTACACCCGCCGCCCACCGGCCGGGCCCTCGGCCGCCGGCACCCGGGCCACCGGATCTCCGACCGCCGGCACCCGGCAGCCGCTTCCCTGACTGCCGACGCTCAGGCCTCCCTGGCCTCCCTGGCCTCCCGGCCACAGCGCCCTGCCCCCCACTCAACCTCACCCCGGCTACCGCCCCCTACGTCTCCTCCGTCGCCGCCATGTCCAGCGCCGCCGTGAGTTCGTCCAGGCGTTCTCGCAAAGCGCCGATCTCGGTGGGGTCGAAGCCGGTGGCGGTGAGGATTCTGCGGGGGACCTCCTGGGCTCGGGCGCGTAGGGACGTGCCCTTCTCGGTCAGGCGGATCTCCACCGAGCGTTCGTCGCGGGCGCTGCGCTCGCGGCGTACCAGACCGGCCGTCTCCAGGCGTTTGAGGAGGGGGGAGAGCGTGCCGGAGTCCAGGCGCAGGTGTTCGCCGAGCTTCTTGACGGGCAGCGGGCCCTCCTCCCAGAGGACCAGCAGCACCAGGTACTGCGGATAGGTGACCCCGAGGTCCTTGAGGATCACGCGGTAGACGCCGTTGAAGGCGCGCGACGCGGCGTGCAGGGAGAAGCAGATCTGGGTGTCCAGCCGGAGCCAGTTCTCCGTTGCGTTCTCCGTTGCGTTCTCTGTGGCGTCCTCTGTGGCGGTTTCCACGGGATTCTCCGGGCCGACAGGTGGCGGCGGGGCGGTCATGTCGGTCATGTCTCCAGAGTAGCTCGTACCCGCAACTTAGTTGTGCCCAATTGAATTGTGTGCTCTACTTATCTCCGTCAGGCGGCCGGACCGGGCCGCCGGAACGTGATTCTGAGAGGGATGGTTTTCCATGGACGCGCTCTACACCGCTGTCGCCACCGCCACGCACGGCCGCGAGGGCCGCGCCGTCTCCTCCGACGGCAAGATCGACCTCGCGCTGGGCATGCCCGCGGAGCTCGGCGGCAACGGGCAGGGCACCAACCCGGAGCAGTTGTTCGCCGCCGGTTACGCCGCCTGTTTCGGCAGCGCCCTGGGCCTCGTCGGCCGCGCCGCGAAGGTGGACGTCAGCGACGCCGCGGTGACCGCCGAGGTCGGCATAGGCAAGCAGGGCGAGGGCTTCGGTCTCAAGGTCACGCTGCGCGTGGAGCTGCCCGACGGCGTGGACGAGGCGGCCGGCCGCAAGCTCGTCGAGCAGGCCCACCAGGTCTGCCCCTACTCCAACGCCACCCGCGGCAACATCGAGGTCGACCTCGTCATCGAGTAGTCCCTCCAGCCCCCCTGGTTCCTGTAGTTCCTGTAGTTCCTGTAGTTCCTGAGCGCGGCATCCGGCGGGACGTGTGGTCAGTGTCCCGCCGTTCGCTTTGCCCGCCAGGCCCGCAGCCACAGCGCGGGCACGCCCAGCAGCACCAGCCAGAAGTGCCCAGGCATCCCCAGAGGCAGCCGCTCGGGGGTGAGTCCCGCACCGGGGTCCCCGGCCGTCAGGGCGAGCGCGTCGACGTACGGCCGGACGTACGCCGCCGTCGACGGCACCGCGGCCGTCAGCGCCCACCGGCCCAGTACGGCCGCCCGCCGGTCCCGTTCCCACCCGGTGACCAGCGCCACCGCCCCGACCGCCGCCGCGGCGAACGTCACCGGGTGCAGCAGCAGGATCAGCGCGTACAGCGCCCCCAGCCACCCGTACCCCCAGGAGCTGCGCAGGCCGCTCGGACCGACGTACCGCACCGGGCAGCGCACCGCCCCCGCGCGGGTGGCCGTCCCCGCCCAGGCCCAGCAGGTCAGCCCGACGGCCAGTGTCGACGGATGGCCGAGGTCGCCGTTGGACCAGGACGGGTCGCCGCCCCACAGCAGCGCCAGGGTGAGCAGGACCAGCACGGCGGCCCGGCGACGGTCCGTCAGGACGCGCGTGAAGCGGCCGATCCCGGTCAGCAGCACCAGCAGATTGACCGGGCCGGTCAGCGCCGCGCGGCACAGCGGGTCGCGCCAGTACGCGAGGGACATCGCCAGCCAGACCAGGGCCCCGAAGAACTGGTACGGCGTCGGATGCCGAAAGAGACGGACAGTGGGGAGCATTCCACGCATTTTGCCCCCCGTGGTGTCCTGTCAGCGGTACTCCGGCAGGCGCGCCGAACGGTCGACGGCCGCCGGGATCCGGACGACCGCACCCTCACCGTCACCCACACCCGCACCGTCACCCGCACTCTTACCGTCACCCGCGCCCGTGCCGTTGACGACCCCGCCGCCACCATTCGTGTCAGGCGCCTCGCCCAGCAGGATCTGCCGGACGACCCGCTCCGCCGCCCGCCCGTCGTCGTACTCGCAGAACCGCTCCCGGAACGCCGACCGCAGCCGGGCCGACTCGGCGTCGCGCCACGCGCCGGAGGCGAACACCTGCGCCAGTTCCTCGTCGGAGCGTGTGACGTGGCCCGGCGGTTCGGCGGTGATGTCGAAGTAGGCGCCCCGGGCCGCCCGGTAGGCCGCCCAGTCGTCGGCGTGGATCACGATCGGCCGGTCCAGGTTCGCGTAGTCGAACATCAGCGCCGCATAGTCGGTGATCAGGGCGTCGGCGGCCAGCAGGACGTCCTCGACGTGCGGCTCGTCCGTGACGTCGGTCAGCACGCCCCGCCGGTGCAGGTCGCGCAGCAGCAGTGCCCGTTCGTGATGGCGGGCCAGGCTGGGGTGCAGGCGCACCAGCAGCCGGTGCCCGCCGCCGAGCGCCGCCGCCAGCGCCTCCAGGTCGACCCGCCCGACATGGCGGCCCTTGCGGTAGTCGCGCGGCGTCGGCGCGTACAGCACGACCGTCTCGGCCGGACCGACCCCCAGCCGCTCCCGGACCTGAGCCGTCCGAGCCGCCCGCGCGTCCCCGCCCCGCACCAGGACGTCGTTGCGCGGGCTGCCGCTGCGCAGCGACGTGAAGTGACAGGGGTAGGCCCGCTGCCAGATCTCCTCCGAGTACCGGTTCGCGACCAGGCTGACGTCCCACCGGTCGCTGCGCCGCAGCATGCCCCGGACGTTGGTGCCGTGCCGCGCGCCCGGCCGGTCCAGCAGGTCCAGGGCCATGTACTTCAGCGGTGTGCCCCGGTGTGTCTGGACGTGCCGGGAACCGGGGCGTTTCACCAGGTCACCGGCCCAGTTGCAGTCGTTGATCCAGTGCCCGGCGCGGGCCATCACCCGGTAGTAGCGCCAGGATCCCGTGGTCACGTACTCCGTGCCCGGCGGAACCAGCCCCACCGCGTCGGGCCGCACCACCCACACGCCCCGCACCTGCGGCGCGAGTTCGGCGGCCCGGGCGTGGATGGCGTACGGGTCGCCGTTCACGGCGCGGCTGTGCCCGGCGGAGTACACGGCGAGCCCAGGGTCCAGGGGCCGCCGCAACTGGAACCGGTACCAGCCCCGCTTCAGTCGCCGGGCGATCAGGTCGCGCGTCCTGCGCGTCCTGCGCGCGGCGGTCCGGCCCGCGCCGCGCAGCGCGCCGAGGCCCAGGTGGGCGGAGTAGGGGGCGAAGGACAGCAGCCGGATCTCCGTACGGCGCGACTCCGGCGGCGGGGCGAAGCCGGCCGGGACGTGGGCGCGGTAGAAGGCCCGGATCCGCCGGTGGAACTCCCGTCGGTCGCCCCGCAGCACGCGCTCCGGGCGGGCCACGGTGAACAGCATGTGGTCCAGGGCCCGTTCGAACAGCAGCGGCCGGGCCCAGTCCAGGGCGGGCCGCTCGGCGAGGAACGCGAAGAGGCCCTCGTACTGGTCGAAGATGTCGAAGTGCTTGCGGCCGGGGGTGCGGGTGATCGCGCCCTGCCGCCGCTGCCGGTACTCGACGCCCACCCGGTCCAGACAGGCGATCCGCTCCGCCGTGACCATCGTCTGGTACGTGACGGGGGCGTCCTCGTACAGCCCCGGCCGGTACTGGAAGCCGTGCCCGACGAAGAAGTCCCGGCGGTAGGCCTTGTTCCAGGCGACCAGGAACAGCCCCAGGTACTCGGGGTGCGTGCGCAGGTCGAAGGTGTCGGTGCCGGCCTGTTCGAAGAGGTGCGCGGCGTCGCTGCGGCCCGCGCGGCCCCACCAGTGGGTGCGGACGTGGTCGAAGACCAGGATGTCGGGGTCGCCGGTCACCTCCAGCCGGTCGGCGACCGCCCGCAGCAGGCCGGGCGTGTAGCGGTCGTCGCTGTCGAGGAACAGGACGTAGTCGCCGGTGGCGTGCGGCAGACCGGCGTTGCGGGCGCGGCCCAGGCCCACGTTCTCCGGCAGGTGGACGGCCCGCAGCCGGGGGTCGCGGGCCGCGTACTCGTCGAGGATCGCTCCGCAGCCGTCGGGTGAGCAGTCGTCGACGGCGATCACCTCGACGTCGTCGAAGGACTGGCCGAGCACGGAGTCCAGGCACTCGCGAAGGAACCCCTGGACCTTGAAGACAGGGACGATGACGCTGAAGCGGGGCACGAAGGTCAGCTCCTCGAAGAGGTCACGGCGGCGGGCGCGGGCGTCCGCCGGGCGAGCGGGACGGCGGGCTCGATCTGCTCGGCCGGTTCCCCGAGCAGCACCCGGCGTACGACGCGCTCGGCGGCCCGCCCGTCGTCGAACTCGCAGAACCGGGCCCGGAACCGGGCCCGCAGTCCGGCCGCCTCGGCCCCGGCCCAGCGGCCGGAGCGGAAGACGGCGGCCAGTTCGTCGGCGGTGCGGGCGACCGGGCCGGGCGCCGAGCCCAGGAAGTCGAAGGTGACCCCGCGCGTCTCGCGGTACACGTCCCAGTCGTCGGCGTACACGACGATCGGCCGGTCGAGGTTGGCGTAGTCGAAGACGATCGACGAGTAGTCGGTGATCAGGGCGTCCGCCGCCAGACACACGTCCTCCGACGAGCGGTGCCCGGTGACGTCGATGATCCGCTCGTCGCGCGGGCGGTCGCGGGCGTCGTCGTAGAAGTAGTGGGCGCGCAGCAGGATCACGAAGTCGTCCCCGAGGGCCTCGCACAGCGCCTCGACGTCGAGCTGCGCGTGGAAGCCGCTCTGGTGGTCGCGGTGCGTCGGCGCGTACAGCAGCGCCGTGCGGCCCGCCGGGATCCCGAGCCGCTCGCGGACCCGGCGCACGTCGTCCGCCGTCGCCGTGTAGTAGACGTCGTTGCGCGGATAGCCGTACTCGAGCATCTCGTACGAGGCCGGGAAGGACCGCTCCCACACCTCGGTGGAGAGCCGGTTGGAGCTGAGGTTGAAGTCCCAGCGGTCGACTCGGCCCAGCAGCCGGTCGAAGCTTCCGGTGGCGGCGGCGACCACCGGGTACTCGGCCTGCTCGACGCCCATCTTCTTCAGCGGCGTGCCGTGCTGCGTCGACAGGTGGACGCTGCCGGGGCGTTTGACGACCGCGCCCTCGAAGTTGGCGTTGTTCACCAGGTACTTGGCGCGGGCCAGCACCTGCCAGTAGCGGCGGCTGCCGATCACCGCGTGGTCGATGCCCGCGGGCAGCGCGTGCACCTGGTCGGACTCGACGAGGAACACCGACCTGATGTGCGGGGCGAGTTCGGCGGCCTTGGCGTGGATCGCGGCCGGGTTGCAGGCGTAACCGCGGCCCCAGTAGGCGCAGAACACCGCGAGGTCGGGGTCGATACGGCGGCGCAGTTGACGCCGGTAGTACAGGCGGGTGCGCAGGCCTCGCGCGCGCGGGACGCGCCGGCCGGCCGCCGACGCCCTGCGGTTGGCGTCGCGCAGCGTCCGGAACGCGGTGTACGCGCCGGCCGCCAGCAGCCGGTGCTGCACCCCGAGACTCCCGCCCGGTCTGCGGAAACCGTCCGGCCGGTGCCGCCGGTACAGCCGGCCCGCGCGCCGGAAGAAGGCCCGGCGGCGACGCCCGGACAGCCGGGCCGGATGCGCGGCGGTCTTCAGGACGGCCGCGAAGAGCTGCTCGAACAGCGGCCCCGACCGGTCTTCGGACAGCGCGACCTCACCCGCCCGGGTCAGCACCTCGTCGGCGCGGTCCAGCAGCTCCATGTGATGCTCGCCCGGCAGGTTCAGCGGATCGCCCTGCCGCCGCAGCAGATGCCGTACGACGACCGACCGCAAGGTCGCGACCCGCTCCGCGTACACCGTGACCAGACCGCCGAACCCGACGTCCGTGAAGTTGCCGTCGGGGAAGGCGAGTTGGTGCTCGGCGAGGAAGGAGCGCCGGTAGGCGGTGCCCCACACCGGCAGGTGCACCCCGGTCACCTGCGGGGCCTCGAACGGGGAGAACGCGCCCTGCGGGGTCTTCGCCAGCAGCGGGGCCGCCGGGTTGGCCGGCGCGCCCTCCCACCAGGGCACGCGCTCGTGCTCGGTGTACAGGACGTCCACGTCGCCGGTCTCGGTCAGCCGCGCGTCCAGCGCCGTCAGCGCGCCAGGGGCGAGGGTGTCGTCGCCGTCGAGGAACAGCACGTACCCGCCGCTCGCCGCCCGCAGCCCCGCGTTGCGCGCCCCGGCGAGACCCGCCGCGGGCGGCGACTGCGCGGGCCGCACCCGGGAGTCGCGCAGCGCGTACCGGTCGGCGACGGCGCCGGCCACGGCGTCGGGCGCGTCGCCGACCGGGATCAGCTCGAAGTCGGCGAAGGACTGGGCGAGGACGGAGTCCAGCGCCAGGGACAGCCGGCCCTCCCCCAGTCTCGTGGCCACTCGACCGGGGGGACCCCCGTCCCCATGGGACGCGACGATGATGCTGAAGCGGGGCATGCTGCTCTTTCTCCGTCTGTGTCTGGTTTCTCTGCCGGAAGGCGAACGGCGGTCAGTGGCTGTCGGTGACGGGGCGGGAGCCGGACGGCCGTGGCACGGTGGCGAGCGGCGGGCGTCCCGACTGCGCCTGCGCCGCCGTCTGCGCCGCCGACGCCGCCGGGCAGCGCTCGGCGAGCGGCACCACGGCGGGCAGGTCGGTCTCGCCCAGGACGACCCGCCGGACGACCCGTTCGGCGGCGCGCCCGTCGTCGTGGGCGCAGAACCGCTCACGGAACGCGGTGCGCAACTGGGTCGAGCGGGAGCCGCGCCAGTGGCCGGTGCCGAAGATGTCGATCAGCTCGTCCTCGCTGCGCGCGACCGCGCCCGGCGGGAACGCCCGCAGGTCGAAGTAGGTGCCGCGGGCCGCCTCGTACGCCTCCCAGTCGTCGGCGTGGATGACGATCGGGCGGTCCAGGTTGGCGTAGTCGAACATCAGGGACGAGTAGTCGGTGACCAGGGCGTCCGAGGCCAGGCAGAGGGCCTCCACGCTGGGGTGGCCGGTGACGTCGATGACGCCGGGCAGTTGCCGGGCCAGCGGGGCGTCCTGCCAGTAGTGGGCGCGGGCCAGGATCACGAAGCGCGGGCCGAGGCGGCGCAGGACGCGCTCCAGGTCGAGGTGGGAGCCCTGCACGCGCCGGTAGTCGCGGTGCGTGGGCGCGTACAGGACGGCGACCGTGTCGCGCGGGATGCCGAGGGTCTCGCGCAGCCGGGCCACGTCCGCCGCCGTCGCCTTCTGGTAGACGTCGTTGCGCGGGTAGCCGTACTCGAGAGTCTCGTAGCGGCCCGGGTAGACGCGCTCCCAGGTGAGGGTGGTGTGGCGGTTGGCGGACAGTACGAAGTCCCACTTGTCGACGCCGTCCAGCAGCCTGCCGAAGTCCATGTCACGGGCGGCGGCCGGGCGTTCCTGGAGGTCGAGGCCCATGTGCTTGAGGGGCGTGCCGTGTTGGGTCTGTACGAAGACCTGGCCGGGCCGCTTCACCAGCCGCCGGTCGAAGTTGACGTTGTTCACGAGGTACTTGGAGCGGGCCAGCGCCGTCCAGTAGGCGGCCGTGCCGGGGCGCACCTGGCGCGGGCCCGGCGGGACGGACGCCTGGTGCTCGGGGCGGGCGATCCACGCGGTGCGCACCTGCGGCGCGAACGTGCGGAACGCCTCTTCCAGCGCGCCCGGGTTGCAGCCGTGCCCACGGCCCCAGTACGCGGCGAACACGGCCCGGTCGGCGCGCAGCGGCAGCCGCAACTGGACGCGGTAGTGCGCCTGGAGGACCGCCGCGCGCAGGGCGCGGGTCAGTTTCGAGGCCGCTTTCTGCGTGCGCCGGCGCACGGTCATGGAGACCTGCAACACGCGGTAGGTGCGGTGCACGCCGAAGTGGACGAGGGTGTGGCGCAGCCGGGAGCGCAGCGGGACGGATGCGCCCGGGACGCGGTAACGGCGGTAGTGGGCGCGGGCCCTGCGCAGGAACTCGGCGCGCGAACCGCGCGGCAGCCGGTCGCGCTTGGTGAAGACCGTCGACAGGTGGTCGACCATGCGGCGGAACAACACCGGCCGCCACTCGGCGAGTTCGGGCCGCTGCTCGACGAACGCGAAGACCCGGTCGTACTGTTCGAAGACGTCGAAGTGGCCCCGGCTGGTGGTCGACAGGATGCTGCCCCGGCGGCGCTGGCGGTAGTGCACGCAGACCCGGTCCAGCGTCGCCAGCGTCTTCGCCGCGAGCAGCGCCGGGTACGTCCACGGCGTGTCCTCGTAGTAGCCGGGCGGGAAGGTCAGGCCCACGCTCTCGACGAACTCCCGCCGGTAGGCCTTGTTCCAGGCCACCATCAGCACCCGCAGCAGCCCCGGCCGGTCCGCCAGCGTGAAGGGCGCCGGGCCCTCCTCGCCGAGCTGGTCGGCGAACTTGTTGCGGACGGCCTCGCCCGACCAGTACGTGCTCGCGTAGTCGTAGACCAGGACGTCCGGCTCGCCCGTGTCCTTCAGCCGGTCGGCGATCGCGCGCAGCGCGTCCGGGGTGAGCGTGTCGTCGGAGTCGAGGAACAGCAGGTAGTCGCCCCGGGCCTGCGCCAGCCCCGCGTTACGGGCCAGCCCCAGACCGACGTTGTGCGGCAGGTGCACGGCGCGCACGCGCGCGTCGCGGGCCGCGAACTCGTCGATGATGTCGCCGCAGGCGTCCGGCGACCGGTCGTCGACGGCGATCAGTTCGAGATCGGCGTACGACTGGGACAGCACCGATTCGAGGCACTCGTGCAGGTACGCCTGAACCTTGTACGCGGGGACGATGACACTGAACCTGGGCAAGGGACATCCATGGGTCGGCGCGGGCGGGGCAGGGCCTTGCCCGGGAACGGCCGAAGGAGTGAATTGGTTACGGTTTCCGAGGCATACGGGGGATTTCGGGTTAACGGAGAGGGGCGAGCCGATGACCCGGCCCGCCCCCTGTTTTCCCGGTTCTCCGGCTGGTCTCCGGCTGTTCTCCGGTGACTTGTCCGGCTACTTGACCGCGCCCGCCATCACGCCGGACACGAACTGCCGCTGGAACGCGAAGAACACGGCCAGCGGGATCACCATCGAGATGAACGCGCCGGGCGCCAGCACGTCGATGTTGTTGCCGAACTGCCGTACCTGGGTCTGGAGGGCGACCGTGATGGGCTGGCTGTCGGCGTTGGTGAACACCAGCGCGACCAGCATGTCGTTCCACACCCACAGGAACTGGAAGATGCCCAGGGACGCGATCGCCGGTCCGCCCAGCGGCATCACGACCCGTGCGAACAGGCGCAGTTCACCGGCCCCGTCGAGGCGGGCGGCCTCCAGCAGTTCGCGGGGGATCTCCGCGAAGAAGTTCCGCAGCAGGAACACCGCGAACGGCAGTCCGAACCCGACGTGGAACAGGATCACGCCCAGGATGTTCCCGAACAGGCCGATCTTGCCGAACAGTTCGGCGATCGGGATCAGCGCCACCTGCACGGGCACCACCAACAGCCCTACGACGCCCAGGAACCACCAGTCCCGGCCCGGGAACTCCATCCACGCGAACGCGTACCCCGCCAGCGAGCCGATGACGACGACCAGGACCGTCGCCGGCACCGTGATCAGCACGGTGTTGACGAGCGAGCTGGTGATGTCGCTGTTCTCCAGCAGCTTCCGGTAGCTGTCGAAGGTGAGTTGGGACGGCTGCGAGAACACCTTCCACCAGCCGCTCGCGCTCATGTCCTCGGGGGAGCGCAGCGAGGAGATCAGCAGCCCGATCGTCGGGACCAGCCAGAACACCCCGACGACGAGCAGGAAGACGCGCACCAGACCGCCGTTGAGCTTCTCCGTCAGCCACTTGGCCGCCGCCGTCATCGCCGCACCTCCCGCCGCAGCCTGCGCACGTTGAACCACATCACCGGGATCACCAGCAGCAGCAGGAACACCGCGATCGCGCTGGCGATGCCGGGCTGGTCCTCGGAGAACCCCTTGCGGTACAGCTCCAGGGCGAGCACGTTCGCGTCGTCCTGCGAGGAGCCAGGGGCGATGATGAACACCAGGTCGAACACCTTCAGCACGTTGATCATCAGGGTGACGGTGACGACCGCGAGGACCGGCGCGAGCAGCGGCACGGTGATCCGCCGGAACACCTGCCACTCGCTCGCGCCGTCCACGCGCGCTGCCTCCAGCAGCTCCCGTGGCACGCCCGCCAGACCGGCCGCGATCAGCACCATCGCGAAGCCCGCCCACATCCAGATGTACGAGCCGATGATGGACGGCGTGACCAGCGCCGGGCCCAGCCAGTCCACGCCGTTGTACGCCTCCTTGAAGTTGCTTGCGGGGAGCCGGAGTCGGGCCCCGTCGGCGCTGGCGGGGAGGGTGAAGGTGCCGTCGGCGGCGGCCTTCGTCGACGCCACCACCTTGCCGTCCTTGACCGCCTCGACGCGCATCCCGGCGTAGCCCAGCTCGGACGGGTCGGGCGCGCCGAGCGTGCCGACGCCCTTGCCGCGCGTGAAGTCCTGCCACGCGGTGCCGGTGATCTTCCCGGGGTCCGCCGGTGCTCGTACGGCCTTCTTCGCGCTGTCCGGCATCTGGTCGGGGGCGACGCCGACCAGCGGGAGGGCGACCGGGGTGCCCGCCCGGACCGGGGCCTTGGTGACGAAGCCGCCCTGGTCGGGGCTCAGCGGCGAGTCGCGGCCCGGGTGGGCCTTCGGGAACGCCGACGCCTCGGCGAACGTGTCGTGCACGCCCACCCACACCGCGTTGGCGACGCCCTTGTCCGGGTCCTGGTCGTAGACCAGCCGGAAGATGATGCCGGCCGCCAGCATCGAGATCGCCATCGGCATGAAGACGACCAGCTTGAACGCGGTGCCCCAGCGCACCCGTTCGGTCAGCACCGCGAAGACCAGCCCGAGCGCGGTCGCGATCGTCGGCGCGAACACCACCCAGATCACGTTGTTCTTCAGCGCGGTGCGGATGCCGGCGTCGGTGAAGAGGGCCTTGTAGTTGTCGACGCCGGCGAAACCGTCGCCGGACTGGTCGTAGAAGCTGCGTATGAGCGAGTACCCGATCGGGTAGACCACGAGCGCGCCGAGCAGCACCAGGGCGGGCAGCAGGAACAGCGCCGCCACGCTCCTGCGCGTGCCGGTCACGGACTGTTTCATCGCCGGGTCAGTTCCCGTACGC
Source organism: Streptomyces sp. yr375 (assembly GCF_900110755.1). Classification (GTDB taxonomy): domain Bacteria; phylum Actinomycetota; class Actinomycetes; order Streptomycetales; family Streptomycetaceae; genus Streptomyces. Next base: position 41,911 of record NZ_FOFF01000004.1, read on the forward strand.
CGCCGCCGCGTCCGACTCCAGTTTCCGCTGGATGCCGGCCACGTCGGTCGGGTTCTTCAGGAAGTCCTGGAGTTCCTTCCACTCGCCCTTGCCGGGGGTGCCGCCGAAGGCCTGCGGGGCCTGGTCGGACATGTCGAACCGGAAGTCGTCGCCGGCCGCGATCAGCGCCTTGGCGATCTTCCGCTGGACCTCGTTCGGGTACGCGGACAGGTCCACGTTCTTGTTCGGCGAGAGGTAGCCGCCCAGCTTGGCCTGGATCTCCGCCGCGTCCGGCGAGGCCAGGAAGGTGGCCAGCGCCTGCGCGCCCTTGGAGTCCTTCAGGATGACGGCCGCGTCACCGCCGGAGACCACCGGCGCGGTGGAGCCGACCTTCGGGAACGGGAACACCTTGGCGTCCGTGCCCACCTTCGCCTTGGTGTCGGCGATGTTGACCTGCACGAAGTCGCCCTCGTAGACCATGGCGGCCTTCGGCTGGTCGCCGCCGGTGAAGGTCTGCGTCACCGAGGCCGGGAACTCGGTCTGGAGCGCGCCGTTCGCGCCGCCCGCGATCCAGTCCTTCTTGCCCCAGATCTGGGCGAGCGTGGTCAGGGCCGCCTTGACGGACGGGTCCGTCCACTTGATCTTGTGCTGGGCGAGCTGGTCGTACTTCTCCGGGCCCGCCTGGGAGAGGTAGACGTTCTCGAACCAGTCGGTGAGGGTCCAGCCGTCGGCGCCGCCGATCGAGAACGGGGTGACGCCGGAGTCGTAGACCGTCTGCGCGGTCTTCAGCAGGTCGTCCCAGGTGGCGGGGTCACTCGCGCCCGCGTTCGCGAAGACCTTGGCGTTGTACCAGATCAGCGACTTGTTCGCGGCCTTGTAGTAGACGCCGTACTGGTGGGCGCCGACCTTCCCGATGTCCTGCCAGCTCTGCGAGTAGTTCTTCGCCAGTTCTGCCTTCGCCTCGGCGCCCAGCGGTTTGGCCCAGCCCTTCTCGGCGGCCTGTTTGATCGCGCCGGGCTGCGGAAGCATCGCGATGTCCGGCGGTGAGCCGCCCGCGATCTTCGAGCCGAGGAAGTTGATGATCGGGTCCTGGGCGGGTACGAAGGTGATCTTCGCGCCGGTGCGCTTCTCGAACTCGGCGAGGACCTTCTTGAAGTTCGCCTGTTCGGTGCCGGTCCATACGGCGGCCACCTCGAGTTGGGTGCCGTCGAGCTTGGGGAGGGTGAGAGTGCTGCCGGAATCTTTGGTTCCGGTGCCGCTGCCGGTGCCGCTGCTCTTCTCGTCGTCGTTGCCGCAGGCGGTGAGCGAGAGCGCGAGGGCTCCCGCCAGGAGGGCGGCGGCTGCTCGGATGGTGGTGCTGCTGCTTGTGCTGCGCATCACTGGCCCCGTTCTTCGTTCCTCGTCGAACGTTGAGCGTTGTCCCGTGGGCACTGGTCTACGCCGGGTGTACTGGCTCGGCAAGAGCGCCCACGCGGGGGGCCGGGGGATCGTGATCGCGTTGTGATCGGTGCGGGTGTTGGTGTGGGCCTTGCTGGGGGCTGCCGCCCCCAGGCCCCCGCTATCGGCCCTTAAGGGGCCTCGTCCTCAAACTCCCCCAGAGGGGGGACCCCCAACGGGCTGGGTTGCCCTGACTGGTGCTTTGGCAGTGGACGCCGGACAGGCCGAGATGGCCTGCCCCCGTGTTCGTCAGTGGACGGTTGATGGGCTCGGTTGGCGGGCTGCTCGTTCCAAGGCGCTGGCCAGTAGGGCCAGGTCTGTGGGGCCGTTGCCCAGTTCTCGGACTGGTCTGCGGGTGGGGGGGTCGCCCATGCGGGGCCATTCGAGGGGGACGACCGTGGGGCGGAGGGTTGCCGTGCGGGGGATGCGGCCGGTGACTCGGCCGGCCTGGAGGGGGGTGAGGCGGCCGTCCGCGCCCCTGAGGCGGCCTCGGCCCGGGGACGGTTCGTCCGCGCCGGAACCCGGGGGTTCGAGAGTGATCCGAACGGTGGAACGGCGGGCCGGCTCCGACTCCGCCGTACGGCCGCCGGGGCCGGCCGCCGCCACCAGGTGCACGCCGAGCCGCTCGCCCTCGCGGGCCACCGACTCCAGCGCCCGCATCACCGAACCGGCGGCGGGCCGGCCCGGGGAACCGAGCGCGGGGGAGACCAGGGCGTCCAGGTCGTCGACGACCACGATCAGGCGCGGCAACGGAGCCGCCGTCTCGGTCCGCTGGCGGGCCGCCGCTCCCGGGCGCAGCCGGATGGTGGTGCTCGGCGGGGTGTCGAGGTCGGCGGCGCCCGCCGCCGAGGGCGAGGGGTTCGGGGTGCGTTGCGGGAGGATGCGGCCGGACACCTCGCGGTGCGTGTGCCACTCCGCGAAGTCGGAGCGGCCCAGCAGCTCCGCCCGCCGCTTCAGCTCGGCACTCAGCGACTGCGCGAACTCCCGCATCCGGACCGGGTCGTTGGCGGTGAGGTGGGTGGTGACATGCGGGACGTCCGTACAGACCTGGAGGCCGTCGACCGGGCCGCCGCCACCGCCGCCGCTGCCCTTGCCCACGGTGTCGCGGCCGTCCAGCAGGATGATGCCCAGCCGGTCCGGGCGCTCGGCCGCCGCCAGCGACGCGACGACCGCCCGCAGCAGCTCCGTACGCCCGCTGCCGGGCGGGCCCTCGATCAGCAGGTGGGGGCCCTCGGCGGCCAGGTCCACCCCGACCGGGCCGCGCGGACCGGCGCCGAGCACCGCCCACGCCCGGCCGCCGAGCGCCTCGGCGTCGTCCGCCGCGTCCGCCCAGCGGGCCATCAGGGAGGCCGGGGTGGCCCGGGCCAGGCCCAGTTCGTCCAGGAGGCGGGCCGACTGGGGGAGCGGTGCCGACACGCGTGTGTGCCGCTCCGCACCGCCGCCCGCGGTGTCCGGGCGCAGCGGTGCGAGGGCGCGCGCGAAGCGTTCGGCCCAGGCCAGGGAGACCGCGTCCACCGCGCCCACCGTGCCGGCGCCCACCGGGCCCGGCCGTTCCGGGTCCGTCCCGGACCGGGCGACCCGCAGCAGCCGCAGCGCCGTCGCCACGTCCCCGCTGAGCAGCGCGACCGCCCCGCACGCGCGGAACGTGGGCACCGCCGCACAGGCCGCCTCGTACGTCCGCGACGCCGGTGCGGAGAGGGCGGCGGCGGGCGTCTCGGCCAGGCACACGACGTGGATCCCGGCGCGCGGACCGGTCACCGCCAGCCTGCTCACCGCGTCCCGCAGATCGGCGCCGCCCGGGTCGCCGTCCACGACGACCACCGTGTACGGGCCGGGGTGGTCGCCGCCCGTGTCGTCGGCCACGGCCCACGAGGGGCGGTGGGCGGTGCCGCGCGGCGGCGGCACCTGCGCCGGGCCCGGGCCGCTCGCGCTGTCGGAGACGTGGTCCTCGAGGCGGCGCAGGAGTTCGTCGGTGCGGGCGGTGGCCTGGTCGCGGTCGTAGGCGAGCAGGAGCCGGCAGTCCTGGCCGTGTCCGGGGCGCAGTTGGGGCAGCCAGCCCAGCCAGGACCACTCGGCGGCGCGCTCCTCCTCGGAACGCGCCCGGTCCGTGCTGATCAGGACGATCTCCAGGGCGTCCGGCGAGTGCAGCGCGGCGAGCTGGGCCAGCACCGCGCGCGCCAGCCCGGACAGCCTCGGGCGCGGCCCGGCCAGACCCAGCGCGCCGACCTCGCGCAGCCCGGCCGTCACCGGGACGGCGGGCAGCAGACCCGAGCCGTCGGGGGCCGCCCGGTCGGCCGTGCCGAGCCGCACGGTGAGCGCCTCCGGGTGCCCCGGACCGCGCTCCCACAGCCGGGGGCCCGGCCCCAGCGCCGTCAGCAGCAGCGCCGCCGGGTCCGGCCAGGTCTCCGGTGCGGGGAGCGGGACGGCAGCGGCGGCCGACGGCACCGGCTCGACACCGGCCACCGCCTCGCCGCCGCTCCCGGGGACGGCCGCGTCCTGGTCGTCCCCCCGCCCTCCGGCCAGCCGCCGCGCCCACGCGGACAGGCCGCCGCGCTTGCGCACGCCCGGCGGGACGTCCGTACCGCGCAGGGGGGTGCCTTTACGGCGGGTGCCTCCGCGCGGGTCGGCGTCGGTGTCGGTGTCGATGTCGGACGTGTCGTCGTACGAGGAGGTGTCGGGGGTGTGGGCGGTGTGCGGGCCTCGGACCTCGTCGTCGTACGCCGTCGTGAACGAGCCGAGGCCCGAGCGTCCGCCATGGGTGGCCGTCGTGACGGTCACGGAGCCGGACAGGGAGTCGGACAGAGAGCCTTCGCCCGCTGCGGGCGTGCTCTCGATGCGCGGTGCCGTGCTCTGGCCCGGCACCTGGCCCGGCAGCACCTGACCCGGCACCGCGCCCGGCATCTGGGGAGGCGCTGTGCGACGCACCACGGGAGGCATCCGAGGCCCCCGCTCGGCCCTCTCGCCCCGGGCGTCGTCGCCCGCGCCGGTCCAGTCCACCGTGCCGTAGGCGTGGCCGATGGGGCCGGCGGGGCCGCCGTCCCCCGCTTTCCGGCCTTCCCCTTCTTCCTGCTCTTCCCGTGAGTCCTCGTCCGTGCCGCCGCACGGCACCCGTACATGGCCCTCGCCGTCCGGTGTCGTCGGCATGCGGGGGCCCGGGCCGCCAGGTGGAGCCAGGCGCAGGGCCGACTCGCCGATGCGGAGCAGGGCGCCGGGGGTGAGGCGGACGTGGCGGGTCTGTACGCGCGTGCCGTCCAGCGTGGTGCCGTTGGTGGAGCCGAGGTCGGCGACCGTGACGCGGCCGTCGGGCGAGAGCGTCACCGCGCAGTGCAGGCGGGAGACGTCCGGGTCGTCGAGAGGCACGTCGGCGTCGGCGGAGCGGCCGACGCGGACCTGCCCGCCGTGCAGCAGATGGACGCCGCCCGCGTCGGGTCCGGCCACCACGTGCAGGCGCGCCGGGGCGTCGTCGACCTCGGGGTGCGGCTCGGGGTCGGCCGGAGCGCCCAGGGACAGCACCGCGCCGTCGATCAGCGGCGGCTCGCCGAGCGTGCAGCGCTGGGTGTCGAGCCGCTCCACGCCCGCGTACAGCACGACCGCCGCCGTCGACGAGGACGAGCCCGCGCCCTCCCCGGAGACCGCCGCGGCCAGCGCGGAGGCCACCGCCGCCAGGGCGGTGCCGGCGGGCGCCGTGACCAGCACGTCGCAGCTCGCGGCCCGGGCCCGTGCGTCGGCGGGCGGGCCCGTCGGGTCTACGACGGTCAGCCGGATCTGCATCGCCGTCAGCGGTCCCTTCTGCACGGGCGCGGACTTCCCCCCACCCCACACGAGCACAGCGGCCAGTACTGCCAGCACCGGAAGTTCCACAGCAGTTTCTGCGGTAGTACTGCCAGTACTGAAGGCATCCTCGCACCTGTCACTGACAACGCGCCCGCCCCCCGATGGCAAGTGATCTTGATTGGTCGGCTCTGCCCGCAAAAGTGCCGGACAAGTACGTCACCGGCGATCAGTTGAGATCGGTCACGTCCGGCTCCGGCAACCAAGGGGACCGGGCCACGCGTCTTTCCTTCGCATAAAGACGACAGCCCGGTGTCCGGACGGCGGCATTACAGTGGGGCGCGACAGTGGGTCGGAACCCGGACAGCACAGGCAAGCAAGCAGCAGGGAGCGCGTGACGTGCGGCCAGTCGGCAGCAAGTACCTGCTCGAGGAGCCGCTCGGACGCGGCGCCACGGGCACCGTCTGGCGAGCCCGCCAGCGCGAGACCGCGGGCGCCGAGGCGGCCGTGGCCGGCCAGCCCGGCGAGACCGTCGCGATCAAGGTCCTCAAGGAAGAGCTCGCCAACGACCCCGACGTGGTGATGCGCTTCCTGCGCGAGCGGTCGGTGCTGCTGCGGCTGACCCACCCGAACATCGTCCGGGTCCGCGATCTGGTCGTCGAGGGCGATCTGCTGGCCCTGGTCATGGACCTCGTCGAGGGCCCCGACCTGCACCGCTACCTGCGCGAGAACGGCCCCTTCACGCCCGTCGCCGCCGCCCTGTTGACCGCCCAGGTCGCCGACGCGCTCGCCGCCAGCCACGCCGACGGCGTCGTGCACCGCGACCTGAAGCCCGCCAACGTCCTGCTGAAGCAGCAGGGCGGCGAGATGCACCCGCTGCTCACCGACTTCGGCATCGCCCGCCTCGCCGACTCCCCGGGCCTGACCCGCACCAGCGAGTTCGTCGGCACGCCCGCGTACGTCGCCCCGGAGTCCGCCGAGGGCCGCCCGCAGACCTCCGCCGTGGACATCTACGGCGCGGGCATCCTGATGTACGAGCTGGTCACCGGCCGTCCGCCGTTCTCCGGCGGCTCCGCCCTGGAAGTCCTGCACCAGCATCTCAGCGCCGAGCCGCGCCGCCCCTCCACGGTCCCCGACCCGCTGTGGACGGTCATCGAGCGCTGCCTGAGCAAGAACCCCGACCACCGGCCGAGCGCCGAGAACCTCGCGCGCGGGCTGCGGATCGTCGCCGAGGGCATCGGGGTGCACGCCAACTCGATGCAGATCGCCGCCGCCGACGGCGTCGGCCACATCCTCGCCCCCGACCCGGCGCCCGCGACCGTACCGGGCGCGCCCGCCGGGGCCTACGACCCGAACGCCGCGACCAGCGTCCTGCCGCACACGGCCGGCCCGGCCGGTGCCGCGGACCCCACCGCCGTCCTGCCGCACGCGGGCGCTGCGGCGGGCGCGGCCGACGCGACGGCCGTCCTGCCGCCGGTGCCGCCGCACCAGCAGGGGCAGCAGCCCGAGCAGCCGCACCCCTGGCAGAGCCAGATGCGCGCCGCCCGCGACCGCAACGAACCGACACAGGTCCAGCCCTACCTCGACCCCGGCCAGGACCCACTGCGCCGCCGCCCCCAGCGGCAGGTCTCCCGCCAGCAGCCCCCGCAACAGCCGCCCCAGCAGCAACCGCAGCAGGGGTATCCGCCCCAGCGCCGCCCGCAACAGCAGCAACCACAGCAGCCCGGCTACGGGTACCAGGGCCAGCCGCAGCAGCAGTACGCCCCTCCGCAGCACCAGCAGCCGCAGCAGCAGCCCCAGCGGTACGCGCCGCAGCCACAGCAGCCACAGCAGCCGCAGCAGCGGCCCGCGCCGGAGCCCCGGCAGCCGCGCGAGCCTAGGCAGCGCAGCGCCAACCCGATGCGCATCCCCGGCCTCGGCTGCCTCAAGGGCTGTCTGTTCACGATCGTCATCCTGTTCGTGGCCGGCTGGCTGGTCTGGGAGTTCAGCCCGCTCCAGGGCTGGATCGGCACGGGCAAGAGCTATTGGCAGTTGGTCAGCGGCTGGGTCGGGGACGTCACCGGCTGGATCAGCGACCTGGGCAACAGCGGCAGCGGCTCGGGTTCGGGCGGCGGCTCGGGCGGCGCCGGGAACTGAGACACCGGCGCCGACCGCGAGTTTGTGGACTTGTCGACATCTGGCGGGTGATTTCCGTCTCCGCGGTGAAGGTTGGCGCTTCGGACGCGTAGTTTGATGGCAACACGCGTCTGTAGGAGCAGCCTTGGCACGGAAGATCGGCAGCCGGTACACCGCCCACCAGATCCTCGGACGGGGCAGCGCCGGCACGGTGTGGCTGGGCGAGGGACCGGAGGGGCCCGTCGCCGTCAAGCTGCTGCGCGAGGACCTCGCCTCCGACGAGGAGCTGGTGGGCCGCTTCGTGCAGGAGCGCACCGCCCTGCTCGGCCTGGAGCACCCGAACGTGGTGTCCGTACGGGACCTGGTGGTCGACGGCAACGACCTGGCGCTGGTCATGGACCTGGTCCGCGGCACCGACCTGCGCACCCGGCTCGAACGGGACAGGAGGCTCGCCCCCGAGGCCGCCGTCGCGATCGTCGCGGACGTCGCCGAGGGCCTGGCCGCCGCGCACGCGGCCGGGGTCGTCCACCGGGACGTCAAGCCGGAGAACGTGCTCCTCGACATGCAGGGCCCGCTCGGCCCCGGCGGCTCGCACCGCGCGCTGCTGACCGACTTCGGCGTCGCCAAACTCATCGACACCCCCAAACGGACCCGCGCCACGAAGATCATCGGCACGCCCGACTACCTCGCCCCGGAGATCGTCGAGGGCCTGCCGCCGCGCGCCTCGGTCGACATCTACGCCCTGGCGACGGTGCTGTACGAGCTGCTGGCGGGCTTCACGCCGTTCGGCGGCGGCCACCCGGGCGCGGTGCTGCGCCGCCATGTCACGGAGGCCGTCGCCCCGCTGCCCGGCATCCCGGACGAGCTGTGGCAGTTGCTCGTGCAGTGCCTGGCGAAGGCCCCGGCCTCCCGGCTGCGCGCCTCCGAACTGGCGTGCCGCCTGCGCGAGCAACTGCCAACCCTGGCGGGCATGCCCCCGCTGGACGTCGACGAGCCGGACACCGAACCGGAGACCGAGGCGGACGGCGCAGCCGAGCCGGGCACCGCCCCCGCGCCGCCCGCGCCCTCCGGCGGGCGCGAGCGCCGGGGCTCGGTCCCGCTGGTGCCGGGCGCCAAACCGGACTCCAACCGCGACACCCACACCTCGATGCGCGTCCCCGCGCCGGACGAACTGGCGGGCGGCGCGCACGGCACCGCCCGGGTGCCCAGAGCGGCCGGCGCCCCCCGCCCCGGCTCGGCCCGCAACCGCTCCGCCACCCGACGGCGCCGGATCACCCTGGGCGTGGCCGCGGCGGCCCTGGTGGCGGCGGTCGGCGCCGGCACCTGGGCGGCCACCTCGGGCGACGACGCGGGCGCGACGCCCCAGGACACGAAGAACTCGGCCCCGACGACACCGTGACGCCGTAACTCTGTGACTCTCTGGCGTCACGGCCGCGTGACTCCGTGACGTCATGACGCCGTGATGCCGTTACGCCGGACGGGCCGGGATGCCGGGTCCGTTAGGCTGGTGGGCGTGGCAGTCGTCGATGTATCCGAAGAGCTCAAGTCCCTCTCCTCGACCATGGAGTCGATCGAGGCCGTTCTGGACCTCGACAAGCTGAGGGCAGACATCGCCGTGCTCGAGGAGCAGGCGGCCGCGCCGTCCCTGTGGGACAACCCGGACGAGGCGCAGAAGATCACCAGCAAGCTGTCCCACCTCCAGGCCGAGGTCAGGAAGGCGGACACGCTGCGCGGCCGGATCGACGATCTCGTCGTGCTGTTCGAGATGGCCGAGGAGGAGGACGACCCGGACACCCGCGCCGAGGCCGAGTCCGAGCTCACCGCCGTCAAGAAGGCGCTGGACGAGATGGAGGTCCGCACCCTCCTCAGCGGTGAGTACGACTCCCGCGAGGCGCTCGTCAACATCCGCGCCGAGGCCGGCGGCGTCGACGCCGCGGACTTCGCGGAGAAGCTGCAGCGCATGTATCTGCGGTGGGCGGAGCAGAAGGGCTACAAGACCGAGGTCTACGAGACGTCGTACGCCGAAGAGGCCGGCATCAAGTCGACCACCTTCGCCGTCCAGATCCCGTACGCGTACGGGACGCTCTCCGTGGAGCAGGGCACGCACCGTCTCGTGCGCATCTCGCCCTTCGACAACCAGGGCCGCCGCCAGACCTCGTTCGCGGGCGTCGAGATCCTCCCCGTGGTGGAGCAGACCGACCACATCGAGATCGACGAGTCCGAGCTGCGCGTCGACGTGTACCGGTCCTCCGGTCCGGGCGGCCAGGGCGTGAACACCACCGACTCCGCGGTGCGCCTCACCCACCTCCCCACCGGCATCGTCGTCTCCTGCCAGAACGAGCGGTCGCAGATCCAGAACAAGGCGTCGGCGATGAACGTCCTCCAGGCCAAGCTGCTCGACCGGCGCCGCCAGGAGGAGCAGGCCAAGATGGACGCCCTCAAGGGCGACGGCGGCAACTCCTGGGGCAACCAGATGCGTTCGTACGTCCTGCACCCGTACCAGATGGTCAAGGACCTGCGCACCGAATTCGAGGTCGGTAACCCCGAGGCCGTGTTCAACGGTGAGATCGACGGATTCCTGGAAGCCGGAATTCGCTGGCGCAAGCAGCAGGAGAAGTAGGTTTGTCGACAAGGCAACCGCCCCTGAAACGGTGGCGGTTGCTTTTTACGTCACATTCACAACACCAACGTCGCGCAAAGCGCCCCGACTTGGACATTGCGTACGCAACGACCTTGACGACGCTTTGAAAAGTGGGGAAGGTGCAGTGTGGCATGCGTATCTCTGGGGCGCATGTGAACCGGGGGCTTCGGCTGCATCTCAGCTACCTCCGTCGATCACGGCCCCGGGCGCGGCCTCATCGACGATTCAGCTACTGGGGGTAGCAACTATATGACGAAGAAGACGCGGATCAGGGTCGCGCGCATAGCCGCGGGCGCCGTGATCGCCGCGGGCGCCTCTCTGACGATCGCCGGCGTCGCCTCGGCCACCGGCGGCGACGGCCTTGTCGACACGAGCACCACCACGCAGGACGGTCCCGCCGCCTCGGGCGACGGCGACTGCCCGATCATCATCGTCTGCACCGACGGCGGCACGTCCACCGGCACGTCGGAGGGCACGTCCTCCGGTACGTCGGAGGGCACCTCGTCCGGCACGTCCGAGGGCACGTCCACGGGCACCTCGGAGGGCACCTCCACCGGTACGTCCGAGGGCACCTCCACGGGCACCTCGGCCGGTACGTCGGAGGGCACGTCCACGGGTACGTCCGAGGGCACGTCCACCGGTACCTCGGAGGGCACGTCCACGGGCACCTCCGCCGGTACGTCCACCGGCACGTCGGAGGGCACCTCGACGGGCACGTCGGCCGGTACGTCCACCGGCACGTCGGAGGGCACGTCCACGGGCACGTCCGCCGGTACGTCCACGGGCACGTCCGCCGGTACGTCCACGGGCACCTCGGCCGGTACGTCCACCGGTACCTCGACGGGCACGTCCGCCGGTACGTCCACGGGCACGTCCGCCGGTACCTCGGAGGGCAACACCTCCTCGGGTTCCGCCTCTGAGGGCAACACCTCCTCGGGGTCGTCCTCCGAGGGCAGCACCTCGTCCGGCTCGTCCTCGCAGGGCAGCACCTCCGCCGGTACCGGCACCGGCACCGACGGGACGTCCACCCAGGAGGAGGGCAGCTCCGCGCTGACCGACACCTCGGACACCCCCGCCGACGCCGTCGCCCAGGGCGGTGGCAAGCAGTTGGCCGAGACCGGTGCCGGGCAGACCACGTTCCTGATCATCGGCGCCGCCACGATGATCGCCGGCGGCATCGGCTTCCGGGTGCTGCCGCGCCTCGCGGCCGGCCGCGGCGGGGCCGCTGCCTGACGGTAGGCAGCCGCACCCGTACGTGACGTACACGCGAAGGGGCCCGGAGCGATCAGCTCCGGGCCCCTCTGCGTGCGTGGCTGTCCCAGCGGTTACGCGGTCGATTGCGCGATCGGTTACGCGGTCTGGTGGGCCAGCAGCGCCAGCGCCGCCACCAGCACCGCCAGCAGCGCGATCAGCGCCATCGGGTTCAGCCCCGCGAAGAAGTTCTCCTGTTGCTGCAGCCGCTCGCGGTTCGCGCGGCACACCGGGCACCGGCCCTCGCTCACGGGCGCGGCGCAGTTAGCGCACACCAGCCGGTCGTACGTCATGCGCTCGCCCTCCTTGCACCGGTTCCATGTACACAACGCCTGGGGGAACGCGAACGTTCCCCATACCACTGTGCCAGGTTCCTCCGGAGGTTGCGCGGGTCGCTCCCTTTGAGGGGCCTGGGCTTGTATCGCGGCTGTGCGCCGGTGGGGGCTTGTCGCGCCCCGCGGCGGAGCCGCATATCGATACAGCCCCGCGCCCCTGGAGGGCGGGCCGGGGGCTTCGCCCCTGCCCGCCCTCCAGACAAAAGACCACAAGGCCTGCCCAAGTCTTCCCCTCGCCTGCGGGGTGCTGCCTGGTTCGCGTATGGTCACGCTCATCTACCCCCGGCGACCCGTGGTGCATCCGTGATCCGATTCGACAACGTCTCCAAGGTCTACCCCAAGCAGACCCGCCCCGCACTCAGGGATGTCTCCCTCGAGGTGGAGAAGGGCGAGTTCGTGTTCCTCGTCGGGTCCTCCGGCTCCGGGAAGTCCACGTTCCTGCGGCTGCTGCTCCGCGAGGAGCGGTGCAGTCACGGTCAGGTCCACGTGCTGGGCAAGGACCTCGCGCGCCTCTCCAACTGGAAGGTGCCGCAGATGCGCCGCCAGTTGGGGACGGTCTTCCAGGACTTCCGGCTGCTGCCGAACAAGACGGTGGCGGAGAACGTCGCCTTCGCGCAGGAGGTCATCGGCAAGTCGAAGGGCGAGATCCGCAAGTCCGTGCCGCAGGTGCTCGACCTCGTCGGGCTCGGCGGCAAGGAGGAGCGCAGGCCCGGTGAGCTGTCCGGTGGTGAGCAGCAGCGCGTCGCCATCGCGCGCGCCTTCGTGAACCGGCCCAAGCTGCTGATCGCCGACGAGCCCACCGGCAACCTCGACCCGCAGACCTCGGTCGGCATCATGAAGCTGCTCGACCGGATCAACCGCACGGGCACGACCGTCGTGATGGCCACGCACGACCAGAACATCGTGGACCAGATGCGCAAGCGCGTCATCGAGCTGGAGCAGGGCCGCCTCGTCCGCGACCAGGCGCGCGGCGTCTACGGCTACCAGCACTGACCGCACCCGCCATCGCACCCGCCCTCGCGGACGTCCCCGGAAAGGCCTGAACAACTCGCCATGCGCGCCCAGTTCGTACTGTCGGAGATCGGCGTCGGTCTCCGCCGCAACCTGACGATGACCTTCGCCGTCATCGTCTCCGTCGCCCTGTCCCTGGCGCTGTTCGGCGGGTCGCTCCTGATGAGCGACCAGGTCAGCACCATGAAGGGCTACTGGTACGACAAGGTCAACGTCTCGGTGTTCCTCTGCAACAAGAGCGACGCCGAGTCCGACCCGAACTGCGCCAAGGGTGCGGTCACCGCGGACCAGAAGAAGCAGATCAAGTCCGACCTGGACAAGATGGGCGTCGTCGACAAGGTGACGTACGAGTCGCAGGACGACGCCTACAAGCACTACAAGGAGCAGTTCGGGGACTCCCCGCTGGCCAGCTCGCTCACGCCGGACCAGATGCAGGAGTCGTACCGGATCAAGCTGAAGGACCCGGAGAAGTACCAGGTCATCGCGACCGCCTTCGACGGGCGTGACGGTGTGCAGTCGGTGCAGGACCAGAAGGGCATCCTGGACAACCTGTTCGGGCTGCTCAACGGCATGAACTGGGCGGCGCGGGCGGTGATGGCGCTGATGCTGGTGGTGGCGCTGATGCTGATCGTCAACACCGTGCGCGTCTCGGCCTTCAGCCGTCGGCGCGAGACCGGGATCATGCGGCTGGTCGGCGCTTCCGGCTTCTACATCCAGGCGCCGTTCATCGCCGAGGCGGCGGTCGCCGGGCTCATCGGCGGCACGGTCGCCTGCGGATTCCTGGTGGTCGCCCGGTACTTCATCATCGACCACGGGCTGGCCCTGTCCGAGAAGCTGAACCTGATCAACTTCATCGGCTGGGACGCCGTGTTGACGAAGCTCCCGCTCATCCTCGCCACCAGCCTGCTGATGCCGGCCCTGGCCGCTTTCTTCGCGCTGCGCAAGTACCTGAAGGTGTGACGCACGCCCCGAGGGTCGTACGGTCAACCGACCGTGCGGCCCTTCGCGTTCCCCTAGACTCGCCGCCATGTCAGGCCGAGACCTGTTCTGCCAGCCCCGCCGTTTCGGCCGCGGGGCCGCCCTGACATTGGTGTTCGCGAGCGTGCTCGTCGCCGGTGCCGCGACCGGTTCGCTGCCGCAGGAACTGGGCGGCGGCCGCCGCGACGCCCCGGACCGGGCCGCCCCCGCGCCCGCCGGTCACGTCGAGGACGTGACGCGGGCCGCCGAGGAGGCCGCCGCGGACGGCAAGTCGCCGCTGGAGGCCGCCGAGCGCGCCGTCAGCCGCAGCGGGGACCGCTGGGCGGCCGTCTACTCCGAGGGCGAGTACGAGCAGTTCGAGGAGTCCCTCGACGGCCGCTACACCGGCGTCGGCCTGGAGGCGCGGCGCGAGCGGGACGGCCGGATCGAGGTGACCCGGGTGCAGCCGGGGTCACCGGCGGCCGGCGCGGGGCTCCGGGCGGGCGACCGGCTGCGCAGCGTCGACGGGCGGCCCGTGGACGGGCTGCCGGTCACCGACGTCGTCTCCTTACTGCGCGGTGACGCCAAGGACGCGGCCGCCGGCACCACCGTCCGGCTCGGTCTTCAACGCGGCACGCGCGCGTGGAGCGAGACCCTGCGCCGGGCCCTGCTGTCCACGGACTCCGTCACCGCCCGCAAGCTGCCCGACGGCATCACCGTGATCACCGTCGCCGCGTTCACCAAGGGCGTCGGCGACAGCGTGCGCGGCGCCGTCCGGCGGGCCCCGGCGGGCGCCGGGATCGTGCTGGACCTGCGCGGGAACTCCGGCGGCCTGGTCACCGAGGCCGTCTCCGCCGCCTCCGCCTTCCTGGACGGCGGGCTCGTCGCCACCTATGACGTCGACGGCGTCCAGCGCGCCCTGCACGCCGACGCCGGCGGCGACACCGCCCGCCCGCTGGTCGCGCTCGTCGACGGCGGCACGATGAGCGCCGCCGAGCTGCTCACCGGCGCCCTCCAGGACCGTGGGCGCGCGGTCGTCGTGGGGTCGCGCACCTTCGGCAAGGGCTCGGTGCAGATGCCGAACCGGCTGCCCGACGGCTCCGTCGCCGAACTGACCGTCGGCCACTACCGCACCCCCGCCGGCCACAGCGTCGACGGCCGTGGCATCACCCCCGACCTGGAGGCGGACGACGGGGCGCTGGCCCGGGCCGAGACCGTGCTGAGCGGGCTCGGGGACGCGGAGCCGAAGTAATCGGCTTTCCCTCAGGCCCCTGCGAGGTGCGAAACTGGCGGGACTATGAGCAAGGGAATGTACGTACCGAAGGAGTCCCAGCCGAAGCAGGGCGGGGCGGCCGCGTCCGGCAAGGTCAAGGACGGCAAGCGCAAGATCGTCGCGCAGAACAAGAAGGCCCGGCACGACTACGCGATCATCGACGTGTACGAGGCGGGTCTCGTCCTCACCGGCACCGAGGTGAAGTCGCTGCGCGAGGGGCGTGCCTCGCTGACCGACGGCTTCGTCCAGATCGAGGGGAACGAGGCGTGGCTGCACGCCGCGCACATCCCCGAGTACTTCCAGGGAAGCTGGACCAACCACTCCGCGCGCCGCAAGCGGAAGCTGCTGCTGCACCGCGAGGAGATCGACAAGCTGTCGGTGAAGTCGGAGGAGACGGGTCACACGATCGTGCCCCTCGCCATCTACTTCAAGGACGGCCGGGCGAAGGCCGAGATCGCGCTGGCGCGCGGCAAGAAGGAGTACGACAAGCGCCAGACCCTGCGCGAACAGCAGGACCGCAGGGAGACGGACCGGGCGATCGCGGCGGCCAAGCGGAAGCAGCGGGGCGCGTAGCCGCCGGTCCCGCACGGGTGGCCGCCGGGAATACGGTGGCATGGGTGCGCGTTGGTCACGTACGATGGCGTAAGCGCCCCACAGCGGGTGCGAAACCTCTTCGCTTGGAGAAGTTCCGGAGAGGCCTTGAAAAATCAACATGGGGATGATCGGTTTCGACAGCGGCTGTCGAAGCAGGGGAAGCGTGTCGAGAAAGCGGCAATGATCTCGTTAACCATATGTCGCAACCAATAATCGCCAATTCCAAGAGCGATTCCCAGTCCTTCGCCCTCGCTGCCTAATAAGCAGTGAGTGAGGGACCCATAATGGGTGTCAGCCCGGGAGTGTTCCCGACCCGGACCCTGGCATAATCTAGGGGACTAAACCATTCGGCCCGGTCACGGGGTCGGATGGGAAACCAAACAGTGACTGGGCCCGTCGGCGACTTGTTCGCGTGATCACCGGGGCCGAGAAAATCACAGCGAACTGCACACGGAGAAGCCCTGATTCTGCACCGTTGGACGCGGGTTCGATTCCCGCCATCTCCACTTCACCCCATGTGAACAAAAACCCCGTCGCTCCCGAGCGGCGGGGTTTTTGCGTGGTCCCGGGACCTGGTGATGGCCGCCTCGCGTCGAAGGGAGGACGCCCCCAGATGGGCTGTTACGAGGAGCAGAAGCCGACTCTCGTCATGCGGCTGATCCGGCTGTTGCCGGAGCGGATCGCAAGGCACGCGAGGAGGTGGCTGCTCTGGTGACTCAGCAGGTAGCCGGATGTCCCCTAACTAGGCGGGGGCATCCGACAAGCTCCTACTGAGCTTGGGCCTCCGCCCGGTGCTTCCGGCTCGGGCGGGGGCCCTCCTTGTGTCCAAGTACAGCACAACTGGTGCCTGGAAGGCACGGGGATCTGGTGCTCGGCGGCTCACCCGATGGTGCGTGGGGCCGTGCTGGCTCGGGGGGTCAGGTGGGGTGGGAGGAGGGTTGCTTCTGGGACTGGGGTGGCTGTCAGTTTTTGCATCAGGAGGGTTACTGCCTGCTCGCCTACTTCTGTGGAGGGGAGGGCTATGGAGGTGACCGGGACGCGGAGGGTCGAGGCGAGTTCGTCGGGGCAGATCGCGGTGATCGAGAGGTCGGCGGGGATGCGTAGGCCGAGGTGTTCGAAGGCGTCGATCAGGGGTTCCAGGATCGCTTCGTTGTGGACGACCACGCCCGTCAGCGCCGGCTGTTCGCGCAGGAGCCGTTCCGCCATGCGGCGGGCCGCGGCCGGGGTCGCCTCGCAGGGGTGGACCGCGGAGGTGAGGCCGGCGCGGTCGGTGGCCTCGGTGAAACCCTGGACCACGCGCTGCGCGAACGCCGTCCCGCGCACGTACACCTCCGGCGGCGACCCGACCAGCGCCACCACCCGGTGCCCGAGCTGCGCCAGATGCTCCACGCACCGCTCGCCCGCCGCCCGGAAGTCGAGGTCGATGCAGGTCAGCCCGGCGGCCTCGAGCGGGAAGCCGATCATCACGGACGGCCGGTCGAGGGAGCGCAGCAACGGCAGCCGGGGGTCGTGGAGTTGGACGTCCATCAGGATCAGCGCGTCGACCAGCGCCGTGTCCGCGACCCGGCGCAGGCCGTCCTCGCCCTCCTCCTGGGTGAGCAGCAGCACGTCGTGGTCGTGGCGGCGGGCCGCCGTCACCACCGACACCGCGAACTGCATGACGACCGGGACGTGGATGCCGGCCCGCAGCGGGGCGACCAGCGCGAGCACGTTGGAACGGCTGCTGGCCAGCGCGCGGGCGCCCGCGTGCGGGCGGTAGCCCAGTTTCCGGGCGGCCTCCTCGACCCGCCGCCGGGTCGCCGCGGAGATCGGCCGCTTGCCGCTCAGCGCGTACGACACCGTGCTGGGGGAGACCCCGGCATGCCGCGCCACATCGGTGATCTTCACCATCGGTCCGCCTCCACGATGTCCAGCGTCAGAAACCCGGTGCCCGCCTCCGCCCACGCGACCCGGTCCCCTGCGGCCAGCGCCCACGGCGCCGCCGGATCGCTCGCGCACGCCCGCAGCGTGTCCCCCTCCCGGACGACGGTGAAGGTCACGCCCCCGGCCCGTACCGTCACCTGCGCGCCGCGCTCCAGGCCGTAGGTGCGCAGGGTGACCCCGTCGGCGTGCGGGTAGTCCGGCCGGTCGGAGTGGGAGCCCACCGGGAGCACCGCGCCCGGCCGCACCAGCAGCGGCAGGCCGAGGAAGCCGTGCCGTTCCCGGGTCCAGCGCGGGCCGGTCACCGTCCGGCCGGTGAGGTAGTGGGTCCAGGTGCCCTCGGGGACGTAGTACGCCACGTCCCCGTCGTCGCTGAAGACCGGCGCGACCAGCAGGTCCGGGCCGAGCATGTACTGCCGTTCCAGATGCGCGCACCCGGGATCCGCCGGGAACTCCAGGACCATCGCCCGCATCACCGGCACGCCCTCCTCGTGGGCGACGCGCGCGGCCTCGTACAGGTACGGCATGAGGCGCAGCTTGAGGCGGGTGAAATGGCGCAGGACGTCCACCGACTCCGCGTCGAACAGCCACGGCACCCGGTACGAGGAGCTGCCGTGCAGCCTGCTGTGGGAGGAGAGGAGGCCGAAGGCCAGCCAGCGTTTGAACAGGGACGGGGTCGGGGTGCCCTCGAAGCCGCCGATGTCGTGGCTCCAGAAGCCGAACCCGGACAGGCCGAGGGACAGGCCGCCGCGCAGCGACTCGGCCATCGACGCGTACGTCGCCTCGCAGTCGCCGCCCCAGTGCACCGGGAACTGCTGGCCGCCGGTGGTCGCCGAGCGCGCGAACAGCACGGCCTCGCCCTCGCCGCGGTGCTTGCGCAGCACGTCGAAGACGGTCCGGTTGTAGAGGTACGTGTAGTAGTTGTGCATCCGCTCCGGGTCGGAGCCGTCGGACCACGCCACGTCGAGGGGCACCCGCTCGCCGAAGTCGGTCTTGAAGCAGTCGACGCCCTGCGCGAGCAGCGCCTCCAGTTTCGCCGCGTACCACTCGCGGGCGGCGGGGCTGGTGAAGTCGACCAGGGCCATGCCGGGCTGCCACATGTCGCACTGCCAGACGCTGCCGTCGGGACGGCGCAGGAGATGCCCGAGGGCCCGGCCCTCCGCGAACAGCGGCGAGCGCTGCGCGATGTACGGGTTGATCCACACGCTGACGCGCAGGCCCTTCGCCTTCAACCGGGCCAGCATGCCCTCCGGGTCGGGGAAGACCCGCGGGTCCCAGCGGAAGTCGCACCAGTGGTGCTCCCGCATCCAGAAGCAGTCGAAGTGGAAGACGGAGAGGGGGAGTTCGCGTTCCCGCATGCCCTCGATGAACGACGTCACCGTCTCCTCGTCGTAGGAGGTGGTGAACGACGTGGACAGCCACAGGCCGAAGGACCAGGTGGGCGGGAGGGCGGGGCGGCCGGTGAGGGCGGTGTAGCGGCGGAGGATGTCCTTCGGGGTGGGGCCGTGGATGACGTAGTACGTCAACTCCTGCGTCTCGGCGCTGAACTGGACCTTGGAGACCCTCTCCGAGCCGACCTCGAAGGAGACCTTGCCCGGGTGGTCGACGAAGACGCCGTAGCCCGCGTCGGTCAGGTAGAACGGCACGTTCTTGTAGGCCTGTTCGGTGGAGGTGCCGCCGTCGGCGTTCCAGATGTCGACGCTCTGGCCGTTCCTGACCAGCGGGCCGAAGCGTTCGCCGAGGCCGTAGACGGCCGTCCCCACGCCCAGGTCGAGCTGTTCGCGCAGGTAGTGGCCGCCGGTGGCCGCGTCCCGCATGATGCCCATGCCCTGGGGGCCGCTGGCGGTGAGCGGGCGGCCGTGGGCGAGGAACTCCACGCGCCAGGGGCCGGTACGGGCGACCCGCACGCTGAGCGCGCCGGAGGTCAGGGTCATGTGCTCGGCGTCGTAAGCAAGTTGGGGGGTGGGGGACGGGCCCGGGGGTGGGGCGGTGAGGTCGAAGGCGGGCTCGTGGGGGTGGCCGCCCGTGAGGTGGGTGAGGGTGAGGCCGATGACGTCGGGCATCGGGGTGTGGGCTCGGATCGTCAGGACCGGGCCCGCCATCAGGTCGCCGCGACCGCGGACGGGCCGGGTCGGCGCGTGGATCTCCAGGGCGCCGTCGCCGTCGCCGTCGCCGTCGCCGTCGTCCGGCTCGGTGACGTCGAGCACGTCGGCGGGGTGCGCGGCCGTGACGCCCTCGCGCAGCAGCCAGTAACCGTCGGAGAACTTCACGCGGACACACGGTTTCGTGCCGTCGACATCCTGTGCCTCTCGGAGAGCCGGATGGAGCGGTGCGGTCGTCGAAGCGGTTGGCGTCGAATCGATTCGACGCGGGACGTCGAAGCGGTTCGACGGGGGAAGGTATGTGGCCGCTCCGACCGAGTCAATGGCGTCTGCGGGAAATGGCCGCCGGGCGCGGCCACTCGTTCGAGTGGTGTTGGAGAGGTCTTGGAGTGGTCCCGGAGTGGTCCCGGAGTCGCATTGGGGTGGCATTGGGGTGATCTTCGAGAGGTCTTCGCATGGTTTTCGACGGGTCGTGCTCCGTCTCATTGCGGATTAAGCGGGCAATTCGCCGTCCGTGAACCCGAGCTTTCCGGCCATGCCTGGAAGGGGCTCCGTAATCCTGTTCGCCCGGGTCTCTTTGTCCTCTGTGTCGCCGGTGTGACGAAAGGGGCTGGTCCCTTCGGCTCCTGATGCGCTTCGACGGGGCGAGGGGCGGGAGCGGGTGGTGAGGACGTGATTCTGATGGGCCGTCAAGGGGTGAATTCCGGCCATAGACATGAACATGACTTCTGTCAATAAATGACACATCGCGAACACAGGGCCCAAGCCTGCGCTAGATTCGTCGAACCGAGCGCAGTGGGGTAAAAGGGGCGCAGGAGCTGGGTGGGGGCCCGGTTCCGTCGACGCGTGCTCGGGGTCGCGCGCACCCAGAACAGTTCTGTGGGGGGAAGTAGGCACGTGAAGAATTGGCGAGAAGACGCCCAACCGGAGTGGCCGGCGGCGGCAACGCCGACCCGGGACGTACCGGTCGTGGGGGCAGGATCTCAGAGCTTTTCCGGGGCGGTGGGGCAATCCCTGACGTCCATGGCGGGAGAAAACGCAAGATACGGCTCATTGATGGACGTACCGCGTGAAAGCGGTGTGCTGTCGGCCCCGAAATCGTCGAACGGCCTTTCTGAAAACGAACGGTCGAGCGATCTCCGGGATCCGTGGGGAGAGGAGCCCGGCGGGGCGGACGGCAAGGGCGGCGAACCCGGCGAGGTGACCGTCCAGCTCGACCCCCTCAAGAAGGGGCGGCCCGACGGTTCGGACGCCGGCGCCTCCGACGTCCCGGTGTTCGTCGACGAGTCGGGGCGGCGCAGCCGGACGTTCCGCCGTATCGGCATCGCGGTGGGGACCGCGTGCGGGGCGTACGCCGTTCTCATCGTGGCCACGCTGCTGTCGGGCAACGCGGGCGCGCCCTGGCTGCCGGTTCCGGTGCCGGGCGCACCGGACGACAAGCCGGCGGCCGGCAAGGTCGACAGCTCGTCCGCGCCGGACGACTCCACGACGCCGCGGCCCGGCGAACCCGGCGGCCTGTTCCCGGGCGGCACCGGCAGCACCGCCTCCGTGTCCGGCACGATGTCGGGCAAGCCGGGGGCGAGTGCGGTGCCCGGCGCGTCGGGGAGCGCGGCGGCTTCGCCGGGCGCTGCGTCGGCGTCGGCCCGGCCCTCGGCGAGCGGGACGGCCCGTCCCAGCACGGGTCCCACGGCCGCGGTCTCGCCGCCGCCCGGCCCGAGCAGCCCGGTGGTCGCACCGCCGGCGTCCACGCCACCGCCGCCGGCGTCCTCGCCCGCGACGACCCCCGATCCGCCCGCCGCCTCCCCGTCCCCGGCCGGCGGAACCACCACCACGGTCGCCAACGGCCCGCCCGACCCGGCCCCGGCCGCGTCGTCCAGCCCGGCGGCCTGAGAGAGCAGGGGCGTCACCCGGTGGGGGCCGTGAGGCGCGTCGGCCTCGGCGGTCGGTCCGGCCGGGCGTCTCCTGCCGGGGTCGGCGGGTCCGGACCGCTCAGAACGGTGCCTTCCCGGCGGCCCACACCGCTCAACCCGTCACCCGACCGCACCTGACAGAACCTGAACGCGCCTGACCGCACCTGAACCTGGCGGGCCCGCTCCGCAGTTCGCCCTCTCGCAGTCAGATGCCCGGAATGCCCGGAGTCCGCGCCGCGTGGGCCGTGGGCCGTCCAACCCTCTGCCCCGGGCGGCCGATGCCCGTAGCTCGCCCCTTGTCGTCAGAACCGGGCGCCCCCACTCCGCGCCCGCTACTTCGCACGCCCCGCCCCCTCCCCACGCCCCTCCACGCCTCGCTACCCACTCTCGCCGCCCGAAGCCGCGCGGTGAGCCGTTCTCGGAGAAACAGTTCTCATGGCACCACGTACCAGTCGGCGTACGACTCGACGGTCCGCTGTCGGGCAGTCCGCGTATGCGTCCGGCGGCCAGGCCGCCTCCGTTTCCGCCACTGCGTCCGGGTCCGCCTCCTCGGCGTCGGGCGGTGGGCGCAGGACGCGGCGGGGGCGGGCCGCCGGGCACGGCGGGGGCGGTGGCGGGGGCGCGCACGGGGCGGCGCCGCCCGAACGGAAGCGTTTCGTGCCGCTGCGGCTACGGCATCTGCTGCCGCTGCTCGTGCTCGGCGCGATGATGGCGATGCTGATGCTGCGCGGCTACGTGCACAGCGAGATCCTCGCCGACTACCGCATCCACCCCGAGGCCGCCACCGACAAGGTGCCGGAGAAGATCCTCGACGGCGGGCCGGTCGTCGACACCCGCAGCGGCCGGCAGACCAGCCTCGACGTGCCGGACCACAAGATCGTGCTCACCTTCGACGACGGCCCCGACCCGAAGTGGACCCCCGAGGTCCTCGACATCCTGAAGAAGCACCACGCGCACGCCGTCTTCTTCATCACCGGCACCATGGCCTCCCGCTACCCGGAACTGGTCCGGCGGATGGTCGACGAGGGGCACGAGATCGGGCTGCACACCTTCAACCACCCCGACCTCTCCTACCAGTCGACGAAGCGCATCGACTGGGAACTCACCCAGAACCAACTGGCGTTGGCGGGCGCGGCGGGCATCCGCAGCTCCCTCTTCCGGCCGCCGTACTCCTCCACCGCCGACGCCCTCGACGACGACTCCTGGCCGGTCACCGAGTTCGTCGGCAGCCGCGGCTACCTCACCGTGTTCACCACCGCCGACAGCGAGGACTGGCGCAAGCCGGGCGTGCGGCAGATCATCCGCAACGCCACGCCGAAGGGCGACAAGGGCGCGATCGTCCTCATGCACGACTCCGGCGGCGACCGCCACCAGACGGTCCAGGCCCTCGACACCTACCTGCCCGAACTCCAGGCGAAGGGCTACACGTTCCAGAACCTCACCGAGGCCCTGCACGCCCCCAGCGCGCACACCCCGGTCACCGGGGTCGAGCTGTGGAAGGGCAAGGCCTGGATCTTCCTGGTCGAGGCGTCCGACGACATCACCGGCGTCCTGGTCGTCGGCCTCGCCGTCATCGGCGTCCTCGTCTTCGCCCGCTTCGGCCTGATGCTGCTGCTCTCCGCGATCCACACCCGCCGCACCCGCCGCGAGGGCTTCGTGTGGGGGCCCGACGCGCCCGTCACCGAACCCGTGTCCGTGCTCGTGCCGGCCTACAACGAGGCCAAGTGCATCGAGAACACGGTGCGTTCGCTGATGCAGAGCGAGCACCCGATCGAGATCCTCGTCATCGACGACGGCTCAAGCGACGGCACCGCCCGCATCGTCGAGGACCTCGGCCTGCCCGGCGTGCGCGTCGTCCGGCAGCTCAACGCGGGCAAGCCGTCCGCGCTCAACCGGGGCATCGCCAACGCCTCGCACGATTTGATCGTGATGATGGACGGCGACACCGTCTTCGAACCGGCCACGGTCCGCGAACTCGTCCAGCCGTTCGCCGACCCGCAGGTCGGCGCCGTCGCCGGCAACGCCAAGGTCGGCAACAAGGACACCCTCATCGGCGCCTGGCAGCACATCGAGTACGTGATGGGCTTCAACCTCGACCGCCGTATGTACGACGTCCTGCGCTGCATGCCGACCATCCCGGGCGCCGTCGGCGCGTTCCGCCGCACCGCGCTCGACCGGGTCGGCGGCATGAGCGACGACACCCTCGCCGAGGACACCGACATCACCATGGCCATCCACCGCGACGGCTGGAAGGTCGTCTACGCGGAGAAGGCGCGCGCCTGGACCGAGGCGCCCGAGTCCGTCCAGCAACTGTGGTCCCAGCGCTACCGCTGGTGCTACGGCACCATGCAGGCGATCTGGAAGCACCGGCGCGCGATCGTGGAGAAGGGGCCGTCCGGGCGGTTCGGGCGGGTCGGACTGCCGCTCGTCTCCCTCTTCATGGTCGTCGCCCCGCTCCTCGCCCCGCTCATCGACCTCTTCCTCGTCTACGGCCTGCTCTTCGGCCCGACCGGCAAGACGATCGCCGCCTGGTTCGGCGTCCTCGCCGTCCAGGCGGGCTGCGCGGCCTACGCCTTCGCCCTCGACCGCGAACGCCTCACCCCGCTCATCTCCCTCCCGCTCCAGCAACTCCTCTACCGCCAGCTCATGTACATCGTGCTGCTCCAGTCCTGGATCACCGCTCTCACCGGCGGCCGGCTGCGCTGGCAGAAACTGCGCCGCAAGGGGCAGGTGGCGGCCCCGCCCGGCACGGCCACGCCCGCCATGGACGGGGGAGCGGTCTGATGAACACCCAGCCGACGGAGACCACATCCGGGACGACCGAGTTCCCCGTACCCACACCCGTACTGCCGACGCAGAACCAGAGCCCGGAGAACGAGGCGGGCGGGGCAGTCGCGCCAGGGCAGGAGAAGAAGCGCGGTGGCGGGCGGGACCGCTACTTCGACCTGCTCCGTGCCGTCGCCCTCTTCCGTGTCGTCCTCTACCACCTGATGGGCTGGGCCTGGCTGCCCATCGTCTTCCCCTCCATGGGCGTGATGTTCGCGCTCGCCGGCAACCTCATGGCCCGCTCGCTGGCGAGCCGCCCCGCGCTGGACGTCGTACGAGGACGGCTGCGCCGGCTGCTGCCCCCGCTGTGGCTGCTGGGCGCGGTCGGTGTGACGGGCATGGTGCTGGCCGGCTGGAGTCCGGACGACGAGGGGCACCCCGGCTGGTGGTGGCTCCACCTCGGCTACTGGATCCTGCCGCTGAGCGACCCGCCGTACGGCGACGGCCTGCCCGGGGTGTCCGGGTGGATCGGCGCCGACTGGGGCACCGACCTGGGCGTACCCCTCTGGTACATCCGCGCCTACCTGTGGTTCGTACTGCTCTCCCCGCTCCTGCTGCGCGCCCTGCGCCGGCTGCCCTGGCCGACGATCCTCGCGCCGGTCGCGCTGTCCGCCGCCCTGGAGTTCGGCGCGCTGTCGGTGCCCTACTGGCGGCTGGAGGCGAACGCCAGCGACTTCGGCGCGTTCGGCGCGTGCTGGCTGCTGGGCATGGCGCACCAGGAGGGCATCCTGCGCCGGCTGCCCCGCTACGTCGTCCCGTCGCTGGCCCCGGCGGTCGGCGCGGTCGGCCTCTGGTACGCCCTGAGCCACCACATCACGGAGGGCCACGACCTCGACGACATGCCGTTCGCGCAGTCCCTGTGGTCGTTCGCGGCGGTCCTGCTGCTCCTGCACATCAGCCCGTCCTGGACCGAGTGGCCGGCCCGGCTGCGCCGCTGGGACCGGCTGATCACCCTCCTCAACTCCCGTGCCGTCACGATCTACCTGTGGCACAACGTGTGCATCGGGATCGTCGAGGCGATGTGGGACCGGCTGTGGAACGTCCCGTGGCTGGAGGCCGACACCCCCTGGCTGCTCCAGAGCCCGTGGCCGCAACTGCCGGTCATCTGGCTCCTCACCGCGCTCTGCGTCGTCTCCTTCGGCTGGGTCGAGGACCTGGCGGCCCGCCGCAGGCCCCGCCTGTGGCCGGACGGCCGAGGGGGGACGCGGCGGGCCTGAGGGCCTGTGGGAGACTGCCGGGCGTTGCGCGAGTGAACACGCAAGCGAACAGCGGTGGTTCGGTAGGCCAGGGTCCGGTGGCCCGGCTCGTGGGGAGATGAGTGCCGGTGAGCAAGCGGCAGATGCAGAACATGCTGCGGTCGATGGCGGGGGGCGGGCCCGTCGAGCTCACCAGCCTCATGGCGTCCGTGAAGAAACTGGCCCGGCTGGCCTTCGTGGCCCAGCAGTTCGGCTACGAGTACGCGGACGCCCGGCAGGGCGGCGGGTCGCGGGGCAGCGCGCTGAAGATGGTGATCGTCCCCGACCCCGCCCCGCAGGCACGCGCGCGTGCCGCGCAGACCTGGGCGCAGTACCCGAACGCCTCCGACGGCGTCTCCCTGCCGCCGCTGATACCGGACGCCGTCGAGCTCCTCAAGGCCCGCATCAACTTCGACCTCACCGGCAAGAACGCCGAGAAGCGCATGGCGTACGGCGCGCTGGGCGTCACCGTCGGCTGCGTGATCCTCGGCGTCCGGCTCGGCGGCACGAGCACCGACTTCGTCGCCGCCATCGCCTGGGTCGTCTTCATGGTCATCCTCGGCATCGGCTTCGTCGTCACCCGGCACCGCAACGCGAAGTTCGCCGCCCGCCTCCAGGCCGCCGGTTTCACCCCGGTGCCCGACGAGACCGGCCGGCTGCGCTACCTCCCGCCGGGCGCGCTACCCGGATACGGCCAGTACCCCGCCCCTCCCCACGGTCAGCACCCGTACGGCGGCGGGTACGGACACCCGCAGCAGCACCAGGCCTACCCGCAGCAGCCGCCGTACCAGCAGCAGCCGTATCCCCAGCAGTACCCGCAGCAGTACCCTCACCCCCAACCCCAGCCCCACCCGTCCCAGCCGTACCCGCCCCAGGCCCCCAACCCCTACGGGCAGGCACCCCCGCGCTGAGTTCGTCCCGGAACCTCTCACCGGGCCGCGGCGCAAGGTGAGAGCAACGTTCCTTTCCGGTCACCCGCAGGCACAGCCCGGTAACGCGCTCTCCCTACCTTCGGGACTACCCGAGTCCCGGACCATCGTGGAGGCGTCATGACAGCCCCGAACACAGCCCCCGCACCCCCGTCCCCCACCAGCAGTACGAAGAGGAAGGGGAGCCGCTGGATCGAGGAGTGGGACCCGGAGGACGAGGTCTTCTGGAACGCGAAGGGCGAGCGGATCGCCCGCCGCAACCTGCTCTTCTCCGTCCTGTCCGAGCACATCGGCTTCTCGGTCTGGACCATGTGGTCCGTGCTGGTGCTCTTCATGGGCCCGGAGTACGGCCTCACCCCGGCCGACAAGTTCCTGCTGACGTCGATGGTGACGCTGGTCGGGGCCGTCGTGCGGGTGCCGTACACCTTCGCCGTCGCGGTCTTCGGCGGCCGGAACTGGACGATCGTCTCCGCCGCCCTCCTGCTGATCCCCACCGTCGCCGCGTTCACGGTGATGGAACCCGGGACCTCCTTCGGTACGTTCCTGCTGGTCGGGCTGCTCGCGGGCATCGGCGGCGGCAACTTCGCCTCCTCCATGACCAACATCAACGCCTTCTTCCCGCTCCGCAAGAAGGGCTGGGCGCTCGGGCTCAACGCGGGCGGCGGCAACATCGGCGTGCCGGTGATCCAGCTCATCGCCCTCGGCGTCATCGGGGCGAGCGGCGGGCCGCGCGTGCTGCTCGGGATCTACATCCCGCTGATCGTCGTCGCCGCGACCCTCGCCGCGCTGTTCATGGACAACCTCGCGGCCGTGCGGAACGACACCGGCGCCGCCGTCGACGCGGCGAAGGACCGCCACACCTGGATCATGTCGTTCCTGTACGTCGGGACGTTCGGCTCGTTCATCGGGTACTCCTTCGCCTTCGGCCAGGTGCTCACCAACCAGTTCGGCCGGACGCCCCTCCAGGCCGCCTACCTCACCTTCATCGGCCCGCTGCTCGGCTCCCTCATCCGGCCGGTCGGCGGCTGGCTCGCCGACCGCTACGGCGGCGCCCGCATCACCCTGTACAACTACGTCGGCATGGCCGCCGCCACCGCCGTCCTGGTCTTCGCCAGCATGCAGAAGTCGCTGCCGCTGTTCGTCGCCGTCTTCGTGGTGCTGTTCGTCCTCACCGGGCTCGGCAACGGGTCGACGTACAAGATGATCCCCGGCATCTTCCAGGCGAAGGCGGTCGCCAAGGGGCTGACGGGCGAGGAGGCGGCCCGCTACGGGCGTCGGCTGTCCGGCGCGTCCATGGGGCTCATCGGGGCGGTCGGCGCGCTCGGCGGGGTCGGCATCAACCTGGCCTTCCGGCAGTCCTTCCTCTCCTACGGCTCCGGGACCGGCGCGTTCGTCGCCTTCCTCGCCTTCTACGCGGTGTGCTTCGTGGTCACCTGGGCCGTATACCTTCGCCGCCCGGCCGCCGGCCGTGTCACCGCCGCCGGTACCGCGTCGCAGGCCGAGCCGCAGCTCAGCTATGCCGAGGTGTGACGTAACACTAGCGACATGAAGTCGAACCGAGCCTGTCATGCACCGTTGACAGGCTCGCTCGGCATGTAGGTCCATGCAGTGCGAGCCAGAGCGTGGGACGAGTGGTATGCACCAGGAACAGCAACGACCGGACACCGGGCCCGAGACCGCCGTCGAACACGGGCCCCTCGCGGGCTTCACCGTGGGCGTGACGGCCGCGCGCCGGGCCGAGGAGCTCGGCGCGCTGCTCCAGCGGCGTGGGGCGGCGGTGCTGCACGCGCCCGCCCTGCGCATCGTGCAGCTCGCCGACGACGGCGAACTGCTCGCCGCCACCCAGGGCCTCATCGACCGCGCGCCGGACGTCGTCGTCGCCACCACGGCCATCGGCTTCCGCGGCTGGGTCGAGGCCGCCGACGGCTGGGGGCTCGGCGAGCGGCTGCTCGACCGGCTCGGCGGCGTCGAGCTGCTGGCCCGCGGGCCCAAGGTCAAGGGCGCCATCCGGGCGGCGGGGCTGACAGAGGAGTGGTCGCCGTCCAGCGAGTCCATGGCCGAGGTCCTCGACCGGCTGCTGGAGGAGGGCGTCGAGGGCCGCCGGGTCGCCGTCCAACTGCACGGCGAGCCGCTGCCGGGGTTCGTCGAGTCGCTGCGGGTCGCGGGCGCGGAGGTCGTGGGGGTGCCCGTCTACCGGTGGATGCCGCCGGAGGACATCGCCCCGCTCGACCGGCTCCTCGACGCCGCCGTCTCCCGCGGACTGGACGCCGTCACCTTCACCAGCGCGCCCGCCGCCGCGTCCCTGCTGTCGCGGGCGGAAGAGCGCGGGCTGCTGCCCGAACTGCTCGCCGCCCTCCAGCACGACGTGCTGCCCGCCTGCGTCGGGCCGGTCACCGCGCTGCCGTTGCAGGCGCGGGGCGTGGACACCGTCGCCCCGGAGCGGTTCCGGCTCGGGCCGCTCGTGCAGTTGCTGTGCCGGGAACTGCCGTCGCGGGCGCGGGCGCTGCCGGTCGCCGGGCGCCGGATGGAGATCCGGGGGCACGCGGTGCTGGTGGACGGGTGCCTGAAGCCGGTGCCGCCGGCCGGGATGTCCCTGCTGCGGGCGCTGGCGCGGCGGCCGGGGTGGGTCGTGCCGCGCGCCGATCTGCTGCGGGTGTTGCCGGGTGCGGGGCGGGACGAGCATGCCGTCGAGACGGCGATGGCTCGGCTGCGGACCGCGCTCGGGGCGCCGAAGTTGATCCAGACGGTGGTGAAGCGGGGGTATCGGCTGGCGCTCGATCCCGCCGCCGATGCGAAGTACGCGGACGCGTAAGCGTGTTTCGCCCCCGCCGCCCCTACCCGTACCCATCCCTGGGGGCTGCGCCCCCAGACCCCCGCTTCGGCCCTGAACGGGCCTCGTCCTCAAACTCCCCCAGAGGGGGGACCCCCAGACGGGCTGGTTAATCGGGCTGGTGATTAGAGCCCTTCGCTGGCAGTGTGAAAGGTATGGATGAGCTTCGGTTCGATGCCGGGCGGGTCTGTCTTGATCTGCTGGCGACCGCGCATCCCTTCGAACGGCTTGATGCCGTCGGGCCGTTGGGGGTGTGGATCCGGGGGTGCGGGCTCGTCCCGCCGGGCACCCCGCTCGCCCATGCCGACGGGACCTGGCCGCCGGCCTTCCGGGAACTGCGGCGGGACGTCGGACGGTTGGTGCACGGGTGGCTGGTCCGCGGCGATGCCGGGGGGTACGACCTCGCCCTCGCGCGGGTCAACGACGTCGCCCGCGCCGCGCCCCCGACCCCCCGTGCCGTACGCGGCGAAGACGGGGCGCTCGTGCGGGCGTTGGACGGGCCGCCGGAGTGTGCCGCGCTGCTCGCCGCCGTGGCCCGGGACGCGGTGGAACTGCTCACCGATCCCGTCGTGCGGGCCGGGCTGCGGCAGTGCGCGGGGGACAACTGCCCGATCGTGTACGTCGACACGTCCCGGGGACACCGCAGGCGCTGGTGTTCCAGTGAGGTCTGCGGGAACCGGGAGCGGGTCGCGCGGCACCGGCGGCGCGCGGCGGCACTCGCGCGCGGGTGAGCCGCTCGACGGTCCCTCAACTGCCCTGTCTGGTATGCGGCTTTCGTGAGGGCGGGCCAGGTCGGCGGTCGAAGTGATTTCGATTACACGTCGTTTACTCGCGTCACGTCTCGGGCAGTCGGCGAGATCTTGTCGGTGTGGCGGAAATGTAAAGAAAGCGGGGTGGGAATGTGCCGCCATGTCCCCCTCGTCATGACACCCCGAAGAAAACTGTCGCCTCGCTTTGAACATCCGTCACTCCGCTTGCGTACCCGTCATCGAGCGACCGACTGGGGGAACCCCCGGACACCGGAGGTGGGCGTGCGCAAGGATGCGGCCGTGGCCAATGAACGTGGATCGAGGGCCCGACATCGCATGTCCCAGCCCTCGGAGCCTGACGAGGAGCTGATGCGTGCTCTGTATCGGGAGCATGCCGGACCTTTGCTTGCGTATGTCCTGCGCCTGGTTGCCGGAGACCGGCAGCGTGCCGAGGACGTCGTACAAGAGACGCTCATCCGTGCCTGGAAGAACGCCGGTCAGCTCAATCGGGCGACCGGATCGGTACGCCCCTGGCTGGTGACGGTCGCACGTCGCATCGTCATCGACGGCCACCGCAGCCGGCAGGCCCGGCCGCAGGAGGTCGACCCGTCGCCGCTGGAGGTCATTCCTGCGGAGGACGAGATCGACAAGGCGCTGTGGCTGATGACCCTGTCCGACGCTCTCGACGACCTGACCCCGGCCCACCGGGAGGTGCTCGTCGAGACGTACTTCAAGGGGCGTACCGTCAACGAGGCTGCCGAGACGCTGGGCATACCCAGCGGCACCGTTCGCTCTCGGGTCTTCTATGCCCTGCGGTCGATGAAGCTGGCTCTGGAAGAGCGTGGGGTGACGGCGTGATGAGCGGTTACGGGGGATTCGGCGCGGGTGGTTCGGGTATGTCTGGTCCCATGCAGGGATCAGTGGGATCTCCGAGCCCCAGTGAACACGAGACCGTCGGCGCCTACGCCCTGGGCATCCTCGACGACGCCGAGGCGACCGCCTTCGAGATGCATCTCGCGGGCTGCGAATGGTGCGCCCAGCAGCTCGACGAGCTCGCCGGCATGGAGCCCATGCTGGCCGCCCTCGCGGACCTGCCGGGCACCGGCACGCCCGCGATCGGCGAGTCCCTGTCCGCCCGCCCCAGCCCGCGCCTCGCGGAACGGCTGGTCGACGAGGTGTCCGAGCGCCGCGCGGTGAAGCGCCGCCGCTCGTTCTTCCTGGTGGCGGCCGCGGCCGCGCTGATCATCGGCGGCCCGCTCACCGTGCTGGCGGCGACCGGCGGCGACAGCGGCACCAAGGGGACCGAGGCGAGCGCCGTCAAGTCGGCAAGCTCTGCCAAGTCGACCTTCGAGACGCTCTCCGACCGGGTCACCGCGACCGACTCCACCTCCAAGGCGACGGCGACCGTCGCCATGGGCCAGAAGGCCTGGGGCACGGAGATCGGCGTCGAACTGAAGAACGTGACGGGCCCCGAGAAGTGCTCGCTCATCGCCGTCGGCAAGAACGGCGAGCGCGAGACGGTCTCCTCCTGGGCGGTCCCGCCGCAGGGCTACGGCATCCCGAACGCCACGACCGAGCAGGCCAAGAACCCGCTCTACGTGGTGGGCGGCGCGGCCTTCGCCCCGGACGAGATCGACCACTTCGAGATCATGACCTTCGACGGCAAGAAGATCGTCCAGGTCGACGCGTAGCTAGAGCGGGTCCCCTTCGCGTACGGTTGACGGCTGCCCAGCACGTCAGAAGGGGGCCCGGTGGCCGCTCAGGCTCAGCAGGAAACCGCGGTCGGATCGGTCCGGCACATGACGCCGGATTCGGTACGGGACCGCGAGATCAGCGTCGAACAGGAACACCTCGACCGGGTGTACCACCGGCTCGAGGAGAAGATCCACGAGGCCGAGTTCCTCATGAACGACGCGGCCAAGCGCGGCCAGGTCGGCACGCCCGGCGCTCTCGCCGAGCGGGACGCGCAGGTGTTCCGCGCCGGCGTCCACCTCAATCGGCTCAACAACGAGTTCGAGGACTTCCTGTTCGGGCGGATCGACCTGCTCCTCGGGAAGGACGGCAAGAAGGGCCCCGACGGCGCCTACACGGCCGTCGAACCCGCGGAGGGCTCGGTCCGGCCCGACGACACCGCCGACATCGCCGAGACGCTCCACATCGGCCGGATCGGCGTCCTCGACTCCGACTACGCCCCGCTCGTCATCGACTGGCGGGCGCCCGCCGCGGCACCCTTCTACCGCTCCACCCCGGTCGACCCGGGGCGGGTCGTACGGCGCAGGGTGATCCGCTCCAAGGGCCGCCGCGTCCTCGGCGTCGAGGACGACCTGATGCGTCCCGAGCTGAAGGCGTCCCTGGCCGGCGACGAACTCGCCGTCATCGGCGACGGCGCGCTGATGGCCGCCCTCGGACAGGCCCGCAGCCACACCATGCGGGACATCGTCGCCTCCATCCAGGCCGAACAGGACCTGGTCATCCGCGCCCCCGCCGCCTCCGTGACGTACGTCGAGGGCGGCCCGGGGACCGGCAAGACGGCCGTCGCCCTGCACCGCGCGGCCTACCTCCTCTACCAGGACCGGCGGCGGTACGCGGGCGGCATCCTCATCGTCTCGCCCACCCCGCTGCTCGTCGCGTACACCGAGGGCGTGCTGCCGTCCCTCGGCGAGGAGGGTCAGGTCGCCATCCGCGCCATCGGCTCCCTCGTCGACGGCGCGGAGGCCACCCTGTACGACTCCCCGGCCGTCGCCCGCGCCAAGGGCTCGTACCGGATGCTGAAGGTGCTGCGCAAGGCCGCACGCGGAGCGCTGGAGTCCGGCACCGGCGGCCGGCCCGCGGGCCGGAGCGGCGCGGGCCAGTTGAGCTTCGACGAGCCCCCGGCCGCCAGCGGCACGCCCACCCGGCTGCGGGTCGTCGCCTTCGGGCGCCGGCTGGAGCTGGAGGCCGCCGACCTGGACCGGGTCCGGCAGAACGCCCTCAGCGGCACCGCCCCGGTCAACCTGCTGCGCCCGCGCGCCCGCAAGCTGCTCCTGGACGCCCTGTGGGAGCGCTCCGGCGCGGCCGGCCGGCACACCGACCCCGAACTCGCCGCCGAGCTGCGCTCCTCCTTCGACGAGGACGTCACCACCGAGGACGCCTTCATCGCCTTCCTCGACGCCTGGTGGCCCGAGCTGACCCCGCAGGCCGTGCTGGCCGCCATGGCCGACGAACGGCGGCTCGGCCGCTGGGCGAGACGCATCCTCAACCCCGGCGAGGTCCGCAAGGTCGCCCGCGCCCTCAAGCGGGACGGCCGCTCGGTGCACGACATCGCCATGCTGGACGAACTCGAGTCGATCCTCGGCGCGCCGCTGCGCCCGAAGAAGCGCCGCGAACTCGACCCGCTGGACCACCTCACCGGCCTGGACGAGCTGATGCCGGTGCGCGAGGAGTCGCAGCGCGAGCGCGCCGAGCGGCTCGCGCAGGAGCGCACCGAGTACGCGCACGTCATCGTCGACGAGGCGCAGGACCTCACCCCGATGCAGTGGCGGATGGTCGGCCGCCGCGGCCGGCACGCCACCTGGACGGTCGTCGGCGACCCGGCCCAGTCCTCCTGGTCCGACCCCGACGAGGCCGCCGAGGCCCGCGACGAGGCCCTCGGCACCCGCCCCCGCCGCCGCTTCCAGCTCACCGTGAACTACCGCAACCCGGCCGAGATCGCCGAGCTGGCCGCCAAGGTGCTGGCGCTGGCCATGCCGGGCGCCGAGTCCCCGTCGGCGGTCAGGTCGACGGGCGTCGTGCCCCGCTTCGCGGCCGTGACCGCACCCGCGACCCTGGCGTCGGCCGTCCGGACCGAGGCCGCCCGGCTCCTCGACCAGGTCGACGGCACCGTCGGCGTCGTCGTCGCCATGAACCGCCGCGAGGAGGCCAGGCGCTGGCTCGCCGGGCTCGGCGACCGCGTGGTGGCCCTCGGCAGCCTGGAGGCCAAGGGCCTGGAGTACGACGCCACGGTCGTCGTCTCCCCGGCGGAGATCGCCGACGAGAGCCCGGCCGGCCTGCGCGTGCTGTACGTGGCCCTCACCCGGGCCACCCAGCAGCTCACGGTCGTCTCCGGGGACCGCGACGAACCGGACGCGAACGGCGTCCCCGACCTCCTCAGGGACTGACATGTTCCTCGGGAGCCGACTGTTTCCTGTGAAGGGGCCGGACGGGAATGGCGTTCGGCGATCCGTTTGTTAGCCTGGTCGTGACACCGGCTCGATCCAAGCCCCCGGGCTCAACCTTCGTCGCTACGAGCGACCACTTGCCGCGAGGCGAGCATGGCGGGTCGGTGTCACCTACGTGAGAGAGGCCCACGTCACATCAGTGACGTGGGCCTCTTTCGTTGCCCGGCCGACTCTCGTATGGTGGAAGTCGTTTTCCGAAGTCGCAGTGACTTTCCGTGCCGTGAACAAAACGTCCGCAATACCAGGGCGGCTACCACGTACTCGGGGGTAGGTGCGACGATCGGACGGCAAACCCGCGACCCACCCAGCAGTGCAGAGGAAGTCGGCCATGGCAACGGCGCCCAGCGTCTCCTACTCGATGACGGTCCGGCTGGAGGTGCCCGCGAGCGGAACCGCGGTCTCCCAGCTCACCGGAGCCGTCGAGTCCCACGGAGGCTCGGTCACCGGCCTCGACGTCACCGCCTCCGGGCACGAGAAGCTCCGCATCGACGTCACCATCGCGGCCACCTCCACCGCCCACGCCGACGAGATCGTCGAGCAACTGCGCGGCATCGAGGGCGTCACCCTCGGCAAGGTCTCCGACCGTACGTTCCTGATGCACCTCGGCGGCAAGATCGAGATGCAGTCCAAGCACCCCATCCGCAACCGTGACGATCTCTCGATGATCTACACGCCGGGTGTGGCCCGCGTCTGCATGGCGATCGCCGAGAACCCCGAGGACGCCCGCCGCCTCACCATCAAGCGCAACTCCGTTGCGGTCGTGACGGACGGCTCGGCCGTGCTGGGCCTGGGCAACATCGGCCCCAAGGCCGCCCTGCCGGTGATGGAGGGCAAGGCGGCCCTCTTCAAGCGGTTCGCCGGCATCGACGCCTGGCCGCTGTGCCTGGACACCCAGGACACCGACGAGATCGTCGCGATCGTCAAGGCGATCGCCCCGGGCTTCGCGGGCATCAACCTCGAGGACATCTCGGCCCCGCGCTGCTTCGAGATCGAGGCCCGGCTGCGCGAGGCCCTCGACATCCCCGTCTTCCACGACGACCAGCACGGCACCGCGATCGTCGTCCTCGCCTCCCTCACGAACGCCCTGCGTGTCGTGGGCAAGGGCATCGGGGACGTCCGGGTCGTCATGTCCGGCGCGGGCGCCGCCGGCACGGCCATCCTCAAGCTGCTGCTCGCGGCCGGCGTGAAGAACGCGGTCGTCGCCGACATCCACGGCGTCGTCCACGCGGACCGCGCGGACCTCGTCGACGCGGCCCAGGACTCGGCGCTGCGCTGGATCGCCGACAACACCAACCCCGAGAGCCTCACCGGCACCCTGAAGGAGGCCGTGCGCGGCGCGGACGTCTTCATCGGCGTCTCCGCCCCGAACGTCCTCGACGGCACCGACGTGGCCGCGATGGCCGACGACGCGATCGTGTTCGCACTCGCGAACCCGGACCCCGAGGTTGACCCGGCGATCGCCCGCCAGACGGCCGCGGTCGTGGCCACCGGCCGCTCCGACTTCCCCAACCAGATCAACAACGTGCTGGTCTTCCCGGGTGTCTTCCGCGGCCTGCTGGACGCGCAGTCCCGCACGGTCAACACCGACATGATGCTGGCGGCTGCAAAGGCCCTGTCCGAGGTCGTCAGCGACGACGAGCTGAACGCGAACTACATCATCCCGAGCGTCTTCAACGACAAGGTCGCCGGCGCGGTCGCGGGCGCGGTGCGGGAGGCCGCGAAGGCGGTCGGCGCGTCGGCCTCGTAGGCTCTGACACGCAGGCTCTCTACGCAGGACGCGGGGGCTGTGGGTGGCGCGAGTGCTGTCGCGAGTGTTTCGCGAGGGTTGTGAGGATCGCCACGGCAGCCTTCGCGACGGCGCGTCGCGGAACGTCGCGCCGTGAGCGGCACTCTAGGGTTGCGCCCGAGCTAAGCGCTCTCGCGTGACACACAAGGGTTGTCCCACCACTCCGAGCGGGTGCCGGATTGGCTTTCCCGCCGCTGGTAGGGGCAGGATGCGTCCCTGGGCGCGAGCACAACGACTTCGCTGTGCCCCACAGGCGGCTCCGCCGCGTGGCACGCCTCAACGGCAAGAAGAACACGGGAGTAACAACATGAACCGCAGTGAGCTGGTGGCCGCGCTGGCCGACCGCGCCGAGGTGACCCGCAAGGACGCCGACGCAGTGCTGGCCGCGTTCGCCGAGGTCGTCGGCGACATCGTCTCCAAGGGCGACGAGAAGGTCACCATCCCCGGCTTCCTGACCTTCGAGCGCACCCACCGTGCCGCTCGCACCGCGCGCAACCCGCAGACCGGCGACCCGATCCAGATCCCGGCCGGCTACAGCGTCAAGGTCTCCGCGGGCTCGAAGCTCAAGGAAGCCGCCAAGGGCAAGTAACGCTTCGCTTGAAAGCGCCGTGGGTGATGCGGCGCCGTGGGCAATACGAGGGGGCGGCACCCGGACTTCGGGTGCCGCCCCCTCGTGGTTGCGCTTACCGACGGGCTAGCCGAGTGCCTTGCCCGGGAGTTCTACCTTTGCGCCCAGTTCCACGAGCTTTTCCATGAAGTTCTCGTAGCCGCGGTTGATGAGGTCGATGCCGTGGACGCGGGAGGTGCCCTGGGCCGCGAGGGCGGCGATCAGGTACGAGAAGCCGCCGCGCAGGTCGGGGATGACCAGGTCGGCGCCCTGGAGCTTGGTGGGGCCGGAGACGACCGCCGAGTGCAGGAAGTTGCGCTGGCCGAAGCGGCAGTTCGAGCCGCCCAGGCACTCGCGGTAGAGCTGGATGTGGGCGCCCATCTGGTTGAGCGCGGAGGTGAAGCCGAGGCGGGACTCGTAGACCGTCTCGTGGATGATCGACAGGCCCGTGGCCTGGGTCAGCGCGACCACCAGGGGCTGCTGCCAGTCGGTCTGGAAACCGGGGTGGACGTCCGTCTCCAGCGCGATCGACTTCAACTGGCCGCCGGGGTGCCAGAAGCGGATGCCCTCGTCGTCGATCTCGAAGGCGCCGCCCACCTTGCGGTAGGTGTTCAGGAACGTCATCATCGAGCGCTGCTGGGCGCCGCGGACGTAGATGTTGCCCTCGGTCGCCAGCGCCGCGCTCGCCCAGGAGGCGGCCTCCAGCCGGTCCGAGAGGGCCGCGTGGTTGTAGCCGCCGAGCTTGTCCACACCGGTGATGCGGATGGTGCGGTCGGTGTCCATCGCGATGATGGCGCCCATCTTCTGCAGGACGCAGATGAGGTCCTCGATCTCCGGCTCCACCGCCGCGTTCGCCAGCTCGGTGACGCCCTCGGCCAGGACGGCCGTCAGCAGCACCTGCTCGGTCGCGCCGACCGACGGGTACGGCAGCACGATCTTCGTGCCGCGCAGCCGCTGCGGGGCCTCCAGGTACTGGCCGTCCTCGCGCTTCTCGATCTTCGCGCCGAACTGCCGCAGCACGTCGAAGTGGAAGTCGATCGGCCGGCCGCCGATGTCGCAGCCGCCCAGACCCGGGATGAACGCGTGCCCGAGGCGGTGCAGCAGCGGCCCGCAGAACAGGATCGGGATCCGGCTGGAGCCCGCGTGGGCGTCGATGTCGGCGACGTTGGCGCTCTCCACGTAGGTCGGGTCGAGCACCAGCTCGCCCGGCTCCTCGCCCGGACGGACCGTCACCCCGTGCAGTTGCAGCAGGCCGCGCACGACCCGCACGTCACGAATGTCCGGAACGTTGCGCAGCCGGCTCGGCTCACTGCCCAGCAGGGCGGCGACCATGGCCTTGGGTACGAGGTTCTTCGCACCGCGGACACGGATCTCGCCCTCGAGCGGGGTTCCGCCGTGGACAAGCAGTACGTCGTCAGAGCCGTTGACGGTCATGTATCTCGCGTTCCATGGATGGTGGATGGGGCAGCGGGCCTTGAATCGGCCTCGGGTCGGCCTTGAGTCGGCCTCGGGTCGGGGCAGTGGCCAGATGAGACAGAGTAATCGCCGTCGCCCCCTGTCCCGTAAGCCCACGGGCGACCCGGGATCGTCATAGCCCTGTCACAACACGAACCGTTCCCCGGCGGGCACGGGGGGTCACCACCGGCCGTCCCCCTTCGTCCGTGCGCCCCGACCGCCCCCGTGCGCCCGACCTGCCGCGCCTTCCGATGCCCGCATTGCCTCCCCACTTCCCGGGAATGTGCGGGATCATGTCTGGCATGACCGAGGTGTCCTCGCTCACAGGACGGCTGCTCGTGGCAACGCCCGCCCTGGCGGACCCGAACTTCGACCGCGCGGTGGTGCTGCTTCTCGACCACGACGAGAAGGGCTCCCTCGGCGTCGTCCTCAACCGGCCCACCCCGGTGGGCGTGAGCGACATCCTGGAGGGCTGGGCGGACTTCACCGGCGAACCCGGCGTCGTCTTCCAGGGCGGCCCGGTGTCCCTCGACTCCGCCCTCGGGGTCGCCGTCATCCCGGGCGGCCCGGCCGTCGACGGGACCCCGCTGGGCTGGCGGCGGGTGCACGGCGCGATCGGCCTCGTCGACCTGGAGGCCCCGCCGCAGCTCCTCGCCCCGGCCCTCGGCTCCCTGCGGATCTTCGCCGGATACGCCGGCTGGGGCCCCGGCCAGTTGCAGGACGAACTGGTGGACGGCGCCTGGTACGTCGTGGACTCCGAGCCCGGCGACGTCTCCTGCCCGTGCCCGGAGCGGCTCTGGCGCGAGGTGCTGCGCCGCCAGCGCAGCGAACTGGCGATGGTGGCGACGTACCCGGACGACGCCTCGCTCAACTGACGCGGCGAGTGACGCCGGTGAGTGATGCCCGCGAGTGACGTCCGCGAGCTTCTGACGCGGGTGAGTTTCGGTGCGCGGCTTCAGTACCCTGGACGGCATGAGCACTCTTGAGCCTGAGACCCAGCCCCAGCGAGGCACTGGGACGGGGACCCTCGTGGAGCCGACGCCGCAGGTGTCGCACGGCGACGGGGACCACGAGCGCTTCGCTCACTACGTCCAGAAGGACAAGATCATGGCGAGCGCCCTGGACGGCACGCCCGTCGTGGCGCTCTGCGGCAAGGTCTGGGTGCCCGGCCGCGATCCGAAGAAGTATCCGGTGTGCCCGATGTGCAAGGAGATCTTCGAGTCCATGGGCGCGGGCGGCGACGACAAGGGCAAGGGCGGCGACAAGAAGTAGCCCTGTTCGAAAGCCCCCGCTGCGGCGCCTGACGCGCAGCGGGGGCTTTTGGCGTCTTCTGGCGTGTTCTGGCGTCTTCTGTCGTTGCGTGGGGTGCGTCAAGTGGTCACAGAGTGGTTGAGGCCTCTTGTCGTCGTGTTCATGTAGTCCCTAGCCTCCGGTGTGTTGTGCAGAGCAAAACAGTCATTGCACATGGCGCAACGCTCGCTCGCTCGGAGGATCGCCCGATGAAGCTCCCCACCAGGCTCCCCACCCGACTGGCCGTGCTCGCGGCCGCCGCCCTGGTCGCCACCGCCTGCGCCCCCCAGACGTCCGGCAACTCCTCTTCCGACACGGACGCGAAGACGGGCACCCTGCGTGTCTGGCTCTTCCAGGAGGTCGGCAACAAGCCGAAGGAACAGGTCGTCGACTCGGTCGTCGCCGCCTTCGAGAAGGCCCACGACGGCGCGAAGGTCGACGTCGAGTACATCCCGATCGACACCCGCGCCCAGCGCGTCAAGGCCGCCTTCAACGACCCGAAGTCCGCCCCGGACGTCATGGAGTACGGCAACACCGACACGGCCGGTTACGTCCATGACGGCGGACTCCTCGACGTCACCGAGGACTTCGGCGACTGGAGCGAGGCCAAGGACACCGACCCGACCGCCAGACAGTCCGTCACCGTCGACGGCAAGGTCTACGGCGCCCCCTTCTACGTCGGCGTCCGCGCCCTCTACTACCGCACGGACGTCTTCGAGGCACTCGGCCTGGACGTCCCGAAGACCATGGACGAACTGGCCGCCACCGCCCGCAGGATCCGCGCCGCCAAGCCGGACCTGTACGGCCTGGTCGTCGGCGGCGCGTACACCTACGGCGCGCTGCCGTTCGTGTGGGCCAACGGCGGCGAACTCGCCGACGGCAAGAACGGCTCGTACGCCTCCGCCATCGACAGCGCGGACGCCCGCACCGGCATCACCGCGTACACCTCGCTCTTCTCCGACGACAACTGTCCCGCCGCCAAGTGCGCAGGCATGGGCGGCAACGACACCATCAGCGCGTTCGCGGCCGGCAAGGCGGGCATGGCGATCGGCGGCGACTTCAGCCACACGGCGGTGGAGGCGGGCGCGGTGAAGGGCAAGTACGCGGTCGTCCCGCTGCCCGGCGTCACGTCCGGGTCGGTCGCGCCGGCCTTCGCGGGCGGCAACAACATCGGCGTCCTGAAGAGCACCACGCACCGGACGCTCGCCGTCGAGCTGATGGAGGCCCTCGCCGCCAAGAAGACGCAGGCGTCGCTGTTCGACGCGATGGGGTTTCTGCCGACGTTCACGGACGTCCGTGAGCAGGCTGCCGCGCGGGAGCCGTTCGTGAAGCCGTTCGTGCGGACGCTGGCTGCCGGGACGAAGTTCGTGCCCGCCTCGCCCGCGTGGTCGCAGATCGACTCGTCCCTCGTCCTGCCGACCATGTTCCAGGAGGTCGTCAGCGGCAAGGAGGGGGTTGCGGCTGCTTCCACCGAGGCGGCCAAGAAGATGGACGCGGCGTTTGGCTCCGCCGGGTGACGGCGCCTATTGAATCGGGGGCTGGGGAGCGTTTGCGGCTGCGGGCCGGCCGTGGCTGGTCGCGCCCACGCGGCGGTAGCCGCAGATTCAACACAGCCCCGCGCCCCTTGGGGGGTCGCAGTGCACCCTGGTTGTATCTCGCACCCGCCCTCGTCGTACTCGCTGCCCTGCTCGCTTATCCCGTTTATCAGCTTGGGCTGATATCGCTGTTCAAGTACACCCAGGCGCAGGTCAGTGGTGGGCAGCCGACGGTGTTTCGGGGGGTCGGGAACTACGTCGACGTCTTCTCGGACGGGCAGTTCTGGCAGGTGTTGCTGTCGACGGTCGTGTTCGCGGGGGCCTGTGTGGTGTCCACGCTCGCCGTCGGCTGTGCGCTCGCCGTGCTGCTCACGCGCGTGCGTGCCGTGCCTCGGCTCGCGCTGATGCTGGCCGCGCTGGGCGCGTGGGCTACTCCGGCGGTCACCGGTTCCACGGTCTGGCTGCTGCTGTTCGACCCCGACTTCGGGCCCGTCAACCGGATGCTGGGCCTCGGCGACCACTCGTGGACGTACGGCCGTTACAGCGCCTTCCTCCTCGTGCTGCTCGAAGTGGTGTGGTGCTCGTTCCCGTTCGTGATGGTCACCGTCTACGCCGGGATCCGCGCCGTCCCGACGGAGGTGCTGGAGGCCGCCGCGCTCGACGGCGCTTCGCAGTGGCGGATCTGGCGGTCCGTGCTCGCGCCGCTGCTGCGGCCGATCCTCGTGGTCGTCACCATCCAGTCGGTCATCTGGGACTTCAAGGTCTTCACCCAGATCTACGTCATGACGAACGGCGGAGGCATCGCCGGGCAGAACCTCGTCCTGAACGTCTACGCCTACCAACAGGCCTTCGCGTCCTCGCAGTACGGCCTCGGCTCGGCGATCGGCGTCGTGATGCTGCTGATCCTGCTCGCCGTCACGCTCGGGTACCTGCGGCTGCTGCGCGGGCAGGGGGAGGAACTGTGAACGCGCTGCGGGGCCTTGTGGCCCGTCCCGGGCGGCTCGCCGCCGAGGCGGGCGCGCTGCTGGTCGCGGCCGTCGTCGCGTTCCCGCTCTACTGGATGGTGCTCAGCGCCTTCAAAC
Organism: Streptomyces sp. yr375; assembly: GCF_900110755.1. GTDB lineage: Bacteria > Actinomycetota > Actinomycetes > Streptomycetales > Streptomycetaceae > Streptomyces. The sequence continues at coordinate 83,727 of NZ_FOFF01000004.1, forward strand.
CGGCCGGGGAGATCGAGTCCGACGCGCCGCGGCCATGGACGCTCGCGCCCTCGCTGGATTCCTTCCGGCGGGTGTTCGGGCAGCAGGAATTCGGCCGTTACTTCCTCAACAGTCTTGTCGTCGCGGGCGCGGTGGTGATCGCCTCCGGAGTGATCGCGTTTCTCGCCGCGACCGCCGTGACCCGATTCCGGTTCCGCTTCCGGACCACCCTGCTGATCATGTTCCTGGTGGCTCAGATGGTGCCGGTGGAGGCCCTGACGATCCCCTTGTTCTTCCTCATGCGGGACTTCGGCCAGTTGAACACCCTGGGGTCGCTGATCCTGCCCCACATCGCCTTCTCGCTGCCCTTCGCGATCTGGATGCTGAGGGGGTTCGTGAAAGCGGTTCCGGAGGCGCTGGAGGAGGCCGCGTACCTCGACGGGGCGAGCCGCGGACGCTTTCTGTGGCAGATCCTTTTTCCGCTCGTCCTGCCGGGGCTGGTGGCCACGAGCGTGTTTTCCTTCATCTCCGCCTGGAACGACTTCCTCTTCGCCAAGTCCTTCATCATCAGCGACACTTCCCAGTCGACGCTGCCGATGGCTCTCCTGGTCTTCTACAAGCCGGACGACCCGGACTGGGGCGGCGTGATGGCGGGCTCCACGGTGATGACGATTCCGGTGCTGGTGTTCTTCGTACTCGTACAGCGACGACTGGTCTCCGGGCTGGGCGGAGCGGTTAAGGACTGACCATGACGTCACTCATTCCGGCGCCCCGCCGGGTCGTCGCCGGTTTTGGCGAGGTACGGCTGACAGGGGACTCCCGGCTCTGCGCCGGTCCCGGGACGGAGGGCGTCGGCCGCTGGCTGAGCGCCGTCCTCCAGCAGGCCACCGGCCTGCCGCTGCGCGAGGGGCGGCAGCCCGACGACACCGGCGACACCGGCATCGGGCTCCGGCTGGACCCCGAGCTCGGCCCCGAGGAGTACCGCCTCGTCAGCGACCCGACCGGCGTCCGCGTCGAGGGCGGCAGCGCGGCCGGTGTCTTCCGGGGCGCTCAGACGCTGCGGCAGCTCCTGGGCCCCGACGCGTACCGCAGGGCCCCGCTGAGCCGCGACCGCGCCTGGGCCGTACCGCACGTCACGATCGAGGACGCGCCCCGATTCCGGTGGCGCGGCCTCATGCTCGACGTGGCCCGGCACTTCATGCCCAAGGAAGGCGTCCTGCGCTACCTGGACCTGATGGCGGCGCACAAACTCAACGTCTTCCACTTCCATCTGACGGACGATCAGGGCTGGCGCGTCGAGATCAGGCGGCACCCCCGGCTCACCGAGGTCGGTTCCTGGCGCGCACGGACGAAATTCGGTCACCGCGCCTCACCGCTCTGGGACGAGAAGCCGCACGGTGGCTACTACTCCCAGGACGACATCCGGGAGATCGTCGCGTACGCCGCCGAGCGGCATATCGCCGTCGTCCCCGAAATCGACGTACCCGGCCACTCGCAGGCCGCGATCGCCGCGTATCCGGAACTCGGCAACACCGACGTCAACACCGCGTCGAGCAAGGGGGACACCGCCCTCTCCGTCTGGGACACCTGGGGGATCAACCCGAACGTACTCGCACCCACTGACAACACCCTGCGCTTCTACGAAGGGGTCTTCGAGGAAGTCCTCGAACTCTTCCCGTCGGAGTTCGTGCACATCGGGGGCGACGAATGCCCCAAGGACCAGTGGCGGCACTCGCCCACCGCACAGGCCCGCATCCGGGAACTCGGACTCGCGGACGAGGACCAGTTGCAGTCCTGGTTCATCGGCCACTTCGACACGTGGCTCTCCGCGCGCGGGCGTCGGCTCATCGGCTGGGACGAGATCCTGGAGGGCGGGCTCGCCGAGGGCGCGGCGGTGTCGTCCTGGCGCGGGTACGCGGGCGGGATCGCCGCCGCGCGCGCGGGACACGACGTCGTCATGTGCCCCGAGCAGCAGGTGTACCTGGACCACCGGCAGGCGCCGGGTCCGGACGAGCCGGTGCCGATCGGCTACGTGCGCACCCTGGAGGACGTCTACCGGTTCGAGCCCGTTCCCGACGAGTTGACGCCCCGGGAGGCGGCGCACGTGCTCGGCACGCAGGCCAACCTGTGGACCGAGGTGATGGAGGACCACGCGCGCGTGGACTATCAGGCGTTCCCCCGGCTCGCCGCCTTCGCCGAGGTCGCCTGGAGCGCCCTGCCCGCCCCGGCGGAACGGGACTTCGCCGGTTTCGAGGAGCGGATGACGGCCCATTACGCGCGCCTCGACGCCCTGGGCGTCGGCTACCGGCCGCCGTCCGGACCCCGGCCGTGGCAGCGGCGGCCCGGTGTCCTCGGGCGGCCGATCGACGGCCCGCCCCCGAACCGGTAGTCGCGGTCCGTCCGGATACACGTCATACACGTCACGGATAAACCCTGGCAGGACCACCGAAGGGTGGCAATTCGCCCGCTCCGGTGATGACGTACGAAAACGGGCCATCCGCGCGGTGAGGTGGGCGAACGTCTCCTGGCGGACCCCCGCGTTCGGGTGTTGCGAAGATGTGCCAGAGTTGCCACGTCCGCCCTGTCAGCACGTACCGTACGGCAGCACAGGTGGGACCAGGTGGGGTAGCGGGAAGGGGCAGCCGGTTTTGAGCACGCACGCACCGCAGGCGGCGCAGGCCGTCACGCTGCCCACGACACTGGACGAGGCCGTGGCGGCGCTGGCGGCCATGCCCGCGGCCGTACCGGTGGCCGGTGGCACCGACCTGATGGCCGCCGTCAACTCCGGGCAGCTCAGGCCCACCGGGCTGGTCGGCCTCGGCCGGATCAGCGAGATCCGCGGCTGGCAGTACCAGGACGGGCACGCGCTGCTCGGCGCCGGGCTCACGCACGCGCGCATGGGCCGCCCCGACTTCGCCGCCCTCATCCCGGCGCTGGCCGCCGCCGCCCGCGCCGCGGGACCGCCGCAGATCCGCAACGCGGGCACCCTGGGCGGCAACATCGCCTCGGCCGCCCCCACGGGCGACGCGCTGCCCGTGCTGGCCGCGCTGGAGGCCACCCTGATCATCGCGGGCCCGGGCGGAGCCCGCCGCGAGATGTCGGTGTCGCATCTGCTGGCCGGCATGGAGATGCTGCGCGGCGGCGAACTCATCGGGTACGTGCGCGTGCCGCTGCTGCACGCCCCGCAGGTCTTCCTGAAGGCCACCGGCCGCACCGGACCGGGCCGCGCGGTCGCCTCCGTGGCCCTGGTCCTGGACCCCGCCCGGCGCGGCGTGCGGTGCGCGGTGGGGGCCATAGCGCCGATGCCGCTGCGGCCGCTGGACGCCGAGCAGTGGGTCGCCCGGCTCATCGACTGGGACAACAACCGCACCATCGTCCCCGAGGCCCTGACCGCCTTCGGGGAGTACGTCGCCGCCGCCTGCATCCCCGACCCGGTGCCCGGCATGGACGGCTCCGTACCGGAACTTCCGCCCGCGGTACTGCACCTGCGGCGCACCGTCGCCGCGCTGGCCCGACGAGCACTGGGGAGGGCGCTGTCGTGACCGACGACCAGCAGGGACACGGCCACGGCCAGGAGACCGAGGAGGTCCAGGGCGCGCCGCAGGGCGGCGGCCGCTGGGACCCGCTGCCCCAGGGGGACTACGACGACGGCGCGACCGCCTTCGTGAAGTTCCCCGAGGGCGGCATCGACGCCCTCCTGGCCGGACGCGGCGACAGCCCGCTCGCCGCGCCGGGCCACGGCTACGTGCCGCCGCAGATAGCGGTGGCGCCCGAGCCGGACACCACCGGAACCTGGGCCGCCCCGGCCGGCGGCGGCGACTGGCCCGCCCCGCAGGGCACCCCGCAGACGGTGGGCGACGACCGGTTCACGTACCACCCGGGCGCGACCGGCCAGTGGTCCTTCGACGACACCTCCGCGGCCCAGGGCGCACCGCAGTCCGCGCCCGCTCCCGGTCACGACGTGACGGGCCAGTGGTCGATCCCCGTCGCGGGCGGCGACCTGCCCGACGAGTCGGGCGAGTTCACCACGTCGGCCCTGGTCGAGCAGTGGGGCGGCACGCCCCCGGCCACCCTGCCCGGCGGCGCGCCCGCGCCCTGGGCGACCGACCCGACGGCCACGTCCGGCCAGGGGTGGGCGCTGCCCACGGACGAGGCCGGCCCGGCCGCGCACCAGGGCCAGGCGGCCACGGAGGCACCCGCGTTCGGCCACGCGCCGGAGCACGGGCACGAGCATGCGCACGGGCATGAGCACGGCCACACCGGGACGTTCGCCCCGGAGGTCTCCGCCGAGGCGTACACGGTGTCCCCGGACGGCCCCGCGGAGGCCGCTGGACGGCCCTCTGAGGCCACGGGAGTCGCCGAGGCTTCCGGAGATCCGGAGCGGGCCCACGAGGCCGCTCACGAGCTTTCTGAGCCCGCCGGGCCCGCCGAGCCCGTCGGGGCCGCGCACGAGGCCGCCCTCGACGGCGCTTCACAGGACCCCGAGCCGGAAACGGAGCCGACGGCGGACACGGCTCCCGACGCTGCCCCAGTCGCCGACGCAGCGGATGTAGCCGATGCAGTCACTGACGCCGTTGCCGGCACCGATGTCGTAGAGGCGTCGTCCGAGGACGCCCCGCCGCCGTTCCACGAGGAACACCCCCTCGCCGCCTACGTGCTGCGCGTCAACGGCTCCGAGCGGCCCGTCACGGACGCCTGGATCGGCGAGTCGCTGCTCTACGTGCTGCGCGAGCGCCTCGGCCTCGCGGGCGCCAAGGACGGCTGCTCGCAGGGCGAGTGCGGGGCCTGCAACGTGCAGGTGGACGGCCGTCTCGTCGCCTCCTGCCTGGTGCCCGCCGTGACCACCGCGGGCAGCGAGATCCGCACCGTAGAGGGCTTGGCCGTCGACGGGCAGCCCTCGGACGTGCAGCGGGCGCTCGCCAGGTGCGGGGCCGTGCAGTGCGGTTTCTGCGTGCCCGGCATGGCGATGACCGTGCACGACCTGCTGGAGGGCAACCCCGCGCCGTCGGAACTGGAGGCCCGCCAGGCCCTGTGCGGCAACCTGTGCCGCTGCTCCGGCTACCGGGGCGTCCTCCAGGCCGTCCAGGACGTCGTCGCCGAACGCGAGGCGCACGCCGCCGCCGACGCTGAGACGGACGGCGACGAGGCCCGTATCCCTCACCAGGCGGGTCCGGGCGCGGGCGGCATCCACGCGTCGGCGTTCGAGAACCCGGCACAGCCCCACCCACATGACCCGGCGTACGGACAGGGCCAGGACGGAGGCCAGGCGTGAGCAACGAAGCAGCCACCGCGACGACCACCGTGGCGGCCGCCCAGGCCCCCGAGCCGATCCCGCACGGCCTCGGCGTGTCCCTCCAGCCCGCCGACGCGCGCGCGAAGACCGAGGGCACCTTCCCCTACGCGGCCGACCTGTGGGCCGAGGGCCTGCTGTGGGCGGCCGTGCTGCGCTCCCCGCACGCGCACGCGCGCATCGTGTCCATCGACACGTCCCACGCGCGGGAGATGCCCGGCGTACGCGCCGTCGTCACCCACGAGGACGTCCCCGGGCGTCCGTTGCACGGCCGGGGCAAGGCCGACCGGCCGGTGTTCGCCTCCGAGGTCGTGCGCCACCACGGCGAGCCCATCGCCGCCGTCGCCGCCGACCACCCGGACACCGCGCGGATGGCCGCCGCCGCCGTCATCGTCGAGTACGAGGTGCTCGACCCGGTGATCGACCCGGAGCAGGCCTTCGAGGCGGAGCCGCTGCACCCCGACGGCAACCTGATCCGGCACATCCCGCTGCACCACGGCGACCCGTCCGCGGCCGGCGAGGTCGTCGTCGAGGGCCAGTACCGCATCGGCCGCGCGGACCCCGCCCCGATCGGCGCGGAGGCCGGCCTCGCCGTGCCCCGCCCGGACGGCGGCGTGGAGCTGTACCTCGCCTCGACCGACCCGCACACCGACCGCGACACGGCCGCCGCCGTCTTCGGCCTGGCGCCCGACCAGGTGAAGATCGTCGTCACCGGGGTGCCCGGCGCGACCGCCGACCGCGAGGACCAGGGCTTCCAGCTCCCGCTGGGCCTGCTGGCCCTGAAGACCGGCTGCCCGGTGAAACTGACGGCCACGCGCGAGGAGTCCTTCCTCGGCCACGCCCACCGGCACCCCACCCTGCTGCGCTACCGCCACCACGCCGACGCCGACGGCCGGCTCGTGAAGGTCGAGGCGCAGATCCTGCTGGACGCGGGCGCGTACGCCGACACCTCCGCCGAGGCCCTGGCCGCCGCCGTCTCCTTCGCCTGCGGCCCCTACGTCGTCCCGAACGCCTTCATCGAGGGCTGGGCGGTCCGCACGAACAACCCGCCGTCGGGCCATGTGCGCGGCGAGGGCGCGATGCAGGTGTGCGCCGCCTACGAGGCGCAGATGGACAAGCTGGCGAAGAGACTCGGCGTCGACCCGGCGGAGCTGCGGCTGCGCAACGTCATGGCGACCGGGGACGTCCTGCCGACCGGCCAGACGGTGACCTGCCCGGCCCCCGTCGCCGAACTCCTCCAGGCCGTCCAGGAGTTCCCCCTCCCGGAGCTGCCCAAGGACACGCCCGAGGCGGACTGGCTGCTGCCCGGCGGCCCCGAGGGCGCGGGCGAACCGGGCGCGGTGCGCCGGGGCGTGGGCTACGGCCTGGGCATGGTGCACATGCTGGGCGCGGAGGGCGCGGACGAGGTCTCCACGGCGACCGTGAAGGTCCAGGACGGCGTCGCGACGGTCCTGTGCGCGGCGGTGGAGACCGGCCAGGGCTTCACGACGCTGGCCCGCCAGATCGTCCAGGAGACGCTGGGCATCGACGAGGTGCACGTCGCCCCCGTGGACACCGACCAGCCCCCGGCCGGCCCCGGCTGCCGGGGCCGCCACACCTGGGTGTCCGGCGGCGCGGTGGAGCGGGCGGCCAAGATGGTCCGCACCCAGCTCCTCCAGCCCCTGGCGCACAAGTTCGGCATGTCCACGGAGCTGCTCCAGATCACCGACGGCAAGATCACCTCGTACGACGGCGTCCTGTCGACGACCGTCACCGAGGAGCTGCACGGCAAGGAGCTGTGGGCGACGGCCCAGTGCCGCCCGCACCCGACCGAGCCGCTGGACGGGGCCGGCCAGGGCGACGCCTTCGTGGGTCTGGCGTTCTGCGCGATCCGCGCGGTGGTGGACGTCGACATCGAGCTGGGCTCGGTGCGGGTCGTGGAACTGGCGATCGCCCAGGACGTCGGCCGGATCCTGAACCCGGCGCAGCTCGCCGCCCGCATCGAGGCCGGTGTGACGCAGGGCGTCGGCATCGCGCTCACCGAGAACCTCCGCACCCCGCGCGGTCTGCTCCGCCACCCCGACCTCACCGGCTACGCGCTGCCCACGGCCCTGGACACCCCGGACATCCGGATCGTCAAACTGGTCGAGGAGCGCGACGTGGTCGCCCCCTTCGGGGCGAAGGCGGCCAGCGCGGTCCCCGTGGTGACGTCCCCGGCGGCGATCGCCTCGGCCGTCCGCGCCGCGACGGGCCGCCCGGTGAACCGCCTGCCGATAAGGCCCCAGGCGGCGGTGGTGACGGACCGATGAGCGAGCCCGAGCCTCAGCAGTACGAGCCTCAGAGCCACGAGCCTCAGCAGTTCGAACCTCCGCCGAGTGTGGGGAAGCTGCTGGTCTGGATCCTGGTGTTCGTGCTGGCGGCGGTGGTCGTGGTACTCGGTGGCGTGTACCTGACCTGAGCTGACCTGACCTGGTGTGACGTCAGGTGATCTGACGGGGCGGGGCGTTGTCAGTGGTGCCGCGTAGGCTGCGAAGCAGTGGGACGGCGCACGCAACTTTCCGCACGGGGGACCCGATGAGCACGACCAGGACCACCACCGGCACGACGAAGATCACGACGACGATCAAGAAGATCACCTTCACCGAGGACCAGCTCGACCCGTACGTCACGCACGCGCCGACGCGCCGCTGGCTCACCGGCCCCGGCCTGCCGGGACTGCCGGGCGACGGCGGCCTGCTGACGTTCGAGGCGCTGCGCACGGACGGCCTGCGCACGGTCGCGGACTCCACGGGCGACCCCGAGGGCCGCCTGGCGGCGGAGCTGCGCGACCGCCTGGTGATAGGCGGCATCCTGGGCGCGGACGGCCGGTCGCGGGAGTCGGTCCTGCTGGACGGCATGACGGGCGAGATCTCCACGACGTACTTCCTGCACGACCGCCCCGACCTGATGGACACCCGCCCGCTCGCCCCGTCCCTGGAGAAGCTGGTGCGCTGCGCGACGGCGGTGGACGAACTGACGGCGCTGCGCGGCCAGTTCGCCTCCTACGCGGGCCGGCTCGGCCCGCAGGCGGTCACGGAGGCGACGCGGCACCTGCTCGCGGTGTTCGAGGACAGCGCGGCGGGGGAGGCGGCGAAGGGGGCGGACGGCGCGTCGGCCGGCCTCTTCTGGAAGCTGGCGGCGGTGATCCGCCCGCTCGCCCTGGTGGCCGGCCCGGGCACGCGGTCCGGCCTGGCCCTGGACCTGCCGGTGCGCCTCCTGGACGAGGAGTTCGGCTCCGGCGAGATCGTCCGCTTCGAGGACGTCGACTTCCCGAAGGCCCTCACCCACGCCCCGACCCGCGACTTCCTGCGCGAGGTGGGCCTCCCGGAAGAGGCCGTCTGGTTCACCCTGGAGACGGACATGCCGCTCCAGACCCTCGCCGAGTACGGCACGGACGACCGAGCAGACGACCGCGCCGGGGACCCCTCCGGCGAACACCGACTCCCCGCCGCCGCTGCCGACGCCGACCGCCTGATCCGCCTGGGCCACCTCCTGGAGGACACCAGCCTGGTCGTCGACGGCACCACGGGCGCGGTCCTGACCTGGAGCGAGCCGGACCAGGCCCTGCGCCCCCTCAACGCCGACATCTCGACCCTGGCGTTCACCCTCTGGCTGATCCGACGCGAACGCGCCCTGGACGCCGTACACGAACTGACCGATGCCTACGGCCAGTTGGCCGACACCATGTCCCGCACCCTGGCCGCCGTGGACCCGCTGGCCTGCGCCCCCACCCCCGACGGCCTGCCCTACTGGCCGACCGTGTTCGAGGACGAGACGGGCGGCGGGCTGTGCGCCGAGTACGCCGAGTACGCGGGCCGTAGACCGTGATCTGCCAGGCCGTCAGCGAGAGACGGCCGCTATTCCAGCCACGTCCCGTCGCGCATGATGACCCTGCCGCGTAGTTCCGGCTCGCCGCGCCAAGCGCGCACACTCTTCGGCACCACGCGCACGTACAGGAAGGAACCCTCTTCCGCGCGCGGGTCCCACCCGAACTTGGCGGCGAACGCCTCCGCTGCGTCCGCGGGTACATCCCGGTCCGGGAAACACTCCGCCTCGCCCTGGACGAGCACCACATCGAAGGTGTCCGGCAGCGCCAGCCGCACGCGCGGTTCCTCGCGGACGTTCCGCGCGGTCGCGGAAGCGGCGCTGGTGCACATCCACACAGCTCGCCCGTCCCACAGGAACCACAGCGGCACCTGGTGCGGCCCGTGATCGGGATGCGCTGTCGACACCCATACGTCCCGCTCGCTGACGAGCCGTTCCAGAGTGTCCCGCTTACGCTCCGTCGCCTGGCGGCGAACAACCTCCGTGATCTCCATCAACGCCGACCCTAGCCAGCGGTCGCACAGCGCGCATGGGGCGAGAGACCTACTCCCGACGACTGATGACGCCTCAACTCCCGGCGAGGGCACGGCCGACGGGGGCGCTCGGCAACCGCACCAGGTGGCGGGGGGACGTCCACGTAGCACACTCCCGAGGGGGCGAATACGCTGGTCGCAGGGGGTCGACACGGTTTCGAGCCGAGGGGAGCCACCCATGAGGAAGCAGCGGACGCAGCGCAAGCGGCGGATGCAGATGCAGCCGAAGAGCGGGAACGGTGCCTGGTGGCGCGTGACGGGAGTCGTCACCGCACTCGCCACGGCCGCCGCGATCGCCTCCGTCGCCCCGGCCCAGGCTCAGTCCACCGCTCAACTGTCCGCGTGGGTCAGCGACGGCTGGGGCGGCGGCACCATCACCAGCCAGCCCGCCGGGATCAACTGCCACCAGTCGGCGTGGGACCCGTACGCGACGAACGAACCGCAGCCGTACCCGACCGGCACCTGCACCGCGACCTTCGAGGTCGGCACGAGGGTCACCTTCACCGCCACCCCCGACACGGGCTCCTACCTGAACGACGGCCCCACCCCGAACCCGGCGACCATCCGAACCGGCTACAACTTCACCTGGGTCATGTTCTGCCCGACGGACGGCCTCTGCTCCGCAGGCTGAGGCCGGCCGCCGGTGTCCTGGCCTTACTTCAGGTGGCGGTCCAAGAACCGGCACCCGTCCTCGAGTTCGAACCACGGGGTGCCGGTGTGCCCGCCCAGGTTGGCGTGCAGCGTCTTCTCCTTGCTGCCGAAGGCGTCGAACAGGTCAAGGGCCCGTTGCCGGGGGTTCCCTTCGTCGTCCCACTGCAACAGGAACAGCAGCGGAATGGTGACCTGCCGGGCCTCCTCGCGCTGGACACGGGGCACATACCCCCCGGCGAAGAAGCCTGCGGCCGCGATACGCGGTTCGGCCACCGCCAGCCGGATGCCGAGGGCGGTCCACCCGCCGGAGTACCCGACCCGGCTGCCGATCTCGGGCAGTTCAAGGAGGGCGTCCAAAGTGGTCTGCCATTCCGGGACCGCGTTCTCGACCAGCGGGCCGATGAAGGACTCGAAGATCTCGTCGACCTGCTCGCCGGCCTGCATCGCCCGCCGGATTTCGGCGCGGGCCTGCTCGGCGGCGGCGGAACGGGGCCGGTCACCGCACCCGGCGGCGTCGATGGTGGCCACCGCGTAGCCGCGCGCCGCGGTGTACCGGGCCCGCGCCACCAGCCGGGGTTCGGCCTTCGGCAGGCCGTTGTTGTGGGCCATCAGGATCAGCGGGGCCGCCGCCGCGGACTCAGGCGTCCACAGGGTGCCGGGGATCTCGCCGAGGGTGAACTCGCGCTCGAGGACGCCGTCGTCGAAACGCTGTTCGGAAGTGAAATGCATGGTCGTGCCTTTCGGGAGTGCACGCGAACGGCGCTCCCGGACGACCTATCGCCCGACCGTGACCCCGGAGGAGAGCACCCATGTCGATACAGCGTTCACGGGTACCACCTCCTCGTTCTCTCGCACGGCCTCCGTCAGGCTAACAACGGCCACCGCGGCCCGCCAACGGGTTTTCACACTCTGGAGGCCATGGCGGGAATCGAACCCACGTAACTCGCTTTGCAGGCGAGCCCCTAAACCACTCGGGCACACGGCCAGGTCGGGGGTGGGGGGTTTGAAGGCCCCGTCCGAACTTGGTGTCTTGACCGTAGGGGTGGGGTGGGGAGGGGTTCAAGGGGGGCGGGCGCGCTGCAACGGGACTGCCATGTGCCGTTCATGAAAGGGGGGTGTCGGGGTGTGGGTGGCCGGTGCCCGGGCCTCGTGGTCGAATCCTCTCGCCGGTGAGTTCGTCGGGCCCCTACGCTTGCTCGCATGCGGCCCGATCCCTCCCTCGCCCTCACTCTCCCCCTTGACCCCGATCTTCGGCGTGCCCTGGACGACCTCGCGGATGCCACCGGGCGTCGGCCGGAGGACGTCGCGTTGGACGCCGTACGGGTCGGGCTGCGGGTGGAGGAGGCGCGGGTGCGGGGGGTGGCCGAGCGGCTTGCGGGGGCTCATGGCGGGCTGTTGCGGAGGTTGGGGGAATGAGTCGCGATGCCGGACAGCGGCCTACCCGGTATCTCACTCTCGCCGATGTCACCGGCATCGCGCGGATCGCGTTCGGGGGGCGGGCTCCTGAGGCGCGGGAGCCCGGGCTGCTCGCATCCGCCGTGCATCGGCCCCGGGCCCGGATGTTCGGTACGGCCGCGTACGACGACCTGCACGAGCAGGCGGCCGCCCTGCTGCACGCGATCGCCACGAACCACCCCCTCGTGGACGGCAACAAGCGCGCCGCCTGGCTGGCCACCGTGACGTTTCTCGCGCTGCACGGCGTGGATCTCGCCGCCTGTGACCAGGACGCGGCGTACGACCTGGTCATCGACGTGGCGTCCGGTACGGAGTCGGAGGTCGCGGTGATCGCGCGGCGACTGCGGGTGCTGTGACGTGAGTCCCACCCACCGGCGACCCGGCCTCGTTCGCCCATCGGTGCCGTCGGGCCGCCGGTAGGGTGGCCCGGTTGTCATACGCAGCCGCCCGACCCACGAACCCGGAGACCGTGACTACCACCGCCGCCACCGCCACGTCCTCCCACCACCTGTCGCCCGCCTTTCCCGGCCGCGCGCCCTGGGGCACCGCCAGCAAGCTGCGTGCCTGGCAGCAGGGGGCGATGGAGAGGTACCTCCAGGAGCAGCCACGCGACTTCCTCGCCGTCGCCACGCCCGGCGCCGGCAAGACGACGTTCGCGCTGACCCTCGCCTCCTGGCTGCTGCACCACCACGTCGTGCAGCAGGTGACCGTGGTCGCGCCGACCGAGCACCTGAAGAAGCAGTGGGCGGAGGCGGCCGCGAGGATAGGGATCAGGCTCGATCCCGAGTACAGCGCCGGACCGCTGAGCAAGGACTACCACGGCGTCGCCGTGACGTACGCGGGCGTCGGCGTGCGGCCGATGCTGCACCGCAACCGCTCCGAGCAGCGCAAGACCCTCGTCATCCTTGACGAGATCCACCACGCCGGTGACAGCAAGTCGTGGGGCGAGGCGTGTCTGGAGGCGTTCGAGCCGGCCACCCGCCGTCTCGCGCTCACCGGTACGCCGTTCCGGTCCGACACCAACCCCATCCCCTTCGTGACGTACGAGGAGGGCAACGACGGGATCCGGCGGTCGTCGGCCGACTACACCTACGGGTACGGGTCGGCGCTCGCCGACAACGTCGTGCGGCCCGTCATCTTCCTCTCCTACAGCGGCAACATGCGCTGGCGCACGAAGGCAGGCGACGAGATCGCGGCCCGGCTCGGCGAGCCGATGACGAAGGACGCGATCAGCCAGGCCTGGCGCACCGCGCTCGACGCGCGCGGGGAGTGGATGCCGAGCGTGCTGCGCGCCGCCGACCAGCGGCTCACCGAGGTCAGGAAGGCCATCCCGGACGCCGGTGCGCTCGTCATCGCCTCCGACCAGGACTCCGCCCGCGCCTACGCCAAGCTGATCCGGGAGATCACCGGCGACAAGGCGACCCTCGTCCTGTCCGACGACAACGGCGCGTCCAACCGCATCGACGAGTTCAGCGCGAGCAACGACCGGTGGATGGTCGCGGTGCGGATGGTGTCGGAAGGCGTCGACGTGCCGCGCCTCGCCGTCGGCGTGTACGCGACGACCATCTCCACGCCCCTCTTCTTCGCGCAGGCCGTCGGGCGTTTCGTGCGGTCGCGGCGGCGCGGCGAGACCGCGTCCGTGTTCCTGCCGACCGTGCCCGACCTGCTCGGCTTCGCCAACGAGATGGAGGTCGAGCGCGACCACGTCCTCGACAAGCCGAAGAAGGACGGCGAGGAGGATCCGTACGCCGAGTCCGAGCAGGAGATGGACGAGGCGAACAAGGAGCAGGACGAGGACACCGGCGAGCAGGAGCAGTTCTCCTTCGAGGCGCTGGAGTCCGAGGCCGTCTTCGACCGGGTGATGTACAACGGCGCCGAGTTCGGCATGCAGGCCCACCCCGGCAGCGAGGAGGAGCAGGACTACCTCGGCATCCCGGGGCTGCTGGAGCCCGACCAGGTGCAGATGCTGCTCCAGAAGCGGCAGGCCAAGCAGATCGCGCACAGCAAGAGGAAGCCGGACACTGTGGCCGACCTGATCGAACTGCCCGCCGAGCGCCGGCCGGTCGTCTCGCACAAGGAGATGATGGAGCTGCGCAAGCAGCTCAACACGATGGTCGGCGCGTACGTCCACCAGAGCGGCAAGCCGCACGGCGTGATCCACACCGAGCTGCGCCGGGTGTGCGGCGGACCGCCGAGCGCGGAGGCGACGGCGGGGCAGTTGCGGCAGCGCATCGCCAAGGTGCAGGAGTGGGCCACGCGGATGAAGTGACGCCCACGGCTGCCGCCCTGCGAGGTCCGAGGGGGCTGAGGGGGCGCGCACTACGGCGTCATGCTCCGTACGTATCGGGATAAAACCCGGTAGTCCATACCGGCCCATGCCCGGATTCTGGACTGAGCCTTCCGCTCAGCGAACCTGCTTCGCTACTGTCCCGCCTACGCACACGCCCCGTGGCAGCGCCGCCGCGGAGCGCAGCCGTGAAGCGACTGGGCCCGGACACGCCGGGCCCGTCTGTCGATCGGCGGCCTCTGTAGCGCGTCGCCGACGGGACTCGGTGACGCATCCGTCGCGATGGGGGCCTGCCGACCTCACCACTTAAGGAGTGGGAGTCGTGACCGCGGAGACCTCCCAGACGCTCGATCGAGGACTGAAGGTTCTCAAGCTGCTGGCCGACACCGACCACGGACTGACCGTCACCGAGCTTTCCAGCAAACTGGGCGTGAACCGGACCGTCGTGTACCGGTTGCTCGCCACCCTTGAGCAGCACGCACTCGTACGGCGTGACCTGGGCGGACGAGCCCGGGTCGGCCTCGGAGTGCTGCGGCTCGGCCACCAGGTGCATCCGCTGGTGCGGGAGGCCGCGCTGCCCGCGCTGCGTTCGCTGGCCGAGGACATCGGGGCGACCGCGCATCTGACGCTGGTGGACGGTACGGAGGCGCTCGCCGTCGCCGTCGTCGAGCCGACCTGGACGGACTACCACGTGGCGTACCGGGCCGGGTTCCGGCACCCGCTGGACCGGGGCGCCGCCGGGCGGGCGATCCTCGCCGCGCGGCAGCAGTTGCCGGACCAGCCCGGCTACACCTTGACCCACGGGGAACTGGAGGCGGGCGCGAGCGGGGCCGCGGCGCCGCTGCTCGGGGTGCTCGGGGTCGAGGGCAGCGTGGGCGTGGTGATGCTGGCGGACGCGGTGCCGGAGCGGGTGGGGCCACGGGTGCTGGACGCTGCGCGGGAGGTCGCGGAGGCGCTGCGCTGACGTCGGCCGGACGGCGGCCGGACGCCAACCGGACGGCAGCCGGACCGTAGCCGGACGGCGGCCCGGGGCACGGGGGCTGCCTGTGCCTACGCGCTGTACCTGTGCGCTGTGCTGCCTACGTGCTGTACCTGCGCAGTCGTGTGCGTGCCCCCGACCGTTACATTGGCCCCGTGCTCTCTCGTCTCTCGCGCCCCAAGGCCCTCACCGTCTGCGCCCTGCCCGTCGTGGCGCTGCTCGTCACGGCCGCGTTCGCGCCGCTGCCGTTCTCGGTGGCGCAGCCGGGCATGACGGCGAACGTCCTCGGCGAGAACAAGGGCGACCAGGTCATCACGGTCTCCGGCGCGCCCACCCGGGACACCAGCGGGCAGTTGCGGATGACGACGATCGAGGCGACCGGGCCCGACACGGACGTCTCGCTCGGCGATGTGATCGACGGCTGGTTCCGCGCCGACCAGGCGATCATGCCGCGCGACTCCGTCTACCCGAGCGGGAAGAGCACCAAGGAGATCGAGCGGCACAACACCGAGCAGATGCAGCAGTCCCAGGACGCCGCCGCCGAGGCCGCGCTGAAGTACCTCGGCCGGACCGGCGACGGCATCAAGGTCACGCTGAAACTGTCCGACGTGGGCGGTCCCAGCGCGGGGCTGCTGTTCTCGCTCGGCGTCGTCGACAAGCTCGACGGCGACGGCAGCGGCGGCGACCTCACGGGCGGCCGCACGATCGCCGGTACGGGGACCATCGACGCCGACGGCAAGGTCGGCGCGGTCGGTGGCGTCGCCCTGAAGACGCAGGCCGCCCGGCGGGACGGGGCGACCGTGTTCCTCGTACCGAAGGAGGAGTGCGGCGACGCAAAGGCCGAGTTGCCCAAGGGGCTGCGGCTGGTCCCGGTCACCACGCTCAAGGGCGCGGTCGGCGCGCTCGTGGCGCTGGAGAAGGGCAAGGGCGGCGCGGTACCGAGCTGTTGACCCCGTCCGCAAGCAGCCGGAAACCGGGGGAAGCAACTCCCGGGAAACTCGGGCTACTTGACGAACCCCTCGTCCTTCATCCACTCCAGCGCGACCTGATGCGGATCCTCCCCCTCGACGTCCACCTTGGCGTTCAACTCCTGCGCCACCGTGTTGTCGAGCTTCTTCGTGATCGGGTCGAGCAGGCCCGCGATCGCCGGCCACCTCTTCAGGGCCTTGGAGTTGACGACGGGGGCCGCGTTGTAGTTGGGGAAGAAGTCCTTGTCGTCGTCCATCACCACCAGGTTCATCGACTTGATGCGGCCGTCGGTGGTGTACACCTCCCCGTACGTGCAACTCCCCTTCGCCGCCTGGGTGTAGATGATCCCGGTGTCCATCTGCGTGATCCGCGACGACGCCACGTTCATCCCGTACGCCCGCTCCATCCCCGGCAGGCCGTCCGCGCGGTTGGCGAACTCGCCCTCCACGCACAGGGTTACGGCGCTCGGGTTCGACTTCGACAGCGCGGCCACCTGTGACAGCGTCGTCGTGCGGTACTTCTTGTGGTTGGCCTGGTTCATGGCCAGCGCGTAGGTGTTGTCCAGCCGGGACTGCGGCAGCCAGGTCACCCCGTTCTTCAGGTCGGCGTCGCGGACCGCCCGCCACTGCGCCTGCGGGTCGGTGACGGGCTCGCTGTTGCCCATGTACGTGATCCACGCCGTGCCCGTGTACTCGTACATGGCGTCGGCGTCGCCCTTGCGGACCGCCTCCCGGCTGCCGATGGAACCCTGGATGCCGGTACGGTCCAGCACGTCCGCGCCGGCCGCCTGGAAGGCGATGCCGATCATCGCGCCGAGGATGAGGTTCTCGGTGAACGACTTGGACGTCACGGTCAGTTGAGCGCCCTTGAGGGGCTCGCCCTGTCCGATCGAGCCGGGGGAGACGTCGTCGACCATGGGGGAGCCGCTGCTCAGTCCGCAGCCGGAGGTCACCGCAAGCACCAGCAACCCGGCCAGAGACCGCGCCCCTCTTCTCACTTCCCCGCCTCCAGTCCCCGGGGGCGCAGCAGCACCTCGGCGAGGGAGGCCAGCCAGTCGACCAGCAGGGCCAGGGACACGGTGAGGATCGAGCCCAGGACCAGGATCGGCATGCGCTGGTTGGTGATGCCGGCTGTGATCAGGACGCCCAGGCCGCCGCCTCCGCCGAAGGTCGCCAGGGTCGCGGTGCCGACGTTCAGCACGAGCGCCGTGCGGACGCCGGCCAGGATGAGCGGGACCGCCAGCGGCAGTTCCACCCGGGACAGCACCCCGGTGGGGGACATGCCGATGCCACGGGCCGCTTCCAGCAGCGTGGGGTCGTTGGCCTTCAGGCCTGCCACGGTGTTGGAGAGCACGGGGAGGATGGCGTAGGCGATGATGCCGATCAGGGCCGCCCGGCGGCCGATGCCCAGCCAGATCACCAGCAGCGCCAGCAGGCCGATCGCGGGGGTCGCCTGCCCCATGTTGGCGAGGGCGAGCGCGACCGGGGTCGCCTTGCGGAACCTGCGCCGGGTGAGCAGGATGCCCAGCGGAATCGCGATGATCAGCACGAAGAAGGTGGAGATCACGGTCAGTTGGACCTGCTGCCACAGAGCCTTGGACACCTGCCCGTGGGACAGCGCGTTCTCGGAGATCGTGTCCAACTCCGCCTGCTGAAACCACACCCAGGTAGCCACCAACAACACGACCAGAAACCCAGGCAAAAAAGTCAACTTCCGCCAACCAAGACGCCGTTGCCGCAGCACAGACACCGAAGCCGGGAAATCCCCAGCGCCCCCGACGGGGTCCCCCGTCCGCCCGCCTGGCAACGCGTCCAACCGCCCGCCCGGCAACTCCTCCGGCCGCCCGCCCGGCAACTCCTCCGGCCGCCCGTCCGGCAACTCGTCCGACCGCCGGTCGGCCCGCTTCTCCGGCCACCCGTCCGGCTGCTCCAGCGGCTGCCCGTCCGGCAACGCGTCCAGCCGCCCACCCGGCCGCTCCTCCACTCGGTCGCCGTTCACTCGTTTGCCGCCCCACCGGTGACCGTCTACCGGGTTGCCGTCCACGTGGTTGCCGTCCACCCCGACACCATCCCCCCGCTCCCCATCCACCCAGCGCCCGCCCGCCCAATGACCCCCCACCCGCTCACCGCCCCGCCCCTCCCCATCCCCCCACTCGCCGTCGACTTCAGGCGTGTTCATGTCGTCGTCTCCCCGCTCGCGCCCTCCTGCTCCGCGTGCGTCTGCGTGGTGCGGGCCTCCTCCAGGCGGCCCTGGGACTCCAGGGCCTCCAAGCGGTCGGCGTCCAGGAGGTCGTGGACGGAGTTCAGGAGGGTTTCCATGTCGACGACGCCCGTGTACTCGCCGCGTCGCCCGGTGACCGCGACGCGCCCCGTGCTGTCGATCAGTACCGCCTCCAGGGCGTCGCGGAGGGTGGCGTCGCGGGTGACCGTGCCGTGGACCAGGGTGCCCGCGCGGGCCAGGGAACCCCTGGCTCGCATCAGGTCGCCGCGGCGCAGCCACTTGTAGGGGCGCCGCCGTCGGTCCAACAGCAGGATCTCGTTCGTGCCGCTGGTGCGGAGCTTGTTGAAGATGGTCTGGAGCGGGTCGTCCACGGTCACCGTCGGACAGCCGGTGATCTCCACGTCCCGCACCCGGCTGAGATTGAGCCGCTTCAGGGCCGCCCCCGCCCCCACGAACCCGGACACGAAGTCGTCCGCCGGGTTGGTGAGGATCGCCTCCGGGGTGTCGAACTGGGCGATGTGCGAGCGCTCGCGCAGCACCGCGATCCGGTCGCCCAGCTTGATCGCCTCGTCGAAGTCGTGGGTGACGAACACGATCGTCTTGTGCAGCTCGTGCTGGAGCCGGATCAGCTCGTCCTGGAGGTGATCGCGGGTGATCGGGTCGACCGCCCCGAACGGCTCGTCCATCAGCAGCACCGGCGGATCGGCCGCCAACGCCCGTGCCACGCCCACCCGTTGCTGCTGCCCGCCGGACAACTGGCGCGGATAGCGGCCGTGGAACTCGCCGGGATCGAGGCCGACCAGGTCGAGCATCTCCTCCACCCGGTCCCGGATCCGCGTCTTCGGCCAGCCGGTCATCCTCGGCACGAGCGCGATGTTCTGCGCGACCGTCATGTGCGGGAAGAGCCCGGACGACTGGATCGCGTACCCCACCTTGCGGCGCAGCTTCACCGGGTCGATGTCGGTGACGTCCTCGCCGTCGATCCGGATCCGCCCGCCGCTCGGCTCGATCAACCGGTTGATCATCTTCAGCGTCGTCGACTTCCCGCAGCCGGACGGCCCCACGAAGACGACGGTCTCGCCCGCCTTGATCTCCATCGTGACGTTGTCCACGGCCGGGTTGGGATTCCCCGGGTACCGCTTGCTGAGGCTCTCCAGCTCGATCGACGCCCCGTGCGAACGGCCGGCAGACACGTCAGACACGGATCCCCCTGGGAATCGTCAGCCGTCCGATCAGGACGTACGCGGCGTCGAACAGCAGGGCCAGCACGATGATCCCGAGCGTGCCCGCGAGCACCTGGTTGAGCGCGTTCTTGCTGCCCAGCGAGGCGAGGCCGCGGAAGATCTCGTTGCCGAGCCCGGGCCCGGAGGCGTACGCGGCGATCGCGGCGATGCCCATCAGCATCTGCGTGGAGACCCGGATCCCGGTCAGGATCGGCGGCCAGGCGAGCGGCAGCTCGACCCGCGCCAGCCGCATCGGCCGGGACATCCCGATGCCCGTCGCCGCGTCCACCAGCGCCGGATCGACGCCGCGCAGCCCGACGATCGCGTTCCGCACGATCGGCAGCAGCCCGTACAGCGTCAGCGCGATCACCGTCGGCGGCACGCCCAGCCCCACCAGCGGGATCAGCAGACCGATCATGGCGAGCGACGGGACGGTGAGGACGGTGGCGGTGGCGGTGGTGGCGAGGTCGCCGCCCCAGTCGCTGCGGTAGGTGACGACCCCGATCAGCACGCCCAGCAGCGTCGCCACGACCATGCACTGGAAGACGACACTGGCGTGTTGGTACGCGTCGGTGAGCAGTTGCTGGTGCCGGTTGCCCAGGTACTCCCAGAAGCTCACACGCCCTCACCCCACAGGTCTGCCAGGCCCTTCCCGGTCGTCCAGGGCCTGTGCGGCCGCCTGCTCCACCAGCGGGATGATCCGCAGCGGAACGGGGTTCTCCATCACGATCGCGGTGGAGGCCCGGACAATGCCATCAAAACCGACGACCAGGTCGATCACCCGCTGGAGATCGGCGTTGGACCGGGCCACCAGCCGGCACAGCATGTCCCCGCCGCCGGTGGTGGTGTGCAGCTCAAGCACCTCCGGGACGGACCCCAAGTGCGCCCGTACGTCCGCCCCTTGGCCCTGCCGGATCTGCAGCGTGGCGAACGCGGTGACCGGGTAGCCGAGCGCCGCCGGGTCGACCTCCGGGCCGAACCCCCGGATGACTCCATTCGACTGAAGCCGGTCGAGCCGCGCCTGCACCGTCCCCCGGGCCACCCCCAGCCGCCGCGACATCTCCAGCACTCCGAGCCGCGGCTCCCGGGCCAGCAGCACGATGATCCGCCCGTCCAGATGATCGATCGCCATACGCCCGCCTCCGAGATGGTCACCCTGTACAGAAAGTGCGCCTGAACCCTCGTACCACTGCGCACATTGCCCAGCGATGGAGCGAACTATTGCGCACCTTGCCGACCGGCGCGAGGCTTTCGTCATGACCCAGACCACACACCTCACTCCCGACACCGCCCGGCAGGCAGACCCCTTCCCGGTCAAGGGAATGGACGCGGTCGTCTTCGCCGTGGGCAACGCCAAACAGGCGGCGCACTACTACTCCACCGCCTTCGGCATGACGCTGGTCGCCTACCGCGGACCGGAGACCGGCAGCCGCGAGACCGCCTCGTACGTGCTCACGAACGGCTCGGCCCGCTTCGTCCTCACCTCCGTCGTCAAGCCCACCACCCCCTGGGGCCACTTCCTCGCCCGGCACGTGGCCGAGCACGGCGACGGCGTCGTCGACCTCGCCATCGAGGTCCCGGACGCCCGCGCCGCGTACGCCTACGCGATCGAGCACGGCGCCCGCCCGGTCACCGAGCCGTACGAGCTGAAGGACGAGCACGGCACGGTGGTGCTGGCCGCGATCGCGACGTACGGCGAGACCCGCCACACGCTCGTCGACCGCTCCGGCTACGACGGCCCCTACCTGCCCGGTTACGTCACCGCCGCGCCGATCGTCGCACCGCCCGCCCACCGCACCTTCCAGGCCATCGACCACTGCGTCGGCAACGTCGAACTCGGCCGGATGAACGAGTGGGTCGGCTTCTACAACAAGGTCATGGGCTTCACGAACATGAAGGAGTTCGTGGGCGACGACATCGCCACCGAGTACAGCGCGCTGATGTCCAAGGTCGTCGCCGACGGCACGCTCAAGGTCAAGTTCCCGATCAACGAGCCCGCCGTCGCCAAGAAGAAGTCCCAGATCGACGAGTACCTGGAGTTCTACGGCGGCGCGGGCGTCCAGCACATCGCGCTCAACACCGGCGACATCGTGCAGACGGTACGGACCATGCGCGCGGCGGGCGTCGAGTTCCTCAACACCCCCGACTCCTACTACGACACCCTCGGCGAGTGGGTCGGCGACACCCGCGTCCCCGTCGAGACCCTGCGCGAGCTGAGGATCCTCGCCGACCGCGACGAGGACGGCTATCTGCTGCAGATCTTCACCAAGCCGGTCCAGGACCGGCCGACCGTCTTCTTCGAGATCATCGAACGGCACGGCTCGATGGGCTTCGGCAAGGGCAACTTCAAGGCCCTCTTCGAGGCGATCGAGCGCGAGCAGGAGAAGCGCGGCAACCTGTAGCCGCCGTAGCCGCCCGTCGGGTGCGACGGCTACTCGGGCAGGTCCGCCGGGGCCGGTTCCGCGCCCAGTTCCGTCAGGGTGGCGCGGGCCGCCGGGGCGAGCAGCGGGGAGAAGTACGGGTTGATCCGCAGCGCCTCCTGGAGGTGCCGGCGGGCCGGCCCGTCCTGCCGCAGCCACCGCTCGATCATGGCCCGGTGGTAGAGGTACGGCGCGCTGTGCACCGCGCCCCCGTGCACCCGGTCGGTGGCGATCGCGGCGAACCGCAACGCCTCCTTGTCGTCACCGGCCCGGTGCAGCGCCCAGCCCAGCGCGTCCGCGACCGGGATCCCCGGCTGCCGCCGCCACTCGGCGCGCAGCAGCCGCACCGCCGCCGCCGGATCCCCGTGGTCCGCCTCGAAGAGGCCCAGCACCACATTCCCGTCGACCCCGCCCGCCGCGTCCGCCCGGACCCGCTCCCGCAGCAGGTCGTACTGCACGCGCGCCGCCTGCGTGAGCCCCAGCGACTCGTACAGCTCGCCCAGCTCCAGCGCGTACTGCGGCAGCGGCTGCCGGGCGAGCGCCGCCCGGTACGCGCTCAGCGCCTCCGACGTCCGCCCGAGCGCCGCCAGCGCCCGCCCCTGCCCGGCCTGCGCGGCCCGCTGGTCGGGGTCGAGCCGCACCGCCTCCTGGAAGTGCCGCAGCGCGTCCTCGCGCTCACCGCGCTCCCAGGCGAGCTGCCCGGCCCGCTCCAGCCAGGCCGCCTGCTCGGCGGGGGCGCGGGCCCCGGCCGCCGCGTCGGCCAGCGCGGCCTGCGCGTCCTCCCGCAGGCCCTGCTCCCAGTAGACGCCGGCCGCCCGCGCCCGCACGGCGGGACCGGAGTGCAGCGCGGTCAGCCGCTCGAGCGCCTTGCGGGCCTTCTTGTAGTCGCCGAGCCCGGTGTACGCGTCGATGAGCTGCGGATACGTCGTCCAGCGGGCCGGCGCCAGCTTGCGCGCGGCCTCGCCGTAGGCCAGGGCGGCGCGGAAGTCGCGGCGCGCGTTGGCCAGCGCGGCAAGCCCGTCGAGCGCCTCGGCGTTGTGCTTGGGGCGCACCTTCAGCGAGGTCCGCAGCGCCTGCTCGGCCTTGGGGTAGAGGACGGCCGCGTCGGCGGTGCGCCGGCCCTGTTCGACGTAGGCCGCGGCGAGCACCGTCCAGGACCGCGCGTCCTTCGGATGCGCCCGCACCCGGCTCTCCCGCTCGTCGATCAGCACCGCGAGATCGGGCAGCGCGGCCGGCACCCCCGCCAGGACCGCCGTGCCCGCCTGCGCCCCCGCCGCAGGCCCGGACGCCGACCGGACCGCGGACCCGTCGCCCGGCAGACACAGCAGCACCACCCCGCCGCCCAGTACGAGACACCCCGCGAGCGAGCCGACGAGCAGCCGCCGCCGACGCCACCAAGACACCTTCTCCCTCTCCATGGCGCTCACTGTGCGTCAGTACGACGACCGGAGGACGTCAGCCGAAGGGTCCGGCGGACGGGGTTCACACCGATGGCCCCGGGTGCGAACCTGTGATCATGAGCCGTTCGGAAGCACGACACCCCGCCGCGACCGTAACGTCGGCCGACCTACTCGACCGGCTCCGGGCCGGGCTGCCCGCCGACGCCGTCCTCACCGACCCGGACGTCACGCTCTCCTACGCCAACGACATGGCGAGCTTCTGTCCGGCCGGCACCCCGGCCGTGGTCGTGCTGCCGCGCACGGTCGAGGAGGTCCAGCACGTCATGCGCACGGCGAGCGAGCTGCGCGTCCCGGTCGTCCCGCAGGGCGCGCGCACCGGCCTGTCCGGCGGCGCCAACGCCTCCGAGGGCTGCGTCGTCCTCTCCCTGACGAGGATGGACCGCATCCTCGAGATCAACCCCGTCGACCGGATCGCCGTCGTCGAACCGGGCGTCGTCAACGCGACCCTCTCCCGCGCGGTCGGCGAACAGGGCCTGTACTACCCGCCGGATCCTTCCAGTTGGGAGCAGTGCACGATCGGCGGCAACATCGGCACCGCCTCCGGCGGCCTGTGCTGCGTGAAGTACGGGGTGACGGCCGAGTACGTCCTCGGTCTGGACGTCGTCCTGGCCGACGGCCGCCTCATGTCCACCGGCCGCCGTACCGCGAAGGGCGTCGCCGGGTACGACCTGACCCGCCTGTTCGTCGGCTCCGAGGGCTCGCTCGGCATCGTCGTACGGGCGACCCTGGCGCTGAAGCCGCAGCCGCCGAAGCAGTTGGTGCTGGCGGCCGAGTTCGCGTCCGGGGCCGCCGCCTGCGACGCGGTGTGCCGGATCATGGCGGACGGGCACGTCCCGTCCCTCCTCGAACTGATGGACCGTACGACGGTCCGCGCCGTCAACGACCTGACCCGCATGGGCCTGCCGGACACCACCGAGGCGCTGCTGCTGGCCGCCTTCGACACCTCCGACCCGGCCGCCGACCTCGCCGCCGTCGGCGCGCTGTGCGAGGCGGCCGGCGCCACGCAGGTCGTCCCCGCCGACGACTTCGCCGAGTCCGAACTCCTGCTCCAGGCACGGCGGTCGGCGCTCGTCGCGCTGGAGGCCGTCAAGGGCACCACGATGATCGACGACGTGTGCGTGCCCCGGTCGCGGCTCGCCGAGCTGCTCGACGGCGTCGAACACATCGCGGAAAAGCACCAGTTGACCATCGGGGTCGTCGCCCACGCAGGGGACGGCAACACCCACCCCACCGTCTGCTTCGACGCGCAGGACGCCGACGAGTGCCGGCGCGCCCGCGAGTCCTTCGACGAGATCATGGGCCTCGGTCTGGAACTCGGCGGCACCATCACCGGCGAGCACGGCGTGGGCGTGCTGAAGAAGGAGTGGCTCGCGCGCGAACTCGGCCCGGTGGGCGTGGAGATGCAGCGCGCGGTCAAGGCGGCCTTCGACCCGCAGGGCATCCTCAACCCCGGCAAGCTGTTCTGACGCCGGTCGCCGGGAATCTGTCGGCGGTCGCCGGGGGCACCCTTCTTCGAGGTCACTCCCCGTCCCTCGACTCGTCCGACGGCCACGGGTCGCGCAGCCACGCGTCGTCGGCGGGGGTGGGGGCGAGCAGTTCGGCCAGACCGTCGTCGATGCCGAGCTGGTCGCCCTCGGTCCCCGGCGGCACCACCCGCAACGTCCGCTCCAGCCAGGCCGAGACCTGGGCGGCGGGCGCTTCCAGTAGCGCGTCGCCGTCCGGCGAGGTCAGCGCCATCAGCACGACGCTGCGCCCGTTCACCTTCGTCGGCCACACCCGCACGTCCCCGTGCCCGCACGGCCGGAACACGCCCTCCACCAGCAGCTCGCGGGCGAACGTCCAGTCGACCGGCTGCTCGGAGTTGATGTGGAAGGCGACGTGGATGGCGAAGGGGTCGTCGCTGCGGTAGCTGAGCCGGGCCGGGACGGGGATGCTGCGCTCCGGCGACAGGATGAGCTTGAGCTCCAGCTCGCGCTCCACCACGGTGTGATGCATGTCGTTCTCCTCTCGATACGGACCTCGTACGGGCACCCGTTGGGCCCTTACGAGTGGAGAGGGGGTGGAGCCGGAACCATTACGCGGGTTCGGAGAACTTTTTTCGGCGGGTTCCGGAGACAGCTTCCGGCGACGGGTTCCGAACGTGTGAAGAGCGTGCACGGGGTTGCCCGGAAAAGGGCGGGTCCGACGGGACTGGCGGTGGTGGCCGCGCCGGTCTGATAGATGTGGAGGTTCCCATCCCACCCCCGAGCAGATACGGGACGACGGAGACATGAGCGCCCCAACCCCGGCACCCGGCGACGACCGGCCCCGCGAAGGGTATTACCCGGACCCGTCCATCCCTGGATACGTCCGGTACTGGAACGGTGCCTCCTGGGTACCGGGCACCAGCCGGCCCGCCCCGTCCGACGGCGGCCCGCTCACGCCCCCGCCCGCCGTCGAGGAGACCGGCCCGCACTTCTTCGACGAGGACCCGGCCCCGGCCCCGGCGGACCCCGACACCGGCCGTCCCGAACCGGCCTCGGCGTGGGGCGCCGACCGCGCCCACCAGTCCGGCTTCGGCGGCGACGCCGACCGCCGGGTCTCCTGGGGCGGCGGCCCGCAGGCCCCCGACCCGAGGCTCCCGTCACCGGCGCAGCCCGGCGGCCAGTCGGCGAGCACGGACGGCACGGCGACGATCCCGCCCGCCGACCCGGAGGACGTCGTCTCCGAGGGCACGTTCGTCTTCCGCCGCCCGACGGCGGCCGACGGGGGAGCGAGGCCGCCCGGATCACCGTCCGGCACGACCCCGCCCGGCCCCGGAACCCCCACCCCTGACAAGGGCACGGTCACCTTCCGCACCCCGGCCACCCCCGGCACCACGCCCGCCCCGGCCCCCGGCACGGGCTTCGGGCCGCCCGGCTCCGCAGGCGTCGCCCCCGCCGCCCCCGTCGCCGCCAAGCCCGGCTTCGGGGCCGGGAAGGCGGCTGCCGAGCGGGCGGCCGCCGCTCAGACGCCCGGTGTCCCCGCCCCGCAGGGCCCCGCCGGGTTCCCGGCCGCCCAGCCCGGCGGGCAACCCGCTCCCCAGCAGGCCGCCGCCCCCCACGTGCCCCAGCAGGCCGGTGCTCCCGCCGTGCCGCAGCCTCAGCCCGCCGCAGTCGCCGCTCAGGGGGTTGCGCAGGCACCGGTTCCGGCGGCCACCGGGCTCGGCGGTGGGCAGCCGTCCTGGGCGCAGCAGGTGCACCGGCTCGCGGGGGCCGAGGACGGGCCCGTCGCGCCCTGGAAGCCGCCGGTCGAGGACATCTTCCAGGCGGCGGCCCGGCGGCAGGCCTCGGCCCGCCCCGCAGGCCTCGGCAAGCGGCTCGCGGCCCGCCTGGTCGACACGCTCGTCCTCGCGGCCGTCACCTCCGCCGCCGCCGTACCGCTCGGCGTGAAGGCCCTCGACCACGTCAACGCGAAGATCGACGCGGCCAAGCTCACCGGCGAGACCGTCACGGTCTGGCTGCTGGACGGCACGACGTCGGTGTACCTCGGGATCGTCCTCGGCGTCCTGCTGGTCTTCGGCGTCGTCTACGAGGCGCTGCCGACCGCCAAGTGGGGCCGCACGCTGGGCAAGAAGCTGTTCGGTCTCGAGGTGCGGGACATCGGGGGCGGCGAACCCCCGTCCTTCGGGGCGGCCCTGCGCCGCTGGCTCGTGTACAGCGTGCCGGGGCTGCTCGTGATCGGTGTCGTGGGCGTCGTCTGGGGGGCGTTCGACAAGCCGTGGCGGCAGTGCTGGCACGACAAGGCGGCGCACACGTTCGTCGCCGGGTAACCGGTACCGACAGCGCCGCCGATACCGCCACCGGTACCGCCGTCGCCGTCGCCGGTACTCCGGACGGCCGCTCGCCGGATGCGGAGCCGTGGGGTTCGGGGTCGACTCGGGGGCATGACCACCGAACCGCCCCCCGGCTCCGGCGGCGGCGAGCCGCCTGAGGACGACCCGTTCAAGAAGCGGCCGCCGCAGCAGCCCCCGCAGGGTTCGCCGTACGACACCCCGCAGGGACCCGAGGATCCGTACCGCGGCGGTCCCATCGGCGGTGACCCGCACGGCGGCGGTCCCTACGGCGGCGGTCCCTACGGGGGCGACCCTTACGGGGGCTACCCCGCCGACCCGCTCGCCGGGATGCCGCCGCTCGCCGACAGCGGACGGCGCACGCTGGCCCGGATCATCGACATGATCATCGTCTTCGTCGTGGTGCTGCTGCTGTCGTGGGCCTTCGGGGTCGCCCAGTACACGACGGACACGGACAAGCTCGAGTTCGGCAAGACCTTCGGCCGGGAGCTGGTCGCCGCGATCCTGTACGTCGCCTACGACACGATCCTCACCGCCAAGGCAGGCCAGACGCTCGGCAAGAGATGGCTCGGCATGCGCGTGGCCAACCTCGACAACGGCTCGACGCCCTCCGCGCAGACGTCACTGGCGCGGGCGCTGGTGCTGTGGCTGCCGTTCGCGTTCTGCTGCGCCTGCCTGTGGACGGCGATCTGCGGCGGCTGGAGCTACTTCGACAAGCCCTACAAGCAGGGACTGCACGACAAGGCGGCCAAGACCGTGGTGGTCAGCACGAGTTGACGTACGACCGGACGCAACTCCCGTCGTACCGCAGCGTCTCAGGGTGCCGTGTGCTCCCGGACGGGCTCGGGCGCGGCGACGGAGACCGGGACGGAGGCCGGGACGGAGACGGGAACGGGGACGGCGACCGGAGCAGCGGCAGGCGCTGAGACGGCGACGGGCTCGGGCCGACTCCCGGGCGGGCCTGCGGAGTTGCTCGGCACGGAGTGGGCCACGAGGGTCCGGGACGACTTCGGCGTCGGCACCGTCATGGCGACGAGCACGCCGAGCGCGACCGCGGCGACGACGATGACGGCGATGCCGGGGCCCGAACTCGTCTGTGACAGCAGCAGCATGGCGAGCGTCGAGAAGATGACGGTGCAGGAACCGTACGTGAGCTGTGCGACAGTCGGACGAGGCATGGCAATCGTGTCCTCGGAAGCGGGGGCGGTCTCGACTCTATTCGGCTGCATGCCCGACCGGACCGAACGGTAAGCGTGACCTAACCCACGGTGCCGGTGCACAGGGGGCGCACGGAGTCATGGCGTCCACTAAGTGGACGGCCCCGCGCGCCCGTTGGGCCGCGCCCCGGATCTCGCCCCGGACTCGGTCACGTAACGGTCATGTGTCCGCAATGCGAACAGCGCCTCCCGATAATGCATTTGACTTGTCCAAGTCAAGACCTGTCTTTTCTTGCAAACCAGTAGTCAAATGGCGGCACTTGACTACACGCGTAGAAGCCGCGGACCTTCCTTGACCGGGATCCCCCGTTCCGCGAGCAGGCGCGTGCGTGGGAGGACATCAAGTGACCAGTAGATCTTGGACGTATCGGACTGCCGCGACGGTCGTCGCCCTTGCGGCGGCCTCGGCGACGTTCACGACGTTCGCAGTGGCGCAGGCCGCCGAGTCCAACTCGGCCCAGGCCCCCGCGGCGGACGGGCACGACCCGCAGCCGGCGAAGGCGCACGAGCACGACTTCGACGGGCCGCTCAGCAAGACCCAGGACGCCCAGCGCGAGGAGGCCCTGAAGCAGGTCATCTCCGGCGAGGCGGCGGTGAAGGACCGCAACGGTTCGAAGGTCGTCCAGCTCAAGAGCGGCAAGGGCGACAAGAGCAAGTACGTCGAGCTGGGCCGCGAGAAGACCGACAAGATCTTCACGATCCTCGTCGAGTTCGGCGACCAGGTCGACCCCCGCTACGGCGGCACGGCCGGCCCGCTGCACAACCAGATAGCCAAGCCGGACCGGGCCACCAACAACTCCACGGCCTGGCAGGCGGATTACAACCAGAAGCACTTCCAGGACCTGTACTTCGGCACCGGCGACAACACGGAGTCGCTGAAGAAGTACTACGAGAAGCAGTCCTCGGGCCGCTACTCGGTCGACGGCGAGGTCACCGACTGGGTCAAGGTCCCCTACAACGAGGCCCGTTACGGCTCGAACGACGCCAACACCGGTGCCTGGTACGCGGTTCAGGACGGCGTCAACGCCTGGGTCGCCGAGCGCGAGGCCGCCGGCGCGACCGCCGCCCAGATCAAGACCGAGCTGGCCGCGTTCGACCAGTGGGACCGCTACGACTTCGACGGCGACGGCAACTTCAACGAGCCCGACGGCTACATCGACCACTTCCAGATCGTGCACGCCGGCGAGGACGAGTCCGCGGGCGGCGGCGCGCAGGGCGCGGACGCCATCTGGGCGCACCGCTGGTACGCCTTCGGCACCGACTCCGGCGCCACCGGCCCCGACACCAACAAGCTGGGCGGCGCGCAGATCGGCGACACCGGCATCTGGGTCGGCGACTACACCATCCAGCCGGAGAACGGCGGGCTCGGCGTCTACGCCCACGAGTACGGCCACGACCTCGGTCTGCCGGACGAGTACGACACCTCCGGCGGCGGTGACAACTCCACCGGCTTCTGGACCCTGATGTCCTCCGGTTCGTGGCTGGGCACCGGCAAGGAGTCCATCGGCGACCTGCCCGGCGACATGAACGCCTGGGACAAGCTGCAACTGGGCTGGCTGGACTACGACGTGGCCAAGGCGGGCGTCAAGTCCACGCACACGCTCGGCGTCGCGGCGTACAACACCAAGAACGCCCAGGCCCTCGTGGTCAACCTGCCGGAGAAGAAGGTCACCACCGAGGTGGTCGCCCCGGCGCAGGGCGCGACCCAGTGGTGGAGCGGCAGCGGCGACAACCTGCGCAACACCCTGACCCGCACGGTCGACCTGACCGGCAAGTCCTCCGCCGCGCTGTCCCTGGACGCCTGGTGGGACATCGAGAAGGACTTCGACTACCTGTACGCCGAGGTCTCCACCGACGGCGGCGCCAGCTACACGCCGGTCGACGGCACGCTGGCCGACGGCTCCGCTATCCCGCGTGACGGCAGCGGCAAGCCGGCCCTCACCGGCACGGTCGACGCCTACCAGAAGCTGACGTTCCCGCTGGACGCCTACGCGGGCAAGAAGATCAGCCTGCGCTTCCGCTACGCCTCCGACGGCGGCGTGGCCCAGAAGGGCTTCACGGCCGACGAGATCACGCTGACGGCGGACGGCGCCCCGCTGTTCTCCGACAACGCCGAGACCGCGGACGCGGCGTGGACGGCGAACGGCTTCTCGCGCATCGGCGCGTCCATCACGGACGACTACGCGCAGTACTACATCGCCGAGAACCGCCAGTACGTGTCGTACGACAAGACCCTCCAGGTCGGCCCGTACAACTTCGGCTTCTCGAACACCCGCCCCGACTGGGTGGAGCACTACGCCTACCAGAACGGTCTGCTGATCTGGAAGTGGGACACCTCGCAGGCGGACGACAACACCAGCGTCCACCCGGGTGAGGGCCTGATCCTCCCGATCGACGCGCACCCGACCCCGCTGAAGTGGGCCGACGGCACGGTGATGAACAGCCGTCTGCAGAGCTTCGACTCGCCGTTCAGCCGGCACCGCACGGACAAGATCAGGCTGCACCAGGCGGGCGTCGCGGTGACGATCAAGCCCCGCTCGGGCGTCTCGACCTTCGACGACGGCGCGTCGACGTACTACGACGCGGCGACCCCGCTGGCCGGTGTCAAGGTCACTGACACCAACACCTCGATCAAGATCCTCAGCGAGCCCGAGAACGGCTCGACGATCAAGGTCCAGGTCGGCCCCTCGGCGAAGTAGCCCACGTTTTCGCAGGTCAGACACACATCGGCGGCGACCCCCTGGCGGGTTGCCGCCGATCGTGTTTAGGTGCGTCCTGTGGACTTCTTATTGACACCGACCCGGACACCGGCACCGGAACAGATCTCGACACCGACCTTGATAACGACTCGCACGGGGGTGTGACCGCATGGCCGCAGGAGGCTTCTGCAAGTTGCCCGACGGCATGGTGGTGGTGGCGCTGAACCTGCCCCGCCCCGCCGCCCGCGAGGGCCTCCCGGGCCCCGTCCCGGGCCCCGCCACGGACGTCCGATTCCTCGTCCTCGCCCAGAACCGCGCCCGAGCCCTGACCAGGCTGCGCAACCTGGGCCTGCGCGCCGTCTACCTGCGCGGCAACGCCGCCCCGCCCACCCCGGACGAGATCACGGCCGTCCTCCACCACCCCGACGGCCTCATATGGCGCACCGCCCCCGACAACGGCGTCCCCGTCGGCGTGGTGGCGGTCCCGGAGCTGTGGCGCCCGATCCGGGCACTGCCGCGCCGCGCGGCGGCGTAGCGGCTTCGCCTCGGCTCAGTACGCCTCGACGGTCTTCACGTCTTCCTCCGTGACCACACCGTCCACGATGCGGAACGA
Source organism: Streptomyces sp. yr375 (assembly GCF_900110755.1). Taxonomy (GTDB): domain Bacteria; phylum Actinomycetota; class Actinomycetes; order Streptomycetales; family Streptomycetaceae; genus Streptomyces. The sequence continues at coordinate 115,376 of NZ_FOFF01000004.1, forward strand.
GCGGAACTGGAAGTCGCCGAGGGCGTCGGTGTCCGCCGTGGAGACCAGGACGTAGTGGGCGCCGGGCTCGTTGGCGTAGGAGATGTCGGTGCGGGAGGGGTAGGCCTCGGTCGCGGTGTGGGAGTGGTAGATGATCACCGGCTCCTCGTCGCGGTCGTCCAGCTCGCGGTAGAGCTTGAGCAGGTCGCCCGAGTCGAACTCGTAGAACGTGGGCGACATGGCCGCGTTCAGCATCGGGACGAAGCGTTCGGGGCGGTCCGTGCCCGCCGGGCCCGCGACGACGCCGCACGCCTCGTCCGGGTGGTCCCTGCGCGCGTGCGCGACGATCTGGTCGACGAGGGCCTGCGTGATGGTCAGCATGGACGCCAGGATAAGCAAAGGGACCGCCCGTACCGAGGGACGGTACGGGCGGTCCACATGCCGGACGTTCTCGATCGGCGGTCGGGACAGCGCCCTAAGGGGCGCGGGGAACCGCGCGACCGGCCACGACGGCGCCGCAGCCGATCAACAGCCCCCCGGCGGAGCGTCTAACCGACCTTCTCGAACTCCTCCGCACCCCGGCCGGCGACCTGCGGGTTGCGCCGCTTGAGGATCGCCCAGCCGATGCCGAGACCCGCCGCCCAGACCGCCATCACGTAGAGGCAGATGCGGGAGTCGGCGTCGTAGGCGATCAGCCCGGTGACGAAGAGCAGGAAGGCGATGGCCACCCAGCTGAACGTCGAGCCGCCCGGGGCCGGGAAGCTGGACGCGGGCAGTCGGCCGGCGACCACCTCGCGGCGGTAGCGAACATGGCTGACCAGGATCATCAGCCAGGTCCAGATGCCGGCGGCGGTGGCCACCGAGGTGACGTAGCCGAAGGCCTTCTCGGGGACGACGTAGTTCAGGATCACGCCGATGCCCATGAAGAGCACCGAGACGGTGATGCCGAAGGCCGGCGTCTTCGTCGAGGAGAGCTTGCGGAAGACCGCCGGGGCCTCGCCGCTGTCGGCCAGGTTCCGCAGCATGCGGCCCGTGGAGTACATGCCCGAGTTGCAGGACGACAGGGCCGCCGTCAGCACGACGAAGTTGACGATGCCGGCGCCCGCCGGGATGCCGATCTTCGCGAACGCCTCGACGAACGGCGAGACGCCTGGCGCGAACTCGGTCCACTTCACGACGCAGAGGATGACGGTGAGCGCGCCGACGTAGAACAGCGCGATGCGCCACGGCAGCGTGTTGATGGCCTTCGGGAGCGTCTTCTCCGGGTTCTCCGACTCGCCGGCCGTGACACCGACCAGCTCGACCGCGAGGTAGGCGAACATGACGCCTTGCAGGGTCATCAGGGACGAGCCGATGCCCTTGGGGAACAAGCCGTCGTAGGCCCACAGGTTGGAGACGGCGGCCGTGTCGCCGGCGCTGCTGAAGCCGAAGGTGAGCACGCCCAGGCCGATCACGATCATGCCGATGAGCGCGGTGACCTTCACCATCGAGAACCAGAACTCCAGCTCACCGAAGAGCTTCACGGAGATCAGGTTGACCCCGAAGAGGATCACCAGGAAGACCAGCGCCGTCACCCACTGGGGGACGGCCGGGAACCAGTAGTTGACGTAGATCGCGGCGGCCGTCAGCTCGGCCATGCCGGTGACCACCCACATCAGCCAGTACGTCCAGCCGGTGAAGTAGCCGAAGAACGGGCCGAGGAACTCACGGGAGTACTCCGCGAACGAGCCCGAGACCGGGCGGTAGAGCAGCAGTTCGCCGAGCGCCCGCATGATGAAGAAGATGATCACGCCGGCCAGGGCGTACATGAAGATGAGGCTGGGGCCGGCCTTGGCGATGTTCGCCCCGGCCCCCAGGAACAGGCCGACGCCGATGGCGCCGCCGATCGCGATCATCTGGACCTGGCGGCTGCCGAGTCCGCGCTCGTACCCCTCTTCGGGGGCCTTCTCCGACATGGGTGGTGCGCCTTTCTCCGAATCCCCCGGATGTACTGGAGTGCCCGGCCGACGGTCCGTCGGCCACACGGCGCACCCGGCGGGCCATGGGTGGTGTCCGCCGGGCGATCGTGAAGATTTATCACGCCCGGAACACTCGTCACGGACTGATCACCGGCGGAACAAGTGGCGCACACCACAGGAAGAAGCGGACAAAACGCACCCGGGAACGGCATAACCGGCCGCCGGGTTAATGAGATCGTTATCCGGATTTGAGCGTCCGCTGAGCGACCACCGAACCCCCGCGGACCTGGGCCGGAGCGTCAGGATCAGGGCCGGAGGTCAGGGCCGGAGGGTCAGGGCAGGAGGGTCGTCACGAGCGTCTCCTGGAGCCCGCCCAGCCACAGGTACGCCATCACCATCGGCTTGCGCGGGTCCTCGTCCGGCAGCCGGTAGAGGAGGTCGGTGTCGTCCTCGTCGGTGATCTCCAGCCGGGCGCCGATCGCGAGCCGCAGATCGTTGAGCGCGCGCAGCCACGCCTGGGACTCCTGAGGCGTCAGCTTGAGTACCGCCCCGCCGCCGGAGTCGCCCGTCCCGCCCGTCTCGGCGGTCAGCGCGTCCAGTGAGCGGACCACGGCGAGGGCGTTCTCGCGCTTGCCGGCCCGCAGGTCGTTCTCGGTGTAGCGGCGGAACTCGGCGGAGTACGCCTTCTGCTCGTCCGCCCGCTTCGGCCCCGGAGTGCCCTCCGGGTCGGTGTAGGCGTCCGGGAAGAGGCGGCGCAGCACCGGGTCGGACGGGGGTTCGCTCGGACCCTCGGCGAAGAGCTCGGCGAGCGGGTCGTCGGGCGCGTCCTCGGCGGGTCCGGGGCCGATCAGCTCCAGGAGCTGCACGGCCAGCGACCGGATGATGGAGATCTCGACGTCGTCGAGCGCGACGGCCGCGCCGCCGCCGGGGAGCGGTTCGAAGTGTCCAGGCATCGGTGAGGTCTTTACTCCGGTCTACTTCCGGTCCTGCTGGAGGGTGGCCCACAGGCCGTAGCCGTGCATGGCCTGTACGTCGCGTTCCATCTCCTCGCGCGAGCCGCTGGAGACGACCGCCCGGCCCTTGTGGTGGACGTCGAGCATGAGCTTGGTGGCCTTGTCCTTGGTGTAGCCGAAGTACGACTGGAAGACGTACGCCACGTAGCTCATGAGGTTGACGGGATCGTTGTGCACGATCGTGACCCAGGGGACGTCCGGCTCGGGTACGGCGAAGACCTCCTCCGCCGACTCGGTGCGTTCGATCTCAAGGGGAGCGGGTGACGTCACAAGCCCCATGCTGCCACGCTTCCGGGAAATCGTCACACCGACGAAAAGGGAGTACGATGCGTTGCCATGAACACAGCGGACCTCGGGCTGCCGGTGGATGTTCCCTCTACGGCGCTCTTCACGGACCAGTACGAACTCACGATGTTGCAGGCCGCCCTGAAAGCGGGCACGGCCGAGCGGCGCAGCGTGTTCGAGGTCTTCACCCGGCGGCTGCCGGAGGGGCGGCGCTACGGCGTCGTCGCGGGCACCGGGCGGGTCCTGGACGCCGTCGAGAACTTCCGTTTCGACGCGGGCGTCCTCCGCTTCCTGCGCGAGCGCGGCATCGTCGACGAGGCGACCTCGGACTGGCTGGCCGGATACCGCTTCTCGGGTGACGTCTGGGGCTACCCGGAGGGCGAGGTCTACTTCCCGGGCTCGCCGATCATGCGGGTCGAGGGCTCCTTCGCCGAGTGCGTGCTGCTGGAGACCGTGATCCTGTCCATCCTCAACCACGACTCCGCGATCGCCGCCGCCGCGTCCCGCATGTCCTCGGCGGCCGGTGAGCGCCCGCTGATCGAGATGGGCGCCCGCCGCACCCACGAGCTGGCCGCCGTCGCCGCCTCGCGCGCCGCGTACGTCGGCGGCTTCACCACCACCTCCGACCTCGCCGCAGGCTTCCGCTACGGCATCCCCACCGTGGGCACCAGCGCCCACGCCTTCACCCTGCTGCACGACAGCGAGCGCGACGCCTTCCGGGCCCAGGTCGACTCCCTCGGCCGGGGCACCACCCTGCTCGTCGACACGTACGACGTCGCCGAGGCCGTCCGTACGGCGGTGGAGGTGGCCGGCCCCGAGCTGGGCGCGGTCCGCATCGACTCCGGCGACCTGCTGCTCGTCGCCCACCGGGTCCGCCAGCAGCTCGACGCGCTCGGCGCGACCGAGACCCGCATCATCGTCACGTCCGACCTCGACGAGTACGCCATCGCCTCACTGGCGGCGGCGCCCGTGGACGCGTACGGCGTCGGCACCCAACTGGTGACCGGCTCCGGGCACCCGACCTGCTCGATGGTCTACAAGCTGGTCGCCCGCGCCGAGTCCGCCGACCCGGGCGCCCCGCTGGTGTCGGTGGCGAAGAAGTCGTCCAGCGGCAAGACGTCCGTCGGCGGCCGCAAGTGGGCGGCGCGCCGGCCCGACGCGTACGGCGTCGCGGAGGCCGAGGTCGTCGGCACCGGGCCCGTCCCCGCCGACCTGGCCGACCGCCAACTCCTCGTCGAACTGGTCAAGGGCGGCGAGGTCGTCGCCCGCGAGCCCCTGGACGTCGTACGCGACCGCCATGCGACGGTCCGCGCCCGCCTCCCGCTCTCCGCGACCCAGCTCTCCCGGGGCGAACCGGTCCTCCCCACGGAATACATGCTCCCCCAGGAGGCCCCCTAGGGGGCTTCGAGGGGGCAGGCCCCCTCCCGAACCGCCGACAAAGTCTCTAGGCTCAATTACTTCATCCACAGTCGAAGGACACCGCCATGCGCCGCGCCTTGATCGTCGTAGACGTGCAGAACGACTTCTGCGAGGGGGGCAGTCTCGCGGTGTCCGGCGGCGCCGACGTCGCCGCCGCGATCACCGAGCTGATCGGACAGGCCCCCGCCGGATACCGGCACGTCGTGGCCACCCGCGACCACCACATCGCCCCCGGCGGCCACTTCGCCGACAACCCCGACTACGCCCACTCCTGGCCCGCCCACTGCGTCGCCGGGACCGAGGGCGTCGGCTTCCACCCCAACTTCGCCCCGGCGGTCGCCTCCGGCGCCGTCGACGCCGTCTTCAGCAAGGGCGACTACGCGGCCGCCTACAGCGGCTTCGAGGGCGCCGACGAGAACGGCGTAAAACTCGCCGACTGGCTCCGCGCCCGCCACATCGACGAGGTCGACGTCGTAGGCATCGCCACCGACCACTGCGTCCGCGCCACCGCCCTGGACGCAGCAACAGAGGGCTTCCACACCCAGGTCCTCCTGGACCTCACGGCGGGGGTCGCGAAGGAGACGACGGACCGGGCGCTGGAGGAAATGCGCGAGGCGGGCGTGACACTCACGGGCAAGCCGGTGGTTTAGTACCTCTTCCGGTGCGGCTGGGCAGCGCCTCGACTGCATCCCCAGACCTCATCCCTGCGCCTGCACGTCGATCCTCTTTGAGTCCGGGGTGGGCCGGGCGATGGAGCTTCAGCCGATGGCTCGGAGCCGTTCGAGCAGCTCGGCGACGGGAGCTGTCTGCCTGTATTGCGACAGCTCCGGTTCGAGGTCGCGCACCATCGTCACGCACCTGGGCGCGTCGATGCGGCCGGCCAGGTCGAGGGAACGGGTGGCCGTCGCTGCGGCGATCTCCGGTTCGCCGTCCCGGAGGTAGGTCTCGGCCTGGTAGGTCAGGAACACGGACTTGGTCTTGGAACGGGTGGCGGTCAGCAGGGCGATGCCCTCGTCCATCAGAAGGTGGGCCTGGTGCCGCTGGCCGAGGTCCGCGAGACAACGACCGCTGTCCGCTGCAAGGTCGGCGTGCGACATCCACGAGCACCATGCGGGGGCGGGGTCGTACGACGGGGTGTCCAGGGCCTTTTCGGCGGCGGTGAGCGCCCGGCGGCACAGGCCGCCCTCGTCGAGCACGGCAAGGGCGCGGGCCTGGCGCAGGTGGAGGAGGGACTGCGCGGCGGGGTGCTGGGTGCGGGGGATGGCGTGTTCGAGGATGTCGGCCGCCGCGCGGGCGTCCTTGAGCCACAGCAGTTGGTACGCGAGGTCGGAGAGGATGCCCGCGCCGAGGTCGCGCTGGTGCGCGGTGTGGGCGTTGTGGAGCGCCGCGTGCCAGAAGCGGCCGGCCGAGGCGTGGCGCCGTTCGTCGAAGTGCTGCCAGGCGATGGCCTGCGAGAGGGAGGCGGCCAGGGTGTGCAGCCGCTGTCCGGCGGTGGGGGTGTAGCGGGACTCGCTGATTGATTCTGTGACGGTGGTCAGGTGCGCGTTGAGCAGATGGCGGGTGCGGTGCCTGCGTTCGGTGGCGAGACGGATCAGTTCTGCCCCGGTCTCCTCCAGCCAGTCGAGCATCTCGGCGTCGACTTCGCCGGGCACGGTGGAACGCGCGAACCGGCCGGGCTCGGTGACCGCCCACTGGTGAGCGAGAACGGCCAGCGAGCCGCTGGTGTAGGCGATGAACGACCGGCGGTCCAGGGAGGACATCAGGGCCTCTTGGAGTGACGGAACGGCATTCGGACCGAACGGCAGAGGTCTGTCCTGGCTGGGGAGCCAATAGGGCCAGCCGAGATGGGCGACGGCCGCGTAGTCGATGCCGAAGACCTCTGCGATGAGCGGCTGAGACTCGTCTTTGTCGGGGGTGGCCCAGCCTGTCTCCCACTTGGAGACCCGTGACCCCCGGGTGCCCGAGCGTAGGCCGCGGCGCTTGGCGGCCTGCCGGATGCGGCGGGCCAGCTCCTCCTGCGGCCATCCGCGCTCGTTCCTGGCGTGTGCGAGGGGGTGGCGCGTTTCGTCATCCACCCGCCCATTGCACCACCCGATCCGCGCCCGGGAGAGCTGTTCGAGGAGACCGGGGATAGGGCGGGGACAGGGATCTCCTCTGTGCACCGCGACCTGTGGCCGCTGTACTCGTAGTGTTCCGCCCGACACCCTGCGTGATCGGGTGGAGCGCGGCGACGACCGTTCGCTATGGCCTTGTCCGCCCGCCGGGCTGCGTCTCCCGTCCGTGGGGCGAGGGCCGACCTGAGCTGTCACCACCGCCGTACGCCCGTCGTCACCGGTGCACAGGGAGGGGTTGCCATGTCGTACGACCACTGAGCCCGCGAAGTCCTGGGCGGGCCCGTCCGATGAGGCGGGCCCGCCCTCCCGCTCCGGAAGGAACCGCGATGCCATCCGTGACCGACCGTTACGACCCCTTGGACGCGGAGATCCTGCGCGACCCTACCCGGTGCTGGCCGAACTGCGCGAGTGTGAACCGGTGTTCTGGCACGCGGGCATGGGCTCGTGGGCGCTGACCCGGTACGCGGACAGCGTGCGGGTGCTGCGCGACCACGAGACGTTCGCCCGCGACCCGCGCCGCACCGGGGGCACGGTGCCCGAGCCGTCCTTGAGCGTCCAGACGCTCGACCCGCCCCAGCAGAACGCGGTGCGCTCCCTGTTCATGACCGCGCTGCGCGCCCAGGACCTGACCGGAGTCGAGGACCGTGCCCGCCTCCTGGTGCGCGAGCGGCTCGACCAGTTGGCAGGTGGGGGCCCGTTCGATGTGGTGGCCGAGATCGCGGTGCCGCTGTCCGTGGCGGTTGTCGCGGATCTGCTGGGTGTCGAGCCTCCGCCGTACGGGGAGTTCGCCGCGGTGTCGGACGCGATCATGAGGAGCATGGACGGCGGCCTCGATCCGGCGCTCGTCGAGCCGGGCCGAGTCGCCCGCCAGCAACTGAGCGACCTGGTCGACTCCTGGTTCGCGGCCTCGGCCCGGCCCGGCCTGCTGGCCCGGGTACGACAGGCCACGGCGCCCGACGCTGACGCGCTGACCCGGCTGTACGTGAAGAACACGGCGCGGGTGATGTTCCAGGGCGGCTACAGCACGATGGCGGCCGCCATCGGCAACGCCGTCCACACCCTCCTCACCCACCCCGGGGAGTTCGGCCGGATGCGGGACCGGGAGCTGCTGGCCACGGGGGTGGACGAGTTGGTGCGCTTCGACGGTCCTGTCCAGGGCACCACGCGCACGGCGGTGCGCTCCTGCCGGATCGGCGGCGTCGACATTGCCCCCGGGCAGAAGGTCGTCCCGCTGTTCGCGGCGGCCAACCGCGACCCCGCCGCCTTCCCCGGTGCGGACGAGCTGGTGCTGGACCGCTCTCCGAACCGTCACCTCGGCTATGGCTGGGGTCCGCACTCCTGTATCGGGACGACCGTCGCCCAAGCCGGGCTGCGGGCCCTGGTCACAGCCATCAACGACCACCCGGCCCGGCCGGCCGCCGCCGGCGACGGCGTCCGGCGCCGGACGGCGACCATGCGGGCCTTCGACACTCTGCCCGCCACTCTCCTCGTCTGATCCCTCGCCCGTCAGGGCTGCACCGCCAGGGGCTACCGCCCCCCGTCTTCAGGAGTCCGCTGTGCGCATCCTCATCGGCAACCACATCGATCCGTCCATCCGCGAGCGCGGCGACATGCGGGCCTGGACACAGCGTCTGTTCTGGTTCGCACGACCCGGTGACCTGCTGATCCTGTGCTGCGAGCCGGACGCGGCGTTCGTCGACCACGCCCTGGCCCACACCGGTGTGAAGGGCGAGGAGCTGACCGTACTGGCGGCTCCGGCAGGAGCGTGGGGTGATCGGCTGCTCGATCCCGCCTCCCTGACCGAGGCCATGTTCGTGAAGCAGGTGCGTGCCGCGCTCGGTCCGGCCGGGGCCGGCGCGGTGAGCGAGGTGTTCGCGCTGTGGCCGTCCGCCGCCGTGGCACGGCTCGCCGATGCCTTGGGCGTGGCCGACCGCTTGCCGGGCGCGGCCTTCTTCGGGCAGGGTGGTGGGGAGATCGGGAACAACAAGGCGAACTTCCGAGCTCTCGCGGCGGCGGCCGGGGTGCCGACCCTGCCGGGCCGCATCTGCCGCAGCCGCACCGAAGCGACGGAAGTAACCGGAGCACTGCTGGATCACTCCGCATCGGGGGCGGTTGTGGTCAAGCAGGCCCACAACGGGGCCGGGGTCGGCAACCAACTGCTCGTCCGCGAGCCGGAGATGGCCGTGGACCACGTCGGGGCCCGGTATCTGCACCACCTGGCCCCGGGCCCGGACGGCATCGCCGCGTACTGGGCCGAGCGGTGGCTGTGGGCGAGCGGGAACGACCGGTGGCCGGTCGTCGTCGAGGAGTTCGCGCCCGGCGCCGACGCGGTGTACTCCGAGCACTACGCCGCAGACGGCGGCACCCGGGCCACCGAAATGGGCCGCCTGCTGTACGTGGGGCGGCGACTGAGCCACCAAGTCGTGCCGCTGGACGGCGTCACCGCGCCGGTACGGGCGGCGCTGCTGAACGGCGGCACCCGACTGGCCGACGCCTACCGGGCATTTGGCTACCGCGGACACCTCAGCGCGGACGCCCTTGTCCTGCCCGACGGCGCTGTGGTGTTCACGGAGGTCAACGCCCAGGTCTCCGGGTCGTTGCACATCTACCAGTCGATCGCCCACGGCATTGTCGACGTCGCCGCCGCCCCTGCCCGGCAGGTGGTCGAGTACCACGTCCCACCCACTTGGGCGGTGCCCTCGTTTGCCGCCTTCCTGGCCGCGCTCGACGATCTGGGCCTGGCGTACGACTCCGCCACCCGGATCGGAGTGATCGTGTCGATGCCCGCCATCCCCCTTGCCCCGGGGGAGCCGGTGCAGTTCGTGTTCTGCCTCGCCTACGACCCCGCCGAAGGCTCCGCGGGCACGTTCGACCGGCTCGACGCGCGGTTCGCGGCCGTGCCCGCCGGCACCCACGACGCCCGTCGGCACGTCGCCACCGGCGCTGTTTCCTTCTCCTCCTGACCCGGGAACCTCACCATGACCACCTCCCTCACCGCGGCCACCGAGGCCGCCCAGCTCTCCCCTGTCTTCGACTCCGGTCGGCTCGCCGCCGAACTCGCCGCCGTCACCGCCCACACCTGGAACGTGCAACGCACCCACACCTACGGCGGGCAGGTCGGCCTGCCCGCCGCGATCGACTGGCGGGTCCTGCCCCTGCGCAGCCTCGGCGGCGATCCGGAACGCACCGATCCGGGCGGCCCCGGGCCGCAGCCGTTCGCGCCGACGCGCTGGCTCTCCCAACTGCCCTACCTCGGGGAGATCCTGGACTCGGTCCCGGCCCCGCTGAACGCGGTGCGGCTGATGGCGCTGGGGCCCGGCGCCGTCTCGGACCCGCACCGCGACCCCAAGTACCGGCTGGACCGCGGCATCGTCCGCCTGCATGTCCCGATCGTCACCGACCCGGCCGCCGTGCTGGTCCTGGACGGCGTCGAACACTGCTGGCAGCCGGGCGCCTGCTGGTACGGCGACTTTTCCCGCGAGCACCTGGTGCGCAACACCGGCACGACGGTGACCCGGGTCCACGTCGTGATCGACGCTCTGCTCACCGCTGATCTCGCGGCCTGGTTCCCGGACGCCTGGCAGGAACTCCTCACCCACGGCGAGGTCCTGTTCAACCGCACCGGCCCGGCCGGGGCTCCCGCCTGGCCCGGCGGGCTGCCGTACGAGGCGCTGCTGCCGTCCGGGTTCGCGGACTTCGACTCACCCGCCCCGCTGGACGGCTCCCTCATCCCCGCCCGCATCGTCCGCGACACCGACGACGTCCTCGCTCTCACGGTCGCCGGGCGCACCTTCGCGCTTGTCCCGGTCGACAGCGCCGGGGAGTTCCGGTTTTCCGGCTGGAGCGAGCAGCGCACCCTCCAGCCGGACCGCGACGGCGGCGGTCTGACCCTGCGGGTCCGCCGCGGCCGCGCGCTCGCCGACCGGCACGTGACCGCCGCACCCCGCGCCTCCTGACCCGCCCCGCAGACCCGAGAGAAGAGGAACGCCCATGCCAGGCCTGAACAGTCACGACGACTTCACCCCGCTCAAGGAGGTCGTCGTCGGGTCAGCCGCCAACTACGTGGGACATGACCGCGACGTCAGCTTCGAGTTGTTCCACCACGAGAACCTGAGCGGCTTCAGGTCGGACTGGGCCTATCCGCGCCTGATCCGGACGGCAGCCGGCCACCGGGAGAGCTGGGCCGTCAAGGAGCGGTACGCCGAGGAACTGCACGAGGACGTGGAGGCACTGGCCGCCGTGCTCGCCGGGCTCGGGGCCGTCGTGCACCGGCCGCTGCCGTTGCCGCCGGACGCTGCGCCCATCGCGGGCCTGGGCTGGGAGGCCGCCCCGACCCCGGCGCTGAACATCCGTGACAACACCCTGATCCTCGGCGACGAGATCATCGAGACGCCGCCCGCGATCCGCTCCCGCTACCTGGAGACCCGCCTGCTCGCCCCCGTCTTCACCGCCTACTGGGAGGAGGGCGCGCGGTGGACGACGATGCCCCGCCCCACCCTCACCGACAACAGCTTCGACCTGTCGTACGCGCGCGACAGCGCGACCACCCTGGGCGGGCCGACCGAAGCCGTCGACGACCCGCAGCCCAGCCCGTACGACGTCGGCGTGGAGATGATGCTGGACGGTGCGCAGGTGCTGCGGTTGGGCCGCGACCTGGTCGTCAATGTCGCGCAGGCCAACCACGCCCGGGGCGCGGAGTGGCTTCAACGGCACCTGGGCGACCGGTACCGCGTCCACCGGGTGTGGCGGATGGCGGACAACCACATCGACAGCATGGTCCTCGCCCTGAAGCCGGGGGTGTTCCTGGCCCGGCACGACGGCATCCGGGACCTGATGCCCGAACCGCTGCGCTCGTGGCGCTACATCGTGCCGCCGGAGCCGGACGCGGGCGGGTTCCCGGTCTACGACGACTACGAGGACCTGATCCTCACCAGTCCCTACATCGACCTCAACGTGCTGTCCGTCGACGAGAACACCGTGCTGGTCAACGAGGACTGCACCGGCCTGGTCAAGACCCTTGACGCGGCGGGCTTCACCACCGTGCCGGTACGCCACCGCCACCGGCGGCTGTTCGGCGGAGGCTTCCACTGCTTCACCCTCGACACGGTCCGCGAGGGCACCCGCGAGGACTATCTGTCGTGAAAGACCCACGCGTCCTGCTGCTGGAGGCGGCCGGCCCCGAGTCCGGCGCGATCGCCCGTACCGCGCCCGCCGCCGGCTACCAGGTCCACGCCGCCACCGACCGCGCCACACACTCCGCCTACGGCGCCGACCTCCGACGACTCCTGTCCGGCTGCCTGCTGGTCGACTTCTCCCGCCCCGACCGCGCCCTGAAGGACATCGTCGGCTACGCCCGCCGGATCGGCGCCGACGCGGTGCTCACCGCCAACGAGTACCTCACACCGCTGCTCGCGCAGGTATGCGCCGAACTCGGCCTGCCGGGCAACGATTCGGTCCGTGCGACCACGGCCCGCGACAAAGCCGCCATGAGCGAAGCGTTCGCCCTCCACGGTGTCACCGCGCCCCGCACCCGCGTCCTCGGCAGTGAGGACGAACTGCGCCTGCTCCGTGCCGCCGGGGAGATTGCCCTCCCGTGCGTCATCAAGCCCGCCGACGGCGCGGGCTCCGCCGGCGTCACCGTCGTCACCGACCCCGACCGTGCGGCCGGTGCCTGGTGGGCGGCGGCCCGCTCCCCACGTGGCATGTACGGCCTGCCGCCCGACCCGCGCGTCTTGGTCCAGGACTACGTCGAGGGCACCGAGTACAGCGTCGAATCGATCACACAGCACGGGACGACCACGCACCTGTGCGTCACCCGGAAGACCGTCACCCCGGGCGCCCACCGCGTCGAAGTCGGTCACAGCCTGCCCGTCGACCTGTCCCCGGGCACCGAACGGGTCGTGCACCGGGAGGTGGAGCGGGCGATCGCCGCGGTGGGCATCCGCAACGGCGCCTCGCACACCGAGGTCATCATCGGCGGGGACGGGCGGTGCTCGGTCATCGAGATCGGCGCCCGCCTCGGTGCCGGACACATCGGCGTCCTCCTCTGGCACGCGCTGGGCATCGACCCGTGGACGGCACTCCTGGACACCGCACTCGGCCGCCCCGCGCGCCTCACCCCGGCCCACCGCGTGTACGCGAGCGTGCGGTTCCTGACCAGCCCGCGCACCGGCCGCCTGGCCGCGGTGACCGGCCTGCCCCAGGAGGGTCCCGGGGTGCCCGCCGTCCACCTGCGCACGGCCGTCGGCCAGACCGTAGGACCGGCACAGGCCAACCGCAGACGCCTCGGCCACTTCATCGTCACCGGTCCTGATCCCGCCGCCGTCGAGCATCAGGCCGAGCAGATACTCGCCCGGATCACCGTCGTGGTCGACCCAGATCGCGCGCCGATCACCCGCCGGGCCCGGAAAGAGACGCAACCGACGCAACCCGTGCACAGTGAACCGAGCACCCCCCACATCCGGCGAGAGGACCCTCCGGCGATCGCGCCGGGCGAGTTCGACGCGCTGTTCCACGGCGAAGCCCGCACCGGAGGCTTCAGCCGGGTGGCCCGGACCGTCGACCCGGCGTTGCCGCCGGAGGCCGAACCGTTCTCCTTCCTCTGCGCCGATCTGCTGCACCACATAGTCGCCGAACTGGCCTTGGAGGAGGGCGAGGTACTGGCCGATCTCGGATGCGGCCGCGGCGGCCCCGGTCTGTGGCTGGCCCGCGCGGCACACGCCGACCTGGTCGGTGTCGACTTCTCGCCGGTCGCGGTGGCCCAGGCCCGGCAACGGGCCAACACCTACGCGATGAAAGGCACGGCGCACTTCGTGGTGAACGACCTGACCACCACCGGGCTTCCCCGTGCGAGCGTGTCGGCGGCCCTCTCCATCGACGCTCTCCAGTACGCCGACGACCGCGCGGCAGCCGCCCAGGAGGCCCGCCGAATCCTCCGCCCGGGCGGACGTCTCGTCGTCACCGGCTGGCACCCGCTCAGGCCCGGCGACCCACGACTGCCCGAACGGCACCGACACAGCGACTGGCCCGCGGTGCTGCACGCCGCCGGGTTCACCGCCGTGCACTGCCACGCCCGTCCAGCCTGGACCGACACTTACCAGAACATTTATCGCGTCGCGCTCCAGCTCGGCGACCCGGGCCCGGACACCGCGCTCGCCGGACTGCAAAGCGAAGCCCGCCGACGCCTGCCCACCGCTCACCTCCTGCGCCGGGTCGCCGTCACCGCCGTATCCGGCTGAGCCCTCCGACCGACCCAGCGCAGAAGTGGGGTGCGAACGTCAGGTCAAATCGGCCAGAACGGCGGCCATGGCGTCGTAGGTGTTCTTCACCCCGGCGGCGTTGCCCAGCCGGTGGCGCTCCAGACGGACGGCGCCGAGGTGCCGGACCTCGTAGATCAGTGAACGCCATACCGCGGCGGGAGAGAGGTCCCGCTCCCCGTATGCCTCCCAGAACGCCACGCGCTCGTCCTGCTTCGCCAGGGCCATGCGGATCGTCCAGTCCGCGGCCGGGTCGCCGAACCAGGTGCGGTCCATGTCGAGCACCCCGGTGATCGTGGGCTGCGCGGCCTCGGCGTCGAGCATCACGTTGACCGTCCACAGGTCACCGGTCGTCAGCCGGGGCTCGGTGATCTCGTCCAGTACGGCGCGGTCCTGGGCGGTCACTGCGGCGACCTTGCGCATGTCGGTGGAGTCCAGGCCTACGCGGTCGAGGTCGGTGGCGATCTCCTCCAACGACGCGAGCACCGCGTCACTCCATGTTCCGTACCCCGGGCCGTTGACGGGGCCGAAATGCGGGCCGCGCACCCCGTGCACGGACCGGGTGATGCTGCCCAACTGCTCGAAGAACATCGGCCACGCCGAACGGGGATAGTCACCGAGACGCTCGGGAGCCGGGACGCCGTCGAGGAGACTCTGCACCATCCAGTCCCGGCCGATCACCTCCTGCGACCAGTCCGCGGCGATGACCCGAGGCATCAGCGGGGCGATCACGGCGAGGTAGGGCAGGCTCGCGAACTCGTTCCTCATCAGGTGCCGCTCGCTGCGGAACTGACGGCTGTCCTGCGGCGCGACTCGCAGGATCACCGCCCGGGCCCGCTCGGCCAAGGTGACGCGATACACGTTGTTGTACATACCCGCGCCCAGTTCGACGGCGGACAGCGGAGCGGCGTCACCTCCGAAGGCCCGCAGGCAGACTCTCTCGATTTCCTCCGCGGTCAGTGACTGCTGAAACGCTGCTGAGGCGCGCTCAACCGGCTGGAAGTCCATGCGCATATGGTGCTACGCCGGAAGATTGATCTCCGCCCCCCCGGCGGGGTGTCCCGTCAGCGGTCGTGGGTGAAGCGGCCGAACTCGCCTGCCTTGATACCGGCGATCAGGGCGGTGATTCCGGTGCGGGGGTAGAGGATCGCCGGGCCGTGGGGGACCTTGCTGTCCCGGACTGCGATGACGTCTTGGTAGGGCGCGAGTTCGACGCAGTCGCTGTTATGCCCGGAAGCCGAAGACTTCTGCCATGAAACGTCTATCGTGGAAGCGTCCGCGATTATGGACTGCGACATTCCTACATGTCCTTACGGTATTGATCGAGGTGACGCTCGATCAGTTTCAAGGATTCCGGTCCTCTGAGCGAGTCCGTCATCATCAAACGCATGAACAGACTGCTGTACTCCTGCACTTGATCTGACTCCTCCAGGAACCGGGTGCTGGTGAAGCCGTCCAAGTAGACGATGTCAGGCTCCCAGCGCTGAGGGAACGAGAGGATGACGAACGGGCCGAACAGGGCTCCGTGCGACTCCGAGGCCTCCGGCAGCACATGAATGTTGATCGTGCGCGGGTAATCTCTCGACAGAGCCAGTAGGTGTTCAAGCTGATCAGCCATCGCCCTGGGTCCACCGATGACATGCCGAAAAACTGACTCCGAGATGACACCCCAGAAGACCAGGGGACGTGGACGGTCGAAAACCTCTCGCCGCTTGTCTCGGATCTCGAGTTGTTGCTGCCGATCGGTCACTCCCGGCCGCTGCTGATCGAAAATGGCTGCCGCATAGTCGTGTGTCTGCAACAGGCCGGGGATCAGAGTCGTTTGGGCGCTGTACATCTCTGCGGCATCCGACTCGTAACCGATGTAGTCGGCATACACGGCGCTCATGTCCGAGCGGACGCGAGTTTCCCAACCACGGACGTTGCCGCGCCGGCGCAGGTCGACGACATAACCACGCAGACTCCGGTCCTGGATGTCATACCGGTCGAGCAACAGTTGCAAGTCGCCTTCGCTGATCCCCAAGCGCCCCGACTCGATACGGCTCAACTTGGACTCGGACCAGCCAAGCTCGCTGCAAACAACACCCTGACTGCCTCGTTTACCTTCCTCCCGTAGGCCACGAAGGATGGACCCCAGTCGGACCTGGCGGGCAGTTGGCTGCAACATCCGGCGCGTTGCCATGAGTTGACCCCCTTTCCTGGTCTGACCAGCGATAGCAGGCTGCCGGGACGCCCACACACCTTACAACTCGGCATCCGCTCGAACGGGCGAATTTTTCCTGCACGGTTGCGCTGGGTAGCAAAAGTAAGCAACCTTGCATGTGACTGTCCGTTGTTGGACGCTCACCAACCGCCCTGCCGTGCCCTCCGAGGGGATGTCAGCCATGCCTGAAACGTTCGCCACCTACAAGTACCCCACCGCGAAGCAGTCCGTAAGCCGAGCCCGAACCGACTGCCGAGCCTTCCTCGCCGCCTGCGGCATCCCCGTCACCGACGACTTCGCCGACGAACTCGTCCTCGTCGTCGACGAGTTGGTGACCAACGCCGTCACCCACGGCCGCGTCCCCGGCACCTCGGGCCGGCAGGTCCGGCTGAGCATCGGGAAGACCGGCGACCTCCTCCGCGTCGAGGTCCGCGACACCCAGAGCGACAAGGTGCCGCAGCTCCGCAAGGTCGACGGAGACGAGGGCAACGGCCGGGGTCTCTTCCTCGTCGACGCCCTTGTCGGTACCTGGGGTGTCACTGGGGAAGACATCGGCAAGACCGTGTGGGCCGAGAAGGCACTCCCGGCCCTTCCCGCCCCGCGACGGTGAAGCACGTCATCGGCCGGCTGCTCGCCCGACTCTGCCGACGCAAGCCCGAGGTTCCCCGGCGAGACCCACACACTCTGCCCCGGACCCCACGCGTCCACATCCACGACCCGTACGTCTCTCCCCTCCCCTCCCCCTACAACGCCCGCTGGCGGCGTTGGAGCAAGAGCGCGCAACGGGCCCGCGCCGAGGGATGGATGCTGCCGCCCCTGCGTGAGGAGCCCTGCTGGGGGTCGCCGACCGCGCGCGTTGCCCATGCGGAGGCGGACCGGTCACTCGAAATCGGCGCCTTGGTCCGCTCCTACGTCCTGGAGAGGCACCCCGACAGGCAGGAGGAGCAGTGATGAGCCAGAGTGGGAGCGAGAGGGAGACGCCGGCCTCGGCGCGACCGGAGGAGACCGCGCGGGAGCGCGAGGCTCGTGTGTACGTCGAGTGGCTGGACCACACGGCCGGCTGCAAGGGCGCGTGCCGTCTGCAAGGCATCGACTGCCATCACGCGAAACGCCTCCGCGAGGAGTACCGCGCCGCGCGCAAAGCCGTACGCGCGCAGAGGAAGACAAGCTGACGGCTCAGGCTCCTGGAGGGTGCGATGGTGTGGCGGCAGACCCGGCTGGGTGGGGAAACGGCCGAGTATCTCGAGGCTCGCGAAGAGTTGCGGCTCGCCGAGGTCGAGCTCATGCGGCACGGGGAGCGGGTTGCCGCCATGCGGCGGGCGCTTCCGGTGGGGGCGGCGCTCGGCGACTACACCTTTGTCGAGGGGCCCGTCGACCTCGACGCCGGTGACAGCCCGCTTCGTGAGGTCGCCCTCGGAGGGCTCTTCTCCGGCCCCGACCGGCCGCTGATCGTCTTCCACCTGATGTACGGCAAGGCGCAGACCAAGCCGTGTCCGATGTGCACGCTGTGGCTCGACGGGTTCAACGGCGTCGCGCATCACGTCGCCCGCAACGCCGACCTCGTCGTCGTGGCCGCCGCCGACCCGACCGCCCTGCGCCGCCACGCCCGCGCCCGGGGCTGGCACCGGCTGCGGCTGCTGAGCTGCGGCGACAGCACGTTCAAGTACGACCTGGGCAGCGAGGACGTGGACGGCGCCCAGGACTCCACCGTCTCCGTCCTCACCCGCGACGCCGACGGCACCGTCCGCCATCGCTACTCCGCCCACCCCCGCATGGCCGACGACATCGCCGAGCGCGGCATCGACCTGCTGGCCCCCGTGTGGCATCTCCTCGACCTGACGCCACGCGGCCGGGGCGACTGGTACCCGACCCTTTATTACTGACCCGCGGCTACTGACCCGCGTTACCGTTTCCGCAAGGTGCAGGTCCAACTCGCCCCCACGGAGATGGCGTTGACGCAACGTTCGCACGGCTCGCAGTTACGGCGGCCCACGCTGGAGGACGTCGCCCGGCGGTCGGGGGTCTCCAAGTCGACCGTGTCGCGGGTGGTCAACGGGGAGCCCCGGGTGCGGCCGGAGGTCGTCGAGCGGGTCCGTGAGGTCGTGTCCGAGCTGGGGTACGTCCCCAACCAGGGCGCACGGCAGCTCGTCACCCACCGCACGGGCGCCGTCGCGGTCGTCGCCGCGCACCCCGCCGACCGGCTCTTCCTCGACCCCTTCTTCGACTGCCTCCTGCGCGGCATCCGCCGCGAACTCGCCCGCCACGGCGCTCAGGCCGTCCTGCTCTTCCTCGACGAGCCCGACGACTACGCGCGCGTCGCCGACTACCTGGGCGGCGGCCACGTCGACGGCGCGCTGCTGTTCTCCCTGCGCCCCGGCGACCGCCTGCCGGAGATGGCCGACCGCCTCGGCCTGCCCACCGTCTTCGGCGGCCGTCCCCTCCTGCGCGACGGCGACACCGTGCACGGCCACGCCTACGTCGACGGCGACAACCGCGGCGGCGCCCGCCAGGCCGTCCAGCATCTGGTCGCCCTCGGACGGCAACGCATCGCCACCGTCGCCGGCCCCTACGACCAGGAGAACTCCGCCGCCGACCGCCTCGCCGGCTACCACGACGTGCTGCTCGACGCCCCGGCCGACCTCGTCGAGAAGGCCGACTACACCCGGCAGGGCGGCGCCGACGCCATGGCCGTACTGCTGGACCGCCGCCCCGACCTGGACGCCGTGTTCGTCGCCTCCGACCTCATGGCGTCCGGCGCGCTCCAGACGCTGCGCGAGCGCGGTCGCCGGGTTCCGGAGGACGTGGCCGTCGTCGGTTTCGACGACATCGTCTCCATCGCCGAGTCGACCGACCCGCCCCTGACCACCGTCCACCAGGACGTGACGGAGATGGGCCGGCTGATGGCCCACCTGCTCATGCGGGACGACGGGGCACGGGACGCGACCCCGGGCGGGTCCTCCGTGGTCGTCCCGACCCGGCTCGTCCGACGGGGCTCCGCGTAAGCCATCAGGCAGGCCGCCCGGCCGCCGATCTCACTCCCCGAACCCAATACGTCCACCATGTGGAATCCCACTCCAGAGCGCGGACCGGGAATCGATACGATGAGCCCATGGTTTCCCATGACGTGAGCGAGAAGACGCCGGGCGCACTGCTCGTGGCGCGGCTGCACGTCGACCTGTGCAGGCTCGCCAGCGCCATCTGTTGACGCCGCCCCGGCCGCCGTACGGCCGTGTGCCGCGGCGCTCAGCCGCATGCGACCCGCTCCGACCCGTTCCGAAACGAGCCGCCCGCACCCGCCCCGCACCTGCCCACCCCGCACCGCCCCGCACCTTCCTCTTCCTCCCGACAGGAGCCCTGACCCATGGCCATCGAGGTCCGCATCCCGACCATCCTCCGCCAGTACACCGACGGTCAGAAGGCGGTGGAGGGCAGCGGTGAGACCCTCGCCGACCTGTTCACCGACCTCGAGACCCGGCATGCGGGAATCCACGCCCGCATCGTGGACGACGGCAAGCTGCGCCGCTTCGTCAACGTGTACCTGAACGACGAGGACGTCCGCTTCGTCGACGGCATCGACACCAAGCTGACCGACGGCGACACCGTGACCATCCTGCCGGCCGTGGCCGGCGGCATGGCCTAGGCCGGCAGACCGGCGATGCGTTACGACTCCCCGCTGGCCGCGGTGGGCAACACCCCTCTGGTGCGCCTGCCGCGGCTCTCGCCGTCCGCCGACGTCCGCATCTGGGCGAAACTGGAGGACCGCAACCCCACCGGCTCGATCAAGGACCGCCCCGCCCTGCACATGGTCGAGCAGGCGGAGAAGGACGGCCGCCTCACCCCCGGCTGCACCATCCTGGAGCCGACCTCCGGCAACACCGGCATCTCCCTCGCCATGGCGGCCCGGCTCAAGGGCTACCGCATGGTGTGCGTGATGCCGGAGAACACCTCGCAGGAACGCCGCGAGCTGCTCGCCATGTGGGGCGCCGAGATCATCCCCAGCCCCGCCGCCGGCGGCTCCAACACCGCCGTCCGCGTCGCCAAGGAGCTCGCCGCCGAGCACCCCGACTGGGTGATGCTCTACCAGTACGGCAACCCCGACAACGCCGGCGCCCACTACGCGACGACCGGCCCGGAGATCCTCGCCGACCTCCCGTCGATCACCCACTTCGTGGCCGGGCTCGGCACCACCGGCACCCTCATGGGCGTCGGCCGCTACCTGCGCGAACACAAGCCGGACGTCAAGATCGTCGCCGCCGAGCCGCGCTACGACGACCTGGTGTACGGCCTGCGCAACCTCGACGAGGGCTTCGTACCCGAGCTGTACGACGCCTCCGTCCTCACCACCCGCTTCTCCGTCGGCTCGGCGGACGCGGTGACCCGTACCCGGGAACTCCTCCAGCAGGAGGGCATCTTCGCGGGCGTCTCCACCGGCGCGGCCCTGCACGCCGCGATCGGCGTCGGCCGCAAGGCGCTGAAGGCGGGGGAGAGCGCCGACATCGCGTTCGTCGTGGCCGACGGCGGCTGGAAGTACCTCTCGACGGGCGTCTACACGGCGGCCACGACGGAGGAAGCGATCGAGACCCTCCAGGGCCAGCTCTGGGCGTAGCAACTTCTACGGCGTAGGGCGTCGGGCGGTGCAGGGCTTCAGGTAGCCAGGTGACGGACCTGGTCCCACAGGACCGGGTCCACCACACCCACCCGGCGCCGGAAGTCCCGCACCCGGACCTGGCGCAGCTCGTCCGTCTCCAGGAAACTCGGCCGCCCCTGCGCGTCCCCGACCGCGCCCGGCGGCAGCGGGATCACCCCGGCCCGCTCGTCGTGGTACTTGCTGGTGATCTTCGCGACGGTGACCCGGTCCCCGCGCACCATGAGCACCAGACAGGGCCGGTCCTTCGCACCCGGCCCGTCCTCGAACGGCACGTTCGCCCACCAGATCTCGGCGGGCCGCGGATGCCCGCCGACGCCGTACCGCTGCGTCGTCCGGCCCGGCGCCCGCCCCGGTGGCCGGCCCGGCGGACGGGTCCGGCGCTCCCGCTGCCGATGCCCCCGCCCCCAGCCGTCCACGAGCGTGGCGACGAGCGCCAGCAGTATCACCGCCGCGAGCGCGAGCCACCAGGACGTGTCCATACGACGACGTTACCGGCGCGCGACAACCAGTGCGCGCCCTCTCGCGCACCGCACACGCCCCCAGTCCAGCCGAACCGGTGACACCACAGGTGAGTTCGCCCACAACGGCCCCTGGCGGAGGAGCGACCCGGGGTTTCGCGCCTTACGCTCGACGGACCGCACGACACCTGACGACACCTGTCGTCCCGTTCGACGATCACTCGCTCCACGACCCGTCCCCCGGATCCTTCCCGGTACTTTCTCGGTACTTCCGGGTTTCCCGCCAGCGGAGGTTTCTGTTTCATGAAGCTCACCGTCGTCGGCTGCTCGGGGTCGTTCCCATCCGCGGAATCGGCCTGCTCGAGCTACCTCATCGAGGCCGACGGCTTCCGGCTGCTTCTCGACATGGGCAACGGCGCCCTGGGCGAGTTGCAGCGCCACTGCGGTCTCTACGACCTCGACGCGATCTTCCTGAGTCATCTGCACGCCGACCACTGCATCGACATGTGCGCGTACTTCGTCGCGCGCTACTACCGGCACGACGGCGGGCGCTGCGACCCGCTCCCGGTCTACGGCCCGGAGGGCACCGAGCACCGCCTGACCACGGCCTACGCCGACACGCCCTCGGCGTCCTCGATGAGCGAGGTCTTCGACTTCCACACGGTCAAGCCGTCCACCTTCGACGTCGGCCCGTTCACCGTGCACACGGAGCGCGTGGCGCACCCGGTGGAGGCGTACGGCATCCGCGTCGAACACGGCGGCAGGTCGCTGACCTACTCCGGTGACACCGGCGTCAGCCCCGCGCTGGAGGAACTCGCCCGCGACACCGACCTGTTCCTGTGCGAGGCCGCCTTCACGTACGGCAAGGAGAACATCCCCGACCTGCACCTCAACGGCCGCGAGGCGGGCGAGACGGCGAGCCGGGCGGGCGCGCGCAAGCTCGTGCTGACCCACATCCCGCCGTGGACCGACCCCCAGATCAACCTGGCCGACGCCCGAGCGGTGTTCGACGGCCCGGTGGAACTGGCGGCGCCGAGAGCGACGTACGAGATCTAGGCCGAGCCCAGGCCGAGCCCAGGCCGAGCCGAGGCCGAGCCCGGCCACGCAGGTCATGCGAAGGCCCCGGAGCAGTTCAGGGCTCCGGGGCCTTTCGTGTGCGTATCGCGTGTTGCTTGCCGTATGCGCTACGCCTTGGTGAGGTCCTCGAGCTCTTCCTCGGGTTCGCGGCCCGGGGTGGGGATGTTCCACCTGACGATGGCGAAGCGGAAGACGGAGTAGTAGATCGCCGCGAACACCAGGCCGATCGGGATGATCATCCAGGGCTTGGTGGCGAGGTTCCAGTTGAGGAAGTAGTCGATCGCGCCGGCCGAGAAGCTGAAGCCGTGGTGGACGCCCAGAGCCCACGTGACGGCCATGGACAGGGCCGTCAGCACCGCGTGGATGACGTACAGCACCGGGGCGATGAACATGAACGCGAACTCGATCGGCTCGGTGATGCCGGTGACGAACGAGGTCAGCGCGAGCGAGAGCATCATGCCGCCGACGGCCTTGCGGCGCTCGGGCCGGGCGGTGTGCGTGATGGCGAGGGCGGCGGCCGGCAGCGCGAACATCATGATCGGGAAGAAGCCGGTCATGAACTGGCCCGCGGTCGGGTCGCCGTGGAAGAAGCGCGGGAGGTCACCGTGCCAGACGGCGCCGGAGGAGTCCTTGAAGCTGCCGATCTCCTGCCAGGCCACCGTGTTGACGAACTGGTGCATGCCCACGGGCAGCAGCGCGCGGTTGACGGCGCCGAAGATGCCCGCGCCCACCGCGCCGAGGCCGGTCATCCACTCGCCGAAGTTGGTGATGACGTCGCCGACGGGCTCCCACACCAGGCCGAAGAAGACGCCGACGCCGGTGCCGATGAAGGCCATCAGGATCGGGACCAGCCGGCGGCCGTTGAAGAAGCCCAGCCAGTCGGGGAGCTTGGTGCGGTGGAACCGCTGCCAGGTGACCGCGGCTATCAGGCCCATGATGATGCCGCCGAAGACCTTGGGGTCGTTGTAGGTCGCGGCCACGTCCGCGCCCTTGGTGATCTGCGCGTCGCTGATGGGGAACGCGGTCAGGACGTTCTTGTAGACGAGGAAGCCGACCAGCGCGGCGAGGGCGGTCGAGCCGTCGGCCTTCTTGGCGAAGCCGATGGCGATACCGACGCAGAACAGCAGCGGCAGGTTCGCGAAGACGGCGTCGCCGGCGGTCCCGAACACGGCCGCGACCTTGTTCCAGCCGAGGCCGTCCTTGCCGAAGACGTCGGGCTGGCCGAGTCGTAGCAGGATGCCCGCCGCCGGCAGCACGGCGATCGGGAGCTGCAGGCTGCGGCCGACCTTCTGCAGGCCCTGGAACAGGCCGGATCCCCACTTCTTCGCGGGGGCCGCCGTGGGCGCGGTGGCGGTGGTCATAGACTTCCTCCAACGTGGTGGTCTACACCACTCAGTGGTGTAGACCATGTTCTAGCACGATGAAGGCGGCATAAGGAACCCATTGGGGGCCTATGCCTTTCTGACGTCCTGTCGCTCGTCCTCCGGCTCCCGGCCCGGCGTCTTCAGGTCGAACTTCGTGATCGCGAAACGGAAGATCACGTAAGAGAGGGCGCAGCGCGAACATCGCGATCGGGAAGAAACCGGACGTGAACTGCCCCGCCGCCGGGTCGCCCGCCGGGAACATGTTGATGTCACCGTGCACCACCATCCCGTCCGGCTTCGTGTAGCCGCCGAACCGGAACCGGATGGGCACGTTCAGGAACCGTCGGCCTTCTTCGCCATGCCGATGGCCACGCCCACGCAGAACGGCATCGGCAGCCCCAACTCGGCGTTGAGCAGCGCCCGCCCGCGTCGGCCATCACCTTCGAGACGTCCGTCCAGCCGAGCCCTTCGTCCCCGAACACATCAGGCCGGCCGAGCCGGTTGAGGATGCCGGCAGTCGGCGCCGCCGGGCCGGGCCGGTCTCGCTCTCGGCGCTCGCGGCGCTCCCTGCACTCATCGTTTGGCGACCGCCTGTCAGGTGGTGTAGACCAGCTACGGACGATTGGGCTGCTGTGAGGTCATCCTTCGGCACACGCACCGCAATCGCTCGCGAAGTTGGGCCAACTGTGGGTTACTGCGACAAAGCCGTTCATATGGCGGTTCGCATCAGGGAATTCAGGGAGACGGAACATGGCCAGCAAGGCTGAGAAGATCGTCGCCGGGCTCGGCGGCCTCGACAACATCGAAGAGATCGAAGGCTGCATCACGCGGCTGCGCACCGAGGTCGTCAACCCCGATCTGGTCGACGAAGCCGCCCTGAAGGCCGCCGGCGCCCACGGCGTCGTCAAGATGGGCACCGCCATCCAGGTCGTCATCGGCACCGACGCCGACCCCATCGCCGGCGAGATCGAAGACATGATGTGAACTGAGAGGCGAGCCGCACGCTCACTCTCGAGGGGCTCCTCCCGCCGCGGGAGGAGCCCCTCGCGCCGCTACGGCTAGGCTCAGCGTCATGTCTCGAATCGACGGCCGCACCCCCGAACAGCTCCGCCCCGTCACCATCGAACGTGGCTGGAGCAAGCACGCCGAGGGCTCCGTCCTCGTCTCCTTCGGCGACACGAAGGTCTTCTGCACCGCCTCCTTCACCGAAGGCGTCCCCCGCTGGCGCAAGGGCAGCGGCGAGGGCTGGGTCACCGCGGAGTACTCCATGCTTCCGCGCGCCACCAACTCCCGCGGCGACCGCGAGTCCGTGCGCGGCAAGATCGGCGGCCGCACCCACGAGATCTCGCGCCTCATCGGCCGCTCCCTGCGCGCGGTCATCGACTACAAGGCGCTCGGCGAGAACACCATCGTCCTCGACTGCGACGTCCTCCAGGCCGACGGCGGCACCCGCACGGCCGCCATCACCGGCGCGTACGTGGCACTCGCCGACGCCATCTCCTGGGGCCAGGGCCGGAAGCTGATCAAGGCCGGCCGCCGGCCGCTCACCGGCACGGTGTCCGCCGTCTCGGTCGGCATCGTGGGCGGCATCCCGCTGCTGGACCTCTGCTACGAGGAGGACGTCCGCGCCGAGACCGACATGAACGTCGTCTGCACCGGCGACGGCCGCTTCGTCGAGGTCCAAGGCACCGCCGAGGCCGAGCCGTTCGCCCGCGACGAGCTCAACTCCCTGCTGGATCTGGCGGTTTCCGGCTGCAAGGAACTGACTGTCGTGCAGCGCGCGGCACTTGATACGGTCCTGGAAAAGTAAAGGGAACGCCAAGCGGGGCGGCGGGCGCGAGCAACCGCCCCGCCGGTCCCGGCGTCTTGGCCGGTACAAGGCGCGGCGCGAGGCGCGTCACCAGGACCTGTCTCCTGGTCCTGCGAAGGGGAGGAACCCAGTGATGTCCACGGCCGAGAGCCGACGTCCGCACCGGCGTCGTCGTACCGTCATCGCCACCGCCACGGTGGCCGTCGCCCTCACCCTGGGGCTGACGACGACCGGATGCGACGCGGTCAACAAGGCCCTGGACTGCGTCCAGACCGCCGACTCCATCGCCGACAGCGTCACCGACCTCCAGCAGGCCGTGGAGAACGCCGCGAACGACCCCACGCAGACCGAGAAGTCGCTGACCTCCATCGAGAACAGCCTCGACAAGATAGGCGACAAGACGGACAACACCGACGTCAACAAGGCGGTGGACGACCTCCAGACGGCCGTCGGCAACGTCCGTACGGCCGTCAAGGCCGGCGACAACACCCCCGACCTCAGCCCGGTCACGGACGCGGCGGGCGAACTGACGAAGGTCTGCACCCCGTAAGACCCGTAAGGGCAGGGAGATGAAGGCGGACGGACGAGGGCGGGATACTGAACCCCATGACCCGCCTGATCCTCGCCACCCGCAACGCCGGAAAGATCACCGAACTCAGGGCGATCCTCGCCGACGCAGGCCTGCCCCACGACCTCGTCGGCGCGGACGCCTACCCCGACGTCCCCGACGTCAAGGAAACCGGCGTGACGTTCGCCGAGAACGCCCTCCTCAAAGCCCACGCCCTGGCCCAGGCCACGGGCCTCCCGGCGGTCGCCGACGACTCGGGCCTCTGTGTGGACGTCCTGAACGGCGCCCCCGGCATCTTCTCCGCCCGCTGGTCCGGCACCCACGGCGACGACCGGGCCAACCTGGACCTGCTCCTGGCCCAGCTCTCCGACATCGCCGACGACCACCGCGCCGCCCACTTCGCCTGCGCGGCGGCCCTGGCCCTCCCGGACGGCACGGAACGAGTGGTCGAAGGCCGCCTACACGGCACCCTCCGCCACACCCCAACGGGCACAAACGGCTTCGGCTACGACCCGATCCTCCAACCGAACGGCGAGACCCGCACCTGCGCGGAACTGACGGCAACGGAGAAGAACGCGATCAGCCACCGGGGCCAGGCGTTCCGGGCGTTGGTGCCGGTGGTGCGGGAGTTGCTGGGCTGAGCCGGTCACGGCAACGGCCTGCGAATCAAATTCGATTCGCAGGCCGTTTGGTGTGCGGCCGGAGGGATTCGAACCCTCACGGGATTTCTCCCACGGGCTTCTAAGGCCCGCGCGTGCTGCCTATTTCGCCACGGCCGCTGAAAACGGTCATCGTGCTCGACCGGCGGCACTCATTGTACGGGGCTGCCGGGTCACCCGGCGAGTGGCACTCTGCCCTTCTGGCGACACCACGTCTCCGTCAGCGCATGGCAATTGGGGCACAAGTAGCGCAGGTTCTCTTCGCGATTGTCCCGCCAGTCGCCGTTGACGTGGTCGATCTGCAAGGTGATCGGGCGACCCCGCCACTCACCGCGGTTGCCGCACTCCGCACACGTGTACGGCACCCCGATCTCGGTCAGGGCCTGATGAAGCCGGGTCCTGTTCGTTCGTCCGGCTTGCTCCGGCAGGATGACCAGCACTCGATGCGCAGTCGGTGGCGGTGCCGGACGCTCGGGCCGTCCCCAGGACCGGCGCTTGAAGTGGCTGGTGTCGAGATCGAGACGAGAGGCGGCGCGTCGTACGCGCCGGTGATTGGTGTCGTTGACGTCCATACCGAGACCGCGCATGACATCGGCATAGCTGGTGGAGGTCCGTACGAGGCTCCGCAGCATGTCCTCGGGAATCGTCGCCCGGCGATGGGAGAAGTGGCCGATGTCGATGCGTTGGGTCGCCAGCATGCGACTCAACGTTGCCCGCGATCGGCTGTCATCGGGAACACCGAGTGCGCGCGCCACGCAGCGCACACTCGTGGCGGCAACTGCGGCCGCCCGGAGCTCTTCCGGAGTGAAGGGCAGCTCCACGTCGGGGCGATCGATGCCGGGGAAATGGCTGATGTCGATGCCGGCCGCATCGATGCGGCGTCGGATGTGGGAGAGAGTCCCTGTGGCCGGGGTTGCACCCAGTTTCAGGGCCACTTCCCGCAACGAGGACGACGAGATCGCGGCTTCCGCGATGGCGGCGTCGGGGTACTTACTCCATGGGCTGCGCTTGGTGAAGTGGCACGTATCAAGGCCGTGCCGCGTTACGTGCTCTTGCAGCACCCGCCGTTGGCCGCCACTCGGCTTGAGACCGAGCCGCCGCATCAGATCAGCCCAGTTACGTGCCTCGGCGACCTCCGGCGTGAGCCTGTCCTTGCTGTATGCGTCCGATCGTTCGGCTGCGTTCGGCATACCCATGCCCCCCGTTCCCCGGCCACCCGTTCGTGGCTCGTACGGAGTAACGAACCGCTTATCGGACAGTCACGCCCGGGACGGGAAGCGGCCCGCGGCGGGTGTGTTTCCGCGCGGGCCGCATGGTGGGGGAGGTGGGGGTCAGATGCCCAGGTCCTTGATGATTTTGGCTACGTGGCCGGTGGCGCGGACGTTGTACAGGGCGTGTTCGATCTTGCCTTGCTCGTCTACGACGAACGTCGAGCGGATGACGCCCATGTACGTCTTGCCGTAGTTCTTCTTTTCGCCGAAGGCGGCGTATGCGTCGAGGGTGGTCTTGTCGGGGTCGGCCAGGAGGGTGACCTTCAGGGACTCCTTGTCGCGGAACTTGCCCAGCTTCTCGGGGGTGTCGGGGGAGATGCCGATGACGTCGTACCCGGCGCCGGTCAGCAGGTCGAGGTTGTCGGTGAAGTCGCAGGCCTGCTTCGTGCAGCCGGGGGTCAGGGCGGCCGGGTAGAAGTAGACGATGACCTTGCGGCCCTTGTGGTCCGACAGGGACACCTCGTGGCCGTCGGCGTCGGGGAGGGTGAAGGCGGGGGCCACGTCCCCGGGCTGGAGTCGCTCGCTCATCGGGCCAGCGTAACCGGGGGTCCTGACAGTGCGGCGACGGGCAGAGCTGACAGACTGTCCGGAACAAGACACACCTGACTTCGGAGGCCTTACCGTGGCGGAGACGTCGGACACCAGAACCCCGGCGCAGATCGAGGCGGACATCAGGGCCCGCCGCGAGGTGCTGGCGGAGACGCTGGACGAGATCGGGGTGCGGGTGCACCCGAAGACCATCGTCGGGGACGCCAAGGCCAAGGTCGTCGCCAACGTCGATCACACCCTCGGGAAGGCCTACGTCCAGGCCAACCGGGTGGTGAGTGAGGTGAAGGCGCAGTTCGTGGACGAAGAGGGTGCGCCTCGGCTCGAGCGGGTCGTGCCTGTCGCGCTGCTCGTCGTCGGCGTCGTGGGGCTGCTCGCCGTCGGCCGGCGGCGGCGCGAGCGCTGATCCCGCTCAGGTAGGTTCAGTGCTGTGAGCGCCAACAGAAACGACCACGGTTCCCAGCACGACAAGCTGCCCATCCGGATGCTGCACGACCGTGTGCTCGTACGGCAGGAGGCCGGCGAGGGCGAGCGGCGTTCCGGTGGCGGCATCCTGATCCCCGCCACCGCGGCCGTCGGCCGCCGGCTGGCCTGGGCGGTGGTCGTCGCGGTCGGGCAGAACGTACGGACCGTGGAGCCGGGCGACCGGGTGCTGTACGACCCGGAGGACCGCGCGGAGGTCGAGGTGCGGGGCGTCGCGTACGTGCTGATGCGCGAGCGGGATCTGCACGCGGTGGCCGCCGACCGGTTCGAGGGGTCCGAGGACACCACCGGCCTGTATCTGTAAGCAGAGACAGCGAAGACTTTACGGACAGCGGGAAGGGCCGGTGACCATCGTCACCGGCCCTTCCCGCTGTCCGTTCCTGCCTGTTCCCGTCTGTTCCCGTAGGTCCGTCAGTCCCAGCCGGTGGCTGTCAGTTGGGGGCCCGCTGTCGTGCCCGTCGAGTTGCCCGGGTCGCCTGTCGCGCCGTCGGTGGTCGTGCCGCCGTCCGTGGTGCCCCCGTCCGTGGTGCCGCCGTCGGTCGTGCCGCCGTCCGTGGTCTGGCCCGTGGTGCCGCCGTCGGTGGTGGGGGTGCCGCCTGTCGTCGTACCGCCGGTGGTGCCCCCGTCCGTGGTGCCGCCGGTGGTCGTGCCGCCGGTCGTCTGGCCCTGGGTCTGGCCCTGCGCCTGGCCCGGGGTGCCGTCGTCGCTCGGCGTGGCGCCGCCGGTCTCGTCGGCGCTGGGCTCGTCCTGGGAGGCGGCCGGGGCCGACGGGGAGACGCTCTCCTCGCCGCCCGACTGGATCTCGAGGTCGAAGTCCTTGGCGGGGGTGCCCTTCAGCGCGGTCTTGGTGAACTGGGCCCAGATCTCGGTGGGCGCGCCGCCGCCGTTGATGCGCTCCAGGCCCATCACGCCCTTGAGGGACTTGTGGTGGGCGGTCTCCGGGTCCTGGCCCATGACCGCGACGACCGTGGCGAGGTCGGGGGTGTAGCCGGCGAACCAGGCGGCCTGGTCCTCCTCGGCGGTGCCGGTCTTGCCGGCGGCGGGGCGGTCGGCGGCCTGGGCGGCGGTCGCGGTGCCGTTCTCGACGACGCTGCGCAGGATCGACGTCGTGGTGTCGGCTGCCTTGCGGCTGACGACCTGCGAGGACTTACGGTCGGGCAGCTCCATGACGTCGGAGCCGTCCTTGGTGACCTTGCCGACCAGCGTGTACACGCCGTGCTTGCCGTGGTTGGCGAGGGTGGCGTACGCCTCGGCCATGTCCAGGACGCTGGCGTTGGCCGTGCCGAGGGCGATCGAGGGGTACGGCTGGAGGTCGGGGGTGTCGGACGGCAGGCCGAGGGCGATCGCGGTCTGCTTGACCTTGGTGGGGCCGACGTCGACGGCCATCTGCGCGTACACCGAGTTGACCGACTTGTCGGTGGCGGTACGCACGTTGATGTTGCCGTAGTTGACGTAGTCCTCGTTCTCGGGCGCGTAGGTGCCGCCGGACCAGCCCTGGATGGGGCGCTTGTTGGTGCCGTCGTAGATCGTGTTCGGGGTGATCGTGCGGTTGTCCTGGGTGGTGGAGTCGTTCTCCACGGCCGAGGTGAACACGAACGGCTTGAAGGTGGAGCCGACCTGGAAGTCCCGGCGGGTGGCGTTGTTCGTGTACTGCTTGATGTAGTCGATGCCGCCGTACAGGGCGAGGACCTCGCCGGTCTTCGGGTCGACGGCGGCGCCGCCCGCGCGGACGTAGGAGTCGACCTTGCGCTGCTTCGGGTCGAGCTTGTCCATCAGCTTGTCGTTGACGGCGTCGACGAACGCGTCCTGCTTGGCCTTCTCCAGGGTGGTGGTGATGCGGTAGCCGCCCGCCTCCAGTTCGTCGGAGGTGACGATCTTGTTGTCCTTGAGGTAGTCCTTGATCGCCGTGACCAGGTACCCGCGCTGGCCGGACATGCCGGTGTCGGCGCCCGAGGTCTCCTTGGGCGTGGGGAACTTCATGCCGGTGCGCTCGGCCTGGCTGAGCCAGCCCTTGGTGACCATGCCGTCGAGGACGTAGTTCCAGCGTGCCTGGGCGGCGGCCTTGTTCTCGGGGTGGGCGATGATGTCGTACTCGCTGGGCGCGTTGACGAGCGCGGCGAGGTAGGCGCCCTGGGCGGCGGTCAGCTTGCCGGCGTCGACGCCGTAGTAGGCCTTGGCGGCGGCCTGCATGCCGTAGGCGTTGCGGCCGAAGTAGCTGGTGTTGAGGTAGCCCTCGAGGATGTCGTCCTTGGACTTCTCGCGGTCCAGCTTGATCGAGATGAAGAACTCCTTCACCTTGCGGGTGACGGTCTGCTCCTGCGCGAGGTAGTAGTTCTTCACGTACTGCTGGGTGATCGTCGAGCCGGACTGCTTGCCCTTGCCGGTCGCGGTGTTCCAGCCGGCCCGCAGCATCGCCTTGGGGTCGATGGCGGACTCGGTGTAGAAGTCGCGGTCCTCGGCGGCGAGGACGGCGTGCTGGGCGTCCTCGGAGATCTGCGAGAGGTCGACGTTCTCGCGGTTGACGGTGCCGTCGCGGGCGATCTCGGTGCCGTCGGCGTAGAGGTAGACGTTGGACTGCTTGGTGGCGAGCGCGTTGGCCGGCGGGATCTTGACCTTGGAGTAGCCGAGGAAGAACAGGCCGACGACCACCGCGACGCACAGGACGAACAGGGCGAGCACCATCCGCCAGGTCGGCAGCAGGCGGCGCCAGCCGGTGCGCTTGGGCCGCTTCACCTTCTTGCCCTTGCCCTTGCCCTCCTGGCCGCCGTCGCCGTCCTGGGCCGGGCCGCCGTTGCCTTCCTCGCCACTTCCTCCGTCACCCGCCTCGGGCTTTCCTGGTGCTGCCCAGCCCTCGGTCGGCTGCTGCGGCTGTGGCTCGTCACTCATGTGTTGCAGGACTCCTGTGTCGCCTCGTACGTTCCCGTACGCCTGTAACGCCTCTTACACCCCGTACGTCTCTTACAACCCGTACGTCTCTTACGCCTCGTACGCGTTCCGCGCCCCCTGCTGAAGACTCTCGCACCGAGTGTTCCGTTCCCGACAATCGGCGCGTGTTCCGTCACACGCCGTGCCCGGAAAACACGTGGCACGCGGCCGGGTCGGCGCACTAGGCTCGTGCGTTTCGGTGCCGAGGGCACCAAGGGTGACAAGCGGGCGAGGAAGAAGGTTGCCTTGGGATCGGCGCGGTTGTACGTGGCCGTCGCGGCGGGGGGTTTCAGAAGGTACGCGACCTACCGGGTGGCGACGGCGGCGGGGGTGTTCACCAACACCGTTTTCGGCCTGATCCTCGTCTACACATACCTGGCGTTGTGGGACGAGCGGCCGCACCTCGGGGGCTACGACCAGGCGCAGGCGGTCACCTACGTGTGGCTGGGGCAGGCGCTGTACGCGACGTTGGCGATCCAGGGCGGCGGTTTCGAGACCGACCTCATGGAGCGGATCCGCACGGGTGACGTGGCCATCGACCTGTACCGGCCGGCCGACCTCCAACTGTGGTGGCTGGCGGGCGATCTGGGGCGGGCGGCGTTCCAGTTGATCGGGCGGGGGGTGATCCCGTTCGCGGTCGGGACGCTGCTGTTCCCGACGGCGCTGCCGGACGATCCGGTGGTGTGGCTGGCGCTGCTGGTGGCGATCGTGCTGGCGATGGTGGTCAGTTTCGCGATCCGGTTCCTGGTGGCGATGAGCGGGTTCTGGCTGCTGGACGGCACGGGCGCGTTGCAGATGCTGATGGTCATGGGCATGTTCTGCGGCGGGATGGCGCTGCCGCTGAACGCGTTCCCGGGGGCGCTCGGCGACGTCGTACAGGTGCTGCCGTGGGCGGCGCTGCTGCAACTGCCCGCGGATCTGCTGATGGGGGAGGCCGATCCGCTGCCGGTGTTCGCGTTCCAGGCGGCGTGGGCGGTGGCGCTGCTGGCGCTGGGGCGCCTGGTGCAGGGCGCGGCGACCCGACGGGTGGTGGTCCAGGGTGGCTGAGGGCGACCGGCTCGTCGGGGAGGACAACCGGGTGTGGGAGGGGCTGCGGGCCTACCGGCTGATCTCCGGGATGTGGATCCGGTCCACGCTGGCCTACCGGCTGTCGTTCGTGCTGACGGCGCTCGGCGGGCTGCTGGTGACCGGGCTGGACTTTGTCGCGATCTTGCTGATGTTCTCGCAGGTCGACGCGCTCGGCGGCTACTCGCTGCCGGAGGTCGCCTTCCTGTACGGCCTCTCGGCCACCGCGTTCGGCATCGCGGACCTGGCGATCGGCTCGATGGACCGGCTGGGCCGCCGGGTGCGGGACGGCACGCTCGACACGCTGCTGGTGCGGCCGGCGCCGGTGCTGGCCCAGATCGCCGCGGACCGGTTCGCGCTGCGCCGGGTCGCCCGGATCACGCAGGGGGCGCTGGTGCTGGGGTACGCGCTGGCGACGATGGACGTCGCGTGGACGCCGGTGAAGGTGCTGCTGCTGCCGTTGACGGTGGTCAGCGGTGCGGGGATCTTCAGCGCGGTGTTCGTGGCGGGCGCCGCGTTCCAGTTCGCGGCGCAGGACGCGTCGGAGGCGCAGGCGGCGTTCACGTACGGCGGCCAGACGATGCTGCAGTACCCGCCGACGGTGTTCGGTCACGAGCTGGTGCGCGGGGTGACCTTCGTCTTCCCGCTGGCCTTCGTCAACTGGGTGCCCGCCGCCTATGTGTTGGGGCGGCCGTACCCCCTGGGGCTGCCCGGGTGGGCGGCGTTCACACCGCCGCTGGTGGCGGTCGCGTGCTGCGCGCTGGCGGGACTGGCGTGGCGGGCGGGCCTCAGGTCGTATCGGAGTACGGGGAGTTGAGCGTGACCGACAGGGAGTTCGACGTGGATGCGGGCATGGAGTCCGACATGGGGTTCATCGAGCTGGACCGTGTCGAGAAGGTCTTCGACGTGCGCCGCAGGACCGGCTTCCTGAAGCGGGAGGTGCGGCAGGTGCGGGCGGTCGACTCGATCTCCTTCACCGTGGCGCGCGGCGAGATGGTCGGCTACATCGGGCCGAACGGCGCCGGGAAGTCGACGACGATCAAGATGCTGACGGGGATCCTGACCCCGAGCGGCGGCCGACTGCGGGTCGCGGGCATCGACCCGTCCCGCGAGCGGACCCGCCTGGCGCACCGGATAGGGGTGGTGTTCGGCCAGCGGACGACCCTCTGGTGGGACCTCCCCCTCATCGACTCCTACCGGCTGATGCACCGCATGTACCGCATCCCGGACGGCCGTTACCGCGAGAACCTCGACCGGCTCGTCGAACTCCTCGACCTGTCCGCCCTGTTGGACGTCCCCGTACGCCAACTGTCGCTGGGCCAGCGGATGCGCGGCGACATCGCGGCGGCGCTGCTGCACGATCCCGAGGTGCTCTACCTCGACGAGCCGACGATCGGCCTGGACGTGGTCTCCAAGTCCCGAGTGCGGGAGTTCCTGCGGGAGTTGAACGCCGAGCGCCGTACGACGGTGCTGCTCACCACGCACGACCTCCAGGACATCGAGCAGTTGTGTTCCCGGGTGATGGTCATCGACCACGGCCGCCTGGTCTACGACGGTGCGCTGGCGGGGCTGCACGAGGCGGGCGAGAGCGAACGGACCCTGGTGGTGGACCTGGCGCGGGAGTTGCCGCCGATCGAGGTGGGGGAGGCGGCGCGGGTGGTGAAGGTGGACGGTCCGCGCCAGTGGCTGGCGTTCCCGGCGTCGGAGTCGGCGGCTCCGCTCGTCGCGCGGATCGCGGAGCGGTATCCGCTGGTCGACCTGTCGGTGCGGGAGCCGGACATCGAGGCCGTCATCGCGAAGATGTACGCGGACCGGGAGGCGGGGCGGGAGGCCGGTCGGGAGACGGGCCGGGAGGCCGTAGTGCCCGGGGCCGGGACCTCGTAGGCTGGTGACATGACCGACGACGACGCAGTCCCGGGTCTCCCCGACGCGGTCCCGGGTCCCGCTGATCTCCGTGCCTCCGACGCCGACCGTGAGCGGGTCAGCGAGGTCCTGCGGGACGCCCTCGCCGAGGGCCGGCTCGACATGGTGGAGTTCGAGGAGCGGCTGGACCAGACGTACAAGGCGCGCACGTACGGGGAGTTGGCGCCGATCACGCGGGACCTGCCGGCCGCCGGGGCCGTGCCGCCGTCGCCGGTGGTGTCGTTGCGCAAGGAGCCGGTGGAGGAGGGGAGTTGGGCGGGGCGGATCGTGGGCGGCGAGGGGTCGTCGACCTGGGCCGTGGCCGTCCTGTCGGGCTTCCAGCGCAAGGGCCGCTGGACGGTCCCCCGGCGCTTCAACTGCTTCGCCTTCTGCGGCGGCGGCGAGATCGACCTGCGCGAGGCGGACTTCACCGCCGGTGAGGTCGTGATCAACTGCGTGGCGATCATGGGCGGGGTGCAGATCACCGTGCCGCCGGGCGTCGAGGTAGACGTCCGCGGGATCGGCGTGATGGGCGGCTTCGACCAGGGGGACACGGGCGTCCGGGAGGACCCGGACGCGCCGCGGGTGGTCGTCACCGGGTTCGCGTTCTGGGGCGGGGTCGGGGTCGAGCGCAAGAAGACGCGGGCGGCGCGGCGGCAGGAGAAGCTGGACCGCAAGGCGGCGATGCGCGAGGCGCGCTCCAACTTCCGGGACGAGATCCACGGCGCGCACCAGCGGATGCTGGACAGCCACAAGGACCTGCTGCGGGGCATCGGACATGGGCACGGACACGGGCACGGGCACGGGAACGAGGTTCGGGAGGAACGGCCGGAGCGCCGTTACGAGTAGCGGCTACGGCTCGGCGCGCGCCGAGCCCTTCAGCGCCGTCAGGTCGACCGTCTCGGCCATCTTCCGGTAGCCGCGGTCGCTGGGGTGCAGGTGGTCGCCCGAGTCGTACTCGGCGCGCAGGCCGCGTGGGTCGTACGGGTCGCGCAGGGCCTTGTCGAAGTCGACGACGGCGTCGTACACCCCGTCCGCCCGGATCGCCGCGTTGACGCGCTGCCGTACGGCCTCGCGGGCGTCGGTGTAGCCGCGGTGGCCCCGGAACGGGGTGAGGGTCGCGCCGATGACCTTGACGCCGTGGGCGTGGGCGCGGTCGGTGAGGTCGCGCAGGCCGTCCACCACCGCCTGCGGGTCGGCGGGCCGTCGGCCGCGCAGGATGTCGTTGATGCCGAGGTCGATGACGACGGCCCGCACGTTCGGCCGGTCGAGGACGTCCCGTTCGAAGCGGTCGAGGCCGGCGGGGCCGCGCAGCGGGTCGTCGACGAGCAGCCGGTTGCCGCTGATGCCCGCGTTGACGACGCCGTAGCGGGGCGGGTGGCTGACGGCCGGGGCCGTCGACCGCAGCCGGCCGGCGAGGACGTCGGGCCAGCGGCGGTTGGCGCCCGGGGTGGAGGTGACGCCGTCGGTGATGGAGTCGCCGAGGGCGACGACGGTGCCGTCGGCCGCGCCGCCCAGCACGTCCAGCGCGGTCAGGTAGCGCCAGTACGGGCTGGTCCCGGTGAACGCGGCGCCGGTGACGTCCGCGGTGGCCTCGCCGTCGGCGACGTAGCTGGTCTGCCGGGCGCGCGGGTGGAAGGTGACGGGGCCCGCGGAGGTGGGGGAGTAGGTGCTGACCAGGACGTCGGCGTCGGGCGGGACGGGGACGGCGGTCGCGTCGCTGACGGCCTGCCCGCCGGCCGGGACGACGACGGTCGTGGCCCCGCCGAAGGTCAGCCGGCGCAGGGTGGCGGGGTCGACGGCCGCGCTGTGGCCCGTGGTGTTGCCGGTGGCGGCGATGGCGAGGGTGGCGTGGGTGAGGGTGAGGGGGCGGGTGCCGTAGAGGTTGGAGAGGGTGACGCGGGCGCTGGTGCCGCCGACACTGGTGTGCACGACGTTGCGGACGGTGCGGCCCGCCATGCCGTCGGTCCCGGTGCCGGGTTCCGCGCCGGCCGGGGCGGCGGCCCAGGTGCCGACCCAGACGCCGGTCGAGACGCCGGTCGAGACGGGGGTGGCGGGGACCGTGGCGGGGGTGGCGTCGCCGGTTCCGGCGTATATGGCGGCGGACAGGGCGACGACCAGGGCGGTGATCATGGAAAGCACCCCATAACCGCGCTGTCGGCTACGGATATGGCTAGGGGTACGGGTACTCGCATTTGTACTTGTACTTGTACTTGCACTTGCACTGGTCGCGGCCCTGGTCATGCGGGTGGGTCTCTTCTCGGGCGAAGGGGAGCTGGGGGCTCCGGAACGGTGCGGGAATTCACCCTGAAGATCGGTTTATCTCTCGTCGGTCTCCCGTCTTGGAGACGCCGGGAACTCTTGTTCTGTTCCAGGAGTCGGTCATGCAGGGACAATGTGCGCGGGATCACCGAACGGGTGGAGCAGATGGAACGTACCGAAGCGACGGCGCCGGAGGGGACGGCGTCCTATCGCGCCATGAACTCCTTCACCCCGGCGGACGAGGAGCGGCAGCGCGGGGTGCGCCGGATGAAGATCACCGCGGTCGGGCTGCTGCTGTTCGTGGCCGTGGTGTACGTGCTGGCCGAGTGGGCGGCCCATGAGGGCGCGGGCCCTTGGGCGGGCTATGTGGCGGCGGCTGCGGAGGCGGGCATGGTCGGCGCGCTCGCCGACTGGTTCGCGGTCACGGCCCTCTTCCGCCACCCGCTGGGCCTGCCCATCCCGCACACCGCGATCATCCCGAACAAGAAGGACCAACTGGGCGTCTCGCTGGGCGAGTTCGTCGGCGAGAACTTCCTCTCCGAGGACGTCGTACGGCAGCGGCTGCGCTCGGTGGGCATCGGCACCCGGCTGGGCGTCTGGCTCGCTGAGCCGGAGCACGCCGACCGGGTGACGGCGGAGCTGGCGACGGCGCTGCGGGGCGCGCTGACCGTGCTGCGCGACTCGGACGTGCAGGCGGTGGTGGGGGAGGCGATCACGCGCCGGGCGGACGCGCAGGAGATCGCGCCGGGCATCGGGAAGATGCTGGAGAAGGTCGTGGCGGACGGCGGCCACCGGCGGGCCGTGGACCTGGTGGTGACCCGGGCGTACGACTGGCTGGTGCTGCACGCGGACTCGGTGATGGACGCGGTGGAGGGCGGCGCGCCCGGCTGGACCCCGCGGTTCGTCGACAAGCGGATCGGCGAGCGGGTCTACAAGGAGCTGCTGCGGTTCTGCGCGGAGATGCGGGACATGCCGTCCCACCCGGCGCGCGGGGCCCTGGACCGCTTCCTCGGCGACTTCGCCTCCGACCTGCAGTCCGACACCGACACCCGGGCGCGGGTGGAGCGGCTCAAGGGGGAGGTGCTGGGCCGGGGCGAGGTCCAGGACCTGATCGCGTCGGCGTGGACGGCCGTCCGCTCCATGATCGTCGCGGCGGCGGAGGACGAGCGCAGCGAGCTGCGGCTGCGCGTGCGGGCCTCGCTGCTGTCGCTGGGGGCCCGGATGGCGACCGAGCGCAAGGTCCAGGAGAAGGTCGACAGCTGGGTCGAGGGCGCGGCGGTGCACGTCGTGACGACGTATCGGCGCGAGATCACCTCCCTGATCACCGACACGGTCGCGGGCTGGGACGCGGAGCACACCACCCGCAAGATCGAGGCCCACATCGGCCGTGACCTGCAGTTCATCCGGATCAACGGCACGGTGGTGGGGTCGCTGGCCGGGTTGCTGATCTATACGGCGGCGCGGGCGCTGGGGGCGTGAGCGGCGCGGTGTTTCTTTTTGCCGATGCTGACGCCGACCTCACCGGGGTGGGCGAGGTCGGCGACATGCGGGTCTTGGGCAGTCCGCTGCGTACTCCGTTGCTTACTTCGCTGTCTACTCCGCTGTTTACTCTGCTGCGGCCCGGGTCCGTCCCCGGCGGCGGAGCAGGAGCAGGCCGCCGGCCAGGGCGGTGAGGCCGGTGGTGGCGGTCCAGGCGACGAGGTCGGTGGAGCCGGTGGAGGCGAGGTCGCCGTGCTTCCCGGCGGGGGAGGCGGCGTTGGCCGGGGTGGTCGGGGACGGCGAGGCTGACGAGGCCGTAGAGCTCGACGGGTCGGAGGGCGCCGCCGATGCGGCCGAGCCGCCGGAGTTGGTGGAGCCGCTCGAACCGCTCGAACCGCTCGAACCGCTCGAACCGTTGGAACCGCCGGAGGTCGTCTTCGCGGCGTCCCGGGTGAACGCCAGGGTGCCGAAGCCGAGTTGGTCGAAGCCGCCGCTGTTGGGGCCGTAGTCCCCGCCGCCGCCCTCGGGAGCGGCCTTGGCAGCGATGCGGGTGAGGTAGGGGGCGGACAGTCCCCGGCGCTTGGTGTAGTGGTTGGCGATCATCGCCCAGATCGGGCGGGTCATCGTCGGGTCGACACCGGCGGCGGCGACGGCGGTCTCCTTGCCCGACCAGCCCCCGATCGCACCCTTCCTGCGGGTGTTGGCGGTGTAGGTCACGTCGCCGCCGAGGCTCCACTTGGCCACGTACTGGGCGCCCTTGAGGAAACGGTTGTCGTCGTAGCCGTAGAGGTCGATGCCCTGGTTCCAGGCCATCTCGCAGAAGGTGCCCATGAGGCCGACGCCGAGGAGCGCGTGCCCTTGGTCGCGGCCGGCCTCGAGCCACTCGGCGAGACCGTTGTCGTTGCCGTTGCCTTCGCCGTCGTGCACGACGGGGATGGCGTTCTTGATCGCGCCGAGTCCGGCGCCGTTCTTGAAGTACTCGACGGCGCGCTCGACTTGGGCGCGGTCGTCGCAGAAGATGCCGATGGCGAGGACGCAGGCCATGGCCGTGAGGTCCCAGTTGGGCCAGTAGTTGGTGACGACGGCGTTGTTGTGGTTCGTGAGGAAGCTTTCGCTGATCGGGGTGAAGACGGTGGTCAGCATCTTCTGGAACCGTTCGAGCTCGAACCCGGCGTGGTCGCGGACGAGTTCGGCGGCGTTGGCGAACTGGTAGCCGTACAGCCCCGCCGCGAGGAACCGGTCGGCGGAGCCCTGCACCGAAGTCAGCGTCGCGGACCAGGCGTTGAGGATCGCGACGGCCGTGTCGGCGTACGCGCTCTCGCCGCTGACGTGGAAGCGGAGGCCGTTCTGGTAGGCGGCGTGGATGTCGTTGTAGAGGGTGCGGTAGTTCTGGGGCGCGCCCGAGCCCCGGTACACGATCGCCTGCGGGTTGGCGATCCAGCCGCTCTGGGCGTGCCGGTTGGCGGTGAGTTTGGCGTACCCGGCCGTGTAGGGCGCGGCGCCGGCCTTCACCTTGGCGGCCATGCGGGCCAGGTCGGCGCCGGTGTGCAGGAGACCGGGGTGCGCGTAGCCGGCGGCGGCGGTCGCGGGCGGGGCCGCGGCGACACCGATGGCGGTCGCCCCGGCGGCCACCCCCGCGGCCTTCAGCATGCTGCGGCGGCTGAGGCCGGTCTGAAGGGGGCGGGGCAGGGATCGGGGGCGGGACGGAGTCAGGGGCGCAGTCAGGTCCATGCCCGGGAGACGGACGCGGGGCGGGACCGATAACGAAAAAACCCGGGCCGGCTACGCCCCGGTCGTCGACCCCGGCCGCACGATCATCAGGACCGTCACGGTCGCCCACAGCAGGTTGAACACCCCGGTGAACATGGCGAGTCGGACCGTGGTCTCCCGAGTGCCCTGCCCCTCGACGAGCACTTCCTGCCGGGGCAGGACGAGGACCAGCAGCACCCCTGCGGCCACAACGGTCAGCACGATCGACACGATGAGCCACGGGTCGCCCATCACCCCCATCGCGCCCGCCGTGGCGAACCCGAAGACGGGCACGGCGATGCCGACGGCCGCGTACACCTGACAGATGCGATGCAGCAGCCGCAGGGTCTCGCCGGCCCGCACGTCGTCGGGCGCGCCCAGAGCCCGACGCGCGGCAGGCGGAAACATACTGGCGGCAACGGTGACGGGCCCCACCGCGACGATCGCGGCAAGAACATGCACGGCGAGAAGAAACTTGATCACCCCCCGACGCTAGGCGGCCCGGGGACCACACAGAAGTGGCGGAAATGCCATGGGGCGACGGGTTCTGGCCAGTGGGTGGGTGGGTGGGTGCGTGCGTGTGAGGGGGCGTGTGTGTGGGCGGGAGGCGGTATCCGGGGGTGGCGGGAATCCGGGCTCGTGGGCATCCGGAGCCGATGGGCACCCAAGGCCTGCTTGCTTGCCACCCAGGTCCGGCAGGAACCCGTCGTATGCCTACGCTCTCGCCATGCATACCGTCGCCGTACTGGTCCTGGACGGGGTCGTCCCGTTTGATCTGGCTGCCCCGATCGATGCCTTCGGGTGGGCGCGGTTGCCCGATGGGCGGGCGGCGTACCGGGTGCGGGTCTGTTCGCCGGTCGCCTCCGGGGAGGTCAGCGCGGGGGCGTTCACCGTGCGGGCGCCGTACGGGCTGGAGGCGCTGGCCGAGGCGGACACGATCATCCTGCCCGGGGTGGCGAGCCCGCCCGAGACGCTGCCGGACGGCGTCGCGCAGGCGCTGCGGGACGCGGCGGCGAACGGCACCCGGATCGCGTCGGTCTGCGTCGGGGCGTTCGTCTTCGCGGCGACGGGCCTGCTGGACGGGCTGCGCGCGACGACGCACTGGGTCGCCGCGCGGGACCTGGCCGAGCGCTACCCGAAGGTGACCGTCGACCCGAACGTCCTCTACGTCGACAACGGCCAGTTCCTCACCTCGGCGGGCGCGGCGGCGGCGCTGGACATGTGCCTGCACATGATCCGCCACGACTACGGCTCGGCGATCGCCGCCCAGGCGGCCCGGCTGTCGGTCATGCCGCTCGAACGGGAGGGCGGCCAGGCCCAGTTCATCGTCCGGGACCTCTCACCGGCGCCCGCCGGCGCGACTCTCGAACCCCTGCTGACCTGGCTGGAGGACAACTGCGGCAGCGATCTGACACTGGACCGGATCGCCGAACGGGCCGGCCTCAGCACCCGCACCCTCAACCGCCGCTTCCGCGAACAGACCGGCACGACGCCGCTGCGCTGGCTGCACCGCGCGCGGGTGCGGCGCGCGCAGTACCTGCTGGAGTCGACGGCGCACCCGGTGGAACGGATCGCCGCCCAGGCGGGTTTCGGCTCCCCGACGGCGTTCCGGGAACGGTTCCGGAGCGTGGTGGGGACGAGCCCGCAGGGGTATCGGCGGGCGTTCCGGTCGAGGGTCGAGGACGGACGGGGTTCGGCCGCAGGGGTGACGCGAGCATGATCGCCGATGGTGAAGATCGGATAAGGTGACCCGCCGTGCCGTAGACAGTGGCGCGCACAGCGGCAGGCTCCGCAGCACGCACCGTGGCACGCGCAAACGCTTGGACGCGCAAACGCGTGAACCGTGACACGTACGTACTCGGGGAGATCTGCACGTGAACACCGGCCACCCGGGCCGCACCGGCGCGCTCCGCGCCCTGCCCAACCCGTTCGCCGTCGCCTCGGCGCTGGCCGCACCCTCCCGCGCCGACCGGGTGGACGACCCCACGGTCCGCGTCCTGCAGTGGGCCCGGACGGCGGTCGGGGCCGCCGCGACGGCCTGGCTGCTGATGGCGTACCCGCTGCGCAAGGGCGGCGAGAAGTTCGTCATGGACAAGCTGGAGGACCTGCTGACCGGCTGCGGGATCACCTTCGGCACGGCGCTCGTCGCCGTGACGGCGTTCATCTCCGCGGCCCGCTCACCGCTCGGCCGCGTCTACGCGCGCCGTCTGCTGGGCCCGCTGCTGACGGTGTTCGCGATCGTGCTCGGCGCCGGGGTGTGCTGGTTCCTGGTCCTGCTGCTGAAGGGCGAGATCATCACGCTGTCCGACTTCGGCGACACCGGCATCTTCTTCGGCATCCTGCTGATCGTGGCGTTCGTCCTCGGCACCCTCGCCTGCGCCGCCGCGCTGCTCCTCGCGATCCCCGTCACCGTGGCGGCCCTGGTCTACGCCTTCAACTCCTGCTTCCGCCTCGGCGACGTGCACGACCTGCTGCCGGCCTTCATCTCCCCGCTCCTGGTCTGGTCCCTCTTCGGCCTGGGCCTGCTCGACGACCCGGAGGTGGCCGCCCCACCCCTGGTCCTCTACGGCTTCCTACTGGGCGGCCCCCTGTCGGTGACCCTGCTCTCGACATGGGAAATACGACGCCTGCACCACAGACACGGAGTGACACTGCGCTCGGCACTGGGCCGATAGCCATGGGCAGCACCAGCACCAGCACCAGCACCAGCACCAGCACCAGCGCCAGGACCAGAGCCAGGACCAGAGCCAGAGCCAGAGCCGGGCCCGGGTCCGGCTCGAAGCCCGGGGTCCGGTTCCAGGCCCGGTCCGGCATTCAGGCCTGGGTCCGGATCCGGGTCGGGCCCGGTCGGGTTCCATGCCGGGTCCGGGTTCCAGGCCCGGTCCAGATCCATGCCAGGTCCGGATTCAGGCCCGGAACCGGAACCCGGCCCTGGTTCAGATTCAGGCCCGGATCCGGTTCCAGCCCCGGTTCCGGATTCAAGTCCGGTCCTCCAGACCCATGCCCGGCCCGTTGTCAGGCCCGCCGGTCGGCGACCGCCCACGACGCGACCGCGACCGCCCCCGCCACGCCGAACACCGACGGCCAGGCGCCCACCTTCTTCGCCAGCGGATGCGACCCCGCGAAGGCGGCGACGTACGCCACGGTCAGCGCCCCCGCGGCCGCCCCGCCCGCCTGCCGCCGCCACTGCTGTGCGGCAGCGGCCCCCGCGACGGCGAGCACGACCCCGCCCAGCGGCCGCTGCTTCGTCCACCGGGCCACCCCGTACCCACCGACCAGCCCACCCGCCGCGATCACCGCACTGGGAACCGTCACCATGTCCGCCTGCCTCCTGCCCTGATACGTCTACGCCCGTCTCCTGAGCCGCTACGAGGCTAACGCGCAGGAGAAAACCGACCGCAAGGCACCATGACGCACCCCCACCCCGCAGGACGGACCCCGACGTGCCCACCCTCACCACCCCCAGTCCGTTGCCCCACTGCCCAGCTCACCCCGAACCCCCCTAACTCCGCCCCGCCCGACGCCGTTCACCGGGCTCCTGCCCCCGCTTGTCCACAACGGCCCGTTCCAGCACCGCAGTGGTGTGATAGACCGTCCCCGCCTTGGCCCGCTCGGTGTCCCGGCTGAAGACGACGCGTTCGCCGAGGTACTCGAGGGTGGTGCGGTCGAAGATCCACTCCCGGCGGGTCCCCTCCGCCGTGTCCTCGTGGGCGATGCCGATCCCGTGCCGTCCCGCCGCGTCGACGGCGTCCGGCACCTCGGTCACCCCGGGGATCCGGGCCGTGGCCTGGTAGAACGCGGCGGCGATGGCGGACGGCATGATCTGCTCGCCGATGAGATCGCCGATC
The DNA here is from genome assembly GCF_900110755.1 of Streptomyces sp. yr375. Lineage (GTDB taxonomy): Bacteria > Actinomycetota > Actinomycetes > Streptomycetales > Streptomycetaceae > Streptomyces. Next base: position 159,717 of record NZ_FOFF01000004.1, read on the forward strand.
CGGATGAAGACCTCCTGGTCCTTGTCCTCCCCCTGCTCGACATGCGTATCGGCGTAGAGCAGCTTCAGCAGGGCGGCGGGATCGGTGGGCAGCGCGGCGAGCCAGGCGTAGGTGGGCCGGTCGTACCCGGCCGGATTCCCGGCGCCCGTCGGATCCTCGCCGTCCGGCACGCCGACCTCGATCGGCCAGTCCTGCCCGAACTCGCGGATCAGCCCGACGTCGATCACGGGCCCCTGCCGCTGCGAGAACCACACCTGCCGCTCGTGCGGCTCGCCGAGCTTGACGGGCCCGTCGAAGACGCCCTCGTTCCCGGCGACCTTGGTGCGCACGTACACGAACTGACCGTCGTCCACGGGCTTGACGTCCGTCCGCATGGCGACGGCGGCGATCCGCCCGAGCGTCGCGACGGCGCTACGACCGTCCCCGCCTCCCGCACTGCTCACACCGGACCGCCCCGTCCCCGTACGGCCGCCGTGCTCCCCGGATCCCCCGATCCCGACGGTGAGCCCGGCGACGACCGCGGCCGCGACGGCGACGGCACCGGCGACGAGCGCGGGCCGCAAGAACCGACGGGTCTGCCGGACCCGAAGGTCACGATCAAGGTCGCGATCACGATCACGGTCTCGGTCGATGAGCTGCATCAAAACATCCTGGTGATGGGAGTGACGCCCGGAAGGCAGCCCCCGCTCGACGGGAGGAACGGGCAACAGCCGCGCCAGCTCCCCGAGTTCGTCGAGTCCATCGGGGTCGTCGAGTCCAACGAGTTCCTCCGGAGTGGAGTTCATCGGGCTTCCTCCTGAATGGGCAGGACCGCGAACGCGGCCTCACTCTGTACCTCTCCGCGACGTGGGTGAGGTTCCGTACGTGCCACACGAGTTGCACGCCCCGTACCTGCCGTACCCCCCGTCCCCGCCCCCCGCTCGACGATCCCCCGAAGCCGCGCCCGAGCCCGCGACAACCGCGACCGGACGGTCCCCACGGGCACCCCGAGCGCCTCGGCGGCCTGCGCGTAGTCGAGCCCGCCCCACACGCACAGCGCGATGACCTCCCGCTCGTGCCTCCTCAACTGCCCCAGCACCCGCCGCACTTCGGCGAGCCGCCGAGTGTCGTCCAGCCGCCCGACGACGTCCTCGGCGAAGTCGTCCACCGTCTCGGCCTCGGACCGCCGGGCAAGAAAGGCGAGCCGCCGCCGCAGACTCCGGTCGGCGTTGCGCGCCTTGTTGGTGGCGATCCCGAACAACCAGGGCCGCAACGACCCCCCTTCGGCGGCCACTTCCCCCCGCCCCCGCCAAGCGGCGAGAAACGTCTCGGACATGACCTCCTCGGCGACCGACCAGTCCCCGGTGAGCCGAAGCGCATGGTGGTAGACGGCCGTCGCATACGACGCGTAGAGCTCGGCGAACGCGGCCCGCTCCCCACCACGCACCCGCCCCCGCAGGCGACGACCGTCATCGGCACCGTCATCGCCACCCTCGTCCGCACCGTCACCGGCACCCTCGTCCCGCTCGACTTCTTCGCTCTCTCCGCTGGACCTCACACCTCTACCTCTCCGGACGGAGGGAGGCGGTTCCCGTGGCGTGGATCACAGTCGCGCGTCTACCAGGGCAGCGGCCCGGCCGCGTCGAAGAACCCGCCGGTCGGACCGTCGGAGCCCATCCGCGCCATCCGGACGATGATCTCGGCGCCCTCCTCGACGCTCTGGACGCCGGTGTTCCCGTTGATGTCGGTCTTGGTGAAGCCGGGTTCCACCGCGTTGATCCGCATCTGCGGGAACGCCTTCGCGTACTGCACGGTGACCATGTTGACGGTCGTCTTCGAGGCCGGGTAGGCGACGCCCGGAAAGGCGTACGCCGCTTCGTCCGGGTCGCTGACGCGGCTCAGCGAGCCCAGGCCGCTGCTGACGTTGACGACGACCGGCGCGGCCGAGCGCCGCAGCAGCGGCAGGAACGCGTGGGTGACGCGCACCATGCCGAAGGCGTTCGTCTCGAACACCTGCCGCATGTCCGCGGCGGTCACCTCCGCCGCCCCGATCGCGGAGTTGTCGGCGCCCCAGCGCTCGATGCCCGCGTTGTTGACCAGCACGTCCAGCCCGCCGCCGTCCGCCGCGACGACCTCGACCGCGCCCGCGACGGAGTCGTCGTCGGTGACGTCCAGCAGCACCCACCGCGCCCCCAGCAGCTCGGCGGCCCGCCGCCCGCGCTCGGCGTCGCGACTGCCGACGTAGACGATGTGCCCCGCACCGACCAACTGCCGTGCGGTCTCGAACCCGAGCCCCTTGTTGGCCCCGGTGATCAGAGTCGTGGTCGTACCCGCGGTCCTCTTGCCCGAATCGCTCGTTGTCATGACTCCAGGCTGCGGCGGCCGGCGGGGCGACAGCCAGGAGCCCCCCCTTCCTGGGACTGCCAGTACCAGGAAGACCCGCGCCGGCCGGTGCACAGTGGTGACATGGCGAGTACGGACTTCGGGCGGACGGTACGACGATGGCGCGACCGGGTCTCCCCGGCGGCGGCGGGACTCCCCTCGGGCGGCCACCGCCGCGCGCCCGGCCTGCGCCGCGAGGAACTGGCGATGCTGGCGGGCATCTCGGTCGACTACGTGACCCGCCTGGAACAGGGCCGGGCGACGAACCCCTCGGACCAGGTCGTGGAGGCCCTCGGACGAGCCCTGCGCGTGTCCCCACCCGAACGCGAGCACCTGTTCCTCCTCGCCGGCCTCGTCCCGCCCGGCCAGGGCACGGTCCCGGCGTACATCGCACCGAGCGTGCACCGCATGCTGGACCGCCTGACGGGAACCCCGGTGGCCGTCTCGGACGCGGCCTGGACACTCCTGCTCGCCAACCCGCTCTACACGGCGCTGATGGGCGAACGCCACGGCCGCGAACGCAACGGCGTCTGGCGCGCCTTCCTGGGCTCCGACGACCGCGTCCGCCACACCCCGCAGACCCGCCAGGCGATGGAGACCGCGGTCGTCGCCGACCTGCGCACAGCCCGGACCCGCTACCCGGCGGACCGACGCCTGCACGACCTGATCGCCGAACTACGCACGAACAGCCCCCGCTTCGCCACCCTGTGGAACTCCGGAGCCATGGGCCACCACGACACCTCCCGCAAAACCATCGACCACCCCCAGGTCGGCCCCATCACCCTGGACTGCGACGTCCTCACGGTCGCCGGCAGCGACCTCCACATCATGCTCTACACCCCAGAACCAGCCACAGAAGCCGCCACCCGCCTAGAACTCCTGACGGTACTGGGCCCACAGCCCCTGACGGAGGAGGGGCACCAGCCGACAGCCGAATCAACCTGACACCTATGGATCTACTAGATCTACGCGTCCCAGCATCTCGGCAAGAGGCGTGCCGGTTCGTGCTGCTGCGATTCGATGTGCGCGCAGTTGGGCTCGAGTGCGGGGGCGGAACTTGGGTTCCCTGCCGCAGCCGCACGGTTCGTGCCCCTCGTAACGCAGTCCGGCGCCGAGGACCGCAGCCACGACGGTCCACGCCCTGCTGTTCCGGCGCCGCGGTGCCGCGAAGTCGCGGCCGGCACAGACCATCGCCCCTGAGCACCGAGGGCAACGATGCCCGCCGGGCCCGGGATGCCGCTTGAACGCCACACGGCAGGGCAGGCACGCGTAGTGCAGCTTGTAGGACTTCTCGGCGTAATGACATACGAGGCGAACGTACCCGGCGGGGCAGGGGCCGGCGAGATGATTCGGGCTCGATGTCAGTGCGGGCTCATATGCTCGTGTCATGGACGAGGCAGGGGTGGTCACGGGGGAAGCGGTCGGCAGGGCTTGGTCGTTCCTGATCGCGGGCGAGGACCGACAGTTCCAGGGGAACGCGGGCTACGAGGACGTCGTCGAGGAGTCCTACAGCTACGACTCCACGGTCGGCAACCATCGACGCGTCGCGCTGGACGACCTGGTCGTGGTCCGAAGCGGACGCGAAGCCCTCGGTATCGGCTACGTCGAGCAGTTGGAGACCTTCCCGAACCAGGAGAAACTCCGGAGCCGATGCCCGGGCTGCGGAAGCACCGGCTTCAAGGAACGGACCTCGACGCTTCCCCGATTCAGGTGCAGTCCCTGCGGAAACGCCTTCGACCACCCTTCGACCGAGACGATAGAGGTCACTTCGTACCGGGCCCACTACGGAGGAACCTGGCAACCTCTCGAAGGCTGCCTCGAAAAGGCCCTGCTCTCCGAACTCAGCCTGAGCAATTCCGACCAGCAGTCGATCAAAGCCATAGACTACTCCAGGGTCCTTGCGGCCGTCGCCTCCAAGGGCGTCCGGCTTCCCCGCAGGAGATGGGCATCCGCCGGCACGGGGCCTCGTCCTTTCGAACTGCCCGGCGGCCGACGGCGGGCAACGGTGGCAGTGCGGCGGGGGCAGGACGCGTTCCGCCGGGCGCTCGTCCGTCGATACGGGATGATCTGCGCGGTCACGGGCCCCGCCCCCGCGGAAGTGCTCCAGGCCGCCCATCTCCGTGCCTTCGCGATCACGGAGCAGCACAGAGTGGAGGAAGGCCTCCTCCTCCGCTCGGACATCCATCACCTCTTCGACAGCGGCCTCCTGGCCATCCACCCCGACGACTTCACCGTCCAAGTCGCCCCGAGCCTCGACGGCTACGCCACCTACAGCGACCTGCACGGCACGTCACTACGGATCCCGAACACGGACCTGATAGACCGCCACGCCCTGGCAGAGCACCATGCGTCAACTGTCGCCACCTGGTGACGGCAACCCGTCCTGCGAGGAGAAACGGACGCGTCGCGCATCCTTATGACGCCGCACCCGCCGCGTTCAGCGACTTGGCACGGAGATCCGCCGATCGGGCCGGTCATCAGGACTTCATGGTCCGTCTGTGTCTCGCGCACCTCGGGAACGGAGGCAGGCCAGGGCGGAGGCGAGGGCGGCGACCGCCCCGGTGTGCGGCGCACACCACAGGCGCGCCGCGTCCGTAGAACCTTTGCCACCCGCCTGCAGCCTGGAGATCGAGCCGGGAGTCGTACGGGCGGACTCCGGCGACCTCCTGCACGAGACCCTCGACACGATCGGCTTGCCGAGGCAGTACGCCTCCGCGGTAAGCGGCCACCTGTACGCCCAGAACGTCCTGCGCGCGTCCAACCGTCTGTGGACTACCTCGGCACCGCCGAGGACACGGCTCCCGGTGAACGCACGGGCCGCTTCCGCATCGGCACCGACCAGCCGTCCTCGAAGCTGCCGGACACAGCCGCATCTCCATGGAAGACGTTGCCACCGGTGGGAACAAGTCGTACACCCGGCTCCACGGTCCGTACTCAGTGGACAGGTCTCGCCACGGGATGCGGGCGTTGACCCGGTACCGTACGCCATCGATCAGTTGCTGGCTGGCCTACGCCAGCGGCCGTACGGGCTTCTTACCCAAGGCAACAGCGGTTTCAGCACAGCCCATTGTGCGTCCGTCAGATCTCCACGTACCACAAACCAAGATCATCTCTCGCCTGAGATCCACTTTCGGTACACGCTCTTGACGACCCACGCTCGGTGGACTCATGCCGCGCTTGCCGGACGGTCCGGGAAGTACTCCCGCGACCAAGAGTTCGAGGCCCGCTGTCGGCGCGGCTCGCCTGCTGCCCGATCACCCGCCGACAGGTGGTTTTCCCTCATCTGGTGGAAGGTTCCGACAGACTGGACCGCATGAACCGGAACGATCTGGAGTTCGCACCCGATCGGGACGGCGGCGCCTTTGCGCGTGCCGCCCGGGCCGTGCTCAGGCGGGCGCAAGCTTCGAGCTGTTCCGAAGCCAAACCGCCTCTGCGAGCGCCGGTCGACGTGGACAGGCTCCATGTCGCAGGAACAGCACGGATCCACCTGGCGACGATTACCGGCTCACGGTTGGCGGTTCGCCGTCTTCATGTCGGATGGCCTCAGGCTCTGCCGTGGCCTGCATGTCGTGGTTCGTCTCATGGCTTCAGCAGTAGGGCCGTTGCGAAGGAAGGTTGGCTGTGGCTGATCGCCTCGCGTGGCGAACAGCCGGTGGTCTGGCTGGAGTTCTTGTCGCCGCGAGGTATCGAGCCAAGCCGTCCGCTGGGGTGGAGTCGGTTGATCAGGGCCTCGGATGTCCCTGGGGCAGACTGGCAACAGAGTTTCAGAGGAGAGAATCCGGGTGCTTGGGCACGGCCCCCTCCACATCCGGGGGACCGTTTCCCGAGTCACTGTCGGTGCTGTCGACTACGGTCGTTGCGACATTGCATCATGGGGATGCTTTGCATCCGTCCGTGAGCGGGCACCCACTGAAAAGGCAGGTCATGGTCAGCGAGTGGCAGTTCGAGGTCCCCACGGCCGGTAGCAAGCACCTGCCTCCGGATGGGCGCTATATGGAGGCGCTCAGCAGCCAGGGGTACGGCTTCGAGGTTGCCATTGCCGACCTGGTGGACAACTCCATCGACGCCGGAGCGGGCAATGTCGTCGTCCACTTTCTACGTGACGGGGACCAACTCGTCAGCCTGGTCGTCGTCGACGATGGCAAGGGCATGGATGAGAACGAGCTTGATGTCGCCATGACCGTCGGCGGTCGCCGCGGGTACGACAAGAAGTCACTGGGTATGTTCGGCACCGGCCTGAAGTCCGCGTCGCTCAGTCACGCCAACTCTGTCACCGTGGTGAGCCGGACCAAGCGGACCCGGCCCGCGGGCAGGCGCTGGCTGATGGAACGCGCGAAACACGGATTCGAATGCGACATCATCGACCCGAACTACGCTCAGGATTTCGTCGACTTCTACCAGGGGCGTCCGATCGCCTTTCAAGGCACCATCGTTCGGTGGGACGATGTCAAGGACTTTCCAAATGGCGGTGCCGGTGGCCAGACGGATCGCTACCTACAGCGCACCGTGAACAAACTTGGGTTGCACCTCGGGCTCCATTTGCATCGCTTCCTCGCCCGAGACGATTTCCATATCACTATTTCGGTCCAGGATGTCCGAACCGGGGTCGAATACGCGAACTACGGCGTGGAGTCGCTCGACCCCTTCGCTTACCCCGTCTCCGGAAATTCCGCTTATCCGAGCACTTTCACCGCCGAAATCCCCGCTCTCGGGCAGGTCCACCTCGACGCCCACGTCTGGCCGCCACGTTCCTCTCTCGACGAGTACAAGGCTTTCGGAGCGGTCGTGGAGCGGAGCGGGTTCTACTTCTATCGCAACGACCGTCTCGTTCAGGCGGGCGGTTGGAATAACTTCCGGCAGCCTGAACAGCATCTCGCACTGGCTCGTGTGGCCGTTGACCTGCCAGACGATCCCGAGGCCAAGATCTTCCGACTGACAGTGAAGAAAGACGGGGTGCAGGTGTCCCCGGAGTTCGTCGGCTCGTTGGAGGGTGCCGAGAACGAGCATGGCCGAACCTTCGCCCAGTATGTGGTGGAGGCAGAACACGTCTACAGGGAGGCCCGCAGGCACGTGGGTGTCGCGCGCAAGGCCGCTGTCCCGCCAGGGCGCGGTATCGATCCACAGGTTCGTCAGGTGATCGAGGAGGAATTGCCGGTACTTGTGCATGAGGAACCATTGCAATTCCGATGGCAGAAGCTGGCCAACGACAAATTCTTCGAGATCGACCAGGATGGCCACGTCCTCCTGCTCAATCAGCACTATCGGGCGGCCTTGCTCGGCGGTCGCGATGGTTCGCTGAACGACGCTCCGATGGTCAAGTCCCTCATATTTCTACTCATGCAGGATGCCTTCCAGCGTGAACGCATGGGAAGCCGTCTCAAGGACAACATCGAGTTGTGGCAGTCAGTTCTCGTCGCCGCGGCGCGCGCCGAGCTCGATCGGGTGGCCGATTGATGAGCGCACGTGAGGGCAACGACGCGGATCCGTCGTACACCGGGCCCGCATCCTCGCCGCATCAACCGGTCGACCTGCCGTGGACAACGGTCGAGCACTATCTCGGTCGCGGTCTCGGCGCGAGCTATCGGCTCTCCGCCGCCGGTAGGCCCCTCGTGTCATACGAGATCGCGGACGGCGGGCGTGGCATCGCCCTCCACGTGGAGCTCGGAGGTCGTCACCGTCCTCTCCGCTCGACATTGCCCGCCGTACGCATCGATCAAATCGCTCACGGTGGACGACGTATGGCACGTCTCACCACGCCCGAACCGGACCTCCTTCGCGACTTCCACGACCTGCTGCTGGCGGTGGCGGACCGTATCGTCGTCGATGGTCAGGACTTGGATCATGCCTTCGACGAGACCGTGCACGGCTGGAGCGCTCTACTCGGCAGACCCCGGGGCATGTCGTTGCAGAAACGTATCGGCCTTCACGGTGAACTAGCCGTTCTCGGACGGGTGGCGCAACTCGTCGGATGGCAAGCAGCGCTCGACTCGTGGGTGGGACCGGCGGGGGAGGAACACGACTTCGCCCTGGGCGAAGCCGACCTGGAAATCAAGACAACCACCTCCGAACTCCGGAGCCACACCATCCACGGTCTGGGGCAACTGGCGGAGACTCCCGGGCGCCCGTTGTGGTTCGCGTCCCTTCGTCTCACTCGAGGGGGTGTGGGAGGTCGCACGTTGGGCGATTCGGCAAAGGCCACCCGCGACGCGGCCGCCGCCGAGAACATCGCGCTGGGAAGGCGCGTGGATCGGCTTCTCGCTGCCGCGGGCTGGGACCCGGACCAAACCGAGGACGAACGCTGGACGCCCCGTGACAGCCCGCTGATGTTGCGAGCATCGGACATGCCCCGCCTCACCGCCGAGGGCCTGCCCGGCGGTTCGGTCGGGCGGATCGGTCACGTTACTTACGTCGTCGATGTCACCGGGCTCCGGCCGGATGAGCACCCTCCGATCGTTGATCTGTCCGACCTCGCGCTTCCCTGACGAACCCGACCCTGCAAGCCCTTCGCCAACCGTTCGGCACCCGAGGAACAACATGACCAGCAGCCCCATCGACGAACTCCTCCTGCAGTTGCACAACGCCGCTCTCTCGGACATGCACACCAGCCGCCCAAAGAAGCTCGCGCGAGCGCTCGTGTATCAGGCGGAGGATCTGGGGACCGAAGCCGAGGGGTTGGCCACCGAGGACGCCCTGCGGGAGGCACTGGAACGCGCCCTGCCCACGGACCGATTGGTCGAGATGTGGCGCAAAAAGCTCACCGACTGGGATTTCGCTCCGAATCCTTCCTGGTCGGAGAGCATGGAGCGTACGGAGTCACGACGCGCGCACGTCTACGACCTCCTCGACCTGACCGAGTCGACCCGCAAGCTCCTGGACAATCTCATCCCCGTGTCCAAGGTCGAGGCGCCTGTCGTCATCACCGACGACTTCACGCCGTGGTACACCCCTGAGTCACAGCAGGGCCGTCCCTGGTACTGGCCGTCGTATCGCGCCTATCTGGAGAACAAGGGGTGGGCTCCAGACGCTGTCGCCGGCCTCGACGTGGCGACGGACGCCGTCGTTGAGCGGCTGGCCGACCCCACTCAGGTGGCGGCCTACCAGGCGAAGGGGTTGGTCGTCGGCTACGTGCAGTCGGGCAAGACCGCCAATTTCTCCGGAGTGATCGCCAAAGCGGTGGATGCCGGCTATCGACTGGTCATCGTCCTCGGCGGCACGCTCAACATGCTGCGCGCCCAGACCCAACGACGTCTCGACATGGAGCTCGTCGGCCGAGAGAACATCCTGCGGGGAGCGAGCGAGTACGAATCCGATTACGCGTCAGACCCTGCCTGGAGCCAGGGCCGGTTCGTGACTTTCGGATCGTTGCCGTCATCTCGCGGCGCGTTCGACATCGTGCGTCTCACCACCCGTGCCGACGACTACCGGAGTCTCCTCCAGGGGATCACCGCTCTGGAATTCGAGAAGCAGGAACCCGCGCTGCCCCTGTTCGACCCTCGAAACCTGCACCGCTCGTCGGCCCGTCTGATGGTTGTCAAGAAGAACAAAGGCGTCCTCACCAAGCTCGTGAAGGACCTCAAGAAGATCAAGACGCCGCTCGCCGAGATTCCCGTATTGATCATCGACGACGAGTCCGACGAAGCTTCCGTCAACACCTCCAATCTTGCCAAGCCCGATGCCGAGCGCACCGCGATCAACCAGAAGATCTCAGAGCTTCTTCGGATGCTTCCGCGCGCTCAATACGTGGGCTACACCGCCACTCCTTTCGCCAATGTCTTCATCGACCCCAGCGACGCGGAGGACATCTTCCCGAAGGACTTCATCGTCTCGCTGCCCCGCCCCGAGGGGTACATGGGGGCTCGTGACTTCCACGACCTCGACTCGGCCGTTCCGGACGAGGGTCCCACCGTCGCCAACTCCAATGAACTGGCGCACATGCGCAGCATCACGGTGGATGACGAGGACGGCGACGACCTCTGCCTTCAGCGGGCCATGGACACGTTCGTCCTCACCGCGGCCATGAAGCTGTACCGGGAGGCGGAAGGCGGCCTCGGTGACCGGTACTTCCAACATCACACCATGCTCATCCACGAGTCCGTTCGCACGGAAGTCCACCGCGAACTTCTGGCCAAGGTGACCCGGATCTGGTGGAACGCCGGATATATGGGGCCGAGCGGTCACGAGCGCCTGCGTGAATTGTTCGAGTCCGACATCGCCTGCGTGTCGGCGGTGCGCGCCGACGGCCATGCCGTCCCTGCTTCGTACGACGAGTTGGCTCGCTACGTCGGGCCGGCAGTCACTCGCATCGGCGGGGACGACAATCCGATCATCGTCGTCAACGGCGACAAGGACATCGAGACGGGCGAGGCCGATTTCGACAAGCGTTCCATCTGGAAGATCCTCATCGGCGGCCAGAAACTGGCACGAGGGTTCACCGTCGAGGGGCTTACCGTCTCCTACTTCCGTCGCCGTGCCGGGAATGCCTCCGCTCTGATGCAGATGGGCCGCTGGTTCGGCTTCCGCGAGGGCTATCGAGACCTCGTACGTCTCTATCTCGGGCGCGCCGAGACCGTGGGCGCCAAGGAGATCGACCTGTACGCGGCGTTCGAAGCCATCTGCCTGGACGAGGAGAACTTCCGCACCGAACTGAAGCAATACGCCACGATGGTCGACGGAAAGCAGCAGGTTACTCCGGCTCAGGTGCCTCCGTTGGTCTCCCAGCACCTGCTCAAGCCGACCAGTCCCAACAAGATGTACAACGCGCGGCTCGTCGAACTCCACTCGCCGGGTCAATGGCAGGAGCCCACGGCCTACCCGACCAAGGTCGGCGACCTTCGGCACAACACCAACCTGTGGACGCCTGTTCTCGACGCGCTGCCCACCTCGGTCACGTCGCTTGCCTACCACTTCCCCGCCGAGGACGGCCGGGCGGCTGTCACTCACAAGTACGACGCTTTGGTCGGCCGGCTCGACCCGGCGGAGTTCCTCGACCTGGTTCGCGAGGTGCGCTGGGGGGCGCCCTCCCAGTTCGCGCCCAACCTTGCCTACCTCGAGGAGATCACCGCCTCATCGCAGGTCGACGATTGGTTGCTTGTCGCACCGCAGCACACGAAGCGCGGACAGCGGCTGGCTCTGGGCGGCGATGGACGGACCCTTGCCTGGTTTGCCCGAGAACGTCGGCGCAGCCCGCTCTTCGGCGCGATCAGTGAGCCCAAGCACCGTGCGGTTCCGCTGCGTATCGCCGGTGCCCTCGCCGACTCCGGCGACGCCGCCACCGAGATCCTGGTCACCCCTCGCAGGGGTGTCGTGATTGTCTACCCGATCGTCGAGGCAAAGCACCACTCCGACATCGCCGGGGACGGCCGTCTCGCATCGGAGAAGATCGTCATGGCTTTCTCCTTCGTGGCTCCCGCCACGGCGCGCCGGACCGACGGCCGTGTTCTACGTTTCACGACCATCGATTCGGCGAAGGAGGGCGAGGCGATCATCGACGCGCAATGAGCCCGAACGCCCAGCCGTTCCGCCCGGCCTGCTACTACCCTCGACGAGGGTAGATCTTGCGGGGCGGGCCGGGCTCGCCGCTGCTGCACTTGGGGACGACGGGAGAACATCACCGAGATGACCTGGGGGAACGCGGCATCCGCCGCCGTGCGGGGGGACATCGATTCACGGTTTCGGCTTACCTCGCTCGAGGTCTGCGCGGGTGCGGGTGGTCTTGCCGTCGGGCTGGAGCAGGCAGGGTTCGACCCTGTGCTGGTACTCGACAATCGACCGGTCGCGTGTGAGACGCTGCGCGCCAATCGCCCGCAGTGGGACGTTCGTGAAATCGATGTTCTCGACTTCGACCCTGTCGACGAGAAACAGGTATACGACGTTCACCTGCTCTCCGGCGGCCTACCCCGCGTGAAGTCTCCCGCTGCGGCCGGGCGTACGCGTGGAGACGACGCCGAGTTGTCTGTGCTGAAGGCCACGGTCGATCTGATCTATGGCGTACAGCCACAGGCGATCCTTCTGGAGAACGTTCCCGACCTTGTTCGGAAGCCCGACTACCAACTGGTGCGCAAGGTCATCGCCGAGGAACTCCGTCACCTTGGCTATCGGTTCCAATGGCGCGTCGTGAACGCCAAAGATCACGGGGTGCCACAGAGCCGAGAGGTCGGACTGCTGGTCGCCTTCAAGGGCGATCTGATCGACCGATTCGAATGGCCGCACTCGTATGCCGGTCCGCGCCGAAGTGTGGGAGAGACGCTACGGGCGTCGATGGGCGTTCGCGGTTGGCATGATGCCGCGAAGTGGGCCGCTCAGGCCGACACGATCGCACCGACCATCGTCGGAGGTTCCTGGGACCGTGGCGGAGCCGACCTCGGGCCCACGGGCGCCAAGCGGAAGTGGGCACGGATCGGGGTCGACGGCGGGACCGTTGCCGATCAGGTTCCGGACGCCGAATTCGTCTGGGACCCGGCCTTGGGACGCCATGGCCTCGTTCCGCTCACCGTCGCTCAGGTGGCGTTGTTGCAGGGCTTCGATCCGGAATGGCGGATCGCCGGGCGTAAGACGGCGCAGTACCGGCAGGTGGGAAACGCCACCCCGCCGCCGCTGGCGCGGACGTTGGGGGAGGCGATCGCGGCCGCCTTGCGTTCCGCGCGGTGATGGTCCGCTACAGGGAGGCCGGAAGGCAACCGCGCGGTACGTCGCGGCCGATAGACTTCCGCACCATGAGCAACGCGCCGTCCGACCAGCCACAACGTGGACGCTTCCACCTTGTCGATCTTTTCGCGGGGCCTGGGGGCCTGGATCTGGCGGCCGAAATTCTGGACATTCCTTCGATCGGTATCGAGTGGGACGACGATGCGGTGGCCACGAGGCTGGCTGCGCGGCTGAAGACCGAACCGGGTGACGTGCGGCTCTTCGGGCCTGGCAACCTGGGGTTCGAGGAATGCAATGTACTGTCCGGGGGCCCTCCCTGCCAGACGTTCTCCATCGCGGGCAGTGGCAGCGGGCGCAAGGCACTCGACCTCGTCACGGGTTTCATCCATCGCATGCACGCCTGGTACGAGCGGGAGAAGGCAGGCGAAAGGGGGGAGAACTGGGAGGACATCCAGCGGGAGCTGGACAAGCTCGACGATGAACGTACGGGTCTTGTCCTTCAGCCACTCCGCTGGATCTTCGAGGCGATGCTCCGGCCTCGCCACGGGGGGACCGCCCCCGAACCGTTCGAGGTGATCGTCCTGGAGCAGGTACCCGCCGTCATCGAGGTCTGGCACGAGTACGAGAAAGTGCTGCGTAAGGTCGGTTACAAGACGTACGCGAAGGTTTTCCACACGGAGCAGTACGGCGTCCCGCAGACGCGTCGTCGAGCCGTGCTCGTGGCTCGACACGACGATTTCCCCAAGGACTTCCTGTCGCCCACCCATCAGCAGTACCGCAAGGGTGTGGCACCTGCGGAGGCGCTCTTCGGCGGCCGTGCGGCGTGGGTCTCCATGTCAGACGCCCTCAACGACGTGTACAGGCATGTGGGGGTGAAACAGGCCGATCGGCGTGCCAAGCGGTTCTGCGTCGTGTCCAACTACGGAAGCGGTGGTGATCCGAAGGCCCGCGGCCGTCGCGAGTCCAACGAGCCTTCCGCGACCGTCACCGGCAAGTGGAAGCGCAACCGCATCGTCAGCGCCGACGCTCGAGAGACGGAAATGGAGCGCCTGAGCAACGAGGAAGCCGGAGTGTTCCAGAGCTTCCCCTACCGCTATCCCTGGCGGGGGAACGATCAGGCCCAGCAGATCGGCAATGCCGTACCGCCGCGGTTCGGCGTACACGTGCTGAGCGCGGCACTCCAACTCGATCCGCCTGGCGACGACGTATGGGAGAAGCTCCTGCGCTGGAAGCCCCGGCAGACCGAGACACAGGATCTCGACAACGACCAATCGGCCTGACTACGAGCCACCTGATCGGTTACCTCATCCAGGCGGGCAGGTTCTTCTCCAAGCTGACTCCCCGCCGAGGTGCCGGGACGGCGGGCGACGTGGGGGAGTCGGCCTCCTCTTCCGGGGTGCGGCCTCGGCGGCGTAGCGGGGCCTCGGCGAGGAGCTTGTCGAAGAGGGGGAGGAGCGCGTCGACGGAGGCGGTGGGGACGCGGCCGTCGTCCGGACCTTCGGGCAGGCCATCCCAGCGGACGGGCGGTGCCCCTTCCGCCTCGGCGATCCAGTCCTGGAGATCCTCGACGAGCTGGGCAGAATCGGGGGCGAGGACGTCGTAGACGAGCGTGCTGCCGGCCGTGTTGACCGCCGAGGAAAGGGTGTTGACGTGGTCACCGAGGCGCGGTCTACCGGTTGAGATCAAGTTTTCCAGGACGCGCAGCAGAGCCTGCGCGGTGGGGCGATGATCGATGACGTCCAGACGGAGGGTGGTGTTGAGGACGTCCTGGACGCTGCATGCGATCTCGACGGGGCGGTAGTCGGGCCCGTCGCGGAACAGTTCGGCGACCCACCACAGACGTGAGAAGCACTGGGTGTAGTGGGGACCTGAGAAGCGGGAACTCTGCGCGATCTCGGCGCCCTTGTGACGCCAGACCACGTAGTCGGGGGCGACGAGCATCGAGAGGTGATTCCACAACCTGCTGTCGCCGGCCTCGGAGCGCGTCATGCGCAGTGTGGCGTGCAGCCGTGGGGCGAGCCAGCGGTCGGCAGCCGTGTGCTCCCCGTCGAAGCGTGTCATCGCCTGGTCGAGAAGCTCTCTGATGGGTGCGGTCCGCCACCGCGCCCCGTCCTCCGACAGAATGGTGCTCGCCTTACGGAGGGCGACCTGCGGTGGATTTTCCCGGCCGGACTGCATTCCGCGGCTCAGATACTTGGCGACAGCGGAATCGGGGAGCAGGCCGATCAGGGGAGGGAAGTCGAACGGCGCACGGTGCGGCATCAGTCGTCGCTCCTCTCGAGGCGGTCG
Organism: Streptomyces sp. yr375; assembly: GCF_900110755.1. Lineage (GTDB taxonomy): Bacteria > Actinomycetota > Actinomycetes > Streptomycetales > Streptomycetaceae > Streptomyces. Next base: position 175,011 of record NZ_FOFF01000004.1, read on the forward strand.
ACGGCTCGTACCGCGTGGGTCAGCTTCTTCGTGGTCTGTGCGCGCCGGCCCGCCGCGTACTGGATGCCGGTCTGTAGTTCCGACCAGCCGAAGCCTTTCTCGCGGCGCTCGTTGATCTCGTACAGTGCGTCGGTGAGCTGCCGCCCGGGCAGGACATCGGGCAGCATGGAACGCAGGACTGCCTCGCGCCAGCCGGTCGGCATCACCGGGGTGCCGTCCTCGTCGGTGTCGAGATCACCGGCAGCCGAGTGGAACATGGCTGTCCAGGCGTCTTGCGCGATCTGGGAGGTGGTCATCTCCCGCAAGACCTTTTCGGTCGGGTTGCCACCACGACCGCCGAGGATCTCCAAGAGGCCCTCGACAGAGGTGGTGTTGAGGTAGACGGTCGGCATGTCGCCGGACGTCTCGACGATCCACGGCGACTCCTTGTACTGATGTAGCCACTCGTGCGGCCCGTCGCGGAAGTCGATCTCGACGATCTCGATTTCGCGCTGGCGGACAGGTGTGGCCTCCTCGAGGTCGACGTACCAGTCCTGTTCGTCGGAGCCCACGAGCCGGCCGGGAACTTCGTCCACGGTTGCGACGACCAACAACGAAAGCGTCGCCCGCCGCAGGTGGGCCGCCCGGATCAGCGTGATCGAGCCGGTCCGGGAGCCGTCGGGTGCGCGGCGGAGGTGGGCTGTCGTCCGCGTGTTCGTGGACTTCCCGGTCAGTACCGCAAGACAGGTCGTGTCCTGCCACGGCCCGCTCTCCAACTCGTCCTCCGGGAGGATCGCGCGAAGGTCCAGGACCGCTTCCTCCCATTCCGCCCGCCCGGACTGGTGTAGGGCGACCACCCGCTCGGCGGACGACACCTTTGTGTACGGCAGCGGCTTGCCGTCGACGCGGACCGAGACGACATCGCATACGACGTCGCCGAGGAGCGTCGCGTACGGGAACACCGGCTTCACGCCACACCTCCGCGGGCCTTGGGCACGTCCACCGTCAGTCGGGCGTAGCCGCCCCGGACCGGATGCGTCGCGGGATCGGTCACGCCGCTGAACACGGCGGAGCGCACGCCCGGTTCGACGATGATCGTGCCGCTGTCGGCGCGACACGTCTCGGAACCGACGAGCGACTCCCAGCCCACGGACGGACGACCCCCTGAACGTACGTCGAACTTGGCAACCGGTGAAAGCACCCACGCGTCGTCCGCGTGCGGCAACCTCAGATGGACGGTGACATGCCAGGCACCGCGGTCGTCGACCCGGGCCTCCACGTTCCTGACGGTTGGGAACGACTGGGATCTGCGGCCGCCGGCGCCCGCACCGGTGTCGAGCTTCAACAGCTCCCGCAAGGCTGCGGGGCCGCCGCTGCGAGTGCTCTCGCGCTTGCCGAGAAGCGAACGGACCGTCTTGTCGATCTCGGCCCGGAAGTCTTTCAGCCTGGTCAGCGAGCCCCGTTGATAGGTAGTCGTCAGTTCTTCGGTGCGATCCCACCGGTCGTGTTCGGGAGGCTCGGAAGCGCGCAGAAACGCCTCGGCAAGCGCCACGTCTTCGCCGTCCCGCCCAGTCGCGTACCCGGCGAGCAGGACAGCCCGGAACGGGGGCGTGCCCAGAGGCAGATCGCGCGGGCGTTGTTCGGTGATGGTCATACGGTTTCCGCGCATGCACGTCACGTGATTGATCTGCCCGTCGTCGTCATCGGCGGGCGTGAGTAGAAGGACGGCCAGGTGTTCGCGCCCCTTGTCACGAGGGCGGCCCTGATCCTTCAACGGTGTGACGACCAAGGGGACATCGGCACGGACCACTTGGTTCGCAGAGGTCAACTCGTCGACCGTGTCCCCGTCGAGGTAAGCCTGGAGGGCTCGACTGAGAGCGGCGTGGTGTGCGTGCGGATCAACCTGATCCTGGAAGCGGACGTCGCCGTTGAGCAGAGTGGTGACGTGTGCTTCGAGCAGCGGTCCGGCGGTTCGTCCCCCGATCATCGCTGCCCAGAAGTCGTTCGCGAGTGACTGCACCAGCTTGTCGTGCATCTCCTGCAAGGACTCGGCGGCCCCGGAGGCGTCGTATGCGCCGACGATGAGGAACGACGTGCCGGGATCGGTACCACTGCGCTCCAAGTGCAGGCCGCGCAGAGTGTCATCGTCCGCCCACCAGGATCGGGAGACGCCTTCGTGCTCCGGCTCCGTGTCCGGTTCGCCGAGCCAGGCGGGGCCCGCGTAGGCTTCCCCACCCACCTCGTGCCAGGGCAGGTCCAGGCGCCCGATCACTCGACCGACGGTGCGCCCCTCGTAGGGTTCCGAGAGCGTCGAGTTGATCAGTACGAGGCCGAAGCGGCTCGTCGCCCAAAGGGTCGCCTTGCCCAGACCGTAGGAGCCTCCGGCCCGCCCGCCCGTAACCTTGTGGCTGTCGAGCTGGCGGCGGACCACGGCGGCGAATCGACCGTCGCTGTACTCGGGTCCGGTCAGGCCCGCGGCGTTGTAGTCGTCGACACGCAAGAGGCGGAGGCGGCGCTCCTGGGAGAGGTCGCTCAATGCGGAGCGGAGACTGCGGGAGACTTTCTGGTTTCCTCGGGAGGCTTCCTCGTAGTGGGGCACGAGCTCGTGCCACCGCAGAGCGTCGAGAAAGGCGTCGAGGTGCTCGCCGTCCAGCTCGTGGAGCGTGTAACGGACACGTACGGGCGAGTGGTCACTGCACCGCTCGTCCAGGGAATTCTGGGTCGCCTCGCGCGCGAGTACCGACAGATCGGCGTCGAAGGCGAACGCGGCGGCGTTGCCGTACTCGCGGCCACCGTCGGCGTGCGCGGGGCGATGGTGCCAGGACACGGGCCGGCCGGTCGGCACGTCAACTGTGCGCGTAACGACGGAAGCGAGGTCGGTGCCCAGGATCTCGGCGATGCGTGCCTTGGTCTCCTCGCGCGGTTCGGCGCGACCGGTGATCCACGCGGAAACAGCGGCGCGCGTCTTGCCCAGTTTGAGGGCCAGGTCGGCTTGCGACATTTCCGCTCGACGCAATTGACGCTTCAGCCAAGGACCAAAGGCTTCACCGTGGATCGTGGGATTCGGAGATTCGGGCATCGAGAGTCGTGCCTCCTGTCGCAGGAGCAGCCCTGGGAGGTGTGCGGCAGTGTTGATCGCTCAGGCTAGCAGGCACCTTTGACTGAGAAGAGAGGTGTCAAAAAAGATCTGACGCCGGCGGTCGGCGTAGTGCAGACGCCGGATTTCTCACGGACTGGCACCCTTCGGGACCTTCGTGCGTCGCGCCATCACCAGCCGTTGCACACGAGTGGCAGCCTCGATTGGATCTTCGTGCTCCCACACCCGCACCGCCAACCAACCAGCCGAGGTCAGTAGCTCGTCCGTGTTCCGGTCCCGCAGCCGATTGCCCTCGATTTTCGTACGCCAGAAATCGGCGTTGTTCTTGGGCCACGTCGCGTGCTCTGGACACCCATGCCAGAAGCACCCGTCTACGAACACGGCGACCTTCGCCGGCCCGAAAAGGACGTCGGCTTCCCGCCTCACCTTCTTCAGTGGCCTACGGTGTACCCGATATCGCAAGCCTGCCGCGTGCAGGGCCCGCCGCAACGCCATCTCGACGTCCGTGTTGTGGCTCTTCTGCTTGCTCATCCGCGCACGAGTCTCGGGGGTGGTCTGCACCGTCCGTTGCGCCTTTCGTTCTTCATGGGCTCCGTTGCCGTAGCTGGCAACCTCGCTCACCTGGTTCCAAGCGGACGGCACATCTCCATCTGCTACGCCCGCACCCCGTGGCACCCCTCATAAGCCGCCCCCGACCCACACCAACACCCCGCCCCCCGCTCCGGAGGCCACCCCACAGCGCGCCCCCTCGCTGCCAAAGTCGTCGCATACTGCGGCAGCAGGTCCGCGGCGCCCGGTGATGCCGCCTCCGACGCCGCGAAGGCCTCGTACGACGGGACCGTGCCGGTCACGATGCCGACGTTGGGTGTGCCTGACGCGGACAGTTCGCGCAGGGACGCTTCTATCGTCGTGAGGTGGGTCTCGTGGGAGGGGTATTCCGTGGCCAGGGTCGGGTAGGCGGTCAGGAGTTCGGTCAGTTCGTGGGGTGGCCAGTGCAGGACCGCTACCGGGAACGGGCGGGACAGGGCCTCTCGGTAGGCGCCCAGTTCCGCTCGGAGGCGGGAGATCTCGGCCTCCAGTTCCGCCGGGTTGTCGGAGCCCAGGGACCAGACGCGTTTCGGGTCGTGGAGTTCGTCCAGGGAGACGGCGGAGGAGTGGAGCGTGTCCGCGAGGACGTCCCAGTCGTCGTGGGACGCGCCCAGCATCCTGCGTACGCGGTGGCGGCCGAAAAGCAGGGGGTGCGAGGCGTGCGGGGGGTGCGGGGCGTCCGTCAGGAGCAGGGTCACGCCCTCCGTGAACGTCTCCTGCGCCGCTTCCAGCTCGTCGTGGGATTCCAGGGACTCCGCGACGATCACCCAGGGGGCCGGGTCGCGGGGGGCCGCGGCGCGGATGCCGTCGATGATCGCTCTGGCCTCGGCCTCGTGGCCGTACTCCCAGAGGTTCGAGGCCTTCAGGGCGCGGATCAGGTGGGGGGTGTCCAGGTCGGCCGGGGACGACAGCAGGCGGTCGTACAGGGCCGTCGCGGCGGGGCGGTCGCCGGCCAGTTCCAGGTGGGCCGCGGCCTGCAGCAGCAGGGCCTCCGCGTCCTCGGGATACCGGCCGGCGGTCCGCTCCAGGCGTGCCGCTTCGGCGGTGTGGTCGACGTTCTCGGCAGGCGTGTCGGGGCGCATGCGTGACACCGTACTGCCCGCCGATGACAAAAAGGAGATAGCTGCAGGCCAGAGGGCGGCCCGAGGTACGTACCCCTGGCATCCCCTGGCCTACGGCTCCTAGATCGTCACTCCGTCCACCTGAAGTGTCTGTACCGCGCCCGCCGCGAACGGCACGCTGATCGTCTTGCCGGACAGGCGGATGTCCGAGTGGGAGGCGTAGAGGTCGCCGGAGCCGTTCGTCGCCGTGTTCCAGCGGGGGACCAGGCCGCCCGAGCCGCCGCTCACCGTCGTGAAGCGGGAGAGGTCGAAGGTGAGGGTCTGGGCCGAGGACGAGGTGTTCGCGGCGACTATCACCAGGCGCTTCGCCGACTTGTCCAGCGCCGCCGCCGCGTAGCTCACGCCCGTGTCGAGGATCGTCATGCCCGGGCGGATGTGCCGGCTGAACTGGGCCATCACGTAGTACTTCATGGTGACCGCGCCCGCCGCCAGCGTGTTCGCGTCGTAGGCGATCATCGCCCAGTTCGACGACGGGTCCATGACCTGCCAGTAGACCCAGGCCGTCGGGTGCAGCCAGCGGAAGTCGCTGAGCAGGTTGCTCGCCATCGACAGGCCCGTGCCGTCGTTGTCGCCCGTCTCCGAGTTCCACAGCGCCTTGCCGGACCTCGTCACGACGTCCGTGTAGAGCAGGTCCCGGCGGCCGCCCGAGCCCTGGTAGCCATGGACGTTGACCCGGTTCACGAGCCCCTTCGTCGTCGACGAGAAGGAGTTCCACGTCGTACGCGCCAGGTCGTAGTTCGTCTCGTCGCTCGCCGAGATCTTCGTCGACGTCAGGCCGCGCTTGTCCAACTCGCTGCGCATGTACGGGAGTACGGCCGACTGGACGGTCGCGTCCATGTGGCAGCCCTCCTGCGTGCCGGTCGCCGTCCACCAGGAGGACGACGGCTCGTTGAAGGGGTCGACCGTCGCGAAGTTCACGCCCCAGTTGTTCTTGGCGTAGAGGGCCACCGCCGCGAGGTGGGAGGCGTGTTGGCGGTAGTTCCAGGACTGGAGGTTGTTGCCGCCGTCCGCGGCGCCCGACGGGTTGTGGTTCGAACACATCCACCACATGGGGGAGTTGGCGAACAGCTCCGTCGTCGCGCCCCGCGAGGTCGCCTTCTGCAGCATCGCGCGCTGGGTCGCGTCCGCCGTCCAGTCCCAGGCGGAGGACGTCGGGTCCTCGTTGCCCCAGTCCTGCCAGTAGCCCTCGATCTGCTTGAACGCGGGGATGTTGGCGGACGCCGTCATCGACGCGCCGCTCACCGAGTTCCAACTGCACGCGCCCAGGTTGTAACGGGCGATGTTGAGGCCCAGGCCGGGGAGCGTCTTGCCGTTGTAGGACACCGACTTGGTGGTGAAGAAGATGTCGGCGAAGTCGTCCCGGCCGCCGAAGACGTTCGCCCACCAGGCCAGGGAGGTGCCCCAGCCCTCCCAAGTGCCGTACGTGGTCGACGGGTTGACGGAAATCGTCGCGTCGGCGTGGGCGGTGCCGGCGGCGAGGGCGCTTCCGAAGAGTGCGCCGCCCGTGGCGGCCAGCAGTGTCCTGCGTCGGATCATGGCTTCTCCGCTTCGAATCGTGGCCGGTCCCGTTCGGATCCTGCTCGGCTCCCGTTCGGCCGACACGAAGCATCGGGTGTGACACACGGGGTTGTCGAGAGTTCTGGCAACCCTTCACCAAACCTGTGGAAAAAGGGTGCCGAGGGGTTCGACGGGGCGAACAGGACAGGTTCCGGGGGCGACCGGGACAGTCCCGTCTGTACGGTTCTTGTACGACTCTGGAGACCTCGTCCCGCACGCCTTATCGTGCCCGCGTGATCGTGCACCGCGCGCGGATTCCCCTCGTACAGCACAGCACCCGGCGACGGCACGCCCGGTACCGGCGGGTGCTCTGGAGCAGCGCCGAACTGCTCGTCACCGCCGGGGTGTTGGCGCTGCTCCTCGTCGCGCACCAACTGTGGTGGACCAACCGGGAGGCGAGGGACGGTGCCGAGCGGAGGGTGGCGGCGCTGGAGCGGGAGTGGGAGCGGGGGGCTGCCGACACACCCACGGGCCCGGGCACAGACACCGGCACCGGCGCAGGCGCGGACACCGGTGACGGCGGCCCCGGCTCCGGCGGTACGTCTACACGGCCCGGAAACGGTACGAACGAGGCCTCGTCCACCCCCGCCGCCTCCCAGACCTACGCCGTCCTCCGCATCCCCCGCCTCGGACTCCGTGTCCCCGTCGCCGAGGGGACCGGCAAGGCGCGCGTGCTGAACAAGGGGTACGTCGGCCACTACGCGGGCAGTCAACAGCCGGGCCAGGAAGGCAACTTCGCGGTCGCCGGGCATCGCAACACCCACGGCGAGCCTTTCCGGTACCTCAACCGGCTCAGGAAGGGCGACAAGGTGGAGGTGGAGACGCGGACCGCGACCTACACCTACACCGTCGACAAGATCCTGCCGCAGACCTCACCCCGCGACGCGGGCGTCATCCGGCCCGTGCCCCGCTCCCTCACCCGGCCCGCCTACGGCTACGACGCCCCCGGCCACTACCTCACCCTCACCACCTGTACCCCCGAGTACACCTCCCGGTACCGCCTGGTCGTGTGGGGCGAGTTGACCGCGACGGTCCCGAGAGGGCAGGGCTAGGCCCCTTCCTCCAGCGCCTCTCGTACGGCGGTCAGGACGGCCTCGGTGCCTGCGCCCAGGGCGCGCGCGGAGGCGGTGAAGTCGCGGGCCAGGGTGGCGAGTTGGTCCGGGTCGGGGTGGGCCGGTTCGGACGGGGGAGCGGCCACCCGGGTGCCCGCGCCGCGCCGGGTGCGGATCAACTCGGCGGCCTCCAGCTCCCGGTAGGCGCGGGCTACCGTGCCCGGCGCGAGGCCGAGGTCGGAGGCGAGTTGGCGTACGGTCGGCAGCCGTTCGCCCTCGGTCAGCCGGCCGGTGACGATCAGCGCGCCGAGCTGGGCGCGGATCTGCTCGTACGGCGGTACCTGGCTGGTGGTGTCGACGCGGACGGCGGGCTCACTCATCGCCGACGGCCCGGGGCATCACGATCGTGAACAGGCACCAGCCCAGGCTGAACAGGCTCAGCAGGACCAGCGGGTAGACCACCAGCGCGGTGACGTTGCCCAGCATGCCGGCGCACTTCGAGTAGAACAGCACGCGGGCGATCATCCCGACGACGAGCAGGAGTTGGCTGGAGGCCAGCAGTCCCCAGGCCGCGGTGATCGCCCAACTCCGGTCGTGGCGGCGCAGGTTGTCGCCGGGGCGGTGGGCGATGCGGCGCAGGGACCAGACGCAGGCGGCCGTGCCGAGGGTGAGGGAGACGAGGACCGGGGCGGCGTAGTAGAGGCCGGGCCACGGGCCGAGGTGTCTGGTCGTACGGCCGCAGGTGACCGCGAGGGCGCGGCCCGTCCGCCCGATCCTGTCGGGGGAGGCCGCGGCGGCCCCGATCGTCAGCAGGACGACGACGCAGGCCGCCTGGAAGACGAGCAGCGGGGCCATGCGCGGCGGTACGTGGTCCCGGACCCGGCGCGGGGCGAGGCCGGCGGTGCGGACCGCTTCCTGCGGGGCGGGGGTGAGGGAGTCGCCGAGCAGGACCCCGCCGACCGCGCACAGCCCGAACGCGGTGACGGCGGACACGAAGGGCATGGCCATGTCGTCGCCGCCCGTCGTGGCCAGCGCCTGCGCGACCACGGCCCCCAGTGCCAGCCCGGCCCAGCGGGCGCAGAGATCGGCGCGGGCCAGGAGTCTTTCGGGCGAGACGGTGTCGATCATGTCGAGCCCCCGGAGATGAGTCATGCTTGTACCAAGGGGTGAGTACAAGTGGTGGTTACAAGATGCCGTCGGCCGGATCTTGTGTCAAATGCTTGATACAAGTGCGCTGTGTGGTGAACTCCCCGCCCGGGGAACCTGGGGAACCGGGAACCTGGGGAACCTTCGTGGCGGTCCGGACGTCATCATGGTCAGGAGAGGGAGGGGGGGCGGGGCATGACAGGCAGTCGGCTGGCGTCGCGCCGTGCCGCCCCCGTGCTGCTCTTTCTCCTGTTCCTCGACGTCCTCCTCCTCGACGCCGGCAGCCTCTTCGCGACCGTCGCGCTCGCCGCGACCGCCGCCGCCGGTTCCGCGCTCGCCGTCTGCACGCTCGTCGCCGCGCGCAGCGCCCCCGCCGTCCCGCCCACCCGGGTGCGTACGGCCATCAGGGACCGGGCCCGCCGTACGGCCTTCCTGCCGCAACGCGACCCGGACGCCTCCGGCCGGCCCCGCCCCCGCGCGCCGGGCCACGCCCTCCCGACGACCGCCGCGTAGGGCACCCCTCCCCGCATCTCTCGCCACATCCGGGTGACCCCGCGCAAGTCGTCATGCCGTCAACCGCGTTGTCCTCGGCACGACGAGACCCCCGGAGGGCTCCTCACCCATGTCCACACTCATCTCCCTTTTCGCCGGCCTGGTCGAGCACCTCGCCGACCTGCTCCAGCCCCTGTTCGGCGCCGCCGCAGCGGCCGCCGCGATCGTCCTGTTCACCGCACTCGTACGACTCCTCGTCCATCCCCTGTCCCGCGCCGCCGCCCGCGGCCAGAAGGCCCGTACGGCGTTGCAGCCGAGGATCGCCGAACTGCGCAAGAAGCACGCCAGGAACCCCGAGAAGCTCCAGCGGGCGGTGCTGGACCTGCATGCCGAGGAAAAGGTGTCGCCGCTGTCCGGACTGCTGCCCAGCCTCTGCCAGTTGCCCGCCTTCTTCCTCCTCTACCACCTCTTCTCCAGCTCCTCGATCGGCGGCGAGGCCAACGGGCTGCTCGGTCACCAGCTCTTCGCCGCGCCCCTCGGCGACCGCTGGACGGACGCGCTGACCGGGACCGGGGGCGGGGTGTTCGGCGCGGCGGGACTGGTCTACCTCGGGCTGTTCGCCGTCGTCGCGACCGTCGCGTCCTTCAACTTCGTACGGGCGAGGCGGCAGCCGTTGCCGCAGGTCGCCGCAGGTGAGCCGGTGCCCGGGCTCGGCGCGGTCGCCAAGGCCGTACCGTTCCTGTCCTTCTTCACGCTGGTCACGGTGGCCGTCGTACCGCTGGCCGCCGCGCTGTACGTCATCACGAGCACGACGTGGAGCGCGGTCGAACGGGCGGTTCTGTACTCGTAACTCGTAGCACCGGGTCCGATGCCGGTGCCCGGTGGGTGAACCGGGTATTGCGGAGCGGGCGTTCAGCTTGGAGGATCGACCAGTCGTCCGATGGCTGCACCCGTCGGCGGACGCTCCGCGATCGAGGGAGATGGTGACGGACCATGAAGCTGCTGCGAGTCGGTACGGCGGGCGCGGAGTGCCCCGCACTGCTGGACGCCGACGGAACGCTGCGGGACCTGTCGGACGTCGTGGACGACGTCGACGGCGCGCTGCTCGCCGACGACGCGGCGCTCGGCCGGGTCCGGGCCGCCGCCGACTCCGGTGAGCTGCCCGCCTTGGACCCGGCCGGGCTGCGGATCGGGCCGCCGCTGGCCCGGATCGGCAAGATCGTGTGCATCGGGCTGAACTATCACGACCACGCCCGGGAGACCGGGGCCGAGCCGCCCGCCGAGCCCGTCATCTTCTTCAAGGCGGCGGACACGGTCGTCGGGCCGTACGACACCGTGCTCGTGCCCCGGGGGTCCGTGAAGACCGACTGGGAGGTGGAGTTGGCGGTCGTCATCGGGCGTACGGCCCGCTATCTGGGGTCGGCGGAGGACGGGCTCGCGCACGTCGCGGGGTACGCCGTCGCGCACGACGTGTCCGAGCGGGAGTTCCAGATCGAGCGGGGCGGGACCTGGGACAAGGGGAAGAACTGCGAGACGTTCAATCCGCTCGGGCCGTGGCTGGTCACGGCCGACGAGGTGCCCGACCCGCAGGGGCTCTCCCTGAGGCTCTGGGTCAACGGGGAGCTGAAGCAGGACGGGACGACGGCCGAGCAGATCTTTCCCGTGGGGGAGGTCGTGCGGTACGTCAGCCAGTTCATGACGCTCTATCCCGGGGATGTCATCAACACCGGGACGCCTGCGGGCGTGGCGCTGGGCGCGCCGGAGCCGAAGCCGTTCCTGCGGAGCGGGGACGTGGTGGAACTGGAGATCGAGGGGTTGGGCAGGCAGCGGCAGGAGTTCAAGGACGCGTAGACGCTCCGCTCGGGGCAGGGGAACTGCGGTAGTTCGTCGGCGGCAGGCCGTCGGCGGTTGCTCGCGCAGTTCCCCGCGCCCCTTAGGTGGGACACCTACAGGTACTTCTCCAGGAACTGGTGGAGTGCCTCCACCACGAACCGGTGGTCGTCCAGTTGCGGCAGGCCGGACACCGTCACCGCGCCGATGATGCCCACGCCCTCCACGTTGATGGGGAAGGAGCCGCCGTGGGCCGCGTACTCGTCCTGGTCCAGGCGGGCGGAGTCCTCGAACGTCGTGCCCTTCGCGCGGTAGCGGGCGCCCACCAGGTAGGAGGAGGCGCCGAAGCGTTCCACGACCCGGCGCTTACGGGCGATCCAGGCGTCGTTGTCGGGGGTCGAACCGGGCAGGGCCGCGTGGAAGAGCTGCTGGCCGGCGCGGTGGATGTCGACGGCGACCGGCGCTTGGCGCTCGCGGGCCAGCTCCACCAGCAGTGAGCCGAGCGCCCACGCGTCGTCGTTCGTGAACTGGCGGAAGATCAGCCGCCGTTCCTGACCCTGGAGCTCCTCCAGGGTCGGGGTGATCTCCGGGGTGAACTTCGGGGTGATCTCGTGGGTGCCCATTACAGCGTCACCGCCACCTTGTCTCGTGCCGAACGGCGGGCCGCCTCCAGGACGTCGAGGGCGGCGGCCGCCTCGACGGCGGTCACCGGATTGGGGCCGCCGTCGATCAGTGCCTTGGCCACCGCAGCGTAGTAGGCCGGGTAGTCGCCGGGGAGGGTCCGTACGGGTCGTCCGCCGCCGGTCGGCGGCGACTCTCCGGCGCCGACCCGCCCCCACAGCTCCGCCGGCTCCGCACCCCAGCCGTCGGAACCGGAACCGGAACGGGATCCGGAACCGGAGCCGTCGGGTCGCTCGCCCGCCCGCAGGGCCGCCTCCTGCGGATCGAGGCCGTACTTCACATAGCCCGCCGTCGAGCCCAGCACCCGGAAACGCGGGCCGAGCTGGGCGGTCGTCGCGGACACGTGGAGGTGGGAACGGACGCCGTTGGCGTGCGTCAGCGCGATGAACGTGTCGTCGTCGGTCTCCGCGCCCGGACGGCGGACGTCCGTCTCGGCGTAGACGCAGACCACCGGGCCGAACAGGACGAGCGCCTGGTCGACGACGTGACTGCCGAGGTCGTACAGCAGACCTCCGATCTCTGCCGGATCGCCGGACTCCCGCCAGCCGCCCTTCGGCAGCGGCCGCCACCGCTCGAACCGGGACTCGAAGCGCCATACGTCGCCCAGCTCGCCGTCCGCCAGCAGCGCGCGCAGGGTCAGGAAGTCGTTGTCCCAGCGGCGGTTCTGGAAGACGGAGAGGAGCAGGCCGCGCTCCTCGGCGAGGGCGGCCAGCTCACGCGCCTCGGCCGCGGTGCCGGCGACCGGCTTGTCGACGACGACCGGCAGACCGGCCTTCAGGGCGGCGGTCGCGAGCGGGACGTGCGTCTTGTTCGGGGACGCGATGACGACCAGGTCCAGCTCGTCGGCGCGGGCCAGCAGGTCTTCGGGGGTGGCGGCGACGCGTACGTCCGGGAACTCGGCGCGGGCCTGCTCCTGCCGCTCGGGGTTCGAGGTGACCACCGTGTCGAGGACGAGGCCCTCGGTCGCGGCGATCAGCGGGGCGTGGAACACGGAGCCGGCGAGACCGTAGCCGATCAGGCCCACGCGGAGAGGAGTACCTGTCATGCGGTCCACTTTCGCAACGCTGTTGCCAAAGCGCAAGCGCGGGTGAGAATGGAGGCGTGAACAGGACGAACGGCGCGGGCGGCAGCACGGGTGCGGGTGGGGGCAAGGGCATGGGTACGGGTACGGGGGCTGGCGTGGGCCCAGTCACCGGCGGAGGCGCAGGCATCGGCACAGGCACCGGCGCGGGCGTCAACCTGCTGGCCCTGCGCAACCACAACGCCGCGCTCGTGCTCGACCTGCTGCGCACGGCCGGTCCGGACGGCATCAGCCGGCTCGAACTCGCCGAGCGCACCGGGCTCACCCCGCAGGCGGTCAGCAAGATCACCGCCCGGCTGCGGCAGGAGGGGCTGGCGGCGGAGGCGGGCCACCGCGCCTCGACCGGCGGCAAGCCGCGCACGGTCCTGCGGCTGGTCCCCGAGGCCGGCCACGCCATCGGCGTCCACCTGGACCGGGACGAGCTGCGGGTCGTGCTGGCCGAGCTCGACGGGCGCGTGGTGGCGGAACGGTGCGTTCCGCTGTCGCTGGGCGCGGGGGCGGAGACGGTGGTGGGAGCGGTGGTGCGGGTGGTGCGGGAGGTGATGGAGGCGGCGGAGCCGGTGGTGGTGAGCCCCGCACCCCCCACAACCCCCACCCCCATCTCCAGCCCCACCCCCATCTCCAGCCCCACCCCCATCTCCAGCCCCACCCTCCTCGGTGTCGGCGTTGCTCTCCCCGGTCCCCTCGATCACGCGCACGGCGTGCTGCACCGCGTCACAGGCTTCCCCGAGTGGGACGGGTTTCCGTTGCGGGAGGTGTTGGCGGCGCGTCTCGGGGTGCCGGTGATCGTGGACAAGGACACCAACGCCGCCGCGCTCGGCCTCGCCGTCGGCGGCGAGCGCGGCTCCTTCGCCTGTCTCCACCTCGGGACGGGCCTCGGCGCCGGTCTGGTGATCGGCGGGACCGTGCACCGGGGCGCGCGCACCGGCGCGGGGGAGTTCGGGCACCAGGTCATCCAGTTGGACGGGCCGCCCTGCACCTGCGGCAACCGGGGCTGCGTCGAGGCGCTGTGCCTGGCGGCCATCGGCCGGGGGGACGTGGCCGAGGCGGCACGCGTGCTCGGCGAGGCCGCCGCCAACCTGGCCGGACTGCTCGACATCGACGCCGTACTGCTGGGCGGCCGTACGATCGCGGCCGACCCGGAGCCGTTCGTCGACGGAGTCGCCGCCGTCCTCGCCGCCCGCGCCCGCCGCGAGGGTTCCCCGGAGGGCGCCGTCCCGGTCCGCCTCGCCCCCGGCGGGGCCCGGGCCGTCGCGGCGGGCGCGGCACAGTTGTCGCTGGCACCGGTGTTCGGCCGGAGGGACGGTCGGCTCTCCCCTGAACGAGGGGATTCGTAGGGGATTCGTACGGTCGTACGGTGTGCCGTGGCTCCTCGCGCCGCGGCCTCGTGCAGGCTCACGTGTTCATGCGACTGTGCCCGCCTGTCTCCCTCTGCCTCGCCGTCGCCGCCGTCCTCCTCCCCGCCCCCGTGCCCGCCTTGGCGCACGCGGAGGCCGGTCCGAGCTGCGCGGGCCCCGACGCCGGTGACTTCCCCCTCACCACCCGCCTCCGCGGCGGCCCCGACTCCTACCGGGCCGGGGGCGGATTCGGCACCTGGTATCTCGACCTCACCAACACCACCCGCCGCACCTGCGACGGCGTCCACCCCGTCGTCGTCCTGGTCGACGCCAGGCGCGCCCTGAAACCGTCCCAGCCGCACCTGGAGTTCTACGCCGACGGACGACCGCACCCGGTGCGCTTCGAAGCCACCGACGACGCCGAACTGGTCGGAGCGTTCACCGACGAGAACGCCGACGTCCAGGCCGACGAAGCGGCCGAAGCCGACGACTTCCCCGGTTTCACCGTCGGCCCCGGCCGCACCGTCACCGTCAAGCTGCGCCTCGCGCTCGGCTCGGACGCCGTCCGCAACACCGTCACCGCCAACGCGGCGGTCGTCCAGCGGCACGGTGACGACGGCGACTGGATCGGCCAGTCGAACGACTACCGCTTCACCGTCGAGTCCGACGCCAACCCCGACGCCACCCCTGACCCCGACCCCGACCTCGACCCCGACCCCGACGGCGATGCAGCCACCGCCCCCACCTCGACCCCCACCTCCGCCCCTGACTCGTCCCCCCGAACGCCCACCCCCACGACCGCCACGCCCCCCACCCCGCACCCCTCCGCCACCGACACCGGCCCCTTCTCCCTCGCCGACCAGGCCGAGGAACTCGCCCGTACCGGTCTCGCCTCGCCCACCGTCCTCGCCGCCGCTGCCGGCGCCTGCTTCCTCGCCGCAGGAGCGGCCCTGCTGCTGGCCCGACGACTGGCCCGCCGACGCCGCTGAACCGGAACCATGTCTCTGCTGAACCGGAACCATGTCTCTGCTGAACCGGGACCACGTCTCGGCTGAACCGGGATCGCATCTCAGCCAGCGAACGCCCCGAAACCGGCCATTCCCTCAAGATCGGGCTTGTGGCTAGGCTGGGGCGCGCGCAGCAACGGCGCACCCGCGCAGCAACCGCGTATCCACGCGGAACGGCGTACTCGCGTACTCGCGTACGGCAGGGAGATCCCGCACATGGCAGACCGCAAGCCCATCGAGTCGTGGCTCACCGACATGGACGGTGTGCTCATCCACGAGGGCGTGCCGATTCCCGGCGCCGACGCCTTCCTGAAGAAGCTGCGCGAGTCCGGCAAGCCGTTCCTGGTGCTCACCAACAACTCGATCTACACCCCGCGCGACCTGCACGCCCGCCTCCAGCGCATGGGCCTGGACGTGCCGATCGCGAACATCTGGACCTCGGCGCTGGCCACCGCCCAGTTCCTCGGCGACCAGCGGCCGGACGGCACGGCGTACGTCATCGGCGAGGCGGGGCTGACCACCGCGCTGCACGACATCGGCTACATCCTCACCGACCACGAGCCCGACTACGTCGTCCTCGGCGAGACCCGCACCTACTCCTTCGAGGCGATGACGAAGGCCGTCCGGCTCATCAACGACGGCGCCCGTTTCATCTGCACCAACCCGGACGAGACCGGCCCCTCCGCCGAGGGCCCGCTCCCGGCCACCGGGGCCGTCGCCGCGCTGATCACCAAGGCGACCGGCAAGAACCCGTACTTCGCGGGCAAGCCCAACCCCCTGATGATGCGCACCGGCCTGAACGCCATCGGCGCGCACTCCGAGACCAGCGCGATGATCGGCGACCGCATGGACACCGACGTGCTGGCCGGCATGGAGGCCGGCATGCAGACGTTCCTCGTGCTCACCGGCCTGACCCGGCCCGAGCAGGTCGAGAACTTCCCGTACCGCCCGTCGAAGATCGTGGACTCGATCGCGGACCTCGTCGACCGCATCTGAAACCCGTGGCATCCCGGAACCCACCCGGACGGAGCAGCGAGAACCCCCAGGGGATGCGCTCCGGGTCCGGGCGGGGGACTCTCCAGATAGCTGGAGGTTCACGATGGGTTCATGGAAAGTAACTCTCTGTGCGGGCGTCGCGGTCGTCGCCGCGGTGCTCATCCCCACGGCCTATGCCTCGGACGAGGGCGGCAGCGTCACCATGACGCCGTCCGCGCCCACCCCCGGCGCCGAGGTCACGCTGAAGGTCGGCGGCTGCGGCGGCAGGACCGCCACCGCGACCTCGGACGCCTTCGTCACGGACGCCCGACTCGTCACCACGGGCGGCGGCACACTCGCCGGCGACACCCGGGTCCGCACCTCGATCGGTCCGGGCATCTACGACGTGAAGATCACCTGCGTCGACTCCGAGGTACGGGGCCGGATCACGGTCGTGGCATCGACGCGGACCCGGCCGGGCGAGTCGACCACACCCACCTGGCCCGCCTCTCCCGACTCCCCCGACTCACCCCCCTCTCCCATCGCCCCCGTACACGCGGGCGGCGGCGGCACAGCCCCGCTGGCCCCGGTCGCCCCGCTCGCCTCGGCCGACGAGGCGCGCGTGGGCGAAGGCGGAGGCCCAGGCACCGCGCAGACGGTGATCGGGCTGGTGCTCGCGGGTGTCGCCGCGACGGTCGTCGTGTTCCGTGGCCTGCGCCGCAGACGTGCGACGGACTGAGCCATGTCCGAACGAGAACGTTCCGGCGGTCGTCTCCTCACCGGTCTGGCCTGGGCGGTGCTGCTGCTCGGGCTGTGGCTGTGGGGCCGCGAGGTGACCGACGTACGGCACGGCACATCCGCCCCGGCCACGGGTGACATGGCCGCGGTGGGCCGTCCCCCGGACGCCGAACTCCCGCCCGCTGCCAAGCCGTTGGGGCAGGCGTTGCCCCAGCGCATCGACATACCCGAACTCGGCGTGCAGGCCCCGGTCGTCGCGCGCGGTCTGGACACCGAGGGGGCCATCGACCCACCGCCCTTCGACCAGGCGGGCGTCGTCGGCTGGTACGCGGCCGGCGCGAAACCCGGCGCCAAGGGCACGGCCCTGCTGGTCGGGCACGTCGACACGGAGACCCGGCCCGCCGTCTTCTACAAGCTCAGCACCCTCAGGGCGGGCGAGACGGTACGGGTGGTGCGGGACGACGGGAAGGTCGCCGAGTTCACCGTCGACGACGTCGAGGTCGTCCAGCGCGACCACTTCGACGCCCAACAGGCCTACGGCACCCGCCAGTCGGACCGCGCCGAACTGCGCCTGATCACCTGCGGCGGCACCTACGACCGGGCCAGGCACAGCTACACGGCCAACGTGATCGTCTCGGCGTACCTGACAGGCACAGCCGTCTGACACTACGTCACACCAGGTCACGGCACATCGCGTGACGTGAGGTCCTATGTCAGGATTGGGGCCGGGGTAGGCAACTCCGTGCACCCAAGGGGGATTTGGATGTACGTCAGGAGCAAGACCGCGTGCCTGTTGGGCGCGGCACTGCTGCTCACCGGATGCTCGGCGGGCAACGGCGGCGGCAACGGCAACGGCGGTGGCAAGGGCGAGAAGCCCAGAAATCCCACGAGCGCCCCCGCCCCCACCCCCGAGCCCGTCACCCAACTACCCCAACAACCCAAAGAATCCGACCCCTTCTGGGTCAACCCGGACGGCGCGGCGGCCCGTCAGGCGGCGGCGTACGAGAAGGCCGGAAAGACGGCCGAGGCCGCCCAGGTGCGGGAGATCGCCGAGCAGCCGACCGGCCAGTGGCTCGGCCCGGAGAACCCGGAACAGGAGGCCCGCGGCTTCACCGAGGCCGCCGACCGGGCGGACCGCACCCCGCTGCTCGTCCTCTACAACATCCCGCACCGCGACTGCGGCCAGTACTCCCAGGGCGGCGCGGCCGACGGAGCCGCCTACCGCGACTGGATCGCCGCGGTGGCCCGTGGCATCGCCGACCGCCCGGCGCTCGTCGTCCTCGAACCCGACGCCCTCCTCCACCTGGTGGACGGCTGCACCCCGCAGGAGTTCCACGAGGAGCGCTACGACCTCCTCGACGACGCCGTCACCGCCCTCAAGTCCCTGAAGAACACGAAGGTCTACCTGGACGCGGGCAACGCCGGCTGGGGCCACCCCGACCAGATCTTCGAGCCCTTGCGACGCGCGGGCCTGGAGCGGGCCGACGGCTTCGCGGTCAACGTCTCCAACTTCTACTCCACCGAGACCTCCGTCGACTACGGCAGGCAGCTCTCGGCGAAGCTCGGCGGCAAACACTTCGTCATCGACACCAGCCGCAACGGCAACGGCCCCTACGAGGACGGCGACCCGGCGGAACGCTGGTGCAACCCGCCGGGCCGCGCCCTCGGCCCCACCCCGACGACCACGACGGCCGACCCCCTGGTGGACGCCTACCTGTGGGTGAAGCGCCCGGGCGAGTCGGACGGCGAGTGCAAGGGCGGCCCGAAGGCGGGCGATTGGTGGCCGACATACGCACTACAACTCGCCCGCGGCTGACCACACCGAGAAGCCGCCGCACCGGAAGCCGCCGCACCGAGAGCTGAGGCACCGAGGGCTACGACACCCTCACCCACCGAGCCTCGCTGGGCACGCCCCGCCCGTCATCCGCGAACACCATGTACCACCCGGACGGAACCAGGTTCCGATTACCAGGCACGGTCACCGTCACCTTGTCTCCCGCCACCCGGAATCCCAACGCCACCGACCGCTGATCCACATCGGTGACATGCGTCGACGCGCTGGGCCGTATCAGCCGCACCTTCCGGATACGCGCCGCGTCCTTGGAAACAAAGGTCCCCGAAGCCCCCCGGGCGATACTCCTCGGCCCCCCGGAAAGATCGGGCCGCTCCCCCCGATAGAGATAGGGCGGCGAATAGACCTCGATCCGCTGCTCGAACTTCCCCGGCTTCGTGTTCGCCGCGTCCCCGTACAGCGAGTCGGAACCGAAGAACATCACCCGCCCGTCGGGCAACAGCAGTGACCCGGAATGGTAGTTCCTGCCCACCAGCGGATCGGCGACCCGCTCGAAGGAATTACGCTCCGGATGATAAAGACGGGCCTGCCGGATATTGGAGTCCCCGCGCCCCCGATAGTCCTCCGAGCCGCCCGACACCAGCACACTGTCGTCGGGCAGTACGGAGACCTGCGGATACCGTGTCCCCTTCGCCAGCGAGGGGCCGTTCACGAAACGCGGGCTCTCGTCGAGCAGGTCCACGAGCCGCGTCCGCGCACTGGACCGTGGCGACTCGCCGACGCCCCCACCCCCGACGACCATGTACCGCTCGTCCTGCGCGGGCGGCAGCAGCACGGTCGCCGAGGTCTCCATCAGGTCCGGATCGCTCAGACCCGGCAGCTTGGTGAACCCGTTGCCGGCCACGTCCCAGATCCCGGGATCGCGCCCCACGTCCGCCGGCCCGTACCCCGCATTGGACCCGGAGTAGAAAATCTTCCCGTCCTGCGTCAGAAACAGCGCGGGATACGTGGGAAACTGCCGTGTCTTCTTCGTGTACGTCCATTTCCGGGTCGCCGGATCGAACACCTCGTTCTTCCCCGGCACCAACTGCCCGATGTCGTCCAGTCCCGAGACGCTGAGGATCTTCCCGTCGCCCAAGGTGGTCAGCGTCGGATACCAGCGGGCCTCGTTCATCGGATCGACCTTGATGTACTTCTCGGCGACCGGATCGAATTCGTACGCGTCCCGGATCCCCTGGAAGTCCTTCTTGTCGAGGGCGAGTTTCTGCGCAATACCGTACGTATTGCGCCCGTCGACGCCGTTCAGCCCCCCGATCCGGTAATTGTCCTGCGTACCGGTCTCGTATCTCGTCCCCGATTTCTGCGCCTCGACGTAGATACGGCCCAGCCCCGGATCGTTGCGCAGGAACTTCCCGGTCTTCTTGTCGAACACCTTCGTCGCGCGCGGCACGAGCACCGGGTCCTTCGACACGAACGTCTTCCGGTTCTCGCGCCCGGTGAACCTCGTGCCCGCCGGCAGCGTGATCGGCCGGTCCGGGTTCTCGTTGTGGACGATCATCAGCCCGCCGGCCTTGGTGACGTCGCCCTTCAGTTTCTCGTACCGCTTGGTGCCGCCCGCGATGAGGACGGAGCCGTCCGCGAGCTGGGTGTGGCCGGTGCAGAACAGGTCGTTGGGCGTCGGCACCTTCTTGATCGTGCCCCGCGCCGGGTCCCAGATCCGGGTGTCGAACCTCTTCGCGTCGAAGTTGTCCTGGTTGTTGCCCGAGCCCGCGACCAGCAGCACCTTCCCGGTGTGCAGGAGCACCGCGTGGATGGTGTCCTGGCGGTACTCCTTGGGGAACTCGACGATCTGCCAGTGCCCTTCGGCCGCCTTGTACTCGGGCCGGTTGATCGCGTACTGGTGGTAACTCTCCGTCCCGAAGCGGTAGAGCCAGGGCCCGTTCATCCCGGCCAGCACGGCGACGACCGCCGTGGTGATCGCGAACCTGCGGGCCCGCCGACGGGCGAACCGCCCGACCTCGTCCGTCATCCCTCACGTCCCCCCGCCCGTCCGACGGGCAGCCCCACCGGCACCCGCCCCCCTGCCGTGCCCGCCGCTCCCGCCGCACCCGGCTTCCGGGGTTCGCTCGACGGCCCGCACTCCCGCTCCCGCTCCCGCTCCCGCTTCCGCTCCTGCTCCCGCTCCTGCTCCCGCCGCCCGGCCGCCTCCCGCGCCACGACCCGCCACGCCACGATCGGCGAGGCCGTGACCAGCAGCGCGAACGACGCCCAGACGATCATCGCGGGATGGGCGTGCCCGAACACGAACCCGGCGACGATCGACGCGGCGAAGACCAGCACGAAGAACAGATGGATCCGGAACGTCCCGAACAGCGTGTCCGGGCTGGCGGAGTCCCCCTTCGGCGTCACCACGAACCGGCTCTTGCGCCGCAGTACGGCGTCCATGAGCGAGCGGGCGTACACCGGCGCCGACAGCGCGGACATGACCATGCCCGCGATCCCGCCCGACCCCTCCGGCTCGTGCGGGGAGACGTTGTGCCGCCGGTTCCACAGGTACAGGCCGATCTGCAGCGCCGAGGCGTTGCCGTACAGCATCAGCCACACCGCCGGGTCGATGTTCACGCCCGAGGCGCCCAGCCCCAGGAACAGCGCGCAACTCAGCGCCGCCAGAATCCAGTTGAGGGCCGACATGGGGTAGAAGACGATCATCAGCGTGTAGTTGAGAAGCTTGCCCGGCGGCATGCTGTAGAAGCCCTTCCAGTACTGCTTGAGGATCGTCTCGTACGTCCCCCGGGACCAGCGCAGTTGCTGTGTGAAGAAGTCCGTCCAGGCGGCCGGCCCCTCACCGACCGCGAGCACGTCCGGGGTGTAGACCGACCGCCACTTGCGTCCCGTGGCCGGATTGCGCGCACGGTGCATCTCGAATCCGGTGGCCATGTCCTCGGTGATCGAGTCGTACAGCCCGCCGATCTGCCGGAGCGCGCTGATCCGTACGGCGTTGGAGGTGCCGACGAACATCGGCGCGCCGTAGCGGTTGCCGGCCCGCTGGATCAGGGCGTGGAACAGGAACTGCTGCGACTCGGCGGCCTTGGTGACGAACGTGTCGTAATTCCCGTACACCTGCGGGCCGATGACGAAGCCGATGTCCGGGTCGCGGAAGTAACCCAGCATCCGTTCCAGGTAGTTGGGCAGCGGTACGTGGTCGGTGTCGACGGAGGCGAAGTAGTCGTAGGCGTCGCCGTGGGCCTCCAGCCAGGCGTTGTAGTTGCCGTGTTTGGTCTTCGCGCGGTGCGGGCCCGACGGCCGGTTCCAGCGCTCGACGCCCTTGCGGCTGAAGTGGTGCACGCCCAGGCGCGCGCAGACCTGCTTCACCTCCGGGTCGTCCCCCTCGTCGAGCAGCCAGACGTGCAGCAGACCCTGGTGGCGCAGCCGGACGGCCGCCTGAAGGGTCTTCGTCACCATCTCCAGGGGCTCCTTGCCGGGCACGAAGGAGGTGAGGAAGGCGACGCGGGTGCCGGTCTCGGGCACCACCGGGACCGGGTCGCGGGCGACCAGGGTGGCGTGCGCGTTCGACAGCACGTTCAGACAGCGGAAGAACTCGATCAGCCCGATCGACACCAGCATCACGATGTCGAGGGCCGGCAGAAAGTCGTGGGCGGGATGGTCGCGCTCGGTCCAGTGCGCCGGCCTCAGCAGCCACACCAGCAGCACCACCGACAGCAGCGGCGCCGCACAGAGCATCAGCGAGGCCCGGATCCGATGCGGCTCCCGCGCCAGCAGCGAACGGTAACGGACGGTGTACGGTCTGCCCGGCTCCGGCTGGGTGAGGGGTCCCGCCAGCCGGCTGTAGTGCTCGTAGTCGTACCTCGGAAGAGACCCTGAACCATCAGCCCACACGCGGAGAACCACGTGTAATTCCCCCCAACTGCCGCGTATCCGCAGCATCTTGAGGACTAGGGTTCTATGGGGATCAGCTTGATCGCAAGACACGAAACGCGCTGTTTACCGGTCATACGGGCGCATTGTGGCGTATGTGGGAGTGTTGTGGTTTTGGTGGAACCGATGTGCGAAATCGCACGCAGATACGAAACTCGGATGCGGGCGCGGATACGAACGAAGGCCCCTCGCTTTCGCGAGGGGCCTTCGGTGTCTGTGCGCCGCCAGGGACTCGAACCCCGGACCCGCTGATTAAGAGTCAGCTGCTCTAACCAACTGAGCTAGCGGCGCCTGCTGACGAGAGAACTCTACAGGACTTCCGAGGGTGCCCCGGACCATCCGGCCCGCCAAGGCCGTCACCCGTCCCCGCGGCGGGCCGGGGCATTGGGCCGGCCCGGTCCCGCGTACATCATTCGGACCGTCAGCATGCGCGTCGGGAAGACAGTTGAGAAACTGGCGTACGTGCACAGTCGCGGACATTTCCAACTGGAGTGTGAGGGGAATCGCATGGAGGCTCCGGTATTCGAGGAATTCGATCCCGCGAGCGATTGCGACTGCCCCGGATGCGTATCCCGGCGGCGGGCGGTCCTGAATTCCCCGTCCGCCCGGTTTGGCGGTCACCCGCCTGCCCATCGCGCCCTGATCGTCGCCACCGCGACGGCCGCCGCGCTCGGCGCCGCCCACGCGCTGCCCGCCGTCGCCGCCCCGCAGGCCCCCGAGCGGCCCGGCGTTCCCGCAGGTGACGAGCCCGACACCCCGCAGGGCGGCAAGGCGCCGCTGCACGGACCGGCCGGGCGGCCGGCGCACCCCGGGGGAGTGGCGGGACCGGTCAAGACGCCCGCGACGACCCGGGCGGACATCATCAGGCGGGCCAAGGAATGGGTTTCGGCGCAGGTGCCGTACAGCATGAGCACCTACTGGTACGACGGTTACCGGCAGGACTGCTCGGGCTTCGTGTCCATGGCCTGGAACCTGCCCCGGAACGAGTGGACGGGCAGCCTCAACCAGTACGGGACGCGGATTTCCAGCGAGGAACTCCAGCCCGGCGACATTCTCCTGTTCCACAATCCGACCGACCCCGAGAAAGGCTCGCACGTCGTTGTCTTCGGCGGCTGGACGGACTACACGCACAGCTACTACATCGCCTACGAGCAGACCCGTCCGACCACCCGCCGGCAGGCCACCCCGTACGCCTATTGGAGCAATTCCGACCGCTATGTGCCGTACCGCTACAAGGGGCTCACGGCGACCCCACCGGACACCGGCACGGGTGTCGCGGAACCGGTGGGCAGTGGTGAAGGGACCAAGGGGGAGAGCGGGGACGTCGCCGCGACGCCGTTCCCGGGGCGGATGGCCTTCGGGCCGGGTGCGAACAACAGGTACGTCACGCTGCTGGGCCGGCTTCTGGTCGAGCGCGGGGGCGCGCGCTTCTACGCCTCGGGCCCCGGCCCGCGCTGGTCCGCCTCCGACGGCTGGGCCACCCTGGCCTTCCAGCGCGCCCAGGGCTGGACCGGCGCCGACGCCGACGGCATCCCCGGCCCCAGGACCTGGTCGCTGCTGGTCAGCGGGAAGGGCAGGAACATCGACGACGCCCCGCTGCCCCCCGGCACGGGCACCGGCACCGGGACCGGTGCGGCCCCCGTGACCGGCGCCGCCGGACCGCCCGCCTCGGCGCCCCGGATCCCCGCGTACCCCGGCCGGGGCGTGTTCCGGCCCGGCGCGCGGAACGCGTACGTCACCCAGTTGGGGCGGCAGTTGGTGAAGAAGGGGTTCGGCAGGTACTACACGACCGGGCCGGGACCGCGTTGGGGCGAGGCGGACCGGCGCGCGGTCGAGGCCTTCCAGCGCGCCCAGGGCTGGCGCGGCGGCGCGGCCGACGGCTACCCGGGCCCGGAGACCTGGCGGCGGCTCTTCCCGTAGACGGCGTGAACCACAACGACAACCCCACTGTCATGGCGTATCTGGCGCGGAGGCTGGAGGCACGCAATGCACACGACCACTTCACAGACACCCGAGTCCGAGGGACCGTCCAGGCCCACTCGGCTCATCCAGAACGAGGCGACCACCGAGATCCCCGTCCACCTGCTGTTCCGCGACGAACCCGAGCCGCGGCCGGTGCCGCTCGGGCCGGCCGTGGTGGGGAGCCGGGCGGGCACCGGCGAGCAGCCGCGGCTGCGCAGGCCGACGCCGGCCGGGCCGCGGCCGGTGGCGCAGGTCGACCCCGACCTGGTGGAGCGGCCCGCGCGGGTGCTGCCGGGCGCGGCGGGCGTGTTCGCCGGGACCTGCGGGGCGGCCGGGTGCGTGGCCGCCTCGTGGTGGGCCGGGGTGCTGCCGCCGCTCGCGGCGCAGGCGCTGCGGCTGCCGGAGTTCGCGGGCGCCGGGCTCGGCCCCGCCCAGTGGGCCGCGTACGCGGGTGCGGGCGCCCTGGGCCTGTTCGGCTTCGGCGGCCTGGCCCGGGGGCGGACCGGGCGGGCCTGGGTGCTCGGCCTGTTCGGCCGCTACCGGGGGACCGTCCGGCGCACCGGCCTGCTGTGGGTGAACCCGCTGCTGCTGCGCCGCCGGGTGGACGTACGGCTGCGGCACTGGCGCAGTGAGCCGATGCCGGCCGCCGACGGCAGCGGGGTCGCGTTGCGGGTGGTGGCGCTGGTGGTGTGGCGGGTGCGGGACACCGCGCGGGCCACGCTCGGGGTCGACGACCACGAGACGTATCTGCGCGAGTGCGTCGAGGCGGCCCTCGCCCGGATCCCGGTGGAGACGCCGGGCGCGGGGCGGGGGTCGGTGGAGGCGGCGGGCGAGGCGCTGACCCGGCTGGTCGCGCGGGACGCGGGCGCGATCGGTCTCGAGGTGTTCTCGGTGCAGCCGGTCCGGGTCGAGTACGCCCCCGAGGTCGCCCCCGCGATGCACCGTCGCCGGATCGCCGCGCTCGACGCCCAGCACCGGGCGACCGTGCTGACGTCGGTCGTCGACTCGGTGGAGGACACGGTGACCCGGCTGACCATGCGGGGACTCGTGGAACTCGACGACTACGAGCGCAAGGCACTGGTGAAGGACCTGACGGTCGCCTTCTGCGCGGGCCGCGGAGAGCAGGGCTGACGGGCCACGGGCACGTTCTGAGCTTGGCTTGAGCTCTCCCGGGCCCGCGCCCGGGTACGTTCCCTGCACGCCGACACGACCAGGTCGGCGGCCTGGAACATCGGGGGAGCTCATGGAAGCCTTCTTCTACATCGTGCCGTCGCTCATGATCGCCGGTCTGCTGTTCGGCGTGCTCAACATCGTCCGCCGCTCCCGGCGGGTGGCCCGGGCCTGGGGCGGCGGCCTGACGGCAGAGGCGCGCTGTCTGCGGTCGTACACGACGACGAGCGGCGGTGCCGGCGACACCTCGGTGCACACGACCCTGCACCACGTCTACGAGTTCACCACCCGCGAGGGCCGCACCGTCCGCTTCGAGGAGGAGAACGGCCCCGGGACGATCATCGAGGGCGACATCGTGGTCGTCCACTACGCGGCCGACCACCCCGAGGAGGCCACGGCCAAGGCCCCCGCGCGGGGCAGGCTCCTCGCCGAGTCGGGATGCCTGCTGTTCTTCCTCGGCGCGGTCATCGCCTTCTGCGTCTTCTTCATGGTGACGGCCCACTGGATGTTCGACGAAAGCGACGGCCTCCTGCCATAGCCCTCAAGCCCCCAACCCCTCAAGCCGCCAAGCTCTCAAGCCGCCAAGCCCTCAAGCCGCCAAGCCCTCAGGTCTCCACATCTGACGATGCGTCAACTATCGTGCGCAGCCATGGAGTTCACGGAGTCCGGGGAGTTCAGGAAGTCCAGGAAGTCCAGGGAGCCCGCCAGGGGTACCGTCGCCGAACTCGTGGCGGCCCGGTGGGGCGACCACCGGCCGGGGCTGTGGTGCGCGGACCCCGAGGGCACGGGCCTCACGGTCCTCACCCATCACGAGGTCGCCGCCGGTGCCGCCGCGCGGGCGGCGCTGCTGGCCGACCTGCTGCCGCCGGACGGGCCGCCGCACATCGGGGTGCTGTTGGACAACACCCCGGAGTTCCCGCTGTGGCTGTCCGGCGCGGCGCTCGCCGGTGCGGCGGTCGCGGGCGTCAACCCCACCCGGCGGGGCCCCGAACTGGCCCGTGACATCCTGCACACCGAGTGCCGGCTCCTCATCACCGAGCCCACCCACCTCCCGCTCCTCAGGGGCCTCGACCTGCCCGGAGTCCGGCTGCTGAGCACCGGCACCCCGGAGTACGACGCCCTGCTCGCGCCGTATACGGACGCCCGCCCCGACCCCTCCCGCGCCACCCCCACCGACCACCTCCTCCTCTACTTCACCTCCGGTTCGACCGGCGCTCCCAAGGCCGCCCTGTGCAGCCAGGGCCGGCTGGCCGCCGCCGGGCGTGCGCTGGCCGGGCAGTTCGGCGTCCGTCCGGACGACGTGCACTACGTCTGCATGCCGATGTTCCACGGCAACGCGGTGATCGCCGACTGGGCGCCCGCGCTGGTCGCCGGGGCCGGGGTGGCGCTGCGGCGGCGCTTCTCGGCCTCCGGTTTCCTGGCGGACGTACGGCGCTACCGGGCGACGTACTTCACCTACGTGGGCCGGGCGATCCAGTACGTCCTGGCCACCGAGCCGCGCCCCGACGACCGCGACCACGCGCTGCGGCTCGGCTTCGGCACCGAGGCGGGGGCGGTGGACGCGGCGGCCTTCGCGCGGCGCTTCGGGGTGCGGCTGGTGGAGGGGTACGGCTCCTCGGAGGGCGGGGCGGCGGTGCAGTGGTCGCCGGGGACACCGGCGGGCGCGGTCGGCCGGGCGGGGCCCGGGCTGGTCGTCCTCGACCCGCGGACGGGCGCGGAGTGTCCGCCGGCCGAGTTCGACCCGGCCGGCCGGCTGCTGAACGGCGACGCGGCGATCGGGGAGCTGGTCAACCGGGGGCCGAACCCCTTCGAGGGCTACTGGCGCAACCCGGCGGCGGAGGCGGAGCGCCGCCGCGCGGACGGCGCGTACTGGACCGGCGACCTCTTCTACCGCGACCGCGCCGGCTTCCTCTACTTCGCGGGCCGCACCGACGACCGGCTCCGCGTCGACGGCGAGAACCTGGCCGCCGCGATGATCGAGAACATCCTCGCCCGGTACGAGGGGGCGGCGGCCGTCGCCGTCTACGCCGTCCCGGACCCGGTGACCGGCGACCAGGTGATGGCGACGCTGGCCGGCACCTTCGACCCGCTCGACTTCGCCGAGTTCCTGCTCGCCCAGCCCGACCTGGGCACGAAGATGGCACCCCGGTTCGTGCGGGTGGTGGAACGCATGCCCGTCACCGCGACGAACAAGATCCACCGTGCGCTGCTGCGGAGGGAGGGCGTCCGCTGCGCCGACCCGGTGTGGTGGCGACCGCAGGGCCAGGCGACGTACCGCAGGCTGACGGCCGACGACGAAAGCTGAGGGGAAAGGCGAAGGGCCCCTCGTGTTCACGAGAGGCCCTTCCACTGTGCGCCGCCAGGGACTCGAACCCCGGACCCGCTGATTAAGAGTCAGCTGCTCTAACCAACTGAGCTAGCGGCGCATGACCCTCGCCTTCCGCCTTCGGCGGCTGGCGACGGAGAAAATACTACCTGGTCCGCGGGGGTGCTTCCGACCAGTTTCCGGGTGGCCGCGGATGACGCCCGGATCACCCGCCGGCCCGGCTGCTAGATCGCGAGGGAGAGCAGGACCGGTGCCGCGTTCCTGTTCAGGGCGTCGGCGGCCTGGCGGAGGCGGTGGGCGTGGGCGACGGGGAGGGACAGCGCGAGGCAGCCGGCCGTGGCGCCGGCGGTGATCGGGACGGCCGCGCAGACCGTGCCCACCGCGTACTCCTGGAGGTCGAGCACCGGGACCGTGGGCGGCTGCGCCTCCAGGCGGGAGAGGAGCAGCGTGTCGTTGGTGATGGTGCGGGAGGTGAGCCGGGCCATCTTGTGCCGGGAGAGGTGGTCGCGCCGGCCGTTGTGGTCGAGCTGGCCGAGCAGGCTCTTGCCGAGGGCGGTGGCGTGCGCGGAGGAGCGGAAGTCGAACCATTCGTTCACGGACGGTGTGCCGGGGCCGTCGGCGTACTGGGTGATGGTGACCTCGCCGTCGACGTACCGGCTGATGTAGACGGCGGCGCCGACGCAGTCGCGGAGCCGGTCGAGGGTGTGCTGGAGTTTGTCGTGCAGGGCCTGCTCGTGCTGGTGCGCGGAGCCCAGCCGGGTGAGGGCGTCGCCCGTGACGTACGCGCCGTCGGCGATCTGCTCGACGTAGCCCTCGCGGCGCAGCATGCGCAGCAGTGTGGTCAGCCGGTCGGCGGTGAGGCCGGTCTGGCGGGCGAGTCGGGCGTCGGTGACGCCGGTGGAGTGCCGTGCCACCGTCTCCAGGACGCGCAGTGCTTCCTGGGCCGAGTGGTACGGCGCGGTCGGCTCGTGCTTCAGCGCCACGGTTTCCCCCCTGGTCGCTTTCTGGCCGTGATCCGTGATCCGTGAACCGAGATCCTGACAGCGAATCAGCTTCCACGATAACGGCCAGGGGGTCGCGGGGGAGGGGTTGTGGAGGAGAACCTCACAGCACCGCGCCGAGAAACTCCCGGGTCCGTTCCTGTTCCGGTGCGCCGAAGATCTGCTCCGGTGGCCCCGACTCGACGACCCGGCCCGAGTCGAACATCAGGACCTGGTCGGAGATGTCCCGGGCGAAGTTCATCTCGTGGGTCACGCAGAGCATGGTGATGTCGGTGGTGCGGGCGATGTCCCGCAGGACGTCGAGGACGCCCGCGACCAGCTCGGGGTCCAGCGCCGAGGTGACCTCGTCGAGGAGCAGCACCTGCGGGCGCATCGCCAGCGCCCGTGCGATCGCCACGCGCTGCTGCTGCCCGCCGGACAGCCGGGTGGGCCGGGCGTCGCACTTGTCGGCGAGGCCCACCAGGTCGAGCAGTTCCCGGGCGCGCTGCTCGGCCTCGTCCCCGGACAGGCCGAGGACGGTCATCGGGGCCTCGGTGATGTTGCGCAGCACGCTCATGTTCGGGAACAGGTTGAACTGCTGGAACACCATGCCGATCTTCTTGCGGACCTCGCGGACCCGCTTCTCGGGGGCGGGGAACAGCTTCTCGCCGGCGACGGTGATCGTCCCCTCGTCCGGCTTGGTCAGGGTCATCAGCAGCCGCAGGATCGTCGTCTTGCCGGAGCCGGACGGGCCGATCAGCGTGACGTGTTTGCCGGACTCCACGGCGAAGTCGAGCCGGTCGAGCACGGTGGTGGACCCGAACCGCTTGCTGACCTGCTCCAGGCGGATCAGCTCGCTGCCGTCCACCGGCGGATTGCCGCCCGCGTCGGCATCGGCTTCTTTCATCAGGGGGGTGTCAGTGGACAAGTCGTCGCTCCAGGGCTCGTAGGAGGAGGGAGGCCAGGTAGGAGATGAGGATGAAGGCCACGCCGATCACGGTCAGCGGCTCGGTGAACTGGAAGTGCTCCTGGGAGAAGAGCCGCGCCTGCCCGAGCATGTCGAGGACGGTGATCGCCATCAGCATCGGCGTGTCCTTGAGCATGGAGATCACGTAGTTGCCGAGCGCCGGGACGACCCGCCGGATGGCCTGCGGCAGGATGACCACCCGCCAGGTCCGGCCGACCGGCAGGTTCAGCGCCGTCGCCGCCTCCCACTGCCCGGCGGGCACCGCCTCGATGCCGGCCCGGTAGACCTGCATCGTGTACGTCGAGTAGTGCAGGCCGATCGCGAAGACGCCGGTGGTCAGCGCCGAGAAGGTCAGGCCCCACTCGGGGAGCACGTAGAAGAGGAAGAACAACTGCACCAGCAGCGGGGTGTCGCGCACGAACTCCGTGACCACGCCCACCGGCCAGCGCACCCACCGCGACGGCGTCCGCATCAGCAGCGCCCAGAGCAGTCCGAGGGCGAAGGAGATCAGCGAGCCGAGGGCGAGGGCTCGCAGGGTGATCAGCAGCCCGTCCCGGAAGTGCGGCATGAAGTCGGCGACCGCGCCCCAGTCCCACGTCATCGGGCACCCCCTCCGGCGACGGCGCCGGCTCCGGGGCTGACCGCGGTGCCGACGCCCGCCTTGAGCCGCTGTTCGAGGCCGCGCATCACCCGGGTGAGCAGGAACGCGATCACGAAGTAGACGACCAGCAGATACGTGTAGATCTCCGCGCTCTCCTGGAGCGCGAGCCGGACCAGGTTCCCGCTGAACGCCAGGTCGCCCATGCCCATGACCGACACCAGGGCGGTGCCCTTGAGCAGTTCGATCAGCAGGTTGCAGAACGGCGGGATCATCTCCGGCACCGCCTGCGGCAGCAGGATCAGCCGCGTCCGCTGCCAGGGCGTGAAGCTCAGCGCGATCCCGCTCTCCTGCTGCGCCGGGTCTACGGCTTTCAGCGCGCCGCGCACGATCTCCGAGCCGTACGCCCCGTAGGTCAGGCCGAGCGCGAGCGTGCCCGCCCACATCGGCACCAACTGCCAGCCGAACGCCGGGGGCAGCACGAAGAACACCCAGAAGATCATCACCAGCGCGGAGGTCCCGCGGAACACCTCGGTGTAGAACCCGGCGAGGAAGCGGACGATCCACAGCCGGTGGGCGCGCGCGACGCCGGCCACGAAGGCGACGGCCGCGGCCAGCAGCGCGCTGCACACGAGCAACTGGACGGTGACCCAGATCCCTTGCAGCACAAGCCCCCAGAGCCCGGCGGTCATGAGGTGCCCCCCAGGGTCCCGCCGCCGCACAACTCCTTCGCTGTCAGAGAGGTCGTCTCGGCCTCGCTGAACCCGAACGGCGTGAGGAGGCGGAGCAGTTCCCCGCTCTTCTTCATCTTCCGCAGCTCGGCGTTGAAGCCGTCCCGCAGCCGTGTCTCGGTCAGCCGGAAGGCGAACGCGCCCCCGTCGACATGCGGTCGGCCGTCGACGAGGGGCTTGAAAGGCTCGGTCGCCTCCGCCTTGGCCGACTTCCGCACCACCTCACGGGTGGTCAGCGCGGTACCGGCGAACACGTCGACCCGCCCGGCCTCTACGGCGTTCAGCCCCGCGACCTGGTCCGGCACGATGAGGATGTCGCTCTCCTCGTACCCGGCGTCGACGACGTACCGGATCTCCGCGTAACCGGTCCCGGTTGCGAACCTGGCCTTCTTCTCGACGACGTCCTGGTAGTCGTGCAGCCCCTTCGGATTGCCCTTGCGGACGATGAAGGAGTCGAGCATCTGGTAGTCGGGGTCGGCGAAAAGCACCTGCTCGCAGCGCTCGGGGGTGATGTACATCCCGGCGGCGACGACGTCGAACTGCTGCGAGGCGAGCCCCGGAATGAGCGACCCGAACTCGGTGGGCACGGGCTGGACTTTCCCGATCCCGAGCCGCTCGAAGACGACCCGGGCCAGCTCAGGGGCCTCCCCGGTCAACTTCCCGTCCCTGTCGATGTACCCGAACGGGATCTCCCCGGCGATGCCCAGCCGTACGACACCGGCCGCCTTCAGCCGGTCGAGGAGGTCGCCGCCGCTCTCGGCCGACGCGGTCGCCACCCGGGAGCAGCCGGCGGCACCCAGCACGCCGGCCGCCGCCACCCCCGCGAGCAGCGACCGACGGGTGGTCCCGGTCCCAGGTATGTGTTCGCGTTCGCGATGTTCCAGTGGTGGAGCCATGGCGGCGCGGCTACCCGGGGAGATGCGACTTATGCAGCGCGCTTTCCGCCCCGTTTCCCTCCAATGGCCGAACGCGGGGTCACCTGCACGGCAGTCCTGCTGTTTCGGTTAGTCGGCCACGCTCGTGAGGAACGTACGGATCTCACCGGCAAGGCTGCGCATGTCCTCGCCTGCCGCGTGCACCGTGGTGACTTCGAAGTGCCATTCCTCGGAGGGTGCGCGGTCGTGGATGCCCCAGGTCAGATGGACGTGGCCGCCGGGGTGGTGCTCGGCCGAGAGGGTCAGGTCGTAGGAGAGGGAGTGCCAGGTGCGCGCCCCTGCCCAGCCTCGGAAGTCCTCGGCGAGCGAGGCGAAGAAGGCGTCGAGCCCGTCGCCGTTCCAGGTCCGTACCGAGGTCTCGACGCTCCCCCAGGGCCCGTCGGCCCTGACGAGGAAGTCGAGAGTCGGCTCGTCCTCGTACGGCTGCGTCGGCCCCGAGAGCGACAGGCGGGCGGGGCCGGGCCCGGCCCCGGGCTTTCCCAGCCGGACGACCGGGCCGTCGGAAACGTCGTCGTCGATCACCTGAACAGGCTAGAAGATCCAGGCTCGGCGACCGGCCGCACCAGCGCGTGACCATACGCGCCCGGAGACGCCGGGTCACCCGGGCCGCCCCGGCGAACCGCAGGGTGTGGAAGGCGGCCACCGGGTCGGTGAAGTCGGGGTCGGTCTCCTGGACGTACGCGCCGAGTGCCGCCAGCCGCTCCACGGCCCGTCGTACCGCCGCCGCGACCCCCGCCCGCACCGCGACCTGCCCGCCCGCCCAGCGACGGCGAGTACGGCACCCGCAGCGCCCGCATGCCCCCGCCGTGAACGACCCGCCCGCCGGCCGGCCGGGGCGTCAGTGTCCGGGCACGTATCCGCGTTGTTTGTCGACCACGTTCTTCAGGGGCCGTCCCGCCGCCCACCGCTCGAACAACTCGACGAACTGCACGCCGAGTTCGTCCCGCCAGCCGACCGTGTCGCCGCTCATGTGCGGCGAGATCAGCAGTCCCGGTACCTGCCACAACGGGCTGTCCGGGGGCAGGGGTTCAGTGGTCAGGACGTCCAGTGCCGCGCCCGCGATCCAGCGGCGCTCCAACGCCCGTACGAGCGCGTCCTCGACGACCAACTGCCCGCGTCCGACGTTCACGAAGCACGCGGACGGCTGCATCACGCCGAACCGCCGGGTGTCGAACATGCCGTGGGTCTGCGCGGTGAGGGGGGCGGCGGCGATCACCCAGTCGGCGCGGGCGAGTAGGCGGTCGAGGTCGTCGGGGCCGTGGATGCCGGTGCGCGGGACCCGGCCGACGACGGACGTGGTCATGCCGAGCGCCTTCAGCACACGGGCGATCGCCCGCCCGATCGGCCCCGACCCGACGACGACGGCCCGCGTCCCGGCGACCCGCCGGCTCTCCCGGTGCCGCCACTCGCCCCGCCGCTGGAACTCCCAGGTGCGCGGCAGATCCTTCGCCATCGCCAGGACCAGCGCGGCCACGTACTCGGCGATGGGCTGGTCGAACACCCCGCGCGCGTTCGTCACGACCGTGTCCGACGCGGTGAGTTCGGGGCACAGCAGATGGTCCACGCCCGCGCTCGCCGTGTGCACCCAGCGCGGTCTGGGCCCCTCGCCGGGCCAGGCGGCGCGCACCGCGTGCGAGGTGAAGTCCCAGACCAGCAGGGCGTCCGCCGCCGGGAGCAGCGCGCCGAGCGAGTCCTCGTCGGCGTGCAGCACCCGGACCTGCCCGGTGAGCCGCCCGAGCCGGGGCAGCGGATCGGCGTCCAGGACGAGCAGCGTGGGGAGAGCGGGCACGGACCTGGCCGCGGCGGCGGAGCCGGAGCCGGAGGCGACGGTCATCACGTGCTCCCTCTCGCTCGTGACCGACAGACCCGCTTGTGACCCACGGGCCCGCTCGTGACCCACGGGCCCACTCGTCACCACGGTCTGACGTGCGCGGATTGACCACGTTCGCACCCGAACCTACCGTCGTCAACACGGCGTTCCCTACGGCTCGTTGAGCATCCTGTCTCCCGGTGCGGGCGGTGCCGCCCCGCACGCCGTACGTCCCGGTCGAGGGCGGTCTCGATCTCG
Organism: Streptomyces sp. yr375; assembly: GCF_900110755.1. GTDB lineage: Bacteria > Actinomycetota > Actinomycetes > Streptomycetales > Streptomycetaceae > Streptomyces. Next base: position 209,157 of record NZ_FOFF01000004.1, read on the forward strand.
ACCGCCGGGTGCGCGGGCACGAGACGCTCCGGACGCCGTCCGCACACTGGTCGCGGTCGCGCCCGGGGTCCTGGCCGAGCCGCGCATCCCCGTCGTCTCGGCCAACCAGGTGACCATGTGGGCGGCGCTGCGCCGACTGGGTACCCGGGCGGTGGGACCGTATCAAGCGCTGCTGGACGCCTCGGCGCGTGTACGGCCGCCCCCCGTACTGCCGGAAGAAGAGCAGCAGGAAGGCTGGACATGACCGCACTCGGTTTCCTCTACCCGGGCCATTCGGGCGAGGACGACTACCCCCGTATCGAGCAACTCCTCGGCAGCGACGTCCGCTTGGACGTGGTCCACACCGACGTTGGAGAGGACGCGCACCGGGTCGACGCGCTGCGCCGGCTGGGCGCGCCCGAGCGGCTGGCGGACGGCGTGGGACAACTGCGGCTCGCGGGCGCGGAGGCGATCGTGTGGGCCTGCACCGGCGGCGGCTTCGTGCACGGCTGGGACGGCGCGCAGCAACAGGTGCGGGCGCTGGCCATGGCCGCCGGGATGCCGGCCTCGTCCACCTCCTTCGCCTTCGTACACGCGGCCAAGGAGATCGGCGTCGGGCGGGTCGCCGTCGGGGCGACGTATCCGGACGACGTGTCCGGGCTGTTCGTCGAGTTCCTGCGGGCGGGCGGGGTGGAGGTGACGGCGCTGAGCAGCGCCGGGATCGTCACCGCCGCCGAGGTCGGCACCTGGGACGAGGAGCGGGTGCTGGCGCTGGCCCGGGCGGCCGACGGGCCCGGGGCGGAGGCGGTCCTGCTGCCCGACACCGCCCTCCACACCGCCGCGTATCTCCCCGTCCTGGAGAAGGAGCTCGGCAAGCCGGTCCTCACCGCCAACCAGGTCACCGTCTGGGAGGCGCTGCGGCTGACGGACCGCCGGGTGAACGCGCCGGGCCTCGGCACCCTGTTCACCCGCGAGCCGCTCGTGCAGGTGTGAGGCCGGTCCCGGACCCGGAGCCCCCTCCCGGCACCCGGGGAATAAGCGGGGACACTCTCCTGTTGGTCGTCCGAGGACAGCACACGGCCGACAACAGGAGGACCCCCGTGGCGGCAGGCGAGACGGCGGCACGCGAGACGGCGACCGAGGCGACGGACGCAACGGCGACCGAGGTGACGGCGGCGGACGACATCCGCGGCGTGGCGCAGGGCAGTGCCCCGGCCCCCCTCTCCGTCCTGGACCTGGTCACCGTCGGTTCCGGCCGTACCGCCACCGACGCGCTGCGCACCAGCGTCGACCTCGCGCGGTTCACCGAGTCGCGCGGCTTCCACCGCTACTGGGTCGCCGAGCACCACTCGATGCCCGGCGTCGCCTCGTCCTCGCCCGCGGTGATCCTCGCCCACCTCGCCGCCCACACCGACCGCATCCGGCTCGGCTCGGGCGGTGTGATGCTGCCCAACCACGCGCCGCTCGTCATCGCCGAGCAGTTCGGCACCCTGGAGGCGCTGGCCCCGCGCCGCGTCGACCTCGGACTCGGCCGCGCCCCGGGCACCGACGGGGCGACGGCCGCCGCCCTGCGCCGCACCGACGGCCTGCGCGACGGGGCCGACGACTTCCCCGAGCAACTCGCCGAGCTCATCCGCTTCCTGGACGACGACTTCCCCGACGGCCACCCCTACCGCCGTATCCACGCGATCCCCGGCCCCGTCCAGGGCACGACCCCGGGCGGGGTGCAGTCGGCGCACCGGCCGCCGGTCTGGCTGCTGGGCTCCTCCGGCTTCAGCGCCCGGCTGGCCGGCGTGCTCGGTCTGCCGTTCGCCTTCGCGCACCACTTCTCCGCGCAGAACACCGTTCCGGCGCTCGACCTGTACCGGGAGTCGTTCCGGCCGTCCGCGGTGCTCGCCGAGCCGTACGCGCTGATCGGCGTCTCGGTGCTGGCCGCCGACGACGAGCGGGAGGCGCGCCGGCAGGTGGTGGCCACCGGTCTCAACATGGTCCGCCTGCGTGGCGGGCGGCCCGGTCTGTTCCCCTCTCCCGAGGAGGCGGAGGCGCATCAATTCAGCTCGCTGGAGCGGGAGTTCGTCGACTCCTGGGGCGCGAACATCATCCACGGCACCGCCGACGAGGTCCGCGCCGGCCTCGACCTTCTCCACAAGCGCACCGGGGCCGACGAGTTGATGCTCACCAGTCACGCCCACCGCGGCGAACTGCGGCTGCGCTCCTACGAACTGGTCGCGGACGCCTACGGGTTGCCGACCGCGTAGGACTCGGTGTTCAGCAGCTCCGAGATCCGGTCCGGCGACACCGGGCGGGAGTACAGCCAGCCCTGCCCGGTGTCGCAGCCGATGCTGCGCAGCCGGGTCGCCTGCGCGGACGTCTCCACGCACTCGGCGGTCACGGTCAGCCCGAGCCGGTGGGCGAGGTCGATCATCGCCTCGACGACGACCTCGTCGGCCGGGTTCGGCGCGCCGCCGCCCTCGTACTGGAAGCCGCGCACGAAGGACCCGTCCAGCTTCAGCACCGACACCGGCAGCCGGCTCAGATAGGCGAGGTTGGAGTAGCCGGTGCCGAAGTCGTCGATGGCGATGCCCACGCCCATGTCGCTGAGCGCCTGCAACGCCTGCAACGGCCGCCCCGCCGACCCCATCACGGCCGACTCGGTGAGCTCCAACTGCAGGAGATGCGGGGCGAGTCCGGTCTCGGCGAGGACTTTCGCGACGTCCGCCACCAGGTCGGAGTCCCACACCTGACGGACCGCCACGTTAACACTGACGAACAGCGGAGGTTCGTCCGGATTGTCCACCTGCCACTGCCGTGCCTGGCGGCAGGCGGTGGCCAGAATCCATCGGCCGAGCGGCACGATCGAGCCGTCCTCCTCGGCCAGTGCGACGAACCGATTCGGCGACAGCAGCCCGAACCGGGGGTGGTCCCAGCGGACGAGCGCCTCCACCCCGCGCAGCCGGCCGTCCGACATGCCGACCAGCGGCTGATAGTCGAGCCGGAACTCTCCGCGTTCGATCGCCGGCCGCAGCGTGGAGGCCAGGGCCTGGCGGGTCATCAGATGGGCGTTGCGCTCGGGGTCGAACAGCGTCCAGCGGTCCTTGCCGTCGACCTTCGCCCAGTACAGCGTCGTGTCGGCGGCCTGCATCAGCCCGGTCGCGGTGGTGCCGGCCGCGTGCCGCTCCACGACACCGATCGACGCCGACACGTTCAGCCGGTGCCCGGCCAGGTCGAAGGGGGCCTGGAGGGCCTTGAGCACGGACTCGGCGAGGTCGGCGAGCTGCTCGGTGCCGGTGGAGTCCTCCACCAGCAGCGCGAACTCGTCACCGCCCAGCCGCGCCACCAGTGGCACGCTCGGCCGGGTCCGCCCGGCCTCCTCGGCGCACTCCGTCAGTCGGTCGGCGACGGCGGCCAGCAGCCGGTCGCCCACCCGGTGACCGAGGGTGTCGTTGACGGCCTTGAAGCCGTCCAGGTCCAGATAGCACAGGCCGATCCGGCCGGTGCCGCTCTGCTCGTAGGCCTCCGCCTCCAGCGCGGCCGACACCCGCTCGAAGAACAGGGTGCGGTTGGGCAGCCGGGTCACCGGGTCGTGCATCTGCAGATGCCGCAGCCTGGCCTGGAGATCGCGGTGGGCGCTGACATCGGCGACGGACAGCAGCACGCCGGGCGTGTCGGCGTCCAGCGGGGAGACGGTGACCTGCGCCCACAGCGAGCGCCCGTCGGGCTGCTTCAGCCGCCGGGTGCAGCGCAGTTTCGCCTGCCGGCCGCGCAGCACCTCGCGGTAGGCGTGCCAGGTCCGCACGTCGGAGGCCAGGTCCAGCAGGTCGGCGGCGACCCGCCCGACCAGCCGCGCACCGCCGCCGCCGAGCAGCGCGCCGAGCGCGTCGTTGGCGTCGACGATCAGACCCTCGCGGTCGACCACGGCCATGGCCAGCGGCGCAGCCGCGAACACGGAACGGTAGGCCGGCGGCCGGTAGGCCCCGGGCCCGCTGTCCGTACTGTAGATGTCACTCTCTGTGACGGCTGACCGGTCGAGGTCTGCCGCGGGCGTCGGCCCTTCGGACGTTCCGCTCACCGCTCGCTCCCGCAGTGCACTCGATCGCTGTCCGTGCAGGAAAGTGTGTCGATCATAGAGGCTGCCCCCGGACCCGCGCAGCCACTGCCCAGTGTCCCCGAACAACCCACCCTTCTGACAGATCGTTTCTGCCCGCACCTGGCCCGGTTCTGTGGCAGGACGACCGCTTGTGACGTTCCGTGAGAATTCCGGGGGTGTCGAAGTGATGCCCGCTTTCCGGCTCCTCACTCGTCTGGGGCAGACAAACAGGGCGTAGTACGACAAATTCACACAGGCTGGGTGGCGGTGTCCCGTGAACCGCCCCCGGAGGTCCGAAGTGCCGCGACTGCCGCGACGTCCGCGCCTGCTCCAGCGCCCCCGACTGCGCAGTACCGCCGCCATGTTCACCACCCTCTCGGCACTCGCCGCGAACTCCCTGATCGGCGGCCCGGCGATCGCCGAACCCTTCTCCGTCGCCCCCTGCGCCCTGACCCGCACCACCGCCCACCACTCCGAGGGCCTGGACGCCTGGAACCCGGCGTACCCCCGCCCGGCCCGCGCCCTCGACGCGGTGATGATCTTCCTGTCCTTCCCGGACGCGGCCCCCCTGACCACCCCCGCCGAACTGGCCGCCGACCACTTCCCCGCCACCACCCGCTTCTTCCGGCAGGCGTCCTACGGCCGCTTCACGCTGCGCCCGCATCCGCTGAAGCACTGGATCCGGATGCCGAAGCCGTCCACCGCGTACGCCATACAGCGCGACTGGCGGCCCGAGAACCGGGCCGCGTACCTGCACGACGCGCTGGCCGCCACCGACCCCCAGGTCGATTTCTCCCGCTATGACCTCGTCTACTTCGTCGCCGACCCGGACGCGCCCGGCGTCGACTCGGACGCGACGAAGGTCGTCAACCTGGACACCCCGCTGCGGGCCGACGGCACGGACATCCGGCGGGTCGTCACGGTCTTCGAGAAGCATCCCCCGGACCGTCTCGTCCTCGCCCACGAGACCGGCCACGTCTTCGACCTGCCCGATCTCTACCACCGCCCCGCCGACGGCAAGGGCGACTGGGACACCTACGTCGGCGACTGGGACCTGATGGGCAGCCAGTTCGGACTCGCCCCCGACCTGTTCGCCTGGCACAAGTGGAAGCTGGGCTGGCTGCGACCCCGCCAGGTGGCGTGCGTACGGGGGCCGGGGCCGACCCGGCTGACCCTGGAGCCGCTCGGCGCGGGACCGGGCGTACCGGTCGCCCGCGCCTCCGGGGCGCCGGCCTTCGGGCTCGGCCACGGCATCAAGCTCGCGGTGGTGCGCACGGGCCCCGACAGCGTGCTGGCCTTCGAGGCGCGCGGCCCGGTGGGCGACGACCACGCGGCCTGCCGGGCCGGCGTCCTCGTCTACCGCGTGAGCAGCGGCGCGCGGTCCGGCCGCGGCCCGGTCGAGGTGATCGACGCTCATCCGCGCACCGAGGCCTGCTGGGAGAACTCCGTCTACCCGCCCCTCGCGGACGCCCCGGTCGCCCTCGGCGAGAGCTTCACGGTGCCGGGGAGCGGAGACGGAGACGGGGACGGGGGCGGGGTGCGGGTGGCGGTGGAGGGGCGCACGGTGTCGGGGGAGTGGACGGTGACGATCACGCCGAGGGTGAGGGGCTGAGTAGGGGAGTGGGGGAGTCTTTTTGGGGGAGGGGTACGCAAAAGGCCCCTCGCTGATGCGAGGGGCCTTGCCGTCTGTGCGCCGCCAGGGACTCGAACCCCGGACCCGCTGATTAAGAGTCAGCTGCTCTAACCAACTGAGCTAGCGGCGCTTGGTGACGTCGTAGACCTTAGCATCCTGATCCTGGGGAGGAGAAATCGAAATCCGCACGGCCGAACGGGCCGCCCGGACCGCCGCCCACAGCAGGATCTCGGGCCCCGGCAGCCAGGGGTGACGGGTGTCCGGGGCGACCATCCAGCGCGTCGAGGCACCCTCCAGCGCCGGGGCGAGCGCGGGCACGGTCACCGCGTCCCCGGTGCCGTGGCACAGCAGCGGCGGCACGGTGGCGGCCCGGCCGTCCCGGCGGCCGTCGGCGCTCCACTCCTCCCACTCCAGCAGCGAGGGCAGTCGCTGGGCCGTCCCCGGCGCCGCGAACAGCAGCGTCCGCCCCCGGAACGCGGCCACCGGGCCGGAGCCCGGCCCCTCGCTCCACAGCCGGTCCAGCATCAGCCGCCCGAACATCGCCGGCGCGCTGACGATGTCGAACACCGACCCGCAGGGCAGGACCACCGGGGCCTGCGGCCGCTCCTCCCAGAGGGCGAGCGTGCTGCGCGGATACGTTCCGGCGGAGGCCAGCCAGGTGGCGCCGTCCGGGGTGACGCCGATGGTTTCGTCGCATGCGCTGCTCATACCGACATGTCTACCGGCAGTGAGCGCCCGAATTCACAGGGTTGCGGGAAACGGGTACGGACCCGCACCGGACCGGGTATCTTGCCCACCCGGCATATGCCGGCAGCCCCTTGTTCACGCCGACGGGTCGGCGTGCCCCCGCCCCTCGGCGTCGCCGCGCAGCAGATCCCGGCCGAACTCGACCATCTTCTTCGCGTAGTCCTCGGTCCACTCGGCCCGTACGGCGATGTCCGCCGACGTCAGCCGGTCGAAGCGGCGCGGATCGGCGAGCTGCGCCGCCGCCATCGCCTGGAACTCCACCGCCCGGTCGGCCGCCGCCCGGAACGCGAGCGCCAGCTCCGTCGCCCGGGTCAGCAGCGCGCCCGGATCGTCTATCGACTCCAGGTCGAAGAAGTGCTCCGGATCACCGGCCGCCTCGGCGGGCTCGAAGAGCAGGGGCGCGGGGCGTAGCCGCGGTTCGTTCCGACGCGGCGTGGGCTCCGCCATATCTCGGCCTCCTCATACGGTTCGGATGCGGACCACCCCCCATTCTCCCCCGCCAACGCAAGAGACCAGCGGCCCGCACCTTCAAGGCTCCCGGGCCTCCCGATGTTCCCGGCACATCAGGGCCGCCAGGTCACCCGGTGTTCCGCAAGATGCGCCAGCACCGCGTGGTTCGCTTCCCAGCCGTCCGGGGCTGTGTTCATCGGCCGCCTTCGGCGGCGTGCCGGACTCCGTCCGGCGGGAGGTGGTGTCGTGGTCGGTGTGCTTTGCCGGGCGGTGAGTCTCACGGCTTCCAGGTCACCCGGTGTTCCGCAAGATGCGCAAGCACCGCGTGATTGGCCTCCCAGCCGTCCGGGAATTTGACGACGGTGCCGAGCTGGATCGGTTCTGTTGAGGGGTAGTCGTCCAGGAGGTCGGTGACGCCTGCGCGGCAGACGACCACGCAGGCGTGGCGGTGGCGGGAGGCCAGGACGCACAGGCGGCCCGTTTCCAGGTGGAAGGCGGTGGCGTCGGGGCGGCCGGAGAGCGGGTGCAGGATCACCGTGACGTCGAACTCCATGCCCTGGAGGCGGTTCGCCGTGTCCACGGTGACGTCTGTGACGCCCAGTTCCGCCAGCGCCGCTCGGACCGCCGCCGCCTGGTCGCGGTGGGCCGTGCCGACGGCGATCCGGTCGGGGGTCAGGGGGGTCGGGGCCGGGGAGCGCTCCGACACCGCCTCGCCGGCTCGGTCCAGCAGGCGTCGGACGACCGTCGCGACCGCCCGTACCGCCTCCGGGTCGGTGCGCGGGGTGTGCCGGGCGGGCAGCTCCAGCAGGCCCCAGCCCGACTCCGCGGCCTCGTCGATCACCCGGTCGGCGCCCGAGCCGTCCGAGGCCACGGCGAAGGACAGCCGGCGGTCGCCGTGCCCGGTGCCGCTGCGGAACGGCGTGAAGGGGTAGAAGGCGTCCGAGACCAGGGGCGCGGCCGACGCCGGGAGCCGCCAGGACACCGGCAGCCGGTGCTGCGGCAGTTCCGGGTTGTGCGCGAGGAGCGTGCTCACCGCCGAGGCCGACGGGTCGTACGACAGGCCCGCCCACTGCTCGCCGCCCACGATCGAGAACGGGTCGAGCTGCCCCGGGTCGCCCACGAACAGCGCCCGCTCGAACAGCCCGGCCACGGCCAGCAGCCCGTCCGACCGCATCTGGTAGGCCTCGTCCACGATCGCGTGCCGCCACGGCTCGTCGACCTTCACGTGCGCCCACTTGGCGGCGGTGGAGATCACCACCGGCAGCCCTGCCAGCTCCGCCGCCTTCGCCGACTTCCGGACGTTCGGCAGCTCGTCCAGCACCTTGTCGTACGGGTCGGCGTCGCTGCTGTGCAGCCGGCCCACCGGCAGCTCGGGGTTCTTCTCGGCGAGCCGTACGACCAGGTCGTCGACCTGTGCGTTGGTCTGCGCGACGACCATCAACGAGCGTCCCGCGTCGGCCAGTTCAAGCGCCGCGCGGACGACGAGCGTGGACTTCCCGGCGCCCGGCGGGGAGTCGACGACCACCCCGCGCGCGGTGCCGTGCAGCGTGTCGCGCAGGATCGCGTCGGTGGCCCGGCCGGCGGCGGCACCGGGATCGAACACGGCCGTGCCGGTCTGGGCGGTCTGGGTGGCCTCGGCGGTCACAGGGTGTCCTCCTGGGTCACGGAGTCGGGGGCTTCGGGCGTCTGCTCGCCGGGCGGTCCGCCGTGCGTCCACGGCGTGTCCTCCGGGTCGGGCAGCTTCGCGCCGCCGCGCTGTTCGTGTTCGAAGAGCGTGAAGCAGAGCCGGTCGCCCTTCTCGGGCACGGACCCCGCCTCGGGCTCCTTGCCGCGGCCCATCTTGTCGACGATCCGCAGCACCAGCAGCCCTTCACCCCCATCGCCCTCTTCGCCCGCCTCGTCGTCCCAGCGCACGAACTCCGCCGCCTGCGGCTTCCCGCCCAGCGAGCGGAACACCCGCGCCCGCTCGCCGAGCCGCGGCCGGTCGTCCGTCCGCACGGTGACCAGCGGGCGCGGGCTCGGCCGCTTGCCCTCGCTGTACGTCATCACGACGTCGACGACCTCCCCCACGAACGCCTCCCCGGCCAGCCGCCGCCCCGCCATCACCAGCGGATCGTCCAGCGCCTCCTGGGCCTCCAGTCGGGCCTGTTCGCGCTCGCGCGTGGCGAGCTTGTTGGCGGCGGTCACCGCGTCGTCCCGGCGCGGCTGCGGGGGCTCGCCGGCGACGACCCGGTCGCGGTGGCCGGTGAACGACCAGCGGTCGCGCGTCCACCGCTCCTCGACATGCGCGCCCTCGGGCAGCGCCCGCAGCAGCTCCAGGCCGTCCCACACCTTCTCCCAGGTGGGGAGCGTACGGCTGCGCACCAGCTCGTGGATCTCCCGCTCGGCGGCGGTGAGCGCGCCCAGCCGGTCGTCGGCCTGCACGCCGTCCTCGGCGGCGGCCAGGGCGGTCCGCGCGCGGTCGTAGCGCTCGATGGCCGGGGCGAGCAGCTTGTTGTCGAACGCCGGGTCGGTCGCCGGACCGGCCGGCGGGCACTCCAACTGCCCCTGCGCGTCCCGCGCCAGCTCCGCCCGCAGCGCGGCCCGCGCCCCCGACTCGCCCGCCGGCGGGGCGAGCCAGGCCAGCAGCGCGCCCAGATGCTGGTCCTCCAGGCTGGACTGCCCGGTCGCCCAATGCCGGCCCAGCACCTCCGTCAGCGCCAGCAGCAGCGACGACCCCGGCACCCGCGACCGCTCCCCGAAATGCGTCAGCCACCGCCCGAGCAGCGGCACGCGCGGCGGCGCGGGATACGGCGTCTGCGGGTCCTGCTCCGCCGTCCGCCGAAAGCGCATGGAGCGCCCCAGGAGGCGTACGAAGTCGACGCCCGCGCGGCTCGGCACGATCAACTGGGGTGCGTCCGCGCACAGTTCGACTTCGACCTTGACGCGCTTGCCGGTCTCCGGGTCGCTCTCGCTGCGCTCGGCCGCCTCCACGGCGTCGGCGTAGCCGTCGATGTAGGGCAGGACGACGTCGGCCAGTTCGGCGAGGAACGCGAACCTGAGGTCGCGGTCGCGCGGCTGCGCCACGACCAGCAGCCGTGGCGCGTCCCGGTCGGTGCCGACCAGCGCGCCCAGCGGCGCGCCGGCCTCACCGGCGGTGGTCAGCGGCACGAGGACCAGCGGCCGCGCGGAGAGGTGCCGGTGGCGGACGGTGGCGGTGGGCTGGGCGCGGCCGGTGGAGACGGCCTCCAGACGGGCGAGGGTGGCGATCAGCGACACATCGCCTCCAGGGCTTCGGCACGCAGTCGCGCGGCCCTGCGCAGGGCGGCCACGGCCGGGTCCGCCGGGTCCCCGGCCTCGCCGTGCGCCGCCGCGAGGACGCCGTCCACGGTCGTCAGCCCGCCCAGTTCGGCGCGCACCGACCGGCCCAGCGAGGTGACCGCGCCGGCCGCGCGGGAGCGGTCGCGGCAGTGGAAGGCCAGCTCGCAGGCGGCCAGGCACTCGGGCGCGTACGTCGCCGGGACGGCCTCGACGGCGGCCGTGAGCTGCTCGGCGGGCAGTCCGGGGGAGAAGCAGGTGCCCTCGGGGAGGGCGTCGGCGATGTCCTGGATGCGGGTGAGGCGGGCCAGTTGGCGGCTGGTGACCGCGCGCTGCTTGCGTACGTCCACGGCGGAGGCGGTGGGCAGGTTGGAGAAGTCCTTGGGGCAGACCAGGAGCACCCGGTGGCGCACGCGCGGGGGAGGGTCGAGGCGGGCGGCGACCTGCTCGAGGGCCAGCACGTAGACGGCGGCCTGGCGGGCGGCCGCGCCGACCTTCGCCGGGTCCGCCGAACCGTCCAGCATCGGGAAGGACTTGATCTCCACGACCGTCCACCCGCCGTCCGGGTGGACCACCACCGCGTCGGGCTCCAGGAAGGCGGGGGAGCCCGCGACGTCGAGGGCGATCATCGGGTGGTCCAGGAGCGTCCAGGTGCCGCTCGCCGCGGTGGCCTCGCGCAGTGCCAGCGCCGTGCGCGCGGTGCGGCCCTCGGGGCCGATCGCCGACAGGTCGGGCACCGCCGCCCGGGTGGGCGGTTCGGCGCCCGGGTCCAGCCGCTCGTGCACCAGCCGCAGCAGCTCCGCGCCGCCGTCCGCCTTCACCTTCGCCTCGAACGCGTTGCCGCGCGTGAGGGCGAACTGCGACTGTCCGAACGCCGACGGCGAGCCCAGCGCACCGGCCAGCGCCGCTTTGTCCACCCCTGCGCCGTCGAGGATCGCGCGCCGCTTGCAGCCAGGGTTCGCGGCGAGCGCCGCGAGGGCGCGGGCGTCCAGCGCCTTGGCCGGTACGTCTGGCCCGCGCAGGTCAGCGAGCCGCTGCCGGAGCGCCGTCCCCCGCGTCCGAGGGAGAGGCGTCCGGCTCGGCTCCGGGCCGGGGCCGTGACTCGCGCTGCCGTGGAATTCGCTCACCCGGGGAAGTCTGGCATCCGCCACTGACAATCGGGTCCGATGTGCCGGGAGAGTCCGCCGGGAGCAGCGGGACCCGGGCCGTGAACCACACCCGCGCCCGGTCCGCGCCGCGCATCACCAGCGGGGTCAGCAGCAGCCCGACGCCCATCACGGCCGCGCCCGCGACGGCGTCGAGGAAGTAGTGGTTGGCGGTGCCCATCACCACGATCGTCGTGACCAGCGGGTAGCCGACGGCCGCCGTCCTCGCCAGTCGGCTGCCGCTGCCGTACCGCCACAGCATGACGCCGCACCACAGGGCCCAGCCGACGTGCAGGCTCGGCATCGCCGCGTACTGGTTGGTCATGCCCCCCATGCCGCGCGGTGCGCTCGCCTCGCCGCCCCACCAGCCGTACGAGCTGTACTGGGCCATCGTGTCCACGAAGCCGTGGCCCGCCGACAGCAGCCGGGGCGGGCAGGTCGGCAGCAGCGTGAAGCCTATGAGGCCCATGAACGTGGACGTCATCAGCCAGGTGCGGGCCGCCCGGTAGAGGTGGGAGCGGGACCGGAACAGCCAGACCAGGATCGCGGGTGTCACCAGGTAGTGCAGCGACGCGTACCAGAAGTCGGCCGGCACGCCGATCCACGCCTCGCTGCGGAACAGCCGGTTCAGCGGGTGTTCGGCGTTGATGTGCAGGAACTTCTCGACGCGCAGGATCGCCAGGCCGTGGTCGACGGCGGTCGTGACATCGCCCCGCGCGAGCAGCCGGCCCGCCGAGTAGCAGGCGTACACGAGCAGGATCAGGGGCAGCTCGGTCCACCAGCGCAGCCGTGTCCGCGGGACCGCCTCGGTGCCTGGTGTCTCGGTCTGCGGCATCCGATCGCCTCCCCCTTCGTGTCGCTGTCTCGTGGCCGTCTGCTGGCTGGTGTCCGGTCGCCGCGGCGCCCGGTGGCGCGGGACGTGCCACTTTACGGCGTATGTGCGCGCCTCTCATGGCCGCCCCGGATGTCAAAGACGCCGGGATCGCCCGCCGGGTTGCCCCTTTTCAGGGTGAGCGATGATGGAGGTGATCCGCCTCTGATTTCCCCCTGATCGCTCCCAGGGTTTCCCCGGAAAGGTCCCCCATGGCACCGCGCATCCTGCTGGCCCGGCACGGACAGACGCAGTGGTCGCTGTCCGGAAAGCACACCGGCAGGACCGACATACCCCTCCTGGAGGAGGGCCGCCGGGGGGCCAAGCTGCTCGGCGAGCGGCTGCACCGGGCGCCGTTCGACGGTCTCGCGGACGTCGAGATACGCACCAGCCCGCTGGTCCGCGCGCGGGAGACGTGCGAACTCGCCGGCTTCGGCGACCGGGCCACCACCTGGGACACCCTCATGGAGTGGCACTACGGCGCGTACGAGGGCCTGACCCCCGCCGAGATACAGGCCGTCCGCCCCGGCTGGCTCATCTGGCGCGACGGCGTCCCCGAGGGCGAGACCCTCGCCGAGGTGACCGCCCGCGCGGACGAGGTCGTCGCCTGGGCCCGCGCGGCCGACCGGGACGTGCTGGTCTTCGCCCACGGGCACATCCTTCGCTCCATAGGAGCCCGCTGGCTGGGCCTGCCGCTGGACTTCGCGGCCCGCATCCGCCTGAACCCGACGTCCCTGTCGGTCCTGGGCTGGGCCTACGGCGAACCGGCGATCGAGAGCTGGAACGACCTGGGGCACCTCGCCTGAGGCCTCAGGGCCTCAGGACCTCAGAGCCCTAGGGCGGGTTCACATCGTCCTTGGTGTGGAGGCGTGCCGTTCCAGGAACGTCGACACGCCGCCCGCCCGCCGGTGCGGCAGCAGGACGCGTGCCGTGCCGGCCAGCATCGTCTGGATCCGGGACGACTGGACCTGGCCCAGCAGGTCCAGGACCCGCATCCCGGCCACCGCCGCCTCGTCGGGACGGCCCCCGCGCGCGAGGTCGTCCGCCAGTTGGGCCGTGTACAGGGCGATGTTCCGGGTGAAGTGCGGGTCCTGGAGGTCCGCCGCCCGGCCCGCGTGCCGGGCCGCGCGCGGCCAGTCGCCCAGCGTCGACCAGCACTGCGCCTTGAGCCCCTCCAGCTCGGCCGCGCCGTAGAAGCTCATCCACTCGGGGTCGTCGTCGCAGGGACCCCGCTCGAAGAGGGCCTGCGCGCGGACGAGGGCCTGTTCGCAGCCGGTGCGGTCGGCGAGCCCGGCCCAGCCGCCCGCCTCGCGCAGCGCGAGCAGCGACATCAGGCGGGGCGAGCCCAGCGGGCGGGCGACGCGCTGGGCGGCCTGGGCGGCGCGGACGGCCTCGCGGGGGCGGCCCGCGTCCCGCGCGAGGAACGCCGTGTTGCAGAACGCGTGCGCCTCCAGCGCCTCGTCCCCGGTCATCCGGGCGGTCGCGAGGGCCTCCGCGTAGTGCGAGCGCGCGTCGTCGAACCGGCCCGAGTCGTGGGCCAGCCAGCCCACCGAGATGGCGAGTTCACCGGCGCCGGAGTGCAGCCGGTCGGCGGTCGTCTGGCGGGTCGTCCCGGCGTCCAGCAGCGCGAAGGCGGCGCGCAGCGGAGCGGCCGCGCGCCGGTAGAGGCCGTCCGCGCCGTGCCGGTCGTCCAGCAGCCGGATTCTGCGGACCGCTTCTTCGAGGGCGCCCGCCTCGGTCGTCCCCGCGCGGCCCACGGGCCGTGCGGCCGACGACGCGTCGCGGGCGAGCGCGAAGGGGCCCAGGGTGGCGGCGGCCATCGTGGCGCCTCCGCCGGTCATGAATGCGCGACGCAGCACGTCGCTCTCCTCGTGGTCGTGGTGGTGCGTGTCGTACGGGTCCTGCGTGTCATACGGCTCGTGCGTTGCGCCCGTCTCACCTGTCTCACCCGTCTCCCCCGGGCCCGGGCTGTCACCGGCGGTGCGCGCCGCCCGGCCGCGAACGGACGCGCGGGGCGCGAACCCCAGGTCGGTGAGCGTGCGGCCGGGGAACATGTGCAGGAACACCCGTTCGTACGCGTAGTTGGGGCAGCGGATCTCCCCCGCCTCGACCCGCCCGATGTAGCGCGCGTCACAACTGACCCGCTCGCCGATCTCGCGCGCGGCCCGTCGTACGAGCGCGGCGAACTCGGCCGGTGAGCGCGGTCCGCGCACCTGCCGGAAGGCGAGGTTGGGCCGGGCCGGCCGGTCGGGCCGAAGGGGGGGAACCGTTGACGACGCCATGGCCGGGTCCTCTCGTGCGAACCGTCGAACCATGCCGGATTTGGGGTGAGTTGTCCGTGTGGCACCCTTGTTCCCGGCGGGCAAGAACGTACCTGCTGTGGCCCGGTCGTCACACGGTGTTTGGCTACAAACCGGATATCTCATCCGCGATCTGCCATGAACTGCCATCCTTTGCGGCGGACTTCCGCCGTAGCCCTTGACGCCGTGCCGCGTTGAGCCTTGCGGAGTACAGGCGGGCTGCGCGGTGGAGGTCGGGATGGAGACCAGCCAGAGCAACGATCCTTGTATGCCGTCGGTGGCGGCGTGCGACCTAGTGACGGTGCCCACCCGTCAGGGGCTGGAGGCGGTGGACATCCTGCGGCGGGGGCCGGCCGCGGACGGAGTGGGGCCCGTCCTGCACGACGACGGCTGCGGCACGCTCGGCTTCGTGGTGCCGGCCGGGACGGCGGCGGCCTGGGACGTACCGGGCAGCACCTGCACGGAGACCGACGGCCGCGGCCTGCGGCTCGCCCCCGAGCCGCCGGTCGAGGGCTCGGACTGGCTGGTGCCCCCCGGCGAGGCGGACCTCGCGACGGACCCGGCGGTGCTGCGGCGGGCGCTGGGCGAGGCGGCCCGCCTGATCGAGGCGGCGGACAGCCACCGCTGAGCCCGCGGCCGGCCGGCCGGGCGCGCGGGGAGCGCTCGCGGCCTGCGAAAATGCGGGTATGGCAAAGTCCAGGAACACCCGGCGCGAGCGGGACGCCGAAGCCGCCGTCGTCGAGACCGTCGACGGCGGCCTCGCCCAGCTCGTACCCGACCGGGACCGCGCGCGGGCCTGGACGCTGCTCATCGACGGAGCCCCCCAGTCGCACGTCGACCTGGACGACCCCGCCCACCTCTCCTTCGAGTACCAGCGGCGCATCGGCCACGTCATCGACCTCACCGCACCGCCCGGCAAGCCCGTGCACGCCGTGCACCTCGGCGGCGGCGCCTTCACCCTCGCGCGCTACGTCGCCGCCACCCGCCCCCGCTCCACCCAGCAGGTCGTCGAACGGGACGCCGCCCTCGTCCAACTGGTGCGCCGGGAGCTGCCGTTGGACCCGGGGGCGCGGATCAGGGTCAGGTCGCTCGACGCGCGCGAGGGGCTCGCCAAGGTGCCCGACGGCTGGGCCGACCTCGTCATAGCCGACGTGTTCGGCGGCGCCCGCACCCCCGCCCACCTCACCTCGACCGAGTTCCTCGACGAGGTCCGCAGGGCGCTGAAGCCCGGCGGCCGCTACGTCGCAAACCTCGCCGACGGCCCGCCGCTGGCCCACCTGCGCGGCCAGATCGCCACCGCCGCCGCCCGCTTCCCGGAACTCGCGCTGCTCGCCGACCCGACCGTGCTGCGCGGCAGACGGTTCGGCAACGCCGTACTCGTCGCCTGCGACCTGCCCCTGCCGATCGCCGAACTGACCCGCCGGGCCGCCTCCGACCCGCACCCCGGCCGCCTCGAACACGGCCGCGCCCTCACCGACTTCACCGGCGGCGCGACACCGGTCACGGACGCGTCGGCGGTGGCGTCCCCGGCCCCGCCGCCGTCGGTGTTCCACTAGCTCCCGGTCGGCTGTCGGTGGCCTGTTCCCACAGGTCAAGACCCGTGCGCAACAGTTCGCGCACGGCCGTCGTCTCGTCCTCCGTCCAGTCCTCGCCGCCGAAGACCTTTTCGTAGGCGCTGTCGTGGACCGGTCCCTGCACGGGAAGGGGCGGGCCGGCCGGCAGGCTGCGTGCGAGGTCCTCGAAGAAGTTCCACGCCTCCAGCAGCAGGCCCGCCGACGCCGAGTCGCCGTGCGGGCACTCGACCCACCGCTGTACGGCGTCCAGATCGAGCGTGCCCTCTCCGTCCGGGACGAGCTCCCAGCGGTTGCGGTCGCACTGCTCCCGCAACGCCTCGTGGCCGGGGAACGTCAGCAGCCGCCCCCGCTCGTCGACGGCCACCACGTCAGGGGCGTCGCCCTCGCCGGGGCGCCAGATCAGGAGCAGGTCCGCCGTCCTGCTCGTGATGCGGTACGGATAGTGATCGGTCATGCGGTGTCTCCCGAGGCAGGCGCGGCACGCCCCCACGGCGTGCCGCGCCCTGTTCCCATGGTGGCAGTCGGTGTCAGTGCGTCGCGACGTCCGGCAGTGTGCCCGTGCGGGCCGCCTCGCCGTACCAGTGGGCGCTGGACTTCGGGGTGCGGGTCTGGGTCGCGTAGTCCACGTACACCGCGCCGAAGCGCTTCTCGTAGCCGTACGCCCACTCGAAGTTGTCCAGCAGGGACCACAGGTAGTAGCCGCGGACGTCCGCGCCGTCGGTGATGGCGCGGCGGACCGCCGAGAGGTGGCCGTGCAGGTAGGCGACGCGCTCCGGGTCGTGGACGCGGCCGTCGGGGTCGGGCTTGTCGTCGTAGGCCGCGCCGTTCTCCGTGATGTAGAGGGGCAGGCCCGGGGCCTCCCGGGTGTAGCGCATGATCAGGTCGTGCAGGCCCGTCGGGTCGATCGTCCAGCCCATCTCCGTGCGCTCGCCCGGAGTCTGGTGGAACGCCACGTCGTCGGCGGCCGGCCACGGGGAGTGGGCGCTCGCGCCGTGCCCGTCCGAGCGCGGGCCCTGCGCCGTGGTGTCCGCAGCCGAGACCAGCGTCGGCGTGTAGTAGTTCAACCCCAGTGCGTCCAGCGGCTGGTTGACGGCGCGCAGGTCGCCGTCCAGGACGTACGACCAGTCCGTCAGGGACGAGGTCGCCGCGAGCAGGGTCTCCGGGTACGCGCCCCGCAGGATCGGGTCGTGGAAGACGCCGTTCGCCAGGTCGTCGATCTTGCGGACCGCCGCCAGGTCCGCCGGGTCGCCCGGTGAAAGCGGGCGCACCACCGAGGAGTTGAGGCTGATCGCCACCGAGTTGCGGGCCGGCATCGCCGCGCGCAGCGCCGAAGTGCCCAGGCCGTGCGCCAGGTTGAGATGGTGGGCCGCCTTCAGCGAGGCCGCCGGGTCGGTCCGGCCCGGCGCGTGCACGCCGGACGCGTAGCCCAGGAACGCGCTGCACCAGGGCTCGTTGAGCGTGATCCAGTTCTCCACGCGGTCGCCGAGCGCCTCCCCGACGATCTGTGCGTACTCGGCGAACCGGAACGCCGTGTCCCGCTCCGGCCAGCCGCCCGCGTCCTCCAACTCCTGGGGCAGGTCCCAGTGGTAGAGCGTGACGGCCGGCTTGATGCCCTTCGCCAGCAGCTCGTCCACCAGCTTGCGGTAGAAGTCCAGGCCCACCTGCACCGCCGGACCGCGGCCCGTCGGCTGGACCCGCGACCAGGAGATCGAGAAGCGGTACGCCGACAGGCCCAGGTCCGCCATCAGCGCCACGTCGTCGCGGTAGCGGTGGTAGTGGTCGACAGCGATGTCACCGGTCTCGCCGCCGGCCGTCTTGCCCGGCGTATGGCTGAAGGTGTCCCAGATCGAAGGGGTACGGCCGTCCTCCCGCACCGCCCCCTCGATCTGGTACGCGGAGGTCGCCGCGCCCCAGAGGAAGGCGGGAGGAAAGGTGACCGGAGTAACGGGCTCAGGCATGGAAGCGCTCCCATGAAAGGTCGTCGCAGGTCATCGAGACGACGGGGTTGAGGGGGGTGGTGGTGCGAGGTGACACGAGGGGGCCGGGGCGACGGTGACCCGGCCCCCCTCCGAGAACGCGAAGAACGTACAGAACGCGCTGGACACGCTGGACACGATGGACGTGAACGACGCGCTGGACGTCGTGGAACCGCAGGACAGGGCGGGCAGGCACCGCAGGGCCTCAGCCCTTCACCGCGCCCTGCATGATGCCGCCCACTATCTGCTTGCCGAAGACCGCGAAGACCAGCAGCAGCGGCAGGGTGCCCAGCAGCGCGCCCGCCATGATCAGGGACTGGTCCGGGGTGTAGCCGCGGCCCAGGCCCGCGACCGCGACCTGCACGGTCGGGTTGCCGGTCTGGCTCAGCACCAGGAACGGCCACAGGAAGTCGTTCCACGTCTGGACGAACATCAGCATGCCGAGCACCGCCATCGCGGGGCGCGCCGCGGGGAACACCACGTGCCACACCACGCGCCAACTGCTCGCGCCGTCCATCCGGGCCGCCTCGATGATCTCGTCCGGCAGCGCCTGGATCAGGTACTGCCGCATGAAGAACACCCCGAACGCGCTCACCAGCGACGGCAGGATCACCGACTGCAACTGGTCGGTCCACTCCAGCTTCGCGACCAGCATGTACAGCGGGATGATGCTCAGTTGCGGCGGCACCATCATCGTGCCGATCACGATCAGCATCAGCGCGCCCCGGCCCCGGAAGCGGAGCTTGGCGAAGGCGAACCCGGCGATCGTGGAGAGGAAGACGATCGTCGCCGCCGAAGTCCCCGCCACGATCGTCGTGTTGACGAACGCCTTGCCCAGATTGGCGTCGTTCCAGGCCACATCGAGGTTGTGGAAGAGGTTCGAGCCGAACACGAACGGCGGCGGGTTCTGCGCCAGCCGGTTGTTGTCCCGGGACGCGGCGATCGCCGTCCACACCAGCGGGAACAGCGAGACGATGGTGAACACGCCCAGGATGAGATAGGCGACCGGGCCGCCGTGCATCTGCCCGCCCGCCCGCGCGGACTTGGGCCGCCGCACCCGGCGGGCCGTCGGCACGGTGTCCTCGGGTCGTACGGACGTCTCGGTCGTTGTCGTTGTCGTCGTCGTCACGGCCGGTACTCCTAACTACTGGCGCGCAGCCGGCGCGAGATGACGTAGTTGACGATGCCGATGACGATCAGGATCAGGAACATCGTCCAGGCGATCGCCGAGGCCCGGCCCAGGTGCTGGTTCACCCAGCCCTGCTCGTACAGATACAGGCCCAGCGTCTGGAACTGGTGCTCCGCGCCGCCCGACGCGCCCTTGTTGGCGTCGAAGAGGAGCGGCTCGCCGAAGACCTGACTGGCGCCGATCGTGGACACGACGACCGTGAACAGGATCGTCGGGCGCAGCGACGGCAGCGTGACGTGCAGGAACTGCTTCCAGCGGCTCGCGCCGTCCAGCGCCGCCGACTCGTACAGGTCCTGCGGTATCGCCTGCATCGCGGCCAGGTAGATCAGCGCGTTGTAGCCCGTCCACCGCCAGACGACGATCGTCGACACCGCGATCTGCGACGGCCACTTGTCGTTCTGCCAGTCGATCGCGTCGATCCCGGCGAAGTGCAGCGCCCAGTTGATCATGCCGTAGTCGCGCCCGAAGAGCAGCACGAAGACGAGCGAGGCGGCGGCGATCGACGTCGCGTACGGCGCGAGCATCGCGACCCGGTAGAACGTCGAGGCGCGCAGCTTGTAGTTGAGGATGTGGGCGAGGCCCATCGCCATCAGCAACTGCGGGACGGTGGAGATGATCCCGATGGTCAGGGTGTTCTTCGCCGCGTTCCAGAAGAAGTCGTCGTCGAAGATGCGCGTGTAGTTGCGCATCCCCACCCACGTCATGTCGGTGGGCGCGGTCAGCTCCACCTGGTGCAGCGAGGCCCAGCCGGTGTACACGAGCGGGAACAGCCCGAACGCGAGAAACAGCAGGAAGAACGGCGAGACGAACGCGTACGGACTCCAGCGCATGTCCCGCTGCCAGCGGCGGGACAGCCGGGACCGGCGCCTCTGCTCCGCCTCCGTGGCGCCGCCGGGCGGGCGGCCCGGGGCCGCGCCCCCCTCCTTCACGGGGGGCGCGGCGGTGTCGTGGCGGGTGGCCATACGGGTCACTTGTCCAGGTTGTTGTCGATGGTCTTGGTCGCCGTCTGCCAGGCTTCCGCCGCCGACTTGCCCTTCGTCACGAGGATGACGCCGTTGTCGGTCAGGCCCTGCTGGATGATCTGGTCCTTCGGGCCGATCACCTGCACCGGCGTGGTCTTGGCGGCCTCGGAGAAGACCGTGCCGATCGGCGAGTCACCGGTCATCTCGTTCTTCGCGCCGGTCACCTCCGCCATGGTGTACGTGCTCGGCGCGCTCGGGAAGTTGCCCTGCACCTTGAACAGCTTCGCCTGCTGCTCGGGCGCGGTCAGCCAGGTGACGAGCGCCTCGGCCTCCTTCACGTGCTTGCCGCTCTTCGGCACGCCCAGGAAGGAACCGCCCCAGTTGCCGGACTTGGGCGCGACGGCCACGTCCCACTTGCCGGCGTCCTCCGGCTTCGCCTTGCCCTTGATGGTGCCGAGCATCCACGGCGGGCAGGCGATGGTGGCGAACTTGCTGTTCGCGATCGTCGTGTCCCACGACTGCTGGAACTGCGTCTGCGGCTGGACCAGACCGTCCTCGGCGGCCTTCGCGGTGAGGTCGAAGGCGGCCTTCACGGCCGGGTTCGTCTTGTAGATGATCTCGCCGGAGGAGTCGTAGAACTTCTCCTTCTCACTGCTGAGGATGGCGTTGATCAGGCCGCCGGGGGAGTCCATGAAGAACGTGCCGGCCTTGGCCTTCTTCTTGTACTGCTGGCCTGCGGTGACGAACTTGTTCCAGTCGCCCGCCCACAGCTTGCCGACCTCGGTGCGGTCGGTGGGCAGCCCGGCCGCCTGGAAGAGGTCCTTGCGGTAGCACAGGGCCATCGGGCCGACGTCGGTGCCGAGACCGATCGTCGCGCCGTCCTTGGTCGTGGCCTGCGCCCACTTCCAGTCCAGCCAGTTGCTCTTGCTCACCCCCGAGACCTTCGACATGTCCTCGAATCTGCTGGCCTGCGTCGCCACGACCTCGGCGATGTTGCCCACTTCGATGGCCTGGACGTCCTGGAGGCCGCTGTTGGTGGTGAGGTGGTTGACGAGCGCCGGGTAGTAGTTCTCGTTCCGCTCCGTGACATTCTCGGCGATCTTGATGTCGGGGTGGAGCTTCTCGTACTCGGTGTAGAGCCCGGCTTCCTTGAAGCCCATCGTGCCGAACAGACCCAGGGTGATCGTGGTCTTGCCGCTGCCGCCGCCCGACGTACCGCCGGAAGCGTTGTCGTCGCCGCTGTCGTCGGCACAGCCGGCCAGCAGCCCGGCGCCCAGCGACGCGACGGCCGCGAGGACCACCACCCTGCGGGTGGATCGGGTACGTGCTCGCATTACGTCCTCCTGTTGCCCTGACGTGCCGACCCCCCGGCCAACTGCATTGTTGGGCCCGTTAGTTACTCGCTGCGGCTCGGGCGGGGAACGTGCGGGATGTGTATGTGTCAGGTACCGTGGGAGCGCTCCCACAAGTGATGTGTTGAAGAGTCGTCGGTTCGGGCGGGGGTGTCAAGGGTGGGGGCGCGGAAGGATGCGTTCAGTTATCGGGCTGTTAGCTAACCCGGGGGAGTGGCGCGTGTAAGCCGCGTTTCATCCCATAGCGGACCGGAGGATGGGGTCGCGGCGACGCCGGGCGGCCGACCGGTCGAACGGGCGGGACTGTTAGATTTCCAGGCCAGCGTGGACAAACAGGCGGGAAGGCGGGGCCCATGGCAAGCCACGGAGCGCGGGGGCGGAGCGGTGGTCGGCCGACCCTCGAAGAGGTGGCCGCACGCGCCGGCGTCGGCCGCGGCACGGTCTCCCGGGTGATCAACGGTTCGCCGAGAGTCAGCGACGCGACCCGCGCGGCGGTGGAGGCGGCGGTCGCCGAGCTCGGCTATGTCCCGAACACCGCGGCCCGCGCGCTCGCCGCCAACCGTACGGACGCGATCGCGTTGGTGGTGCCCGAGCCGGAGACCCGGTTCTTCGCGGAGCCGTACTTCTCGGACATGCTGCGCGGCGTCGGCACGGAACTGTCGGAGACCGAGATGCAGTTGCTGCTGATCTTCGCGGGTAGCGACCGCGAACGACGCCGACTGGCCCAGTACTTGGCGGCGCACCGGGTGGACGGCGTGCTGCTGGTCTCGGTCCACGCGGACGACCCGCTGCCCGACCTGCTCGCGCAACTGGAGATCCCCGCGGTGATCAGCGGCCCGCGTTCGGCGGGGGAGACGCTTCCGTCGGTGGACTCCGACAACTACGGCGGCGGCCGCTCGGCGGTCGAGCACCTCCTCTCCCGCGGTCGCACCCGCATCGCCCACATCACCGGCCGCCTCGACGTGTACGGCGCGCAGCGGCGCGTCGACGGCTACCGCGACGCCCTGCTGGACGCGGGGTACGGGGCGGACGAAGGCCTCATCGCGCCGGGCGACTTCACCGAGGAGGGCGGCCACCGCGCGATGCGCGAACTCCTCGCCCGCACCCCGGCCCTCGACGCGGTCTTCGCCGGTTCCGACGTCATGGCGGCGGGCGCCCGCCAGGCCCTGCGCGAGGCGGGCCGCCGTATCCCGGAGGACGTGGCGCTGGTGGGCTACGACGACTCGGCGATCGCCCGCCACATGGATCCGCCGCTGACGAGTGTCCGCCAGCCGATAGAGGAGATGGGCCGCCGGATGCTGGACCTGCTCCTGACGGAGATCGCGGACCGCCGCCCGGCGGTCTCCCGGGAACTGGAACGCCGTCAGGTGGTGCTGGCCACGGAGCTGGTGGAGCGGGCCTCTTCGTAAGCCGGGCACGGCCCCCGGCCCTCGGCCCCGGCCCTGGGAAACGCATCAGCCGGTGACTTCCCCTAGGGGAAGTCACCGGCTGATGACTCAGGGTGAGTGACGGGACTCGAACCCGCGGCATCCTGGACCACAACCAGGTGCTCTACCAGCTGAGCTACACCCACCACGTTCGGTAGTTGGACTTTGTGGTCTCCCTACCGGCCGAGAAAAAGTGTACAGGGTCCGAAGGGGTGCTCGTGCACGGCTTTTCCGGGCGACCCCCGACCGCCCCTACGGGGCGCGTTACGGGGCGCGCAGGACGTGCTTGGCGGCGATGGTCTTCGCCGTGTCGGAGTCCGGGCCGGGCTGCGGTACGAAGACGGCCTCGCGGTAGTAGCGCAGTTCCGCGATGGACTCGCGGATGTCGGCGAGGGCGCGGTGGTTGCCGCTCTTCTCGGGGCTGTTGAAGTACGCCCTCGGGTACCAGCGCCGGGCCAGCTCCTTGATCGACGACACGTCGACGATCCGGTAGTGCAGGTAGGTCTCCAGAGCCGACATGTCCCGGGCCAGGAACCCGCGGTCGGTGCCGACGGAGTTGCCGCACAGCGGCGCCTTCCCCGGCTCCTTCACATGCTCCCGGACGTAGGCCAGCACCTGCGCCTCGGCCTCCGCGAGCGTCGTCCCGCCGGCCAGCTCGTCGAGCAGCCCGGACCGGGTGTGCATCTCGCGCACCACGTCGGGCATCGTCTCCAGGGCTTTGGACGGCGGGCGGACGACGATGTCCACGCCGTCGCCGAGGATGTTCAGCTCGGAGTCGGTGACGAGGGCGGCAACCTCGATGAGAGCGTCGTCCGACAGCGAGAGGCCGGTCATCTCGCAGTCGATCCACACCATGCGATCGTTCATGCGACCACCCTAAAGCTGACGTCGGCTTTTGAGGTGCTCACGGCGGTGTGGGCTTTGTCCGGGTGGGCTTCGTCCGTGTCGGCCTCGTCCCGGGAACGCGGGAGGGGGCTGGGTCGGCCCAGCCCCCTCCCGCGTCACAAGGTCGTTCACATACCGCTGCGCTGCCCCGGCAGGCTCGCCCGCGAGGTCGCGTACGCGTCGCGCGCGTGCTCGGACGGCAGGGACGCCGACGAGCCCATCGCGCCCGCGCCGGCCGTGCGCCGGATCTGCGGCGGGACCGGTCCCGGCCCGTCCGCGTGCAGCGACTGCGACGAGGGCGGCGGGGACGACGGCTCGTTGTCCGTCGTCCGTTCGCCCTGCGGCCTACGGGCCCGGTACGCCGCCCGGTACGCAGCCGGGGACGACCCCAACTGGCGGCGGAAGTGGCCGCGCAGGGCCACCGGCGAGCGGAACCCGCACCGGCCCGCGACCTCGTCCACCGAGTAGTCCGACGTCTCCAGCAGCCGCTGCGCCTGCAGCACCCGCTGGGTGATCAGCCACTGCAGTGGCGCGCTGCCGGTCAGTGACCGGAAACGGCGGTCGAAGGTACGGCGGCTCATATAGGCGCGGGCCGCCAGCGTCTCCACGTCGAACTGCTCGTGGAGGTGCTCCAGCGCCCAGGCGACGACCTCGGCGAGCGGGTCGGCGCCGATCTCCTCTGGTAAAGACCGGTCGAGATAGCGCTCCTGGCCGCCCGACCGGCGCGGCGGGACCACCAGACGCCGGGCCAGCGCGCCCGCCGCCTCGTTGCCGTGATCCGTCCGCACGATGTGCAGACAGAGATCGATTCCGGCCGCCGTACCCGCCGACGTCAGGACGTCTCCGTCGTCCACGAAGAGTTCTCGTGGGTCCACATGCACCGACGGATAGCGCTTGGCCAGCGTCGGTGCGTACATCCAGTGGGTCGTCGCCGGTCGGCCGTCCAGCAGGCCTGCGGCGGCCAGCACGAACGCGCCGGTGCACAGGCCCACGATGCGGGCACCCTCTTCGTGCGCCCGGCGCAGCGCGTCGAGCGCGTCCTCCGGTGGCGGAGAAGTGATCGAACGCCAGGCCGGCACGACGACCGTGCCCGCCCGTGAGATCGCTTCCAAGCCATGTGGCGCGGTGAGTTCCAGGCCCCCCGTGGTCCGCAGCGGGCCTTCTTCGCCGCCGCACACCAGCAAGCGGTAGCGCGGTACGCCGGCGTCCTGGCGGTCAATCCCGAACACCGACAGTGGAATGGAACTCTCGAATATGGGGCCGCCGCTGAACAGCAGCACCGCGACGATCTCCTTGCGGCGTCGCCCGGAGAGTTTCCGGGCCGCGGCTTCCGGCGCGGCAGTGGAGTCGTGGCTCATCCTGCTAAGCCCCCCTCGGTGGTCGCGGCTCCTCGGTTGTGTCGCTCCTGCACGTTTCCCCTCGGTCCTGCACGAGTCCCCCGCCGTAGACAGTCAAGATCGAAATCTACTGTGTCGCATGATGCCGGCGTGGCCAGTTCAGCACCCGGCAGATTGTCGACATGGCAACTTGGCGTGAAGCATTCGATCACGAAGCGTTGCACTAGTGGGCCGTACAGGGAAGTGCGCCTCGGTGTGGTGGCCAATCCCCGTAGGGTGCACAGGGGCTCTGAGGCCCTTTCCGTGCAGGTCAAACGGGGGGTGGGGGGTAGTTTCGGCAAGGGATGCGCACTGCCCGGAAGTTGGCTGAAAAGATGCGGGTCCGTGCGCGAAAACCGGTCAACCGACCGGTGAGTTTCCCCCGGAGTGACGACCGCCACGGTGCGACCCCGATCCGGTGCGCTGATGGCGCCCCCGGTGGTGCGCCTGCGGCGTGTGGTCCTCCGCGAGCAGCCGGGCCGCGTACCGCTCGGAGCGGCGCAGCAGCACCCGGCAGACGGCCGTGACGGCGGCCAGGCCCAGGGCGGTGCCCGCGGTGCCGGCCAGCGAGGTGCCGTACCAGAGGAGGACCACCGGAACCAGGACGCAACTGAAGGCGGCCCAGCGCATCAGGTCGGTCGTCCGGTCTTCGCGGGGGTGGGTGCCGGGGCGGGTGCCGGGGGTGGCGCGGGGCGAGAGCACGGGGCGGGCTCCTTCCTGGGGGCGGCGCGGGGGCGGTGCGGCGGCGGTACCGGGGGGCCGGTGGTGCAAGGGGTTCAACGCCGCTCCGGGCGGTCGGTCACTGCCGAGGTCGGTTCCGCGTAAGTGAACGCTGTGCAAACCGCCTGTACGGGGCAGCAGCCATTGCGTTACGGGCGTCCGCTCGGGCATGCTCCCTGGAACCCCCACCGGGGGTGTGCGTGATCTGGGCCTGGGAGGCGTGCCGCCGTACCCTTGGGGGTATGGGGTTGGGAAGATGATTCCCGGACAGCTCCCCAGCTCCGTCGATCACCGCCGCCCCGCCCGTATGTCCCGTATATAAGGATCGATTCGCCGAGACAGCCATGGCCGGTCACGAATTCTTCGAACCCGCGGACCGCAAGCGGCCCGTCGCCGACCCTACGGCGGCCGAGCCCCTGGCGGCGGAAGACGCACGCCATTCCTGCGATCCAGCCTTCAAGCACGGCGTGGTCGTCGGCTTCGACGGCTCCACGTCCAGTGAGCGCGCGCTCGCGTACGCCATCGGCATGGCCCACCGCTCCGGCTCGGGCCTGATCATCGTCCACGTCGCGAACCGGCTGCCCACCACGGTGTGGGCGGGCTGCGAGCCGCCCGTCTTCGTCGACGTGCCGGACCACCGCACCGAGGTGCTCGGTCTGGAGCTCGCGTGCGCGGAGTACCTCGCCGAGGTGCCCTGGATCCTGGTCGAGCGCGGCGGCGACATCTGCCACGAACTCGAAGAGGTGGGGCGGGAGTACGAGGCCGACGCGATCGTCGTCGGCTCGACGCACGGCATCGTGGGGCGGATCTTCGGCTCGGTCGCCGGGCGGCTCGCCAAGCGGGCGAAGCGGCCGGTCATCGTGATCCCGTAATTTCGCGATTCTTGGCGATCCTTCGCGTTCCTTGGCGATCCGCCCGAATTCGTGGCTCTCGCAGGGTGTTTGTGTGTTTGTGAAGGGCATATATCGCTCACACAACTGCACGTGCGTGAAGGGAGCCCGCCGTGGACAATGACGTCTCCGCGGGAAGCAGCACCACTACGATCGCCGGCCGACTCGCCCTCGGCGTCACCCTGTTGGCCTTCGGCCTCGGGAACACCGGCCTCATCGACGGCGTGACGGCCGCGGACGCCGTCGCCGTCGCCCACTACGTCGGCGGCGTCGCGCTGTTCGTCGCCGGCCTGTTCGCCCTCCGGGACCGCGACACGGCCTCCGGCACCGCCTACACCGTCCTGGGCGCGTTCTGGTTCACCTGGGCGGTCTCGGCCGGGGCGCAGGTCTCCGACAACGCGGCAGGGCTCTTCCTGCTGCTGTTCGCCCTCGTGGCGCTGTCCCTGACGCTCGCCGGTGGCGACCAACTCGGCCAGGGCGTGTACGGGTTGTTCTTCGTCGCGCTCGCGTTGATGGCCGTCGCGCGGTTCGCCGGAAGTGACGGGCTGACCAAGGTCGGTGGCTGGTTCGCCGTCGCGGCGGGAGTGGTTGCTTGGTATGCGGCGACGGCGGCGCTGGCTCACTGGCCTACGGCGTTTTTGCGGCGGGCTGCCCGCCCCGGGGTGACGGCCACGGGCTGATTGGCGGCCGGGGCCGGGGAGTTGGGCATCCCCGGTGACGGGGACGACCCCCCACGTGTCGGTAGCGCACGTGGGGGGCCGTTCTGTTGTCTCGCCTCTGCGGCGCGTCGTGGTTGCTCGCGCAGTTCCCCGCGCCCCTTCGGGGCGCTACTCCACCGTTACTGACTTGGCCAGGTTGCGGGGCTTGTCGATGTCTCGGCCGAGGGCCTTTGCCGTGTAGTAGGCGAGGAGTTGGAGGGGGATGCCCATGAGGATGGGGTCGAGTTCGTCCTCGTTCTTGGGGACGATGATCGTCTGGTCGGCCTTCTCCTGGTCCTGGTGGGCGACCGCGAGGATCCTGCCGCTGCGGGCCTTGATCTCCTCCAGGGCCGCGCGGTTCTTCTCCAGCAGGTCGTCGTTCGGGACGATCGCGACCGTCGGGAGCGCGGGCTCGATGAGGGCCAGCGGGCCGTGCTTCAGCTCGGAGGCGGGGTAGGCCTCGGCGTGGATGTACGAGACCTCCTTGAGCTTCAGGGAGGCCTCACGGGCCACCGGGTAGCCCCGGACGCGGCCGATGAAGAGCATGGAGCGGGCCTCGGCGAACTCCTCGGCCAGCTTCTTGATCTCCTCCTCGTGGGAGAGGATCTCCGCGATCTGGCCGGGCAGCTTGCGCAGGCCCTCGATGATCCGCTTGCCGTCGCGCACGGACAGGTCGCGGGTGCGGCCGAGGTGCAGGGCGAGCAGCGCGAAGGCCACCGTCATGTTGGTGAAGCACTTGGTGGAGACGACGCAGACCTCGGGGCCGGCGTGCACGTACATGCCGCCGTCGGCCTCGCGGGCGATCGCCGAACCGACCACGTTGACGATGCCCAGCACCCGCGCGCCCTTGCGCTTCAGCTCCTGGACGGCCGCCAGCACGTCGTACGTCTCACCGGACTGGGAGACGGCGATGTACAGCGTGTCGGGGTCGACGACCGCGTTGCGGTAGCGGAACTCGGACGCGGGCTCGGCGTCCGCGGGGATGCGGGCCAGCTCCTCGATCATCTGGGCGCCGATCATGCCCGCGTGGTACGAGGTGCCGCAGCCGAGGATCTTCACGCGGCGGATCTGGCGCGCCTCGCGGGCGTCCAGGTTGAGGCCGCCGAGGTGCACGGTGGAGAAGCGGTCGTCGATGCGGCCGCGCAGCACGCGGTCCACGGCGTCGGCCTGCTCGTGGATCTCCTTGTGCATGTAGGTGTCGTGGCCGCCCATGTCGTAGGAGGCGGCCTCCCACTCCACGGTGGTGGGCTCGGCCGTGGTGCGGGTGCCCTCCGTGGTGTAGGTGCGGAAGTCGTCGGCCTTGAGGGTGGCCATCTCGCCGTCGTCCAGCGTGACTATCTGGCGGGTGTGGGCGACCAGCGCGGCGATGTCCGAGGCGACGAACATCTCCTTCTCGCCGATGCCGAGGACGACCGGGGAGCCGTTGCGGGCGACGACGATGCGGTCGTTGAAGTCGGCGTGCATGACGGCGATGCCGTAGGTGCCCTCGACGACGCGCAGCGCCTCGCGGACCTTGTCCTCCAGCTTGTCGGCCTGCGAGCGGGCGACGAGGTGGACGAGGACCTCGGTGTCGGTCTCCGAGAGGAACTCGACGCCGTCCGCTTCCAGCTTCCTGCGCAGGTCGGAGGCGTTGTCGATGATGCCGTTGTGCACGACGGCGACCTTGAGGTCGGCCGACATGTGCGGGTGGGCGTTCACGTCGGACGGGGCGCCGTGGGTGGCCCAGCGGGTGTGGGCGATGCCGGTGGTGCCCTTGAAGCGCGCCGGGACCTTGGCCTCCAGGTCACGGACCCGGCCCTTGGCCTTGACCATCTTCAGGCCGGCCGTCTTCGGGGAGGTGACGACTATGCCCGCGGAGTCGTACCCGCGGTACTCCAGGCGCTGCAGGCCCTCCAGGAGCAGGGGAGCGACGTCACGCTTCCCGATGTATCCGACGATTCCGCACATATATACGTATCCCCAAGCTTCGGTTCAGCCGTAGACGATGCGCCGCAGTTGCCTGAGCGTGAGCTCGGGCGGGGCCACCGCACGGTATTTCAGGTCCGCCTCGATCCGTTCGAAGATCTCCGCGTTCACCAGGCCCTGGGCCTGGAGTTCGCGGTGGCGGCGACGGACGTAGTCCTCGGTCGTCTCGTCGAAGTAGGCGAGCACGTCCTGGATCACCCGTAGCGCCTCGCCCCGCTGGAGGGGCGTGGAGCGCGTCAGGTGATCAACGAGTTCGTCGTGCACCCGGTAGATCCTGAGGGACGCGAGCCGGTTTCGCAAGAAACCTGCCCGATTTCGGGCACGCGCCTGTTAAGGAACCTTGGGACAACATTGAATGTGTTATGAGCCCCTGTTCGCGAATCGTCCATATGGCGTCTTGCGGCTGGTCGTCCGAGGCCACGAGTTTCAGACGTCATGGACACTCCTCGCATGGGCGTACCCGACCAGCTCGCCGCACACATGAGCATGGCCGAGCAGCACGAGTACCTGCGCGCCAAGTTCTCCCGGCGCTCGATGATCAGAACCGGCGCGGTCACGCTGGGCGCCGTCTCCGGTGGCGCGTTCGTGACCGGTGCCACGGCCCAGGCCGCCGTACAGGCCCAGGCGCGGACGCAGACCCCGAAGCCCGCGCCGACCACCGAGCGGGTCGACGGCTCGCTCGTCGCCCCGTTCGGCCGCCACCTCGCCTACGGCAGCGACCCGCGCACCGAGATCTCCGTCTCCTGGCAGGTCCCGGTCGCGGTGAAGAAGCCCTTCATCCGTGTCGGCGTCCACCCCTGGGACCTTTCCCGCAAGATCGAGGCCGAGGTGCGGACCCTGTTCACGCCGGCCGGGGTCGGCGCGAGCGGCAACCACACCCAGTACTACCTGCACGCCAAGCTCACCCACCTCAAGCCCGGCAAGACGTACTACTACGGCGTCGGCCACGCCGGTTTCGACCCGGCCGCGCCGCACCTGCTGGGCACCCTGGGCACCTTCACCACCGCCCCCGCCCACAAGGCGCCGTTCACCTTCACCGCCTTCGGCGACGAGGGCGTCAGCTACCACGGCCTGGCCAACAACAGCCTGCTCCTCGGCCAGAACCCGGCCTTCCACCTGCACGCCGGTGACATCGCCTACGCCGACCCGTCGGGTTCCGGCCAGAGCTCGGACACCGGCTTCGACTCGCGGATCTGGGACCAGTTCCTCGCCCAGACCGAGTCCGTCGCCAAGTCCGTGCCGTGGATGCCGGCCTTCGGCAACCACGACATGGAGGCCTGGTACTCGCCCAACGGCTACGGCGGCGAGGAAGCCCGCTGGAACCTGCCCGACAACGGCCCGGACAAGAAGAACCTCCCGGGCGTCTACTCCTTCGTCTACGGCAACACGGCGGTCATCTCGCTCGACGCCAACGACATCTCGTTCGAGATCCCGGCCAACCTCGGCATCTCGGGCGGCACCCAGACCACGTGGCTGGAGGCGCAGCTCAAGAAGCACCGCGCCTCGAAGGACGTCGACTTCATCGTCGTCTTCTTCCACCACTGCGCCTACTGCACGTCCACCGCGCACGCCTCGGAGGGCGGTGTCCGCCAGGAGTGGGTGCCGCTGTTCGAGAAGTACACCGTCGACCTGGTGATCAACGGCCACAACCACCAGTACGAGCGCACCGACGTCATCAAGAAGGGCGCGGTCGCCAAGAAGCTCCCGATCGGCGGCACCGCCTACCCGGAGACCGAGGGCGTCGTCTACGTCACGGCGGGCGCGGCCGGCCGCAGCCTGTACGCGTTCACCGCCCCGCTGTCCTACGAGGGCCACGAGAACGAGGTCGAGTCGGTGGCCTCCTTCATCAACACCAAGTCGGGCAAGGTCAACGAGACGGTCACCTGGTCGCGCGTGCGCTACCTCGACTACTCGTTCCTGCGCGTCGACGTCACCCCCGCCGCGAAGGGCCGTACGGCCACCCTGACCGTGCGCGGCATCGCCGAGACCGGCGACCAGATCGACCACTTCACGGTGGCCCGCAAGGCCAAGTAGCCCCGTACGCACCACGGTGTGCCCGGAAGGCAGGGCGCACACCCCCGGCAGGCGGTCCTCGCCCGCGCTACAGGCGCTTGAGGACCGCCTGTTTGGCCATCGTGAACTCCTCGTCCGTCAGGACCCCGTCCCGGTGCAACTCGCCGAGCTCGCGCAGGCGGCGCAGCAGCGCGTCGTGGTCGTCGGCGGGCTCCGGCGCCGGGAGGAGGGCGCCCACCGGTCCTGCGGTCGTCGTGGCCGACGGGTGCGGCAGGCGGGCCTGGACCGCCGCCGCGACCAGCGCCATCAGCGGGTCCTTGCGGAAGCCCCACAGCTCGACGGCGTTCGGGTCGTACTTCGGCCGGGCCTTGGTGGGCGCGCCGCGCACGGTGAACCGCAGGTGGCCGTTCTCCAGGCCGGCCGACGGCTGCCATTCGACGCCCGTTATGTCGGCGACCGCGATCGTGCGGGCGCCGGCGGCGGCCTTGGCGTCCTCCGTCTTCCAGTTCCACTCCAGGCGCACCTGCTCGCCGTCGAAGCTAGCCGTGCCGTCCCCGGCGGCGGCCGTGAGCGGTACGGACGGCCCCGGCAGCAGATACGCGTCCACCGGGCCGGCCGGTACCTGGTCCAGCGCCAGCGCGCCCCGCACCTCGTCCACGAGGTACTCGGCGACGCCGTACCGGTCGGACTCGACGACGAGTTGGTACGGGTCGTGCGGCTCGGCCAGCCGGCCGCCGGTCGCGTGCAGCAGGGGGTCCGCGCCGTCGCGCAACCGCAGCCTCAGCCGCCCGGCCTTCTTGCCCTGCTCGACCGAGATCCCCGCCAACGCGCCCAGCGGGACGACGAGTTCACCCAGCTCCCGGCGTAGCAGGCCGACGTTCTTGTCCCGCCCCGGGGTCAGGCGCAGGGTGTCGCCGTCGAAGACCCAGGTGCCGTCCTTCTGGATGATTTCCGCCATGGGGCGATTGTTCCAAAGAACGCGGCGGGCGCCCCCGAGGACCGTACTCGGGGGCGCCCGCCTGTCGTGATCAGAACCCTGTGACGGGATTCTTCAGGGTTCCGATCAGTTGGAGGGCGCCCGAGGGGTCCGCCAGGTCCACCATCTGCCGGTTGTCGCGCAGTTGGAGCCGGTTGAGGCAGGACAGGGCGAACTCGGGCGCGAACAGGTCGTACTGGCGGAACTTGTCGGCCAGTTCGGGGTTGGCGTCCTGGTAGGCGCGGGTGACCTCGGCGACCGTGCGCCAGAAGTCGTCCTCCGCGAGGATCCCCTCGGCGGCCAGGTCGGCGGCGAGGAAGCGGAAGAAGCAGTCGAAGACGTCGGTGAAGATGGACAGCAGTTTCTTGTCCTCGGGCACCTCGACGCGGATGCGCCGGACCTCGGGCGGCAGCACCGCGAGCGGGTCCAGGACGGCGATCTCCTCGGCGATGTCCTTGTAGATCGCCCGCCGCACGACCCCGTCCGCCAGCACCAGGACGGTGTTCTCGCCGTGCGGCATGAAGACCAGGTCGTAGGCGTAGAAGCTGTGCAGCAGCGGCGTGTAGTAGGCCTGGAGGTAGTGCCGCAGCCACTCCGTCGGCGCCAGCCCCGACTGCTCGACGAGCGCGCCGGCCACCGACCGTCCCTCGTGGTCGACATGGACGAGCGAGGCCATCGTCGCGAGCGACTCGCCGTCGCGGAGCGTGGGCACCGGGCTCTCCCGCCACAGCGCGGCCAGCATCTTGCGGTACGGCGAGTAGCGGTCCGTCGCCGCCTCGTACTCCAGGTGCCGGTAGCCGACGGCCGCCCGCTCCCGGATGATCGACAGCCCCGTCGACTTCAACACCGGGTCGTTGTCGATGAGTTGGGCGAGCCAGTCGTTGATGGCGGGGGTCGCCTCCATGTACGCCGCCGAAAGGCCGCGCATGAAGCCCATGTTGAGGACGGACAGCGCCGTCTTCACGTAATGCTTCTCGGGATGCGAGGAGTTGAAGAACGTGCGGATGGATTGCTGCGCCAGATACTCGTCGTCGCCCTCGCCCAGGCACACCAGGTTGCCGCGCGCGATCTCGGCGGCGAAGGTGACGGTGAGCTTGTTCCACCACTGCCAGGGGTGGACGGGGATGAGGAGGTAGGCGGCGGGGTCCAGCCCCTGTTCGCGCAGCCGGTCGTCGAACCGCTCGACGGTCTTCTCGCCCAACTCCGCCCGTACGAACGACTCGTACTCGATGCCGACGCCGGCCGTGAACGCGGCCCGTGAGCGGTGCGCGGCCAGCCACACCAGCCGGACCGGGCTCGCCGTCTCCGGGGCGTACGACAGGTACTCGTGGACGCCGAAGCCCAGCCGCCCGTTGTTGGCGACGAAGCAGGGGTGGCCCTCGGTCATCCCGGTCTCGATGGCCTGGAAGCCGCTTCTGACCAGCTCGGCGGAGGTGATCTGGGGCTTGGTGAGCTTGTAGCAGGTGCCGGAGAGGGTGGAGGAGATCTCCTCCAGGTAGACCGGCAGGATCTCGTCGCTGAGGCCCAGCGTCTGCTTCAGCTCGATGAAGAAGTCCAGTGCGGCGAGCGGGAGTTCGGCGTCGTCGCGGGTGCGGGTGATCGAGTCGGCGGCCACCTGCCAGTGGTCGAGGGCGCGGCGGACGGCGGTGAAGCGGTACGACGTCAGTCCGTCGTCGCTGCGGACGACGTACCGCCCGTCTTCCTCCGCGGGCGTGAGGAGCCGCTCGTGGGCGAACTCGGCGAGGGCCTTGCGGATCAGCAGGCGGTTGGCCTTCTCCCAGCGCTCGGGGGAGAGGTGGGCGACGGCGTCGGCGAGGCTCATACGGCCACCGCCGTCGCCGCGTGGAACTGTTCCCGGGTGCAGAAACTCAGCAACGCCTTCTTCTCCGGCTTCTGTATCTCGCGCTCGGGCACGAACCCGACGGCCTCGTTGAGCGCGTGCACGGCCTTGTTGGACACGTCGGGCTCGACGACGACGCGGCGCACCGCCGGGTCCTCGAAGAGGTGCGCCATGACGGCGGTGATGACGGCGAGGGTGAATCCGTGCACCGGGGCGTCGGTGGCCGGGGTGAGGAAGTGCATGCCGACGTCACCGGCCAACGGTTCGTAGTGGCCGACGAGTTCGCGGTGGACGGGGTCGTACTTCTCCATCAGGAAGGCGGGCACGCCGTCGCGCAGTCCGAGCAGCGCGTGATGGTGCTCGTCGGCGGCGACCTCCATGTAGGCGCGCTCGACGTCCACCAGTCCGGCGTCCTGCATCATCCAGTAGGCGGCCTTGGGATGCGTGACCCAGGCGTGCAGCAGCTCGGCGTCCTTGAGGGGGTCGAGCGGGCGGAAGGTGAAGGTCATACGGCGAACTCCTGGAACGCGATGGTCTTTTCGACCGGGTAGTACTCGCTGCCGAGCAGCTCGCGGATGATGGAGCTGTTGCGGTAGGCGCCCATGCCGAGGTCGGGGGAGGTGATGCTGTGGGTGTGCACGGCCGCGTTCTGGAGGAACACGCCCCGGCCCGTGGTGTCGATGGCGTAGTTGCGGGCGACGTCGAAGTTGCCCCGTGAGTCGTAGCGGAGCCTGTCCTTGACCGGGCTCAGGAACTCCGGTTCGGCGTACCGGTAGCCGGTGGCCAGGATCAGCCCCTGGGACTCCAGGGTGTAGTCCTTCTCCTGCTCCTCCTGGCGGAAGCCGAGCGTGTAGCCGCCGTCGGCGTAACTCGCGCTGTTGAGGGACGAGTTGGTGAGGAGGCGGGTGGGAACCGGGCCGCCGATGTTCTTCTGGTAGAGCAGGTCGAAGATCTCGTCGACGAGGTCGCCGTCGATGCCCTTGAACAGGCCCTTCTGCTCGGCCGTGAGGCGGTAGCGGGTCTGTTCCGGCAGGTCACGGAAGTAGTCGACGTACTCCGGGGAGGTCATCTCCAGGGTGAGCTTGGTGTATTCGAGCGGGAAGAAGCGGGGGGAGCGGGTGACCCAGTTCAGCCGGTAGCCGTGGACGTCGATCTCGCTGAGCAGGTCGTAGTAGATCTCGGCGGCGGACTGACCGGAGCCGACGAGGGTGATCGACTCCTTCTTCTGCAGCTCCGCTTTGTGCTGCACATAGCGGGAGTTGTGGATGAAGTCGCCGCCGAGGCCGTGGCAGGCCTCGGGTATGTAGGGCGGGGTGCCGGTGCCGAGGACCAGGCGCCGAGTGCGGAACGTCTCCCCGGCGGCCGTCCGTACGGCGTACAGCTCGTCCTCGTCCTGGTAAGTCACCGCCGTGACCGTCGTGTCGAAGCGGACGCTGCTCAGCTTGTGGGCGGCCCAGCGGCAGTAGTCGTCGTACTCGACGCGCAGCGGGTAGAAGTTCTCGCGGATGTAGAAGGAGTACAACCGCCCTTTCTCCTTCAGGTAGTTGAGGAAGGAGTACGGGGACGTCGGGTCGGCGAGGGTGACCAGGTCCGACATGAACGGCGTCTGGAGGTGGGCGCCTTCGAGGAACATGCCGGCGTGCCACTCGAAGTCGGGCTTGGACTCCAGGAAGACGCCGTCGAGCGCGTCGATCGGCTCGGTGAGGCAGGCCAGGCCGAGGTTGAACGGGCCGAGCCCGATGCCCACGAAGTCGTAGGTCCTCGTCGGGGAAACGGGCTCAGGAAGCGCGGTCAAGGGACTCTCCCAGGTACTGCTCGGCGTGGCCGGCGATCAGGTCGAGGACGGCCGTGATGTCGTCGGTCGTCGTCTCGGGGTTGAGCAGGGTGAACTTCAGGTAGTGGCGGGCGCCGACCTTGGTGCTCGCGACGACCGCGTCACCGGAGGCGAACAGGGCTTTGCGGGCGTAGAGGTTGGCGCGGTCGATCTCGGCCGGGTCGGTGACGGCGGCGGGGATGTAGCGGAACACCAGGGTGGAGAGGGACGGCTGGACGACGACGTCGAAGCGGGGGTCGGCGGCCAGCAGCCGCCATGCCTCGACGGCCAGGTCGCAGACCTCGTCGAAGAGCTGCCCGATGCCGTCGGCGCCCATCGTGCGCAGCGTCATCCACAGCTTGAGCGCGTCGAAACGGCGGGTGGTCTGGAGGGACTTGTCCACCTGGTTGGGGATGCGCTCCTGCACCATGCGGCGCGGGTTCAGGTACTCGGCGTGGTAGGTGGCGTGCTGGAGCGTGGCCGCGTCCCGGACCAGTACGGCGGACGAACTCACCGGCTGGAAGAAGGACTTGTGGTAGTCGACGGTGACGGAGTCGGCGCGCTCGATACCGTCGATCCGGCCCCGGTGCTTGAGGGAGGCGAGAAGTCCGCAGCCGTAGGCGGCGTCGACGTGCATCCAGGTGCCGTACTGGGCGCACAGCTCGGCGATCTCGGGCAGCGGGTCGATCGAGCCGAAGTCGGTGCTGCCGGCGGTCGCGACGACGGCCATCGGCGTCAGCCCGGCTTTCTTGCAGCGCTCCAGCTCATGGGCGAGCGCGACGGTCTGCATCCGCTTGTCGGCGCCGACGGGGATCGACACCACCGAGTCCGCGCCGAGCCCGAGGAGTTTCGCGGACTTCTGCACGCTGAAGTGGCTGACCTCGGAGGTGAAGACGCGCAGGGTGGCGAGGCCGTCGGTCTTGGCCTCCTCGCGGGCGAGCAGCAGCGCCTGGAGGTTGGACTGCGTGCCGCCGGAGGTGAAGATGCCGTCGGCGGCCGGTCCGAGGCCGATCCGCTCCGCCGTCCAGGCGATCAGTTTGCGCTCGATGAGGGTGCCGCCGGCCGACTGGTCCCAGGTGTCCAGGGAGGAGTTGACGGCGGACAGGACCGCCTCGCCCAGCACGGCGGGGATCACGACCGGGCAGTTGAGGTGGGCGAGGTAGCGGGGGTGGTGGAAGTAGATCGCGTCGCGGAGGTAGACCTCCTCCAGCTCGTCCAGGACGGCCGCGGTGTCGTGCAGCGGCTGGTCCAGGTCGATCCCGTCGATGCGGGGCGCGAGGGCGTCGACCGTGACGCCGGTGAACGGACGGTCGGTGGCGGCGAGTTTGGCGGCCACCCGCTCTACTCCTTCGGTCACGGAGCGGCGGTACGCCTCCGCGGTCGTGCCATTGAGCAGGTGCGAGCGCATGGTGAGGGTCCTCCGGGGTAAGGGGACGGGTCCGCTGAGGGACGGTTCGAGGGGACGAGGTCTCGGATCCGACCGGTTCGGCTTAGGTTAGCCTAACCTAAGTTATCCGGTGGAGGGTATGCCTCTGCCGTGACCGCGATCGCGTTGACCACACCGGTGCCCCCGCACAACTGCCAACGGAGGCACGGTCGTTGCTGCTACTCCGCGTCGCGGAGCTGTTCCTCGCTCATGCCGTGGCGCCAGTACCCGACGAAGGTGACCCGGCGCCGGTCGATGCCGCGCTCGCGCACGAAGTGCCGGCGCAACGCCTTCACGCACCCCGACTCGCCCGCGATCCACACGTACGGCTGCCCGGCGGGCGGCAGTTCGGCCGCCCGGAGGGCGTCGACGGAACTCTCCCCGACCACCCACGTGATCTCGGCGTCCGCCGCGGTCGCCAACTCCTGTACGTCGGCGGCGTCGTGCACCTCCAGCCACACCCGCGCCCGCTGCCCGGCAGGCAGCGACTCCAGGATCGACGCGATCGCCGGCAGCGCGGTCTCGTCGCCCCACAGCACGACCAGGTCGGTGCCCTGCGGCGGCCGGAACCGGATCGCCCGGTTGTCCGCGACGGCCGGCCCCAGCACGACGACCCGGTCCCCGACGACGGCCCCGGCGGCCCACGCGGAAGCGGGACCGGCCGGGGTGTGCAGCACGAAGTCGACGTCGATCTCGACGGGGCCACCACGCGGCGCACGCAGGCCGCGCAACGTGTACGACCGCATCACCGCCCGCACGTCGTCCGGCAGTTCACGCCACCCCTGCCACCACCCGTCCCCGAGCTCGAAGGGCACAGCGGGCGCGACCTGCCCGGGCTGCGGCAGAAACAGGGACAGCGACTGATCCCACCCGTCGGAGAGGAAGTGCACGAGGTCTTCCCCACCGAAGGACACCCGCACGAGAGCCGGCGACAACCGCCGAACCCGCACGACGTACAGCGAGAAAAACCGAAAGGGAGCGACGACAGCGGCGGTGGTCATAAGGGGGCTCCTGAAGCTTCGTCAGCCTTTGAGCAGAGGGCAGGGCAGCGTTTTTAGGGGCGCGGGGCTGTATCGATTTGCGGCTCCGCCGCGTGGGCGCGACCAGCCACAACGGACCCGCAGCTCACCCACAACGTCAAGCCACCCTGATCAGGCGACCTTCTTGGCCTTCTCAAGCGCCTCGGC
The DNA here is from genome assembly GCF_900110755.1 of Streptomyces sp. yr375. Lineage (GTDB taxonomy): Bacteria > Actinomycetota > Actinomycetes > Streptomycetales > Streptomycetaceae > Streptomyces. Next base: position 247,935 of record NZ_FOFF01000004.1, read on the forward strand.
GAGAGTCTCAAGCAACGGCGCACACTTGTCGTACGACAGAATCGGCTCCGGCGACCGAGCGATAACCTGCCCGGCCTTGACTGCGGGCAGCGCCTTCCAGGTGGCCTCCGTGATCGCCGAAGGCTGAATCGTCGAGGACCGGTCGTCCATCATGATGATGTCCGCCGGGTACTTGTCGACGTTCTCCCAGCTCAGCGACTCGAACCAGCCACCGCCCTGCGCTTTCGCACTCTCCGGCGGTTCGACGAAGTTCACGCCGAGGGCCTTGAAGTACTCCAGGTCGATGGAGAGGTTGGTGCCGGAGACGTAGAACAGCGCCTCGCTCGCGGAACCGGCCAGCACCTTGATCTCGGGCTTGGCCTTGGCGGCGGCGCGCAGCCGGGCGGCGGCGGCCTCGAACCTCTTCTTGGCGTCGGTGACCGCGGCGGCCGTCATGTCGGCGCCGAGGGACTCGGCCAGCTCCCACATGCGCTGGAGCGGGGTGGTCAGTTGACGGTCGTAGACGGAGAGGGCGACGCTCGGGGCGAGCTTGGCGATCTTGTCCTTGGAGGCCTCGGGGACGTACCAGAGGGTGCCGGCGGTGTCGAACGTCGTGGAGATGAGCACGTCGGGGGCGAGGGCGGCGTACTTCTCTACGTTGAACTCGTCCCAGACGTTGCCGAGGATCTCGACCTTGGTGATGTCCATGTCGCCGGCCTGGACGTCGGCCTTGCCCGCGGCGGTCCTGGTCGGGCCGAAGACGCCCTTGACCTGGATGCCGTAGTCGTGGAGGGCGGCGCCGACGCCGGTGAACGCGACGATGCTCGCGGGGATCTTGTCGAGGTTCACCGTGGTGCCGCGGTCGTCCTTGAAGGTCCACGGGCCGGACTTGGCCGAGGCGCTCGCCGACGCCTTCGAGCCGCCGGTGCTCGCGTCCTCGTCCCCGCAGGCGGCGAGTACGGCACCGAGGCCGAGGGCACCACCTGCGGCGAGGATGCCACGGCGGGTGGGACGAGCGGCTCTGGCGTTGGGCATGAGTCTGGCTACCTTCGAACGGGGTGGAGCACCACCCGGGGGCGAGTTCGAATGTAGGTTAGCCTAACCTTACTTATTGTCCAGAGGGGTGGGTCCGGCGGTCCGGGGTGGTCTCAGGGACGCCTCACAGCCCCAACTCGCGGGCGATCAGCATCCGCTGCACCTCGCTCGTGCCCTCCCCGATCTCCAGGATCTTGGAGTCGCGCCACATGCGGGCCACCGGATACTCGTTCATGAAGCCGTAGCCGCCGTGGATCTGGGTGGCCTCGCGGGCGTTGTCGACGGCGATCGTCGAGGAGTGCAGCTTGGCGATCGCCGCCTCCTTCTTGAAGGGCTCGCCGGACACCAGCCGGGAGGCCGCGTCGCGCCAGGCGAGGCGGGCGGTGTGGGCCTTCATCTCCATGTCGGCGATCTTGAACTGGATGGCCTGGTTGGCGCCGATCGGACGGCCGAACGCGTGCCGTTCCTTCGCGTACTTCACCGACTCGTCCACACAGCCCTGCGCGAGCCCGGTGGCCAGAGCGGCGATGGCGACGCGGCCCTCGTCGAGGATCCGCAGGAACTGCGCGTACCCGCGCCCCTCCTCGCCCACCAGGTTCGCCGCCGGGACGCGCACGTCGGCGAAGGACAGCTCACGGGTGTCGGAGGCGTTCCAGCCGACCTTCGAGTAGGGGGCGGCGACCGTGAAGCCCGGGGTGCCGGACGGGACGATGATCGCCGAGATCAGCGGCCTGCCGTCGGGCTGGCGGCCCGTCACCGTCGTGACCGTGACCAACCCCGTGATGTCCGTGCCCGAGTTGGTGATGAAGCACTTGGTGCCGTTGATCACCCACTCGTCGGTGTCCGGGTCGAGACGGGCCGTCGTCCGCGTCGCGCCCGCGTCCGAGCCGCCGTCGGGCTCGGTCAGGCCGAACGCGCCCAGCAGTTCCCCGGCGCACAGCCGCGGCAGCCACTCCCGCTTCTGCTCCTCCGTGCCGAAGAGATGGATCGGCATGGCGCCCAGCGAGACGCCCGCCTCCAGGGTGATCGCCACCGACGAGTCGACGCGCGCGAGTTCCTCCAGCGCGATGCCGAGGGCGAGGTAGTCGCCGCCCATGCCGCCGTACTCCTCCGGGAACGGCAGCCCGAACAGGCCCATGCGGCCCATCTCGCGGACGATCTCGTACGGGAACTCGTGCCGCTCGTAGAAGTCGCCGATCTTGGGGGCGACGACGTCGTGCGCGAACGCCTCGACGGTACGGCGGAGTTCTTCCAGTTCGGGGGAGAGACGGTGGTCCATGTCGGGTCACTGCTCCTTGTGGGGCTGTGTCGTGTTACCGAGGGCTCGGACGGTGCGGGACGGGCTGGGTCGGCCCAGTCGGTCGGCCATCCACTCGCTTGTGGCGACGAGACGGCCGAGGTCGACCCCGGTGTCGATGCCGAGGCCGTGCAGCATCCACACGAGGTCTTCGGTGGCGAGGTTGCCGGTGGCGGACTTGGCGAACGGGCAGCCGCCGAGACCGCCCGCCGAGGCGTCGACCGTGGTAACGCCGTGCTGGAGCGCGGCGAGGGTGTTGGCGAGGGCCTGGCCGTAGGTGTCGTGGAAGTGCACGCCGAGCACGTTCGTCGGCACGCCCTGTTCGTTGAGGGAGGACAGCAGTTCCAGGACGTGGCCGGGGGTGGCGACGCCGATGGTGTCGCCCAGGCTCAGTTCGTCGCAGCCCATGGCGCGCAGCGCCGCGCAGACCCGGACCACCTGGTGGAGCGGGACCGGCCCCTCCCAGGGGTCGCCGAAGCACATCGACACATAGCCGCGTACGTGCGCCCCCTCGTCCTTCGCGCGCCGCACGACCGGCTCGAACACGGCGAGCGACTCGTCCACCGTGCGGTTGAGGTTGGCCTTCGCGAAGGACTCCGTGGCGCTGGCGAAGACGGCGACGCGCCGCGCGCCAAGGGCCAGGGCACGGTCCAGCCCGCGACCGTTCGGCACGAGGACCGGGAGCGCCACCTGCCGCTCGCTCAGGTCGCTGACGAGCGGGAACAGGTCCTCGGCGTCGGCGAGTTGCGGCACCCACTCGGGGTGGACGAAGCTCGTCGCCTCGATCGTCGTCAGGCCCGCGTCGGCCAGCCGGTGGACGAACTCCGCCTTCACCGCCGTCGGCACGGTCGACTTCTCGTTCTGCAGCCCGTCCCGCGCGCCGACCTCGTGGATCCTGACCCGCGCGGGGAGATCGGGGGCCGGTACGACCATGGGGAGCGTCATTCTTTCTCCTCCTCCGCAGGGGTGACGACGGGTACCACGGGGGCGATGACGGCGAGGACCTGGTCCATGGCGACCGTCGTCCCCGGGGTGACGTCCAGTTCGGCGACCGTGCCGTCGTGCGGGGCGGAGATGACGTGCTCCATCTTCATCGCCTCCACCACCAGCAGACTCTGCCCCGCCGTCACCTCGTCCCCGACGGCCACCTTCACCACCGTCACCGTCCCGGGCATGGGCGCGGTCAGCGAGTCGACCCCCGCCCGCCCGCCACCGGACAGCGACGCGGCGACCGGATCATGATCACGCACCTGCCAGGCGTCGCCGTCGCGGCCGATCCAGGTGCCGTCCGGCAGGGCGGCGAAGGTGTGAGAGACGCCGTCGAGCCGGAAGGCGAACCGGTGGCCGGTCTCACGCTGCGGGGGCACGCCCCCGGACCCCTGGAGGGGTCGGTCCGCGCCGGGCAGGAGCAACTCCACCGAGCCGCCCGCCCCGCCGCCCGGCGTGCTGCGCACGCGCACGGTCACCGGCTCGTGGCCGGGCAACTGGAGGTGGTGGGGTGTCCAGGCCCGCTCGCCGCCCAGGCGCCAGCCGTCGGCGGCGGCGAAGGGGTCCGCCCAGCCGGAACGTGAGCTGGCGGCGGACCCGGAGTCGTCGCCGGGCGCGAGCGCGCCGTGGCGCAAGAGCGCCGCCGCCGCGTAGACCTCCGGCGGCACCGTGTCGGAGACCAGCTCGTCCACCACCCGCTCCACCAGCCCCGTGTCCAACTCGCCCGCCGCCACCGCCGGGTGGGCGAGCAGGCGGCGTAGGAAGCCCGCGTTGGTGGGGACGCCCAGGGTGACCGTGGACGCGAGGGCCGCGCGGAGTTTGCGCAGGGCTGTGGCGCGGTCCGGGCCGTAGGCGATCACCTTGGACAGCATCGGGTCGTACAGGCTGCCCACCTCGGTGCCCTCGGTGAGCCCGGAGTCGGTGCGGACGCCGTCGCCCTGCGGCTCGTGGAGTCGTAGCACCGTGCCGCCGGACGGGAGGAACCCGCGCGCGGGGTCCTCGGCGCAGATCCGGGCCTCGACGGCGTGGCCGGTCAGGCGGATGTCCCGCTGGCCGAAGGGCAGGGCCTCGCCGGCCGCGACCCGCACCTGCCACTCCACCAGGTCCAGGCCGGTGACCAGCTCGGTCACCGGATGCTCCACCTGGAGGCGGGCGTTCATCTCCATGAAGTAGTACGACGACACGGGGGGTTCGGGGGGCGTCCCCCCGACAGGCACAGTGGTGCCCGGCACGATGAACTCGACCGTGCCCGCGCCCCGGTACCCGCAGGAGCGCGCCGCCTGGACGGCCGCCTCGCCCATCGACGCGCGCGTGGCCTCGTCGAGGAACACGCTCGGCGCTTCCTCGACGACCTTCTGGTGCCGGCGCTGGAGGGAGCACTCGCGCTCGCCGAGGTGCACCACGTTGCCGTGGCCGTCGGCCAGGACCTGGATCTCGATGTGCCGGGGCCGGTCGACCCACCGCTCGACGAGGAGCGTGTCGTCGCCGAAGGAGGCGCGGGCCTCGCGGCGGGCGGCGGCGATCTCCTCCTCCAGCACGGACAGGTCCCGCACCAGCCGCATGCCCTTGCCGCCGCCGCCGGCCGACGGCTTGAGCAGCACGGGCGCGCCCAACGCGTGGGCGGCCTCGGCCAGTTCGGGGTCGCGCCCGCCGGGAACGACCGGCACCCCGGCCGCCGCCACGGTCTCCTTGGCGCGGATCTTGTCGCCCATGAGGGCGATGGCGTCGGCGGGCGGCCCGATGAAGACGAGCCCCGCGTCGGCGCACGCGCGCGCGAAGGACGCGTTCTCGGCCAGGAAGCCGTACCCCGGGTGGACGGCCTGCGCGCCCGTGCGGGCGGCCGCGTCCAGCAGCCGCTCCACGGACAGGTAGCTCTCGGCGGCCGGGGCCGGGCCGAGCCGGACGGCCGTGTCGGCCTCCCGGACGTGCCGCGCGTCGGCGTCCGCGTCGGAGAAGACGGCCACCGACCGCACCCCCAGCGCGCGCAGCGTGCGGATCACGCGGACGGCGATCTCGCCCCGGTTGGCCACAAGCACGGTGTCGAACATCAAGGCTCCCCTCCTCACATCCGGAAGACGCCGAACCGGGGTTCCCCCAGCGGCGCGTTGGCACAGGCGGTCAGGGCCAGGCCCAGCACCTGCCGGGTCTCCAGCGGCTCGATCACCCCGTCGTCCCAGAGCCGGGCGGTCGCGTAGTAGGCGTTGCCCTGCTGCTCGTACTGGGCGCGGATCGGGGCCTTGAACGCCTCCTCCGCCTCGGCCGGCCACTCCTCGCCGCGCGCCTGCGACTGGTCGCGCTTGACGGTAGCGAGGACGGACGCGGCCTGCTCGCCGCCCATGACGGAGATCTTGGCGCCGGGCCACATCCACAGGAAGCGGGGCGAGTAGGCCCGGCCGCACATCGAGTAGTTGCCCGCGCCGTACGACCCGCCGATGACGACCGTCAGCTTCGGCACGCGCGTGCACGCCACCGCCGTCACCATCTTGGCGCCGTGCTTGGCGATGCCCCCCGCCTCGTAGTCCCGGCCGACCATGAAGCCGGAGATGTTCTGGAGGAACACCAGGGGGATCCCGCGCTGGTCGCACAGCTCGATGAAGTGGGCGCCCTTCTGGGCGGACTCGGAGAACAGGATGCCGTTGTTGGCGACGATGCCGACCGGGTGGCCGTGGATCCGGGCGAACCCGGTGACCAGGGTCTGCCCGAACTCGGACTTGAACTCCTGGAAGCGGGAGCCGTCGACCACGCGCGCGATGACCTCCCGTACGTCGTAGGGGGTGCGGGAGTCGACGGGCACCGCGCCGTACAGCCCGTAGGGGTCCACCTTGGGTTCGACGGACGGCCGCACCTCCCAGGGGAGCGGTCCGCGCGCGGGGAGCGTGGCGACGATGTTGCGCACGATGCGCAGCGCGTGCGCGTCGTCCTCCGCGAGATGGTCGGTCACGCCCGACACGCGCGCGTGGACCTCGCCGCCGCCCAGCTCCTCGGCGGTGACGACCTCGCCGGTGGCGGCCTTCACCAGCGGCGGCCCGCCCAGGAAGATCGTGCCCTGGTCGCGGACGATGACCGCCTCGTCGCTCATGGCGGGCACGTAGGCCCCGCCGGCCGTGCACGAACCCAGGACGGCCGCGATCTGCGGGATGCCCGCCCCTGACATCCGGGCCTGGTTGTAGAAGATCCGCCCGAAGTGGTCGCGGTCCGGGAACACCTCGTCCTGCATGGGCAGGAAGGCACCGCCGGAGTCGACCAGGTACAGACAGGGCAGGCGGTTCTCCAGCGCCACCTCCTGGGCGCGCAGATGCTTCTTCACCGTCATCGGGTAGTACGTGCCGCCCTTGACCGTGGCGTCGTTCGCGACGATCACGCACAGCCGCCCGGCGACCCGCCCGATCCCGGCGATCACCCCGGCGGCCGGGGCCTGCCCCTCGTACAGCCCGTCGGCGGCCAGCGGCGCGAGCTCCAGGAAGGGCGACCCGGGGTCCAGGAGGGTGTCCACCCGGTCCCGGGGCAGCAGCTTCCCGCGCGCGGTGTGGCGGGCCCGCGCCTTCTCCCCGCCGCCCAGTCGGGCCGCGGCGAGCTTGCCGCGCAACTCCTCGACGAGGACGCGGTGCGCCTCCTCGTTGGCCCGCCAGACCTCCGACGCGGGATCGGCCGCGCTCGTCAGCTCCGGTGCCTGCTCCATCCTGCGGCTTCCCCTCACCCGGTGAGACCCGTGAATCGGCTGTGCTCGGTCGCTCTCGGCTGTTAATGAGCGTTAACCATTTCCTTCAGGTTAACGACCGCTAACGTCCCTGTCTAGAATCACTTTCATGGCCACGAGAACCGACGCCCCCACCCGCCGCGAGCAGATCCTCAAGGAGGCCGCGCGGCTCTTCGCCGAGCGCGGGTTCCACGGCGTCGGGGTGGACGAGATAGGCGCCGCGGTCGGCATCAGCGGCCCGGGGCTGTACCGGCACTTCCCGGGCAAGGGCGCGATGCTCGCCGAGCTGCTGGTCGGCATCAGCGGCCGGCTGCTGACCGGGGCGAAACGGCGCGTCGGGGAGGCGGACGGCGGGCCCGCCGGGGCGGTCCTCGACTCGCTCATCGAGGGCCACATCGACTTCGCCCTCGACGACCGCCCGCTGATCACCCTGCACGACCGCGAGCTGGACCGGCTGCGCGACAGCGACCGCAAGCTGGTGCGCCAGCTCCAGCGCCAGTACGTCGAGCTGTGGGTGGAGGTCGTCCGCGAGGTGTACCCGGCGCTGACCGAACCGGCGGCCCGCTCCGCCGTGCACTCGGTCTTCGGCCTGCTGAACTCGACCCCGCACCTGGGCAGGCCGGGCGCGCTGCCGGGCCGCGGGGTCACGGCGGAGCTGCTGCGCCGGATGGCCAGGGGGGCGTTCGCGGCCGCCGGGGCGTGACGAGGGTTACCCCGCTCCCACCCTGGACGGCTTCCCTACTCGCCGGTACGGTTGTCTGAGCAAGCGCTTAGATGGCGAAGTACGCGATGCGGGTACCTGGAGGTGGCGGACAGTGCGCCGTACGGTGTTCAACGAGGACCACGAGGCGTTCCGGGAGACCCTCCGGGCCTTCATCGAGGCCGAGGTCGTCCCCGTCTACGACGAGTGGTTCGCCGCCGGCCAGGCGCCGCGCGACTTCTACTACAAGCTCGCCGAGCTGGGCGTCTTCGGCATCCGCGTCGACGAGGAGTACGGCGGCGCGGGCATCGACTCCTACAAGTTCGAGGCCGTCCTGTACGAGGAGACCGCCCGCGCGGGCGTGTCCTTCGGCGGCTCCGGTGTGCACGTGCTGCTCGGCCTGCCGTACATCAAGCTGCTCGCCACCGACGAGCAGAAGAAGCGCTTCCTGCCGAAGTTCGTCTCCGGCGAGGAGATGTGGGCGATCGCGATGACCGAGCCGGGCACCGGCTCCGACCTCGCGGGCATGAAGAGCACCGCCAAGCTCTCCGAGGACGGCACGCACTACGTCCTCAACGGCTCCAAGACCTTCATCACCGGCGGTGTGCACGCCGACCGCATGATCGTCTGCGCCCGCACCGCCGCGCCCTCCGCCGAGGACCGCCGGCACGGCATATCCCTCTTCGTCGTCGACACCAAGGCCGAGGGCTACTCGGTCGGCCGCAAGCTCGACAAGCTCGGCCTGAAGACCTCCGACACCGCCGAGCTGGCGTTCGTCGACGTCAAGGTGCCCGTCGAGGATCTCCTCGGCGAGGAGAACAAGGGCTTCTACTACCTCGGCCACAACCTCGCCTCCGAGCGCTGGGGCATCGCCTACGGCGCGTACGCGCAGGCCAGGGCCGCCGTCCGGTTCGCCAAGCAGTACGTGCAGGACCGCGTCGTGTTCGGCAAGCCGGTCGCGCACTTCCAGAACACCAAGTTCGAACTGGCCGCCTGCCAGGCCGAGGTGGACGCGGCCGAGGCCGTCGCCGACCGCGCCACGGAGGCCCTGGACGCGGGCGAGCTGACCCCGGCCGAGGCCGCCAGCGCCAAGCTGTTCTGCACCGAGGTCGCCCACCGCGTCATCGACCGCTGCCTCCAACTGCACGGCGGCTACGGCTTCATGAACGAGTACCCGATCGCCCGCCTGTACGCGGACAACCGCGTCAACCGCATCTACGGCGGCACCAGCGAGATCATGAAGTCGATCATCGCGAAGGACATGGGCCTGTAAGCACGCAGGTCTGTGAGTTCAGGGCCGGTAAGGACATGGTTCTGTAAGGTTCCGGCAACTGCGCGCCGGTAGAAATGACCACCATGAGCCAGGCACTTCTCGATCTCCTCGATCTGCTGGACCTTGAGCAGATCGAGGAGAACATCTTCCGCGGCCAGTCCCGCTCCGCCGTCGTCCCCCGCGTGTTCGGGGGACAGGTGGCGGCGCAGGCGCTGGTCGCCGCCGGGCGGACGGTCCCCGCCGACCGGCACGCCCACTCGCTGCACGCGTACTTCCTGCGCACCGGCGACCCGGGCGCGCCCATCGTCTACAACGTCGAGCGGATCCGCGACGGCCGCTCCTTCACCACCCGCCGCGCGGTCGCCGTCCAGCACGGCCGGCCGATCTTCACGCTGTCGGCGTCCTTCCAGACGTACGAGGACGGCCTCGACCACCAGACGCCGATGCCGCCGGCGCCGGACCCGGAGACCGTCCCGACCGGCCAGGAACGCCTGCGCGGCTACGACCACCTCGACCCGGGCATCGTCGAGCGGTTCATCGAGGCCCGCGAGGCGATCGACCTGCGGTACGTCGACGAGCCGCCGTACGGGAAGTTCGGCGCGCCGCGCGAGCCGCGCAGCCAGGTCTGGTTCCGCACCAACGGCAAACTCGCCGACGACCCGCTGCTGCACGTCGTCCTCGCCACCTACGTCTCCGACATGACGCTCCTCGACTCGGTCCTCCTCGCGCACGGCCGCGGCGGCTGGGCGGTCGGCGACGTCGTCGGGGCCTCCCTGGACCACGCGATGTGGTTCCACCGCCCGTTCCGCGCCGACGAGTGGCTCCTCTACGACCAGGAGTCGCCGTCCGCGTACGGCGGCCGGGGCCTCGGCCAGGCCCGCATCTACACCCAGGACGGCCGGCTCGCGGTGTCGGTGATCCAGGAGGGCGTGGTCCGCGTCCCCCGCGACGGCTGACGTCCTACAGGCCGGCCGCCGCCAGCAGGTAGGCGATCATCGGGTCGTAGTGGCGCGGGCTGACGACGTGGTCGTCGAGCGGGACCGCCACCTGTACGGTGCCCTCGGCCTCGGCGATGAACAGCGCCGGGTCGTTGCAGTCGGCGTACCCGACGGAGTCGACGCCGTGCTGCCCCGCGTACCCCGCCCAGCCGTGGTCGGCGACGACCAGGTCCGGCAGCGGGCGGCCCGCGCGCTCCAGCGCGGTGAGGATGGCCTTCATCGGCTCGCCCGAGTGCGTGTGCCACAGGGTCGCGCCGTGCTCCAGGACGGCCACGTCCGCGACCTGCCAGACGTACCCTTCGTCCGTCTGCAGCCCCTCCGGGATGACGACGATCTCGCAGCCCGCCGCGCGCAGGGCGGCCGCCGTGGCGCGGTGCACGTCGAGCAGGCCGCCCGGGTGGCCGGTGGCGCACAGCACCCGCTGACGGCCCTCGGCGGCCTTGCGCAGCCGCGCCGCCAGCCGGTCCAGACCGTCGACCGTCAGCTCGGGGTCGATGGTGTCCTGGCCGTGGCGGTGCCCGGGATCGTCGTTCACGCCGACCCGCTCCGCCATCACCGCGAGCACGTCCTGCTCGTCGCTCCAGCGGTCGCCGAGTTCCAGGCCGAGCCAGAAGTTGCGGACGCCGTTGGCGAGTTGGCGGTAGTGGGAGAGGTTGTTCTCGCGCGGAGTGGCGACGTCCCCGGCGATACGGGTGCTGACGAGGTGGTCGACGAGTTCGGCGCGGCTGGGCGTCCCGGGTATCGGCATGGTCCCATTGTGAGGCAGCGGACAGCGGCCGTCTTCGCTGTTCCGGACGCTGCGACACGCGTCACTCAGCCCTGTTTCAGCGCGAACCACAGCTCCATCCGTACGTCCGGATCGTCCAGGTCCGTCCCCAGCAGGGCCGCGCAGCGGGCGATCCGCTGCCGCACGGTGTTGCGGTGAACGGCCAGCGCCACCGCCGTACGGTCCCAACTGCCGTGCAGGGAGAGCCAGGTGCGCAGGGTCTCGGTGAGCGGCGGCGCGAGCGGGGCCAGCAGCGTACGGGCGTGCGCCTCGGCCTCCTCCTGCGGGATGAGACCGGTCAGCCCCGCGCGGTCACCGTGCCGTACCAGGGGCGCGCGGGTGGCGCGGGCGCGGGCCAGCGCGCGGGCCGCCTGACGGTCGGCGAGCGCCCACTCGCGCGGCGCGACGACGGCACTGACCCCCAGCGTCCACCCGCCCTGCGGCTCCGCTCCCGTTCCCGTCTCCGCTCCCGTCTCCGCTCCCGTCTCCGCTCCCGTTTCGGGTCCGGCCGGGACCAGGATCCGTACGACGTCGGAGCCGGGCGCGAGGTCGACCAGCGGGGACCCGAGCGCGGCGCCCAGCGCGGCGGCGGCGAGGGCGTCGGGGGCGTGGTCGTCGGGCCGCGCGTGCACGACGAGCCACCGCTCGCCGCCCAGCAGCGGCGCCACCTCCTCGGGCGCGCCGCCCAGCAGCAGCCGCACCAGCGCGGCGGAACGGGCCGCTCCCGACCCGCTCCGCTGCTCACCGGTGAGGAGGGCGAGGAGGACGGCGGCGACCGAGGCGATGGTGTGATCACCGGGTTCCCGGCGCGGGGCCGCGACCCCGAGCACGAAACCGCGCCCCGCGCCGAGCGCGTAGGCGGCGAGGTGGGCGCCGGCGGGGGTGGTGTCGGCGGCGGTGGCGAGGGGCGTCGCGGGGGCACGGCGGGTGAGGAGACGGGCGAGCGCGGCGAGCGGGACGTCCACCGCAGGTGCCCCGCCTGCTCCCGTGACCCCTCCCGCCGCCGCGATCGGTGTTCCGTCCGGTCCGTACAGCACCGCGCGCCCGCCGATCCGCTGGGCGAGCTGCCGCAGGACGGCCGGGACCGGGTTAGGGCGGGCGGCGGCCGCCGCGAGGCTCTGCTGCGCCTCGGTCACCCGGCGCAGCTCGGCCGTACGGGCGCGCTCCACGAGCTGCCAGACGGCGCGGGCGACGGCCGCGAAGGTCGTCCGGGGCGGCACTTCGAGCAGCGGCAGCCCGTGCGCCTCGCAGGCGGCGACCAGCGCCCTCGGCACCGTGTCGTGCACCGGCGCCACCCCGAACCCGAGGGCCGCGCCGCCCGCCGCGACGATCCGCGTGACGTAGTCGTCGAAGTACGTCCCCGACCCGACCGCCGCCGGAATGTGCACGCCCGCCGTCAGCAGCAGCTCGCCGCCCAGCAGGTACGGGTACGGGTCGGCCATCTCCGACGTGTGCGCCCCGTGCAGCACGACGCCGGCGGCCTCGGCGGGCGGCCCGGCGATCTGCCGCAGCGCGAGATCCTCACGGGCCAGCAGGGCGGCGAGCGGGACGGGCGGTACAGGCTGGACGGGCGGGGGCGCGGGGGCGGCGGGCTGCTTCGGCATGGCGTGTGTGCGTTCCCTCCATATCATGGCTCATGAGTGGATGAAACGTACACTTCGCACTCGCTTTCCGGCCACCTAGGGTCGGTGCTCGTCCGTAGACGCGTAAGAAAGAAGGCATTCGACCGTGAGCAGCAACGAGACGCCCCGCGGCCCTGTCGACTCCTCCCGGATCCCGCGGTACGCCGGGCCCGCCACCTTCGCCCGGCTGCCCCGGCTCGACGAGGTCGGCCGGGCCGATGTCGCCGTGGTGGGCGTGCCGTTCGACTCGGGCGTCTCGTACCGGCCGGGCGCCCGCTTCGGCGGCAACGCGATCCGCGAGGCGTCCCGGCTGCTGCGCCCCTACAACCCGGCGCAGGACGCCTCCCCGTTCGCGCTGGCACAGGTCGCGGACGCCGGTGACATCGCGGCGAACCCGTTCAACATCAACGAGGCCGTCGACACCATCGAGGCGGCGGCGGACGAACTCCTGGGCGCCGGCGCGCGGTTGATGACCCTCGGCGGCGACCACACCATCGCGCTGCCCCTGTTGCGCTCGGTCGCGAAGCGGCACGGCCCGGTCGCCCTGCTGCACTTCGACGCCCATCTCGACACCTGGGACACGTACTTCGGCGCGGAGTACACGCACGGGACGCCGTTCCGGCGGGCGGTGGAGGAGGGCGTCCTCGACACGTCGGCGCTGTCGCACGTCGGCATCCGCGGCCCGCTGTACGGCAAGCAGGACCTCACGGACGACGAGAAGATGGGCTTCGGCATCGTCACGTCGTCGGACGTCTACCGGCGCGGCGCCGACGAGGTCGCCGACCAGTTGCGTCAGCGCATCGGCGACCGCCCCCTCTACATCTCCATCGACATCGACTGCCTCGACCCGGCGCACGCGCCCGGCACGGGCACGCCGGAGGCGGGCGGCATGACGTCCCGGGAGCTGCTGGAGATCCTGCGCGGTCTGGCCGGCTGCAACCTGGTCTCGGCGGACGTCGTCGAGGTGGCCCCCGCGTACGATCACGCGGAGATCACGTCGGTGGCCGCGTCCCACACGGCGTACGAACTGACGACGATCATGTCCCGCCAGATCGCGGCGGCGCGTGAGGCGGGCAAGGAGAACGAGGGCAAGTGACCCACGACCACGACCTGGTGCTGCGTCCGACGGAGGCGCAGATCGAGGCAGCGCTGAACCCTCCCGCCGGCCGCACCGGCGGAGACCTGGTCGTGGAGACGCTGTCCGGGCTCGGCGCGACGACCGTCTTCGGCCTGCCCGGCCAGCACGCGCTGGGCCTGTTCGACGCCCTGCGGCGCTCCTCCCTCCGCTACATCGGCCTGCGGGTGGAGAACAACGCGGGCTTCGCGGCGGACGCGTACGGCAGGATCACGGGCGAGGCCGCGCCGCTGCTGCTGTCGACGGGGCCGGGCGCGCTGACGTCCCTGGCGGCGCTCCAGGAAGCCGCCGCCGCCTCCGCTCCCGTGCTGGCGATCAGCAGCCAGATCCCGACGCGGGGGCTGGGCGGCGGGCGCCACGGCTACCTGCACGAACTCCCCGACCAGTCGGCCTCGTTCCGGGGCGTGGTGAAGTCGGTCCACCTGGTCCGTACGCAGTCCCAGATCCCGTCGGTGATCGAGGCGGCCTGGAAGTCGGCGCTGACGGCTCCGCACGGGCCGGTGTGGGTGGAGATCCCGCAGGACGTCCTGCTCGCCGAGACGTCCATCCCGGTGGTGACGGGCGGCGACGCCTTCCCGGAGGAACTGCCCCCGCGCCCCGAACTGACGGCGCTGGCGGCGCACTTGCTGTCCACGGCCGAGCGTCCGGCGATCATCGCGGGCGGCGGAGTGGTGCGGTCGGACGCGTCGGGCAAGCTGCGGCGGTTGGCGGAGCGACTCCAGGCCCCGGTGGTGACCACCTTCGGCGGCAAGGGCGCGTTCCCCTGGAACCACCCCCTCTCCCTCCAGTCCTGGCTGGAGGACCGCCACACGACGGACTTCCTGGAGGACGCGGACGTCCTGCTGGTGGTGGGCTCGGGCCTGGGTGAACTGTCCTCCAACTACCACACGTTCAAGCCGCGCGGCCGGGTCGTCCAGATCGAGGCGGACCTCGGCAAACTGGAGTCGAACCACCCGGCGCTGGGCATCCACGCGGACGCGAGGCCGGCACTCCAGGCCTTGCTGGAAACGGTGGAGGCGCGGGTGGACGACACGGCGGAGGCCCGCGTCAAGACGCTCCTCGCGAAGGTGACGGACCGCATCGCCGCGCAGGAACGAACCCTGGAACAGGGCCTGTTGGCTTCGATCCGCAGCGCGCTCCCCGCCGACTCCCCGTCCTTCTGGGACATGACGATCCTGTCGTACTGGGCCTGGTCGGCCTTCGACCCCAAGGCCCCCAACACCATGCACTCCGCCCAGGGCGCCGGCGGCCTCGGCTACGCCTTCCCGGCGGCGCTGGGCGCGGCGGCGGCCGACCCGACCCGTCCGGCCCTCGCGGTCTCGGGCGACGGCGGCGCCCTCTACTCGATCGCCGAACTGGCGACGGCGAAGCAGTACGCCCTCCCCGTCACCTGGCTGATCATCGACGACGGCGGCTACGGCATCCTCCGCGAATACATGACGGACGCCTTCGGCGAGCCCACGGCGACCGACCTGACCCGCCCGGACTACATCGCCCTGGCCGAGTCCTTCGGCGTACCGGCGACCCTGACGTCCCCGGAAACCCTGGAAACGGACCTGGCCACGTCCCTGTCCGAGCCCGGTCCCTCGGTGCTCGTACTCCCGGCGGTCCTACGGATGTTCGCGCCCACCCACCTGGACTGACCGGTAGGGTCCCGGCATGTCTGATGTGAATGGATCATCCGGTTCTGGTCCTGGTCCTGGTCCCGGGCCTGTCACCGGTGACGATGTGCAGTACGCGGTCCGGCTGGCCGTCGCCGCTCTCCGGAGCGCGGACGGGGCCGACTGGGACGTCAACGCCGGTTCTCTGGAGTGGAGTTGCTGGGAGACCGTCGAGCATCTGGCCGACGACCTGTTCGCCTACGCCGCTCAACTCGGGCCCGAGAAGCCGCCGTTGGACACCGAGGTGGCGTTCGTATGGAGCCGGAAGCGGCCCGGTGGGCCGTCGAACGTCATCTTCGCGGATCGGGCGGCCGGGGCGGGCGGGCTGGTTCAAGTGCTGGAGGCCTGTGGGGCGTTGCTGACCGCCATGGTGCGGACGGCCGCGCCGGGTGTCAGAGCGCATCATGGCTTCGGGGTCTCCGACGCCGAGGGGTTCGCCGCCATGGGGGTCGTCGAGACGCTGGTGCATCTGCACGACGTCGCCGAGGGCCTCGGGGTCGGGTGGACGCCGGATGCCGGGCTGTGCGACCGGGTGCTGGCGCGGCTGTTCCCCGACGCCCCGACCGGCACCGACCGGTGGCCCACCCTGCTCTGGGCCACCGGCCGAGGCGAGATCCCGGGTCACGCGCGCCTGACGCGGTGGCGTTGGTACGGCGCTCCCCGGGGCGAGCAATAAAACGGGGTGAAGCGGGGTGAGGCGGGTCAGCAGGCTCCCGGGCCCACGCCGTCGATCCGGCCGCCGAAGTCGCCCTGGTAGCGCGAGCGGTAGTCGCCGTTGAAGACGTCCCGCTTCTCGACCGGACCCCAGTTGATGAAGCAGGCGCGGGTGCTGGCGACGAAGGAGCCGACGTGGTCGTGGAGGAAGGGCGGCATGTCGCGGTAGCCGCTGCGGGCGGTCCACTCCCAGGTGCTGCCGCCGAAGCCCTCCCCGCTGTAGAAGCAGACCGAGCCGTCGGGACAGGAAGGCGCCGCTGCCGCCGCGGCTTCCTGGGCCGGCAGGGCGAGGGCGGTCAGGGCGAGGGCGGCGGCGAAGGACCAGGCGCGAAGCTTCATGAAGGTCTCCGGGAAAGAGGAAGCGAAAGGGGGATCGGAATCGCCTCGGCTGTCGCCTCGGCGCACCCCATGCTTCCGGCCCGGCCCGCGACATGCCCGGGATGAAGATCCACATCGCCGGTGTGAGGGAATTCGTCGTTCGATATGGAAAACCCGATATGGAAAGTCCGATACGGAAAGACGGGGGCGAACGGCGCAGGGCCCTCCCGGAGTTGCCGGGAGGGCCCTGTGCTGGTGTCTGCGGTTGTCGGCTGCGGTGGCTGCCGTAGCGCGTCCTACCAGATCGACTCGACCCACTCCGGGTGGTCGATGAACGGGTTGCGGTTGTGCTGGTAGGTGTCGTAGATGGTCTGGTTGCGCTTCTCCTCGAAGGCGCTCGGCGGGTCCTCGTCGTTCCACTGCTTGAGGACGGACAGCTTGCCGATGTACGGGTTGCTGCCGTTGTTGACCTTCTCGTTGGGCTCCAGGTCGGCGAAGCCGTCGCCGCCGTCGTAGCGGACCGCCATGTAGAGGATCATGCGGGCCACGTCGCCCTTGTCGGCGTCGCGCGGCTCGAAGGAGTCCGAGTCGACGAGGCTGCCGCCGCCGCCCGAGACCGTGCTGCCGCCGTTGTCGAAGTCCAGGTTGCCGCGGATGCTGTTGACCTGCACGTCCGCGGGCCGCAGGTGGTGCAGGTCGGTGCCGGGACCGGTCACCTCGCCGAAGTCGCCGTGGGACTTGGCCCACACGTGCTCGCGGTTCCAGTCGCCGAGGTCGCCGCCGTTGAGGGACTTGCTGCGCGAGACGCCGCTGTACAGCAGGATCACGTTGCTGCTGTTGTTCGGGTCCTGGTCGGTGACCTTCAGCGCGTTCCAGACCGCGGAGTACGAGATCTTCGTGACGTTGGCGCTGATGATCGTATGCAGGGACGACTTCAGGCTCGTGCCGGACTTGCCGACCGCGTCCTTGTAGTACGTCGAGTCGTACGCCGTGGTGGTCGCGGCGGCGGGGGTCGCCGTGAGCGCGGGCGCGGTGAGGCCGACCAGGACGGCAGTGGTGGCAAGCGCCACCGACTTCCATCGGCGTATGCGTGTCGCCAGCATGTGGGGTGTCCGATCTACGCGGGTGGATTGGAGGCGGCAATCGGGAGAGTGACATGCACATGCGGTCGTGACAATGAATCTGACATGTCGATCAGATGACGGGAACGGGCAAATTGCCCCAGGTCTACGCGAGTTGACATGACGCGACGGCAACGAAACGGCCCCTGACAGGAGAGTCAGGGGCCGTTGGTGCTGAGCCGGTCGAGGTGCCGGTCGGGGTGCCGACCGCGGTGCCGGTCGAGGTGAGGATCAGCTCACGTCGGAGGGGTCCAGCCGGTAGACGGTGGAGGTGTTGGAGGTGGTGCCGGAGGTGCCGGATTCCGAGCTGGACGACGTTCCGGACTCGGAGGTCGTGGCGGACCCGGAGTTCGACGACGTGCTCTTGCTGTACTCGCTCTCCTTCACCGCCGTCCCGTTCTTCTGCACCCAGGTGGTGAGTTCCTGGTTCAGGCTGTTGTTGCCGCCCATTCCGCCGCCACCGCCCATGCCGCCGCCGAGCTGGATGTAGTGCAACTCGCCCTTCTTCACCAGTTCCTTGAGCTTGGCGAGCGTCATCGCCTGGTCAGAGCCGGTGAAGCCCCACATGGAGATGACGGGCTTGCCAGTGCTCAGGATCATCTGGCCAGCGCTCTGCGAATTCGACACCGCGATCAGCCACTTGGCGCCGTCCTGGTGCTTCTCCAGGTACGAGATGAGTCCGCTGTCGGCGCCGCCCATACCGCCGCCGCCACCGCCCATGCCGCCTCCGCCGCCACCGGGCCCACCGCCGGTCCCACGCTCACCCTGGGTGCCGCCACCGGGCAACTCCCCGCCGGCACCGCCCTGTTGGCCGCCCTGCGGGATTTCCCCGGTGCCGCCACCCGGCGTCATCTGACCGCTGCCGCTGCCGCCGGGGAACTCCCCGCCCGCCTGGCCGCCCTGCTGCGTGCCGCCCTGCGTCTGGCCACCGGGACCACCGTTACCGCCCCCGCCGTTGCCGCCACCGTTGCCGCCGAAGCCGCCCCGGCCACCGCCACCGCCGCCGCCGGGACCGCCCATGCCGCCCCCGGTCGAGGGACCCGCGGTCGGGTTGACGCCGCCCATCATGCCGCTGGTGGAACCGAACGCGGGCGAGACGGCGTACGCCGTCGGACCCGCGAGGGCCGCCACGATCGCCGCGGCGACGGACACCCCGAGCAGCCGCAGCCGCGTACCGGAGCCGGCCGACCGCAGCACGAACAGCCCCACCACGGCGAGCACCATGGCCACGCCGATCACCGGCCACAGCCAGGTGTTCCACCCGCTGGCCCGGCGCAGCAGCACGATCGCCCAGCCGCCGGTGACGATCAGCCCCGCGGGCAGCACCCACGACCACTTCGCGTCGCCGCTGCGGAAGGCGCGCCACAGCATCACGCCGCCGCCCCCGCACAGCGCCGCGATGCCCGGGGCGAGCGCGGTCGTGTAGTACGGGTGCATGGTGCCCTCGGCCATGGCGAAGGTCAGGTAGTGCAGCACCAGCCAGCCGCCCCACAGCACCAGCGCGGCACGGGTGAGGTCGGTGCGCGGGGCGCGCCCGCACAGCACGAGCCCGGCGACCAGCGCGATGCCCGCGAAGGGGATCAGCCAGGAGATCTGGCCGCCGAGGACGTCGTTGAACATCCGTCCGATGCCGGCGGTCCCGGCGAAGGTGCCGCCGCCACCCCCGCCGCCTCCGCCGTTGCCCTCGCCGCCGAGGACCCGGCCCAGCCCGTTGTAGCCCATGATCAGGTCCCAGGCGCTGCCGTCCGTCGAACCGCCGATGTAGGGACGGTCCTCGGCGGGCACCAGCGAGACCGCCGTCGCCCACCAGAAGCTGGCGACGGCCAGCGCCACCGCCGCGAGCGCGAGGTTGACGGCCTTCTTCTTCCACCCCAGCTTCGACGCGTACACGTACACGGCGAAGACGGCGGGCAGGGCGATGTAGCCCTGGAGCATCTTGGTGTTGAAGGCGAGCCCGAAGCAGACGGCGGAGCCGATGAGCGGCAGCAGCCGGTCGTCGCGGGTGGCGCGCAGCGCGAGGGCCGCGCCCGCGACCATCAGCAGGACGAGGATCGTGTCCGGGTTGTTGTCGCGGTTGATGGCGACGGTGATCGGCGTCAGCGCGAGGACGAGCGCGGTGATGGTGGCCGCCACATGCCCGAAGACCCGCTTCACGGACGAGTGCAGGATCCAGATCGTGCCCAGCGCCGCCGCGATCTCCGGGGCCATCATCTGCCAGGTGCCGAACCCGAAGATCCGGCAGGACAGGCCCATGATCATGAGCGCGAAGGGCGGCTTGTCGACGGTGATGAAGTTCCCGGCGTCGAGCGAGCCGAAGAACCACGCCTCCCAGCTCTTCGTACCGCTGTAGATGGCGGAGCTGTAGAAGCTGTTGAGGCTGTTCGACGACAGGTTCCAGCCGTAGAGCACGGCCGCCAGGGCGAGGATCGCGAGCAGCGCGGGCAACGACCAGCGCGGCGCCTTGCCCTCGGGCGGCGCCAGACCGGCAGCCGCCGGCGGCGCCCAGTCCGCGGGCACGGGGGACGCGGGAGACGCCAGGGAAGCGGGGGACCCGGGGGGCGCGGTCGGTCGGGGGAGTGGATCGGTGGCTGAGGTCACCCTGCGATGCTGTACGCCGGTTGTGGGTGGTCGCTGTGCCGAAGCTGGCCGCGACCTGTGAAGACGCACAGGGGCCGGTAACGGATTGCTCAGGCTTTGCCCAATACCCGAACCATTTCGTACAACCATTCATACGAACTGATGAGTCAAGCTGGGCATGACTCACCGGACCGTAAGACCTAGGAGCAGGAGAGGACTGGTCGCCACCGCGTTCGGCGCCGGATTCCTCATAACCGGCGTGGCCGTCGCCGCACCCGCCTCGGCCGCCACCCCGACCGTCAGTTGTACGTCGTCCAAGGCGGCCCTCGCGGCCAAGCTGAAGAAGGACATCACCGCCGCGCTCGTGGGACGCACGGGCACGGTCGCCGTCGGTCTGTACGACCGCACCACCAACACCACCTGCACCCTGCGCGCCACCACCGCCTACGACTCGGCCAGCGTCGTCAAGGTCACCGTCCTGTCCGCGCTGCTGTGGGACGCGCAGAAGACCGGCCGGGCGCTGACCAGCCGGGAGAAGTCCCTCGCCACGGCCATGATCACCAAGTCGGACAACGCCGCCACCTCCACCCTGTGGAAGCAGCTCGGTCCGACGCGGATCAAGAACTTCCTGACGGCCGCCAAGATGACCCTGACCAAGCCGGGCGCCAATGGCTACTGGGGGCTGACCCAGATCACGGTCACCGACGAGCAGAAGCTGCTGAACCTGCTCACGGCCAAGAACACGGTCCTCACCGACGCCTCGCGCGCCTACGTCAACCAGTTGATGGGCCAGGTCGTCGCCGCCCAGCGCTGGGGCACGCCGTACGGCGTTCCGGCCGGTGTCACCTGGCACGTGAAGAACGGGTGGCTGTCGCGCGCCACGCTCGGCTGGCGGGTGCACAGCGTCGGCACCTTCAAGGGCGGCGGCCACGACTACAGCATGACCGTCCTCACCCACGGCAACAGCACGATGAACTACGGCATCGCGACCATCCAGGGCGTCGCCAAGGTCATCCACAAGGACCTCGCGGCCTCCTGACCGGCCGGGTCCGTGGCCGGGCCACGATCTTTAACCAACAGTCCTACCGGCCGTCACCACCCCGTCCTACGGTGACGTCCATGCGTCTGCGAACCGTAATCGCCGCCCTCGCCGCAGGCCTGGCGGCGGCCACCTCCGTCACTGCCGCCGGGCCCGCCGCCGCCAGTGCCCACCCGGGCACCGGCCACGCCTGCTCACCCTCCGTCGCCATCGACCGCTTCTCCGACGCCCTCGACAAGACGGCCTACGACGGCACCTTCGTCGGAAACCTCTCCGCGCTCGCCGTGGACGGGCACGGCTCCCTCGCGGCCCTCTCCGACCGCTCCGCCCTCTTCGACCTGGACACGACGACCCTCGCCCCGAAGGCGGTCGTCCCGCTCGCCGACGAGAAGGGCGCCGCCCTCGACTCCGAGGGCCTGGTCGTGGACCGGGACGGCACCCGGCTGGTCACCTCCGAGACCGAGCCGTCGATCCGCCGCTACAGCCGCGCGGGCCGGCTCCTCGACCGGCTTCCGGTGCCGCCCGCGCTGCTCGTCGCCCCCGCCGGGCGCGCCACCGCCAACCAGACCTTCGAGGGCCTGACCCTCCTGCCCGGCGGACACACCCTCCTCGCGTCGATGGAGTACGCGATCTCCGGGGACGCCACGAACATCGTCCGTTTCCAGACCTGGAACAGGACCGGTACCGGGACCACGGGCAAGGGCGGGGGCTTCGAGCTCGGCGCCCAGTACGCCTACCGCACCGACGCGGGCGCCGGGCTCGGCGTCCCCGAGGTGCAGGCCACCCCCGACGGCCGCCTGCTCGTCCTGGAGCGCGGTTTCACCTCGGGCGTCGGCAACACGGTCCGCCTCTACCTGGCCGACCCGCGCCACGCGACGGACACGAGCGGTGTCGAGAACCTCACGGACGGCCAGAGCGGCGTCCGCCTGATCAGGAAGACCCTGCTGACGGACCTGGTGACCTGCCCGTCCCTGGGAGCGACCGCCAAGCAGCCCCAGCAGAACCCCCTCCTCGACAACATCGAGGGCATGGTCATCACGGGCCAGGCCAGGGGCCGCCTCAAGGTCCTCCTGGTCAGCGACGACAACCAGAACGCGGCGCAGATCACCCGTTTCTATTTTCTGCGGGTGAGGGTCGCAAGGTAGGGGCGCGGGGAACTGCGCGACCAGCCCCCACGGCGCTGCACCCGAAACGCGGCCGAACCGCGGAGCGAATTGTTGCGGCGGGATGAAATCCGCCCCGTTCAACGTTGGTGCCTTCCGGAAGATCAGGCCGGCAGGTCGGGGTCTGAAGGGCTGAAGGAAGGCACCGGGGTGGCAGCGCAGCAGGGGGAGACACCGCGAGGCTGGGCACACCGCCTGGCAGGTTACGCATGGCGGCACCCGACGGACGTCGTCCTCGCGCTCGGCTCCTCGCTCGCCGGCATGGCCGTCATGGCGCTGGTCCCGCTGGTCACCAAGGTGATCATCGACGACGTCATCGGCGGCCACACCCGCGCCATGGCCCCCTGGGCGGGAGCCCTCCTCGCCGCCGCGCTCGTCGTGTACGCCCTGACCTACGTCCGCCGCTACTACGGTGGCCGGCTCGCTCTCGACGTCCAGCACGACCTGCGGACCGAGATGTTCGAGACGATCACCCGGCTCGACGGCCGCCGCCAGGACGAGCTGTCCACCGGGCAGGTCATCGGCCGTGCCACCAGCGACCTCCAGCTCATCCAGGGCCTGCTGTTCATGCTCCCGATGACGATCGGGAACGTGCTCCTCTTCCTGATCTCCTTGGTGATCATGGCGTGGCTGTCGCTCCCGCTCACCCTGGTCGCGCTCGCCGTGGCACCGGCCCTCGCGTACATCGCCAAGCGCAGCCGTACGAAGCTGCACCCGGCCACCTGGTACGCGCAGGCGCAGGCGGCGGCGGTCGCGGGCGTCGTCGACGGCGCGGTGAGCGGCGTCCGCGTGGTGAAGGGCTTCGGGCAGGAGGACCAGGAGACGGGCAAGCTGCGCGAGGTCGGCCGCCGGCTGTTCGCGGGCCGGCTGCGCACGATCCGGCTGAACTCGGCGTACACCCCCGCCCTCCAGGCGGTCCCGGCCCTCGGGCAGGTCGCCATGCTGGCGGTCGGTGGCTGGCTGGCCGTGCGCGGGCACATCACGCTCGGTACGTTCGTCGCGTTCTCCACCTATCTCGCCCAGCTCGTCGGCCCGGTCCGGATGCTGGCGATGGTCCTCACGGTCGGCCAGCAGGCCCGCGCGGGCACCGAACGCGTCCTGGAGCTCATCGACACCGAGCCGTCCATGACCGACGGCACGAAGGAACTCCCCGCCGACGCCCCGGCGACGGTCGAGTTCGACGACATCTCCTTCGGCTACGACCATGAGCGCCCCGTTCTCGACGGCCTCAGCCTCGAGATCCGCGCCGGTGAGACCCTGGCCGTCGTCGGTTCGTCCGGCTCGGGCAAGTCGACGGTCTCCCTGCTCGTGCCCCGCTTCTACGACGTCACCCGGGGCGCGGTCCTGATCGGCGGCCACGACGTCCGCGAGCTGACCTTCGACTCGCTGCGGGCCGCGATCGGCCTGGTCCCCGAGGACTCCTTCCTCTTCTCCGACACGGTCCGCGCCAACATCGCGTACGGCCGTCCCGACGCCACCCCGGAGCAGATCGAGGAGGCCGCCCGCGTCGCCCAGGCCGACGGGTTCATCGCCGAGCTGCCCGAGGGCTACGACACGAAGGTCGGCGAGCACGGCCTCACCCTCTCCGGCGGCCAGCGCCAGCGCGTCGCGCTCGCCCGCGCGATCCTCACCGACCCTCGCCTGCTGATCCTCGACGACGCCACCTCCGCCGTGGACGCGGCCGTCGAACACGAGATCCACGAGGCGCTGGCACAGGTCATGGAGGGCCGCACCACCCTCCTCATCGCCCACCGCCGCTCCACCCTGGGCCTCGCCGACCGCATCGCCGTCCTCGACGCCGGACGCCTCGCCGACCTCGGCACCCACGAGGAACTCCAGAAACGCTCCCCGCTCTACCGCCGCCTGCTCACCGACCCGGACGAGCTCGGCGGCGTCTCGCCCGGCCACGGCCAGCCGCCCGCGCCGGGCGAGGACACCTCCGTCCGCGACGAACTGGACGCCGAGTTCGACGCCGAGCGCGGGGTGACGCCCCGGCTGTGGACCGGCGACCGTGAGCCACGGGACAGCACGCTCTCCGACCTGTCGGCCACCCCCGAACTCCTCGCCCAGATCGAGGAGTTGCCCCCGGCCACCGACACCCCCGGCATCGACGAGGGGCAGGCGGTGCAGCCCGAGGAGTCCTACGGCCTGCGCAGGCTGCTGCACGGCTTCGGCGCCCCGCTCCTCGTCAGCCTCGGCCTGGTCGCCGTCGACGCCGGGATGAGCCTGCTGCTGCCGGTGCTGATCCGGCACGGCATCGACCAGGGCGTGAGCAGGATGGCGCTGGGCGCGGTCTGGGCCGCCTCGCTGCTCGGCCTGCTCGCGGTGCTGGTGCAGTGGATCGCGCAGACCGGCGAGATCCGCAAGACCGGCCGCACCGGCGAACGCGTCCTCTACACCCTCCGCCTGAAGATCTTCGCCCAGCTCCAGCGGCTCGGACTCGACTACTACGAACGGGAGTTGACCGGCCGGATCATGACGCGGATGACGACCGACGTCGACGCCCTGTCCACGTTCCTGCAGACCGGTCTGGTCACCGCCTTCGTCTCGGTCGTCACCTTCTTCGGCATCCTGGTCGCCCTGCTGGTGATCGACGTACAGCTCGCCCTCGTCGTCTTCGCGACGCTCCCGCCCCTGATCATCGCCACCTACTTCTTCCGCAGGGCGAGCGTGAAGGCGTACGAACTCGCCCGCGAGCGCGTGTCGTCGGTCAACGCCGACCTCCAGGAGTCGGTGTCCGGGCTCAGGATCGTGCAGGCCTTCCGGCGCGAGCGGGCCGGCGCGACACGGTTCGCGCAGGCCAGCGACGACTACCGGGTGGCGCGCATCCGGGGCCAGTGGCTGATCTCCGTCTACTTCCCCTTCGTGCAGTTCCTGTCGTCGGTCGCGGCGGCGGCCGTACTGATCGTGGGCGCGGGCCGGGTCGACGCGGCGACGCTGACGACCGGCGCGCTGGTCGCGTACCTCCTGTACATCGACCTGTTCTTCGCCCCCGTCCAGCAGCTCTCGCAGGTCTTCGACGGTTACCAGCAGGCGACCGTATCGCTGGGCCGCATCCAGGAGTTGCTGCGGGAGCCGACGTCCACGAAGTCCGCCGACGAGCCGCTCGAAGTGCTCTCGCTGCGCGGCGACATCGCCTTCGAGGACGTGCACTTCCAGTACGGGGCGGAGGAAGAGGCCCTGACCGGCATCGAGTTGAGCATCCCGGCCGGCCAGACGGTCGCGTTCGTCGGCGAGACCGGCGCGGGCAAGTCGACCCTCGTCAAGCTGGTGGCCCGCTTCTACGACCCCACCGGCGGCCGGGTCACGGTCGACGGCACGGATCTGCGCTCCCTGGACCTGACCTCGTACCGCCACCGCCTCGGAGTCGTCCCGCAGGAGGCGTACCTCTTCCCCGGCACCGTCCGCGACGCCATCGCCTACGGGCGGCCCGCCGCCACCGACGCCGAGGTGGAGGCGGCGGCGCGGGCGGTCGGCGCGCACGAGATGATCGCCACCCTCGACGGCGGCTACCTCCACGAGGTCGCCGAGCGCGGCCGCAACCTCTCCGCCGGCCAGCGCCAGTTGATCGCACTGGCCCGCGCCGAACTCGTCGACCCGGACGTCCTGCTCCTCGACGAGGCGACCGCCGCCCTTGACCTGGCCACGGAAGGCCAGGTCAACCAGGCCACGGACCGCCTCGCGGGCCGCCGCACGACCCTGGTGGTGGCCCACCGCCTGACCACCGCCGCCCGCGCGGACCGCGTCGTGGTGATGGACCACGGCCGGGTGGTGGAGGACGGCACGCACGACGAACTCCTCGCCCTCGGCGGGCGCTACGCGCGCCTGTGGCGGACCTTCGTCGGCGCACCCGAGCCCGAGGAGTCGGTGAGCGCGTCCCTGTGACGGTCGTCGCGCAACCATCCGACACCCGCCGCGCGTCCGTACGCCTGTACGGCCATCGGATGCGTCGGCGAGGTGGGGAGGGGACGGGGACTGTGGGCACAGGGGGGACTTGGGGACCTGGGACCAGAGGGAGCGGAGAGGACGGGGGGAGTGCGGCGGGGCGGCGGCTGGTCGGGGGGCTGGTTCTGCTGATCGTTGCCGCGCTGCTCGCCGTCGCGGCACCGGCCCGCGCCCATGCGGCGCCCGCCGCCTCCTGTACGGGGCGGCAGGTACGTACCCTGCCCTTCTCCACCGGCTCCGTGCTGGTGCACAAGGACGGCGGCCTGTTCTGCGCCTACACCGTCCAGAAGAAGCCCGGCACGAAGCGGCTGATCGGGGTGAGTGTGCAGGCGCGCGGCCTGGTCGCCGTACCCAAGTCGAGGCAGCACACGCGCAGTTCGCCGGTGGTGCAGGTCTACGCGGGACACCGGTGCGTGTGGGTGCGGGGCTCGGTGGGCGGCGGGTCCTACAGCTCGGGCTGGATCCTGTGCTGAACGCGAACCCGAGTCCGGACCTGGACCTGAACCTGGCGTAGGGCAATCCCCTCTGGTGCGACGGGCGTTGCCCCGGATAGCTTCCGGGTGCACATCTGTCTCACAGGGAAGGGTGCACGCGCATGCGCAAAGCGCTCAGATGGCTGCTGGCGCTCACCGTGCTCATAGGCACGCTGAGCACGGCCGGAGCGGCGACCGCTGCCCAGCCGGAGCCGACGGACATCAAGGACCGGCTGCTCTCCGTCCCGGGCATGAGCCTGGTCCAGGAGAAGCCGTATCCCGGCTACCGCTACTTCGTCCTCACCTACACGCAGCCGGTCGACCACCGGCACCCGTCCAAGGGCACCTTCCAGCAGCGCATCACGGTGCTGCACAAGGACGTCAGCCGCCCCACGGTCTTCTACACCGGCGGCTACAACGTCTCCACCACCCCCAGCCGCCGCGAGCCGACCCAGATCGTCGACGGCAACCAGGTCTCCATGGAGTACCGCTTCTTCAACCCCTCCCGCCCCGACCCGGCCGACTGGTCCAAGCTGGACATCTGGCAGGCGGCGAGCGACCAGCACCGCATCTTCCAGGCGCTGAAGAAGATCTACCCCCAGAAGTGGATCTCCACCGGCGGCTCCAAGGGCGGCATGACGGCGACGTACTACGAGCGCTTCTACCCGCGCGACATGGACGGCGTGGTGGCCTACGTCGCCCCCAACGACGTCGTCAACGACGAGGACTCCGCCTACGACCGCTTCTTCGCCCGCGTCGGCACCAAGGAGTGCCGCGACCGGCTGAACGCCGTACAGCGCGAGGCGCTCGTGCGCCGGGAGCCGCTGGAGAAGAAGTACGAGGCGTACGCGGCGGACAACGGCTACACGTTCACCACCATCGGCAGCCTCGACCGCGCCTACGAGGCCGTGGTGCTCGACTACGTCTGGGGCTTCTGGCAGTACAGCCTGCTGTCGGACTGCGCCACGATCCCCGCGAACGCGGCGACCGCCACGGACGACGAGATCTTCGACTCGATCGACACGATCTCCGGCTTCTCCGCCTACGCCGACCAGGGCCTGGAGACGTACACCCCGTACTACTACCAGGCCGGCACCCAACTGGGCGCTCCCACCATCCACTTCCCGGCCATCGAGAAGCAGTACATCCGCTACGGCTACCAGCCGCCGCGCAACTTCGTCCCCCGCGACATCCCGATGACGTTCCAGCCGGGCGCGATGCGGGACGTCGACACCTGGGTCAGGCACCACGCCCGGCACATGCTCTTCGTCTACGGCCAGAACGACCCGTGGGGCGCGGAGCAGTTCCGGCTCGGCAAGGGCGCGAAGGACTCGTACGTCTTCACGGCCCCCGGCCTGAACCACGGCGCGAACGTCGCCGGTCTCGTCGCGGACCAGAAGTCGCTGGCCACGGCCCGGATCCTGGACTGGGCGGGCGTCGCCGCCACCGCCGTCGCCCAGGCCAAACCGCTGGCGAAGTTCGACGCGAAGCTGGACGTGCGGGACGTGGAACGGGAGCCCGCGCTGCGCCCGTGACGTGACGTGACGTGACTCAGAGCGGCCGCGCGCAGCCCACCGGGTGGGTGTCGCCGCCGAGTTGGACGTAGAGGGCCGTGGACGCCGGGCAGTGCGCGCGGACGTCCACGGCCTTCGTCACCTCGTACCGCGGTGTCCCGGCCCCCGACCCGTCGCACGCCGTCTCCCGGACCCGGCCGCCGTCCGTGCCGCCGACACAGTCGCCGACGATCGTGCGGGGGCCGCCGCCGGCGCCCGGGTCGCCGGGGTGCGGCGGCTGAAGGTTGCGCATACAGGCGTACCCCTGCGGGATGAAACCGGCGGAGTCGGTGCCGGTCTGAGTCGGCTGTGCGCCGATGTGCAGGACGAAGTCGGTGGTCGGCGGGCAGAGCGGGCCCTCGCCGACCTCGCCGTCGTGCCGGGCGACGACCCGCGCCGCCGCCCGTTCACCGCCGCACGGCACCTCGGTGAAACTGGTCGTCCCGAAGGAACTGCACTCGCCGACGCCGAGGAAGAGCGTGCCGAAGCCGGAGCCGGGGGCCGGGGAGGCGGGCGTCCGCGAGGCCGTCGACGCGCTGTCCGGACCGAGGACCTGGCACGCCTGACACGCCGTCAGGAGCAGGGCGGCGGCCCACAGGATCACGACCCGGCGCACCGGGGACTCCTCGGGCTCCGGGAACTGGGCATCCCCCAGAGTGACCCGCGACGCCCGGCGCACGCCAGCCGCGCGGGATGCTTCGCGCGTGGTGAGGGGCGCACGCCCGACGCCCGGCGTAGCTACCTCTCATACGTCAGTCCGTGCCCGGTCGGATACAGCACCCGCGTCGGATCGTCCGCCCGCTGCACGGGCACCGGCAGCTTCCCGCGCGGTTCGACCGTCCCGGCGATCACCCTCGCGGCGGCCCGCAGTTCGACGTCGGTCCAGGAGTAGGTGGCCAAGCAGGCCTGTACGAAAGGCAGTTGGGCGACGTCGTACGGGTTGCGGATCGCCACCGCGACCACCGGCCGCCCGGTCACCGCCAGTTGCTCCACCAACCGCTCGACCAGCGTCCGCTGCGCACTGTCCGCCGTGACGTTGTACGTGGCGACCACGACGGCGTCGACCGCGCCCGCCGCTTTGAGTGCCTGAGTGATCGTCTCGGGTGCCGGGTCCGTGCCCGTGGACAGGGCGGTCGCCTCGAAGCCCAGGGCGGTGAGGGCGGCGGCGAGGACGGTGGTGGGCGGGCCGGTGGTGCCGGTCGGCGAGGCCGGGTCGGCGCCGAGGATCAGGAGGCGGGGATGGGTGCGGGGGGACAGGGGCAGCACCGGACCCTCGTTGAGGAGAAGTGTCGTCGTCCGCTCGGCGATCTCGTCGGCCGCCGCGAGGTGCGCCCGCGCGCCGACCGTCCGCCCGACGTCGGCCGGGCTGACGTACGGCTCGTCGAAAAGTCCCAGCCGTTCCTTCAGGCGCAGGATCCGCAGGACCGACTCGTCGAGCCGTGCCTCGGTCAGCTCCCCGTTCCGGACGGCCGTCAGCACGGCGTTGAACGCCACGTCCAGCTTGGGCGGGTTGAGGAGTTGGTCGACGCCGGCCTTGAGGGCGAGCACGGGCACCCGGTCGTCGCCGTACTTGGTGCGCACGCCCGCCATGTCGAGGGCGTCGGTGACCACGACCCCGTCGTAGCCGAGCGTCTCGCGCAGGATGCCGGTGACGATGGGGCGGGAGAGGGTGGCGGGGTCGCCGGAGTCGTCGAGGGCGGGGACCAGGATGTGCGCGGTCATCAGGGAGTCGACGCCGGCCGCGATCGCCGCCCGGAACGGCACCGCGTCCAGCGCCTCCCACACCGCACGGGTGTGGGTGATGACGGGGAAGCCGGTGTGGCTGTCGACGGCCGTGTCGCCGTGCCCGGGGAAGTGCTTGGCGGTCGCCGCCACCCCCGCCGCCCGGAACCCCTCGACCTCCGCCGCGACCAGAGCGGCCACCGCGTCCGGATCGGCGCCGAAGGAGCGCACGCCGATGACCGGGTTGGCCGGGTTGACGTTCACGTCGGCGACGGGGGAGTAGTCCTGCCGGATGCCCATCGCCCGCAACTCGCGCCCCGCGAGCCGCCCGAGCGTACGGGCGTCGGCGCGCGAACCGCCCGCCCCGATCGCCATCGCACCCGGGAACAGGGTGGCGGGCCGGCCCACCCGGCAGACGGCGCCGTGCTCCTGGTCGGTGGAGATCAGCACCGGCAGCCCGCGCGGCTGCTGGAGAGAGGCCCGCTGGATGCCGTTCGAGAGGTCCGCGAGCTGCGCCGGAGCGCGGGTGTTGTGCGCCCACGTGAAGTAGATGATCCCGCCGAGCCGGTAGCGGGCGAGCAGCTCGGCGGCCGTGCGCACACCCAGCTCGGCGAGGTTGGCGTCGACGTCGACCTGGTCGGGCGCGGTCGCCGAATGCCCGTACACCCGGGAGACGAAGACCTGCCCGACCTTCTCCTCCAGGGTCATCCGGGAGAGGAGACCGATCGGGTCGCGATCGCTCGCGGGTCCTGCGGCTCCGACCGTGAGGGCGGCGGTGACACCTGCGGTGGCGGCGAGCACGGTACGTCTGGAGGGCATGCGGGCGCTCCTTCCGGCGGGGGTCCGGTGGGGAGAGGCGGGGGGTCCGGTGGCGCACGCTACCCGCGAGGGCGCCGCCATCGGCGCATTGGAGGGGGGCGCGCCGATGACGGCTCGGCTGGCGGGCCCGCGGTGCGGCGGAGAGGGTGGGTCAGCGATCGCAGCCAGCAGCGAGGGCCGACACCGCACCGAGGTGACTCGTCCGACAACCTGCGAGTTGGACGAGCGGGCCCTCGGCAGGGTTCCCGCCCGGACCCGGATTCCCCGAAGTCGGGACGGGCGGGACGAGTGTGACGGGAGGGGCTGCTGAACCGGTCATCTCCGGCCTCCCCTCTCTCCCTCCCCAAGCATTCCCAGCCCCTCCCAGCCCCTCCCAGGGCCTCAGTGGGCCTCAGTGGGCAATCAGTGGGCCGACGCCCGCGGCCACTGCTCGCGCAGCGTCCGTACCGTCTCCGCAATGGCCGGTCGGCGGGCCGCGCCCGTGCGCCACAGGGCGTACAGGCGGCGTACGGGCATCGGGTCGAGCGGTACCTCGACCACGCCGGCGGGCAGGGGGCCGCGGCCGAGCCGGGGGATGAGGGCGACGCCGAGGCCGGCGGCGACCAGGGCGACGAGGGTCGGGTTCTCGTCGGCGGTGTGGACGACGTCCGGCTCGTGTCCCGCCGCGCGCAGCGTGCGCAGCAGCCAGTCGTGGCAGACCCGGCCCGGCGGCTGGCAGATCCACCGCTCGCCGCCCAGCTCCTCCCGCCGTACGGTCGTCCGCCCCACGAAGGGGTGGCCCTCGGGGACGAGCAGGTCGCACAGGTCGTCCCCGATCACGGCCTGCTCCACGCCGGCCGGGGCGGGCAGCGGCGCGATGTCCCAGTCGTGCGCGACGGCGAGGTCCACGGCGCCCTTCGCGACCAGGTCCACCGACAGATGCGGGTCGACCTCGGTGAGCCGGGCGTCCAGGGCGGGGTGCCGGCGGGCCAGGTCGGCCAGGACCGAGGGCAGCAGCCCGCGCGCCGCCGAGGCGAACGCGGCGATCGCCAGCCGCCCGGCCGGCACCCCGCGCCGCTCCTCCAGCTCGGTCTCGGCGCGCTCGACGATCGCCAGCAACTCCTTTGCTGTGGCGGCCAGTTGGAGTGCCTCGTCGGTGAGCCGGATACCGCGCCCCTCGCGCTCCAGCAGGACCGTGCGGGTCTCCCGTTCCAGCTTGGCGATCTGCTGGGAGACCGCCGACGAGGTGTAGCCGAGGGCGACGGCCGCCGCGCCGACGGTGCCGTGGACGGAGACGGCGTGCAGAGCGCGCAGCCGCTGAAGATCGAGCACCGTGAATCCCCTCAGTAGCGTTCGGTTCAGTAGCGTTTCAGTAGCGTTGCTTCATCCAACCATGCAGCAATCATCGCTGGTGCTAAAGGGTCCGCCCCGGTGATCATCACCGTATGCGTCCCTCCCACCTCGCCCTCGCCGTCCTCGTCGCCGCCGTCTGGGGCGTGAACTTCACCGTCATCGAGATCGGCCTCGACCACTTCCCGCCGCTGCTCTTCTCCGCCCTGCGCTTCCTGGTGGCGGCGCTGCCCGCGGTGTTCTTCGTGGGCCGTCCGAAGGTGGCCTGGAAGTGGATCGTGGCCGTGGGACTGGTGCTGGGGGTGGCCAAGTTCGGGCTGCTGTTCAGCGGGATGGCCGCGGGGATGCCGGCCGGACTGTCCTCGCTGGTCCTGCAGATACAGTCGGTGTTCACCGCCGTCATCGCCTTCGTCGCGCTCGGCGAACGCCCCACCCGCGTCCGCCTGTCGGGCATGGGCGTCGCCCTCGCCGGCATCGGCGTCGCCGCCGTCGACGAGGGCGCTTCGGGCCCGCTCGGCGCGTTCGCCCTGGTCATCGTCGCGGCGATGTGCTGGGGCGCGTCGAACGTCCTCACCCGCAAGGCGTCCCCGCCGGACGCGCTGAACTTCATGGTGTGGGTGAGCACGGTCCCGGTGCTGCCGCTGCTCGCCCTGTCCCTCCTCGTCGAGGGCCCGTCCCGGGACCTGGCCGCGCTGCGCGCCCTGGACTGGCAGGGCGCGGGCACCGTCGTCTACGTCGCCTGGGTCACCACCGTCTTCGGCTTCGGCGCCTGGGGCTGGCTGCTGCACCGCCACCCGGCGTCCACGGTGGCGCCCTTCTCCCTCCTGGTCCCCGTCTTCGGCATGTCGTCGGCCGCGATGTTCCTCGGCGAGTCGGTGAGCGGCCTGCGCTGGTGCGCGGCGGCCCTGCTGGTGGTCGGCGTGGCACTGACGTCACTGGCACCGGCGAGGAGGACGGCGGGGCCCTCCGTCCCCCCGGCTGTTCACACGCGGTCCGCCGCCTCGACCCTCGTCCATCCCGTGGACGTACCGGCAGGGGGGCGCGGCGGCGCGGGATCATGAGGGGCATGGCACTCGTCGACCTCCCCGGTTCCAAGTCCATCACCGCCCGCGCCCTGTTCCTGGCCGCGGCCGCCGACGGAGTCACCACCCTCCGACGGCCCCTGCGGTCCGACGACACCGAGGGGTTCGCCGAGGGCCTGACCCGGCTCGGCTACCGCGTCGGACGGACCCCGGACGCCTGGCAGGTCGACGGCCGCCCGCAGGGACCGGCGCTCGCCGAGGCCGACGTGCACTGCCGGGACGGCGCGACCACCGCGCGCTTCCTGCCCGCCCTCGCCGCCACCGGCCACGGCACGTACCGCTTCGACGCCTCCCCCCAGATGCGCCGCCGCCCCCTCCTCCCGCTCACCCGCGCCCTGCGCGACCTGGGCGTGGACCTGCGGCACGAGGCGGCGGAGGGCCACCATCCGCTGACCGTGCGGGCGGCCGGCGTCGAGGGCGGGGCGGTGGTGCTGGACGCCGGCCAGTCCTCCCAGTACCTGACCGCCCTCCTCCTGCTCGGCCCGCTCACCCGCACCGGCCTGCGCATCACGGTCACGGACCTGGTCTCGGCGCCGTACGTCGAGATCACGCTCGCGATGATGCGGGCGTTCGGGGTGGAGGTCGGCCGCGAGGGCGACACGTACGTCGTCCCGCCGGGCGGCTACCGCGCGACGACGTACCGGATCGAGCCCGACGCCTCCACCGCGAGCTACTTCTTCGCGGCGGCGGCGCTGACCGGCGGCGAGGTGACCGTGCCCGGCCTCGGCGCCGGCGCACTCCAGGGCGACCTGGCTTTCGTGGACGTACTGCGCCGGATGGGCGCCCGGGTGGACGTCGGCGCGGACCGTACGACGGTGTCCGGGACCGGCGAACTCCACGGCGTGACGGTCAACATGCGGGACATCTCGGACACCATGCCGACCCTCGCCGCGATCGCGCCCTTCGCCTCCGGACCCGTCCGCATCGAGGACGTGGCGAACACGCGCGTGAAGGAGTGCGACCGCCTGGAGGCCTGCGCGCAGAACCTCCGGCGGCTGGGCGCGGCGGTGACCACGGGCGACGACTGGATCGAGATCCACCCCGCCACGGACGACTCTCTCGCGGGTACGGAGATCAAGACCCACGGCGACCACCGCATCGTCATGTCCTTCGCCGTGACCGGGCTGCGCGTCCCCGGAATCTCGTTCGACGATCCTGGCTGCGTCCGCAAGACTTTCCCCGGTTTCCACGAGGCGTTCGCGGAACTGGGCCGGCTGCTGCGGAAGGACCCGACAGGGTGACGTTCACACCGTTCATACGGCTCACACCGCAAGGGGCGCTTCTGGAGGGCGAGTTGGTGCGCCTGGAGCCGCTCGAGCGGCGGCACGCGGGCGAGTTGGCGGTGGCGGCGGCCGAGAACCGGGAGACGTACGGCTACACCCAGGTCCCGACGCCCGACGGGATCGACTCCTACATCGACGACAAACTCGCCGCCGCGGCGGCCGGCCGGGTCGTGCCCTACGCGCAGGTGTCCCGCGCCACCGGCCGCGCCGTCGGCACCACGGGCTACTGCGAGCCGCGGTGCTGGCGCAGCGACGACCGGCTGGACGCCGTAGAGATCGGCTTCACCTGGCTCGCCGCCTCCGCCCAGGGCACGGGCGTGAACGCGGAGGCCAAACTCCTGCTGCTGCGGCACGCCTTCGAGAGTTGGGGCGTCTCCCGGGTCGACCTCAAGACGGACGCCCGAAACGCCCGTTCCCGCGCGGCCATCGAAAGCGTCGGCGCCCGTTTCGAGGGCGTCCTGCGCAACTGGTTCCCCTCCTCGGCCCCCGGCGAGAACGGCCGCCTCCGCGACTCCGCGATCTTCTCCATCACGGCCCGGGAATGGCCCGAACGCCGGGTGAGGCTGGAGGAACGGGTGGCGGGCTTCCGAGCACGCGGAACGCACGGGAGCACGTCATGAACCAGGGTCCACCCCCGAGGCGAGGCCCGTCCGCCACCCAGGAAGCCGTACTCACCGGCGGCAGCGCACTCCTGTGGTGCGCCGCGGCCCTACTCCTCCACCTGGAGAACCAGTCCAGGGACCCCTGGGACCCGCCCTACCCCGACGAAACCCCCTTCTTCCTACTGGCCACCACAGCCGCCGCCTCCCTCCTCCTCACCCACACCCTCCGCCGCCGCACAGGCAGCCCCCTCCACGGCGTGATCCTTGCCCGGGCGGTCACGGTGCTCGCGGTCTGGGCGGCTTTGATCGCGACGGCGATCACCACCTGACGGAGACGGGCGGTGCCGTTGGAACCCTCGGCGGATTCACGCCGAGTCGTTGAGCAGCCGTCCCAGATACTCGCGCCCGCGTCCCAGCAGGCCCGGCAGCGGTGCCGCCGTCTCGTACCAGCGCTTCTCGTACTCCCAGCACAGCCACCCGTCCCAGCCGTGCCGCGCCAGCACCTCCACACACTCGGCGAGCGGCAGCACCCCCGCGCCCAGCGCCAGCGGGGTGGTGTCCTCGGCCGAGCTGATGTCCTTGACCTGGACGTATCCGAGGTACGGGGACAGCGCCGCGTACGTCTCCTGCGGCTGCTCGCCGCCCAGCCAGGTGTGCATCACGTCCCACAGCGCGCCGACCTGCCGGTGCCCGACCGGCCCGAGGACCCGGATGGCGGCGGCACCGGTGCGGTGCGAGTCGTGGGTCTCCAGCAGGATGCGTACGTCGCGGTCGGCGGCGTACTCCGCGGCCGTGCCGAGCCTACGCGCGGCGACGGCGTCCGCTTCGGCCTCCGGCTGCCCGTCGGCCCCGCCCGGGAAGACCCGGACGTACGGCGCCCCGAGGTCCACGGCGAGGTCGATCAGCGTCCTGACCTCCTCCACGACCGCCGCGTCCGCCCCGGGAGCGGCGACCCGCGCGTACCCGGCGATCCCCAGCACCTCCACCCCCGCCGCCTCGAACGCGGCGGCCACACCGGCCCGCTCCGCCGGCCCGATGCCGGGATGGACCGGCTCCTCCGGATGGGCGCGCAGTTCGACCCCGTGATACCCGTGCGCGGACGCGAGCGCCAGCACCTCCGGCACCGGCAGCCCTGGAACACCGAGGGTGGAGAAGGCGAGCTTCATGGTCCTACTGTCACCCGGCTGGGCGCATGGGTCCAGTGGGGGGCGTTCGCCGGACGCCCCGGCGCGGCGACGGAAGACGAGACACCCGGTCTTCACGCTCCTGCGCTTCGGGCTCCTGCGCTTCGGGCTCCTGCGCTCCGCGCCCCTGCGCTTCGGGCTACCGCGGCACGCAGGAGCGGAACCGGCGCAACAGTTCCCGCCGGGCCGGGCTCTCCGCGTCCCCAGACGCGTGATCCGTTGCACCGGAAGCAGAACGCGATCGCGAAGAGCGGCTCGGGATCATCGGCGTCGGCGTCGGCGTCGCGGATTCCCCAACCGGGCAGGAAACAACGGTACTTCGGTCCGTCCGGCAACTCGGCGACGTGGATCACCTCGACGAGTTCGCCCTTCTCGTGCGCGCGAGGGAGCCGTAACCTCTCGGCTCACCCCCGCGCCCACCCCCTCGGCACCCCCGAAGACCCCCGCACCATCAACTCCCCCCGCACCGTGGCGATCCCGCCCGGCGGCGGCTCCTCGCGCCCCATCGCGATCCGCCCCGCCCGGGCCCCCGCCTCCGCCAGCGGCAGCCGTACCGTCGTGAGCGACGGCACCACGTCGATGCTGAAGGGGAGGTCGTCGAACCCGGCGACCGACACGTCCTCCGGGATCCGCAGCCCCGACTCCCGCAGCGCCGCGCACGCGCCCAGCGCGACGGAGTCGTTCGCGGCGACCACCGCCGTCAGCGACGGATCGCGGCGCAGCAGTTCCAGCGTGGCCTCGTAGCCCGCGCGCCGGTCGTAGGGGCCGTGCACGGTCCAGCGCGGGTCCTCCGCGATGCCGGCGGCGGCCAGCGCCGCCCGGTGGCCCTCCAGCCGGTGCCGGGTCGTCGTCCGCTCCTCGGGGCCCGCGATGTAGCCGAGCCGCCGGTGGCCGAGGCCGATGAGGTGCTCGGCCAGCTCCCGCCCGCCGCCCCGGTTGTCGAAGGTCAGCGCGATCGCCGAGGTCTCCGGCGCCGGCGGCCGCCCGCACAGCACCACCCGCGTCCCCGCCTCCCCCAGCCTGCGCAGCTTCGCCGCCACCGCCGACGCGTGCGGCTCGTCCTCCACGGCCCCGCCGGTCAGCACCACGGCCGCGGCCCGCTGCCGCTGCAACAGGGTCAGATAGGTCAGCTCCCGCTCCGGCGAGCCCCCGGTGTTGCAGACCACCGCCAGCCGCTCGCCCCCGGCGCGCCCGCCGGGCCCCCCGATCTCCGACTGGATCGCGCTCGCCATGATCCCGAAGAAGGGGTCGGCGATGTCGTTGACGAGGATGCCCACCAGGTCGGACGTCGCCGCCGCCAGCGCGCTCGCCGGCCCGTTCAGCACGTAGTCCAGCTCGTCGACCGCCCGCAGCACCCGCTCCCGGGTGGTGGCGGCGACGGGATAGTTCCCGTTCAGCACGCGCGACACCGTCGCGGGCGAGACCTGCGCGCGGGCCGCCACGTCCGCCAGGGTCACCGTCATCTACTCGTCCTCCGGTCACACATCTCGTCGTACGTCGTACGTCGTCTACGTCGTCGTACGCCCGGGTGGTAGACAGCAGCCGTACGGGCACGGTTGCAGTCGTAGGGAACGGTTCCGGGCGTGTCGAGCAGACCTTACGGCCCCGCACCCCTGTCGTTCGCCCCCTCGAACAACTCGGGATGGACACGGTCTTGTCCGGACCGCCGGTCAAAGGCTAGCTTCTCCTTGTATAGAAAGCGCTTGCTGTAACGCTGATCAGGAAGAGGCGTACGCGGCGCGCACACACCGCGTACGAAACGCGCGGGCATCCCGGCGAGAACCACCGGCATGCCACCGCGCACGACGCCTACGAAGGGATCGACGTGACACGCAAGACGGTGCGGATCGCCATGAACGGCGTGACGGGGCGCATGGGCTACCGCCAGCACCTCGTCCGCTCCATCCTGGCCCTGCGCGAACAGGGCGGCCTCGACCTCGGCGACGGCACCGTGCTGTGGCCGGAGCCGATCCTCGTCGGCCGCCGCGAGCACGCCCTGCGGGCGCTCGCCGAGCAGCACGGCCTGGACCCGGAGAACGTCTCCACGGACGTCGACGCGGTCCTCGCCGACCCGACCGTCGAGATCTACTTCGACGCCCAGGTGACGTCCGCCCGCGAGGAGGCGATCACGAAGGCGATCGCGGCCGGCAAGCACATCTACACGGAGAAGCCGACGGCGACCGGCCTCGACGGCGCCCTGGAACTGGCCCGGCTGGCCACGGCGGCCGGCATCAAGCACGGCGTCGTCCAGGACAAGCTGTTCCTCCCGGGCCTGCTCAAGCTGAAGCGCCTCATCGACGGCGGCTTCTTCGGCCGGATCCTGTCCATCCGGGGCGAGTTCGGCTACTGGGTCTTCGAGGGCGACTGGCAGGCCGCCCAGCGCCCGTCGTGGAACTACCGCGCGGAGGACGGCGGCGGCATCGTCGTCGACATGTTCCCGCACTGGGAGTACGTGCTGCACGAGCTGTTCGGCCGTGTGAAGTCCGTCCAGGCCATCGCCACCACCCACATCCCGCAGCGCTGGGACGAGAACGGCAAGCCCTACGACGCCACCGCCGACGACGCCGCCTACGGCATCTTCGAACTCGAGGGCGGCGCGATCGCCCAGATCAACTCCTCCTGGGCGGTCCGCGTGGGCCGCGACGAACTCGTCGAGTTCCAGGTAGACGGCACGGAGGGCTCGGCGGTCGCCGGCCTGCGCAACTGCCGTGTCCAGCACCGCAGTTCGACCCCCAAGCCGGTCTGGAACCCGGACATCCCCGCCACCTACTCCTTCCGCGACCAGTGGCAGGAGATCCCGGACAACCAGGACTTCGACAACGGCTTCAAGGCCCAGTGGGAGCTGTTCCTGCGGCACGTCTACGCCGACGCCCCCTACCACTGGGACCTGCTGGCCGGCGCCCGTGGCGTCCAACTCGCCGAGCTGGGCCTGAAGTCCTCGCTGGAGGGCCGCCGCCTCGACATCCCGGAGGTTACGCTGTGACGATCCAACTCCCGGACGCAGCAGGCACCTTGAGGCCGTACGAGCCCCGCACGGAACCCCTCGCCCTGACCACCGGCGCCCCCTTCACCTCCCGTACGGTCTTCTCGGCGGCGCACGTCGTGGCGGACCCGTTCGCGGACGTGTCCCCCGATTCCCCCGCCGCCGTCGACTGGGACGCCACCCTCGCCTTCCGCCGCCACCTGTGGTCCCACGGGCTGGGCGTCGCCGAGGCGATGGACACCGCCCAGCGCGGCATGGGCCTGGACTGGGCCGGCGCCGCCGAACTCATCCGCAGGTCGGCGGCCGAGGCCAGGTCGGTGGGCGGTCTGATCGCCTGCGGCGTCGGCACCGACCAGCTCACCGCCCCGGCGACCCTCGCGGAGGTCCGCACGGCCTACGAGGAGCAGCTCGCTTTGGTGGAGGAGTCGGGCGCCCGCCCGATCCTGATGGCGTCCCGAGCCCTGGCGGCGGCCGCTTCCGGCCCCGACGATTACCTCGACGTCTACGGCCACCTCCTGCGCCAGTCCTCGGACCCGGTGATCCTGCACTGGCTGGGCCCGATGTTCGACCCGGCGCTGGAGGGCTACTGGGGCTCGTCCGACCTGGACGCGGCGACGGACACGTTCCTGGAGGTCATCGCGGCCCACCCCGACAAGGTGGAGGGCATCAAGGTCTCGCTCCTGGACGCCCAGCGCGAGATCGACATCCGCCGCCGCCTCCCCCAGGGCGTCCGCTGCTACACCGGCGACGACTTCAACTACCCCGAGCTGATCGCGGGCGACGAAAAGGGCTTCAGCCACGCGCTGTTGGGCATCTTCGACCCCTTGGGCCCGCTGGCGGCGGAGGCGGTAAGAGTCCTGGACACAGGCGACACGGCAGGGTTCCGCTCGCTGCTCGACCCCACAGTCGAACTGTCCCGCCACCTCTTCCAACCCCCCACCCGCTTCTACAAGACGGGCGTGGTCTTCCTGGCCTGGCTGGCCGGCCACCAGTCGCACTTCACGATGGTCGGCGGCCTCCAGTCGGCCCGCTCCCTCCCGCACTTCGCCCGCGCCTACGAACTCGCCGACGGCCTGGGGCTGTTCCCCGACCCGAAACTGGCGGAGGAACGCATGAAGACCCTGCTGGCCATGTACGGAGTGACCCGATGACCACAACTGCCAACCCGTTGGCCCGCTTCAGCATCAACCAGATGACGGTGAAGCAGTTGTCGATGCCCGAACTGGTCGACGCCTGCGTGGAGTTGGGCGTGCCGGCGGTCGGCCTGTGGCGCGAGCCGGTCCAGACGTACGGTGTGGAGGCCACCGCCAAACTGGTCCGCGACGCGGGCCTGACGGTGACGACGCTGTGCCGGGGCGGCTTCTTCACGGCGATCGACCCGACCGAACGCGCGGCGGCCCTGTCCGACAACCGCCGCGCGATCGACGAGGCGGCAGCACTGGGCACCGAGGTGCTGGTGCTGGTCTCCGGCGGCCTACCGCCCGGCTCGAAGGACCTGCACGGCGCCCGGGAACGCATCGCGGACGCACTGGCGGAGCTGGGCCCCTACGCCGAGACCCACGGCGTGAAACTGGCCATCGAGCCCCTGCACCCCATGTACGCCGCCGACCGCTGCGTGGTCTCCACCCTCACCCAGGCCCTGGACCTGGCCGAACGCTTCCCGGCCCACCAGGTAGGCGTGGCCGTGGACACGTACCACATCTGGTGGGACGACCAGGCCCCCACCCAGATCGCCCGCGCCGGCGCCTCCCACCGCATCCACACCTTCCAACTCGCCGACTGGACCACCCCGTTGCCCGAGGGAGTCCTCACCGGCCGAGGCCAGATCGGCGACGGCGCCATCAACATGCGCGAATGGCAGACCCACGTGGAAACAGCCGGCTACACGGGCCCCATCGAGGTCGAACTGTTCAACGACGGTTTGTGGGCGAGAAACGGCAGGGAGGTACTGGCGGAAACGGCGGCCCGGTTCATAGAACACACGGCGTAACACGTCCCCGAGGCAGTGCCCAGTGCAGTGCCGTGCAGCGTCCGGAGAGGAAGCACCGACCTCTCCGGACACTGCCGTATCCGCGGGCGTCGACTTCGCCGTACCGGACTCGGGTCCGGGATCCCGCACCTGAACCACTGAAGGACCGGTCCCCGACCGTAGGATCGCTTCCCATGTACGTCAGCCGGATCCTCGTACAGGACATCAAGTCCTTCCACGGTCCACGTCAGGTCGACCTCACCCTCACCCGCCCCGATGGCAGTCACGCCGGCTGGACGGTGCTCGCGGGCCGCAACGGCTCGGGCAAGACGACGCTGCTACGGGCTATGGCGCACGCGCTCAGCGGGCCGGTGGCCGCGCGTGGTCTCGTCCAGGGGTATGAGAACTGGATCGCCCGAGGGGCCGATTCGG
Source organism: Streptomyces sp. yr375 (assembly GCF_900110755.1). Classification (GTDB taxonomy): domain Bacteria; phylum Actinomycetota; class Actinomycetes; order Streptomycetales; family Streptomycetaceae; genus Streptomyces. Next base: position 289,393 of record NZ_FOFF01000004.1, read on the forward strand.
GCACCGTGGTGGCCGAGATCGTCAGGCACGGAATCTTCGACGGGTTCACTGCCTCGGGCCGTACCTCGAACAAGTTCCGGACCGGGCTGCGGTGGACGGCGCCGAAGGAGGGAGCCGGGGGACGCAGAGGCGCACAGCCCGCACTGGAGGAGATCAGGCACAGTGCCAAGGCGACGAGCGCCAGCCCGGCGCAACGGGGGCCGTGGGCCGACAACCCGGTGGGCTGGTTCTGCGCCGCGTACGGCCCGTTCCGCCGGATGGCGGGGGGCTCGGGTGAGGTGCAGCGACTGATGCTGGCATCCGGACCGGTGGCCCGGCAGGCAAGCCTGTTCCACGAGGACGCGTCCCTCGCCGAGGGCGTGGCCTGGCTCATCGAGCAGCACCTGCGCGAGTTCGAGGGCAGGGAAGGCGCCGCGGGGCTGAAGAGGGCGGCGCTGGCGGTGCTCGGTGACGGGCTGCTCCCGGACGGCTATCGCGTGGAGGAAGTCGACTCCGAGGGCCTGTGGGTCACCCGCGGAGGGCAGCGCTTCACGCTGCGGGAGATGAGTGACGGTTTCCGCACGGTCGCGGCACTCGTCGTCGACCTCCTGAAGCAGATCCACGACGCGTTCGGCGACGCGGCGTTCACTGGAGAGGGCGAGCATTCGTTGCTTCGCCTGGTACCGGGCGTGGTCATCATCGACGAGATCGACGCCCATCTGCACGTCTCCTGGCAGCGTCGCATCGGCCCGTGGCTGACCTCCCACTTCTCCAACATCCAGTTCATCGTCACCACGCACAGCCCGTACATCTGCCAGGCGGCGGACCCCGGCGGTCTGATCCGGCTCCCCGGTGTGGACGAGGCGCGCCCGCCCGAGGTCATCGACGAGGACCTGTACGACCGTGTGGTGTACGGCAGCGGCGACGACGCCGTCCTCTCGGACCTGTTCGGCCTGGACACCCCGTACTCCGAGCGGGCAGAGCAGGCCAGGGCCGAGTTCGTGGACCTGGAGGCGCAGATCTACGACGGGGCCACGTCCCCCGAGTCGCTCGCCCGCTACCGGGAACTGAAGGAGCGGCTCACCAGCTCGCCGTCGGCCCGTGTGGACGAGGTGTCGGCCCATCTCCACCGGCTCGCGGAGGAGATCGCCGAGAACACACAGGACACGACAAATACGACGGGTACGCCGGATACGTCGGGTGAGGAGCGGGAGTGATCCGGCTGCCGCGGGCCGCCCTGTCGCCGGTCACGGTGGCGAAACTGGGGGACTATACGGAGGAGATCCGACAGCAGGCCACGGAGCAGGCCCGCAAGGCCAAGGCGAAGGATCTCTGGGCGAACCGCCGACAGGTCCGCCCCGCACTCGCCACCGCCCTGGCCCAGATGGCCCCCGGCCACGAACGCTGCATGTACTGCGGTGACGGCCAGGGCACGGACATCGACCACTTCGAGCCCAAGAGCCGCACCCCGCTGCGCACCTTCGACTGGCTCAACCACCTCCTCGCCTGCTCGTACTGCAACAGCAACCAGAAGCGGAACCAGTTCCCGACGAGCCTCGAAGGCACCCACCTCCTCGTCGACCCGACCGCCGAGGACCCCTTGGACCACCTGCGACTGGTACTCCCGCTCGGAACGTACCGGCCACTGACCGACCGGGGCCGGGCCTGCATCGAGGTGTTCGGCCTCAACACGAGGGCGGTCCTGGTCAAGGGCCGCCGGGACGCCTACGCGACGGCCCGGCACTCGATCGAACTGTGGCGCATAGCCATGGACAAGGGCCAGCGCACGAAGGCCACCGAGATCGTCCGGGTCGCCTGGAACCGCCCCCTGGTCGACGTCCTGGTCGCCATGTTCCACCAGTCCGGACACCCCTCGGCCGACGCGCTGTTCGTAGGAGAGGCCGAGGTACTCACCCTCCTCCGAGACCCCGAACTCCGCACCGCATTCCTGCCCCCGGGCTAGGAGTTGTCTTCAAGTGTCACGCCCACATCAGGAGCGATGCGAGGGTGACGGCTGCCGGTAGGACTCGGCGGTCTTGTCATAGCGGGTGGCGATGCCACGCCACTGCTTGAGCTGGTTGAAGCAGCGTTCCACCGCGTTGCGCCGCTTGTAGCCAGTCGATGTCCCCGGCCGCGTCCGCTTCCGCCTGGGCGAGCCGGAGCATCCGCTCGAAGGTCCTGTCGAGAGGCCGACGGCGAAAAGGGGTGTGCAGTGTGGCCCACGGGCCGTACCGCTCGGGCACGTCCCGTCAGGCAGTGCCGGTGCGGAACTTCCACACGGTCCCGCTGAGCACGGTGCGGTCGTCCGACCGCTTCCGGCCCCGCAAGGACTCGGGCAGCAGCGGCCGGACGAACTCCCCCTCGGCATCCGACAGTTCATGACGACGTATCACCCGAGCATGATCCACCACTCAAGATCATTTGAAGACGCGCCCCCTGGACGCCTTCCGGCTGCCCTGACCGGGTGAGTTTCAGTCGCTACCTGGGATGAGTTCACCGGTCGCGGCATCGATCGCCACATCCCGCTTGCCACTGCCGACAAGCCACACCGGTCGCCATTCGCCCTTGATCTGTTGGGCGAGAAGCAAGGTGGAGTCGGTCGGCAGGCCAGTCGCCTGCTCGGCGAGATCCCTGGCCTTGGCTTCGTCGACCGTGACCGACGGCAGGGCCGGGTCGTCGACAGCCCTAGCTGTAAACCCGATGACCCGCCCTGTCGTAGTGACGGTGAGATCGAGACGCATCGGCAACAGAACCCCGTCGGTGTACCGTCGGTAAGCCACCACGTAGGCATGTGTGGGACCGTCTCCTACGGAGCGGATCTGCTGCTTGCTGCCCGCTACGTTCCTGGGGAACCACATACGGGCGAACTTGTCTGCGGCCGTGGCGACTTGTTTCTTGCTGAAGCTGCCTTCATCGCCACGCGTGTTGGAAGACCAGGCACTTTCCAGATCTTTCTCCGGCCACCAGCCTGCGATGCTCCCACGGTTCGTCTCGGCGGTGATCTTCAGGCGCTTTCCACGCTTCTCAGTTGTCGTCTCGCGAACCTGGGTGTCGCTACCGTAGATGCCCTTGGCTGCTGTATTGATCCACTCATCGGCTTGAATCGCGGATTCTGCGAAGTTCTTCCTCTGGTCGTCAATCGCAACGATGTCGACCGAATCGACACGGGAATGGAAGACGCCGCCCAAAGCCACGGTACCGACCAGGGCAAGCGATGTCCCCCAGAGTAGATCACGCACGGGCTTGCGCAGTGACTGGCGCCGCTGGTGCAGCCAGAGAGCTCCTGCCAGGGATCCCAATGCGGCACCCGTTGTATTCGCTGCGAGGTCCGTCACACTGCACGAGCGGCCCAGGTTCACAAAGGACTGGATGAGTTCGACAGCTCCACTCAGGCACCCGAACGCCACTGCGACTGTCGCCGGCCGCTTGAATTGCAGCACGGTCAGAAACGCGCCGGGCGCGAAGAGAGCGATGTTCAGCAGGGAACTCGTCGACGTGAACAGATGCGCGGGCATGCCGGTGTCGCACTGACCGGACTCCAAGCCTGCGTCGCCTGGCAGGAGGGTCACGGTGACGATGCCGACCAGGTAGGCAGTCAGCGCCGTCCGCAAACGCCACGGTTTGTTCCTGGCTTTGGCGATGAGTGCCGTGGGTACCGCGACGAGGGCAGCCAGGATCAGGAAGGTGACGATGAGGCCGGGCACGGCCTTGATGGATGCTTCGATCACGAGGTGGCCTTAAGTACACGAAGCCGGGACGTCGGTGAGACGTCCCGGCCACCGTGGAAGTGGTTAGCAGACGCTGAGGTTGGGGGTGTAGTAGTTGCCGGTGCTGGCTTTCATGTAACCGGCGATGGAGCAGTCCGGGACATCGGACTTCTTCTTTCCGCCCCAACTGTGTGACAGTGTCTGGCCCGAAGAGATCGACTTTTGCGTGTCCACGACCAGAGACGCCCCGGTGTCCATCGCGAGCTGGATCGTGACCTTGCTGCCACCAGTCTTCTTGTACGTGGTGGAGGAGTAGTACAAGGCGCAGTTACCGCTTACGAGACACCCGTCGTCCCCGTTGATCGTCAGAACCCCGTTCGATAGCTGAGTGCTCTTGGATCCGAACGCAAACGCGGACGTTCCCGTAAGGACAAGTGCACCTGTCATAGCCGCAATAGCCAGCGCTTTCTTCAGCACTGTGTTCCCCCTCGTGGTCAGTGAGGTGCTTGTGTCATTTACAGGCTCAATAACCCGTGAAGGCTAGCCCGGACGGATTTGACGAGGCCAGGTAAAATTGGGGCTGTGTCTCAAAGTGGATCACGAATGGCTTGACCGCTACCGGGCTCCGTCGGTCACCCAGGGTTCGGCGCGCGCAACATCATCACCGCTGGTGAACGACACCTCGACAATCTTCGCTACGGGTGTGCCCTGCGCGAAGAGCAGGATCATCTGGACCCGGTGCCAGGTCACCACGGAGCCGGTGCCCCGGCGGATGATCCGCAACAGCCGCCGGCCCTCGTCATCGTCGATCTCCGGCATGGCGGACGACCTCCTCGGCCACGCCGACGCACTCCTCACGGAACACCGGACGACCAGTCGGGAAGCCGCAAGCCCGCGCACCGCACCTAGTGTCCTGAGTCGTTAATTCGTGTGCAGTATGCGGCGAGGGTGTCGAGGATGTCGTCGGCGGTCTTCGTCCAGACGAACGGCTTGGGGTTCTTGTTCCACTCGTTGATCCAGCCGCGGATGTCGCGTTCGAGTTCGACCACGCTGCGGTGGGCCGAGCGGCGGAGTTTGCGGCAGGTCAGTTCGGCGAACCAGCGCTCGACGAGGTTGAGCCAGGACGCCGAGGTGGGGGTGAAGTGCAGGTGGAAGCGGGGGTGGCGAAGCAGCCACTTCTTGACCGGCTCGGTCTTGTGGGTGGCGTAGTTGTCCAGGACCAGGTGGAGTTCG
>NZ_FOFF01000117.1 GCF_900110755.1 Streptomyces sp. yr375
CCCGAGAGGGCCGAGATGTCGTCCAGGATGTGCGACAGCGGCTCGTCGCCCTTGGCCTGGGTGCTGTTCTCGACACACTGCTGGTTCTGCGGGGCCGACAGGATCGGGATGTCCTGCACGCCGATGTTGAGGGCCGCGATGATCGACTGGGCGTTGACCTTGGCCGGCAGGCCGATGCACGGCTTGTTCAGCGAACCCTGGACCAGCGAGAGCTGCGGGCTCATGTCGCCGAAGGTCGCCGAGTTGCCGAACTCCGACGAGGCGCCGTTGCCGCTGGCGGACGTGGTGCCGCTGTCGTCACCGATGGCCAGGGCCTGCGGGGCGCTCATAGCCGCGAGACCTGCGACGGAGGCGGCGAGGGCAGCGGTTGCCCACAGCTTCTTCATGTTCGTTCCCTTCGAAAGGCGGACTCCGGGGGAGGAGCTGCGTGATCACCAACGCCCGGCCCCCGCCGGGGGTTGCGTCCTTTGCCCCGATCGGCGTAGCGCATCGGCCGCGCCGGCCGTGCGCCCCTCACCGGCACGCGTACGCGCTCCCGCGCACCGCGGCCGTGCCGCCGAGGACGGCCGGCGGGTCCTTCGGCACGGGCTGCGCGCCCTTCGCGACCAGCGGCCGGTCCTCGCGCACCTTCGCGAACAGCGCGTCCGCCTGCTCCCGGTCCCAGGCGAGCGCCGCGCCGATGCCCAGGCCGGGCGGGGTGAACCCGGCGATCGGCACGGTCGTGAACTCCGTCGCCGAAGCCGGCAGCCGGTGCAGCGCGACCGCCAGCTCCGCGAGCTCGGCGACCGTGAAACCCTGCGGGCCCGACCCGAGGAGCGTGCGCGCCAGATGCGCCGTGCGCGCCGGATCGCTGAGCAGCTTGCGCGCCTGCAACCCGCGCAACGCCTGCACGAGGAACCGCTGCTGACGCTGGATCCGGCCGAGGTCGGCGCTGTCGTCGACATGCCGTGAGCGGACGTACTGCAACGCGGGCCCGCCGCGCAGCCGGTGTTTGCCGGGCTCGAGGTCGAGCTTGGTCGCGGAGTCCCTGAGCCGCCGCGGAGTGCACACCTCGACGCCGTCGACCTCGTCCACGCTGTCCATGAACCGCCGGAAGTCCACCTGGACGAACCGGTCGACGCCCACCCCGGTCATCGACTCCACGGTCCGGACGGCGAGTTCGGGACCGCCCTCCTGGTAGGCGGCGTTGAGCTTCGCCGGATGCGGCGGCTTCTCCACACCGCTCGCCTCGTCGCGGGTCGCCGGGATCTCGGCGGCCGAGTCGCGGGGCATGCCGATGACGCTGACGCGGTCCCGGCGGGCCGAGAGATGGACCAGCATCAGGACGTCCGAGCATCCGCAGGGCTGGCCGCCGGCGTGGAACGCGTGCTTCTCGGCGGTGGTGATGGTGTCCCGTTCGTCGGTGCCCATCAGCAGGATGTTCATCGCGCGCGGAGCGTGCTCCCGGCCCGGGGCCGCGGAACTGCCGAGCAGCGCGCCGGTGGCGGCCAGGACGATTCCGGGAATCGCCAGGCGGCGTGGCCAAAGGTTTCTCTTCACCGTCACGCGGCGCACGCTAGAACAGCGGGCCGCCGATGATTCGGCGGCCCGCTGTCCGGGCGGAGAAACCACCCAAGGGCTCAGGAAAAGAACCCGTTCAGCACGTCGGGTCAGTGGTTGGCCGCACCGTTGCCCGAGAGGGCCGAGATGTCGTCCAGGATGTGCGACAGCGGCTCGTCGCCCTTGGCCTGGGTGCTGTTCTCGACACACTGCTGGTTCTG
>NZ_FOFF01000040.1 GCF_900110755.1 Streptomyces sp. yr375
CGCGCCCAGTCCCCGACCCGCACCAGCGGCGCCGGCGAGGTCAACCGGTTCGCCACCATCGCCTCGATCACCTGCCCGTGGCTCAGGTGGGCGCTCGCGCCGCCCGGGCACAGCTCGTCGACGATCCTGGCTACATCCAGCCGGCGCAGAAACTCGGCAGCGACAGGCAGAGCACCCAGACGCTTCTCCACCACGGACACCACCGCGCACTCGAAGCGCTGACGCTGAGACCGTGGCCGCGGGGACCGGGAAGTCATCGACACACCCCACCCAACGCCACACCCCCGGCCCAGGACACCCCCGGGCCGGTCACACCATACGAATCAGCGACCCGCGAAGTACGGGGCTAGCCGTTGTTCCCGCCGAAGAAGCCGTTGCCGTCGTCGTTGTTGCCGTTGTTGTTGCCGTTCTTGAAGGCGATCAGGTTGACCGTCTGCCCCTTGTTGACGGTGCTGCCGGGGGCCGGGTCCGAGCTGATGACCTGGGCGTCGTCGTCCGAGGAGCCGGAGATGTTGCCGACGTTCAGGCCCGCGTCCTGCAGCGCCTTCTTGGCGTCCTTCAGGCTCAGGCCCTGAAGGTTGGACGGGACCTGGGTCTGGGTGCTCTTGCCGATCTGGATCTGCACCGCGGAGCCCTTGTCGGCCTGGGAGCCGATGGCCGGGACGGTCTGGACGACCTTGCCGACCAGGTTCGGGTCCTGGGTGTCGACCTCGACGCAGTTGCCTTGCAGGTTGTTCTGCTGCATCAGGTTCTTGGCGTCGTCACAGCTCTTGGCGGAGACATCCGGGACGGTCGACTTCTCCTCGGCCTTGGCGACGGTGAGGGTGATGGTGGTGCCCTTCTCCACCTCGTCGCCGAGCCCCGGGTTCTGCTCCAGGACGGTGCCCGCCTCCTCGGTGGACACCTCCTCCTTCGTCTCCACGGTGAACTGGTACTTGTCGCCTTCCAGCAGCGTCTTGGCCTCGTCCAGGGTCTTGCCCAGGACCGTCGGCACGACCACCTTCGGCGCCCCTGTCGACATGACCAGGTTGACGGCGGTCTCCTTCTTGACCTTCGTCGTGGGATTGGGGTCCTGGCCGCAGATCTTGCCCTTGGGCTGGTCCTCGCACGCCTTCTGGGTGACCGTCCCGAGCTTGAGGTCGCTGTTGGTGAGCTGCTTCTCGGCGTCGGCCTGGGTCTGGCCGATCAGGCTGGGCACCGTCACCGTCTGGTTGTTGACCCCGTCGCCGCTGAACACCCACTTGCCGATCAGCACCGCGCCGACCAGCACCAGCGCCGCGGCGACGACCAGCAGGATCGTCGACGCGTTGGACTTCTTCTGGTTCTGGCGGCGCCGGGGACGGTCGTCGTAGCCGAAGCCGCCGTCGTCCGGGTTCATGGGCGGCAGCATCGACGTGGCGCCCGCGTCCGCGGAGCGCATCGCCGTGGTCGCCTGGTCGTCGCCGTACCCGCCGTAGCCGACCGAGCCCATCGACGCCGTCGCCGCGACCGGCTGGCCGTCGAGGCAGGCCTCGATGTCCAGGCGCATCTCGTCGGCCGACTGGTAGCGGTAGTCCGGGTCCTTGACCAGCGCCTTCAGGACGATGGCGTCCATCTCGGGGGTCAGCTCGGGGTCGAAGACGCTCGGCGGCTGCGGCTCCTCGCGGACGTGCTGGTAGGCCACGGCCACCGGGGAGTCGCCGACGAACGGCGGCCGTACCGTCAGCAGCTCGTAGAGCAGACAGCCCGCCGAGTAGAGGTCGGAACGCGCGTCGACCTGCTCGCCCTTGGCCTGCTCCGGGGAGAGGTACTGGGCGGTGCCGATGACCGCGGACGTCTGCGTCATCGTCATGCCGGAGTCGCCCATCGCGCGGGCGATGCCGAAGTCCATGACCTTGACCTGGCCGTTGCGCGTCAGCATGACGTTCGCCGGCTTGATGTCGCGGTGCACGATGCCGGCTCTGTGCGAGTACTCCAGGGCCTGGAGGATGCCGATGGTCATCTCCAGCGTCCGCTCCGGCAGCAGCTTGCGGCCGGAATGGAGCAGTTCGCGGAGCGTGGAGCCGTCGACGTACTCCATGACGATGTACGGGATCGAGACCCCGTCGATGTAGTCCTCGCCCGTGTCGTAGACCGCGACGATCGCGGGGTGGTTGAGCGAGGCGGCAGACTGGGCCTCCCGGCGGAACCGGGCCTGGAAGGAAGGGTCGCGCGCGAGGTCCGCGCGCAGCGTCTTCACCGCCACGGTGCGGCCGAGGCGGGTGTCATGCGCGAGGTAGACCTCAGCCATGCCACCACGGCCGAGCACGTGGCCCAGCTCGTACCGGCCGCCGAGGCGACGCGGCTCTTCCATAGCTACCTACCAGCCCTCTCCGTCGGTCCCGACCGGCACACATGTGCGGCCGGAGGCTGCCGTCCGGGCTTACCGTACCTGGACGGAGCAGTGTGACCTGGCCAAGCCCGTCACCCGATACAGGACCGGTATCGCAACGTGCACCGATGTGCAGGCGACGTGATGGGGGTCACTTCTTGCTGTCGATGACTGCCTTCATCACGTCCCTCGCGATCGGACCGGCCAGACCGCCGCCGGTGATGTCGCCGCGGTTGGCCGCGCCGTCCTCGACGACGACCGCGACGGCCACCGGCGCGCTGCCGTCCGACAGCTTCGCGTACGAGATGAACCAGGCGTACGGCTTCTCGCTGTTGTTCAGGCCGTGCTGGGCGGTACCGGTCTTGCCGCCTACCTTGACGCCGCTGATCTTGGCCTTGCCGCCGGTGCCCTGCGGGTCGTTGACGACGGTCTCCATCATCTTTTGCAGAGCCTGCGCGGTCTTGGCCGAGACGGCCTGGGAGAGCTCCTGGGGCTGCGTCGTCTCCAGCGGGTCCACGCTCGGGGCCAGGATCTGGTCGACCATGTACGGCTTCATCAGCTTGCCGTCGTTGGCGACCGCCGAGGCGATCATGGCCATCTGCAGCGGAGTGGCGCGGTTGGAGCCCTGGCCGATGCCGTCCAGCGCGTTCTGCGGCGCGTTGTCCTTGGGGTAGATGCTCTCCGCGGCACGGACCGGGGTGTCCAGCTCCGGGTTGTTGAAGCCGAACTTCTCCGCCTGCTTGATCATCTTCTCGTTGCCGACGTTGTCGGACATCTTCGCGAAGACGGTGTTGCAGGACACCATGAGCGCATAGCGCAGCGTGGCGTTCTCGCAGGCGCCGTGCTCGTTGGTGAGGTTGGTGGAGGACTGCGGCAGCTTGAACGGGGCCGGGGTGTCCGTCTTCGAGTCGACGCCGTCGACCTCGCCGCTCTCCAGCGCCGCCGCCGCCGTGACCACCTTGAAGGTGGAGCCGGGCGGGTAGGTCTCGCGCAGCGCCCGGTTCAGCATCGGGTCGTCGGCGTCCTTGCCCTTCTGCACCGCCTGCCACGCCTCCTGGTCCGCGTTGGAGGAGCCGGCGAACTTCGACGGGTCGTACGACGGGGTGGAGACCAGCGCGAGGATCTTGCCGGTGGACGGCTCGATCGCGGCGACGGCGCCCTTCTTGTCGCCGAGGCCGGTGTAGGCGGCCTTCTGCGCGGCGGCGTTGAGGGTGGTGACGACGCTGCCGCCCTGCTTCTCCTTGCCCGTGAGCATGTCCAGGGTGTTGCGGAAGAAGAGCCGGTCGTCGTTGCCGCTGAGGATGCCGTCCTCCAGCTTCTCCAACTGGTTGGCGCCGAACGCCTGCGAGGAGTAGCCGGTGACCGGCGCCCACATCGCGCCGTTGGACCAGGTGCGCTTGTACTTGTAGTCGCCGGTGGTCTCCACCGAGCCGGTGATGGCCTTGCCGTCGACGATGATGTCGCCGCGCGGAGTGGAGTAGCGCGTGATGTTGACGCGGCGGTTCTTGGTGTCGCTGGCGAGGCTGTCGGCCTTGACGTACTGCAGGTAGTTGTCGCGCAGCAGCAGGGTCAGCACGAGGAGGCCGCAGAAGATCGCGATCCGGCGCAGGGGCTTGTTCATGACGGGCGGACCACCTGGGTCATCTCGGCGTCGGGGTTCGAGGCGGGGGCGGGTGCCGGGCGGCGCGCCGTGTCGCTGATTCTGATCAGGATGCCGATCAGCGCCCAGTTGGCGATGACGGACGAACCGCCGTACGCGAGGAAGGGCATCGTCATACCGGTCAGCGGGATGAGGCCCATCACACCGCCGGCGACGACGAACACCTGGAGGGCGAAGGCGCCGGAGAGGCCGATGGCGAGCAGCTTGCCGAACGGGTCGCGGGCGGCGAGGGCGGTGCGCACGCCGCGTTCCGCGATCAGGCCGTACAGCAGCAGGAGCGCCATGATGCCGGCCAGGCCCAGTTCCTCGCCGAAGGTGGCGAGGATGAAGTCGGAGTTGGCGGCGAACTTGATCAGCTCGGAGTGGCCCTGGCCCCAGCCGGTGCCGAGGGTGCCGCCGGAGCCGAACGCCCACAGGGCCTGCATGGCCTGCTCGGAGTGGCCGACGACGCCCTGCTGGGAGAGCGTGTACTCCTTCATCGGGTCGAGCCAGGCCTGCACACGCTGCTGGACGTGGCTCTCGAACTGGGCCACGCCGACCGCGCCGACCGAGGACATCAGCAGACCGAACACGATCCAACTGGTCCGCTCGGTGGCGACGTACAGCATGATGACGAACATCCCGAAGAACAGCAGCGAGGTGCCGAGGTCCGTCTCGAAGACGAGGATCAGGATCGAGATGATCCAGACGACGATGATCGGGCCGAGGTCGCGGCCGCGCGGCAGGTAGAGGCCGAGGAAGCGGCGGCTGGCCAGGGCGAGGGCGTCGCGCTTCACCATCAGATAGCCGGCGAAGAAGATCGCGAGCACGATCTTGGCGAACTCGCCCGGCTGGATGGAGAAACCGGCCACCGAGATCCAGATCTTGGCGCCGTAGATGTTCTGGCCGAGGCCCGGCACGAGCGGCAGCAGCAGCAGGAAGATCGCGCCGACCATGGAGATGTAGGTGTAGCGCTGCAGGACGCGGTGGTCCTTGAGGAAGATCAGCACCACGATGAAGAGCGCGATGCCCATCGCCGTGTACAGCAGTTGCCGTGGCGCGGCCGTGCCGGCCTGCTGGGCCTGCTGGAGGTACTTCGACTGGTCGAGGCGCCAGATGGCGACCAGCCCGAGCCCGTTCAGCAGGGTGGCCAGCGGCAGCAGCAGCGGGTCGGCGTACGGCGCGAACTTGCGGACGACGAGATGGGCGACGCCGGCCAGCAGACCGAGGCCGAGCCCGTAGCTCAGGAGGCCGGACGGCACCTGCTCGTTGATGGCCAGGCCCACGTTGGCGTAGGCGAAGACCGGGATGACGACGGCGAACACCAGCAGCGCGAGCTCGGTGTTGCGCCGGCTCGGCGTGCCGATCGAGCCGATCGTGGACGTGTGGTGCGTCGGCGAGTTGGTCGTACTGCTCATCGTGACGGGGCCTCTCACGGCTTGCCTACTGCTCACCGCACCGCGAGACGACCTTCTGCTCTTCCTCCGAAAGGCTGGGGCCGGTGGTGGGAGTGGCGGTCGCGGATACGGACGGGGACGCGGTTGCCGAGGGGCTCGGCGATGCCTTGGACGTGGCCGACGAGGGGGTGGTTCCCGTGGGGCCGCCGGGCTTCGAGGGGGTCTTGCCCGCCGGAGCGGTGTCGGCCTGCTTCTTGCAGGCGGAGGCCTGGACGGCCAGCTCGCCGATCTTCTTCTGGGCGGTGGACAGGCTGCCCTCGGCGATCGTCGCCTGGACCAGCTTCTGCTGGTATTCCGGGAGGTACTTGAGTTCGATCTCGGGGTGATCCCTCTCGACCTTCGACAGCGACACCCAGGCCAGGTCCTGGCTGATGCCCCGGTACAGGGCGACGTGCTGGTCCTTGGTGCCGACGTAGTACTGCGTCTGCGTCCAGCGCCAGCCGCCGTACAGGCCGCCGCCGATCACGGCGAGCGCGAGCACGCTGTAGATCGATCTCGTCAGCCACTTGCGGCCGGCCCGCGGTTTGACGAAGTCGTCGTCGGTGTAGTCGCCGAAGCCGTCGGTGGGGATGAAGCCGGTGATGTCGCCGCCGGAGCCGGGCGGGCCGAACTCGCCGCCCCCGCCGTGCCCGTGCCCGTGCTGCCTGCGGCCGAGGCCGGAGGCGCGGCCCGCGGGGGTCTGCATGATGCCGTTGTCGTGCAGTTGGAGCTGGTTCTCGGCGACCGCGCCGACCACGACCGGGACGTCGGACAACTGCCCGGCGAGGGTGTCCCCGGTGTCCAGGTCGAGGACATCGGCGACGATGACGGTGATGTTGTCGGGGCCGCCGCCGCGCAGCGCGAGCTGGATCAGCTCCTGCACGGTCTCCTGCGGGCCCTGGTAGCTGGCGAGGGTGTCCTCGAGCGTCTGGTGGGAGACGACGCCGGACAGGCCGTCCGAGCAGATCAGATACCGGTCGCCGGCGCGGACCTCGCGGATGGAGAGGTCGGGTTCGACGTGCTCGCCGCTGCCCAGCGCGCGCATCAGCAGGGAGCGCTGCGGGTGGGTGGTGGCCTCCTCCTCGGTGATGCGGCCCTCGTCGACGAGGCGCTGCACCCAGGTGTGGTCCTGCGTGATCTGCGTCAGCACGCCGTCGCGCAGCAGGTAGGCGCGCGAGTCGCCGACGTGTACGAGGCCCAGGCGCTGGCCGGTCCACAGCAGCGCGGTCAGGGTGGTCCCCATGCCCTCGAGCTGGGGGTCCTCCTCGACCAGGGCGCGCAGTTGGTCGTTGGCGCGCTGGACGGCGGTGCCGAGCGAGGTGAGGACGTCGGAGCCGGGGACGTCGTCGTCGAGGGCGACGATGGTGGAGATGGCCTCGGAGGAGGCGACCTCACCGGCGGCGGCGCCGCCCATGCCGTCGGCGATGGCGAGCAGGCGCGGACCGGCGTAACCGGAGTCCTCGTTGCCCTCCCGGATCATGCCCTTGTGCGATCCGGCGGCGAAACGCAGTGACAGGCTCATGCGCACCTCGCCCGTCGGCCCCGGGTACAGCCGGTCGTGTCGAGCCACACTGCCCACCCTCCGGTCGGGAGCACACCGGGGCCCTGGGTGCCGGCCGCCGCCGCGTGCTCGCTCCGCTCGCGCTCAGTCATGATGTAGCACTACTTCCGCAGCTCGATGACGGTCTTGCCGATACGGATCGGCGCGCCCAGCGGGATCGGTGTGGGAGTCGTCAGCCGCGATCGGTCGAGGTACGTGCCGTTGGTGGAGCCCAGGTCCTCGACGATCCACTGGCCGTCGCGGTCCGGGTAGATCCTGGCATGGCGGCTGGAGGCGTAGTCGTCGTCCAGCACGATCGTGCTGTCGTGCGCCCGGCCCAGACTGATGGTCTGGCCCTGGAGCGCGACGGTCGTGCCGGTGAGGGTGCCTTCGGACACCACCAGTTTCGTCGGTGCGTTACGGCGCGTGCGGCCCGCGGCGGCGGGCTGCTGGCGCTGTTGCGGAGGCGCCTGCTGGCGCTGTGCCTGCTGGGCCCGCCCAGCCTCCCGGCGCGAACCGCGCTGGGTGACCCGCGTACCGAACAGGTCGCTGCGGATGACCTGCACGGCCACGATCACGAACAGCCACAGTACGGCCAGAAAACCCAGCCGCATGACCGTGAGGGTCAGCTCTGACATTGCCCCCGCTTCACCCTTCGGCTTGCCGGTAAATGATGGTGGTGCTGCCCACGACGATCCGCGAGCCGTCGCGGAGCGTAGCGCGGGTGGTGTGCTGCCCGTCCACCACGATGCCGTTGGTGGAACCGAGATCCTGGATCGTCGAGGGCGAACCGGTCCGGATCTCGCAGTGCCGACGGGAGACGCCGGGATCGTCGATCCGCACGTCGGCCTCGGTGCTGCGGCCCAGTACGAGCGTCCCGCGCGAGATCTGGTGGCGGGTGCCGTTGATCTCGATCCAGTGCCGGGCGCGCGACCCGGGCTGCGGGGCCCCGGCCAGTCCGCCGCCCGCGCCGCCGGGACGCTGGGCGCCTGCGGCGGGCGGGTAGCCGTAGCCGCCGGGACGGCCGCCCGCGGCGCCGGGCGGCGGTGCGGACGGCATGGGCGGAGCGCCCGCTCCGCCGGCCCCGGGGTACCCGGGTCCGCCCGCTCCGCCGGGCCGCTGCCGGCCGCCGGCGGGCGCCTGCTCCGGTGCCTGCGCCTGGCTGCTGGAGGAGGCGAGCGTACGGCTGCGCACCCGGTACAGGCCGGTGTCGAGGTCCTCGGCCTTCTCCAGGTTGACCTTGATCGGCCCCATGAAGGTGTAGCGCTGCTGCTTGGCGTAGTCGCGCACCATGCCGGCGAGCTCGTCGCCGAGCTGGCCGGAGTAGGGGCTGAGCCGCTCGTAGTCCGGCGTGCTCAGCTCCACGATGAAGTCGTTGGGGACGACCGTGCGGTCCCGGTTCCAGATCGTCGCGTTGTTGTCGCACTCGCGCTGGAGCGCGCCGGCGATCTCCACGGGCTGGACCTCGGACTTGAAGACCTTGGCGAAGGTGCCGTTGACCAGACCCTCGAGACGCTGCTCGAACTTCTTCAGAACTCCCATGGGGCACCTCCTCCGTAGTGGCTGCCGTCCCGTGCCGTGCCGCTGACCGTGCTGCCTGCCTGGTACTGCTTACTGATCGTATCCACGCGCCGGCGAATCGGCTGGTTCCCCCTGTCGGCCCCGTCGACGGGTGTCGACGTCCCAGGATCGTAGAGGCGGCCGTAGACCAGTGTCCCGCACCTGACTGTGCTCCTCGTCCGGCTCCTGGGGAGACGATCGCCATAGGTACGAGGTTGATACGCGAACCAGTCACCGCCGAGACGTACGAGGTTCGCCATCAGGTTCGCCATCAGGTTCGCCACGGGTTCACTGCGGGGTCGCCGCGGGCCTCGTACGGGGTTGCCGACCGTCTCCCACCTGGTCCCTGCCCGCGAAAAAGGGATGTGAACGCACCCTGGACCGCGTGCTAATGTTCTGCATGTCGGAAGGCGCGCAGGCCGAAAAGCCCACAAGCCCGAGGACACACCCAATGCGCGGGTGGCGGAATAGGCAGACGCGCTGGATTCAGGTTCCAGTGCCCGCAAGGGCGTGGGGGTTCAACTCCCCCCTCGCGCACAAGTCGAAAGCCCCCAGGTCTATGACCTGGGGGCTTTCGCGTTTTCGGGTGTTCCGGTGTTTTGGCGTGGGTGGCGTGGGTGGCCGTGTGGTCTCAGGCGGTCCTGGGGGCTTCCCGGGGCTTTCTGGGCGGGTGATCGCTGGCCATGGTCGCTCACGGTGTGTGAGGAACATCTCAGGGTTGTGGCGGCGGGGTGGCGGGCGTGATGGTCGCGGGTTGCCCTGTGGGTGGTGCGGGGGTGTTTCACGTGAAACACCCGGCTGGGCATGTTTCACGTGAAACGTGACGGTCGGTGGTAGGCCGGTTCGGGGTTCCGGTTCCGGCTCTGGTTCCCGGTCTGGTTCCGGCTCTGGCCGTTGGGGCAGGGGCTGCCGCTGTTCGGTCGTCGGGCTGTACGGTCTGCACGAGTTGATGATCGGCTCGTCGAGCCGACGTGCGTACGTGTGCGGGGGAGGCGGTCATGGTGACCGAGGCAGTCGGTGGTGCCGGTACCGGTGTGGGTGCGGGAGCGGAGATCGGCGAGGTGCGCAGGCTTCCTCGGGTGCGTGGTTTTGCCGAGTGGCCCGTCGAGGGGTCGGCTGAGGGGGCGGGACTTCAGTCGCCCAAGGAGCAGGGCAGGGCGCTGCGCGACAAGGTCGCGCGGTCGGCGCACGCCGCACTCGACCTGGACGCCTCCCGGCCGGACGCGGTGGCGGCGGTCGAGGAGTCCAGTCAGGGCCGTATCCCGGAGCTGACGCCGATAAGGGTCGGCCGGATGGCGGCGACGCCGTTCGCGTTCCTGCGCGGCTCGGCGGGGCTCATGGCGTACGACCTGGCCCGCACCCCCATGACCGGGATCCGCGCCCAGATCTGCGGTGACGCCCACGCCGCCAACTTCGGCCTGTACGCCGACGCGCGGGGCGGGCTGGTCATCGACCTGAACGACTTCGACGAGACCGTCGACGGCCCCTGGGAGTGGGACCTCAAGCGCCTCGCCGCGTCCCTGGTGCTCGCGGGCCGGGAGGCCGGCGCGGACGAGGACACCTGCCGCAAGGCGGCCCACGGCGCGGCCGGTTCCTACCGTCGCACCATGCGGCTCCTGGCCAGGCTTCCGGTGCTGGACGCGTGGAACGCCATCGCCGACGAGGAGTTGGTCTCCCACACCGACGCCCACGACCTGCTGGGCACCCTGGAACGGGTCGCGGCGAAGGCGCGGGCCAACACCAGCGGCCGGTTCGCGGCGAAGTCGACCGAGCCGACGGAGGACGGCGGCCGCCGCTTCGTCGACGCGCCGCCGGTGCTGCGCCGCGTCCCGGACGCGGAGGCGGCTTCGGTGACCGCGTCCCTGGAGCAGTACCTGACCACCGTGTCCGAGGACCGCCACCCCCTCCTGGCCCGCCACGCCGTCCACGACGTCGCCTTCCGCATCGTCGGCACGGGCAGCGTGGGCACGAGGTCGTACGTGGTGCTGTTGCTGGACCACCGGGGCGAGCCGCTGATCCTCCAGGTGAAGGAGGCCCGCGCGTCGGCCTTGGTCCCGCACCTGCTGACGGCCGGCTTCGAGGCTCCGGAGGTGGACCACGAGGGCCGCCGGGTGGTGCTCGGCCAGAAGCGCATGCAGGTCGTCAGCGATGTCCTGCTGGGCTGGACGACGGTCGACGGACGCCCCTTCCAGGTACGGCAGTTCCGCAACCGCAAGGGCAGCGTCGAGCCGGCCGCGCTCGCCGCCGACCAGGTCGACGACTACGGCCGGATGACTGGCGCCCTCCTGGCCCGCGCCCACTCCCACAGCGCCGACCCGCGTCTGATCGCCGGCTACTGCGGCAAGAACGAGGAACTCGACGAGGCGATCGCGACGTTCGCCGTCGCCTACGCCGACCGCACCGAGGCCGACCACGCCGATCTGGTCGCGGCGGTACGGGCGGGGCGGATCGCGGCCGAGACGGGGGTGTGAGGGGCCGGGGGCGGGCTGAGGAGGGTTCCCGGGGTTCTCGGGGCTTCCTGGGGTCCCGGGATTCCCGGCGGACCGGTGGACGGTGGGCAGCGTGGGTTCGGGTGGCGTTGGCCTAGGCTGGTCGGGTGACGACCCCCGAAGCTGAGCAGCCACGGCCCGAGGCGCGGCTGGAGCAGGCCGTGCGGGCCGCCGAGCAGGCGTTGATCGAGTTCGAGATCGCGGTGGAGACCTTCCGCGTCGAGGTCGAGAACTTCTCGCGGCTCCACCACCAGAAACTCGGTCCGATGTACGCCCGGCTCGACGAGCTGGAGGCGCAGATCGCCGAGGCCAGGGCTGCCCGCACCGGTGACCCCGAGGACCGGCGCAAGGCCGCCGAGGCGCGGGCGCGGGTGCTGCCGATGCCCGGGGTCGAGGAGTTGTTCCACGGCTGGATGGACGGCGAAGGGCTGTTCCCGGAGGCCGCGGCGATGCTCACGGACCAGTCGGTCCGGCCTCCGGAGCGGGTGCGGCCCAGTGAGGCGGCCCGCAAGCTGTACCGCGAGCTGGCCCGCAAGGCCCACCCCGACCTGGCGCAGGAGGAAGCCGAGCGGGCCCGGCGCGAGGAGTTCATCACCCGGGTCAACGCGGCCTACGCCCGTGGCGACGAGGTACTCCTGCGGGAGCTGGCCGAGGAGTGGGCGGCCGGTCCGGCGCCCGCGGAGCGCAGCCCGAGCCCAAGCGAGGAGCTCTACGCCCGCCTCGAGTGGCTCGCCCAGCACAAGGAGATGCTCACGCTGGTCGCCCGGGAGCTGGAGGACGGCGCGATCGGGTCGATGCTCCGGATGGCCCCGGACGACCCCGATCGTCTCCTGGACGAGATCGCCGACAAGCTCCTCGCCGACGTCGCCGCCCGCGAGGCGGAGCTGGCCGCGCTGGTGGGTTAGGTCCGAGCCGGTGGGCTAGGGATGGTGTGGTGGGTTGAGGCTGGAGTGGTGGGCTGGCGGGGCCGTCGGGGTGTGCGGGCGGTCGGGTAGCGTCGGGGCATGAGTTTCGGAGCTGGTGTGCCCACGGTCGAGGTCGGGGACCTCAAGGACGGCGACTTCCTGCTGGACGTCCGCGAGAACGACGAGTGGCAGGCGGGCCACGCCGAAAAGGCACTGCACATCCCCATGAGCGAGTTCGTCGGCCGCTACGGCGAGTTGACCGAGGCGGCTCCGCAGAACGGGCGGGTCCATGTGATCTGCCGTTCCGGCGGTCGTTCGGCCCAGGTCACGATGTACCTCGTCCAGCAGGGCATCGACGCCGTGAACGTCGACGGCGGCATGCAGATCTGGGCCGCCACGGGCCGCCCGGTCGTCACGGACGCGGGGCAGTCGGGCTTCGTCCTGTAGGCAGGCAGGCAGGCAGGCAGGCGTCAGGCGGCAGGTGCGCATCGGTTCGCCGCGTGGGCCGGGTGCGGGTGGCTGGGTGCGGGTCAGCCGAGGGGGTGGGCGGCGAGCAGGTCGCCGAGGCTCTCCTCGTGTGCCGCGGCCGGGCCGAGCGACAGTTCCAGGTGCTTGGCCCAGGCGTGGTACCGGTGCAGCGGGTAGTCGACGTCGGCGCCGAAGCCGCCGTGCAGATGCTGCGCGGTCTGCACGATCCGCCGAACGCCCTCCGCGGCCCAGATCTTGGCCACGGCGACGTCCCCGGAGGCCGGCAGTGCGCCCGGTGCCCCGGAGGCGATCCGCCACGCGGCCTGCCACAGCGTGACCTCCATCGCGCGCAGGTCGATGTAGCGGTCGGCGGCCTGTACGGCGACGGCCTGGAAGCTGGCGATCGGGTGCCCGAACTGCTCCCGCTTGCCGGCGTAGCCGCTGGTCATCGCGAGCGCACGCTCGCCCAGACCGAGCGCCAGCGCGCAGGTCCCCGTGGTCACCAGGGCGCGCAGCCACTCCCAGGCGCCGTCGGCGGTGATGACGTCGCGGGCGGCGATCCGCGCCGATTCGAGGCGCAGTTCGCCGAGCCGCTCCCCGGTGGTGGAGACCTGCTCGGCGAGCACGACCCCTTCGTGTTCGCGCGGGACGACAGCGAGGATGCTCCGGTCGTCCCCGGTGCGCGCCGGCACGACGACGAAGTCGGCGCCGTACGCCCACGGCACCGCCGTCTGCACCCCGTCCAACACCCACTCGCCGCCGCCCGCGCTGCCCAAGCCGCCCGTGGCGGCGGTGTTGTTCGTGCCGTCCTGCCGTGCGGTGACGGCGAGTTCGGCCGGGTCGTGGCCGGTGCGGCCGTTCGTGGCGACCGTCAGGACGACTTCGCCCCGGCCCGCCCGGGCGAGGAGGGACGACCTCAACTCCTGGCCGCCGTAGGCCTGTACGGCGGCTGCGGCCGCGCTGTGCTCCAGCAGCGGTATCCGCGCCAGCACCTTCGCCGACTCGCGCAGCACCAGACAGAGCGCGATCGCGTCGAGGCCGGTGCCGTCGAACTCCTCGTCCAGCAGCAGGCTCAGCAGGTCCGCCGCGGCCAGCCTGGCCCACAGCGGGCGGTCGAAGTCGTCGGCCACGGAGCCCCTGGTCAGCGCGGGGCTCGGCACGGCGTCGGGGGCGACCCCGGCGAACACTCCCCGCGCCGCCTCGGCCGCGGCCTGCTGCTCCTCGGTGAAGGTGAAGTCCACGGCCTGTCCTCCCGACGGGTCAGTTGATCTGACGGAGCGTCAAGATAGAACAGGTTCTAGAAGAAGGGAACGGTCGGTCACCGCCTCACCGGTCGAAGTCCACCTCCACCGCCTCCGTCAGCGGATGCGACTGGCATGCCAGCACGTACCCGGAGTCCGTCTCCTCCGGCTCCAGCGCGAAGTTGCGGTCCATGCGGACCTCGCCGGAGACCAGGAAGGCGCGGCAGGTTCCGCACACCCCGCCCTTGCAGGCGTAGGGCGCGTCGGGCCGGTTGCGCAGGACCGTCTCCAGGACCGATTCCCCGTCCCGCACGGGCCAGCTTCCGCCACGGCCGTCGAGCCGGGCGGTCACGGTGCTGTGGGCGGGGGCCGCCGCGCGCGCCGAGGGCGCCGTGCCCTCCACGTGGAAGATCTCCTCGTGGATCCGCGACCGCGCGACCCCGAGCTCCCGCAGTGCCTGTTCCGCGCCCTGCACGAGGCCGAACGGCCCGCACAGGAACCAGCCCGCGACCTGCTCCACCGGCAGCAGCGACGGCAGCAGCCCGGTGAGCCGCTCCCGGTCCAGCCGACCGGAGGGAAGCCCCGCCTGCTGTTCCTCCCGGGAGAGCACGGTGACCAGGTGCAGCCGTTCGGGGAAGCGGTCCTTGAGGTCGGCGACCTCCTCCAGGAACATCGTCGAGGCGGCCGTCCGGTCGCTGCGTATGAGGCAGAACCGGGCCGCGGGCTCACGGGCCAGCAGCGTCGAGGCGATCGACAGCACCGGGGTGATGCCGCTGCCGCCGACGATCGCCGCGTACAGGCCGGGCGCGGGCTCGAGGGTGAACCGGCCCGCCGGAGTCATCACGTCCAGCTCGTCGCCGACGCCGATCTCCTTCAGCGCGTACGTCGAGAAGGATCCGCCGTCGACCAGGCGCACGCCCACCCGCAGCGTGCGGGGTCCCGCGCCGTCGGGATCGGGTGCCGGCGAGCAGATCGAGTACGTCCGCCGGACCTCGGCCCCGTCGGCGACGCGCCGCAGGGCGAGGTGCTGGCCGGGGGCGTGCCGGTACTCCTCGCGCAGGCCGGCGGGGACCGTGAGGGTGAGGGCGACGGAGTCGTCCGTGAGGCGGTCCACCGCGGCCACCTGGAGCGGGTGGAAGCGGGCCATCACAACTCCTTGAAGTGGTCGAAGGGTTCACGGCAGGCGAGGCAGCGCCGCAGCGCCTTGCAGGCGGTGGAGGAGAAGCGGCTGAGCAGCTCGGTGTCGGCGGATCCGCAGTGCGGGCAGCGGATCGGGTCGTCCGGGCCTTCCGTCGGCAGGTCGTCCGGTTCGCTGTGGTTGTGGTTGTGGTCGTGGTTGTGGTTGTGGCTGTGGCTGTGGCTGTGGTTTTGGTTGTGGAGGGTGTGTGTGGGGCCCAGCGTCACGGTCACCGGGCCCGGCGCGGACCGGGTGGTGCGCGGTGGCGCGATGCCGAACTCCCGTAGTTTGCGGCGCCCTTCGGCCGAGATGTCGTCGGTCGACCAGGCGGGCGAGAGCACGGTGCGCACGGTGACCTCCCGCACCCCGTGCTCGTGCAGCGCGCGCTCGATGTCCATGGACATCGCCTCCACCGCCGGACAGCCGGTGTAGGTGGGGGTCAGCTCGACCTCGACGGCGTCCGTGTCGCGTACGTGCACCGCGCGCAGTACGCCGAGTTCCCGGAGGGTGAGCACGGGCAGTTCGGGGTCGGGCACCGCGCCTGCGACCGCGAGGAGTTCCGCCTCCAGCGGGGTGAGCGTCACCATGACGCCCCCGGGTGGCTGCGGTGCAGGTGCTGCATCTCGGCGAGCATCCGGCCGAAGGACTCGGTGTGCACGCCCTCGCGGCCCGCGCCGGCGCTCCAGGCTCCGGTGCGCGATCCCTCGGGCACTGTCAGGCCGGCCCGCCCCAGCACGTCCTTCACCGACTCAAGCCAGGCCGTTTCCAGCTCCGCCCCGTCGAGGCCGAGGCCGAGGCCGTCCACCGGGCGGAACATCTCTCCGGTGAACCGCCACAGCGCCGTGCAGGCCCGCTGCATCCGCTCGTGGCTGGCCTCGGTGCCGTCGCCGAGCCGCAGCGTCCACTGCTCGGCGTGGTCGCGGTGGTAGGCGACCTCCTTGACGGCCTTCGCCGCGAGCCCCGCGAACGGACCCTCGCCGGCCGCCAGCCGCGCGTACAGCAGGTGCTGGTAGGTCGAGAAGTACAACTGGCGGACGATGGTGTGGGCGAAGTCGCCATTGGGCTGCTCGACCAACTGGATGTTGCGGAAGGCGCGTTCCTCGCGCAGGTACGCCAACTCGTCCTCGTCGCCTGCCATCGACAGCAGGATGCGGGCCTGGCCCAGCAGGTCGAGGGCGATGTTGGCGAGGGCGACCTCCTCCTCCAGCACGGGCGCGTGGCCCATCCACTCCCCCAGGCGGTGGGAGAGCACCAGGGCGTCGTCGCCGAGGGCGAGGGCGGCGCTATTCGTGTGCGTCGTCGTGTGCGTGGTCGCGTGCGTGGTCGTGGTCACAGGTGCTTCACCCCCTCCGGGATCTCGTAGAACGTCGGGTGCCGGTACGGCTTGTCGCCGGCCGGTTCGAAGAACGAGTCCTTCTCGTCGGGCGAGGAGGCCGTGACCGACGACGACGGCACGACCCAGATCGAGACGCCCTCGCCGCGCCGGGTGTACAGGTCGCGCGCGTTGCGCAGGGCGAACTCCGCGTCCGGCGCGTGCAGGCTGCCGGCGTGGGTGTGGGAGAGGCCGCGCCGGGAGCGCACGAAGACCTCCCACAGCGGCCAGTCGGTGTTGGTCATGCCTGCTCCACTTCCCTCTGGGTCCCGCTGTGCTTGGCCGCGTGGGCCGCGGCCGCCTCTCGTACCCACGCGCCCTCTTCATGTGCGCGCCTGCGTTGCGTTATCCGCTGTTCGTTGCACGGGCCGTTGCCCTTGAGGACTTCCTTGAACTCGGTCCAGTCGATGGGGCCGAAGTCGTGGTGCCCCTGTTCCTCGTTCCACTTCAGGTCCGGGTCGGGGAGCGTGAGGCCGAGGGACTCCGCCTGGGGGACACAGATGTCGACGAAGCGCCGGCGCAGTTCGTCGTTCGAGTGGCGCTTGATCTTCCAGGCCATCGACTGCGCGGAGTGCGCGGACTCGTCGTCGGGCGGGCCGAACATCATCAGCGACGGCCACCACCAGCGGTCCACCGCGTCCTGTGCCATCGCGTGCTGCTGCGGGGTGCCGCGGCTGAGGGCCAGCAGCAGCTCGTACCCCTGGCGCTGGTGGAAGGACTCCTCCTTGCAGACGCGGACCATCGCGCGCGCGTACGGGCCGTAGGAGCAGCGGCACAGGGGGACCTGGTTGGTGATCGCGGCGCCGTCCACCAGCCAGCCGATCGCGCCGACGTCCGCCCAGGTCAGCGTGGGGTAGTTGAAGATCGAGGAGTACTTCTGGCGGCCGGTGTGGAGCTTGTCGAGCAGTTCCTCGCGCCCGGTGCCGAGGGTTTCGGCCGCGCTGTACAGGTAGAGCCCGTGGCCCGCCTCGTCCTGGACCTTCGCCATCAGGATGGCCTTGCGGCGCAGGGAGGGCGCGCGGGTGATCCAGTTGGCCTCCGGCTGCATGCCGATGATCTCGGAGTGGGCGTGCTGGGCGATCTGGCGCACCAGCGTCGCCCGGTAGGCGTCGGGCATCCAGTCGCGTGGCTCGATGCGCTCGTCGGCGGCGACGGTGGCGTCGAAGGCGCGCAGGTAGGCGTCGTCGGCGCTGCTCCCGCTGCCTCCGTCGCCGCCTCCGTTCTGCGCGGTGTGCGGCTGTGTGCGGGCCGACTGGTGCGCGGCTGCTGTCGCCATGCGGTCCCCCTTGACCTCGGGCCCGGGCTGGTGCCCAGGCCTCGGCTCTGCCCGAGCCTTCTCCCGACCGATCGTTCGGTCCGTGCGATTCCATGGTGGGACGGCCGTCGTAAGGTGTCAACCGCTGTGGATAACCTGCGGGCGTCCCCTGTGGACAACCCACCCCGTCCCCGGCCCGGCCCGGGCGTCGCGGGGGGAGGGCTGCGCCGAACGGGTGAGGCTGAGTACCGTTCGCGATTGCGTGACGCAGCGCGAAGACGACCGGGATCGGGGAACGGGGCGGAATGGACGCGAACGACGGAGGCTCCGGCGCTCCGCACGAGCCGAACACGTCAGGGGAGGCGAGGACGGGGGCCGGTGCGGGCACCGAGGCGGGGGTCGGCACTGAGGCCGGCACCGAGACCGGGATCGGCACCGAGACCGGGATCGGGGTGCCGCCTGTGAAGGACGGCGGGGTTCCCGGCCCCCGAGCCGAATTCCCCAACCTCAGCCCCGGCCCCGACCTCGGCTCCCCGGCCGATCTCGCCCGCCCCGCCGGCCCTGTCGCCGGGCCCTGGCCCCGTACCGGTGTGGCCGCTCTGTCCCTGCGCTACCAGATCGGCGCCGCGCTGGCGCTCGCCGTCGTCGCGGTCGCCGTCTGTGTGCATGTCGGGATGGTGTTCCTGCACGTCGCGCCGTCGAACACGGTCACCAAGGCGCACGGCAAGGCGATCGACGAATGGATCTACCCGGAGTTCGAGCAGAACTGGAAACTGTTCGCGCCGAACCCGTTGCAGCAGGACATCGCCGTTCAGGTGCGCGCCCAGGTCCGTACCGGGGACGGCGGGTCGAGGACCACCGGCTGGTACGACCTGTCCGCGCAGGACGGCCGGGCCATCGACGGCAACCTGCTGCCGAGCCACACCCAGCAGAACGAGCTGCGCCGCGCCTGGGACTTCTTCACCGCCACGCACGGCAACGACAACCGCTCCGTGGGCATCCGCGGCTCTCTCTCCGAGACGTATCTGCGCCACATCGTGGTGCTGCGTATGGAGCGGGGCGGCGCGGCCGGCGCGGGCGGTGTCGTCGAGCGGGTGCAGATCCGGTCGCAGACCACGAACGTGACCCCGCCGAAGTGGAGCGACGAGAAGGTGTCGATGAGCCCGGTGTACCGCGAGCTGCCCTGGTGGTCGGTGCCGGACGGCGAGACCGAGGGAGGCGCGAGGTGAACCGGTTCTCCTTGTCGGTGTCCACCGCCATAGCCCGCGTCACCGGGGCGGCGCTCGGGCCGTACCAGAGCGCTGTGGTCCGGATCGGGTTCAGCGCCACCTGGCTGCTGTTCCTGGTGCGCGAGTTCCCCCACCGCCAGGAGCTCTACGGCCCCGACAGCCCCTGGGACTGGGAGCTGGCACGGCAGTTGATCGACACCAACGGCGCGTTCACGGCCCTGATGTGGTCGGACGGGCGGGGCTGGTTCGAGGCCGTGTACGCGCTCGCGCTGCTCGCCGCCGCACTGCTGCTGCTCGGCTGGCGTACCCGCGCGATGTCGGTGCTGTTCATGGTCGGCGTGCTCTCGCTGCAGAACCGCAGTGTCTTCATGGGCGACGGCGGCGACAACGTCCTGCACCTGATGTCGATCTATCTGGTGTTCGTGCGCTGCGGTCAGGTGTGGTCGCTGGACGCGCGGCGGGCCCGGCGCGCGGACGAGGCACGTGCGCGTGGGGAGCGGGTCAGCGACCGGGTCGGTCCCGTTCTGTGGGCCGCGTCCGGGTTCGCGCTGGTCACGGTGACCGTCGCGGGCCGGTTCCACAGCGAGTGGAGCATTCCGGCGCTCCTGTGGGCGGCGTGGGTCGCGCAGGGCCTGTGGTGGGCCGCCGGCCGGCTCAGGAAGACGGCGGAGCCCCGGATCCTGCTCGACGTGATCGGCAACATCCTGCACAACGGCGCCCTGGTCGTGATCATGACGGAGGCCTGTCTGATCTACGCGACGGCCGGCTGGTACAAGATCCAGGGCTCGCGCTGGCAGGACGGCACCGCCGTGTACTACCCGCTGCAACTGGACTACTTCTCCCCCTGGCCCGCCCTCGGCGACCTGCTCGCCGCCAGCGGCACGATGGTCATGCTCGCGACGTACGGGACGGTCATCGTCCAGGTCGCCTTCCCGTTCACCCTGTTCAACCGGCGGCTGAAGAACGTCCTGCTGGCCGTGATGATGGTCGAGCACGCGGTGATCGCCGTGGTGCTCGGTCTGCCGTTCTTCTCGCTGGCGATGATCGCGACCGACGCCGTCTTCCTGCCGACGCCGTTCCTGCACCGGCTGGGCGGCTGGGCGGCACGCGCGCGTGGACGGCTGCTCTCCGACCGCGCTCCTATGGAGGCGGCGGAGCCGCAGGGCCAGGAGAAGCCCGAGGAGACCCGCGTAGGGTTCACGGCATGACCGACCCTGTGACCGCCGACTCCGACCCGCTCGGCCGGTGGCGCCGGATCGCCGACGCCTCCGTGCTGCTCGACGGCTTCCACGCCCTCAAGCACGCCGTGCGCTTCGGGGCCGAGGTCCCGGTGGCGGTCACCGTCGACCGGCGGGCGACGCTCGCCCTCGCCGACGAACTCGCCCCCGATGTGCGCGAGGCGCTGGCGGCGCTCCTGACGGAGGTCTCGGAGGCGACGTACGCGTCCCTGGTGCCGCGCCCGCATCCCACCGGGGTCGCCGCGCTGGCCGTACGGCCCTCCCGCGCGGCCAACCTGGAGCGGCTGGGGCACGCGCCCCGCAGCACTCCCGTCGTGGTCCTCGACAACCCGCGCAACCTGGGCAACGCGGGGGCCGTGATCCGGCTGGCCGCCGGTTTCGGGGCGACCGGGGTGGTCACCACCGGCACGCTCGACCCCTGGCATCCGACCGTCGTGCGCGGCGGGGCGGGGCTGCACTTCGCGACCGCGGTGGAGCGGCTGACCGTCGACGAACTGCCGGCCGGACCGGTCTTCGCGCTCGACCCGGAGGGCGACGACATCCGGGGCGTCAAGCTCCCGGACGACGCCCTCCTGGCCTTCGGCTCGGAGCGCAGCGGCCTCTCCGCCGAGCTACGCGCGCGTGCCGACCATCTCCTCGCCCTGCCGATGCGCCCCCAGGTCTCCAGCTACAACCTCGCGACCAGTGTGGCCATGACGCTGTACCACTGGAGCGTCACCGGGGGCGCACCGCACGTCCCTTAGGCGTCCCTGCGGATCTCCACCACCCGGAAGCGGTTCGCGACGAACGCGCCGTCGGTGAGCGCCGCGTTGGCCGCCGGGTTGCCGCCCGAGCCGTGGAAGTCGGAGAACGCGGCCGTCTGGTTGACGTAGACCCCGCCGGTGAGGTTCAGGGAGAGCTGGGCGGACTCCTCGAGGCAGACCTCCTCGATCGCCCGCTCGACCTCCTCGTCGGTGGTGTACGCGCCGACCGTCATCGCGCCCTTCTCGCGCACCGTGCGCCGCAGCAGGGCGACCGCGTCGGCCGCCGAGTCGACGGCGACGGCGAAGGAGACCGGGCCGAAGCACTCGCTCATGTAGGCGGCCTCGTCGTCCGGCTTGGCACCGTCCAGCTTGACGATCACCGGTGTGCGCACGACCGCGTCCGGGAACTCCGGGTTGCCGACCTCGCGGGAGGCGAGGGCGATCTCGCCGAGGCCCGCCGCTGCCTCCAGGCGGGCCTTGACGTCCGGGTTGACGATCGCGCCCAGCAGGCCGTTCGCGCGGGCGTCGTCGCCGAGCAGGCCGTCGACCGCGCGGGCGAGGTCGGCGACGACCTCGTCGAAGGTCTTGGGGCCCTGGTCGGTGCGGATGCCGGCGCGGGGGATCAGCAGGTTCTGCGGGGTGGTGCACATCTGGCCGCTGTACAGGGACAGCGAGAACGCCAGGTTGGCGAGCATGCCCTTGTAGTTCGCGGTGGACTCGACGACCACCGTGTTGACGCCGGCCTTCTCGGTGTAGACCTGCGCCTGGCGGGCGTTGGCCTCCAGCCAGTCGCCGAAGGCGGTCGAGCCGGTGTAGTCGACGATCCTGATCTCGGGGCGGGTGGCCAGGGTCTTGGCGACGCCCTCGCCGGGACGCTCGGCGGCCAGCGCCACCAGGTTCGGGTCGAAGCCGGCGGCGGCGAGCACCTCGCGCGCGACGCCCACGGTCAGCGCGAGCGGCAGCACCGCGCGCGGGTGCGGCTTGACCAGGACCGCGTTGCCGGTGGCCAGGGAGGCGAACAGGCCCGGGTAGCCGTTCCACGTCGGGAAGGTGTTGCAGCCGATAAGGAGGGCGATGCCGCGCGGGACCGGCGTGAAGCTCTTGGTCATCGTCAGCGGGTCGCGCTTGCCCTGCGGCTTGGACCACTCCGCCGTCCCCGGTGTGCGGACCTGCTCGGCGTAGGCGTACGCCACCGCCTCCAGGCCACGGTCCTGCGCGTGCGGGCCGCCCGCCTGGAACGCCATCATGAAGGCCTGGCCGGAGGTGTGCATGACCGCGTGCGCGAACTCGTGCGTGCGGTCGCTGATCCGCTTGAGGATCTCCAGACAGACCAGTGCGCGCAGCTCCGGGCCCGCGTCGCGCCAGGCGCGCTGTCCGGCCCGCATGGCGGGCAGCAGCGTGTCCACGTCCGCGTGCGGGTACGTGACGCCCAGCTCGACGCCGTACGGCGAGACCTCGCCGCCCACCCAGTCGTCGGTGCCGGGCTGGCCGAGGTCGAGGCGGGTGTTCAGCACGGCGTCGAACGCGGCCTTGCCCGCCGCCGCGTCCAGGCTGCCGTTCTCCCCGTAGGCCTTGGGGTGTTCCGGGTGCGGGGACCAGTACGCGCGGGTGCGGATCGCTTCCAGGGCCTGGTCGAGGGTGGGCCGGTGCTGGGCGGTCAGGTCGTGCGCGGTCAGTTCGGCGGTGGCCATGCGGGACCAACTCCTCGTCGTGAGAACTCTTCTTCGCACCCATGAACTGGCGGAATCCTGGGCAGGAACGGCCAGTCAGGGCTAGAGTAACCGAACGATCGGTCGGGACAAGGGGGCCTGCCGCATCTGTGGAAAACCCCGTGCGGGAGGATCGCGCACATGACAGCACTCGACCTCAACAGCCCCGTGGCCGTCGTCGGCACCGGCACCATGGGCCAGGGCATCGCCCAGGTCGCGTTGGTGGCGGGCCACCTCGTGCGGCTGTACGACGCGGTACCCGGGCGCGCCCAAGAAGCGGCCGCCGCGATCGGCGCCCGCCTCGACCGGCTCGTCGAGAAGGGCCGCCTCGCCGCCACCGACCGGGACGAGGCACGCGCCCGTCTGGAGGCCGCGGAGAGCCTCACCGACCTCGCGGACTGCTCCCTGGTCGTCGAGGCCGTCGTCGAGCTCCTGGAGGCCAAGCAGGAGCTGTTCAGGCAACTGGAGGACATCGTCGGCGAGGACTGCCTGCTCGCCACCAACACCTCCTCCCTGTCGGTGACCGCCGTCGCCGGCGCCCTGCGCAACCCCGGCCGCCTCGTGGGCCTGCACTTCTTCAACCCCGCGCCGGTGCTGCCGCTGGTCGAGGTCGTCTCCGGGTACGCCACGGACGTCACGTCGGCCACGCGCGCGTACGAGACCGCCCGCTCCTGGGGGAAGACGCCGGTCGCCTGCGCCGACACCCCCGGCTTCATCGTCAACCGCATCGCGCGGCCCTTCTACGCCGAGGCGTTCGCCGTCTACGAGGCGCAGGGCGCCGACCCGGCCACCATCGACGCGATCCTGCGCGAGTCGGGCGGCTTCAAGATGGGCGCCTTCGAACTGACCGACCTGATCGGGCAGGACGTCAACGAGTCCGTCACGCACTCCGTGTGGCGGTCCTTCTTCCAGGACGTGCGGTTCACGCCCTCGCTCGCCCAGCGCCGCCTGGTCGAGTCGGGCCGCCTGGGCCGCAAGACCGGCCAGGGCTGGTACGACCACCGCGACGACGCCGAGCCCGCCGAACCGCACACCGCGGAGCCCGCCCAGCCGCCCGCGTACGTCGTCGCCGAAGGCGACCTGGGCCCCGCGTCGGAACTGCTCGCGCTGATCCGCGAGGCGGGCATTCAGGTCCGCGAGGACGACGAGGACCACGGCAGCCGCCTGGTGCTGCCCGGCGGCGGCCAGCTCGCCCTCGCCGACGGCCAGACCTCCGTGGAGTTCCGGGACGTCGTCTACTTCGACCTCGCCCTCGACTACCGCAAGGCCACCCGCATCGCCCTGTCCGCCTCCCAGGACACCTCCGCGCAGACCATGTCCGAGGCGATCGGCCTGTTCCAGGCGCTCGGCAAGGACGTCAGCGTCATCGGCGACGTCCCCGGCATGATCGTCGCCCGCACGGTCGCGCGGATCGTCGACCTCGCGCACGACGCGGTGGCCAAGGGCGTCGCCACCGAGGAGGACATCGACACCGCGATGCGCCTAGGCGTGAACTACCCCCTCGGCCCCTTCGAGTGGTGCCGCAGGCTGGGCCGCACCTGGGCCTGCTCCCTCCTGGACGACCTGCACGAGCGCGACCCCTCCGGCCGCTACGCGCCGTCCCTCGCGCTCTACCGGCACTCCTACGCCACCGAGAAGCGGGAGGGCGCCTCGTGACCACCGCCAAGCGCGACACGTACACCCCGGAGACCCTGCTCACCGTCGCCGTCCAGGTCTTCAACGAGCGCGGGTACGACGGCACGTCCATGGAGCACCTCTCCAAGGCGGCCGGCATCTCCAAGTCGTCGATCTACCACCACGTCGCCGGCAAGGAGGAACTGCTGCGGCGGGCCGTCAGCCGGGCGCTGGACGGCCTCTTCGGGATCCTCGACGAGGAGCACGCGCGCGTGGGGCACACCTCGGAGCGCCTGGAGTACGTCGTACGGCGCATGGTCGAGGTGCTCATCGGCGAACTGCCGTACGTGACGCTGCTGCTGCGCGTGCGCGGCAACACCGACACCGAGCGGTGGGCCCTGGAGCGGCGCCGCGACTTCGACCACCGGGTCGCCGACCTGCTGAGGGCGGCCGCCGCCGACGGGGACGTACGCGGCGACATCGACGTGCGGCTCGCGACGCGGCTGGTCTTCGGGATGATCAACTCGATCGTCGAGTGGTACCGGCCGGGCGGCCGGGGGATGGTCGAGAGCGAGGTGGCCGACGCGGTGGTGCGGCTGGTCTTCGAGGGCCTGCGCACGGCGGACTGAGACCACAGGTCCCGCGGTCCTGTGGTCCTGCGCCCGGTCAGCCCTGCGGCTCCAGGTCCTCCTCCTCGAACACCAGCAGTGTGCGCGTGCTGAGCACCTCGGGGATCGCCTGGAGCCGGGTGAGCACCACCTCGCGCAGTGCCCTGTTGTGGGGCGTGTGCACCAGGAGCAGTACGTCGAAGTCGCCCCCGACGAGGGCGATGTGGGAGGCGCCGGGCAGCAGTCTGAGCTGCTCGCGCACGGTCCGCCAGGAGTTCTGCACGATCTTCAGCGTGATGTAGGCGCTCGTCCCCTGGCCCGCGCGCTCGTGGTCGACGCGGGCGCCGAAACCGCGGATGACGCCGTCCTCGATGAGCCGGTTGATCCGCGCGTAAGCGTTTGCGCGCGAGACGTGGACCCGCTCGGCGACCGACCGTATCGAGGCGCGGCCGTCCGCCTGGAGCATCTGCAGGATGTCCTGGTCGATGGCGTCGAGCGGGCGGGCCGGCTGGGACGGAGGGCCGGGCTCCGGGGTCGGCGCCCCTTCGGCCATTTGTTCAGGTGCCATGTCCCCCCGCCTCCCTACCATGGACGTACTGCACCCATCTCAGGCTGTGCAGAACCGTTTGTCCACAGCCTGAGGGGGCCTGTAGCCAAAATGTGCCGACGACCGAACAATCGGTAGGTGAGGCGCATCACAACCGACGCGCCTCCCACAGCCGCTTCCACGAGGAGGTGCCGTCATGACGGTCCTGGAGCAGCGGGGCACGTACCGGCCCACGCCGCCGCCCGCCTGGCAGCCCCGTACCGACCCCGCGCCGCTGCTGCCCGACGCGGAGCCGTACCGCGTCCTCGGCACCGACGCGGCCGCGCAGA
Organism: Streptomyces sp. yr375; assembly: GCF_900110755.1. Lineage (GTDB taxonomy): Bacteria > Actinomycetota > Actinomycetes > Streptomycetales > Streptomycetaceae > Streptomyces. The sequence continues at coordinate 25,450 of NZ_FOFF01000040.1, forward strand.
CCGATCCGGAGCTGCTGCGCCGGCTGTACGCCCAGTTGGTGCGCGGCCGCCGCTACAACGCCCAGGCCACCGCCCTCACCAAGCAGGGCAGACTCGCCGTCTACCCCTCCAGCACCGGCCAGGAGGCCTGCGAGGTCGCCGCCGCGCTCGCCCTTCAGGAGCGGGACTGGCTCTTCCCCAGCTACCGCGACACCCTCGCGGTCGTCGCGCGCGGAGTGGACCCCGTCGAGGCCCTCACCCTGCTGCGCGGCGACCGGCACACCGGCTACGACCCCTACGAGCACCGCGTCGCGCCCCTGTGCACGCCGCTCGCCACCCAGCTCCCGCACGCCGTGGGCCTCGCGCACGCCGCCCGCCTCAAGGGCGACGACGTGGTCGCGCTCGCCATGGTCGGTGACGGCGGCACCAGCGAGGGCGACTTCCACGAGGCGCTGAACTTCGCCGCCGTCTGGCAGGCGCCGGTCGTCTTCCTCGTGCAGAACAACGGCTTCGCGATCTCCGTCCCGCTCGCCAAGCAGACCGCGGCCCCCTCGCTGGCCCACAAGGCCGTCGGGTACGGCATGCCGGGCCGCCTGGTCGACGGCAACGACGCCGTCGCCGTGCACGAGGTGCTGGCCGACGCCGTACGCCGCGCGCGGGAGGGCGGCGGCCCGACCCTGGTGGAGGCGGTGACCTACCGCATCGAGGCGCACACCAACGCCGACGACGCCACCCGATACCGGGGCGACGCCGAGGTCGAGACCTGGCGCGAGCACGACCCGATCCAGCTCCTGGAGCGCGAACTGACCGCGCGCGGGCTGCTCGACGAGGACCTGCGGCAGTCCGCGCGGGACGCCGCCGAGACGATGGCCGCCGACCTGCGCGCCCGCATGAACCAGGACCCGGTCCTCGACCCGATGGACCTGTTCTCCCACGTGTACGCCGAACCCACCCCCCAACTGCGCGAGCAGCAGGCGCTGCTGCGGGCGGAACTCGACGCCGAGCACGCCGACCAGGGCAGTGACCAGGGGAGCGCGCACCGATGACCACCGTCGCCGTCAAGCCGGCCACCATGGCGCAGGCGCTCACGCGCGCGCTGCGCGACGCGATGGCCGCCGACCCGTCCGTGCACGTCCTGGGTGAGGACGTGGGCACCCTGGGCGGCGTCTTCCGGGTCACCGACGGGCTCGCCAAGGAGTTCGGCGAGACCCGCTGCACGGACACCCCGCTCGCCGAGGCGGGCATCCTCGGCACCGCCGTCGGCATGGCCATGTACGGCCTGCGCCCGGTCGTGGAGATGCAGTTCGACGCCTTCGCCTTTCCGGCGTTCGAGCAGCTCATCAGCCATGTCGCCAAGATGCGCAACCGCACCCGCGGCCGGATGCCGCTGCCGATCACCGTCCGGGTGCCCTACGGCGGCGGCATCGGCGGCGTCGAGCACCACAGCGACTCCTCCGAGGCGTACTACATGGCGACCCCCGGCCTCCATGTCGTGACGCCGGCCACGGTCGCCGACGCCTACGGCCTGCTGCGCGCCGCGATCGCCTCGGACGACCCGGTCGTCGTCCTCGAACCCAAGCGCCTGTACTGGTCCAAGGACTCCTGGAACCCGGAGGACCCGCAGACCGTCGAGCCGATAGGCCGCGCGGTGGTGCGGCGCTCGGGCCGGAGCGCCACACTGATCACGTACGGGCCGTCGCTGCCGGTCTGCCTCGAAGCCGCCGAGGCGGCGCGCGCCGAGGGCTGGGACCTCGAAGTCGTCGACCTGCGTTCCCTGGTGCCCTTCGACGACGAGACGGTCTGCGCCTCGGTACGGCGGACCGGCCGCGCGGTCGTCGTCCATGAGTCGGGCTCCTTCGGCGGGCCGGGCGGGGAGATCGCGGCCCGTGTCACGGAGCGCTGCTTCCACCACCTGGAGGCACCGGTGCTGCGCGTCGCCGGGTTCGACCTCCCGTATCCGCCGCCGATGCTGGAGCGCCACCACCTGCCCGGCGTCGACCGCATCCTGGACGCCGTGGCGCGGTTGCAGTGGGAGGCCGAGAACTGATGGCTCAGGTGCTGGAGTTCAAGCTCCCCGACCTCGGGGAGGGGCTCACCGAGGCGGAGATCGTCCGCTGGCTGGTCGAGGTCGGCGATGTGGTCGCCGTCGACCAGCCGATCGTCGAGGTCGAGACGGCCAAGGCGATGGTCGAGGTGCCCTGTCCCTACGGCGGCGTGGTCACCGCCCGCTTCGGCGAGGAGGGTACGGAAATGCCCGTCGGCGCCCCGCTGATCACGGTGGCGGTCGGCCCGCCGGCTTCCGGCGGTGAGACGGTTCCCACCGAGGGCTCGGGCAACGTGCTGGTGGGCTACGGCACTTCGGAGGCACCGGCGCGGCGCAGGCGGGTGCGGCCGGTCCAGCCGACGCCTGTCGCTCAGCCGACGCCGGTTTCTCACGCGACGCCTGTTGCTCCGGCACCGGCGGTCGCAGCGGTCCCGGCTACCCCGGCGGCTTCGCGCGGGGCGGCGGCCGGGCCCGTCCCCGTCATCTCCCCGCTGGTCCGTCGCCTCGCTCGCGAGAACGGGCTGGATCTGCGGGAGGTCTCCGGTTCCGGGCCGGAGGGGCTGATCCTGCGGGCGGACGTGGAGAACGTGATGCGGGCGGCTGCCGTTCCGCAGTCCGCACCGGTCTCCGCGGCGACGACTGCTCCCGCCTCCGTCGCTCCCTCCGCCACTCTCGCCGGAAGCCATCGCATCCCCCTCAAGGGCGTGCGGGGTGCCGTCGCCGACAAGCTCTCGCGCAGCCGTCGGGAGATTCCCGACGCGACTTGCTGGGTGGACGCCGACGCGACGGAACTGATGCGTGCCCGTGCCGCGATGAACGCGGCCGGCGGGCCGAAGATCTCCCTCCTCGCGCTGCTGGCCCGGGTCTGCACCGCGGCCCTGGCCCGCTTCCCGGAGCTCAACTCCACCGTCGACCAGGCGGCCCGGGAGGTCGTCCGGTTCGACCATGTCCACCTCGGCTTCGCCGCGCAGACCGAGCGGGGACTCGTCGTGCCCGTCGTCCGCGACGCGCACGCCCGGGACGCCGAGGGACTCACCGCCGAGTTCGCCCGGCTCACCGAGGTCGCCCGCGACGGGCGCCTCACCCCCGGCGAACTGACCGGCGGCACCTTCACGCTGAACAACTACGGCGTGTTCGGCGTCGACGGCTCCACGCCGATCATCAACCACCCCGAGGCGGCCATGCTCGGCGTCGGCCGCATCATCCCCAAGCCGTGGGTGCACGAAGGCGAACTGGCGGTGCGCCAGGTCGTGCAGCTCTCGCTCACCTTCGACCACCGGGTGTGCGACGGCGGCACGGCGGGAGGCTTCCTGCGCTACGTGGCCGACTGCGTGGAGCAGCCGGCGGTGCTGCTGCGCACGCTGTGATCCCGGCCAGGCCCTGAACATGTCCCCGCCCCCGCCCCCGCCCCCGCCCGCGTGCTCCCCGCGTTTCCCGTGATCGCGGGGGCACGCATCGCCGGAGCGGCCCGCATACTCGGGGGGTGACCTCGAACGAGCCTCCCGGACCGGCCGCCTACGACGCCGTCGTGCTCGCCGGTGGCGGTGCGCGCCGGCTCGGCGGCGCCGACAAGCCCGGTGTGCGGGTGGGCGGGCGCGCGCTGCTCGACCGGGTGCTCGGGGCCTGCGCCGACGCACGCGCCACCATCGTCGTCGCCGAACCCCGCCCCGCCCTCGCCGCCCGGCCCGTGCGCTGGGCGCGCGAGGACCCGCCCGGCGCGGGACCCGTCGCCGCGCTCGACGCCGGACTGCGCCAGGCCACGGCGGACGACGTCGTCGTCCTCTCCGCCGACCTGCCCTTCCTCGCGGCGGACACCGTACGGCGGCTGCTGACGGCCCTGCGCGCCGGCCGAGCCGAGGGCGCGTTGCTCACCGACGCCGACGGCCGCGACCAGCCGCTCGTCGCCGCGTACCGCACGGCCGCCCTGCGCCGCGAACTGGCGGTGCTCGCCACCGACCACGGCGGCCTCACCGGGCTGCCCCTGCGCCGGCTGACCGCCGGGCTCGAACTCACCCGCGTCCCCGACCCGGTCGCGTCCTTCGACTGCGACACCTGGGACGACATCGCCACCGCCAGGGCACGTATCAGGGAGCATGGCCACGTGTTGGATGAATGGATTTCCGCAGTCAAGGACGAGCTGGGCATCGACCTCGACGTCGACACCGGCGCCCTCCTCGACCTCGCCCGTGACGCCGCCCACGGGGTGGCCCGGCCCGCGGCCCCGCTGACCACCTTCCTGGTCGGCTACGCGGCGGCGCAGGCCCAGGGCGGCCCCGAGGCCGTCGCCGAGGCCACCCGCAAGGCTGTCGCGCTGGCCCTGAGCTGGGCACAGGAGGCCGAGCAGGACAAGGCCGTCCAGCAGGACAAGGCCGCCGGGCCCGGCGGCTCCGGACCGGACGCCGGATGACCCCCCACGGCACCCGGCAGGGCCTCGACGCCGAGGACCTCGACGTCGAGGAGGCGCTCGCCCTCGTGAAGGACGGCAACGGCCCCGCCCGCCCGACCGGCGACCACGGCCCCGCGCAGCGCGAGGGCAGCGCCGACGGCACCCCGTCCTCCGAGACCTCCCCCGCCCCGGAACACCGCCACCGGGCCATCTCCTGGCCCGAGGCCCGGACGATCGCCGCCCGCGCCGCCCGGTCCGGCGCAGCCCGCCGCCCGCCCGTCTCCGTCACCCTCGGCGACGCCCTCGGTCTCGTCCTGGCCGCCCCCCTCACCGCCCTCACCGATCTGCCCTCCTTCGACACCTCGGCGATGGACGGCTGGGCGGTCGCCGGCCCCGGCCCCTGGCACGTACGGGACGAAGGAGTGCTGGCCGGAAGCGCGGCGCCCGCGTCCCTCGGCGACGGCGAGGCCGTCCGGATCGCCACCGGCGCCCGGATCCCCGCGGACACCACCGCGGTGCTGCGCAGTGAGCACGGCCGCACCGACGACAGCGGCCGGCTGCACCCGACCCGCGAGATGCAGCACGGGCAGGACATCCGCCCGCGAGGGCAGGAGTGCCGCAGCGGGGACCAACTGCTCCTCGCCGGAGCGGTGGTGACCCCGGCGGTGCTCGGACTCGCCGCCGCTGCCGGGTACGACACGCTGACGGCCGTTCCCCGCCCCCGGGTCGAGGTGCTCGTCCTGGGCGACGAACTGCTCACCGAGGGCCGCCCGCACGAGGGCCTCATCCGGGACGCGCTCGGCCCGATGCTGCCCCCGTGGCTGCGGGCGCTGGGCGCCGAGGTCATCGCCGTGCGCAGGCTCCGCGATGACGCGAAGGTCCTGCACAAGGCCGTCACCGCGTCCGGCGCCGACCTGATCGTCACCACCGGGGGCACCGCTGCCGGCCCCGTCGACCACGTTCACCCCACGCTGCGCCGCCTCGACGCCGAACTCCTTGTCGACAGCGTCAAGGTGCGACCCGGTCACCCCATGCTGCTGGCCCGCCTCAAGGACGACCAGCACCTTGTCGGCCTGCCCGGCAACCCGCTCGCGGCCGTCTCCGGCCTGATCACCCTCGCCGAGCCCCTGCTGCGCACCCTCGCCGCCCGCTCGGCTCCCGAGCCGTACACACTGCCGTTGAGGGAGACGGTCCACGGGCACCCGTACGACACCCGGCTCGTCCCGGTCGTGCTGCGGGGTGACCATGTGGTGCCGCTGCACTACAACGGTCCGGCCATGCTGCGGGGCATCGCGGTGGCCGACGCCCTCGCCGTCGTACCGCCGGGCGGTGCAGGGGCGGGTCAGGAGGCCGAACTCCTCGACCTGCCGTGGGCGACAGCCGGGATCGGCGCTTGTTTCACGTGAAACGGCCAGCTTGTTTCACGTGAAACGGGGAGCCTGTTTCACGTGAAACATGGCGGCCGTGGCGTTCGTTTCACGTGAAACACACTCCCTGTTTCACGTGAAACATCGTCAGGCCTGTTCGGCGGCCGGGACCGCCCGGCTGACCGTGATCACGTGGTCCCCCGGTTGTAGACGGGTGAGCCGGGGGTCGGCGTAGTTCAGCAGTTCCTTGCCGCGGACGACTGCCACGACGAGGTCCGCGCAGGTGCGGGGCGTCTGTCCCGCCTCCGCCTTGGTGATCGGGCGCTCGATGAGGTCCAGGCCGCTGCCGAGGGTCATCAGGTCCTCCAGGGTCCTGGCCACGGTCGGGCTGACCATCGAGACGCCGAGCAGTCGGCCGGCGGAGCTGGAGCTGGTGATCACGGTGTTCGCGCCGCTCTGCTTGAGCAGCGGTACGTTCTCGTCCTCGCGGGCGGCGACGACGATCGTGGCGCGCCGGTTCAACTGGCGGGCAGTGAGGGTGACCAGGGCGGCCGTGTCGTCGCGCTGCGGGGCGACGATCACCCGCGAGGCGCGCTGGACCTCTGCCTTGAGGAGGGTCTCCGAGCGGGTGGCGTCCCCGGTCACCGCCACCAGCCCGTCGTCGCCGGCCAGGTCCGCGTACTTGCGCTGGGCGTCCACGACCACGATCCGGTCCTTGGGGATGCCCTGCCCGACGAGGGTCTGCACCGCGTGGCGGCCCTTCGTGCCGTAGCCGACGACCACGATGTGATCGCTGGTACGGGCGCGCCAGCGGTGGATGCGGACCTGCTGGCGGGTGCGCTCGGTGAGGACCTCCAGGGTGGTGCCGACCAGGATGATCAGGAACACCACGCGCAGCGGTGTGATGACGAGGATGTTGATGAGCCGGGCCATGTCGCTGACCGGGGTGATGTCGCCGTAGCCGGTGGTGGAGAGGGTGACGGTGGCGTAGTAGGCGGAGTCGAGGAGGCCGACGGAGCCGTCCGAGTTGTCGTTGTAGCCGTCGTGGTCGGCGTAGACGATCAGGGTGGTGGCGGCGAGTACCAGCAGGCCCATGGCGAGGCGTCGCAGCACCTGCTGGAGCGGGGGGACGCCGGTGCGCACGGGCATCGTGATGGAGCGGCCCGCCTCGGCGTCGTCCCGGGCCTCGGAGCGCGAGCGGTACCAGAGGGACCGGAAGAGGGAGAACCTGGCCGGGCCGCCGGGCTGTCGTGGGTGGTCCTTCATCGCGCGCCCCCTGTGATGGTGATCCGATCGGTGGGCACCATGGTTCCCGGCGGGTTCGTGCCCGTCATGAAGCAACACGTCTCCATGAGTCCGCACCTGTTCCATGATCCCGGAGGTCCCCTTGCGCGACCACACTGTCGTTGTCGGCTTCGGTACGAAGGGGCGGTCCGCGATCCGGACGGCCTGCGCGGCGGGGCTGCGCAGGGAGCAGGTCATGGTGATCGACCCGAGCGCGAAGATGATCGAGGCGGCGACGGCCGAGGGCTACGAGGGGGTCGTCGGGGACGCGACGCGCAGTGACGTGCTGCGGCGGGCCGAGGTGCAGCGGGCGGGGCGGATCGTCATCGCGACCCAGCGCGACGACACGGCCGTGCTGGTGGCGCTGACCGCCCGCCAGCTCAACCCGGGGGCGAAGATCGTGGCGGCGGTCCGCGAGGAGGAGAACGCGCCGCTGCTCAAGCAGTCCGGCGCCGACGAGGTCATCACCAGCGCGGGTGCGGCCGGCCGGCTGCTCGGTCTGTCCGTGCTCAGCCCGGCCGCGGGCCGGGTCATGGAGGACCTCATCCAGCAGGGCGACGGGCTCGACCTCGTCGAACGGCCCGTCACCAAGGCCGAGGCGGGCCGCGGCCCGCGTGAGACGGACGACCTGGTGGTGAGCGTCGTCCGCGGGCACCGTGTGCTGGCCTACGACGACCCGGCGATCGGCGTGCTGGAGCCGACGGACCGGCTGGTCACGATCACGCGGATGGGCCCGGACCGCGGACCGGTCGTCCTCGGGACCCCCGGCATGCCCGGCGTCCCGCCCCTCCCGCCGGCCTGAACACCCACCCGTCAGGCCGACCCGTCGGGCCGCGTTACTTGCGGTTGTACAGCCGCATCGTCACCGGTCCGAAGACCAGCACGAACAGTGCGGCCCACCCCCGCGACCAGGCGATCTCGGCGCCCGGCCAGTCGCCGGCCATCAATCCCCGTACCGCCGACGCCAGATGGGTCTTGACGGTGGTCGTCTTGCCTGCGCCGTTCGGGCCGAGGACGCCGTAGACCGTGCCGGTGGGGACGGCGAGGTCGACGCCGTCCACGGCCCGGGTCCGGCCGAACGTCTTCACCAGGCCCGCGGTCTCGATCGCCAGGCCGGCGCGGTGCTGGCTCATGGGGCTTCCTTCCGCGTACTTGGGCTACGCATGGGGAGACCTTTACTCTCGCGCGAACTCATCGGTGATCGCACATCGATTTGCCGGGTGATGCTCGGCCGGGGGCGGGGAGTAGCGTCCCCCTCATGCATGCGATCACGATTCCCGAACCTGGTGGTCCCGAGGCGCTGGTGTGGGACGAGGTCCCCGATCCGGTGGCAGGCGAGGGCGAGGTCCTGGTCGAGGTGGTGGCCAGCGCCGTCAACCGCGCCGACATCCTCCAGCGGCAGGGCTTCTACGACCCGCCGCCCGGCGCTTCCCGCTACCCCGGCCTGGAGTGCTCCGGCCGGATCGCCGCGATCGGCGCCGGCGTCACCGGCTGGGCCGTCGGCGACGAGGTGTGCGCGCTGCTCGCGGGCGGCGGCTACGCCGAGAAGGTCGCGGTGCCGGCCGGTCAGTTGCTGCCCGTGCCGACGGGCGTCGGCCTCCGGCAGGCCGCCGCGCTCCCCGAGGTGACCAGTACCGTCTGGTCGAACGTCTTCATGATCGCCCACCTGCGCCCAGGCGAGACGCTGCTCGTGCACGGCGGCTCCAGCGGCATCGGCACCATGGCGATCCAGTTGGCCAAGGCCTTCGGTGCGCGGGTCGCCGTCACCGCGGGCACCAAGGAGAAGCTGGAGCACTGCGCCGCACTGGGCGCGGACATCCTGATCAACTACCGCGAGCAGGACTTCGTCGCCGAGCTGAAGCAGGCCACGGACGGCGTCGGCGCCGACGTCATCCTCGACAACATGGGCGCGAAGTACCTGGACCGCAACGTGCAGGCCCTCGCCGTGAACGGCCGGCTCGCGATCATCGGCATGCAGGGCGGCATCAAGGCCGAGCTGAACATCGCCGCACTCCTCGGCAAGCGCGCCGCCGTCAGCGCGACCTCGCTGCGGGCCCGCCCCCTGGCGGAGAAGGCGGCCATCGTGGCGGCCGTACGCGAACACGTCTGGCCCCTGATCGCGGCCGGCCACGTGCGCCCTGTCGTCGACCGCGAACTCCCGATGAGCGACGCGGCCGCCGCCCACCGGGTTCTCGAGGACAGCGGCCACGTCGGCAAGGTGCTGCTGGTCGCGCCCTGACCGGCTCCGCGACAGCACACCTGACTGCGGCTAACTGCGGCGCAGGCGCAGGGCGGCGAGGGCGAGGGCGATGCCCAGGCCGATGAGGACGAGGCCGCTGCCGAGCGGCAGGATCTGGAGCACGGGGCCGTCGGCCCGGTCCCGTGGCGCGACCGCCTGCCGTACGGCGTTCCGGGGCGCGGCCGGGGTCGCGGGAGCGACGACGGCCTGCGGCGACTCGGACTCGGCGGTGCCGTCGCCGAGATCGCCGTCACCGGCCGCCGTGTCCTCGCCGCCGGTGTCGTCTCCGCCGCTGTCTTGCCCCTCCTCGTCCCCGTTCTCGTCCCCGTTCCCGGCCTGCGCCTGGTCGCTGTCCCGTCCGGGCCGCGCGCGGCCCTCGCCCGCGCGGCTTCCGGCCCGGTCCGGTTCGGGGGAGGAGGGGGCCGGGGTGGCGGACGCCGACACGGTGACGTACGCCGGGGCGGGGCCGTACGCCGTTATGGCCGCGTACGCCGAGACCGCCCCGTAGGGCAGCACGACTACTCCCGCCACACCCAGTGCGCCCACCTGCATCCCGCGCAACGCCCGCTGCCATGGAGTCACGTCCGTGACCCCCTCCCGGTACCCAGTCGCCAAGAAAAAGACGTGACAAGCCTCACATCGGTGAAGTTCGACCGCATTCCGGACTCCGCCGAACGGAAACGCTGGATCACCCTTCACGGGGGGCACCACGGTGATGAGGTGGGGACGTGCGAGAGAATGGCGGCATGGAGATGCCGAGGAACGAAAGGTCGCCGGAGAACGCCCAGAAGATCCTGGTCGTAGGACAGGACGGCATGGCGCTGGGCGGCATCGACGCTGACGAGGACCCCCGCGAGATCCCGGTGACGGACATGGTCGAGCAGCCCGCGAAGGTCATGCGCATCGGAAGCATGATCAAGCAGTTGCTCGAGGAGGTGCGCGCGGCTCCGCTGGACGAGGCGAGCCGGGTCCGGCTGAAGGAGATCCACGCGAGTTCGGTGAAGGAACTGGAGGACGGCCTGGCGCCGGAGCTGGTCGACGAACTGGAGCGGCTTTCCCTGCCGTTCAACGAGGACTCGACGCCGAGCGACGCGGAACTGCGGATCGCGCAGGCCCAGTTGGTCGGCTGGCTGGAGGGCCTCTTCCACGGCATCCAGACCACGCTCTTCGCCCAGCAGATGGCCGCGCGCGCCCAGTTGGAGCAGATGCGCCGCGCGCTGCCGCCGGGTGTGGGCCACGAGGGCGCCGACGACCCGCGCGCGGGCGGCCGTTCGGGCGGACCGTACCTGTAGCAGCCCGGGAAACACACGAAGAAGGGGCCCGGCGTCCGAGACGCCGGGCCCCTTCACATGCTCGGCCCGACCTGTCGCGGCGTCAGGACGGCGGGTTGCCCGAGGAGACCCGGAGCTCGATCTCGGGCATGTCCTCCGGGTCGACGTCCGTCCCGGCGGCGGGGAACTGGTCCATGACCGCCCCCTCGCCGTACGTGTTCTCGTCGATCTTCGTGATCTTCATCTTCCAGCCGGCGGACTGGAAGCACGCCTTGACCGAGTCGATGTACTTGAACTTGAAGTTCGGCACCTGGATCTTGTCGGGGTCGTTGTACGACTCCTGCGGCTCGGAGCACTCCGTCGCGTCGATCGTCTTGGACGGGTCCGGGGCGCGGTAGTCCGCCGCCTTCGTCGCCGACGGCGAGGCGCTGGTCGCACCGGTGCCGCCCTTGGCGTCGTCGCTGCCGCCCTTCGTCGAGAGGGTGATGAGCAGGCCGCCGACCGTCACCACGGCGACGAGGGCCGAGCCGATCAGCACCGCCCTGCTGCCCTTGCGGCTGCCGCCGCCCGAGGACACCGCGGTGGACGGCTGCGGGCTGAGGTTGTACGCGGGCGGGGTGTGCGGCGCCTGCTGGTGGCCGTAGGCCGGAGCGGGCGTCTGGTAGCCGCCCTGCTGCGGGTAGCCGTAGGAGGGGGACGGCGCCGGGGTGCCGTACGGGTTCGGGGTCGGGGCGGGCTGGTAGGGCGTCTGGACGCCCGCCTGGGGTGCCGGGGTGCCCTGGCCGACCGGCGGGAACACCGCGGAGCCGACGCCCGCGCCGCTCGACGTCTGCGCGCCCGGCACGATGCTCGGCGGGGCCGGCTGGAAGGAGGCGGCGACGCGCAGGCACTCGTCGCGCATGGCGACGGCGGTCGGGAACCGCTCGTTCGGGTTCTTCTTCAGCGCGCGGGCGATCAGCGCGTCGACGGCCGGCGGCAGCGCCCGGTTGATCGAGGAGGGCACCACCGGCTCCTCCTGGACATGCGCGTACGCGATCGCAAGCGGTGAATCCGCCTCGAACGGCAGCCGCCCGGTGACGAGCTGGAACAGCATGATGCCGACCGAGTACAGGTCGGAGCGGGCGTCCACGCCACGCCCCAGGGCCTGTTCGGGCGAGAGGTACTGCGGGGTGCCGACGACCATGCCGGTCTGCGTCATCGAGGTGACCCCGGACTGCATCGCCCGCGCGATGCCGAAGTCCATCACCTTGACGACGCCGCGCTTGGTCATCATCACGTTGCCGGGCTTGATGTCGCGGTGGACGAGCCCCATCTCGTGGCTGATCTCCAGCGCCGCCAGCACGTCCGCGGTGATCTTCAGCGCCTTGTCGGCGGGCATCGCGCCCTGCTGCCGTACGTCCTCGTCGAGCACGGAGCCGAGCGGGCGGCCCTCGATGTACTCCATGACGATGTACGGCGTCGTCAGCCCCTCGACGTCGTCCTCGCCCGTGTCGAAGACGGAGACGATGTTGGTGTGCGTGAGCTTGGCCACGGCCTGCGCCTCGCGGCGGAAGCGCTCGCGGAAGGCCTGCTCGCGGCCGAGTTCGGTGTGCAGGGTCTTCACCGCGACCTGACGGTCGAGCACGGCGTCGTAGGCGAGGTGCACCGAGGCCATGCCGCCCTCGCCGAGCAAGTCGCGCAGTTGATAGCGGCCGGCTGCGAGCGCCCGCCCCGCGTACCGGCCCTGCGCGCCGTCCTGGCTCATGTTCTGCGTCCCCCGTAGGCCCTCAGGCGCCGTTGACCTGTCGTTGATCGACAGTGCTATTCCCGGCCAAGTCTGCCGTAGGGCACTGACACGTCAAGCTCGGTGCCCGTTCCGTGACCCTAAGAGAAAGAAGCGTCGCGGAAGCGTTACAGGTGCCGTACCGGCGGTACACAGAATTTGCACGCCGGTACGGAGTACGGGTTTCATGGCCGGTCCCTGTCGGACCGGCGCCCGGGTCCGCGCGGGGCGTCGCTCCGGGGATCGCCCCGGACCGGCGGCTTGCGCGGAGGCTGTAGCGTGGCCGACGGAGACCGTGACAACACCGCGCGCACCGCGGGCAGAAACGACGGCGAGGACTGATGGCACAGCAGCGCGCTCAGGGCCCGTCCGACCCCGAGGCGACTGGCGGCGGTATGTCAGATGCGCCGGAGAACTGGGGCAACGGCGGGCTGGTCGGAGACGGCCGATACCGGCTCACCCACAGACTCGGCCGGGGCGGCATGGCCGAGGTGTTCGCGGCCGAGGACGTACGCCTTGGACGCACCGTCGCGGTCAAGCTGCTGCGCGCGGATCTGGCCGAGGACCCGACGTCCAAGGCCCGCTTCACGCGCGAGGCCCAGTCGGTGGCCGGCCTCAACCACCACGCGATCGTCGCCGTGTACGACTCCGGCGAGGACTTCGTGGGCGGCCAGAGCGTGCCGTACATCATCATGGAGATCGTCGAGGGGCGCACGATCCGCGACCTCCTCCTCAACGCCGAGGCGCCCGGGCCCGAGCAGGCCCTGATCATCGTCTCCGGCGTCCTGGAGGCGCTCGCCTACTCGCACCAGCACGGCATCGTGCACCGCGACATCAAGCCGGCGAACGTGATCATCACGCACAACGGCGCGGTCAAGGTGATGGACTTCGGCATCGCGCGCGCCCTGCACGGCGCGTCCACGACGATGACGCAGACCGGCATGGTCATGGGCACCCCCCAGTACCTCTCCCCGGAGCAGGCGCTCGGCAAGGCCGTCGACCACCGCTCCGACCTGTACGCCACGGGCTGCCTGCTGTACGAACTCCTCGCGCTGCGGCCCCCGTTCACCGGCGAGACGCCGCTGTCGGTGGTCTACCAGCATGTGCAGGACATCCCCATGCCGCCGTCGCAGCAGACGTCCGGCGGGGAGTGCCCGCCGGAACTCGACGGCCTCGTCATGCGTTCCCTGGCCAAGGACCCGGACGACCGGTTCCAGACGGCGGAGGAGATGCGCGGCCTCATCCAGTACGGGCTGCAGATGCTGTACGACCAGGGCGGCCACACCGGCACCTGGAACACCGGGCCGGTCGGCCCGCACGACGGCCGCTCCACGCCCGCCGGCGGCTTCGCCGGCGGTCTCGCCGGCACGACCATGCTGCCGCACGGCGGCGACGGCTCCAGCACGTCGCAGATCCCGCAGCCGATCCTGCCCACCGGCTACGGCGGCGGTGACGACGGCGGTTTCGAGGGCCACGGCAACCGCGGCAGCGGCCGCGGCAAGCTGTGGATCCTCGCCGTCCTCGCGGTGATCGCCGTCGCCGCGGGCGTCGCGCTCGCGCTGAACACCAAGGGCGCGGGCACCGGCGACGACACCAAGACGACGCAGTCGCCGACCGCCTCGCCGTCCGCGGCGGGCGAGACCCCCAGCAAGACGCCGTCGGAAGATCCGACCGAGACGTCCACGGACGGCAGCTCGGACGACAACAGCGGTTCGAACTCCGGGTCGAGCTGGACGCCGTCGTACACGCCGTCGTACACGCCGTCGGACACCCCCTCCGCGTCGATCACCTCCGGGCCGTCGGACGCGTCGACGGACACCCAGCCGCCGGCCGAGCCGACCGAGACGGAGAGCGACCCGAGCACCCCGTCCTCCGACAACCCGACCAGCGGGACGGACCAGGGCAACACCGGCATCGGCGGCACCGGCATCGGCAACTGACCGACCGGCGTACGCCCCTCTTCGGTATCGCTTCGACCACGCGCGCGTGGGCCTGTTGACAAGGCTCTACGCGCGCGTGGTCGTGTGTGCGGTCCGGCTCAGTCCGTGAACGCGCCGCACACCGCGTCGTACTGCTGGGTCCACCACACGGCGAGGGCCGAGGCGGCCGGGAACTGAGGGTCCGCGCGGGTGTCGCCGCGCTCGTAGTGCCAGCGCAGCATCCAGAAGTCGTTGAGGCGCTCCCACCACACGCGGTGCACGGCCGCCGCGAGTTCGGCGGGGCCGGCCCCGGCCGCGCGCCGGTACGCGCGCGCGTACCCCCGCGCTTTGGGCAGGTCGAGGGTGCCGTCGGGCCGTACGAAGAAGATCGCGGCGGCGCGGACGGCCTCCTCCGCGCGGGGCTGCACGCCGAGCCGGTCCCAGTCGACGATGGCGGCGGGGGCGTCGCCGCGGTAGAGCAGGTTGAAGGGGTGGAAGTCGCCGTGCACCCAGCCGATCGGGCCGGTGTGCGGGGGCGCCGGTCCGCGTGCCGTTCCAGCAGGGTGCGCCGCTCCAGGAGGCGGTGGCGGGCGAGGTCGTCGAAGGAGTCGGCGGGGCGGTGGCGGCGCACGCGCGCGAGGAGGTCGTCGATCAGCGCGAAGGTGTCGGCGGGGTCGGGGCTCGGAGCGGGGTGCCCGGCGGGAGCGGGGTGCTCGGGCGGGGTGGTGCGCTCCGGTGCGTGCGCCGGGAGTGCGGGCTGTTCGCGCCCCGGAGCCGCGTGCGCCGCGCCCGTCGGGGGCGGCTGCTCGCCGGGGGCTCGCATCACGTGTTCCAGGCTGGCGTGCACGACCCCCAGCAGTGCTCCCAGGCGGCCGCACTGGCCGGGGGTGAGCTGGGCGCCGTGGCGGTGGCGGCCGTCGATCCACGGGTGGAGGGCGTAGGCGTGGCCGCCGACGACGGCGACCGTGCGTCCGTCGCGGCCGGGGAGCGGGGGCGCGACCGGGACGCCCAGGTCGGCGAGGCGCTCGGTGGCCCGGTGCTGGCGGGCGATGGCGGCGGGGTCGGCGGTGTCCGGGTCGAAGTGGTGCTTGAGGAAGTAGCGCCCTCGGGTGGTGCGCAGCCGGTAACCGCGGTTCAGCAGCCCCTCGTCGACGGGCTCGCAGGCGAGCGCGGTGCCGGCGGCGTACCGGCGGAGCAGAGCGCCCAAAGGGGGCGCGTGGGGCACGGAGGGTGGTACACAGGGGCGCGGCACGCGCCCGATGCTAGGGCACGATTTAGGGCTGTGAGCTGGGCGTTGTCGCAGAAAGTCACCAAAGGTCAACAGGTGTCACAGGTGGTCGCTTCAGGTCGTTTCGCGGGTGGGTGCGGTCGCGCAGCCGCCCTTCGGGTACGCCCGCGACCGGCGGCACTCGCATCCGAAAACTCTTCCCGTGGCCTGGTCGGCCGGGATAACGTGCCGTTGCTCCGGCCTCCTGCAAGGCTGTGACCAGGCTCTCTTCCGACTTTGCCGATTTACTTGGAAATCCAAGCAAAAACGCAGGTCAGGAGGGGTTTCACAGAAATGTGGAGCACTGGGTAACGTGATGACTGCAGGGCGCTTGCCGGGGCACCTGTCACGCCTGTCCGACCCAGTGACACCCACCCCGTGCACGGGCGTCGGCACAGGTGAGCCGCTCCCCCAGGCCCTCAAAAGGGCTGAGGGGAACCCCAGTCACCCGGCAACCCCGGGGGCCGGACCGACGGAGGAGCACACGTGACCGTGGAGAGCACTGCCGCGCGCAAGCCGCGACGCAGCGCCGGAGACAAGGCCGGCGCCACCGGCACCGCGCGCACCACCCGCACCACCGCGAAGAGTGCCGAGCCCGAGCTCGTGCAGTTGTTGACGCCGGAGGGCAAGCGGGTCAAGAACAGCAGGAACGCGGAGTACGCCAAGTACGCCGCCGACGTCACCCCCGAAGACCTCCGCGGCCTCTACCGCGACATGGTGCTCACCCGCCGCTTCGACGCCGAGGCCACCGCCCTGCAACGGCAGGGCGAGCTGGGCCTGTGGGCCTCGCTGCTCGGCCAGGAGGCCGCCCAGATCGGCTCCGGCCGGGCCCTGCGCGACGACGACTACGTCTTCCCGACCTACCGCGAGCACGGCGTCGCCTGGTGCCGCGGGGTCGACCCGGCCAACCTGCTCGGCATGTTCCGGGGGGTGAACAACGGCGGCTGGGACCCCAACAGCAACAACTTCCACCTCTACACGATCGTCATCGGCTCCCAGACGCTGCACGCGACGGGCTACGCGATGGGCGTCGCCAAGGACGGCGCGGACAGCGCGGTGATCGCCTACTTCGGCGACGGCGCCAGCAGCCAGGGCGACGTGGCCGAGTCCTTCACCTTCTCCGCGGTCTACAACGCGCCCGTCGTGTTCTTCTGCCAGAACAACCAGTGGGCGATCTCCGAGCCCACCGAGAAGCAGACCCGGGTGCCGCTCTACCAGCGCGCGCAGGGCTACGGCTTCCCCGGCGTCCGCGTCGACGGCAACGACGTCCTGGCCTGCCTCGCGGTCACCAAGTGGGCGCTGGAGCGGGCCCGCAACGGCGAGGGCCCCACCCTCGTCGAGGCGTACACGTACCGCATGGGCGCCCACACCACCTCCGACGACCCGACGAAGTACCGGGCCGACGAGGAGCGCGAGGCGTGGGAGGCGAAGGACCCGATCCTGCGCCTTCGCCGCCACCTGGAGGCCTCAAACCACACGGACGAGGGATTCTTCGCGGAACTCGAGGCGGAGAGCGAGGCGTTGGGCAGGCGAGTGCGCGAAGCGGTCCGCGCCATGCCGGACCCGGACCACTTCGCCATCTTCGAGAACGTGTACGCGGACGGGCATGCGCTCGTCGACGAGGAGCGGGCCCAGTTCGCCGCCTACCAGGCGTCGTTCGTGGACGAAGACGGGGGTAAGTGAGATGGCCGAGACCGCGACAACCGCGACCAGCAAGAACCTGGCCCTGGCCAAGGCGATCAACGAATCGCTGCGCCGCGCCCTGGACGCCGACCCCAAGGTCCTGATCATGGGCGAGGACGTCGGCAAGCTCGGCGGCGTCTTCCGGGTGACGGACGGCCTGCAGAAGGACTTCGGCGACAGCCGCGTCATCGACACCCCGCTCGCCGAGTCCGGCATCGTCGGCACCGCGATCGGGCTGGCCCTGCGCGGCTACCGCCCGGTGGTGGAGATCCAGTTCGACGGCTTCGTCTTCCCGGCCTACGACCAGATCGTCACGCAGCTCGCGAAGATGCACGCCCGCTCGCTCGGCAAGGTCAAGCTCCCGGTCGTCGTACGCATCCCGTACGGCGGCGGCATCGGCGCGGTCGAGCACCACTCGGAGTCGCCGGAAGCGCTCTTCGCGCATGTGTCGGGCCTGAAGATCGTCTCGCCGTCGAACCCGTCCGACGCGTACTGGATGATGCAGCAGGCCATCCAGAGCGACGACCCGGTGATCTTCTTCGAGCCGAAGCGGCGTTACTGGGACAAGGGCGAGGTCGACACCGAGGCGATCCCCGGCCCCCTGCACAAGGCCCGGGTCGTCCGCGAGGGCACCGATCTGACCCTGGTCGCCTACGGTCCGATGGTGAAGCTCTGCCAGGAGGTCGCCGCCGCGGCCGCCGAGGAGGGCAAGAACCTGGAGGTCCTGGACCTGCGTTCGGTGTCCCCGCTGGACTTCGACTCGATCCAGGCGTCGGTGGAGAAGACCCGCCGCCTGGTCGTCGTGCACGAGGCGCCGGTGTTCTTCGGCTCGGGCGCGGAGATCGCCGCCCGGATCACCGAGCGCTGTTTCTACCACCTGGAGGCACCCGTCCTGCGGGTCGGCGGCTATCACGCGCCGTACCCGCCGGCGCGCCTGGAGGAGGAGTACCTGCCTGGCCTGGACCGGGTGCTCGACGCCGTCGACCGTGCCCTGGCGTACTGAGGAGAGGGTCGTGACGACGATGACGGAAGCGTCCGTACGCGAGTTCAAGATGCCCGACGTGGGCGAGGGGCTCACCGAGGCGGAGATCCTCAAGTGGTACGTCCAGCCCGGTGACACGGTGACGGACGGCCAGGTGGTGTGCGAGGTCGAGACGGCCAAGGCCGCCGTCGAACTGCCCATCCCCTACGACGGGGTGGTCCACGCGCTGCACTTCCCCGAGGGCGCCACGGTCGACGTGGGCACGTCGATCATCGCGGTGGACGTGGCGGGCGGCGCGGGCGGGCCGGGGGCCGCCCCGGTCGCCGAGGTGCCCGCGCAGGCGCCGGCCGCCCCCGAGAAGAAGGCCGAGCCGGTGAAGCCGGAGGCGGCGAAGCCGGTGGGCGCGGGCCGTCAGCCGGTCCTCGTCGGGTACGGCGTGGCCGCGTCCTCCACCAAGCGCCGGGCGCGCAGGGGCCCGGAGATCACGCTCCCGCAGGTCCCGGACACCATCCGCACCGACCTGAACGGCCATGGGACCGCGCCCGCCGTGAAGGACCGCCCCCTGGCCAAGCCGCCGGTGCGCAAGCTGGCCAAGGATCTCGGCGTCGACCTCACCACGGTGGTCCCGTCCGGCCCGGACGGCGTCATCACCCGCGAGGACGTCCACGCGGCGGTGACCCCGGCGGCTCCGGTGACGCAGACTCCGGTCGCGCCGGCTCCCGTGTCCGTACCCGCGGCGGCGCCCGTGGCGTCGTACGACTTGGTCGGTGAGGTCCGGGAGACCCGGGTGCCGGTCAAGGGGGTGCGCAAGGCGACGGCGGCGGCGATGGTCGGCTCGGCGTTCACCGCGCCGCATGTCACGGAGTTCGTGACGTTCGACGTGACGCGCACGCTGAAGCTCGTCGAGGAGCTCAAGCAGGACAAGGACATGCAGGGCCTGCGGGTCAACCCGCTGCTCCTGATCGCCAAGGCCCTGCTGGTCGCGATCAAGCGCAACCCGGAGATCAACGCGTCCTGGGACGAGGCGGCGCAGGAGATCGTGGTCAAGCACTACGTCAACCTGGGCATCGCGGCCGCGACCCCCCGGGGTCTCCTCGTCCCGAACATCAAGGACGCGCACGCCAAGACGCTGCCGCAGTTGGCGCAGTCGCTGGGCGAGCTGGTTTCGACGGCGCGCGACGGCAAGACCTCGCCCGCCGCGATGCAGGGCGGCACGGTGACCATCACCAACGTCGGCGTCTTCGGCGTCGACACCGGCACGCCGATCCTGAACCCCGGCGAGTCCGCGATCCTCGCGGTCGGCGCGATCAAGCTCCAGCCGTGGGTCCACAAGGGCAAGGTGAAGCCCCGTCAGGTGACGACGCTGGCGCTGAGCTTCGACCACCGCCTGGTGGACGGGGAGCTGGGCTCGAAGGTGCTGGCGGATATGGCGGCGATCCTGGAACAGCCGAAGAAGCTGATCACCTGGGGTTAACGGTCGGTTGGAAGGGGCCGCACCCCCGAGTGGGGCCGCGCACCCCCCCCGCGCGGGGAGCGCGGCCCCCTTCCGGACCGATGACCGGTAACCGGCGGCCAGCGGGAGGCTTCAGGCGGTTGCCGCGGCCGGTTCCGCTCGTAGCCAGTGGTCGTCCGTCGTCCAGCCGGTGAGGAGTCGGCCGGTGCCCTCGTCCGGGCGGCCGCCGTCGGCGACCTGGTGGAGTCCGGTCAGGGCGGGGATCAGGCGGGCTGCCACGTGGGCGGGGTGGCGGGTGAGTTCCTCGGGCAGCCAGGCCAGGGTGCGGGCCCGCTCGGCGGGGGTGCACAGGGACAGGTGGAACAGCAGGTGCCGCCAGGCGTAGGCCACGTCCTTGATCGTGCTCAGCGGGCGCGGGTTTGCGTGCAGGCGGGTGGTCAGCCGGCACACGGTGACGAAGCAGCGGCGGGCCAGTTCCGCCCAGCCCGCGGCCGGGGCGATGCCGACGCGGTGGACCAGCGTGGCCAGGTTGTGCGTGGTGAGGATCTGCGCCTGCTCGATCACCGTGCCGTTCGCGGCGGGTGACCCGTAGCCGTGCCCCCACCGGGACGCGGCGGTGCCGGCCCGCTCGGCGCACAGCTTCGCGAACCCGGGCGAGGTTCGGGCTCCGTACGACCGCGCCAGGGCCTCGCCGGTCTCGACGATCGCCAGGTTGCGGACGGCCCGGTAGTCGATGCCGTAGTAGCGCTCGTAGAGGGAGCCGCCGCCCAGGAGTTCGGCCGCGATCCGGGCCGCGACGAGGAACTTCGGGGTGAACGTGCCCATGAAGATGTCCGCGGCCAGCTCCTCGACCATGGGCGCGCCCAGCTCGGCCTGGCGGGCCAGGACGGACAGTTCGCGGATCAGGGGGTTGGGCAGGAGGGTGCCGGGGAAGGCCTGCACGGCCAGTTCGCCCAGGTGGCGCAGCGCGAGCGCCGACACCTCGCCGGCCTCACCTGCCTCGCCCGCCGCGCCGGTGATCCGCTGTCCGGCCACGGCCCGTACCCACGGCAGTTCCTCCGCCCGTACCTGGCGCTGGAGGTTGAGCAGGAGCAGCGAACGGCGGCCGGCGAACGCCCGGTGGTGGGCTGCCGCCAGTGTGCGCAGGGCCGGGTCGGGGTAGGCCTGCGCGGTGGTGACGGCGACGAGTTGCGGTACGAGTTCGGCCAGCACCTCCGCCGAGGGCACGACCCCGCGCTCCACCAGCGTGCCGAGGGGCGCGCTCAGCGCGGCCTCGACGGGGCGGCGGACCCCGGCCGGGACCGCCGCGCCCACGGGCAGCCCGGTGACCAGGGCTTCGTCCTCGCTCACCGGGGCGAGCAGCGGGGCGATCTCGGCCACGCCGGTGTCCTGCTCGAGTCCGGTCAGTCGGCCCAGCACCAGTTGGGCCAGCGCGTGGTGCGAGGGCAGCGCGGCCTGGGCGGCCTGCTCGCGGCGCAGCGCCTGAAGTTCCGCCGAGCCGGGCAGCCCGCGTCGCCGCACCATGGACGCGACGGCGTGCCGCAGCAGTCCGAGCCTGCGCGCGTCCAACTCCCGCCCGGCGACGGTCTCCTCCAGTGCTCCGCGCAGGATCGCGAGGTTCTCCTTCGGCTTGCGGTGCTTGGTGCAGAGGGTGTGACGGCGGGCCAGGTCGCGGTAGCGGAGCAGCAGTTCGGCACTGCGCTCGTGCCAGGCAGGGTCGGGGACGCGCGTCCACACCAGGGCCGATCGCTCCGGCAGTTCACCGCCGCCGGTCTTGTCGGGGGCCTCGTCGATTGTCTGGTCGGCGGTCTTCAGCCAGTGGGCGAGGAGTTCGTCGCCGAAGGGCTGCCAGACGGCCAGGGCCTCCCGCTGTGTCTCCACGGCCTGGTTGACGCGTCGTCGTACGAGGGTGTCGCCGGCCTCGGCGACGGTTCGCCGGTGCACCGCGTCGGCGTCGGGCGCCGGGTGGGTCGTCGGGCGCGGCGCGAACCGCAGTCGCCCCGCGAACGGCGCGAGTTCCTCGACGAGCGCGAGCGCCGCGTCCGTCTCGCCGGCCCGGGCCAGCCAGGCCACGGTGAGCAGGGCGGCCTCCTCGGGGACGGTGACCTCGTACCGTCCGCTGTCGAGGAGGTCGTAGAGCTGCGCGAGCCCGGCCTCGGACAGCCAGTGCGCGAACAGCGCCCGTCGGTCCTGCGGTACTCCGGCGCGGCGCGCGGCCTCGGTCTCGTACGCCGTCAGGGGGCCGCCGGCGCTCGGTTCGCCGGTGGCGAAGCCGCCGCGGAGCACCTCGGGGGTGACCCACGCGGGCAGTCCCTTGACGGGGGTGCGGGAGCCGATGGCGAGCAGCCCGTTCGCCATGCCGGCCAGCACGGACCGCCAGGCATGCTGCCGTTGCGCGGCCCGGTGGCGGGTGTCGGGGTCGTCGTGGGTGAGCGCGGTCCGGAGCGCCGCGGCCAGTTGGCCGGAGGCGTAGCCCGGGTTCGCCTGGGCGGGATGCTGCTGGTCAGTGTCGTCGTTCATAGCCGGCATGGCGGGTGCTGCCCCCGCGCCCTCCGGGTGGAGAGCCCGGTGCTCTGCTGCTGAGCTGCACGCCGATGAGCCGACGTGGCAGGTTCCGCCCCTGCGCCCTCCGGATCCGAAGTCCGGCGCTCTGGCTACTGAGCTACACGTCGATGTGAGGTGACGCTAGACGCCGAACGGGTGACCGTACAACCGGGTTTCGTTACGCCGGTACGTGCACCGTTTCCACCCGGCTCGCCACCAGCCGCTCGCGTTCGCGGCGGGCCGCCCGCTTGCGCAGGCGCAGGATCTGGCTGACGCCGAGCGCCTGGAGGACGAAGACGCAGGAGAAGGCGATCGTGTAGTCGTCGCCGGTGGCGTCGAGCAGGACGCCGACCGCGAAGAGCGTCGTCATGGACGCCACGAAACCGCCCATGTTGGTGATTCCGGAGGCGGTGCCTTGACGCTCGGGCGGGTTGGCGGGGCGGGCGAAGTCGAAGCCGAGCATGGAGGCGGGGCCGCACGCGCCCAGCACGGCGCAGAGCGTCACGAGCAGCCACATCGGTGCCGGCTCGCCGGGGTAGGCCAGCGTGGCCGCCCACATCAGGGCCGTCGCGCCCACCGTGCCGAGGGCCAGCGGCAGCCGCGCCCCGTGGTGGCGGGCGACGATCTGGCCGTAGACCAGGCCCACGACCATGTTGGACAGCACCACCAGGGTGAGAAGCTCGCCGGCCGTCGCCCGCGACAGGCCCTGGGCCTGCACCAGGAACGGCAGGCCCCACAGGAGCAGGAACACCATCGCCGGGAACTGGGTGGTGAAGTGCACCCACAGGCCCAGCCGGGTCCCCGGCTCGCGCCAGGACGCGGCGATCTGACGGCGGACGTATGCCGCGCCCTGGTGCGGGAACGGCGCGGGCTCGTGACCCTCGGGGTGGTCCTTCAGGAAGAGCAGGACGAGGACCAGGACCACCGCTCCGGCCACCGCGCTGCCCGCGAAGGCGGCCGTCCAGCCGACGCTGTGCAGCAGGCGGGCCAGGACGAGCGTCGAGATCAGGTTGCCCGCCATGCCGGCCAGGCCCGCCATCTGGGCGACCATCGGCCCGCGCCGCGCCGGGAACCACTTGGTGCCCAGCCGCAGCACGCTGATGAACGTCATCGCGTCGCCGCAGCCGAGCAGCGCGCGGGAGGCGAGGGCGGTGCCGTAGGACGGGGAGAAGGCGAAGCCGAGCTGGCCGGCCGTGAACAGCACGATGCCGATGGTCAGCACCTTCTTGGTGCCGAGCCGGTCGACCAGCAGGCCCACCGGTATCTGCATGCCCGCGTAGACCAGGAGCTGGAGGATCGAGAAGGTGGACAGGGCC
This sequence comes from Streptomyces sp. yr375, assembly GCF_900110755.1. Classification (GTDB taxonomy): domain Bacteria; phylum Actinomycetota; class Actinomycetes; order Streptomycetales; family Streptomycetaceae; genus Streptomyces. The sequence continues at coordinate 48,946 of NZ_FOFF01000040.1, forward strand.
GAGGCGTTCACCTGGAAGCGGGCGGCGGCGTCGAGGCCGGCCACCCCCAGCGACGTACGGAAGATGACCGCGACGAAGTAGACCGAGACGCCGATCCCCCAGACGGCCATCGCGCGCCGGCCGCCCGGCGGGTCACCCGGAAGGGTGGAGTTCACGCGGCGCGAGCCGGCGCTCATCGGACCTCACCGCGCGCCAGGTGCGAGAACCAGCCGACGTGCCGGTGCACGATCTCGACGGCCGCCTCCGCGTCGCCGGAGCGCAGCGCGTGGAGGATCTCCTCGTGCTCGGTGAGCGTCTTGGCGATCCGGTCGGGGTGGGAGTGCATGACGGCGACGCCCATCCGCAGTTGCCGGTCGCGGAGTTGGTCGTACAGCCGGGACAGGATCGCGTTGCCGCCGCTGCGGACGATCTCCGCGTGGAAGCAGCGGTCCGTCACCGCGGCCGCCGCCAGATCGCCGGCCGCCGCCTGCTCCTTCTGCTGTGCGAGCAGTTCCTCCAGGCGGGCGATGAGACCGGGGGGCGCGGGGACGGCCTTGCGCGCCGCGTGCTCCTCGACCAGCAGGCGGGTCTCCACGACGTCCGCGATCTCCTGAGCGGAGACCGGCAGGACCATGGCGCCCTTCTTCGGGTAGAGCTTGATCAGCCCCTCCACCTCCAGGCGCAGCAGCGCCTCCCGTACCGGTGTGCGCGAGACCCCCACGGCCTCGGCGAGTTCCCCCTCGGTGAGGAGGGTGCCGCCCTCGTAGCGGCGGTCCAGGACGCCCTGTTTGACGTGGGCGTACACGCGGTCGGCGGCGGGCGGCTGCTTGACGGGGGCGGGGGCCGGCGAGGGGGTGGCGGTGGGGGCGGCGGTAGCGGGGGCGGGCGGGGCGGACGATGGCATGTCCACAGGATAGATACAACGCGTACGCATCGGGGGGCGGGTCCATATTTCGGGACCGTCGGACGTGGTGCGCGAGGCCGGTGGCGGTGTCGTGCGGGGCCGGTGACTGGGGCAGATGCCAGCGGCAGGTAAGGGCATTCCCAAGTAATCGGAAATTCGGTCCAGCAAGCGCACAACTTTCTGTGCTACTTACGTGTCACACACGTGCGGCCCCTTTTTTCTTTCCCCCTCCAACTCGGCCGCATCGCAGGGGCATTCGACGTAATCGGGGTATTTCAGTTGATAACCGCCACCAAGGGCATTCGAGTCCGCAGGGCCGCATCCGTCGCCGTCACCGTCGGCGCAGTGCTCGCGACCGGAGCCCTCACCGCGGCACCCGCACAAGCCGTCACGACGCCCACGATCGCCGCCAAGACCGGCTACGTGATGAACAACGCGAACGGTGCCGCCCTGTACAACAAGGGCATGGACACCAAGCTGTCCACCGGTTCCACCACCAAGGTCATGACGGCGAACGTGGTGCTGTCGCAGGCCAACCTCAACCTTGACGCCAAGGTCACCATCGTGAAGGCGTACAGCGACTACATCGTCAAGAACAACGCGTCGTCCGCCCGGCTGATCGTCGGCGACAAGGTCACCGTGCGTCAGCTTCTCTACGGGCTGATGCTGCCGTCCGGCTGTGACGCCGCGTTCGCCCTGGCCGACAAGTTCGGCACGGGCACGACGCAGGCCGCGCGCGTGAAGAGCTTCATCGCCAAGATGAACGCCAAGGCCAAGACGCTCGGCATGACGAACACCAAGTTCGACTCGTTCGACGGCATCGGCAACGGCGCGAACTACTCGACGGCCAAGGACCTGACGAAGCTCGCCAGCAACTCGCTGAAGAGCGCCAACTTCCGGGCGATCGTCAAGACGAAGTCGTACACCGCCAAGACCATCACCAAGACCGGTTCCATCCGCACCATGGGTGCCTGGACCAACACCAACACGCTGCTGAGCAGCTACAGCGGCGCCATCGGCGTGAAGACGGGCTCCGGCCCGGAGGCGAAGTACTGCCTCGTCTTCGCCGCCACCCGCGGCACCAAGACCGTCGTGGGCACGGTGCTGGCCTCCACCAACGCGACGGTGCGCTCCGCCGACGCGACGAAGCTGCTGAACTACGGCTTCGCCAAGCTCGGCTGACGTTCGAAGCTCGGCTGACGTTCGCGCGTCAACCTGTAGTACCTGAGTGCCTGTAGTACCTGTAGTACCTGTAGTGCCTGAGGAACGGGCCCGTCGTGATCCACACGACGGGCCCGTTCTACTTGGTGACCGCGAAGTTGCGCAGGATCGCCGCCGTCAGCTCCGGTTCGCCCTCCGCCTTCACGCGGTCCGCGACCGCCTCCGCCGTCACCCGGCCGCAGGCCAGCCGGACGTACGTCTCCCAGTCGAGGGCGAAGGCGGCGGCGGGGCCGAGCGCGGGGGCCGTCTCCAGGGTGCCGCGGCCGGCCATGTCGACGCGGATCGTGCGCAGGAACTCGATCGGGCCGTGCACGTCGAAGACGACCGCGGAGCTGCGCGGGGCGTCGGCCTTCTCGGCGACGACCGCCGGGAGCTCGGCGAGCAGCTCGTCACGGGCGATGTGCGCGCCGGGGGAGTCGAGGTTGCCGGGGCGGCCGAGGGCGGCGCGCAGGTCCTGCTCGTGCACCCACACGTTGAACGCGTGCAGGCGCATGGACTCCTCGAGCGTGAGCGTGGTGCTGAGCGGACCGCGCACCATCGCGGTGGGCTGCCGCGACTCGTTGCGCAGTTGGCGGTTGCGGCGGATGACCGTGTACTCCAGCTCGGACGTCATCTCCGGCGACGTGTGGTGACGGCGGACGTCGACCTGCATCTCCATGTAGCGCTGGAGGTCGTTGGTGACGTGGAACAGGTCGCGCGGGAGGGAGTGGATGGGCCGCGGGTCGCCGTACATCTCGCAGTCCAGCCCGATGACGTGCGACACGACGTCGCGCACCGACCAGCCCGGGCAGGGCGTCCTGCGGTTCCAGTCCGCCTCGACCAGGGGCTGCACGAGCTCGGATATCGCTTCGATGGAGTGGGTCCAGGCGTCGGCGTAGGGCTGGAGGGTGGGATGCAGACTCACGGAAACGGGACCCCTCGGCGGTCGGTACTTCGGGTGGGCTGTGGCGGCGTTGCCAGCGGGAGGTGGCTGCTGTCGGCGGGTGTCTTGGAACGTCCCCAGTTCTCGGCTGCGCTCGAGGCTGGGGGGAACCCCAAGCTACGCTGCTGTGAGGCACCCCGGCAGTGCTTTCGTGTGACGATCGTAGGCCTGTGTGGACGACTCGAATGCCAGGACGGTGGTAGTGTGCGCGCCTCTGTGATCCAGATCGCCGTAGAAGACAGCGAATCGGTCGAATCGCGGCGGGTGCGGGTCGCCGCGCTGGTACGGGAACAGGCCGGTGCCGCCGACCTGGTGGTGCTGCCGGAGCTGTGGACGACCGGGGCGTTCGCCTACGAGCTGTTCGGCAGCGAGGCCGAGCCCCTGGAGGGGCCGACGTACGAGGCGATGGCCAAGGCCGCGAGCGACGCGGGCGTGTGGCTGCACGCGGGCTCGATCCCGGAACGGGACCCACGGGGCGCTCTCTACAACACGTCTCTCGTCTTCTCCCCCTCCGGTGAGCTGGTCGCCTCCTACCGCAAGATCCATCGCTTCGGCTTCGACAAGGGCGAGGCCGTGCTGATGGGCGCGGGCCAGGAACTGGTGACGGCCCGTCTCCCCGAGACCACCGTCGGCTTCGCCACCTGTTACGACCTCCGTTTCCCCGAGCTGTTCCGCGGTCTCGTCGACGCCGGCGCCGAGACCTTCGTGATCCCCGCAGGCTGGCCGGAGCGCCGCCGGGCGCACTGGACGCTGCTGGCTCAGGCGCGGGCGGTCGAGAACCAGGCGTTCGTGCTCGCATGTGGAACGGCCGGGACGCACGCCGGAGTTCCGCAGGCGGGTCACTCGATCGTGGTAGATCCGTGGGGCGAGGTGCTGGCGGAGGCGGGGTCGGGCGAGGAGATCCTGACGGTCGAGTTCGACCCGTCCCGCGTCGCCACGACCCGCGAGCAGTTCCCGGCCCTCAAGGACCGGATGCTGGGCCTGCACGCCCCGATCCGCTAGCGCCGGCTCTCCGGCCCCTCCTGAGCCCTTATCAGCCCTGCCCAGCCCTTGTCAGTCCTGCTCGGTCCCGCTCAGTCGTCCTCCCGTTCCTTGTCGGCGAGGTGGATGACGCAGACGGCCACCGCGATCAGCAGCGCCGGGTCGGCGTCCTCGCGGACGACGTCGACGCCGTAGGTCTCCCGTACGTGCAGTCGGCGCCGGGAGATGACGGCGAGCAGTTCGCCGTCGTACTCGACCGCGAACTCCCGGTCGAGGATCTTGCCGCTGACGTCGAGTTCGGTACGGCCGTCCGCCAGGGCCACCCGGTAGTGGTTGCGCAGCAGGGAGAGCCGTTTGCGGCGGATCGTCGCGAGCGGCTCACCGGACCGTTCGATCACCATCGTGTCCCGCAGGGCGAACATCTTCTGGCGGATGTCGATCAGAACCCGCCCCTGGGCGTCCTTCAGCTCGAACGTGTCCCGCAGCCGCATCGCCTTGCCGTCGACGAGGTACACCCTGGAGCCCCGGTCGTCCTCGATCCAGTAGTCGTCACCGAAGCCGAGGAGCCGGTCGCGCACGAGGAATCTCATGTCCTAGCGGTTCCCCGGACGCCGGTCCGAAACGCCGCCGGTAGGCCGATGGGCTGAGCCCGGTCTCGCGCCGCACGCGCGCGCGTAGGTTGGCGGCGGTCCCCAGCCCGCTCCTGGCCGCCACCACGTCGAGCCGCTCCTCGCCGCGCTCGATCAGCCGGCAGGCGAGCGCCACCCGCTCCCCCGTGAGCCACGCGAGCGGGGTCGTGCCGAGCTGGGCCCGGAACCGCCGGTGCAGCGTGGCGGGGGAGACGGCCGCGCGGGCCGCCAGCGCCGCCACCGTCAGCGGCTCCCCCAGCCGCGCCCGGGCCCAGGCCAGCAGGGGCGCCAGGGACTCGTCGGGCACGTCCGGCAGCGGGCGCTCCACGAACTGCCGCTGTCCGCCGTCCCGGTGAGCGGCGAACACCAGCCGGCGGGACACCGCGTTGGCGATCTCCGCGCCGTGGTCGCGCCGTACGACGTACAGGCCGAGGTCGAGCGCGGCGGCGCTGCCCGCGGCGGTCAGGATGCCGCCCTCGTCGAGGAAGAGGACGTCCGGTTCGAGCCGCACCTTCGGGTGCAGCCTGTGGAAGTGGTCGGCCCACATCCAGTGCGTGGTGGCCCGGCGGCCGTCGAGCAGACCGGCCTCGGCGAGCGCGAAGGTGCCGGTGCAGAAGCTCATGACGCGTGCCCCGCGCGCGTGGGTGCGCCGGATGGCGTCCAGGACGGCCTCGCCGCGCGGTACGACGACGTCGGGGCGGCCCGGTACGACGAGGGTGTCCGCCGTGTCCACGGCGTCCAGGCCGCGCATGCCGGTCAGGGTGAAGAAGCCGTGGTTCATGCGCACCTCGCGCGCGGGCGCGCACAGGACGACCTCGTACAGCGGCCCGGGCAGCCCGAGTTCGGGCCGGGGCAGGCCGAACAGCTCGGTGGCGACACCGACCTCGAAGGGGTTGGTGCCCTCGTCGACGATCACGGCGACCCGGTGCGGCGGCCCGCCGCGCTGCGAGGAATCTTGCGGCATGTGCGATTCCTAGCACTCGTACGGCCGCGCGGCCCACCCCACGATGAGGACATGACCAACGAACCCGCAGCCCAGCCCGCTTCCCACCCCGTTTCTCTGCCTGCCGCGCTCGCCACCTTCGCCGAGCAGTGGAGCCCGCGCATCGTCACGACCGTCAACGACCACGACGTCCGCGTCACGCATGTCGAGGGCGAGTACATCTGGCACGTCCACGACCACGCGGACGAGTTCTTCCTCGTCCTTGAGGGGGAGCTGCACATCGGGCTGCGCGAACCGGCCGGGGAGCGCACGGTCGTCCTGCCCAAGGGCAGCGTCTTCACGGTCCCGCGCGGCACCGAACACAGGCCGTCCGCCCCCGTCCGCACCGACATCCTCGTCCTCAACCCGTCCGGCACCTCGACGGTCGGCGACCGCCACGAGGAGCTCCCGGCGCATGTGGACGTCACGACGGGACATCCGCTGGGGTGACTGTCAGTGGCGGGTGGCACCCTGGAGGCATGAGCGATTCCACTCCTCGCCGCGTCCGTGTCCGCGCCCCCGAGCTGATCGGCAAGGGCGGCTGGCTGAACACGGGCGGTCAGCAGTACACCCTCGCCGACCTGCGAGGACGGATCGTCGTCCTGGATTTCTGGACGTTCTGCTGCATCAACTGCCTGCATGTGCTCGACGAGCTGCGAGAGCTGGAGGAGAAGCACCGGGACACGGTCGTCATCATTGGGGTGCACTCGCCGAAGTTCGTGCACGAGGCCGAGCACCAGGCGGTCGTGGACGCCGTGGAGCGGTACGGGGTGGAGCATCCGGTGCTGGACGACCCCGAGCTCGGCACCTGGAAGCAGTACGCGGTGCGCGCGTGGCCGACGCTCGTCGTGATCGACCCGGAGGGGTACGTCGTCGCACAGCACGCCGGTGAGGGGCATGTGCACGCCATCGAGCGGCTCGTGGCGGAGCTGGAGGCCGAGCACGCCGCGAAGGGCACCCTGCGGCGCGGCGACGGCCCGTATGTGGCGCCGGAGCCCGAGCCGACCGCCCTGCGCTTCCCGGGCAAGGCCCTCGTCCTGCCCGGCGGGACCTTTCTGGTCAGCGACACCACCCGGCATCAGCTCGTGGAGCTGGCGGGGGACGGGGAGACGGTCGTACGGCGGATCGGGTCCGGAGTGCGGGGGTTCGCCGACGGTGTGGCGGAGACGGCCTCGTTCAACGAGCCGCAGGGGCTCGCGCTGCTCGACGACGACTCGGCCGTGGTCGTCGCCGACACCGTCAACCACGCGCTGCGCCGCCTCGACCTCGGCTCCGGTGAGGTGACGACCCTGGCAGGCACCGGGAAGCAGTGGTGGCAGGGGTCGCCGACCTCCGGCCCCGCCCGCGACATCGACCTCTCCTCGCCGTGGGACGTGGCGCTCTTCGGCGGCCGGGTGTGGATCGCCATGGCCGGTGTCCACCAACTGTGGGCGTACGACCCGGTCGAGGGCACCGTGGGCGTCGCGGCCGGCACGACCAACGAGGGGCTCGTCGACGGGCCGGGCGCCGAGGCCTGGTTCGCCCAGCCGTCGGGGCTCGCGGCGACGCCCGACGGGGAGCGGCTCTGGCTCGCCGACTCCGAGACGTCCGCGCTGCGCTGGGTCGACCGGGAAGGGGCCGTCCACACCGCCGTCGGCACCGGCCTGTTCGACTTCGGGCACCGGGACGGCGCGGCCGGTCAGGCCCTGCTCCAGCACCCCCTGGGCGTCACCGTCCTGCCGGACGGCTCGGTCGCCGTCTGCGACACCTACAACCACGCGCTGCGCCGCTACGACCCGCGGACGGGTGAGGTCACCACCCTGGCGACGGACCTGCGGGAGCCCAGCGACGCCGTTCTCGTCGGCGAGGACATCGTGGTCGTCGAGTCGGCCCGGCACCGGCTGACCCGGCTGCGGCTGCCGGAGGAGGCGGTCCGGGTGGCGGCCGTCGCCCACCGCACGCGGCGTGCCGCCACCGAAGTCGCGCCGGGGACACTGCGGTTGGACGTGATCTTCCAGGCCCCGGCCGGTCAGAAGCTGGACATCCGGTACGGCCCGTCGACGCGGCTGCTGGTCTCCGCGACCCCGGCCGAGCTGCTCCTCGGGGGCGCGGGCGCGGGCACCGACCTCTTCCGCACGCTGGAGCTCGATCCGGAGATACCGGAGGGCGTCCTGCACGTCTCCGCCATGGCCGCCTCGTGCGACGACGACCCGGACATCGAGTACCCCGCCTGTCACGTCCACCAGCAGGACTGGGGCGTTCCGGTCCGCCTCACCGAGGGCGGGGCGGACCGGCTGCCGCTGGTCCTGGCGGGGATGGATCCCCAGTAGCGGCAGTGGTGTCAGTAGAGCCAGCGGTGCCAGTGGTCCAAGTAGCCCAGGGAGCCTTTGGCTAGCCGTCCCCGTGCCGGTGGTGCCGGTCCTCCTCGATGACGGTCGTCGAGGCCGGCGGCACGAGCACGCGCCGGCGCCGGGCGATGCTGCTGAACGTCGTCACGCCGATCAGCCCGACGATCATCAGGATCACGCCGACCAGGTCCAGGTTGACGCCCTGCATGTCCCAGTCGGTCGCGAACGTGAGGATGGCTCCCACGGCGATGAGGATGATGCATCCGCCCAGGCCCATGGTGTCGCCTCCAGTCCGGTGGCGGACCGGCCGATCCGGTTCACCACCGAACCCGGGTACCCGGACGCCCAACTCCCATGCCCCGCCGGTCGCCCGGCCACCGCGGGCCCTATCCCTCCAGGAACGCCACCAGCGCGTTGGCCAGCAGATACGGGTCGGCGTCGCCGCACAACTCCCGCGCGCTGTGCATCGACAGGATGGCCACGCCGATGTCGACGGTGCGGATGCCGTGCCGGGCCGCGGTGATCGGGCCGATGGTGGTGCCGCACGGCATGGAGTTGTTGGAGACGAAGGTCTGGAACGGGACGTCCGCCTTCTCGCAGGCGGCGGCGAACAGCGCCTGGCCCGTACCGTCCGTGGCGTAGCGGTTGTTGACGTTGACCTTGAGGATCGGCCCGCCGTTGACCCGCGGGTGGTGCGTCGGGTCGTGCCGCTCCGCGTAGTTGGGGTGGACGGCGTGCCCGGTGTCGGAGGACAGGCAGACGGTGCCCGCGAAGGCTCTCGCCCGGTCCTCGTACGAGCCGCCGCGCGCGAACACCGAGCGCTCCAGGACGCTGCCCAGCAGCGGTCCGTCCGCGCCGGTGTCCGACTGCGAGCCGTTCTCCTCGTGGTCGAAGGCGGCCAGCACCGGGATGTACGGCAGCCCCTCGCCGCCCGTCGCCACGGCCGCCAGCGCCGCCGTACCGGCGTGCACGGACAGCAGGTTGTCCATCCGCGGGCCGGCCACCAGCTCCTGGTCCCGGCCCAGGTAGGCGGGCGGTTCGACGGAGTGCACCATCAGGTCCCAGCCGGTGACCTGGCCCGCGGCGAGCCCGGACTCCTCCTCCAGGAAGGCGATGAGGTCGCCGTCGCGCAGGTCGTTGCCCAGGCCCCAGATGGGCTGGAGGTGGCGCTGCTTGTCGAGCTTGAGGCCGTCGGTGTTGACCGACCGGTCGAGGTGGATGGCGAGTTGGGGCACGCGCAGCAGCGGGCGGCCGACGTCGACCAGGCGCGTCGAACCGTCCCGCAGCGTCAGCCGGCCCGCCAGGCCCAGATCGCGGTCGAGCCAGGAGTTGAGCAGCGGACCGCCGTAGATCTCCACGGCCACCTGGCGCCAGCCGTGCCCGCCGGTGTCGGGCCGCGGCTTCACGCGCAGGTTCGGGGAGTCGGTGTGCGCGCCGACGATCCGGAACGGCGTGTGCGGCGCGGCGCCCTCGGGGACGTACCAGGCCACGATCGCGCCCCCGCGCAACACGTACTTGCCGCCGCTCGTCCCCTCCCAGGCGTCCGTCTCCGAGACCTGCCGGAAACCGGCCTTCTCCAGCCGCTCCGCCGCGTTCGCCACGGCGTGGTACGGCGACGGACTCGCCGTGAGGAACGTCAGGAGGTCGTCGGTGTGGCCGCGGTCGAAGCGGGAGGGTTCGCTCATGGGGTTCACCTTAACGACGTACGAGGGCCCGCTCCCGGCGTTGGGAGTGGGCCCTCGTGAGGACCGTGTGGAGTGCGGTGCTGGAGTGCTCCGGGGTTGTCGGGAGTGCTCCGTTGTTGTCCGGATGAGTCCTGGAACGCGGGGACTGGAAGGCGCGGACTAGAAGGCGGCCTCGTCCAGTTCCATCAGGTCCAGCTCGACGCCTGCGGCGATCTTGCGGGCCAGGGTGACGCCCGGCAGGACGTTCGCCGCGAAGAACTTCGCCGCCGCGATCTTGCCGGTGTAGAACGCCACGTCCTTGGCGGACACCGCCTTGGTGGCCGCCGACTCCAGCTTCTCGGCGGCGATCGCGGCGCCCTTGAGGAGCAGGTAGCCGACGATCACGTCGCCGGAGGCGAGCAGCAGGCGGGTGGTGTTGAGGCCCACCTTGTAGATGTTCTTGACGTCCTGCTCGGTGGCCGCGAGGTCGGTCAGCATCAGGCCGACGATGGCCTCCAGCTCGACGGCGGCCTTGGCCAGGTGCTCGCGGGCGCCCGCCAGCTCCTCGCCGCCCGTGCCCAGTTCGAGGAACTTCTTGATGTCCTCGGCGAGGGAGTTCAGCGCCGCGCCCTGGTTGCGGACGATCTTCCGGAAGAAGAAGTCCTGGCCCTGGATCGCGGTCGTGCCCTCGTACAGGGTGTCGATCTTGGCGTCGCGGATGTACTGCTCGATCGGGTACTCCTGGAGGAAGCCGGAGCCGCCGAAGGTCTGCAGCGACTGGGCGAGCTGCTCGTAGCCCTTCTCGGAGCCGTAGCCCTTGACGATCGGCAGGAGCAGGTCGTTGAGCGCGTGCTCGGTCTTGGCGTCCTCGCCGGCCGCTTCCTTGACCGCGATCGCGTCCTGGACGGAGGCCGTGTGCAGGACGAGGGCGCGCATGCCCTCCGCGTACGCCTTCTGCGTGATCAGCGAGCGGCGGACGTCCGGGTGGTGCGTGATGGTGACCTTGGGCGCGGCCTTGTCGCCGAACTCGGCGAGGTCGGAGCCCTGGACGCGCTCCTTGGCGTACTCCAGCGCGTTCAGGTAGCCGGTGGAGAGCGTGGAGATCGCCTTCGTGCCGACCATCATGCGGGCGAACTCGATGATGCGGAACATCTGGCGGATGCCGTCGTGCTTGTCGCCGATCAGCCAGCCCTTGGCGGGGTGCCGGTCGCCGAACGTCATCTCGCAGGTGTTGGACGCCTTCAGGCCCATCTTGTGCTCGACGTTCGTGGCGTAGGCGCCGTTGCGCTCGCCCAGCTCGCCGGTCTCGACGTCGAAGAGGAACTTCGGGACGAGGAAGAGGGACAGGCCCTTGGTGCCGGGACCGGCGCCCTCGGGACGGGCCAGCACGTAGTGGAGGATGTTCTCCGACATGTCGTGCTCACCGGACGTGATGAAGCGCTTGACGCCCTCGATGTGCCAGGAGCCGTCCTCCTGCTGGACCGCCTTGGTGCGGCCTGCGCCCACGTCGGAACCCGCGTCGGGCTCGGTGAGGACCATCGTGGAGCCCCACTGGCGGTCCACGGCGAGCTGCGCCATCTTCTTCTGGACGTCGTTGCCCTCGTCGAAGAGGATGCCGGCGAAGGCCGGGCCCGAGGAGTACATCCACACGGCCGGGTTCGCGCCGAGGACCAGCTCCGCGTACGCCCAGATCAGCGACGGCGGGGCGGTGGTGCCGCCGATCTCCTCGGGCAGGCCGAGCCGCCAGTACTCGGAGTCCATGAAGGCCTGGTAGCTCTTCTTGAAGGAGGCGGGGACCGGGGCGGTGTTGGTCTCCGGGTCGAAGACCGGGGGGTTGCGGTCGGCGTCCGCGAAGGACTCCGCCAGCTCGTTCTCCGAGAGGCGGGTCAGCTCCTCGAGGATGCTCTTCGCGGTCTCGGTGTCCATCTCCTCGAACGGGCCGGTGCCGTACAGCTTGTCGCGCCCGAGCACCTCGAAGAGGTTGAACTCGATGTCGCGGAGATTCGACTTGTAGTGCCCCATGGCGACGGCTCCGTAGAGAAGAGAGAGAAGAGAGCGACGTGAGATCGGCGAGGGACCTGGATCCTCACGCCGGCTCACGTACCCACAAGTAGCAAGTGCTTACGATGATGCTACCCGTCGGTAATAAGTCGCAACCCCTACTCGGCCAAGTGTGAGAAGGGTCTACTTGACGGCCTCGGTCAGCAGGGCCGCCCAGCGTGCCGGGTGCTCGGTGAAGGGCAGGTGGCCGCCCGGCATCTCCGTCAGCCGCGCCCCCGGGATCCCGGCGGCCGTGGCCCGGTGCAGCCGGGGCGGGACGAACCGGTCCTCCACCGTCGAGATCACCAGCGTCGGGGCGGTGATCGCGGCCAGGTCGGCGCGGACGTCGGTCCTCATCACCAGGTCCACGTGGTCCACGGTGCCTTCGGGGACCGTCCGGCCGGTGACGTTCGCCGCCGCGTCCAGTTCCCGCGGTGTCGGCGCGTCGAGCGCGGCCGGACTCAGGGCGTGCGCCAGCACGAACCGGCCGAGGGTGTCGGGGTCGCCCGCCGCGCACAGCGCCTCCCACACCTGGGCGGTCAGCCGCAGCTCCGCGTCGGCGTGCGCGAAGGGGGCGGTCAGGGCCAGCGCGGTCACCCGCCCGGGATGCCGTACGGCCAGTCGTATCGCCACCGGTCCGCCCATCGAGTACCCGCAGACGGCGAACCGCTCCAGCCCCTCCGCGTCGGCGGCGGCCACCAACTCGTCCACCAGCGTGTCCAGTTCGAGCGGGTGCGTGGCGCGTGGCGTGCCGCCCGTGCCGGGGTAGTCGACGCCGACGACCGTGTGACCGGCCGCCAGCACGTCCATCACCGGCCCGAAGTTGGCCTCGACGGACCCCCCGGCGCCATGCGCCAGCAACAGGCCCGGCCCGGATCCGCGCACGGTGCGGGCGTAGGGGGACGGAGAAGGGGAGGGGGCGGGAGTGGGGGTGGGAGGAGAAGGCGGCATGTGGGTTCCCCGGGTGTGGGTGGGCGGGATGCTGCGGCCGAAATGTGTAGCGACCGATAGTGAAATACCGTAGCAGCATTTCATAGCGACCGTTAGATAAATTGCCCGGCCCTTCTCCTTCCGGCGTGCCTCGGTACGCTTGCGCCCATGTACGGATACGGCCAGCCCATGGACGGCGGTGCTGCACAGCAGCAGTACGCCCCGCCGCAGCAGCAGATGCCCGGCGGCCACGGCGGGTACGGGCAGCAGCCGCCGCTCTATCCGGAGCCGTCGCCGCCCTCTTTCGCGGACGCGGTGCGTGCCTTCACCACCGGGCAGCTCGCCGCCGAGGACTTCCAGCAGGTCTTCGCGACCTCCAAGGTCTACTGCCCGCGGGGCGACAACCCCGGTTTCCTCGCCCTGCACAACACCCAGCAGCCGGTGATCCCGATGTTCACCTCGCTCAAGGAACTGCGCCGGTACGCGGGCAAGGAGTCCAAGTACTTCGTGATCACCGGCTCCGAGGTGATCGACCTGTTGCCCACGGGCTACGGCTTCGTCCTTGACATGGAGGGTGAACACCGGATGGTGTTCGACGCGAAGGCCGTCGAGCAGATGGTCGATTTCGCGATGCGGCGGATGTACGGCTGAGCGTCTGCCTGGCGCCTGCTGGGCATCCAGTGAGTGCCTGCTGAGCGTCTGCTGAGCGTTTTGCTGATCGGGGCGGTGCGGCCCGGAGGGAATGTCCTCCGGGCTTTTGTCGTTTCGGGTAGCAGAAAGTTCAATGCTCAACTAAAATGGATCGCACGTCGCCCAAGGAGGTACGGACATGCCCGCAGTGACCGTCGAGAACCCGCTGACCCTGCCGCGCGTCGCCGCACAGGCGGACGCGGTGGCACGTCCCGTGCTCGCCGTCGCCACCGCGCCCAGCGGTTTCGAGGGTGAGGGCTTCCCGGTGCGCCGTGCGTTCGCCGGGATCGACTACCGACACCTCGACCCGTTCATCATGATGGACCAGATGGGTGAGGTGGACTACGCGCCGGGCGAGCCGAAGGGCACGCCCTGGCACCCGCACCGCGGCTTCGAGACCGTCACGTACATCATCGACGGCATCTTCGACCACCAGGACAGCCAGGGCGGCGGCGGCACCATCACCAACGGCGACACCCAGTGGATGACGGCAGGCTCGGGTCTCCTGCACATCGAGGCGCCGCCGGAGTCGCTGGTCATGTCCGGCGGTCTCTTCCACGGCCTCCAGTTGTGGGTGAACCTGCCGGCCAAGGACAAGATGATGACGCCGCGCTACCAGGACATCCGTGGCGGGCACGTGCAGCTCCTGACGACGCCGGACGGCGGTGCACTCCTTCGGGTGATCGCCGGCGAGCTGGACGGTCACGCCGGTCCCGGTGTCACCCACACGCCGATCACGATGATCCACGCGACGCTCGCACCGGGCGCGGAGATCACCCTGCCGTGGCGCGAGGACTTCAACGGGCTGGCGTACGTGCTGGCGGGCAAGGGTGCGGTGGGCGCGGAGCGCCGTCCGATCCGCCTCGGCCAGACGGCGGTCTTCGGGGCCGGGTCCTCGCTCACGGTCCGCGCCGACGAGAAGCAGGACTCCCACACGCCGGACCTGGAGGTCGTCCTGCTGGGCGGGCAGCCGATCCGTGAGCCGATGGCCCACTACGGCCCGTTCGTCATGAACACCAAGGACGAGCTGATGCAGGCGTTCGAGGACTTCCAGAAGGGGCGGCTGGGGACGATTCCCGCGGTCCACGGGATGACGGAGGAGGGCATCTAGCCCGCCGAGATTCGGTACGGTATGGCGAAGGCCCGAAGCCGCAACTTCTTTTTGCGACTTCGGGCCTTCCTCATGCCACTTCGCTACGGCAGCACGTAGACGGGTGCTCCGTCCGGAGCGCACCCGGTCTGCCGCATGCAGCCGCGCTTGAGCAGCGTGCGGAGGCAGTCGTGGACGCGGTTGAGGGGGAGGCCCGTACGCGTGGCGATCTCTTCCAGGCGGTAACCGGCCTCGCCCCGAACGAGCGCGGGGGCCAGGTAGGCCGCCACCGCATGGACGTCCTCGGTGAAGACGAGGTTCTTCGCCTTCCAGGTGGCCAGGAGCCGCTGGGGCGTCAATTCCGGTTCCGCGGGGCGGTGCCTGAGGGCCAGCGCGATGTCCTGAAGGGCCTCGGCGATCGCGTTCTGGCTGCGGGCGATCGTCTGCTGGCTGCGGCTGATCTCTTCCAGGAGAGCGGTCTGCTGCCTCTGGGAAGCCGCCATCACTTCGTCGGCCTGGATGTTCCTCACTTCGAGCCGCACGATCGCGTCGGCGACCTGCTCGGGCATCAGGTACGCCGTGCCGCCGGTGGGGGCGGGTTGCAGCGGGGCCGGTTCCAGGGAGTAGGAGCCGTCGCGCTGGATGGTGGCGATGACTTCGGAGACCCAGGTCTTGAAGGGCTGGGACTCGGGCTTGGTGCAGCCGTTGACGAGCTGGATGAGCCCGCGAAGATTCACCATCTTCATGGACTTCTTGAGCCTGTGACCTGCAATGTTGCACGAAGCGTCGATCGTGTCGACGCTTCGTGCAAGATCGTCCAGGGATGTTGTGTGTTGTTGTGCAACACCGTGACGCAGGGCATCTCGGGTGTTCGCGTAGCCGAGTTCGGTGGCGACGTCTACGGCCGGGAACCAGTGCTCCCCGTCCGGCAACGTCAGCCTCCGTACCCGTGCTCCCGTCGCCGCGAACACGAAGTCGTTGACGTCGATCGCGTCCTGCTGTGCCGCCGACTGGTGCGGTGGCTGTGTGTTGTTCTGCTCGTGCATCGAGCATCACCTCCGCGTCCGAAGCTAGGCATATGCCGACGCAACGTATGTCCGTAGCAAGGATGTTCATCCTTTTTTTGGGGACAGACGTATCGATTTCTGTGCTCGGGTGACGGGGCGTCACCCGGGTGGACCGTCCGGGCGGGACAGGTGTGGGGCCCCGTGGTCCGCTGGAGGGGTGCACCTGCTCCCCCTGCCCGTGCGGCGGTTCGCCGCCTGGTGTGTTGTCGTGCTGCTTGTCTGTGGGGTCGGGTTTGTGGGGATCCGGCTCTGTTCCGAGTTGCGGACGGCTGTCACGCCCGTGTTGCTCGCGTTGCTCGGGACCGCGTTGCTCGGGCCGTTGCACCGGCGGCTCGTCGAGGCGGGGGTGCCCCGGGCGGTGTCGGCCGGGCTCACCTGTGTCGCCGTGGTCGCCGTGGTGGGCGGGGCCGTCTATATCGTCGTCGCCGCGTTGATCGACACCGGGGATCAGATCGTGTCCTCGCTCAAGGACGCGGGGCAGGATCTTTCCGGGCACTTCGGGGCCGCCGGGACCTCGCTCGACGACCTCGCCTCCAACGCGAAGGAGCTGCTGACCAAGTTCGGGGGGACGGCTGCCTCCAATGTGATCAGCGGGGTGAGTGTCGTCGGCGAGAGCGTCGCCATGGCCGTGCTCGCGCTGTTTCTCGTCTTCTTCTTTCTCCGGGACTCGTATCGGGCCGTCGGCGTGCTGCGTTCCGTCGCTCCGGGCGGGAGCGCCGACACCCTGGAGGCCATGGCCCGGCGGGCGTTTCGGGCCGTCGAGGGGTTCATGCGCGGTACCACCTTCATCGCCTTCATCGACGCCGTCTGCATCACCGTCGGACTGCTCGTCCTGCGGGTGCCCGGTGCTGTCGGGCTCGGCGCGCTCGTCTTCGTCGGCGCGTACATCCCCTATCTCGGGGCCTTCGTGTCCGGGGCCGTCGCCGTGCTGGTGGCGCTCGCCGAGCGGGGGGCCGTCATCGGGCTGTGGGTGCTCGGGGTGGTGCTCGCCGTGCAGGTGCTGGAGGGGCATGTGCTGCAACCGGTGATCCAGAGCCGGACCGTGCAGATGCATCCGGCGGTGGTGATGGTCGCCATCACCGCCGGGGCGTCCGTGGCCGGCGTGCTGGGCATGCTGCTCGCCGTGCCGGTCACGGCCGCCGCCTTCGGGGTGGCGTACGAGCTGCGGGAGCGCTACGCCCCGGCCGGGCCCCCGGAATCCCCCGGCTCGCCGGGCTCGCCGGGCTCGCCGGGCTCGTAGAGCTCGAACCAGATGCTCTTGCCCTCGCCTCGCGGTGCCACCCCCCAGGTGTCCGCGAGGAGTTCGATGAGGACGAGGCCGCGGCCGGAGGAGGCGAGTTCGCCGGGGCGGCGTTTGTGGGGGAGGTCGTCGCTGGTGTCGGTGACCTCGATGCGGATCCGGCGCTCGCCCGGCGCGCCGGTGACCTCGGCGACGAGCAGCGCGTCGGCGTCGGTGTGGACGAGGACGTTGGTCAGGGTCTCGGAGACGAGCAGGACCGCCGAGTCGACCTGGTCGGCGCAGGTCCAGTCGTGCAGCAGCTCGCG
The DNA here is from genome assembly GCF_900110755.1 of Streptomyces sp. yr375. Taxonomy (GTDB): domain Bacteria; phylum Actinomycetota; class Actinomycetes; order Streptomycetales; family Streptomycetaceae; genus Streptomyces. The sequence continues at coordinate 65,917 of NZ_FOFF01000040.1, forward strand.
CAGTTGCTGCCGGGCCACGGCGATCCGCTCGGGCTCGGCCTGCGCGACCGTCAGCATCGAGCGGCGCACCGGCCGCCGGATGGGGACGGTCGTGCCCGCGGCATCCTCCGTACCGGGACCGCAGCCGCCCGCGCCCTGGCGGCACAGGAGCAGTACGGCGATGTCGTCCTCGCGGCGGTCCGACAGGGGGCCCGTGGTGTGGTGGGAGGAGGGGCCGTGCACCGCCTGGACCAGGGCGTCGGCCAGCTCCTCCAGGTCGCCCTCGTGCGCCTCCAGGATCTTGCGGACGCGCCGCCAGCCGGTGTCGAGGTCGTGGCCGCCGGTCTCCAGCAGGCCGTCGGTGCACAGCAGCACCGCCTCGCCGGGTTCCAGGGCGAGCCGGGTGGTGGGGTAGTCGGCGTCCGGGTCGATGCCGAGCGGGAGTCCGCCGGCCGTGGCGCGGACCAGGACCGTGCCGTCGGCCATCCTGATCGCCGGGTCGAGATGGCCGGCCCGCGCCGTCTCCAGGACCCCGGTCACCGGGTCGACCTCGATGTACAGGCAGGTCGCGAAGCGCAGGTCGGGGTCCTCGCCGTCGTCGGCGTGGTTGATGCCGTGGAAGAAGCCGGAGGCGCGGGACAGGACGGCGTCGGGGCGGTGGCCCTCGGCGGCGTACGCCCGCAGCGCGATGCGCAGTTGCCCCATGAGACCCGCGGCGCGCACGTCATGGCCCTGGACGTCCCCGATGACCAGCGCGAACCCACCGCTGGGCAGCGGGATCATGTCGTACCAGTCGCCGCCGACCTGGAGACCGCCGCCGGTCGGTATGTAGCGGGCGGCGAGGGTCATGCCCGGTATCTCGGGGCCGAGCGTGGGGAGCATGGAGCGTTGCAGGCCGTCGGTCAGCTCGCGCTGGGTCTCCGCCGCGCCCGCGCGGGTCAGGGCCTGGGCGAGCATCCTCGCGACCGTCGTCAGCACGGACCGCTCGTCCGGGGTGAACGCGACCGGGTACGCGAAGCCGGCCATCCAGGCGCCCATCGTGCGGCCGGCCACCGTCAGCGGCAGGAACGCCCACGACTGGCGGCCGAAGTGGGAGGCGAGCGGCCAGGTGAGCGGGTAGCGCTCCTTGTACTTCTCGGGGGACGACAGATAGACGGCCCGGCCGGTGCGTACGACTTCGGCGGCCGGATAGTCCGTATGGATGGACATCTGCGCGAAGGGGCCCTCGTCGCCGGGCTCCTGGCCGTGGTGGCCGATGATCGTCAGCCGGTCGCCCGTGACGCCGAAGACGGCCAGCCCGTCCGGGGAGAAGCCCGGCATCGACAGGCCCGCCGCGACCCGCAGCACCTCCTCAGTGGACCGCGCCTCCGCCAGCGCCCGGCCCGCGTCCAGCAGGAACGCCTCCCGTGAGCGCCGCCAGTCACCGGTGACGGCGGTCCGGCCGGCCGGGGTGCCCGGCGCAGGCTCGGTGACCTCCTGGAGGGTGCCGATGAGCTCGTACGCCTTCTTCACCGGGTCGAAGGACGGCTTGGAGCGGCTGCGGACGACGCGGACGACGCGCCCCCGGTCGTCCATGATCCGGATGCGTACCTCGGCGAGGGTGTCCTCGGCCACGGCGAGCTGGATCACCCCGGTGATCTCGTTCCAGTCGACGGGGTGCAGGCGGGCGCGGGTCTGGGCCTCCGTGAGGACCGTCTCCTGCCGGGGCAGCCCGAGCAGCCGGGCGGCCTCGGCGTCGACCGTGACCAGCCCGGTGGCGGTGTCCCAGTGCCACAGGCCGGTCGCGAGGGCGACGAGAACCTCCCCCACGGCGGGCAACGGCTCGCCAGTGCGCATTGCCCCACTTTAAGAAGAAGCGATCGAGAAGTGCCACTGATCGCCGGACCTGTATGGAGGGGAGGTGATCAGTGACTGCCCGGTACGCTGGGGGTTGTTTCACGTGAAACATGGCCTGTTTCACGTGAAACGTGCCCCCCGATCCGCGAAGACTGGATGAACGACGATGCATCGGTACAGGTCCCACACCTGCGGCGAGCTCCGCGCCTCTGACGTCGGCACCGACGTCCGGCTGAGCGGCTGGCTGCACAATCGGCGCGACCTGGGCGGCATCCTCTTCATCGATCTGCGCGACCACTACGGCATCACGCAGCTCGTGGCCCGTCCGGGCACGCCCGCGTACGAGGCGCTCGACAAGGTGACCAAGGAGTCGACGGTCCGGGTCGACGGCCAGGTCGTCTCGCGCGGTGCGGACAACGTCAACGCGGACCTGCCGACCGGTGAGATCGAGGTCGAGGTCGGTGAGGTCGAGCTGCTGGGCGCTGCCGCGCCGCTGCCGTTCACGATCAACACCGAGGACGGGGTCAACGAGGAACGGCGTCTGGAGTACCGCTTCCTGGACCTGCGCCGCGAGCGCATGCACCGCAACATCATGCTGCGTACGTCGGTCATCTCGGCGATGCGGCACAAGATGACGGCGCTGGGCTTCAACGAGATGGCGACGCCGATCCTGTCCGCGACCTCTCCCGAGGGCGCCCGTGACTTCGTCGTCCCGTCCCGGCTGCACGCGGGCCGCTTCTACGCGCTGCCGCAGGCCCCGCAGCAGTTCAAGCAGTTGCTGATGATCTCGGGCTTCGACCGCTACTTCCAGATCGCGCCCTGTTTCCGTGACGAGGACGCGCGCGCGGACCGTTCGCCGGGCGAGTTCTACCAGCTCGACGTCGAGATGAGCTTCGTCGAGCAGGAGGACATCTTCCAGCCGATCGAGAAGCTCATGACGGAGCTGTTCGAGGAGTTCGGCGGCGGGCGGCATGTCACCTCGCCGTTCCCGCGGATCCCGTTCCGCGAGTCGATGCTGAAGTACGGCTCTGACAAGCCGGACCTGCGCGCCCGGCTCGAGCTCGTCGACATCACCGATGTCTTCGAGGGCTCGGAGTTCAAGGCGTTCGCGGGCAAGCACGTGCGCGCGCTGGCCGTGCCGGACGTCGCGTCGCAGCCCCGGAAGTTCTTCGACCAGCTCGGTGACTTCGCGGTCTCGCAGGGTGCGAAGGGTCTGGCCTGGGTGCGGGTGGCCGAGGACGGTTCGCTGTCCGGTCCGATCGCGAAGTTCCTGACCGAGGAGAACGTCGCCGAGCTGACCAAGCGGCTGTCGCTGGCCGCCGGTCACGCCGTGTTCTTCGGCGCGGGCGAGTTCGACGAGGTCTCGAAGATCATGGGTGCGGTGCGGGTCGAGGCCGCCAAGCGTGCCGGGCACTTCGAGGAGGGCGTTTTCCGGTTCTGCTGGATCGTCGACTTCCCGATGTACGAGAAGGACGAGGAGACCGGCGCGATCGACTTCTCGCACAACCCGTTCTCCATGCCGCAGGGCGGGCTCGAGGCCCTGGAGACGCAGGACCCGCTGGACATTCTGGGCTGGCAGTACGACATCGTCTGCAACGGTGTCGAGCTGTCGTCGGGCGCGATCCGGAACCACGAGCCGGAGATCATGCTCAAGGCGTTCGAGATCGCGGGCTACGACCGGGAGACGGTCGAGGAGAAGTTCGCCGGCATGCTGCGCGCGTTCCGCCTCGGGGCCCCGCCGCACGGCGGTATCGCGCCGGGTGTCGACCGCATCGTCATGCTGCTGGCCGACGAGCCGAACATCCGCGAGACCATCGCCTTCCCGCTCAACGGCAACGCCCAGGACCTGATGATGGGCGCGCCGACGGAGCTGGAGGAGGCCCGGCTGCGGGAACTGCACCTCTCGGTGCGCAAGCCGCAGCCGAAGTAAGGCCAAGCCGTAGCTGTAGCTACAGCCGTAAGTAAGGCAAGCAAGGCGAGTAAGGCAAGCCTTGAGAAGTGGCTTTTCGTAAAGGGACCTGAAGTCGACGTCGATTTCAGGTCCCTTTCGCATGCCCGTGGAAAAGATCGCTGTTTTCTCAGCTCGCTGACAGCCTTCCTATCTAACTTCCGGCGGCATGACAGCGAATCAACAGCCACAGGAATCCCATGTCACCCAGGAATCAGGGGAACTGACCCGCCGCAAGGTCGTGGTCGTCGGTGCGGGCGCGCTCGCGGTGGCCGGTCTCGGCGGCACGGCGTTCGCGGCGAACGCCGCCACGCGGGACGGCAGAGCCACGCCGTCGGCGACCTCGGCGCGAGGCGAAGCCGAGGTCTGCTACCGGCTGACCTCGGAGACCGTCGAGGGCCCCTACTACATCGACGCCGACAAGATCCGCCAGGACATCACGGAGGACCGGGAGGGCATCCCGCTCCTCCTCGACCTGAAGGTGATCGACTCGGAGACCTGCAAGCCGATCCGCAACGCCGCCGTGGACATCTGGCACTGCGACGCGGTGGGCGTGTACTCGGGCTACGAGGACATGGGCAACGGCGGCGGCGGTCCCGCGCCCACCGGCGCGCCTCCGACCGACGCGCCCACGGACGCGCCGACCGGCCCGCCCCCGGGCGGCGGCCACCAGGAGCCCACGGACGACACCCGCTACCTGCGCGGCACCTGGGGCACGGACCGCGCCGGCCATGTCGCCTTCCGGACCGTCTTCCCGGGCTGGTACCGGGGCCGTTGCGTCCACATCCACGTCAAGGTGCACGTGGACGGCGAGTGGACCGACGCCGGTTACGAGGGCGGGCACGCCTGCCACACCGGCCAGTTCTTCTTCGACGAGGAGTCCGTCCTCGCGTCGGCGGCGGTGGAGCCGTACGCGAGCAACGCCGCCGAGCGCACGACGCTCACCGAGGACACGATCTACGACCAGAGCGGCACCCAGGGCGGCCTGCTGAAACTCCGCTACGACAAGCGGCGCATCGGCAAGGGCGTGCGCGGGTCCCTCACGGTCGGCGTCGACCCGCAGGCGACGGAGGACGGCCAGGGCGCACCCCCGCCCCAGCCCACCACGTCGGCGTCCGCGTCCCCTTCGGCGTAGCCGGCTCAGCCGGGGCTCTCCCCCGTCGAACCCGGACCTGTCCCCACCCCCGCCCCCACGACCTCCGCCAGTACCTCCGCCAGTACCTTGCGCACCGCCCCCGCCACCCGTTCCGGCGCGTACGTCGCACGTGTCCGCGCGCTGTGGCGGTGGGCGGTGCGCCGGCGTCGGGCGGGGTTCGCGACGAGGGCGCAGAGCCGGTCGGCGACGTCCTCGGGACGGTCGTAGAGCACGTCGGGGTCGCCGTCGGCGATCTCGGGGTAGGCGCCGGTCGCGGGCAGCAGCGGGCAGGTTCCGGTGGCCATGGCCTCCAGGGTCGCCACGCCCAGGCTCTCGTGGAGGGCGGTGCTGACCTGTATGTCGGACCGCCACAGGGTGCGGAAGTAGTCGTCGAGCGGGAGGTCCTCGCCCAGCGTGACCCGGCCGGGGTACCGCCGGGCGAGCTCCCGCAGGGCCGGGCCGGCCGGTGCGTCGGCGGGGAAGTGCCGGGTGACGACGATGCGCGCGGAGGTGCGGCGCAGCACCTCGTCGTCGGCGGCGACGAAGAGTTCCGGCCGTTTCGCGGGGATGGGGGCGTGGTTGAAGACGACGGTCACGGCGTCGCCGTCCCGCGCGTGGCGGCCGGTGCCGTCGAGGCCGGGCGGGCGGGCGGCGTCGATGCGGTCCAGGTCGAGCGGCAGGCCGACGGGACGCAGCCGGGCGGACAGTTCCCGCGCGGCGACCGGGCCGGCCTCGGTGACCGAGGTCAGCAGGGTCCGGTGCAGGTACTCGCTGACCAGCAGCACCCGGTCGGCGGCGAGCAGGTTACCGAGGTCGGCCCAGCGCAGCCTGGGGTAGCGCTCGACGCGGAACAGGTCGGTGGGGTCCCAGTGCGTGGCGTGGGTGTAGGTGACCAGGGGGAGGCGCGGACGGCGGCGGAGTACGGGGAGGTGGCGCGGGTGGCGAAGGAGGGGCTGGAGCATCTACGCGTGGCGCGCACGGCACTGGGCCTGGACTCGACCCCGCCCCCAGCCCCGGCCCCGGCGGCCCCCGTCCTTACCCTCACCCCCTCCAGGTGAGGCAAGGCTCACCGGCACCTTTACCATAAGTAGGCTGAAAACAGACCCTCGTCCCTGGTTTCTTTTTGCCTGGCCTTGGAATTCCACAGGTCGTTCCCACCTCTCTGACAGCGCGGTCTCCTAACTTCGCGGCCATGACGGGAAACATCGAGAACAACGACAACAGCCAGGACGAGCAGCACGTCGGCGGGACCGAGCCGCAGGGGCCCCGGCACAAGCGGAGTCTGACGCGCCGGAAGGTCGTCGTCGCCGGAGCGGGTGCGGCCGTCGCCGTGGGGGCGGGCGGGGCGCTCGCCGCCGGGGCGTTCGCCGGGGAGAGCAAGCCGGGCAAGGGCGCCAAGGGCGCGAAGGCCAGTGCGTCGGCCGGCGAGGTCTGTTACAAGCTGACCTCCGAGACCACCGAAGGCCCGTACTACATCGACGCGGACAAGCTCCGCCAGGACATCACCGAGGACAAGGAGGGCATCCCCTTCACCCTCGCCCTCAAGGTGATCGACTCCGAGACCTGCAAGCCGATCGCGAACGCCGCCGTCGACGTCTGGCACTGCGACGCCCTCGGCCTCTACTCCGGTTACGAGAGCAGCTCCACGGGAGGCGGCGGCGCTCCGACCGACGCGCCCTCCGGTACGCCGACCGGTACGCCCACCGACGTGCCGACCGGTACGCCGACCGGTGAGCCGCCGGCCGGTGGCGGCGGTGGCGGGCACGAGGAGCCCACCGACGACAAGCGGTACCTGCGCGGCACCTGGAAGACCGACAAGCAGGGGCGCGTCACCTTCAAGACGATCTTCCCGGGCTGGTACCGGGGCCGTTGCGTCCACATCCACACCAAGGTGCATGTCAACGGTGAGTGGACCGACGCCGGTTACGAGGGCGGCAACACCTGCCACACCGGCCAGTTCTTCTTCGACGAGGAGTCCGTGCTCGCCTCCGCCGCGGTGGCGCCGTACTCCACCAGCACCACCGAGCGCACCACGCTCACCGAGGACACCATCTACGACCAGAGCGGTGTCCAGGGCGGTCTGCTCCAGTTGAAGTACAACAAGAAGAACATCGCCAAGGGCGTCGTGGGCTCCATCACCATGGGCGTCGAGCCCGACGCGACCCACGAGGGCACCGACGACGCCGTCCAGCCGGGCGCGTCCGCGTCGGCGTCTGCCTCCGCCAGCTAGCAGCGTCGGCCGGCTGGAAGCCTTGGCGGGCTAGGACGGTTCGTCCGGTGACGCGCCCTCCTCCAGCAGTCGTTCGGCGATGTCCGTCGACCAGGACTGGGCCCATGTGCGCAGTGCGGCGATGTCGGGTTCGGTCAGGCCGTACTCCGTGAACGCCGTGTCCGGGTAGTGGTCCGTGCCCGTCAGCCGGGTCTGGAGGGTGGGCAGGTCGAAGTCGTCGCGGGTGTGGCGGCGGGCCAGTTCCTCCAGGTCGGGGTGGGTGAAGCGGGTGGCCGCCGCCCGTGCGTCGATCAGGTCGACGGCCAGCCCGCGGTCGTACAGCGCCCGGATCCTCGTACCCACCGCGTCCGGGAGGCCGAGCGTCGGCCCGTACGACGTCGGGGCGGGCGGGCTCCAGAAGGTTTCCTTGTGCAGGGCCAGACGGAGGGTCGTGCCCGTGGCGCGCTCCCGCACGGACAGGTGCGCCGACAGCGGGTCGGCGTCCTGGAGCACCGCCTCGAAGCGGCCGCCGGAGGTGAGCGTCGTGCTCAGCGTCTCGGCGAGCCGGGGCATCGGCTCCGCGCTCTCGGTCGCCAAGTCGACGTTGCCGTGCGGGCGTTGGAGCAGCCCGTGGGCCTGGAGGGCGTAGCCGCCTGCCAGTGCCCACGGGGCGGTGGGCGGGGCCGTGCCGAAGACCTCGGCGAGCAGCCGGAGGTGCGGCCGGAGGTGGGGTTGGAGAAGTTCCACGAGGTAGTCGTAGCAGGCTCCTGGGGCTGGAGAAAAAATTGTGGCGCGCGGCAACTCTTTTGACGGCGGCGACCACTGACAGGGCGTAAGCCCGCTCCTCCCGTAAGGATCTGAACCGTGGTAGCTCCCTCCCACCGCCGGTCCCTCCGCTCGCGCCGCGTCCTCGTCGTCACCGCGGCAGCCGTGGCCGCGGGCGTCGGCGCCGGGGTCGTCGTGATGAACGCGAACGCCGGAACCGTCGATCTTTACCACCAGACGCTCGCCGCCAAGGACGGCTGGGCCTCCTCCGGCACGGGTACGACCGGCGGCAGCAAGGCCGACGCCGCGCACACCTTCACCGTCTCCACCCGCGCCCAACTGGTGAAGGCGCTGGGCTCGGTGTCCGACAAGACGCCCCGGATCATCAAGGTCAAGGGCACGATCGACGCCAACACGAACGACGCCGGCAAGAAGCTGACCTGCGCCGACTACGCGGCGGGCACCGGCTACTCGCTGGCGTCGTACCTCAAGGCGTACGACCCCGCCACCTACGGCAGGTCGAAGCTGCCCTCCGGCAGCCAGGAGAAGGCCCGCGACGCGGCGCAGGTCAAGCAGTCGAAGACCGTCGTCTTCAAGGTGCCGGCCAACACGTCCGTCGTGGGCGTGCCGGGCACCGGCGCCGGGATCTCCGGCGGCATGCTCCAGATCCAGGGCGTGGACAACGTCATCGTCCGCAACCTGAACTTCTCGGGCACCGAGGACTGCTTCCCGCAGTGGGACCCGACCGACGGCGACGACGGCAACTGGAACTCGAAGTACGACTCGGTCACCCTGCGCGGCGCGACCCATGTCTGGGCGGACCACAACACGTTCACCGACGCCGCCCACTTCGACACGGCGAACCCGAAGTACTACGGCCGCGAGTACCAGATCCACGACGGCGCCCTCGACATCACCAAGAGCTCGGACCTGGTGACCGTCTCGCGCAACCAGTTCACCAACCACGACAAGACGATGCTCGTCGGCGGCAGCGACAGCGAGCCCGGCGGCAAGCTGCGCGTGTCCATCCACCACAACATCTGGAAGGGCGTCGTCCAGCGCGCCCCGCTGGCCCGCGTCGGCCAGGTGCACATCTACAACAACTACTACGACGTCACGACCCTCAACGGCTACGCGACGCAGTACAGCATCAACGCCCGCGCCAAGGCCCAGGTCGTCGCGGAGGACAACTACTGGAAGGTCCCGGCGGGCGGCAGGATCGACAAGCTGATCAGCAGCGACGGCACCGGCTCGGTCCGCAGCAGCGGCAACCTCGTCAACGGCAAGGCCACCGATGTCGTCGCCGCGTACAACGCCGTCTCGTCCAAGGACCTGAAGACGAGCGTCAACTGGACGCCGACCCTGACGGCGGGCCTGGAGACGTCCGCGACGAACCTGCCGTCGTCGCTGGCCACGACGACGGGCGCCGGGGTCCTGTCGTAGCGGAACCCGTTGTCGCGCGGCCGGGTCAGGGCAGTACGGCTCCCTTCCACTCGGCCGCGCTGCGGTCGACGCCGTCGAGCCGGGCGTCGGTGAGGTCGGCGTCGGTGAAATCGGCGTCCGTGACGATCGCGGCGTGGTGGGTGTCGTCCTTCTCGAAGTCGGCGCTCACCAGGGACGCGTCCGTGAGATCCGCCCGCGTCAGGTTCGCGCCGGTCAGGTCGGCCCCGTCGAGGAGGGTGGCGTTTCCGTCGTCGGCGCTCATCGCGTACGCGCCCGTCAGGTTGGCGCCGGTCAGGGACACGCCGGTGAGCTGCGCCCCGTCCAGCCAGGCGCCGGTGAGGTCGGTGTCGGTGAACAGGGAATTGAGGAAGTCGCTGGAGCTCAGCATGGCCCCTTCCATACGGGCCTTGTCGAACCAGACGCTTTCGTAGGTGCCGTTGCGCAGGTCGGCCCGGCTCAGGTCGGCGTCCCGCAGGTCGGTGTTGGAGAGGTCCAGAGCGGAGAGGTCGGCGCCCACCAGGAACGTTTCGCGCAGGTTGATGTACGGATCCCCCTCCACCGTCGGCGTGCGAGACCCCAGCACCTCGAGGGCGGCGGCCACGTCCTCGGCGGGGCGGGTCTTCTGGTTCTTGCGCAGCCGGTCGGCGGTCTTCTTGACGGGCATCTTCGCGTGTTCCCTGACGTAGGAGCTCAGTATCTTGACGATCCTGGGCTGTTCGCTCGGGGAGTCCCGCATGATGCGCTGGAGGGCGTAGATGCTGCTGACCCGGACGTTGATCGAGTCGTCGCCCAGCCGGTCGACGGTCTCGCCGTAGGTGGTGGCGACCTGCTCGCGCCTGCTGAGCCCGAGCGTCTCGTTGGCCTGCGTGATCGTCACGTAGGTGAAGGAGAGCGCCAGCAGCGCCGGAACGGTCGGCATCGCCGTGGCGACCCACATGTAGCGCTGCCAGCGGCTCGCGTCGCCGGCGGAGGCGGCGGTTGCGGGCGCGGTTGCCGGGCCGGGGCCGGGGGCGGGCGCGGGGACGAGTTGGGCGGGGTCCAGCAGGACGAACCACCGGGAGGCGTGCAGCCGGTCCTGGACGGTGGCCAGCAAAGCGGTGAGGGCGGGCAGGGCCGGGGCCGTCCCGTCGCGCAGGACCTGCCCCGCCGCCTCCGCCAGGGTCTCGGCGACGCGCGCGGTGTGCTCCTCGGCCTCCGCCCGCCGGCCGGTGTCGACGGGGAGCCCGTCGCGGGCGAAGTCCCGCAGTGCGGCGCGCAGTTCGGCCACCCGCTGGTCGAGGACGGTCGCTTCCGGGGGCGCCGGGCGCAACGCGTCGCGGCAGGCGGTCAGCGCGTCCAGGCAGGCGAGCAGGGGCGGTTCCTGCCGTGCCCAGAGGCCGAAACTCCGCAGCGCCGCCCGCCGGATCCGCCACGCGGCCACCGGCAGCGCCAGGGCGACCCCGAAGAGCGGACCCCACTCGACGCCGCTCCACCAGGGCCCGGGGTCCGCCTCGCACCCGGTCAGCAGGGACCAGGACGCGCACTCCTCGACGTCCGGGGTGTACCACCCGTCCTGGCCCAGGAGCCAGTCCAAGTAGTGGTACAGATACGGCAGTTGCGTGAGCGGGCCGTCGTAGAAGTAGTCGCTGACGATCAGCCAGGTCCCGAGCAGGAGGCCGCACAGCAGCAGGGTGAGCGGCACCGTCACGCTCCACACCCGGCGGCCCGCCGCCAGCACGCGTGCCGAGCGGTCCGCCTCCACCAGGCGGCGCAGGAGTTGGTCGGACGGTGTCGTGGCGGCCACTCCCAGATAGCGGCGCAGCGCCAGCGCGGCGCTCAGGCGGCGGCGCAGGGCCGGTGTGTGCGGGCGGACGGCGCGGCGGGGCACGAGGGCGATACGGCGTCCCGCGTGCCGGTGCGGATCGCGGAAGGCGGCCGCCCTCGCGACCAGCCGCCACACCGCCATCGCCGGGACGTACGCGACCGTCGCGCCCAGCAGGGCGCGTATCCAGTCGGCCCAGGATGTGAAGTCCACCGTGTTTCCCCCGCCCCACGCGCCACTGCCGTTGAAACGGCGCTCGTGGATTATGCCCGTGGGACGGCTGCCAGACCCTCAGATCGTCGGACCTTCGGATCGTCAGACCCTCAGGTGTCGTAAGTGCCGTCCCACGGTGGGGAGAAGGCGAGGCGGTCGGGGTACAGCTCGGCCCACTGCTCGCCCGCGCCTTCTCCCTCGTCCTCCTCGTCCTTCCTTATCACCAGGCCGAACTGGACGTTCTCGTAGGTGAGTTGGAAGGGGCGGATCGCTATGTCCGTGTAGGCGCGGCGAGGCAGGCTGCGCAGCAGGGTCGCCATGCGGACGCGGGCTCGGGTGAGGACCGAGTGCTCGCCGTGCGGGTCGCGCTGCTGCTCGGCCCACGTGCCGGCACACCAGATGTCCGAGTCGCGGTAGCGGCCCTCGGCGTCGAAGGTGTGCAGCACGGTGTAGAGGCGTTTGTGCTGCTCCCAGCCGTCGTCGAGGCGGAAACCCTGTGGGAAGGCGTATGTGACCGACGCGAGGAACTGGCCGTCCGCGTACCGTCCGATGGACTCGGTGCGGTGCTTCGGCTGGTAGGCGATCGGGATGACCTCGGGGACCTCCATGGCGGAAACCATACGGCTTGGCAAGAACATGCCGAAGCCGGGGGAATCCCTACGCCTTTTCCTCTACATCTTCTCCTTGGAAGCGGTCCTTGTAGCTCTCCAGGTCCTCGTCCGTGATCTTGGCGAAGAGGACCGGGGGGACGGTGAAGGGGGTGCCGGCGGGGACGGAGGCGAGGCCGCGCGCCTCGTCAGCGGTGACCCAGGTCGCCGTGTCCTCGGTGAGGGCGAACGCCTCGCGCATGGTCTTCGCCGTCGTCGGGATGAAGGGTTCCGAGACCACCGCGTAGAGGTGGATCAGGTTCATCGCCGTGCGCAGGGTGAGGGCCGCGCCCTCCTGGTCCGTCTTGATCTCCAGCCAGGGGGCCTTCTCCTCCAGGTAGGAGTTGCCCGCGGACCACAGGGCGCGCAGCGCCGCCGCGGCCTTGCGGAACTGGAGGGCCTCCATCTGCCGCTCGTACTCGTCGAGCAGGTCGGCGATCTGCTCGCCGAGCTTCGTCTCCGCCTCGCCGGGCGCGCTGCCCGCCGGGACCTCGTCGCCGAAGCGCTTCCTGGAGAAGGACAGGACGCGGTTGACGAAGTTGCCGAGGGTGTCGGCGAGGTCCTTGTTGACCGTCGCCGTGAAGTGCTCCCAGGTGAAGGACGAGTCGTCCGACTCGGGGGCGTTGGCGATCAGGAAGTAGCGCCAGTAGTCGGCCGGGAGGATGCTGAGGGCCTGGTCGGTGAAGACGCCGCGCTTCTGGGACGTGGAGAACTTGCCGCCGTAGTACGTCAGCCAGTTGAAGGCCTTGACGTAGTCGACCTTCTTCCACGGCTCGCGCACGCCGAGCTCGGTGGCCGGGAACATCACCGTGTGGAACGGGACGTTGTCCTTCGCCATGAACTCCGTGTAGCGGACCGTCGCGTCGCTCTCGTACCACCAGGACTTCCAGTCGCGCGTCTCCCCGGCGGGGGCGGCGTCCGACCACTCCTTCGTCGCGCCGATGTACTCGATCGGGGCGTCGAACCAGACGTAGAAGACCTTGCCCTCCGCCGCCAGCTCCGGCCACGTGTCGGCCGGGACCGGGACGCCCCAGTCCAGGTCACGGGTGATCGCGCGGTCGTGCAGGCCCTCCGTCAGCCACTTGCGGGCGATGGAGGAGGCGAGCTGCGGCCAGTCCGCCTCGTGGCGGGAGACCCACTCCTCGACCTCGTGCTGAAGCTTCGACTGGAGGAGGAAGAGGTGCTTGGTCTCGCGGACCTCCAGGTCGGTGGAGCCGGAGATCGCGCTGCGGGGGTCGATCAGGTCGGTGGGGTCGAGCACCCGGGTGCAGTTCTCGCACTGGTCGCCGCGGGCCTTGTCGTAGCCGCAGTGGGGGCAGGTGCCCTCGACGTAGCGGTCCGGGAGGAAGCGGCCGTCGGCGGGGCTGTAGACCTGGCGGATCGCGCGCTCTTCGATGAAGCCGTTCTCGTTGAGACGGCGGGCGAAGTGCTGGGTGATCTCGTGGTTCTGGGGGGAGGAGCTGCGGCCGAAGTAGTCGAAGGCCAGCGCGAAGCCGTCGTAGACCGCCTTCTGCGCGTCGTGGGCCTGCGCGCAGAACTCGGCCACGGGGACGCCCTGCGCCTTCGCGGCCAGTTCGGCCGGGGTGCCGTGCTCGTCCGTCGCGCAGATGTAGAGGACGTCGTGGCCGCGCTGGCGGAGGTAGCGGGCGTACACGTCCGCCGGGAGCATGGACCCCACCATGTTGCCCAGGTGCTTGATTCCGTTGATGTACGGAAGGGCGCTGGTGATGAGGTGTCGAGCCATCGGGGGGCTGCTCCCAGGTCGGTCTGCTGCTGGTGTGTTCTGTGTCTTGCGAACCTTGAAATCGTAGCCGACACGGGTGTGCCGCCCGCCTCCCGTTTTACGGGGTGAGAAGCGGGCGGCACAGGGGTTTGGTTGTTACGGGCGCCAGTCGATCAGGAGGCCGTCGTAGAGTTCCGCGTCCGTGAGCTCGAGGGGGGTCGGGCCCGCGTGGAAGAAGGCCGTGTTGTCGGTCTTCAGCTTGCGGAGGTAGTCGAAGGCCTTGTTGTCATGGTCGCCGAACCCGACGAACGAGAAGAACACCGAGGTGTGGGACTTCGCGGCGTCCGTGAGGGACTGGGTGGCCGGGGTCTTCGCGTCCGGGGCGCCGTCGGTCTGGAAGACGACGAGGGCGGGGGCGCCGGGGGTGGCGTTCTCGTCGTAGTGCGCGAGTACGGCGTCCACGGCGGCGTGGTAGCTCGTACGGCCCATACGGCCGAGGCCGGCGTGCAGGTCGTCGATCTTGTTCTCGTACGCGGGGAGGGTCAGCTCGCCGGTGCCGTCCAGCTCGGTGGAGAAGAAGACGACGTGGACGGTCGTGTTCTCGGGGTCGAGGTGGGCGGCGAGGGCGAGGGTCTGCTCGGCGAGGGCTTGTGCGGAGCCGTCCTTGTAGTACGGCCGCATGGACGCTGAGCGGTCGAGTACGAGGTAGACGTGGGCACGGGTGCCGGTGAGGTGGGTGTTCTCCAGGACACTCGCGGCTGCCTGGTAGGCAGAACGGAGGCCTGCCGGCACCGGGCGCCGCTCAACCGCCTCGGCTCCGCCCTCGGCCCCAGTGTCCCCACCCGCACCACCCGTGCGGCTCTCGTCGTCGACCGCGGGTGGCCCCTGCGGGGCGTCCTCGCCGTCGGCGGCTGCGGCTACGACCGGCTCCGCGGTGGGGATGGTGACGGGGGTGGCGTCGGATGCGGGGGCGGAGACGTCCTCGCTCGGCTGCGCCGTAGCTACGGGGGCGTCGTCGGCCGGCTGCGCCGTAGCCACGGGGGCGTCGTCGGCCGGCTGCGCCGTAGCCACGGGGGCGGCAGCCGTGGGGCTGGGCTCGCTCGGCTCCGCCGTAGCCACGGGGGTGGCCTCGGCCGGCTCAGCCGTGGCCACCGGGGTGGGCGCGGGGTCCGACTCGGTGGCCTGGGCGGGAACGGGGGCGAGGGCGGGCTCCGGTTCGGTGGCCGATGCGGGAGCGGGCTCCTCGGCGACGGCGACGGCGACGGCGACGGGCTCGGCCTCGGGCTCGGCTTCCGGGGTGGTTTCAGCCTGCTCCACGGTGCCCGTCGGCTCCGAAGCGGCTTCGACCTGCGGCGCTTCCTCGGCGGCCACCGGCTCGGATTCCGGTTCCACCGCTTCCGGCGCGGCTTCCTCGGTCACCGGCTCGGCTGCGGCCTCCGTGAGCGCTGCCGTTTCCGGCGCGGGCGTCTCAGCCTTCGGCTCCACTGCCTCTGCGGCTGCCTCGGGCTCGGCGTCGGGGACGACGGAGTCGGTGGCGGCTTCCGGTGCGGGCTCCTCGGCCACGGGCTCGGCCGTCGCTTCGGCGACCGGCGTGGCTTCCGTTTCCGGCGCGGGCTCAGCGGC
>NZ_FOFF01000056.1 GCF_900110755.1 Streptomyces sp. yr375
GCCCTTCGAGCCAGGCCGGGACCGGCATCGCGTCGCGCACCACCTGCCACTCGGCGTCCGTCATGTCGGAGGGGTACTGCCGCACCCGGTCGGGTCGGTCGGCCGCGTTCCCGAACCGGTGAGCGAGGCAATCGCACGCCGACACGCGCGAGTTGGACGGGAACAACGTCGTCACGCAAGACTGGGACAACAGGGCCTCCTGGTGAACGAGTTGGCTTCGCAACCCTCGTGCTGCACCGGAGGCCCTGCTTTCATGCGCCCGCGCGGCCAAGATCACCCGACCAGGGAACCCGTTCGATCAGAACCGTCCTCGTGATCGATAGGAATACGGCTTCTAATCGACGGCACCAATAGCGTGGCTGAGGCCGGTGGGGTGCAGCGAGGCACACGCGCGCCTGGTCGGTCGACTGACGCGCCGTCGTGGCGGGCTTTCGTCGGCTGAGGCTGAGAGGGGACGCGACGAAGGTGTCGGCCGTCAGCCCGACGAGACCCCGCACCGGGCAAAGCTGGGCCGTCCCTGACCAGCAAATACCCAGCTCACCAAGATCCCCTGCAAGACCCAGGGCAAGAGGACCCCAAGGCCCGCCGGTAGCCTTCGATGCCGGTCGCCGCAGGTGAGGGGCAGCAAGTGACGCAAGGCAACAACCTGGACTTCCAGGTGGGCGACGTGCTCCGGGTGTCGTGTGCGCCGACTCCGGCACGGATTACTGAGGTATCGAAGTCCCATTTGTCGATCGAGTGGCCATGGGGTGAAGTCGATCCTGACTCGCAGTACGGGTGGAACGGCCGATTCGCCCTTCCAGTTGAACCCGACGGCTGGGAGTGGTCGCTCTTTCGAACGGAGCAGGATCCGCAGACCCTGAAGCCGCACGACACATGCCTCGTCGGCATCCCAGAGACACTGGTGCGCATCATCGACATCGGGCACTACGACCCGCCAATGGACACCGGCCGGCTGCCTCGACCACACACCCTGCTGATCGTGCTTCCTGCCGATCGCCCCAGCGGGGAGGACGAAGGGGACACGATCGAGCTGGACTCCGGTGCGCCTATCGCGATTGAACGACTCTCGTAAAACGGATCCTGCTAGGTCGTCGTCGCAGTTGCAGCAGGTCGCGAGAGCAACCGCGTTGGTCTCACACGTCAAGCCCTGTGCCAGAGCCGTGCCAGATCGTGTGGGGAAGCACAGGGAACAACGGGGACTCGCCATGGATGCGACAAGGGCCCCAACACCACTCCGCTACAGGCCAGCACGACAACCGCCGCCAAGGAACCCGAGCTTCCCAAGCGAAGCGTGCGAGTTCGGTTCTCCTCGCCCGTTCCAGATGAAGCCCCAGGTCAGTCGCCTGGGGCTTGTTGTTGGGTGGGGTGGGGTGGTGGCCCCCCGCGGTGGTCAGCCGAGGGTGTTCCAGAGCGTGCAGTGGTGGTCGGAGTTTGTCGTGGGGGTGGGGGTGATGTGGTTCGGGGTGAGGGAGAGGGGGGTTTGTTGGGGCCAGGGGGGTGAGGAGGGGGTGTTTGGGTTGGTGGTTCGGGCGAAGTGGGTCCAGTAGTTGATCATGGTGTTGGCCAGTCGGTGCTGGGCTGCGGTCAGGGTGCGGGGGTGGCCGCCCAGGTCGAAGAGGTAGGGGAGTTCGCTCGCGTGCTGTGCGCCGAGGGGGAACGGTGGTGTGCCCGGGGTGAGTGGTGGGGCGTGTTTGTCGGCGAACTCGTAGCGCCAGGTGGGTACTTGGGTGGCGAGTAGGGCGGCCGTGTGGGCCGTCGGGCAGGCGAAGTTCGCGTCGCCGATGACCGCGCCGAGGACCGGGCCTCCGTCGGTGCCGTGTACCGGGTACTCGCGGATGATCGCCTTCGTCTGTACCGGGGAGGGGAAGAAGGCGGACACGACGTCGGGCCAGGTGTCGGGGGTGACCGGGTTGCCGGCCTGGATGATTCCGGCGGCCCAGCCGTTGCCCTCGTCGTGGTTGTTGCCGATGAGGACGGGGACGTGGTGGAAGCGGCCGGCCGCGATCGCCGCCCCGGGGTCGGTGGGCAGCAACGGGGTTGCGTACGCGGGTTGTTGGTCCGTGTTCTGGGCTGCTAGGAGGCGGGGGACGGTCACTTGTCGGAGGCAGGCCGTCACGTCGTGGGATGAGGCGCAGCCGACCTTTGTCGCGAGTTCGTCGCCCGTGGCGCGCGCCGTGGGTAGAGGGACCGAGGATGGCGCGAACGGGCGGTCTGGGGTGCCCGTGCACGGGGCGCTCTCGATGATCGCCCGGTCGAAGAGGCCCTCGGCGGCGGGGGAGGTTAGCTGGGCGCAGACGCTGTAGCCGCCGGCGGACTCGCCGGCCAGCGTCACGTTGTGCGCGTCCCCGCCGAACGCGCCGATCTCGGTGCGGACCCAGCGCAGTGCCGCCTGCTGGTCGGCCAGGCCGAAGGTGCCGGAGCCGGGCAGCCCGCTGTGGGCGAGGAAACCGAGGGCTCCGAGGCGGTAGTTGACGGTGACGACCACTACGTCGCCGCGGGT
The DNA here is from genome assembly GCF_900110755.1 of Streptomyces sp. yr375. Lineage (GTDB taxonomy): Bacteria > Actinomycetota > Actinomycetes > Streptomycetales > Streptomycetaceae > Streptomyces. The sequence continues at coordinate 2,504 of NZ_FOFF01000056.1, forward strand.
CGCCATGCGGTGGGCGTCGTAGGAACTGCCCGCTCCGGTGGTGAAGCCGCCGCCGTGCAGCCACACGATCACCGGCCGGGGGCGCGCGGGGGCGGTGGCGTCGGGGGTGGTGATGTTCAGGTGGAGGCAGTCCTCGTCTGTGCTGCCGCCCGGTACCTCGTCGGCCGGTTGCGGGCACGCGCTCGCGGGACGGGTCGCGTCCCGTACCCCGGGCCAGGGGGCCGCGGGGTGGGGCGGTGCCCAGCGGAGGTTGCCGACCGGGGGTGCGGCGTACGGGATGCCTTCGAAGGTGCGGTAACCGTCGTGGGCGGTGCCCCGCACCGCGCCGACGTGGGTTCGTACGGTCGTGGCGGCCGTCCGCTCCGGGCCGGCGACCGTGCGTACGGTCGTCGCGGCCGTTCGTACCGTCGTCGCGGTGGGCTGTGTCGGGGGTGCTGTGGGCCAGGTTGTCGCCAGGGCTGCGGTCAGGGCGCAGGTCAGGGTGGTTAGGGCGTGGTGTGTGGTCATGGTTTTCCCCGTGGGTTAGCTGCCGCCTGTGCCGCCCTTTGCGGCGATCATGGTCATCGGCAGGGTGCGTACGGCTTTCTCCAGGCCCGGTGCGAGGGCGGACAGTGACCCTGTGCAGGCGTCGATACGGGAGCGGTAGGTCTTGTGGTCCTGGCGTGGGACGACCGAGCGGATGCCGCCCGCCGCGGCCAGGGCCAGCAGCGCGGCGTCGGCGGCGGGGAGTTCCCGGACGGGGCGGTCTCCGTGCAGCGCCGCCGACACGCGGGCGCGGAGCGCGGCGGGCACGGCGCGGTCCGTCACCGTCAGGCGGCGGGTGCCGAAGGGGGTGCGGGGCGGCTTCACGGTGAGTACTCCCGCCGCGGCGAGACGGTCCTCCACCTGGGTCAGGGTCTGCTTGCGGTGGCGGCGTACGAGGTGCTTCCAGCCGTGTCCGGTGGCGGCGTCGCGCAGTACGCCGTCCAGGACCGGGTCGCCGGTCGGCCGGGTGCCGGACACGGTGACCTTGCCGTCGCCGTCCTCCGCCAGCAGGCCGCGCGACGCGAGGTCGATCAGGGCGGCGGCACGCACCAGCAACCCGGTGCGGGAACGGTCGTAGGGGCCTTCGGCCGTGTCGTCGTGGGCGAGCAGGTACATGAGGCAGGGCAGGTCGTCGGTCACATCTCGACGGTAGGGGCGGGGGCCCCGGCCGCGGATCGGCCACGCGGAGGGAAGGGGAGTGGGAGCGCAGGAGGACTGCGGTCTGGTCTCCTCCCTGAGGAGGATGCCTTGTCAGGGGTGGTGCGGCTTTACGAGGCCGTGGTCGTAGGCGGCGACTACGGCCTGGACACGGTCGCGCAGGGCCAGTTTGCGCAGGATCGCGGTGACGTGGTTCTTGACCGTGGCCTCCGACAGGCGGAGCCGTTCGGCGATCTCCGCGTTCGACAGTGCCTGGCCGATCAGGGTGAGCACCTCCCGTTCGCGGCCTGAGAGGTCTCGGAGGGAGGGTGGGGGTGTCGCGTCGGGCGTGGTGCGCAGGAAGCGGTCCAGGACGCGGCTCAGTACCGTCGGCGCGAGCAGTGCGTCGCCGCGCGCGGTGACGCGGATCGCGTCGACGAGTTCGGTGGGGCGTATGTCCTTGAGCAGGAAGCCGCTCGCCCCCGCCCGCAGCGCGGCGACCACGTGCGCGTCGACGTCCCAGGTGGTCAGTACGAGCACCCGGGCCCCGCTGCCCGACTGCGCGATCCGCCGGGTCGCCTCGATGCCGTCCACTACGGGCATGCGTACGTCCATCAGGACCACGTCGGGTGCCAGTTCGCGCGTCAGCCGTACCGCCTCCCGGCCGTCGGACGCCTCGCCGACCACCTCCAGGTCGTCCCGGGCGTCGATGATCATGCGGAATCCGGTACGGACCAGGGCCTGGTCGTCGGCCACGACCACGCGCAGCGCCGTCATGACACGCGCTCCACAGGCAGCCGCGCCGCCACCTCGAAGCCGCCCTCGGGCGACGGACCGGCGCGCAGGCTGCCGCCGACGAGCCGGGCGCGCTCCTTCATCCCCAGCAGACCGCGTCCCGCTCCCGCCCCGTCCCAGCGGGCCTGCGGCGGACGACGCCCGTCCGAACGGCCTTGCGGTGTACGTCCGTTGTCGACCACCGAGATCTTCACGCACTCCCTTTCGACCGTCACGCGTACGCGTACCTCGTCGGCGCCGACCGCGTGGCGCAGCGTGTTGGTGAGAGCTTCCTGGACGATCCGGTACGCCGCCAGGTCCACGACGGCCGGCAGTCCGTCGAGGACGCCCTCGCGGTGCACGGTCACGGTCATTCCGGTCGCGCGCACGGGGTCGGCCAACTCGTCCAGGCGGGCGAGGGAGGGTCCCGGTGCACGCAACTCCCGCTGGTCCCGCTGCGCTTTCTGCTCCTGCGGCTCCTGCTGCTCCTGCTGCTCACGGGGCCCGCCGTACCCGTCGTCCCCGGCCTTCCCGTCGCCCCCGCCGCCTCCAGCCTCCCCAGCCTCCCCAGCCTCCCCAGCCTCAGGGCCGAACGCCTGTAGCAGCAGGCGTAGTTCGCCGAGTGCTGAGCGGGCGGCCGTTTCGATGGCTCGTAGGGACTGGCGGGACTGGTCGGGGTGTTCTGGGAACACGTCGTCCGCCGCGGCCGCCTGGATGACCATCACGGACAGGGTGTGTGCCACCACGTCGTGCACCTCGCGCGCGATCCGCGCCCGCTCCTCGACCACGGCTCGGCGCGTCTCCGCCGCCACCCGTGCCTGCTGCGCCCGGCGCCATTGGCCCGCGGTCCACGCGAGGACCACCGCCAGCAGGCAGACCGTCGCCCCCGTGGGGCCGCCCCCGGCCCCGAACGCCAGCGGTACCGGCACCGTCACCAGCACGCACATTGCCGCTAGCGCCCACACCGACTGCCGCCGCGGTCTGGTGGCCGACAGTACGCACAGCGCGAGCTGCGCCGCGAGCAGCGCTCCCGTCAAGGTCACCTCGGGCAGCAGCGTCCATACCGCGAGACCCGTCGCCGCGTTCACGGCGAGTACGGCGACCGGGGCCCGTACCTGCCATCTCAGGGCGCAGACCTGTACGAGAACCAGGGCCGCGGCCACGGGCAGTCGCCCACCGCGTTCCGCGCCGGCGACGAGCACCGAGGTGCCGAGTACGGCGAGCACCAGACCGGCCGACGCCCACCACAGCGCCCGCGGCGACAGCTCGCCCCGCGCCTGGCCGGCGTACTGGTCGCCCGGCTGTCTGCTGCTGCGGTCCACGCGCCGACCCTACCGACCCCGTCCAGCGACGGGGCCGCCTCTCGTCGCGTGGGTCATGGTGTGGCGGGTCAGGCAAGCAAGGGGGCCAGGCGGTCTGCGTGTTGGCGGAGGACGGTGATCAGGTCGGCGTTGGGTTGGGCCACGCGGGCCGGGGGGCCGGACAGGGCGAGGCCTGCGACGAGGGTGCCGGTGGTGGGGTGGCGGATCGCCACGGCGAGGCAGGCGCGGTCCGGGCGGAGTTGGCCGCACTGGCGGGCGAGGCCGGACTCGGCGATCTGTTGGAGTTCGGCGGTGAGTTCCGCGTCGTCGGTGACCGTGTGCTGTGTGAAGCGGCGCAGGTCGGGGGCGACGGCGCGCCAGTCGGGCTGGGCGGCCAGGAGCAGTCTGCCGAGGGCGGAGGCGTGCGGATGGCGGGCCAGGAGCGCTTCCTCGGTCGGGGGGTGGTCGGGGTCCGGGTCGGTCAGCACCAGGCGGTCGGTGGCGAAGGACGCCAGGTGGACGCCCCAGCGGGTACGGGTGCGGAGGTGGTCGAGGACGGCGCGGGCGGCCAGCGGGACGTGCGGGGGCGCGGGGACGCAGAGGCGGGCCGCGCGACGGCCGAGCGCGAAACCGCCCAGGCCGGGCAGGCGGACCAGGTACTCCTCGGCGACCAGCAGGTTGAGCAGCCGGTACGTGGTCGCCGGGGGCAGCCCGAGAGCCGTCGAGATCTCCTTCGCGGTCGCCCCGGGGCCCGCGGCGATCACCTCCTCCAGGACGGCCAGCGCGTTACGGATCGCCCTCGGCTGACGGCCCGGCAGCGCGGTCGGATCCATCGGGGGGCTCATGCGGCCTCCCGGGACGCCGGTTCCGGGGTGCCCGGGAGGCCGGCGGCGCTCGTCTCGTCGTAGACGCCCACGGCCGCAAGTTGTCGTGGACGGCGGGTGCCCGGCAGCGCCGTCGGGTCCGTCCGGGGACTCATGCCGCCTCCCGGGACGCCGGTTCCGGAGCGCCCAAGAGGTCCGCGGCGCTCGTCTCGTCGTAGACGGCATGGTGGCCTACGTCGACCTCACCGCCCGTACGGTCGTCGAGGTCGTCGACCACCGCGAGCTGCCCGTCCCGGACGAGTCAGGCAACTTCGACGACCCCGAGGTCGCGGGCGAGCCGCGCACCACGCTGAAGCCGATCGAGATCACCCAGCCCGAGGGCCCGAGTTTCGCCCTGGACGGCAACCTCCTGACCTGGCAGAACTGGAGTCTGCGCATCGGCTTCAACGAACGCGAGGGCCTGACGCTCCATCAACTCGCCTTCGACGACCGGCCGATCGTCTACCGGGCGTCGATCGCCGAGATGGTCGTCCCGTACGCCGACCCCTCCCCCGTGCGCTACTGGCAGAACTACTTCGACGCCGGCGAGTACATGTTCGCCCGGTACGCCAACTCCCTTGAGCTGGGCTGCGACTGCCTCGGCGAGATCACCTACGTGGACGCGGTGATCGCCGACGACTTCGGCGCCCCGCGCACGATCCGCAACGCGATCTGCATCCACGAGGAGGACTACGGCGTCCTGTGGAAGCACAGCGACATGTTCGCGGGCTCCAACGAGACCCGCCGCCAACGCCGCCTGGTCGTCTCCTTCTTCACCACCATCGGCAACTACGACTACGGCTTCTACTGGTACCTCTACCTCGACGGCACGATCCAGTGCGAGACGAAGGCCACGGGCGTCGTGTTCACGTCGGCGTACCCGGCGGAGGGGCACCCCTACGCGACGCAGCTCGCGCCCGGTCTCGGCGCGCCCTTCCACCAGCACCTGTTCTCCGCCCGGCTGGACATGACCGTCGACGGCACGCGCAACGCCGTCGAGGAGGTGGACGCGGTGCGGGTGCCGATGGGGCCCGCGAACCCGTACGGCAACGCCTTCGCCGAGCGGCGCACCCGGCTCGGGCACGAGTCGCAGGCACAGCGCCTCGCCGACCAGGGGGCGGCGCGCACCTGGCACGTGGTGAACCCGGAGAAGGTCAACCGCCTCGGCCGTCTTGTGGGGTACGCCCTGTACCCCGAGGGCCAGCCGGTGCTGCTCGCCGACGACGCCTCCGTCATCCACGACCGCGCCGCCTTCGCCACCAAGCACCTGTGGGTGACGGCGTACGACCCGGACGAGCGCTACCCGGCCGGTGACTTCGTCAACCAGCACCCGGGCGGCGCGGGCCTGCCCGCCTGGACGGCGGCCGACCGGACGGTGGACGGCGAGGACATCGTGCTGTGGCACACCTTCGGCCTGACCCACTTCCCGCGCCCCGAGGACTGGCCGGTCATGCCCGTCGACTACGCCGGTTTCACCCTCAAGCCGGTCGGCTTCTTCGACCGCAACCCCACCCTCGACGTGCCGCGCTCCGCGAGCCGGCACTGTCGCGGGGGCTGAGGAGCGGTGATGCTGCTCGCGGCGGTGCTCGGGCTGGTCGGCTGCGTCTGCGGGCCCGCGGGGCACCGGGAGCGGTCGCCGCGCCGGTGGGCGCCCCAACTGGTCATGGCCGCCGCGATGGTGGCCATGGCCCTGCCCGAGGGGACGGACCCGCTCGGTCCCCTCGGGTGGTGCCTGGCACTGACCGCGACCGCGACCGCGGTGGCCTGGCAGGACCTGCCACTCGCCGAACGGCTGCCCGTCGCGTACGACCTGCTCGGCATGGCCGGGCTGCTGTTCGTGCAATGGCGGGCGGCGCTCGACGGGGGCACGGAACACACCCATGCCATGGGCATATGCCGTCGTCGTACGGCTGGACGGTGGGTGCCGTCGCGGTGGTCGTGCTGTGGGCGGTGGCGCGGTTCGCGGCGGTGCCCCGGCCCCCTCGTCCGCAGTCGCCGCTCGCCGGCCGGATCGGTGGGCTGGCGATGGCCGGCGCGATGGGCCTGATGCTCCTGTGACCTTCCCCTGGTCTTCCCGCCGGTTCGGTTCTCTAGTTCGAAGACGAGTTGTCCGCCACCCTGAACCATTCGGTGCCGCCGAGCAGGTGCTCGTAGACGGGACGGCCCCGGCTGCCGCTGGTGCGGAACGGTTTTCCGTGGTCGTCGATCCGGATCGTCCCCTGCCGGCCGCCGCTGGACCACTCCAGCTCCACGTACCAGTTCACGTCGTGGACACTGGCCCGGGCGGTGATGTACAGCACCTCGGGATCGGACTGGCTGACCTTGTAGGGGACACCCCGCTGGCCGGCCTTCGGCACGATGGTGGGGCGAGCGGCGTCGAGGTCCGTGGCGAACGACCTCGTCTCCACGCCTCCGCCGCAGCCCGACGACCCCAGGTACGCGTTCCAGGCCGGGGGCACGCCCGAGTTGACCACCCGGACGTGCAGGGACTCGATGACGACGGTTTCGTCCCCGGTGCCCTGAACGGTCAGCGCCACTCGCTGCCCGTCGGCGGCGATGGCGCCGTGCGCCTTCACCCAGCCCGGCACGTCCTGGCCCATCACCGGCGGCGAGACCTCGCCGGGAGGCCGGTTGATCAGGTACTTCCCCTCGCACTGCGGGTCGTCCCAGGCGTAGGTGCGGGTCGCCACCGTCAGCGGGATCGCGGCGGCCGGGTCCGGGGAGCTGTTCTGACCGGCGGAGGTCACGGTGCCGGCCGGGCGGCCGTTCTTCCCCGTCGGGTCCGTCCCCGGGCCCCGCAGGTCGACCGTGACGGCGGTGGTCACGGCGACGACGACGGCGGTGCCCGCCGCGATCAGGGACCAGCGCATGCGTGCGGTTCGGAGGAACTTCGGCGTGCGGCGGGCGGGGACGGGCGTCTGCGCCGACGGTTCGGGGAGGGAAACGGAGACGGAGACGCCAGGGTCTCCGGGCTCGCTCATGGATGTGGGCGCCGGTTCGGGTTCGGGTGCGGGCGGGGTGTCTGATGCGGTGTCCGGGCTGGGGTGCTCGGCCCGGTCCGAAGGGTTCGGTTCCGGGGTCGGTTCCGGGTCCGCCGCGGCTCGCCTGGCGCGTTCCCGTGCCGCGTCCGCCAGGATCCAGGACCGGTGCAGCTCGATCAGTTCCTCGGGGGTCGCCCTGCACACCCGGGCGAAGCGGGAGACGGCCGCGTGGTCGGCCGGGACTCCCTCCCCCTTGCAGTACCGGTGCAGCGTCGAGGTGCTCATGTGCGCCCGCTTCGCCAGAGCCTCGTAGCTCAGCCCGGATCGCTGCTTCAACTCGCGCAGCAGCGCCGCGAATTCAGCGATCTCCTCAGCCACCTGCACCGGTCCTCCATTCCGTTCGACGTCCCAGGAAGATTACGTTTCCCCAGTTCAGAGCCGGTTCGCGCATCCCAGCGTCCCAGAATTCCCGAGGGAGTCGCGGATGGGACGCCGTATGGCACAGGCTTGAGCCATCCAAGCACGGCGCCTCACCGGACATGGTGCTCGGCCCCGCGCAACTCCCCTTTCGTGGCCCGCACTTCCGGCGCGCCCACCCATGCACGCCATCTTCCCGATGTTCAGAGAAAGCAGTTCCGTCATGCGTATCGCCCGTCGTTCCGTCTCCCGTACGGCCGCCTCCTCCATGGTCGTCGCCGCCGCCCTCGCGCTCGTCGGAATCCAGGCCGCCGGGCAGACCGCGTCCGCCGTCACCGCGAAGGCGTCCTCGGTCGTCACCTGCACCACGGCGAACACCGCGCTGACCGTCACCGAGGCGTCCCGCCCGATCAACCACCTGCTGCTCAAGGCCACCAACACCGGCACCAAGCCCTGCTACGCCTACAGCGCCCCCTTCCTGAGGGCCGGCGCCGACGCCCAGGCCCCGCTGCCGTGGGCCGAGGAGACCACGCCGCAGTCCGTGCTGACGCTCGAGCCCGGCCAGTCCGCGTACGCGGGCATCACGACGTCCTCCCCCGACGGCGAGGGCGGCTACACCACGAAGACCCTGGGCGTGATCTTCGTCGACCGGAACGGCAACTCGACCGACAAGGAGAAGACCCTGAAGCTGCCGAACAGCGGCATCTTCTTCAACAGCGCCGCCGTGGTCACCTACTGGCAGGACAACGCGGCGGACGCGCTCGCCTGGTAGCCGCCCTGGCGTCCCGCGCGACACAGCCGCCGTCCGGCCGCACCGGGCGTCCCCCCTTCAGCGGGGGCGCGCGGTGCCGCCACCGGCGGCGGTACGGACGTCCCGCGCGGGGAAATGAGGAGTGTCTCGGCCGACTGGTGGGGGAAGGGCGACCGTGCTCGGCGTGGTCGTCCCGGTCGTCCCCATGCTGCGGGCGTCGCGGAGCGGCTCGCCCCGACGAAGAGCGGGACCACGCGTTCCGCGTCTCGAAGGGCCGCCTGGAGGACCCGGTTGTCGTGCACCCGCGGGTCCGCGGTGAACAGGGCGACGGAGACGCGCACGGTGCCTGATCCCTCCCGCTCGGTCCCCCTCAGCGGGTGCGGGTCGGTTCGACCGGTTCGGGGGCCGTCGATTCGGCCGCGGCGGCGATGTTGCGGGCCATGCCGCCGAAGACCGCGGCGTGGAAGGGGGCCACGGTCCACCAGTAGGCGTGTCCGGCGAGGCCGTGCGGGTGGAACAGCGCCCGCTGCCGGTACACCGTGCGCCCCTGGGGGTCCTGGTCGACGGTCATCTCCAGCCAGGCCAGACCGGGCAGCCGCAGCTCCGCGCGCAGCCGGAGCAGCCGACCCGGCTCGATCTCCTCCACGCGCCAGAAGTCCAGGCTGTCGCCGACCCGCAGCCGGTTCGCGTCCCGGCGGCCCCTGCGCAGCCCCACCCCGCCCACCAGCGTGTCCAGCCGGCCGCGCAGGGACCAGGCGAGCCGCGACGAGTACCAGCCGTGCTCGCCGCCGATCGACTCCACCACCCGCCACAACGCCCCCGGCGACGCCGCGACCGTACGCTCGCGGTGATCCGTGTAGAGGCTGCCGCCCGCCCAGTCCGGGTCGGTCGGCAGCGGATCGCTGGGGGCGCGGGGCGTCGAGGCCGACGACCATCTGGTGGCCACGTCCGTGTCGCGCAGCCGCCGCAGCGCCAGCCGGATCGCCCGGTCCAGGGTGACCGGCCCCTCCGGCGGATCCGGCACATAGCGGACGATGTCCCGCTCGGCGCAGACCACCTCGTGCCTCAGCGACTCGACCAGCGGTCGCGCGAGCGCGCCCGGCACCGGGGTGACCAGACCGACCCAGAGGCTGGACAGCCGGGGGGTGAGCAGCGGAACGGAGACGATGACGCGTTTCGGCAGCCCTGCGGCGTCGGCGTACCGCCGCATCATGTCCTCGTACGTGACGATGTCCGGTCCGCCGATGTCGAAGGTCCGGTGGACGCCGTACGGAAGCCTCGCGCACCCCACGAGGAGGCGGAGCACGTCGCGGACGGCGATCGGCTGGCAGCGGGTCCGCACCCAGCTCGGGGTCACCATCACGGGGAGCCGCTCGGTCAGATGGCGCAGCATCTCGAACGAGGCCGACCCCGACCCGATGATCACCGCCGCCCGCAGTACGGCCGTCGGCACGCCCGAGGCCAGCAGGACGCGGCCCACCTCGACGCGGGAACGCAGATGGGGTGACAGTTCGTGCTCGGGCACTCCGGCGGGGCTCAGCCCGCCGAGGTAGACGATCCGCCGGACTCCGGCGGCCCGCGCCTGCTCCCCGAAGATCCTGGCCGCGCGCCGGTCGGTGTCCTCGAAACCCGGGCCGGTGCCCAGGGCGTGCACCAGGTAGTACGCGACGTCCATTCCCTCCATGGCCGCGCGTACGGACCGGGCGTCCGTCACGTCCCCGCGCACGACCTCCGCCCGCCCGGCCCACGGATGGTCCCGCAGCTTGTCGGGCGAGCGGGCCAGGCAACGCACGACATGCCCGGCGGCCAGCAACTCCGGCACCAGCCTGCCGCCCAGGTAACCGGTGGCACCGGTGACCAGGCAGTGCAGCGGACGGTCGGAGTCGGCAGTCATTCCGTCTGCGGTCATGTCGTCGTCGGCGGTCATGACGATCGCACGCGGGCCGCTGGAAACGTCATGGCTCTCAAGCCTTCCTGGGGCGTGCCCGTCCGGCGGGCTCTGTCGCTGTGCTGCCCCTGAGCCCATGCTTGGGGCCGGGGGCGAGCACCGCAACCTCGCCGGTCCCGGCCACCGGAGTGACCGTCGTGGCCGTCGTGGCCGCCGTGGCCGCCGTGGCCGCCGTGACCGCCGTGACCGCCGTGACCGCCGTGACCGCCGTGCCCGAATGCCTCGGCGATCGGGAAGTCACCTGCCTCGCCATGTCATGTCGCCCTGGTTAAGTCGACCTTGGCCGGGAAGGCTCGGAAGACGACAGGACTCGTAGGACTCGGAGGTCTCGCAGGACTCGGAAGGCTCGCAGCGCTCGGAAGGCTTGGGAAAACGGGGGGCGGTCATGGAGTCGGTCTCTGCCGTGATGGTGGCCGCCGAAGTCGGGCTGACGGAGTTTCAGCAGAACCTCGTCGTCGCCGTCGTGGGCGCGGTCGTCGGCGCGTTGGGCACCGCCGCCATCGAGCGCGTGAAGCTTCGCCGCGAACCGACCAAACAGCTCTCCTGGGACGCCGAGGTCCACAACGCCATGGTGTCCACGGACGAAACGATCGGCCGGCTGCTCCGGCTGAGCTACAACGGGCACCCCATCGAGGGCCTGAGCTCGGTCGAGTTCCGGGTCGAGAACACCGGCAACCGGGTCGTCAAGGACGAGCACCTGCGGTTCAGCTTCCCGCCGGGCGCCCAGATCATCGAGGCGGTGCCCACCTCGGACCCCGAGCGCGAGATGGGGGTGACCAGGCGGCCGAAGCGCGAACAGGCCCCGGGGGAAGCCGTGTTCACCATCGGCCAGTTGGAGCGGGGCCAGGCCGTGGCCCTACGGCTCTCCGTCTCGGCCGGGGACATCGAAGGCTGGAAGGTCGTGTCCCATAACGAGGAAGGCGACGTCGACTTCCACGAACGCTCGGCCGCGCGCAGGAGGGAGGACCGGGAACACGTCCCCGCCTTCTTCACGCTGGCCTTCCTGTTGCTCACCGTGCCACCCGTGTTCAGCCTGCTCGGCTACGCCGGACAACTGGCCGCGGTCGTCCTCAGCACCGCCTTCCTGATCAGCATCGTCCCGCACATCGCCCCTACGGGACGCACCCTGCGGGACTTCCTCACCAGGCCGGAGCCGCTCGCCCCCGGCATCCACATCGGGAGTGTGGATTCGTCCACGTTCGCCATCGGCACGTCCAGCTCGGCCAGCACCCGCACGGACGGCAACGGGCCGCACCGGCCGTCCTGACGCCCCTGAAATCCCTCACGCTTCCTGACGTCCCCTCCGTATAGGCTCGCGACCTTGGCATGCGTCTGCCAACACTCTGGGTGAATTACTTAGTGAATTGCAGGGGTTGCTGTGGGGGTTGCTGTGGGGGTTGCTGTTCGGGTTTCCGGAGCGCGCAGAGTGACGAGCGTGGCGTTCGCGGCCGTGCTGCTCGCGGGGGGATCGGTTGCCTGCGGAGGGGGCGGCAAGAGTGATTCCGCGGTGGCGGACCCGTCCGAGGTGACGTCCGAGGTGACGTCCGGAGCGACGTCCAAGGCGACGTCCGACGTGACGTCGGCGGCGGCAGTGGCTGCCGTGGCGAAAGCGGCGCAGAACTCCGCGGGCATCACGTCGCTGCGCTATCGGATCAGCGGGACCGTGCCGACGCAGGGCCGTGTGGAGGCAGAGGCCTCCATGAGCACGAAACCGCAGGCCATGGCCATAAAGATGACCGCCGTGGGCGCCCGGCGCGGGGACGGCCTGCTGGAGATCCGGTTCGTCGACGAGGTCATGTACGTCAGCGGGAGCGCGGTCCACTACGAGAAGCTGGACGGCGGCAAGAGCTGGCTCAGCGCCGCGCCGGCCGTCTGGGGGCGCAGCGCGGTGGACAACCAGTCCTACGGCGTGCTGCCCAGCCCGCTGGAGGGCAGCCCGGCCACGCAGTCCACGCTCCTGAACGGGTCCAAGGACCTGCGGCTGATCGGGACCGAGTCGGTCGACGGTGCCAGGACGACGCACTACGAGGGAACCGTCGACAGTGCCGGCCTGGTCCCCGAGCGCCTCGATCAGTTCATCCAGCTCCAGGTCTCCGACCCGCTCACCATGGACCTGTGGGTGGACGGCGACAACCGCACCAAGCAGTACCGGCTGCGCGCCGAGCACACCGACGCGCCCACCGGCATCGGAGCCGGTGCCTCAACCGCAGCCGGGCCGCTCGACCTGACCATCACCTTCCTCGACGTCAATCGGCCCGTGGCCGTGAAAGCCCCGCCGGCCAAGGACACCGTCCCGCTCGCGGACGACGCACCGAAGGCCTGAAGGCCAGGTCGGACGGCATCCGGACGGCATCCGGACGGCATCCGGTGTCGCGGCGTCGGCGCTTGCCCGCGTGGTCGGCGGGCGGCCGGGCAGCCCCCGGCATCGTCGCCCCGCGCAGTCGTCGTCCCGCTGCCAGACTGGTCGGGGAGGTGAAGCGGGAAGGGGTAAGGGGAAGGACGGGTGCGTCGTGGGATCGGCTTTCTAGGGGACCGCGCCCGCTCCGGTCGGGCGAGAGCGAGGGAAAGAGGCCCATGGACGGTAGGGGCGGCAGATCCGGCGGCACGGGGGCAGGGCCCGTACCGGAGGACTTCGCGGTCGTCGTCGACGCCGGTGGGACGGTCGTGATGTGGAGCGGGGGGGCTCAGCGGCTGCTCGGGTACGAGCCCGCCGACGTCGTGGGCCGGGCGGCCGGTGACCTGCTCGCCGCGCGCCTGCCCGAGTCCGCGCGGCGGCATGTGGCCGTCGGCCGCCGGGTGGCCAGCGAAGTGGCGCTGCGGCACCGGGACGGGGACCGGCTCGTGGTGCGGTTGCAGGGGACGCCGTTGGCGGACGCGGGCCCCGGCCGGCTCTGGCTCGTGACGGGGGCCGCCCCGGCGAGCGTCGGGCAGCGGACCGAGCCGGAAGCCCAGGCCCTGTGGGACCTCACGCTCGCCCAGCTCCCCGTACCGGTGGCGGTCTACGACCTCGACAACCGGCTGGTGGCCGCCAACGCCGTCATGTCCCAGGTGATGGGCATGACCGTGGCGGAGATGCGCGGCCTGACCGTGTGGGAGATCGCGCCCAGTGCGCCGTTCGACGAGTACGAGCGTCTCCAGCGGCAGGTCCTGCGCACCGGGGAGGCGGTGTTCCACGAGAACCACGGCAAGGCTCCCGGTGAGACCCGGGACCACGCCTGGTCGATGTTCATGTCACCGCTGAAGGACGAGTCCGGCACGGTCCAGGGGGTGTCCGCGGCCGTCTTCGACACCACGGAGCAGTACTGGGCCCGTCGGCGTCTGGCGGTCCTCAACGACGCCGGCCTGCGCATCGGCAGCGCCCTCGACGTGTCCCGCACCGCCGAGGAACTGGCCGACGTGGCCGTGGGCGGCTTCGCCGACTTCGTCACCGTGGACCTGCTGGAATCCGTCGAGCTGGGCGACGAGCCGGCGCCGGTGCGGGAGGACGAGCCCGTCACCGTACGCCGTACGGCGCAGCGGTCGGTGCTGGAGGGCTGCCCGGAGTCGGTGGTCGCCACGGGCGACGTGCTGCGCTACCCGGTGGGGACCCCGCCGATGCGGACGCTGGCCGCCGGGCGGGGCACCCGGCACACGGCGGGCGAGCCGGGGATGCAGAAGTGGATCAAGTCGTCGCAGGCCCGCGCCGAGTCCGTGACCAGGTACATGATCCACTCGACGATGCTGGTGCCGCTGCGCGCCCGAGGGGTGACCCTGGGCCTGGTGCACTTCCTGCGGCACCGCACGGCGGAGTCCTTCAACGAGGACGATCTGCTGCTCGCGGAGGAGATCGTCGCGCGGGCGGCGGTGAGCCTGGACAACGCCCGCCGCTACACCCGCGAACGCCGCACCGCGCTGACGCTCCAGCGCAGCCTGCTGCCCGACCGGCCGCGGGACATGGCCGCGATGGAGGTGGCCTACCGCTATCTGCCGGCCGGTTCCGGGGCGGACGTGGGCGGGGACTGGTTCGACGTCATCCCGCTGTCCGGCGCCCGGGTCGCGCTGGTCGTGGGCGACGTGGTGGGCCACGGCATCCACGCGTCCGCCACGATGGGCCGGCTGCGGACCGCCGTACGCACGCTCGCGGACGTCGATCTCGCCCCGGACGAGCTGCTCACCCAGTTGGACGATCTCGTCATCCGGCTCGACCGGGAGGAGGGCCCCGAGGCGCGCGGGCGGGCCCAGGACGCGTCGGGCGAGGTCGGGGCGACCTGCGTGTACGCCGTGTACGACCCCGTGTCCCGGCGCTGCACCATGGCCCGCGCCGGTCATCCGCCGCCCGCGCTGGTGACCCCCGACGGCGACGTGCGGTTCCTCGATCTGCCGGCCGGACCGCCGCTCGGCCTCGGCGGCCTGCCGTTCGAGTCCGTCGAGGTGGAGCTGGCGGAGGGCAGCCTGCTCGCCCTCTACACCGACGGCCTGGTCGAGGCCGCCTCCCGCGACATCGACGTCGGCCTCAGCCTGCTGCGCGAGGCCCTGAGCAGCAGCCCGGCGGCGGCGCTGGAGGAGACCTGCGACCAGGTGCTGCGTACGGTGCTCAGCGACCGGCCCGGCGACGACATCGTGCTGATGCTGGCCCGCACGGCCGCGCTCGACGCCGACAAGGTGCGCACCTGGCAGTTGCCGCGCGATCCCTCGGCCGTCGCCGGGGCCCGCAAGGCGGCGGGCGGACAACTGGCCGCCTGGGGGCTGACGGAAGCGGAGTTCACCACCGAACTGATCGTCAGCGAGCTGGTCACCAACGCCATCCGCTACGGCGCCGACCCCATCGTGCTGCGGCTCATCCGCGACGCGACACTCATCTGCGAGGTCTCCGACGGCAGCGGCACCGCGCCGCACCTACGCCGCGCCCGCGTCTTCGACGAGGGCGGCCGCGGCCTGCTGCTCGTCGCCCAACTCGCCGAACGCTGGGGCACCCGCCAGACCCCCACAGGAAAAACCATCTGGACGGAACAGGCACTGCCCGGGTCGTAATTCCGGCACCGCCCGGTTCGATCTGACCTCCCGTGGACAACTCCGCAGCGCGCCACAACGCCTTCCCGAGTCACACGGACCGCTTCTACCAGGCCCTGGGACGACTGTGCCGACGCTCCACGCGACGACTCCGCCCCGCAAGAACAACGGCCACCCCCCGAACACCCCGCGCTCGGGTGCCCGCTCCCGTCAGAGCGGCAGATCGTACGGGCTCCGTCCCCCGTTTCCCTTCGTGGCGGTGATCGCCAGGGAGAGGACGAGGGTTGCGGCGAAGGTGCCTGTCATGACCATCGTCACGCCGACCATGAAGAGGCCGGTGGAGTCGTCCGACCAGTCGTAGTAGGCGGCGAGGGTCAGGCCGGCCGTGGTGCCGAGTACCGCCTCCGCGACGCGGCGTCGGGATGCCGCCCAGTACACCGGTATCAACAGGGCCAGCACGAGGCCGATCACCTGCCATGCCTCGTAGGGGCCGGTCGTTGTGCCGTCGGGGTGCACGTCACGGTGCTGGTCCCAGCCCAGCCAGGCAGTCCACAGCGCCAGGGACAGCCCGGCCAGCCCGAGGGTCGTCATGACGTGGTGAGCGGGGGTGGGGGTTGGGTTCGGGGTTGGGGTCCGTGGGTCTTGGGTCATGGGGCGAGCGTCGCTTCTCACCGTCGTCTGCGCCCAGAGCGTGCGTACTCAGGTCCTCCTGAGTAGGGAGTACGGGAGTGCGCGAGTGCGGGGCCGTGTCAGGTCGTCGCCGGGATCAGGGGGCCGAAGGAGGCTGCTGCTATCTGTTGGATGTAGGGCATCTCGGTGCCGTTGAGGTTGGTCGGGTTGAGGGAGTAGACGATCTTGCGGGAGAGGTCTCGGGTGGCGAAGACACCGCTGGTGTACCCGGGGCGGGAGCCCGTCTTGCCCCAGACCACGACGCCGTTGGAGGCCTTCACCCGCATGATGCCCATGGACATGCAGGCCCGGCCCGCGTCGGTCTCGGTGCGGCACTGGGTGCTGCGGAAGTTCGGGACGTCGGGGACGGTGAACAGCTCGGCCTGCTGGGCCGGGGGCAGGAGCCGGCCCCGGAAGAGAGCGGTGATGAAACGGTCGAGGTCGGCGGGGGTGGAGATCATGCCGCCCTCGGCCCAGGGCCAGGGGCTCTGTTCCGTGACGTCCACCGGGTGCTTGGTGCCGTCCGGCGAGGTGACCGTCAGGTAGGCGTGGGAGTGCGGGGTGGGCAGGCGGGGGTCGTCGGCGTCGGGGGCGTAGGTGTCGCGGAGGGCGAGGGGGCGGGTGATGCGGGAGCGCACCTCGTGGGCGAAGGTGTGCCCGGTGATCTTCTCGACCAGCAGGCCTGCGACGTAGTAGTTCATCCCGCTGTACTGCTGTGCCGTGCCCGGCGCGAACGGCATCGGCTGGCCCGCCATCAGGTCGATCGCCTGCTGCGGGGTGAAGCTCTTGAGGCGGTGGGCGGCGAACCATTCCGGGCTGCCGTCGCCGAAGTCCGCGTTTGCGGCGACGCGCGGCAGGCCGCTGGTGTGGTTGAGCAGTTGGCCGACCTGGACGGGCGGCAGATCGGCGGGCAGGACCCCCGGCAGGTACTGCTGGACCGGCTTGTCCAGGTCGATCCGGTGCTCGGCGGCGAGCTGGAGAACGATCGTGGCGGTGAAGACCTTGGAGATGCTGCCGATCCGGATGTGCGCGTCGGACGGGACACCCTCACCGGTCTCCAGATCGCCCACGCCCGAGGTGCCCGACCAGTGGCCCGCGCGGCCGGTGATCCGCACGAGTGCGCCGGTGACGTCCGCGTTCGGCAGGCCGCTTATGGCCGCCGTGAGTTCGGCCGGGTCGAGGCCGGGCAGCGGCACGCCGGTGGTGGTGGCAGTTGCAGTGGCGGTGTCAGTGGTGCTGGTCGTGGTGGTGGTAGCGGCCGAGGCAGGGGTGGCCGTACTCGCTGCTAACGCGATCAGCACGGCTGTGGCTGACGCGGTCATCGTGGACCAACGGGGGCGGGTAGTAGGGCAGTTCACAGTACGGTCCCTCCGAAACGGTGGCGGCCGTGGCCGCGGTGGCAGTGGTGTCGGTCGGGGCGGTGGTTGTCCGGCCGGCCCTGCCATGAGTTTCGTTCGGTCCGATGGTCCGGCTCATCAGGAACGTCCCTGAGCGGACCCTGACCGCACCCCGACACCTGACTGCGGGTCAGGTCCGTTCCTGGGTCAGGGTGCGACCGACAGGACGCTGCCCGTCGGTACGGCTTTGTAGAACCAGACGGCGTTGGTCATGTCCAGGCCGATCCAGGCGCTGCCGACGTCGTACCTGCCGATGTCCTTCACGTTGTCGGAGCGGACGATGCCGACGTAGACCGGCGCGTTCCTGGCGTCGCGCAGTTCGACCGCGAACGAGGCCTCCGCGGTGTAGAGGGATCCGTCGGTCGGGTCGGTGAGGGTCAGCGTCTTGACGTCGTCCTTCTTGTACACGGTCATCGGGCCCACGATCGTGGGGCTGTTGGCGAAGTCCGAGGCCATCGGCATGACCCGGTCCCCGACGGTCAGGGTGCGCCGTCGGAGGTCGACCGTGCCCCTAAGGGGCGCGGGCACGGCCACTCCGGGGGACGGCGCCCCACTGAGGGTGGGGAGTGATGAGGCGTTGGGGGGTGTGGCTGCCGGAAGCTGACGCTGGCTCCCGTCCGGCGGGGAGGCCGGGGAGGCCGGGGCGTTCGGGGAGGTCGCGGAGCCCAGGGTCAGGGTGAAGGTCAGCAGGGTCAGGGCCGCCGTGCCCGTGGCCAGTCTGGCGGCCGTGCGGCGGCGTCCCCGGCGCACGGCACGTCCGCGGATCTCGGCGCCGGTGAGGCGGGGAGGAGTCTCGTGGGCTGCGGCGAACTCGTCGAGTGCGGTAAAGAGTTCGGCCGACATGTCGTCGTCGACCCGTCGCTCATCAGCGAGTTCATCGGCCAGTTCGCCGGTTCGTTCATCCGACACGGCCGCCCTCCTCCCGAACCGGCCTGCCCACCACGTCGCCGGGGTCTACGCCGTCCACGCCGTCCACGCCGTCCACGCCGTCCACGGCCAACTGCTTTGCCAGCGCCGCCCGTCCACGGGAGAGTCTGGCCTTGACCGTTCCCACAGGGGCGCCCGTCTCGGAGGCTACCTGCTCGACGCTCAGGTCACACAGGTGGTGCAGGACGATCGCCATCCGCTGGGCCTTGGGCAGTTGGCGCAGCGCGGCGACGAGTGCCGTGCGCTCGGGGCCGGGTCCCGGCGTGAACTCGGGCGGCGGAGTGCGGCGTACCAGTTCAAGCCAGCGCCGCGCCCGGCGCCAGCGGCTGACCGCCAGTCGCATGGCCACGGTGCGTATCCACGCCTCGGGGGCCTCGTCCGCGAGGAAGTTCTTACGTCGGTCCCAGGCTCGTACGAACGCCTCCTGGACGACGTCCTGCGCCTCGCCGTGGTCCCCGGTGAACGCGGAGAGCTGGCCGGTCAGGCGGGGAAACGCGGCCGTGTAGAAAGCGTCGAACTCGTCCTCGGTCATGCCCCCACCGGAGTCTTGGAATTCCCGTGCAACCTGGCCGCCCCCGCCGTGCGTACAGGTCCCGTAGGTCACGCGCGTCGCGCACATCGAAACACAACCCACGGGAAAGACGATGAACACGAGCCTCAGGATCCACCGCCCGCGCCCCCGCGCCGACTTCGCCGACTTCGCCGCATACGCGCAGGCGGGCTGGCCCCGGCTGGTCACCACCGCGCACCTGCTGTCCGGCGACCCGCGCGAGGCGACGGACCTGGTGCGCGACACGCTGGTGGGGGTGTACGCGCGATGGCGTCGAATACCACGTGACGACGTGGACTTCTATGTACGGCGGTCCCTCGTCAAGGACCATCTGCGCCGCGCGCGCCGTCAACGGGCTCTGCCCCACGGGGCGTTGGACGCCCTGTCCGCTCGGCAGCGGGCGGTGCTCGTGATGCTGCACTGGGAGGGCCTGGGCGAGCGGGAGATCGCCCAGGTGCTCGGCTGCTCGGCCGGTGCGGTCAGGAGCCATGCCCAGCGGGGACTTGCGGTCTGCGGGGGCGATGCGGGGCGGCTGCGCGCGCTCTTCGCTGAGGCCGCTGAGGCCGCTGAGGCCGCTGAAGCGCCCGCCGTTCCGTCCGCCGTTCCGTCCGCCGCGCCCCTCGGTGTCATCGAGCGGCGCGGGCGGGCCCTGCGTCGGCGGCGGGTCGGGGCGGTCGTGGCCGTCTGTGCGCTGGTGTTCGCGCCGTCGGCCGTTTTCGCCGTCGGACGGTTCGGGGGTGGCGGCGGCGAAGACGGATCGGGTGCCGGGGTGGTCGGCGGGACGGCGTCGAGTCCGGTGCGGATCGTCGCGCCCGGCGAGCGGGTGGACGCCGTGCCGGGGGTGCAGGTCTGGCTGACCGCCGACGGCAAACACTGGTCGACGCCGGGGCGGCCGAACCAGTTCCGCAGCCGGGACGCGGACCGTGCCGTGGCGGCCCGCGAGGGCTCCGCCGGGCGCGAGAAGCCGGGTGTCTCGGTGCAACTGGAGCCCGTGAACGGCGCGTTCTTCCTGTCGGGCCTGTACCGCGGACTGGCCGCCGACCCGGCTCGGGTCGAGGTCGTCGTCGGCGACAGCAAGGTCACCGGCACGGTCCTCACGCTGGCCGGCGGCCCTGGCTGGGGCGTCTGGTACGCGCCCGCGCCGCTGCCGGTGGCGGAGTTGAAGGCGAGCCTCGCCGAGGACGGGCCGACCGTCACGGTGCGCGACGCGGCCGGGAAAGTCGTCGCGCGGTCCGACGACGCCTCGGGGACTGCTGTCGGCACCGGCACCGATGTCGGCGGGTGATGCGAGCCCACGCCCAGGCATCGCCCCCCGCTCGTGGCACCGCTCGCTCCCGCCCCTCCCGAAAGGCCTTCCGTGCCCGAACCGTCCGAAATGCCTGATTCGCCGCCCGCCGACGAAGCGACGCCCCGCACGAAACGTCCGGCCGGCTCGCACCGGATGCGTCTGCGCGTACGCGTGCCGCTCCGGCTGCGCCTTCGCCGTACCCGGGGCCGCCTGGTGCGACGACTGATCATCGCCTTCCTCCTGCTGATCGCGGCGCTGTGCACGGCGGCGGTTGTCGCGTACCGGATGACGGACATCCCCGACCCGCACCCGGAGACCGTCACACAGAGCACCGTCTTCATCGACGACAAG
Source organism: Streptomyces sp. yr375 (assembly GCF_900110755.1). Taxonomy (GTDB): domain Bacteria; phylum Actinomycetota; class Actinomycetes; order Streptomycetales; family Streptomycetaceae; genus Streptomyces. The sequence continues at coordinate 22,871 of NZ_FOFF01000056.1, forward strand.
GGCTCCTACCTGGGCAGACGCGGTCCCGTCGATCGTCAGGAGGTGCCGCTGTCGCAGGTCCCGCGGTATGTCCAGGACGCGGTGATCGCGGCCGAGAACCGTTCGTTCCGCACGGACAACGGGGTCTCGCCGCGTGCCGTCGCCCGCGCGGTGCTGGCCTCGCTGACCGGCGGCGAACGGCAGGGCGGCTCCACCATCACGCAGCAGTACGTGAAGAACGCGCTGCTGAGCCCGGAGCAGTCGCTGTCGCGCAAGGCGCGCGAGGCGCTGATCGCGATCAAGCTCGATCGCACCCGGTCCAAGGACGAGATCCTGGCGGGCTATCTCAACACCGTTTATTTCGGCCGGGGTTCGGCCGGTATCCAGGCGGCCTCGCGCAACTACTTCGGCGTGGACACCCGGAAGCTGACCGTCTCGCAGGGCGCGGCGCTGGCCTCGATCGTCAACATCCCCTCGTACTACGAGAAGGCGGGCTCCGACCCGAAGGTGACCGCGACGCTCAAGGAGCGCTGGGAGTGGGTGCTCGACGCGATGGCGGCGAGCGGGGACATCACGGCGAAGCAGCGCGCGGAGGCCGCGTTCCCGGCGTTCCGTTTCTATCCGCCGGGCACGACCGAGGGGCAGCGGCAGTACATGATCGACGTGGCCGCGAAGGAGGCCGCCGACCGACTCGGCATCACCGAGGACCAGTTGGCGCGCGGCGGCTACACCGTGCACACCACCTTCGACCTGGCGCTCCAGGACGCCGCCACCGAGAAGGTGAAGGACCTCAAGGGCCGCAAGGGCACCACGCTGCACACCGCCGTCGTGGCGATCGAGCCCGGCGACGGGGCCGTACGACTGCTGTACGGCGGTGCGGACTACGCGCGGCAGCCGTTCAACGACGCGGTGGACGGCGCCGTAGAGGCGGGGACCGCGTGGGATCCGTTCGCCAAGATCCGGCTCGACGCCCCGCTGGCCGCGCTGCGGAAGACGGCCGCGCCGACCCCGCTGAAGCTCGCCTCGGCGTACGCGACCGTCGCCGCGCACGGCGTGTACGCGACCCCGTACACGGTCGCGAAGATCACCCGGGGCGGGAGTACGGTCCACACCGCGCACCCCGACACGCGGCGCGCGCTGGATGACATGGACGCTTACGTCGTGAACGCCCAGATGGCGGACGGGGTGTTGGCCTCCGACGCCCGCGAGGTCCCTGCGACCCCCGAGACCCCCGAGACACTTACGACGTCTGTTCCGCAGACCCTCTTCACCGGCGGGGCGGGCGGTGGCGTCACCCGTCGCACCGTGTGGTCCACCAGCCTGGATTCCCGACTCGCCCTGACGGTCGTCCTGTTCGCCGACCGGCCCGGCGCGAAGAAGAACACGACCGTACCCGCCCAACTGCCCGGCAAACCGGCACCGACCGAGTCCGCCGAGGACACCGCCGCGCAGATCTGGCAACTGGCCACCACGGGGGCGGGTTCGACTCCGCGCGCTGTTCGGTGACATTTGCCTCTGTCGGCGCGGAGCGCACCTGTGCAATCGTCGTCCGCCCACCGGTGTACGGAACCGGTGTCCGCAGCCGGATCCACGACAGGGAAGCAACGGGAAACCATGCACGGCAAGCAGAGCAAATCAGTCCCCTCCCACCGCCGTACGGCGCCCACCCGGCGTCGCTTCATCGGCCTGGTCGCAGCCGGGGCGGCCGCCGTCGGCGGGGCCGCGGTGGGCCGGGCGGCCCTTGCCGCGGACCCCGTCCCGCCGCGGACGTTCAGCTCGCAGCAGGAGATCGACTACCGCAAGCAGTCGGTCGCGAAGGTCCTGAAGGACGCCGACCCGACGGCCGTCGCCGCCTGGATCACCGGTACGGGGTCCGCCCCCGGTGACCTCAAGACGGAGATGGACACCCAGGTCAACGGCCTGGCCGACGCCGCCGCGGCCGGTGTGGGCGTCGCCCGTGACAAGGTCATCGTCTCGTGGGTGCGCACCGCGGCGACGCAGCGCTCGATATGGGACCGCAAGTACGACTTCCTGCGCACCGGTTCGGGCGGCGCGGGCACCTTCGGCATCATCGTCGACGACGTGCGCGCCAAGTACTCCGCCCAACTGGGCACCGACCCGCAGTGGGACCCGGACAAGGACGCCCACCGCACGGTGTGGGAGTCGCTGACCTCCGACGAGCGCCAGATCGAGATTCTCCGTACGTCGACCGCGCCCGGTGTCTCCCGCCACCACCTTGGCTCCGACGCGGACTTCTTCGACACGACGCCCCAGGACTGGGCGGACGGTGGCCCCGAGTCCGCCAACTACGCGTGGCTGCGCGCGAACGCGGCCGGTTTCGGCTTCCTCCAGACGTACACGGCGGAGTCGGCCACGGGCACGCCCGCGATCAGCCAGGAGCGCTGGCACTGGTCGTACGCACCGGTCTCGGAAGCGGTCCTGGACTACATCCGCGCGAACGAGGACGTCATCGAGGCCTCGCTGGACGGGCAGTGGAGCTACGACCCGACGCGGTTCACGTACATCAAGGCGCACTGGCGCGACTACATGTACAACGTGAACGAGAAGGCGTACTTCGGCTGAGCCGACAGCCCCCAATACGACAAACCCCCAGGTCATCGGCCTGGGGGTGCTTCATAGGGGGGACTGACTACACGGCCGTCGTGGCCGTCGTGGCCGTCGTGGCCGTCGTTTCCGTGTGAGGAGCGACGTCGCCGTTCCCGGCCTGATTCTCGGTCTGGTTCTCGGTCTCGACGGCGTTTTCGCGCTGCTTTTTCAGCGCGAGTTCCCTCGCCGTCCTTTCCGAATGCAGCCTCATCTCTGCCTCTGTCCTGAGATCGAACATCGTTACCTCCTCAGATCCTTTACGGACGGCCTGGTTTGCCTTCGGCCAGGCCACAGGACTTCCCTTTACCTGAACATTACCCTACGGTCGCGGGTTGAGTCACGATCAAATTACTGCCGTACAGGGCTAATTGGCAGGCGGCCGGGTCGCATAGCGGTCGCGCATGGCCGGGCTTGCGGCCGGACCCGCCGTGAAGACGTAGGCGTCGCTGTCGTCGAGACGGCGGCCGGTCCTGGCGTCGACGACCGCGGGCTCGACCTCCTCCCCGCTGTGCGCGTCGACGAGGATCATGCTGCGTTCCTCCGGCGCGAGGCGGGAGTTGCCCCAGGCGGCGAGGGTCACGACGACCGGGCGCAGGGAACGGCCCAGGTCGGTCAGTACGTACTCGTGGCGGACCGGGTTCGTCTGGTACGGCCGGCGCTCCAACAGGCCGTCTGACACAAGGGACTTGAGGCGGGTGGTGAGCATGCTGGAGGAGATGCCCAGGCTCTCCTGGAACTGGTCGAAGCGGGTGTAGCCGTCGAAGGCGTCGTGCAGGATCAGCAGCGTCCACCACTCACCGACATGCTGCACCGTGGTGGACAGCGGGCACTCCCGGTCCTCCAGCCTGACGCGACTCGCCACCGTGACCATCTCCCCAGTTACTGCTAAAGTCGAAGTTATTAGCTTCTATTTTAGCAGCAACAGCGGTACGGAAGGGCGGACGGACACCTTGACCATCACCACCGCATCCCTCGAAGGCCGGCGCGCCCTGGTCACCGGCGGCACGAAGGGCACGGGCGCGGCCATCGCGGAGCGCCTGCGCCGGGCTGGTGCGGACGTACTCGTGACCGCCCGCAACCACCCCGACAGCGGCGTTGACGACGACAAGACGTTCATCGCCGCCGATCTGTCCACCGTCGAGGGCGCTGAGCGGGTGGTCGCCGAGGTGGACGCCCGGATGGGCGGCGTGGACATCCTGGTCAGCAACGTCGGCGGGTCCGAGTCGCCCGCCGGAGGGTTCGCGGCGCTCGGCGAGGAGGACTGGGCCAGGGAGCTGAACACGAACCTGCTGGGCGCGGTCCGTCTCGACCGCGGTCTCCTGCCCGGCATGGTCGCGGCCGGCAAGGGCGCGATCGTGCACGTCTCCTCGATCCAGGCCCGTATGCCGTTGTGGAACGGCACCCTGGCCTACGCCGCCGCCAAGGCCGCGCTGACGACGTACAGCAAGGGCCTGGCCAACGAGGTCGCCCCGCACGGCGTCCGCGTCAACACCGTCTCGCCGGGCTTCGTACGGACCGCCGCCGCCGAGCATCTGGTCGCCCGGATCGCCGAGGAGGCCGGAATACCGGAGGACGCGGCGCTGGGCCGGCTCATGGACTCGCTGGGCGGTATCCCCCTCGGCCGCCCCAACCGCCCTGAGGAAGTCGCCGAGTTGGTCGCCTTTCTGGTCTCCGACAGCGCCTCGGCGATCGTCGGCGCGGACCACGTCATCGACGGCGGCACCCTCCCCACCGTCTGAACCGCTCCCACCGAAAGGACCGTCATGCCCCAGTCCCAGTCCAAGTCCCAGCCCCGGACCATCGACCCGAACGACCTGCCCGACGTCATCACCCGCTACCTGGCGGCACACCGGGTCCACGACACCGTCACGGCGGTCGCCTCGTTCGCCACCGACGCCACGGTGGTCGACGACGGCACCACGTACGAGGGCGTCGCGGCGATCGAGGGATGGCTGAGCCGGGTCGCGACCGAGTTCACGTACACCGTCGAACTCACCGCCGCCGAGCGGACCGACGCCACGCACTACGTCGCCGTACACCACTTGGAAGGCGACTTCCCCGGCGGCACAGTCGACCTCCGCTACCGGTTCGCCCTGCACGACGACCTCATCGAACGCCTCGTCATCGAGCCCTAGGGGTTGGCCGGTCGATCGCGTAAGCCAAAGGCGCTTCCCCGTACGGCACTTGGGAGCTCTGCCTCAGCCGATCTGCCCCGTCGGCCGCACCGTGATGTGGTTGATGTCCACGCCCGCGGGCTGGTTGACGGCGAACACGATGGTGTCCGCGATCTGCTCGGCGGTCATCGTGGCGGCTGCCTCGGGGGTGCCGCCGCGGGCGTGCCAGAAGGGGGTGTCCACGATGCCGGGGGCGACAACGGTGACGCCGACTCCGTCCTGGCCGACCAGGAGGCGGGTGTTCTCGGCGAGGGCGTGGGCGGCCCACTTGGTGACGGAGTAGAGGTTGCCGGGGGTGTGGCGGACGCCGGCGACCGAGCCGATGATCACGATGCGGCCCTTGGAGGTCCTCAGGTGGGGCAGGGTCTCCTGGACCAGCAGGGCGGGGCCCAGGACGTTGGTGAGGATCATGGCGCGCATGTCCTCAGGGGCGTGGGTCTCCAGGTTGCCGGGCAGGGAGAAGCCGGCGTTGGCTATGACGTTGTCCAACCGGCCCCAGGTGTCCAGCACTTGACGGACGGCGGCGGCGACGTCATCCGCCTCGCCGGCGTCGCCGGTGATCGTCAGCAGCCGCTCGCCCGCCCCCGCGGTGGTGGCGAAGGCGGCCAGCCTGCCCGCGTCACGTCCGGTGACGGCCACGCGGTGGCCCTGCTTGAGCAGGGCGCGGGCGGTGGCGGCGCCGATTCCGGTCGAGCCACCGGTGATCAGCGTGACGGGGTCCATGGGGCGGCCTCCTCGGCGACGGGGTCATCGGGCCAAAGCGCGTGCACTGTACCCAGCGATCTTCGACGCTCGCTCCCGGATTTCTCCGACGGCTCCGCTCCTGCCGGTGAGCGCCTGGGAGTTGCTCCTCCGGCGGGTCCAGGCAAGGCGGTCGGGCAGGCTCGGATCCGGGCGGAACCGGTCGGCAAGGAGCGGCACAAGAGGCGGCGCAATACGCGCCTGTGTCTGCCTCGGCACCGTCACTGCCGCTGCCGCTGCCCCGGGCTCTAGAGGTAGTCCTCCAAGCGGGCGACCGTGAAGCCCTGGTCCTGTATGTGGCGGAGCATGTTCGCCGTCATCTCGGTCATCGTCGTGCCCTTGAGTTCGGACGGGCCTCGGAAGTGGGCCAGGATGATGTCGCCGGGGTGGAGTTTCCTGTCGCCGCGTTGGTACTGCATGTTCTTGATCTGCATGGACTCGCGCCAGAGGACGATCTTCTCCAGGCCGCAGGACGCGACGGCGGTCCGGGTGTCCTCGTTCCAGTTGCCGTAGGGCGGGCGGAACAGGCGGGGGGCGGTGCCGTACCGGTCCTTCAGTTTTTGTTGCTGGCCGCAGATCTCCTGCTTCTGGGCGGACGCGCTCAGGGTGCGCAGGTTCGGGTGGGTCAGCGTGTGGTTCTGGATGCTGTCGCCGAGGCCCTGGAGCGGCTTGAAGTAGTCGTAGTCGGCACGGATGGCGGCGTCCGTCAGGAACATCGTGAAGGGGATCTTCAGCTCCCGCATCATCGTCACGAACTTCGGGTCCTTCTCGGCCCCGTCGTCGAACGTGAGGAAGACGATCTTCTCCTTGGTCGGTATGTCACTGATCACCGGGACCCCGCCCCCGGCGCCGGCCGTCGCCTGCGCCACCGGCTTGGTCGCGGGCGGGGCGGGCGGTGCCGCCAGCGGCTTGATGCCCCACTTGCGGTAGGCCGCCGCCAGCGCGTCCGCCTGCGCGCCCGCGCGGGCACCCGCCTCGGTCGACGATGCGGAGGCCGAAGCGGAGGTCGAGGCGGACGAGTCCGGGGAGTCCTTGGGGTGTTCCGCCGTGCAGGACGTCGTGAAGCCTGCCGTGAGGAGGAGACAGGCCAGCGCCGCCCTCTTGATCCGCCTGTGCTCCACCGCGCCCCACCCCATGTTCACCGCGTTCGTCCGTACGTCTCAGTCCGTGCGTCCGAGGCCGTACGTCTCAGTCCGTACGTGTTGCTTGATGGCGAACGTATGTCCGAGGTTCCGTGCGGGGTCACACCGGGGGCTTGGCTACGCTTGGCAGGATGTACCCATTACGGGATAAAGTCGGGCAAAATTTCTAAGGAACCGAAACATGGCTCTGATGGGCAGGTCCCTCATCCGTGCCGCGACGGCGGTCTCGGTCGCCGTCTGTCTGGGACTGGTCGGCGCTTGCGGCGGGGGCGGCGGCGGGGCTGGAGGCAGCGGCGGCGGCGACAGTCTCACCGTCGGGCTGTTGCTTCCCGGGGGCGGGGTCTCCCGGTTCGGGCAGTTCGACCGGCCCCTGATCGAGAAGCGCCACCGCCGCGTACCTCGCCGTCTCGTACCGCAACCGCGGGCGGCGCGGCGCCGCCGGGATGCCGCAGCGGCCGGTGGGCGAGATCTGGGCGCGGACGGCGCTGCTGGCGGTGGCGGCGTTCGCCGCCGTGTACGTGCTGGGCCGGTTCGAGGGGCTGCCGCTGGCGCTGCTGCTGTTCCTGGTCGCCATCGTCGTCTCGGACCTGTTCCTGCGCCGCACGCGCCCTGCGGCCGGCAGATCCTCGCCCTGGGCGGCGGCGAGGAGGCGGCCCGGCGGGCGAACGTCGACGTGACGCGCGTACGGATCTCCGTGTTCATGGTGTCGGGGACGCTGGCGGCGGTCGGCGGCCTGTTCGTGGCCTCGCGGCTCACCTCGGCGAGCCAGGTCCCCGGCTCCGGGATACTGCTGATCAACGCCATCGCCGCCGCCGTCATCGGCGGCACCAGCCTGTTCGGCGGCCGGGGCTCGACCTGGTCCGCGCTGCTGGGCGTCCTCATCATCCAGTCGATCGCCTCGGGCATGGCCCTGCTCGGCGTCGACCCCCCGGTCCAGATCATGATCACCGGCGGGGTGCTGTACACGGCGGTGGTCTTCGACTCCCTGGCCCGGCGCGCGGCGGAGACACGCGGACGGGAGTGAGGACGGGAGTGAGGGTGCCCGTCGGGCAGGGGGTGCCGCCCGGGGCACCCCCTGCCGGCCCGCCCCGCTACTCGGCCGCGGGCCGTGCCGTGACCGTCGTATGGAAGGCGTCCGGCTGGGTGGTCGGCTGTCCGTTGACCGTGAGGTGGGTGGTGAGGGTGATGCGGCCGGGGACCTGGTTGGTCTGGGCGATGAAGGCCAGGATGTGGGAGGCGCCGGGGGGCAGGGGCGCGGTGGGCTTCCAGGTGAGTTCGGTGGCGGCCGGTCTGGCGGTGATCTCGGCGCCGATCGCCTGGCCGGGTGGGACGGTGACCTGGGTGTTCTCGCCGCGGACGGTCACGGTGAAGGCGACCGAGGCGTCCGAGGGGCCGTCGTTGACGAGGGACCAGAGGTAGGACACCTGGTCGCCGGCCGTGCAGGTGGTGGGGGCGCCGGTCGGGGTGGGCGTGACCTGGGCGACGCGTCCGACGGTGACGGAGCCGGTCGCGGTCCGGGTGGCGTCCGGGTTCTGGCCGCTCACGGTGGCGGTCGCCGACCGCGCGCCGACGGCCGCGTCGGCGGCGACCGCGACCTTCGCCGTCACCTGGGTGGCGTGGCCCGCGCCGAGCACCCGGGCCACGTCGATCACCCACCGCTTCGGGTGGTCGTCGATGATCTGGAACCCGGCCGGGACCGTCCCCGCGGTGGCGCTGAGCAGGGTGCAGCCGTCGAGGGCCGGCACGGACAGCGTCAGGGCCGAACAGCTCGACGGGCCCGCGGAGTTGTCGACGTCCCAGACGAGCTGGGCGTCCGTCCCGGCGACGACCGGGTCCGGGAGGGACGGCTGCGGCAGGACGCCGAGCACCGCCTTCCGCGTGATCTCCACCGTCACCGGCGCGGTCCGCACCCGCTCGGGCTCTCCCTCCCACACCGGCGCGGCCGTGAAGGTGACCGGGCCCGCGCCGAGGTCGTCGTCGGCCCGCCAGGAGACCTGGACGGTGACCGGCTTGGCGGACGCGGGGTCGACGGGGACCAGGTGCCGGCCGTCGTCGCGCACGTGGACCTCGTGGCCGTCCACCGCGAGGGCGGTGACGACGACCTTATTGGGCACGTCGACGACGAGGAACGTGCCCTGCAACGGGCCCGGGGCCACCCGGGACACCGTCCAGGTCAGGGTGGCGGGCGCGCCCGCGTCCACGGTCGCCGGGTTGCCCGCGGCGGCGGTCACGGCGAGGCTCGCCCCGGAGACCGCCATACGGTGGCAGGCGACTCCGGCCAGGGTCCGGCCCTGGTACGACACCTCGGCCTGGACCCCGACCGCGCCGGGCCGGGGCGCGTCGAGCGTGCCGGTGACCGTGACGGCCTCCGGGTAGACGGTGCCGGCCGGCACCCGGGAGAAGGTCACGGTGTTCCCGTCGGCGGTGCCCGACGGTGACGTCACCTTGGGCCCGGTCAGCTCCTTGGGCACGTCGACGACGATCTTGACGTCACTGGCGTCCCCGCCCTCGTTCGACAGGCTCCAGGAGAACTCCGCCTGCTTTCCGATGACGACCGGAACGCCGTAGAGCACGGGCCGCGCGATCAGCGCCGGGCGCTCGGTGATCTCGGCGCGGGGCTTCTCCCCGACGGGGGCGTCGTTGGCGTTGGCGGCCCTGACGGTGGCGGCGGTGGGGCCCAGTCGCCGACCGCCCTGGTCGGGGCGGATCTGGTAGGTGACGATCGCGACGGCGGTCGACTTCCCCTTCAACGTGCCCAGTTTCCACAGCAGTTCGCCGTTCGCCTCGGTGGTCTGCGGCGCGGAGCTGTGCAGCAGGACCTGCTCCGAGGGCGGTGCCGTCATCGACAGCCGGACGTCGGTGGCGTCGACGTCGGTCGTGTTGCGGACCGTCCACACATAGGTGCCGTACGCGTTGGCGGCCACCTTGCCGACGATCTTCCCGGTCAGTTCCAGCGTCGTCCGCAGGGTGGCGGTCACGCTGTCCCGTACGGCCTTCCCGGCGTCGTCGGCGGTGATCTCGACGGTGGTGGTGAGGTCGCCGATGAGGTCCTTGGGCGTCCTGCCCCGCACGGCCAGCTTGAGCGTGGCGCCCTTCGCGAGGTCGGGGACGTCGGCGGCCATCCGGGACGGGATCTCCCTGGTGTACGCCAGCGGCTTGGCGTCCGCGGTGAGGGTGACGTGCTCCAGGCCCTTCGGCAGGGTCACCCGCAGCTTCGTCTTCCGCGCGGGGGAGGGGCCGTCGTTGGTCAGCGCCCACTCGAACGCGACGTCCTTGCCGGGCTGGAGCCGCTCGGGGGTGGCCTTGCCCCGGGGCAGCCGCAGGGCCGTCTTGCGGCGGGGCTTGACGGTGAGCTTGTGCGGGACGGCGACGGCGTTGCCGGCGACCGCGGTGCCAGTGACGGTCAGGGAAGCGGGTGGATCGTCGGACACCTGGACGGTGATCTCGACCTTCGCCTCCTTGTCCGGGCCCAGCGAACCGGGCCGGAACAGGACGCTCCGCTTACCGAGCACCTTGGCCGAGCCCTTGGCCGACGCCTTGGCCGAGGTCTTCGCTGACCCCTTGGCCCCCTTGGCCGGCTTCGCCTTGGTGATCGTCAGCCCGCTCGGGACGATCACGGTGACGGCCGGTGACTTGGCCTTGTTCTTCCCGCCCGTGTTCTTGAGGGTCCAGGTCATGACGACCCCGGAACCGGCCGCCGGCTTGTCGACGTCGGCGCTCGCGTCGAGCCGGAGGGTGGTGAACTTGTTCTTCGGCTTCTTCCGCTTGGGCTTGCGGTTGTTCTTCTTCGACTGCGACGAGTTGCCGCCGCCGGGCAGGCTGAACAGTTTGAACAGCGCGAACAACCCGCCGAGCAGGGCTTTGCCGATGTCCTCCCAGAGGTCGGAGTCGTCGTCGGACTCCCACTTGTCGCCGTCGTCCCTGACCTGCGCGGCGACGCTCAACGGCGGGGTCGGGTCGGCGATGTTGCCCGCCGTGACCTCGGCGGTCGCGGTGAGCTCGCCCTTGGCGTCGGCGGCCGTCCGGGTCATCAACGGGACGGTCCAGCCGTCCTCCTGCGGCTCCAGGTCGACCGTCTTGAACCGGTACCTGCCACCGCCGAGATCGACGATCGCGCCCTTGTCCACCGCGCTCTTGTGCTTGGGGTGCAGGGTCGTGCCGGTCGGCAACTGCACGGTCAGTTGGATGCCGGTGGCCTTGGCCGGGCCGTCGTTGTCCACCCGCCACTGGAAGGCCAGGTCGCTGCCGGGGCGGACGGCGGCCGGATAGACGTAACCCTCCTGGAGCGTGACGTCCGCGTCGGTCGCCGGGGCGAGCGCCAGCAGGGTCGGCGAGGCACCGCCGACGCACGGCCCCTGCACCGGCGTCCCGAAGCCGACGTTCTTCAGGACGTAGGACTTGCCGGTGACGAGCGAGTCGCCCGGGAACACCGCGTTCACGTCACTGGGCGCGCCGCCCGGCCGGTCCCCGGCGAGGAAACGCACGGCTTCCGGCTGTACGGCGTCCTGCCGCACGGCGTCCGCCTTGCCGAGGAAGGCGTAGTGCCCGGCGGCGATCGCCGCGACCTTGGGCTCGCTGATGAGAAGCGGCCCGCCCTGCGTGGACACGCCGACGCCCCACGCGTACGCGTGACCGCCCTCCGTCAGGGCCATGCCGAGCCGTCGGTACGCCGAGACGGCGCGCACCTTGGCGTCGAGGACCTCCTGCGGCGGCTTCAGGAGCTGGTCGCCGGGGTCCTTGCGCCAGCTCACGAGACGGTTCTTCGAGGTCCGGATCAGCGCGTGCTCCTGCCCGGTGGCGACCTCCACGGCGGGTTCGTCGACGGTCGCGCCGTACAGGAGGCGCGCCCTTCCCCCCCCCCGTCCCAGTCGCCCCACCAGAAGACGGCGCCCGAGACGACGGCCACCAGATGGTCCGGACCGGCGGCGATCGCCGGCGCGGTGCCGTCCCTGACCTCCTGCGGCATGCACCGCTCGAGCATCTCGGGCAGCCCCGCCCGCCCCCACACGATCACCTTGCCGGTGCTGCTGAGCGCGGCGGCGAAGTCCGGTCCCCCGGCCGCGACGGCCACGATCTTCCCCTGCTCCCGCACGGGAAACCGCTGGACGACCTGCTTCGTGTCCCACTCGACGACCCGGCCGTGCCGCACCGCGATGTTCCAGTTCTCGTCCGCACAGGCAAGACCGGTGACCCCGCCCCGGGTGATCTCCGGAGGAACCCAGGTATGGGTACCCCGCATCACCACCCGCCCGGGACGCAACGGCACGGACACGGGGAGAGGGACGACTTCGTCGACGCCGGCCCCTTTGGACTTTTTGAACCCCTTGGACACCCTGGAAACCTTGGACACAGCCAACCCTCACGTCCGCCGTTGGATGATCTCGGAACTGTTCAGGATGGCCCGGTGCGGGGGCAGGGCGACGGGGGACACGGAGGGCGCCACACCGATGGACCACCGGCGGACTATCGGCCGACTACCGGCTGACGAGCTCGTCGGCGACCCATCGTGCGACGTCGGCGGGGTACGGCGCCGGCAGGCCGAGGACGACGTGCCGGAACCCGGCGCCGGTCGCCTCGGCGATCGCGGCGCGGGCGCTGCCGGGCCGGTCGTAGGAGACGGGGAGGTGGATGGAGCGGGTGACGGCGGCCGGGTCGCGGCCGATCTCGGCGCAGTAGCGGTCCAGCAGGGCGCTGCGGCGGACGACGTCGTCGAGGTCGCCGCCCGGGATGTTCCACAGGTCGGCGTGTTCGGCGGCCACGCGGAGCGTCGCGGCCGAGCGTCCGCCGACGACGACCGGCGGGTGGGGGCGCTGGACGGGCTTGGGGTTGCCGAACGCGCCGGTGAGGTGGTGGTGGATGCCGTGGAAGTCGAAGGGCTGGTCGGCGGTCCACAGACGGCGGATCACCGTGAGAGCCTCGGCGAGGCTCTCGACGGCGTGGGTGGTGTCGTGGAAGGGCAGCCCGTGCGCCGCCTGCCATGGGGGTGATCTTGAAGCGGTGAGGGCCCGGCCCGTCACCCGGAATTATCCAACAGCATCGTCACCCGTCGCCGGCCCCCGCCCGGCCTGATGTGTCCGCCGGCCGGTACCGGTCGAGCACGGCCGCCGCCGTCTCCGCGATCTCGCGGCGCAGCTCCTCGGGAGCCGGCACCTCGATGTCCGGCCCCAATGACAGCAGCATCGGCACCGCCGACTCGACCGACTCCAGCCGTACCGTCCGCACCGGGCAGCCCGGCCAGGCACAGGGACTCGGCCTCGTCGGCGTTCAGTCCGGTGAGCCGGGTCCGGTAGCCGCCGAGCAGCTCGTAACCGCCGCGGTGCCCGGCGTCCCCGTACACGGGAATGCCCGCGCCGCTCAGTGAGTCGATGTCCCGGTAGACAGTCCGGACCGAGACACCCAGCTCCTCAGCGAGCTCACCGGCCGTCAGCCTGCCCCCGGTTCTGCAACAGGAGGACGAGGGAGAGGAGCCGGGCCGCGCGCATGAACCGATCATTCCAGGTCCGGGCCGGAGTCGGGTTCGGGCTTCGGCCCCTATCGACGTCCCTGAGCTGGAGGATTGCGATCACCCCATCACGAGCACGACGCGTCCCCTGCCGAACACCATGACCGCAACCAATCCGGGCGCGCACCCGACGGCTCTTCCCGGGCCGACGGGCCGGACACCCCATGACCTCGGACAGCCTCGAAATTCGCCTCCGCGGCCTGGGCTTCCCTGCCCAGCGAGGACGCAGCTCGGCGGTCCGCCACCTCGTACTCCGAGCCCCAACGACACCACCGCCCGACTCGCCGACGAGGCCGGAGGAACCTGGAGACGGCATGCCCCCGGAGATCATGCACGGTGACCCGCGGTCAGCGGCGGATGGGGGAAGCCGGTCACGTACGACCTTCGTCGCCCCGCAGGTACGCCCCCGCACGCGCGGCGGCCGCTGCGGCCCCGGCGGCCTGGTCTGCGGCGGCTTCGTCGAGGCGGTCGGTGCTGGTCAGCAGGCGGTAGTAGAGGGGGGCGGAGACGGCACGGATCACCTCGTGGACATCGGTGCCCTCGGGCACCTCGCCCCGGTCGACGGCCTGCTGGACGCAGGGTGCCCACTCGTTGACGCGGATGTCGTAGAAGCGGTGCAGGGCCTCGGCTGTCTTCGCCTCGCAGGTGGCGGCGGCGATCACCGCCTTGAACAGCGCTCCTTGCCTCGGGTCGGCCAAGGTGCGCTGTACGAGCCGGGCGTTGGCGGTGAGATCACCGAGCAGCGAGCCGGTCTCGGTACGCGGCAGTGACTGCTCGGCCATGTCCACCAGCAGATCGGCCACCAGGCCGGTCACCGTGCCCCAGCGACGGTAGACGGTGGTCTTGCCCACCTCGGCCCGGCGCGCGATGTCGGCGAGGTCCAGATGGGCGAAGCCGTGCTCCGCCAAGGCGTCCCCGGCCGCCTGCAGCACCGCCGACCGCACCCGCGCCGTGCGCCCTCCAGGACGGACGGTCCCCGGATCCGCACCCTCAAACCCCATAACGGGACTCCAGTTTCGTTAATCACTCGCGCCTGCTACGTTGAGGCTCCACGCTAACGGTACTCCGAGCCCATTAGTTGGGTACGGGCGGCGAGAGAGGAACAGCCATGGAATACAGGCGGCTGGGCGCATCCGGCCTCAAGGTCCCCGCACTGAGCTTCGGCACCGGCACCTTCGGCGGCCAAGGGCCGCTGTTCGGCGCCTGGGGCACCACCGATGCGCAGGAAGCGCGCCGTCTCGTGGACATCTGCCTCGACGCCGGGATCACGATGTTCGACACCGCCGACGTCTATTCCGGCGGGGCCTCGGAGGAGGTGCTGGGCGAAGCGATCAAGGGCCGCAGGGACCAGGTGATCGTGTCCACCAAGGCCGGCCTGCCGATGGGTGACGGCCCAGGCGATGCGGGCTCCTCCCGTTCGCGTCTGATCACCGCGTGCGAGGACGCCCTGCGTCGGCTCGGCACCGACCATCTCGACCTGTTCCAGCTGCACGCCTTTGACGCCGGCACACCGGTCGAGGAGGTCCTGTCCACGCTCGACGATCTCGTACGAGCAGGGAAGGTCCGCTACCTCGGCATCTCCAACTTCTCCGGCTGGCAGGCGATGAAGTCCCTCGCGAGCGCGGAAAAATACGGCCACCCGCGCTATGTCGCACACCAGGTCTACTACTCCCTCATCGGCCGCGACTACGAATGGGAGCTGATGCCCCTCGGGCTCGATCAGGGCCTCGGAGCCCTCGCCTGGAGCCCCCTCGGCTGGGGACGGCTCACCGGCAAAGTCCGCCGCGGCCGGCCGCTACCGGCCAACAGCCGGCTGCACCACACCGCGGACCACGGCCCGCCGGTCGAGGACGACCACCTCTACCGCGTGGTCGACGCCCTCGACGGGATCGCGCAGGAGACCGGCAAAAGCATTCCGCAGATCGCCATCAACTGGCTGTTGCAGCGACCGACCGTCTCCTCCGTCATCATCGGCGCCCGCGACGAGAACCAGCTTCGCCAGAACCTCGGTGCCGTCGGCTGGACACTCACGCCCGACCAGATGGCGAAACTCGATGCGGCGAGCGGCAAGACGGCGCCCTACCCGTACTTCCCCTACCAGCGCCAGGAAGGCTTCGCCCGCCTCAACCCACCAGTTGTCACGCCTCCGCCCGCCGCATGACTTCCGTCAGTGGGTGTGGTCGTCCGCCGCCGCTGTCATCAGGGGGTGTGCGGTCTGTTCGGTGGTGTCGGGTGGGATGACCAGGAGGTCCCAGCGGCCGCGGCCGGGGGCGAGTAGGACGACGGTGTCCGGGGCGGTGGCCGTCACGTTGCGAGACAGTCGTACGACCTGGTTGCAGACGAGGATCCGGCCGGGGGCGGCCGACCACTTCGACCCGTTGACGCCGACCCGGGTGATGTGACCCCAGGCGGGCGGCAACCCGCCCAGCAGGGCGGGGAGTTCGGCGAGCAGGTCGTAGGAACGGGGCCACCACGCGCCGTCGATGGGGCGGGGCATCGAGCGGTGGGGGGCCAGGGTCAGGCGCAGGAGCGGGAGGGAGGGCGGCGGCGGGGGCTGGAGTGCGGTGGTCATGTCTGCTCCGTAAGGGGCCGCGAGCGGGCCGTAAGGGGAGACGGAAGTGAGCAGGTCGCAGGCCTGGGCGGGCTGTTTTCCAGTCGCACGGAGCGAGGACGAGACCGGTCAGGACGCCGGTGTACGAAGGATCCTCGTGCCCTCACCGTACTCCCCCGCCCTCCCCGGCTACTGCGCGTGACCGGGCGGCCGTCACGGGGGGTCGGAGGGGGCGATGTCCTGTTCGGCCCAGATCGTCTTGCCCGTGGCCGTGGGCCGGGTGCCCCAGCGCTGGGTGAGCTGGGCGACCAGGAGCAGGCCCCGGCCGCCCTCGTCGTAGGTGCGGGCGCGGCGCATGTGGGGCGCGGTGCTGCTGGCGTCCGAGACCTCGCAGATGAGGCTTCTGTCGTGGATGAGCCGGAGTTGGATGGGCGCCTCGGCGTACCGGATCGCGTTGGTGACCAGCTCGCTCACGACCAGCTCGGTGACGAAGGCGGCGTCGGTCAGACCCCAGGTGTCCAGTTGCCCGACGGCGTTCTTGCGGACCTCGGCGACGGCGGCGGGATCGGGGGCGACGTCCCAGACCGCGACCCGGGCCGAGTCCAGCGCCCGGGTGCGGGCGACGAGCAGGGCGACGTCGTCGATGGGCCGGTGCGGGAGCACCGCGCCGAGGACCGTGTCGCACACCGTGTCGAGGGAGGCGGCGGGGCGCGCGAGCGCCTGGCACAGCCGGGACAGACCGTCGTCGACGGCGGCGGAGTCGGCGTCACGATCACTGGATGCGGATGCGGACGCGGACGCCGGTGCCGGTGCCGGTGCGATCAGGCCGTCCGTGTACAGGACCAGCAGGCTGCCCTCAGGCAGTTCGATCTCGGCCGACTCGAAGGGCAGCCCGCCGAGCCCGAGCGGCGGCCCGGTCGGCAGATCCAGCAGCTCTACGGTGCGGTCGGGGCCATGGGCACCATAGGGGCTCACCACTACGGGGAGCGGGTGGCCGGCCCGGGCTAGGGTGCAGCGGCGCGAGACGGGGTCGTACACCGCGTACAGGCAGGTCGCCCCGACGTCCTCGCCGGCCAGCCGGACGACCAGGTCGTCGAGGTGGGTGAGCAGTTCGTCGGGCGGCAGGTCGATGTCGGCGAGGGTGCGGACGGCGGTCCGCAGCCGTCCCATGGTCGCGGAGGCGTGGATGCCGTGGCCCACGACGTCCCCCACGACCAGCGCCACCCGCGCGCCGGACAGCGGGATCACGTCGAACCAGTCGCCGCCCACCCCGGCCCGGGCCCCGGCCGGGAGGTACCGGGACGCGACCTCCACCGCGTCCTGCTCCGGCAGCCGCTGCGGCAGCAGACTGCGCTGCAGGGCGACCGCCGTGCCGCGTTCGCGGGTGTACCGGCGCGCGTTGTCGATGCAGACGGCCGCCCGGGCGGCCAGTTCCTCGGCGAGGACGAGATCGTCCTGCTGGAACGACTCGGGATGCCGGTGCCGGACGAAGACGGCGACGCCCAGGACGCTCCCGCGCGCGGTCAGGGGCACGGTCATCACCGAGTGGATGCCGAACTCGCGGATCCGTTCGGCCCGCAGCGGGTGCCGGGCCGCCCAGTCGACGATCACGGGATCGGTCGTCCGGTACCGCAGCGACCGCCCCGACCGCACACTGTCCGCCGGCGGCGCGCCCGCCGGATACTCCTCCGTCCCGCCCGGGACGACGGCCGCCTCGGGCACCCCCGGCAGCACGGACTGATGCGCGATGCGGCGCAGCACGAGCGAGCCGTCGCCCGAGTCCGTACGCCTGTCCTCGCCTCCGCCTCCGCCTCCGCCGTCACCGTCACCGGTGTCGCCGTCGGCCTCGTCGAGGGAGGCCAGCAGGTCGACGCTGACGAAGTCGGCGAGGTCGGGGACCGCCACGTCCGCCAGTTCCTGTGCCGTCCGGGTCACGTCGAGGGTGCTGCCGATGCGCCGGCCGGCCTCGGCGATCAACTGGAGGCGGTTGCGGGCCCAGTACTGCTCGGTGATGTCGTGCGCGGTGAGGGAGACACCGCGGGTCCGGCCCGCGGCGTCCCGCAGCGGGGCCAGGACGACCGACCAGGCGTGCTCCTCGGGCTCACCGGCGGTCCGCAGATAGTTCTCGCGGTAGTGCGGGCGGCCGGTCGCCAGCACCCGAAGCATGTCCTGCTCGGCCACTTCGCCCGCCGCGTCGTCCACGATCTCCGACACGCGCAGCCCGCGCATGTCACGCTCGGTGAGCGCCATGGTGCGTTCCAGGCCCTCGTTGGCGCGCCGCAACCTCAGCCCGGTGTCGTACAGCGCCAGCGCGCAGCTCGGAGACTGGGCGAAGCTCCAGCCCACCAGGTCGTCGTCGGCGGGCGCGGGCTCCTGCCCGGTCAGGGCGGAGACCAGCAACCACTCGCCGCCGCCGGACTCCGGCGTACGGTGGTGGGCCAGCACGCGGGCGTCGACGCGGTGACCGTCCCGGTGCCTGAGGGCGAGGTCGCCGTGCCACCTCGGCAGCCCGGCGAACGGCGGGAGCCGCGCCGGGGTGGGCTCCTCGGCGAGCAGTACGGCGGCGGACCGGCCCAGGATCCGCGCCGCCGAATGCCCCAGCAGCGCTTCGGCGCCCGCGTTCCACCCGGTCACGGTGGCGTGCTCGTCGACGGTGACGCGCGCGGTGAGCGCCTCGTCGACGACGTCCCGGACGGAACCCGTCTCCTCCATGGCCGCTCATCTCGCTCTCGTCGGACTCCGGCCTCCGACTCCTCACTTACCCGTACTACCCTTTTTCAACATTATTCCGCCGCAGCGTACGTGCGCACCATCCGATGACCATGGCGTTGACCAGCGCCCCGACGGCCACGGCGACGACGAACATCGCCGTGCCGTCCGGCAGTACGGCGAGGACGAAACTGGCCGGGAGGGTGGCGAACAGCGGAATGACCCCGGCCATGGACTCACCCGAGTCGTCGGCGACGCTCACGACGAGCGCCCAGCCGAGCAGGACGGCACAGCCGGCCAGGTAAACGAGGGCGACGACGTCGGTGAGGGCATGCCGCAGCCAGGTCAGCGGGCGGGTCGGCGGGCGGTTCACTCGGGTGAGCTCCTCGGGTGCGGGCCGGACGGGTTCGGGCGGGTCAGGCCGAGGTCGTAGGCGAGGATCGTCGCCTGGACCCGGTCGCGCAGCCCGAGCTTCCGCAGCAGGGCGTTGACGTGCGACTTCACGGTGCCGACGGTGATGCCGAGGTTCTGGGCGATCTCCGCGTTGTTGAGTCCCGACGCGAGCAGCGCGAGGACGTTGCGCTGGCTGCCGGTGAGACTCTCCAGCTCGCGCGGACCGCTCCCGGACCAGGCGGCGGGCCCCGCCCCGGACGCGTAGTGGCCGATCAGCCGACGGGTCGCGGACGGCGCGAGCACGCTCTCGCCCGCGGCCACCACCCGGATGCCGTCCAGCAGTTCGGCGGGCCTCACGTCCTTGAGCAGGAACCCGGACGCGCCCGCGCGCAGCGCGTCGAAGACGTACGCGTCGAGGTCGAAGGTGGTCAGGACGAGGACCCGGGGCGCGTCCGGGCGGCCGGTGATGATGCGGGTGGCGGCGATGCCGTCCAGTTCGGGCATCCGTACGTCCATGAGGACGACGTCGGGGGCCAGTTCGGCGGCGAGCCGCACCGCGGCGGCCCCGTCGGCGGCCTCGCCGACGACCGTCATGTCCTCCTCCGCGTCGATCACGGCGGCGAACCCCGCCCGGACGATGCCCTGGTCGTCGACGACCAGCACGCTGAGGCTCATGGCTCCAGCTCCCTCTTCTCGCCCGCGAGGGGCAGCCGTAGGTGGACCGTGCCCGGTCGGCCGGCAGTGGTGGCCAGGGTGCCGCCGAGCGTCGCGGCACGCGCCGCCAGCCGCGCCCGTACGGCCGGGTCGTCGGCGCGCGGCACGCCGGTCGCGGTGAGCGTCAACGTACCGTCGCGCACGTCGAGTTCGAGCAGCGCGGGCTCGTCGCCGCCGGCCGCGAGCACCGTCTCGGCCGCGTGGTAGGCGGCCAGGTCCACGGCGGTGGGCAGTCGTTCGGGGACACGGTCGGTGAGCCGTATCTCCACGTCGCGGCCGGTGGCCCGGCACTGCTGGGCGAGCAGATCGAGGGCCTGGACGGTGGGCTGCGGCCGCAGTGCGGGCCCCGACGCCCCCTCCCCCTCCCCCTCCCCTTCCCCTTCTCCTTCTCCTTCCCGGACGGTGTCGAGCAGGGCGCGCATCGCGGCCAGCGCCTCACGGGCGCGTTCGGCGACCGCGTCGAGCCGCCCCGCCGCCGCCTCCTCGACCATGTCGCCGGTACGCGCCAGCACGGTGCTCTCCAGCCCGGCGGCGATCCGCCGCCGCTCGGCCCACGCCTCCCGTACGGCCTCCTCGGTCCAGGCGACGAGACGTTCGTCCCGCGCCCCCCGCACCGCCGACTCGCGCCGCCCCCACATACGTCCACCCCACCAGGCCGGCCCGACCACAAGCCCTGCCCCGACCACGGCACCCGCCCCAACTCCCCACCCTGGAAGGTCCGTTCCCCGCTCCAGAACGGCAACCGCCACCGCGCCCGCATGCACAACCACGGCCGCGGCGGCGTGTGTCGCCGTTCGGGGACCGTTGCGGGCACCGGTGCGCGCGGTGTCCGTCGTCGCGCGGGACGTCACCGCGGCCAGGGCCGCGCAGGTGCCGAGGATGCTCAGGGCCGGGGGCAGGAGGACCGGGCCGGTGTAGTCGGCCGTGGTCATCGCCGGGGGCCAGAGCAGGGCCAGGCCGAGCAGGGTGAGCTGGGCGGTGCGGGGCGCCCGGCGCAGCCACAGCAGCGCGACCGCCTGGGCCGCCGCCAGGAGGGCGAAGAGGGCGCCTGCGGAGACCTGCGCGCCGCCCGACTGGATCTCCGTGCGGATGACGAGCACCGGAATCAGGGGTTGCAGGACGAGCCCGACGGCGGCCGTGACCTGCGCCGGCCGGTAGCCGCGCGGGACGGAGCGGTCCGCCGGGGCAGCGCTCCGGCCGGGCAGGACGGCCCGTACCTCCCAGCCGCCGTCCGCCGTCGGACCGCTGGTCAGCGTGCCGCCCGCCTCCCGCGCCCGGGACCGCAGGAAGCCCTGGCCGCGTCCCCCGCCGAGGCCGACGCCGTGCGCCGCCGCACCGGCCGGGGGTGCCGCGCTGGTGACGACGACCTCCGTGCGGGCGTCGCCGTACCGGCACACCACCCTCGTCCGCGCGCCGGGCGCGTGCCGGGCCACGTTGGTCAGCGCCTCGCGGACGATGCCGTACACCGCGTCCGCGACCGCGCCGTCCGGCAACGCCCCGCCCTCGCCCCCGATCTCGTCGTCCACCTGTTGGTTCAGTCGGCGGAAGCCCGCGATCAGGCCTCTCAACCGCTCCTCCGGGGACGGCAGTTGCTCGCGCGAGGGCGCCGGTGCCCGTACCGCGCCGAGTGCGCGGGTGACCTCGCGGCCGGTCTCGACCGCGAACTCCAGTGCCTCGGCGGCCAGTTCGGGACGCCGGTCGCGCAGTCCGAGCGCCGCGCCCGCCGTGACCACCACGGCGGTCAGATGGTGGGCGCTGACGTCGTGCAACTCCCGTTCCATACGCCGTCGTTCGGCTGCCGGGAGCCGGTGGCGTTCGGTCTCGGCCCGGTTCAGGAGCCGTTCGGCGGCCCGGCGCGCACGACGGTTGCGCCGTACCAGCAGGCCCGCGCCGCACGCGGACGCGTACAGCAGGGCCGTCAGGACGACGTCGAGGCCGTCGCGGTCGCGCAGCCCGTGCAGCCCGTGCAGGCCGATGCCCTGGAGCGACTGCCAGGCGGCCAGCGCCGTCACGCACAGCACGGCCGTGAAGGTGTCGCGTTCGGTCGCCACGGTGAACAGGGCCAGCGCGACGCCTGCGGTGCCGAGCACCGCCACCGCCCCGGCGGGCAGCGGCCCCGCCCCCAGCGCGCAGGCCACGACGACCACCACGAGGGCGGCCACCGGGCGGGTCCGGCGCAAGGCGAGCGCGGCCGTCACCGGTCCGGCGACCAGAGCCGCCACGAGCAGCGCGGACGCGGACGGGACGGCCCCGCGCGCCAGTTCCGCGCCGGGCCACAGCAGGGCCTGGGCGCAGAGCAGCAGGACCGGGAGCAGCCGGTCGTCGTCGGTTCGTTTCATGGCGGGTCCAGGCTATGACCGCAGGTGAGCGGCCCGACTCCGGCGGAAGGCGGATTCGGGCCTCTTACCTGGGTTGCAGACGCTGCACCTGCGGTTGGAGCGGCCAATCGTCCCGCAGCGCGAGGACGGCGCCGGTCCCTCGCCCCTAGCGTTCAACACGTCGGACAACACGTCCGACTCACTGAACTCGTCCAGGGGGATCCTCCATGCCCAAGCCCGTGTCCAAGCCCATGTCCAAGCGCGTTCTCGTGTCCTCGCTCGTCGGTGTCGTCGCGGTCGGCGCGGTCGGCGCGGTGGCCGCCGGCGGCATCGCCGTCGCCTCGGCGTCGTCCTCGGCCGGCACGAAGGTGACCGTGGCGAACAGTTCCGTCCGCTACGTCGCCCCGTCCGGCGCCGCCGCCGGTTCGATCACGTTCACCGCCGACGTGAGTGACGACTCCGGTGTCCGTGGCCTCAAGGTCCTTGCCTGGCCCGCGAGTTCGAAGCTCGACCCGACCGAGGCGGAGCTGCGGGACGTGGCCGACGCCCGCTGCCACGGCACCACGGCGTCCCGCTGCACCTACACCCTGGCCGTCACGAAGGCGGAGGCCGCCGAACTGGCCCCGGGCACCTGGCACGTCTCGGTGCTGGCGACGGCCAAGGACGGCGACACGACGTTCGTGCCCCGCGCCGCCGCCTTCGACGTAACTCGCTGAGTTTGTGTTCTCACCGCAGATCACGCGGCAGATCTGCGTGCGATGAATATTCCCGGAACGGGAAGTCACTCAGAATTATTTTTCCGACCTGCCCGATCACGGCATGCTACTGTCGACCTCAGTTGCAGTTGTGGTTGCCTAGAGGTTTTCCGACGGGTTGATCACCATCCCGAAGGAGATACATCATGGCCACCGGTACCGTGAAGTGGTTCAACGCGGAAAAGGGCTTCGGCTTCATCGAGCAGGACGGCGGCGGCCCCGACGTCTTCGCCCACTACTCGAACATCGCCGCCCAGGGCTTCCGCGAGCTCCAGGAAGGCCAGAAGGTGTCGTTCGACATCGCGCAGGGCCAGAAGGGCCCGACGGCCGAGAACATCGTCCCCGCCTGAGCATCGGCGCTGACGCATACTTTCGTAGCTGGGGCCCGCACCTTGGGGTGCGGGCCCCGGCTCGCTTCGTTTTCCGGCGATTTTCCGCCCGGTCTTCACCCCCGTTTTCACCTCGTTTTCACCCCGTTTCCGGCTCGTTCTCGCGATTCTCTGCGCCGTTCTTCCCGCTGCGGAATTCCTTGTCACGCGCCCGCAACAAGGAAGGTTCTGCATGAACCATGCACGAAAAACCCGCACATACGACCGTTTCGCGGGATCGACGGGATCGTCGCGCTCGACAGGGTCGACGGGATCGAGCGGCGGCAGCCGTTTCGGCTCTCAGCGCCGCTCCGCAGGTCACGGCCGCCGACCGGCCGCACTCCAGGGTGAATTCGCGCCGCCGAAGACCATCACCCCCGCCCTGCCCGCCGTCGAGGCGTTCGCCGAACTCGCCCTGCCCGCCCCGCTGCTGGCCGCGCTCGGCCACGAGGGCGTGACCGTCCCGTTCCCCATCCAGGCGGCGACCCTGCCGAACTCGCTGGCCGGCCGTGACGTCCTGGGCCGTGGCCGCACCGGCTCGGGCAAGACCCTCGCCTTCGGCCTCGCCGTGCTGGCCCGGATGGAAGGCCGGCGTGCCGAACCCCGCCAGCCGCTCGCCCTCATCCTCGTCCCGACCCGCGAGCTCGCCCAGCAGGTCACCGACGCGCTCACCCCGTACGCCCGCTCGCTGCGGCTGCGCCTCGCGACCGTCGTCGGCGGCATGTCGCTCGGCCGGCAGGCCGGCGCGCTGCGCGCCGGCGCCGAGGTCGTCGTCGCGACGCCGGGCCGGCTGAAGGACCTCATCGACCGGGGCGACTGCCGGCTGGGCGACGTCGCCGTCACGGTCCTCGACGAGGCCGACCAGATGGCCGACATGGGCTTCATGCCCCAGGTCACCGAACTCCTCGACCAGGTACGCCCCGACGGCCAGCGGATGCTGTTCTCCGCCACCCTCGACCGCAACGTCGACCTGCTCGTCCGCCGCTACCTCAGCGACCCGGTGGTGCACTCCGTCGACCCGTCGGCGGGCGCGGTGACGACGATGGAGCACCACGTGCTCCACGTCCACGACGCCGACAAGCACCGTACGACCACCGAGATCGCGGCGCGCGACGGCCGGGTGCTCATGTTCCTCGACACCAAGCACGCGGTGGACCGGCTGACCGAGCACCTGCTCAGCAGCGGTGTCCGCGCGGCGGCCCTGCACGGCGGCAAGTCCCAGCCGCAACGCACCCGCACCCTCGCCCAGTTCAAGAGCGGCCATGTGACGGTGCTGGTGGCGACCAACGTCGCCGCGCGCGGCATCCACGTCGACAACCTCGACCTCGTCGTCAACGTCGACCCGCCCAGCGACCACAAGGACTACCTGCACCGCGGCGGCCGTACCGCCCGCGCCGGCGAGTCCGGCAGCGTGGTCACCCTGGTCACCCCCGCCCAACGCCGCGGCATGACCCGGCTGATGGCCACCGCCGGCATCTCCCCCCAGGTCACCCCGGTCCGCTCGGGCGAGGCGGAACTGAGCCGCATCACCGGCGCCCAGGCCCCGTCCGGCGTCCCGGTCGTCATCACCGCACCGGCCGCCGAGAAGCGACCGCGACGGGCCGGCGGCTCGTCCGCGTCCCGGGGCGGCCGTGGCCGTGGCGGCCAGGGCGGCCGTTCCTCGGCGGAGGCAGGCTGGCGCCGGACGACGGCCCGCCAACGCCCAGCGGCAGACCCGGCAGCCTGACCCCACCATCCCTCCCTTTCCCCTCTCGGCAGGAGCGACTTCTTGACACCGGTTCGGATGCTGCAACCCCGGGTGCTCGACGACATGACCATCGAAGTGGCGCTCTCCCTCATGGACAGCGCCCGGGTCGAGTACCTGCTCCTGTGCGACGGCGACGACCAGACCACGGGTGCCGTCACCCGGACCCGGCTCACCGCCTTCCGCGACAGCTCCGCGTACACGGACCGAACCCGCCTGCGAGAAGTCCTCCACCCCCAGTCCCCCGTACCCTCTCCTCCCTGGGAGGCATCATGCGCTGTGTCATCGCCCGTTACCCGTTCGACTTGACCAGGAACGGGGTGCTGGACTCGATGAAGGGCATCACGCCCGAGCTGGTCACCGGCGAGTCCGTGACCATCGGCCGACGTCGCTACCCCGTGAAGCAGGTGGGCGAGATCCTCACCCGGCAGGACCGCCGCGACTTCACCAGCGGCGAGGTCGTCCGGGCCATGACCCGCCTCGGCTTCACCTGCCACGACCACCCCGAAGCGGCACCCCAGTACGTCCTGACCCCGCTCCAGACGGCGTCGGAACTGCTGGGAAGCCCCGGCGCGCAGGACGCGTAGAAGTACGTAAGGCCCGTAACGAGACCCGCCCGCCCCCACCCGACGCGAGGGGGGGGCGGGTCACGACTTCCCGGAGTCGTACTCCCCACGGGCCTGCTCGATGGCCGTCATCCGCCGCTCCACCCACTGCGCGACGCTCCGGACCTGCTCGGCCGCCTCACGGCCGAGGTCCGTGAGCGAGTAGTCGACCCGGGGCGGGATCACCGGCTTGGCATCACGGTGGACGAACCCGTCGCGCTCCAGCGTCTGCAAGGTCTGCGTCAGCATCTTCTCGCTGACCTTCCCGATCTCCCGCCGCAGCTCACCGAACCGGTACGAACGCTCCCGCAAAGCGATCAGCACCAGCGTCCCCCACCGACTGGTGACATGTTCCATAACCAGCCGCTGCGGACACACCCCACTCCCGACATCAGCCTCCCGCACAAGATCCACCAGCGACGCCCCGTCCCCGTCCCCCTCCACACCCATGCCTTGACCTTACGTCCCGACGGCGGAACCGGACCGTGACGGCGACCGCTCGATACCGCCCGAGACGGCCAGGTTGGACCAGCGGATCCGCAGGCGTCCAGCCGACAGGACGTTCTTCCTATACTGGCAGCATGGACCACGAGCTGGAGCGAGCCGCCCTCGTCGCACTCCTGCGACGCGGTGATCGTTCCTGGCCCGAGCTCACCGACCAGATCGAGACCGTCGGAAGCGCCCGCGACGTCCTCGAGAACGCACTCGACGCCTCGGGGCAGAGTGCCCTCTTCGACACCGGGCCGGCCGTGGACCTGGATGCCGTCGCCGCCGAGATCGCCGCCTGGGAACGCGAAGGCATGCGATTCGTGACGATCCTGGACGAGGACTACCCGCTCTATCTACGGCTGGTCCATCAGCGGCCGCCGTTCCTCTTTCTGCGGGGAACGTCCGTCGCGGCCGACCTGCGGGTCGCAGTCGTCGGTACGCGTACTCCCACGCCAGAAGGCATCGCCCACGCCCGTGCCATCGCGGGTGGACTCGCT
The DNA here is from genome assembly GCF_900110755.1 of Streptomyces sp. yr375. Lineage (GTDB taxonomy): Bacteria > Actinomycetota > Actinomycetes > Streptomycetales > Streptomycetaceae > Streptomyces. Next base: position 49,159 of record NZ_FOFF01000056.1, read on the forward strand.
GAGCGTGGCGTCACCGTGGTCAGCGGCCTCGCCGCAGGCATCGACACCGCCGCACACGGCACCGCCCTGGCCGTCGGCGGCCGCACGGTCGCCGTCATCGGTACCGGGCTGCGACGGACCTACCCGGCGCAGAACGCCGGCCTGCAGCGGGACATCACCGAGCGTGGTCTGGTGATCTCCCAGTTCTGGCCGGACGCACCGCAGTCAAAGGCGTCGTTCCCCCTGCGCAACGCCGTGATGAGCGGTTACAGCCTGGCCACCGTCGTGGTGGAGGCGGCGTACCGCAGTGGCGCCCGCATGCAGGCCCGGCTGGCCCTGGAACACGGCCGCCGGGTCTTCCTCATGCGCTCACTCATGACCCACGAATGGGCCCGGGAGTACGCGAACCGGCCCAATACCACCGTCATCGACGGCCCGGACGACGTCTTCAGCCGACTCGACTCGCTCGTCCCCACCACGGGCGAGCTCACCTGGGCATAAGCGGCGGGCCGCATGGCAACCGTTGGTGAACTGGCCGCCCGCTACGCCAACTTTCTCGTCCATCCGCTGCTGCCGGGGCCCGGCGTGTGCCAGGTCTGCCGGGGCACGGCGAAACCCGGCTATCCCACCTGCTGGCAATGCCAGGAAGCCAGAAAGATCTTGGGCTCCAAGGTCGCCGATGCCGTGGTCCCGGTGAGCCTGGCCCTCAAGAACGAGCAGTACGCCAACGAACTGTGGCGCTACAAGAACGTCGTGGGAGCGCAGCAGCAGTACTTCCGCACGGGCCTGGCCGCCGTCCTGTGGCGCTTCCTCGCCCTGCACGAAGCGTGTATCACGGCCCACTGCGCCGTACGCGGCTTCGACATCGTCACCTCGGTGCCCAGCACCAGCGGCCGGGAGGACCATCCGCTGCGCACCATGGTGGCCGACATGGTCGGAGCCACTCGCGGCCGCTATCGAGACCTGCTCACCCCGGCATCGGACGCGGCCGCCCTCGGCCGTACGGCCTCCTCTTCGCGCTACTCCGCCTCCGCGCTCTGGGGCGAGAACGTCCTGCTCATCGACGACACCTGGACCACGTGCCACCACGCCCAGTCCGCAGCGGCCGCCCTCAAGAAGGCGGGCGCGGGCAGCGTGGCCGTCGTCGTCCTCGGCCGGCACCTCAACCTGACCTACGGCGACACCGCCACGCTCGTCGAACAGGCCCGCCTGCGTAGCTTCTCCTGGGACGCCTGCGGGCTACGTCCTTGGGACCACGGCCCGAACCCACAGCCACCGCCTCGGGACACAAACCATCGGCCATAGCCGGCCCGTCACTACGCGCTGCATCCCGCCGGAACCCGAGGTGGCCGGTCGTCCCCTGGGGGGGCCGGGTGACCGCCCGTCATCTGCTCACACACGCGCCCGGCGTACCGCTCCAGGAACCTGTACGGGAGTGACCGCGCCGGCGATGAGCCAGGCCGTGGAGGGCGGCAGGAGGGCGCCGCGCACGCGGGTTCGGCTGGTGGTCACCGCGTGCCGCGACTGGGCGCTGAGGTACCGGCGGCGCTACGGCATGCTGTTCGGCGAGCGGGCCGGTGACCTGCCCGGCGGCCTGCCCGGGGAGGTCGCCGGGCAGACCATGCAGACTCCGTTGGATCAGGCGGTGGCGCTGCTCATGGATCTGTTGGTGGCCGTGCAGGGGGCCGCGCCGGCCGACGGCACCAGCGGGGGACCGTACGTTGGACGGGCAACTGCGGCTGTGGGCCCGCTCGCAGGAGCGGGCGGGCGTGGCGCACGCCGCCATCCTGGTCTGGACGCGGGTCCACGGGATCGTGAGCCTCGAACTCACCGGTGCGTTCGACAACCACACGATCAATGCGCAGCGGCTGATCGACCTGGAGGTCGACAACGCCGGTTACAGGGTGACCTGTTTGCCTCCTAGCGTTACGACCAGCTTGCCGTCCGAGGTGTAGGACCAGCCGAGGTTGCCTGCGTACGCCGAGCAGCGTGAGCCGTTGGTGCCGGTCCAGAATTGGTTGGTGGTGTCGGCGTCGCCGGTGGTTTTGTCGTTGGAGCCGGTTACGTTGAAGCGGCATGACGTGTTGGTGCGGAAGACTGAAGTGCCCGCGTCCCAGGAGTAGTTGCGGGTGGCGTTGTCGATGCTCAGGTTGTTCGAGACGGCCATGGAGCCCGGGTTGCTGTTGTACGTGAACCCGTGCTTGCCGTTGTGGAAGGCGATGCTGCGCCGCACGACGTGGTTGACGGCGATGTCGTCGCCGCCGAGCTTGTAGCCGTTGCGGTCGCCGTTGGAGTTCACGGTGCCGTCGGAGAGGGTGCCGTTGTCGTAGGAGAGGGAGTCCTCGATGGTCACCGGGCCGATCGCGCCCGTGTCGGTCTTGGTGTAGAGGTCCCAGCCGTCGTCGATGTTGTTGTGCGAGACGGATTGACATGCTCCTCGTCCTGAAGGACGAGGATTCTGGCCTTCTCTACCGGTTGCTGTGCCGCTACGCGGCACAGTTTCCGATGGGGAATCCGTGGCTTCCTGTTTCTTCACGCTGTGCCAGAACGAGTTCTGGTCTTACCGGCGCTCCGCAGGCCGATACCGCCAGTCCGGCGGCCGTCTTCACGTTGATCGCGGCGTTGGTGTCCCGGTCGTGGACGGTGCCGCAGGCGCTACAGGTCCATTCCCGGACGTTCAGGGGTTTGGGCCCGTCCTTGACTCCGCAGGTGGAGCAGACCTGACTCGTCGGCTCGAACCGGCCGATCTTGATCA